>CAJTEW010000005.1 GCA_910575605.1 Lachnospiraceae bacterium
TTAGCCATCTTTTTCTCTTTTTATGGGGAAATTTTAGGGGGCAGGTGTGACTCATACGAGTCACACCTGCCCCTGTTTAGAACTATCTATTTCCCGACAGCCCCTTTTTAATTTTACTCCGTCCCCAACTGCAATCTCCGCACAAAAAAACCACCATCCCCGGAGTTTAAGCTACCTCCAAAAACAGTGATTTTGACTGCGCGATCAGGGGTTCGAACCCTGGACACCCTGATTAAGAGTCAGGTGCTCTGCCAGCTGAGCTAATCGCGCATAACTAATATTTTCTTAACGCAAGAGCTATTATATAACAATTTTCCAGGGATTGCAAGCTATTTTTTCTAATTTTTCCAAGTTTTTTTATTTTTGTACATTTTTTATATCTCATACCCATTTTCACGCCTGATTCTGTCGCAAAATGCTTGCCTGTTTTTCTAATATATTTCATATTTTATTCGAATCACCCATATATTATACTATTACATTATTTTTAACAACTTAAAATATCATCTGTTTGGGAGGAAAGGTCATGCCCCATATGCTAAGTAAATATATTTCAAGAAAGGACTTGCCTGCTTTTGCCTTTATCGCAGCCGCAGGCACCCTCAATCACTTTTTGTACCAATGGACAGGCAGTGCATTTGTAGCTTTTTTCTGTCCGGTTAATGAATCCGTCTGGGAGCATTTGAAGCTTTTATTTTTCCCCTTTCTTTTCTACTCTCTGTGGAACTATATGTGTAAAAAACCAAATGCAGCTTCCTATTTTTTCTACCGTTTTCTTGCCGTTTTATGCGGTATGCTGTGTATTATTACTTTTTTTTACACTTACACCGGAATTATCGGAAGAAATTTCCTTATACTAGATATTATTACTTTTCTGCTGGCAATTATGGCTACGCTGCACTTCATTCCTCATCTTGCAAGAGCTTTCCCTTCCATTCCGTCTTTGACTGCTACGTATACTGCGTGGATGTCTGTTGTTTTGTGTTTTTTTATGTTTACATGCTTTCCGCCGGAGATTCCATTATTTATTTCCTATGCTTGATTTAATATAAATGATTCATTGCTCTGATTCCAGTAGTTATACGCCGCCTTATGCGTTAAACGATGATGGAAGCCGCAAGCTATATCAGTATCATTTTCTCCCCATTTAAGCCAATAATAATATTTACATTTTTTATTTATGCTAATATACTTATAATTACCTGAATAAACAGGCTGTTATTCCTAATTAAAAAATACAGATTATCGGAGGATTTTATGATAAAACACATATTATTTGATTTAGACGGCACCCTGCTCCCCATGTCGCAGGACAAATTCGTAGAATGCTATATGACTCTTCTTTCCCGCTATTTTATTCCCCACAACATCAAGCCAGAGGCTCTTACTTCCGCCATCTGGAAGGGCGTGGGCGCTATGGTACAAAATAACGGGGAACACACCAATGAAGAAGTATTCTGGAACTGTTTCACGAAACTTATTCCCATAGAAAGAGAAAAAATGGAACCACTGCTCCTTGATTTTTACAACAACGATTTCAATCAAGTCATTAAGGTTACACACCCCACCACTCATGCGGCTGAACTTATCCATACCCTTAAAGGCGCCGGACTAAAGCTCTACCTTGCTACTAATCCCATCTTCCCGCAATGCGCCACCTATAACCGGATGAGGTGGGCCGGACTTAGCCCGGAAGCTTTCGAAGAAATCACTACTTATGAAAGCTATCACTACTCAAAGCCAAATGTCCTGTACTTTAAAGAGCTGATAGAGCGCTTTCAATTGAATCCAAAGGAATGTCTTATGATTGGAAATGATGTGGAAGAGGATACGAGTATACAGAGACTAGGTGTAAAAGTTTGTCTTGTAACTGACTGTCTTGAAAATAAAAATAACCTGCCGCTGATGGCAGATTATAAAATCTCATTAAAAGAACTGGCTGCGAAAGCATCGGGGACGGGGTATTTTTAAAAAGTGCCTGTCCCCAACCCAGGTGGGGACAGGCACTTTTTAAAAATACCCCGTCCCCAATCTGGCTTACCCCTGCATCTTCTTAATCACCTTAAGTCTTGTAAACTCCTCACGTTCCTTCTCCTCCAATGCATTATTAATCGTATACACCAGTCTGCTGTACATCGGAATCGTAATATTCTTAAGCGCATTTGCACGCTTCTGCGTCTTTTTAATATTCGCCGCCAGCCGGTAAGCTGAATTTTCCACCATGGACAGCTTAATTGTCAAATCCTTCACCTCACGGAAGGCTTCTCTGGCGATATCAATTGATTCTGATGTGGTACTAAAAGAGTACGTCAAGTCGTTCTGCTTCGCATCGTATTTCACGTGTGGAATCTCCGTACCCATAATACTTCTTGTCTGGATACGGATGGACTCCTCTATAGGAACCGTAAATGCAAGCTCCTGCACCTTACTGATTCCCTGCTCAATATTTACACGCTGCAGGCAGGAATATGCCTTTGTAAATGTGCTGTCTATCTCCTCCTGGATATTCTTTGCCTCATCAATAAGCGTCATCAGCTCCTTGAGAAGAATATTCCTTTTCTTATCCATCAGGTCATAGCCCTGATGGGCAAGAGCAAGAGAATTCTTAGCAAGCATAAGATTTCCTTTGGTTGGAAATTCCCGTGGATCCATATACTATGCCCCCTCGTTCTCTTTCTTTGGGTAGTAGATTTCAATAAGCTTTGTATCAATCCTGTCAAGCTCCTCCTTCGGAAGAAGGCTTAAAAGCTCCCATCCAAGGTCCAGTGTCTGCATAATCGTCCTGTTTTCTGTCGGCCCCTGTCCCACATACCGCTTCTCAAACTCTTCTCCAAATTTCAAATACTGCTTATCAATGGGCGACAGCTCATCCTCACCGATAACAGAGGCAAGATTTCTCGCCTCTCCTACCTTTGCATAAGCAGAGAAAAGCTGATTTGCAAGGTCCTGATGGTCCTCCCTTGTATATCCCTTTCCGATACCATCCTTCATAAGACGGGAAAGTGACGGAAGGATACTGATTGGCGGATAAACAGACTGTCCGTGGAGATTCCTATCAAGAACAACCTGACCTTCTGTAATATATCCTGTCAAGTCAGGAATCGGATGCGTAATATCATCATTAGGCATTGTCAGAATCGGAAGCTGTGTAACAGAACCATTCGAGCCCTCCACAATACCGGCGCGCTCATAGAGTGTTGCAAATTCACTGTACAAGTATCCCGGGTAGCCCTTTCTTGACGGAATCTCGCCTCTTGATGAGGACACCTCACGCATAGCTTCTGCAAAGGATGTCATGTCTGTCAAAATAACAAGAATATGCATGTTACACTCAAATGCCAGATATTCCGCAGCTGTAAGCGCCACCTTCGGCGTAATCAGACGCTCTACTACTGGATCATTTGCCATGTTAAGAAACATACACACATGGTCTGAGACGCCGCTTTCCTCAAATGCTTTCCTAAAATAATCCGCTACATCATGCTTTACACCCATGGCGCCGAAAACAACCGCAAACTGTTCATCCGAGTTATCACCAAGAGATGCCTGCTTTACAATCTGGGCTGCAAGCTGGTCGTGGGGAAGACCATTTCCCGAAAAAATCGGAAGCTTCTGTCCCCGGATCAACGTTGTCAGTCCGTCAATTGCGGAAATGCCTGTGCGGATATAGTTTCTCGGATACTCCCGGCGTACCGGATTCAGAGGCAGGCCGTTTACATCTCTCTTATCCGCTGAGCCTAAGGAGCCAAGCCCGTCAATCGGAATTCCGATTCCGTTAAATGTCCTTCCCAGCATATCCGGTGATACAGCCACCTCCATTGGATGTCCGCTGAGCCTTGTATGCGTATTTGTAAGAGACATATTCTCCGTCCCTTCAAATACTTGTATAACAGCTTTATCTTCATTCAATTCCACAATACGGCCCATTTTCTTTATATTGCCGTCCACGACAAACTCTACAATCTCGTCGAAAAACGCCTCCTGCACTCCGTCAAGCACAACAAGAGGGCCATTAATACTACTAAGTCCTAAATATTCTATTGCCATATCCGGTCCCTCCCTTATCCATTCTTCTCCATAACTCTGTCATAAAATTCGTCAATATCCTTTTTATAAAAATCCAGCATCGTCAGATTATCATTGGGCACATCATACTTGATTGCAATTACCTTCTCAAAAATCCCTTCGGCCTTTAGCACAGACATAGGCATGCCCATGGCAACCAGTTTCCTTGCCCTTTTATATAGATACAGGATAACATCCATCATCTTAAACTGCTTCTCCATAGAAACGCAGGTATCATCCTTGTGGAAAGCATTCTGCTGCAAAAATCCAAGACGGATTACCTTTGCAATCTCCAGAATCAGCTTCTGATCATCAGGCAGTACATCCCCTCCGATAAGCTTTACAATCTCCATCAGGCTGCTTTCCTGATTCAGAATCGTCATCATACGGTTTCTGTAATCAACAAACTTCGGAGAAACATGATCCGAATACCACCCCGCCAGATCTGGCAGGTACTCACTGTAGCTTGTAAGCCAGTGAATCGCCGGAAAATGTCTGGAATAGGCCAGTGACTTATCCAGTCCCCAGAAGCACCGTACAAAACGTTTTGTATTCTGGGTAACCGGCTCCGAAAAATCACCGCCCTGAGGCGATACTGCACCGATTATAGATACAGAGCCTGTTCCCCCGTTTAAGGTCTGCATCATTCCGGCACGCTCATAAAAGGCAGATAATCTAGAAGCTAGATATGCCGGAAAGCCTTCCTCCGCCGGCATCTCCTCAAGACGTCCGGAAAGCTCACGCAGAGCCTCCGCCCAACGGGAAGTAGAATCCGCCATAATCGCTACATCATACCCCATATCCCTGTAATACTCTGCCAGTGTAAGACCTGTATAAATAGACGCCTCACGGGCAGCAACCGGCATATTTGACGTATTTGCAATCAGTGTTGTCCGGTCCATCAAAGGATTGCCCGTTTTCGGGTCCACAAGCTCCGAAAATTCCTCCAGAACCTGTGTCATCTCATTTCCACGCTCCCCGCAGCCGATGTAAATAATAATATCTGCATCCGCCCATTTTGCAATCTGATGCTGGGTCATAGTCTTTCCGGTTCCGAATCCTCCCGGAATCGCAGCCGTACCGCCCTTTGCAATCGGAAACATAGTATCAAGAATACGCTGCCCCGTAACAAGGGGCTCATTTGCCGAATATCTGTGATGCACCGGCCGCGGCATGCGAATAGGCCAGTGCTGCGTCATGGACAGCTCCCTCCTGGAGCCGTCATTAAGCTCCACAACTACAAGAGTATCCTTAATTGTATACTGTCCATCCTCTGCTGCACGCACAACTGTCCCTTCCACATCAGGAGGAACCATACATTTATGCAGAATGGCATGGGTCTCTGGAACCTCTGCTATAATGGTGCCTCCGTGGACAATATCTCCCTCCGACACCATCATATGAGTATCCCACAGCTTCTCTGTGTCAAGAGAATCCACACTGACACCTCTTGTAATAAATGCACCGCCGCTCTCGGCAATACTCTCAAGAGGCCTTTCAATTCCGTCAAATATATTATTCAGGATTCCCGGAGCAAGTGTCACAGACACAGCCGCGCCCGTAGCTTCCACCTGTTCCCCAGGCTTAAGTCCTGACGTTTCCTCATAAACCTGAATGGTAGTCATATCCTTATCAAGAGAAATGACCTCGCCCACCAGCCTTTCTTCGCCCACATATACCATCTCGGACATTTTAAATCCGGTCTTTCCCTTAAGATAGATAACGGGACCGTTAATTCCATATATTTTCCCAATATTTTTAGACTCCAATGCCCGAACCTCCCTTGAATGCAAACTTCTGATACTCCCGCTCCATGGCACCCTTAAAGGCATAATCAATCAGTATATTACGCTCATGAATGACTGCACGTACACCGCCTGTAAAATCCTCTTTACTTACTGTCAGCGACATACCTGTATGCTCCTCAAGCCAGTTTTTCTTATCTTCATCTGTCGGATTAATATAAAGTGTCATGGCTTCGCCGTTTGCAAATGCTGCCGCTTTCTCTATATAAGTAATGAGCGTTTTCCTATACTCCTCTGTCTTCATATAATCCGAAAGCAGCTCTGAAACCTCTGCAAAAAGAGCCTTTTTAAATTTCTTCTGTGTCTTCGAAAGCTCCCTTTTCTGCTCAAGCTGGGCCTTGGAAGCCGCCATACTAAGCTGCTGTCTTGCTGCCGTTATTTCCGTCTTAATTCTTGTTTCCGACTGACGTACCTGTTCTGCCCGGTGCTGTTCATTTATGTTTTCAAGAGCTTTTCTGTGCTGCCCGATAATTGTGTTTGCCTGCATCCTGGCTTCTAACATGGCCGCATCCTTTATGTGCTCTATTTTCTCCTGCTTCGTCAAGCGTATCACCTTCTTTCATTTTACCTGCCCCACTATAGCTTTAAGCCAATAGCTTCATTTACATAAGATGTGATAAAGTCCTTTTTACGGCCGGTCCCGTGTCTGTCAGGAATCTCAATAAGAAGCGGCATGGTACGCATAAGCTTAATCTCATCAATCAAATCTGGGAATTCCCGCCCGAACTTTTCGGTAAGCAGAATAATTCCCACATTTTTATCATCCATGGCATTTTCAAGCGCTTCACGAAGCTCCTGCCTCTCATGAACGACAACACCATCCACACCGGCAAGCCTCATTCCCGTCAGAGTATCGACATTATCACTAATCAGATACATCTTCATCTTATAATGTACCCAGAATCATGAAGGAGATGATAAGTCCATAAAGACATACACCCTCTGCAAGACCAACGAAAATCAATGACTTACCAAGTACACTGGAATCCTCGCTGATAGCCCCAAGCGCTGCACTTGCTGCACTTGCAACAGCAACACCTCCGCCCACACATGACATACCGGTTGACAGTGCGGCTGCGATATACCCTAACCCGGTCGCCATGCCTGCCGCCTTCTCTGCCGCATCCGCCGCCTGCACGGAACCGCCGAACATCATGATTGATGCAATCACAAAAGCACCAAAATAGAAAAATACATTTACACCAAGAGCTCTCTTATAACGCCTCTTTGTCTTCTCACCAATCAGAAAATAACCAAACGGAATGATGATTCCCAGCACCAGTGCTGCAACTAATAATAATTTTACTGCTAATGACATAATTTTGTTCCTCCTCGTATTTATACATAATTTCTATTATTTACTCTGCTCATTAAAGGGTTTAAACTCCCGTCCGCTCCCCTTATAGAAACGGCTAAACATCTCATAGTATTCCAG
The DNA here is from genome assembly GCA_910575605.1 of Lachnospiraceae bacterium. GTDB lineage: Bacteria > Bacillota > Clostridia > Lachnospirales > Lachnospiraceae > CAPEBR01. The sequence goes on from CAJTEW010000005.1 coordinate 7,306, forward strand.
ACGCAGTACCTGTATACCTACAACCAGCCCTTCAAGACCGCATACAAAAATATTTCCAAGTACCATTACTACCCAGTTTGTATGTCCTTCAGACACACCGGAAAGCATAAGGACAACTCCCATCATTGCGGCATGGCTTACTGCAAAAGCCCCGATTCTCACATAGGAAATCGTATTGGAAAAGTAACTCAGCATTGTCTCAAACAATTCAAAAAATGCCTGTACAATAAACATTCCCTTACTCTCTTCTATCTTCTTGTTCCGCTTTTCTACCAGATTCCCAAGCGGCTCTTTAAATATAAAACACAGAACCGGTCCTCCAAGGAAAATGATAAGAAGTACATTTCCCGGCACTGTATGCCCTGACATAAAGAGAACAATTGTCAGCACCAGAAATCCATAAAATACAAATCCCGCAAGTCCATTGTGTGAAAACAGCATATTTTCCAGGTCATGGGCCTTGGCTGCATTTAAAATATTAAATATCATAACCAGAAGGTTCAGCACCATACCAAAGGCAATCGCAATCACGAATACTGCATTTAGCTGTCCCACAAACGGAAGATTCATCATGGCCTCTGTAGGCCTAAGCCACTGAGCCTCTATAATATCCTCGAACCCAAAAATACTTCCGAACATAAACCCAAAAAATGTAGAAAACAGGCCTGCAATAGATATAATACCCGCCAGATTTACCTTCTTAATCAGATACAGAAGCCCCCCTGACACAAACAGGCACAGTCCCTGCCCCACATCGCCGAACATGGCGCCAAAGATAAAAGTATAAGTAAGCGCTACAAACATGGTCGGGTCAAGCTCGTTGTGAGCCGGGAGTCCATACATACGTATAAACATTTCAAAAGGCTTAAAAAGCTTAGGGTTTTTGAGCTTTGTAGGAGGATTTCCAAAATATTTCTCTCGATTCTCCTCCACCATGATAAATACCCTGCTGTCCTTTTCTGTTTCCTTTAAAAGTGCCTCTACATCCTCTTCGCCCATCCAGCCGCATAAAATATATGTCTCTGACTGCTCTTCCTCAACTCTTGCTGCCTTCTTTCTGACATCAAAGTTATTAGACAATCTTTCCAGGATCTTCCTTGCCCCTAGAAGCTGGGAGGCATGGCTGTTTACAAGATTATCAATCTCCTTATCAACCTCCCTTATCTTCTGGTTAATTTCCTTAATACTCTGCTTTAAGTCCTCACATACAACAGCAGGAGTTCCCATATAACCCGGTTCAAAGGTAATTCTTTCAAAATGCAGAGAATTAAATATTGAATCTACCTTGCTTATATCCGCGTTTGCCGCAACATAGCAGCCATAAACATAATTCTCATTTCTTGTTCCGTCAAGGAACAGTACATTTAAGTCCCCAAATAGATATTTTTCAAGCCTTCGGTAATAATCAATGCTGATTCTTCCAAAACGAGCCTGCATATACTGGTATTTCATAACCTTTCCGATATCCAGCTCAAGGGGCATAAAGGGCTCCATCACATTAGCCTTCTCCGTGAGATTATCCTTCTCCTTTTTAAGAAGCTCCTTTTTCTCGACAAGCTTTAGATAGTCGTGATTCATGTCACGCACAAGCTTTATGACTGCCTCCTTATCAAGGGATAAGTCTGCATGAAAATCTCCTTCCGGTAAGAGCTGTACAAACTGCTCTGCCTTTGCAAGGGGATCCTTGTACGGGTTTACCTCCACAAAGGGCAGAAGATTATCTGTAGTCTTGAGCTCTGTAACAGCGTTTTCAAGCTGCATCTCATATTTTGAAAGATAAACTTCGCACACACGGTCAATATCTGTCCTCGGACCACTGATGCTAAGAAACTTCATCTTTACAATCACTTCACAACACCTCCTAAGTACGCTAACGTTTCCCTCTTCGGCAGTCCATACCGGATACATTCAAGAATTGTCGTCAGCTTATCTATCTCCTCTTCCTTCAGAAAAAGATACGTATTAATCGTTGCAATCGAATAAGGATTCTTACGTCTGTCCATCAGATAAAGATGCTTTAGCACATCCTTATATTTCCTTTCTATACTCCGCCCATCCTCTAATTTATACCGCTTTGAATAATAAGATACCGCCATCCTGCGCTCAAATTCCTCGGCTGTCGGAGTCTCCACCAGCTCCTTAAACTCATCTACGCGGATGCGGTAATGATATGGAATCGTAAGGGCATATATATCCGGCGGCAGCATATGATAATACTTCTTTGCACGGTATATCCACTGAAGATTAAGAAGATCAATCTTTGTCCCGTAATCCTTTAAAAACAACTCCTTCTCATCACCTTTAAGCAGCTTCTTTTCCTTTTTCCACATGGTTGAAAAATAATATAAATCAAGAGCTAAATCGTAATCAACCAGCGTACCTTTCTCTGATTCCCTGATTCTTGAGAGTGCTCCATAATATTCCGTATCTCTCAGATTATCTACAAGCTCATTAATATTTCCAGATGTAATCAGCCTGTCAATAGAAATCTGAGAATACCTGTCAAAAAATCTCTTTTTATATTCCAGATCAAACGGGACCTCATAATGATTAAATACAATACGAAGACAGTAATTAATAAGATCCACCTCATACCTCTTCCAGTACTGCTTTAAGAACTCCTTCTGCTTAATCCCTGAGAAACGAAATATTCTCGAATAGTCATCAAAGAGAGACTGATACATGACCTTCTCCACGTTACCTCTGTGATACAGAGAAATGTCCATCTCACCTACATATTCAGAGTAAGCAGAACAGCCCTTTAAATATTCGACTGCTTCCGGCACAGTTCCAAGGCCGGCCAGTTCTTCATATTCCTTATCTCCTAGAAGCTTTGCCTGCATTGCACGGATCTTTGTTACAATCCCACTATATAACATAAGGTTTCCCATGCTCTACACCTCAATCATTTTTTTTAAAATCTGCCTGGCATATGCAGCATGATTTTGCTCAAAATCTTTCTTCAGCTCATCCATAGCAGAACTATTTTTTTCACGCTGCTCTTTAAGAAGAATATCCATCTTTTTCTCATTCTCCTGACGAATCGCTAAAAGCCTGCCCCGGGTCTTCTCCTCCGTCTCCCGGTCAAATTCCTCGCGCTCTTTCTGAAGCTCTTTCTCAATATCACTCTTCTTGTCATGTGCATGCCTTACAATTGCCTCCGCAGCCTCTTCAATCTCCGCAAGTTTATCAACAACAGAATCCATATGCCGCCTCCATTCCTACATATTTTAAGTAACAATTAACCAGTTATAATAATACTACTTTTTTTTCAAATTTCCATAGTAAAAATCAACAAAAAATTCGCTCTTTCCATTGGTGGAAACGGCAATTTTTATTCCCTCTATTTATCCAATTATTTCCTCTTCTCATACCCAGGCTGTACTTATCATTAGCGCCTATTTTTCATATGTTGAGTAACAAATTATATTGTTTGACTTTCAATCTATAAAACGGTAAACTTGGTATATTAAACGTTACTGCCCACAGTAACTATTAAGCTTCAGAAAAAAGGTTTAAATAATTAAGATAAAAGGACGTGAAACATTATGAGATTAAGAAATATTCCCCGCGCCGGCGGGGTTCTAGAGGAAAGTCCATTTGTAATAAAAAGTGAAACCTCGTACAAAGGAAAATGGGCACAGGAAATATTCCAGAACAGTAATCCCATCCATATAGAAATCGGCATGGGAAAAGGCCAGTTTCTTCTGACTCTGGCCAGGCAGAACCCTGACGTTAATTATATCGGTATTGAACGCTATTCCAGCGTTCTTCTACGGGCAGTAGAAAAGCTTACACCCGACAGAAAAGCCCAGACTTCCGGAATAATGTCCCTTTCTAACCTCCGGTTCATCTGCATGGATGCCGCCGGTTTAGACACAGTATTTGCCCCGCAGGAGATCAGCCGCATCTACCTGAACTTTTCCGATCCCTGGCCAAAAAAGAGACACGCACACAGACGTCTTACCTCTCCAGAATATTTTGAAAGGTATGACCATATTTTGAAATCCGGCGGGCAGATAGAGTTTAAGACAGATAACAAAGACTTATTTAACTTTTCTGCCGATACGCTTGAAGCCTCTGATATATGGAAAACCATTGCCATTACCCGTGATTTACACCGCGACACTGCCATGAACACCGGAAATATCATGACCGAATATGAAGAAAAATTTTCTTCCATGAATCATCCAATCTATAAGTTAATCGCAAAAAGACAATCCGACTGGCCTTTCTGCATATAATAACAGTAAGAAATAGATTCCGGAGGCTGTAATGGGCAGAAAATGTAAAAAATCTTTAAAGCAGAAGCTGTGTGCTTTTACCTATCATCGCCGGACTCCTTCAAAACACCTGGCCTGTTTTAAAAAAAGCTTTTGTGAAGTATACTGTATTCTGAATCCGGGCACAGACTGCCGGAAATGAAAGGAAAGGTATTAAAACTTATGCTGCATTTAACAGCCAAAAATTTCGAGCAGGAAACCTCTAAGGAACCCCTTGTTGTTGTCTTGTTTTACGCCGTCTGGTGCGGAAAATGTGCTATGATGAAGCCAATTGTAGAAGATATTGAAAAAAATTATAAGGGACGTATAAAATTCTGCGAAGTGGATATTGGCGAATCTCCGTCTCTTGCCGCAAAATATCACGCTGATGTTATTCCCGCCTTTGTATTTTTCAAGAAAAATACACCTGTCGGCAGATTGCAGGGAATGATAGATGATGGAATCTTCGAAAAACGAATGAAGCGGATTCTCTCAATCCGGTAGTATAAAAGGGAGTGCTGCAACACACAGCACTCCCTTTTAAGCTCTAAAATTCAAACACCGCAGCCCCATATGGCGGCAGCTTATATGCAAAGGAAAACGGCTTTCCGTCACATTCCTGCTTCTGTGCCCGGTATATCACCGGTCTTTCTTCACCCTTTCCTCCATATTGTACATCATCACTGTTCAGAATCAACTTATACTGCTTTTTCCTCGGAACACCCACGCGGTAATCTACCCATTCCATCGGTGTAAAGTTAATCACAAACAATAGATTTTTCTTTTTATCCTTTGAATGTCTCATAAAGCTGTAAATACTTCTGTAGGCATCATCCGCATTAATCCACTCAAAGCCCTCAAAGGACTGATCAAGCTCATACATTGCCTTTTTCTTCCGATACAAATGAAGCAGATCCCTCATCCAATTCTGAATTGCCTGATGCTCCGGCTCCTTTAAAAGATACCAGTCAAGCTCCCTCTCCTCGCTCCACTCACGAAGCTGGGCAAACTCCTGTCCCATAAACAGAAGCTTCTTACCTGCATGTCCCATCATAAAGGCATATCCCGCCTTTAGATTAGCAAATTTGTCAAAGCCAAGTCCGGGCATCTTATTAAGCATGGAGCACTTCAGATGTACCACCTCATCATGAGACAAAACAAGAACATACTTCTCACTGTAGGCATAACTCATGGCAAATGTCATGGCATGGTGGTTATCCTTTCTAAAATACGGATCAAGCTTCATATATTCTGTAAAGTCGTGCATCCAGCCCATATTCCATTTCAGGCTGAATCCAAGACCGTCATCCTCTACATCACCTGTAATCTTAGGCCATGCTGTAGACTCCTCCGCAATCATCATGACCCCTGGATTCCTTCCAAGAACAACTGAATTCAGATGCTTAAAGAAATCAACCGCCTCCAGGTTCTGGTTACCGCCATACTTATTCGCAACCCACTGCCCGTCCTGCTTGCCATAGTCAAGATAAAGCATAGACGCAACTGCATCTACCCTAAGCCCATCCACGTGGAATTGCTCAATCCAGAAAAGAGCGTTGGAAATCAGAAAATTACGCACCTCATTTTTACCCAAATCAAATATCTTTGTTCCCCAGTCAGGATGCTCACCCTTTCTCGGGTCCGCATATTCATATGTGGGCGTTCCGTCAAAGTCAGCCAGTCCATGTGCATCTCTCGGGAAATGCGCCGGAACCCAGTCAAGAATAACACCAATCTTATTTTGGTGGAGATAGTTAATCATCCACGCAAAATCCTCCGGCGTTCCGTAACGGCTTGTAGGTGCAAAATACCCTGTCACCTGATAGCCCCATGAACCATCAAAGGGGTGCTCCGCAATCCCCATAATCTCCACATGGGTATATCCCATATCCTTTACATATTTGGTAATTGCTTTCGCAAACTCACGGTAAGTATAATATCCTTCGTCCTCGCATCCAGGATGCCTCATCCATGAACCAATGTGCACCTCATAAATAGATATTGGTTCCTCTGTATGAACCCAGGTCCTTCTCTTATCCAGCCATGCCTTGTCCGTCCATTTCAAATGACTGATATCAACCACCTTAGACGCTGTGCCCGGACGCAGCTCCGCATGATTCGCATACGGATCAGCCTTAAAAATAAATTCACCGGATGGAGTCTCTATACAGTATTTATACATCTCAAACTTCGACACATTTGGAATAAAACAGGTATAGATACCTATCGTCTCCTCCCGCACCATCGGGTTTGCATGCATGTCCCACTCATTGAACTCACCTACTACCGATACACTTTTGGCATTAGGCGCCCATACAGCAAAATATACACCCTCCCTCTTTCCATTTGTGACCATATGAGAACCTAACTTTTTATAAATCTCATAATGATTTCCCTGTCCAAACAAATAGCTGTCAAGCTCTCCTATTTCATATGCTTTTTTCTTTTTTCCCATTTCTTCGTTCCCCTTGTGTTACACTAAAAATATATCTCTATTATACGTTAAAATTCTATAAAAAGAAAGAGTTTTGACAGTTCTTTGTCAAAACCCTCCTTTTTCGAACACTTAATTTTTAAAATCCTCTTCCTTAAGAATGATTCTATCTGATTCATCTGTACTTCTGCCAAACATGCGCCTTGCAAGATGCTTTACGTTTGCTTTCTGTGAGTGTTCAATTGCCTCATCCATAATGTCCTTTACTTCGGCAACTGTCACGGCATGATCCTCTCTCTGCATCACATCAATCCGGCTGTAAAGAGCAAGAATACCCATCTCATCGAGCTTATATCCATTTTCCTTTGCATAAGTCTGGCCAAAGGTTACAAGCTCATCATTAATAAATACCGGGAGCTCCACTCTAGAAGTGAATTTTTTCTTGAAATCCGGGTGTGCTGTCAATATCCGCTCCAAAGGCTTTCTCTGATCCTCAAGAACAAACAGCATTTCTCCTGTCTTCTTCTCCATCAGCATATTTAATTCCTTAATTGTTCTTGAATTAAGCTTTCCTGCCTTCTCTACAATAATCGCTCCGCCTCTTAACTTCTGGATGATATTTGAGAGCTCCTTCTTATTCAGTGATTCTCCAGTAACAATGGCAACCTTCCCCTGCTTTAAGTTTCTCTGCTTCTGAATTGCCTTTACAATGTCAACTGCAAGCACTGTCTTTCCAGAACCTTTGCGCCCGATAACAAGAAGATTACCCGTTTTTGAAGTTCCTTCTCTCTGCGCCCTTCTATCATTGTCCAACACCTCTACAATCTGTTCACTCATGCCCCTGACCGGTACAAAATAGGAAAACAGCTTTTTCTGCTCCTCAGTAAGGCCCGCCTTCAGACCAATTTCGCTGGTAGCGCTCAAATCATATCTTCCTGTTACAACAAAACCTGTGTCAAATGGAACACCGCTTCCCTTGGACTTCTTAATCCTCTTCTGAATCTCTTCCTCTGACGGCTCCTCAATCTCCAGCGGTTCGTCCATATCTGGCTTCGCTATCTCCGGAAGCTCATCATCAAAGAAATCTTCGCCGTCAAAATCGTCCTCATCGAAATCGTCCTCGTCAAAGTCGTCTTCCTCTATCTCATCTTCCTCAAAATCATCTTCCTCGAACTCATCTTCATCAAAGTCTGCTTCATTAAGCTCGTCATCTTCGCCAAAGTCATCAAAGTCATCCTCGTCAAAGTCTGCTTCATCAAAGTCTGCTTCATTAAAATCATCGTCCTCGCCAAAGCCGTCCTCGTCCGCTTCATCTGCTTCGTCAAAATCATCCTCGTTAAACTCGTCATCTTCGTCAAATCCATCCTCATCGAAGTCATCCTCGTCTAACTCATCGTTCTCGTCTAACTCATCTTCGTCAAAGTCATCTTCCTCGTCGAAGCCAGTCTCATCAAAGTCTACTTCATTAAGCTCATCTGCTTCGTCGAAGTCGTCCTCGTCTGCTTCATCAAAATCATCCTCGCTAAGCCCATCGTCCTTAGCAAAACTTTCTTTTATATCAATTTCATTTTCAAAAATACTTCCATCATCGAACCCGTCATCAAATTCCTCATCAGCACCAAATTTAAACTCCAGCTGATACTCTTCCTCTGTTAATTCCGCCCGGGCAAGCTGCAGCTCCTCTCCTTCCTTAAATCCCTCATCCTCGTCTTCTGCAACACGTCCTTCCAGCTCATCTACTAACTGCTGAATATCATCCGATAACATAGGAGCCTTCTTTGTCTTTCTCGAAGTGCTTTTCTTTTTCTTCTTGGTTCCTGCAGCTTTCTTTGCTGCTTCTTCCTCTGCCGCTTTCTTTGCTTCCTCTTCTGCGGCTTTTCTCGCTGCTTCTTTCTTCGCTTCCTCTTCTGCGGCCTTCCTTTCGGCTTCCTCTTCTGCGGCTTTTCTTGCTGCTTCTTTCTTCGCTTCCTCTTCTGCAGCCTTCCTTTCGGCTTCCTCCTCCGCAGCTTTTCTCGCTGCTTCTTCTGCGGCCTTTCTTGCAGCTTCTGCTTCTGCAATTCTTCTCGCGGCTTCCTCTGCCTCTTTCTTCCGCTTCTCTACTTCTTCTGCTTCTTTACGTTCTGCTTCTCGTCTCTCTGCTTCCTTGCGGGCTTCTAACTCCTCCCGTTCTTTCTGAAGCCTTTTCTCATCCTTCTCTTTTTGAGACTCAATCGCTTCTGCATTGACCTTCTGCTTTTCTTCCCACTCCTGGAGAATATCCTCTATCTTCATCTGGCCAGAGATGCGAATTTCCTCTTCTCTCTGCTCCATCTTCCTTTTTTCTTCCCGATTGATGCCATTTGCTAGAGATACGCCATTTGCCAGCGCTTCCTGCAGCGTAGCACCCTTTACCACTGTTGTAATAGAACTTTTTTTAGCCTTCGTCCCCGTCAGGCTCTCTTCTTCCGCTGCTTTTTCTATCTGGAAATTCTCCTCCAGCTCTTCCTCTTCGCTCTTTGCTTCCATAGCTGCCAAGGCATCGCTAAGCTCACCCGTCGGAAGTCTTCTCGTCGAATCCGATTCCACGTCATTCTCCCCTTCCATAGGGAAGCCTGCCAGAAGATCATCAACTGACACAGCATCCTGAAGCTCAGTAAATTCCATCGTAGCATCCGGTGCGATCTTCTTCACCGGCTTAGGCGCCGGCTCTGTCTTCGGCTTCGGAACAGGGCGCACTGCTGCGTCCGGACGAACCCCTCCCGGACGCTTGGTTCCCTTATAAGCATCATATTTTTCCTGCTGAAGCGGTGTAAGAGGCTTATACTTCATCTTAAGCTCCATCGCCTGATATACGTATTTTCCCTCACTAAACCACAAAATCAGGTCATCACATTCTTCAAGACATTCTGCCGTCATTCCTGCACCATGATACAGCTTTGCAAGCTCATAGGCCCATTTTTCCACATATTCTGCCTTTTTGAAATCAGAAAGAGCCGCTATCTGTTCAGAAAGCGGTGAACCCTGTGCTTTTAATATTTTGTACTTTAATATGTATTGATTTGGATCTTTTGGAGCAATCTTCACAAACTCCTCATAACAATCCGACGCTTCATCAATCTCGTCAAGTCTAAGTGCCAGCGTCCCAAGCCTGTAGACTACCTTCCTGCTCCCCGGAGAACGGTCAAAAGCAACCAGCAAGATATCACGACTCTTTCTAATCTCCCCGCCCTGTTCGTAAATCTCGCTGACATTATTCAACATAGAAGCATTCTTAACTCTCCGCCAGTCAATTGTATCTGCAATCTCCATTGCCTTTTTATACTGGCGCTTCTCCATGTACTCCATCATTTGTTCTGTTTTTACCCGATATTCATACTTATCCAATATTCTCACCTCAAAATATGCTTACTCCAGTATACCTTACCGGACGTAGTCCATCCGAGCCTAAAAATATGTATTATATGCCGCCCGCATAGGTATACAATTTCACGTATATAAGTTTATCATATGGCACACACAATGTCAAAAATAAGCGAATAAAAATGTTAAATTTCATCTTATCGAGATATCAGTAACAAAATTAATTACAATAATTAATATAACGTTAAAACAGCCATTACAACTTTCTCGTTGTAATGGCTGCCTTTTATTTAATTTTATTGTTCTTATTTATAATAATCGGAGGATTCACTCTGATTCCTATGTTCCCTAACCTTCTTCCCTGGTTCCAACCCGCCTCTCATATCTACGGATCCAAACCTCCCCTCGGTATTGATGGTATATCTATGTGGTATTCTTCTCAATATGTCTACAGATATGAATCTTCTATTTGTCTTTTCCGGTTCTTACTCTCCGACTTTTCTTTCATTCATCTTTACCGGTCTGTCTCGCTCTGGATAAGGCTTATTCTATGGGAACTGTTATCTGCCATACCACTAACATATTGAATTATTGTTTCTGCTATATTGTCCAACGGATTAAGCCTCCTTTTCTCTTATTATCCAAATCACAATACCAACTCCCTTTCTCGTCAGGATATTGAGTTATCTCTTTTGGATTGGTTATAGGATAGCATATTCGTTTTAATTTGTCAATATTATTTTTAATTTTTATTCAAATTATTTTTTAATTGTATATTTTTAGTATAATATTCCGTCTATTTATCCAATACAAAAAATTTACGGGCTGGGGAATCTGTTATATATTTAGATTCCCCAGCCCGTTATTTCCACTAAGCCATATCAAAATCCCTTATAAATGATGCAATATAATCAGCAACCTCATTCAGCATTTCCTTGCCCCAGTTCTCCGTGGCGTCCTTCGGATCATCCGGACCAATCCAGCCGTTAGTGGTATATTTTACAACATCTCTTGGAACCGGAATCCCAATTCCTTTGTATTCCACTCTATCAAAGCCCATTGTGGGGAACTTTTCTCCCAAATCATTGATAAGCTCCTGTCCCCTCATCTCTCCAGAATATACAAGCTTCGGATTGACTGCCATCATAGCCGCCGTCTCCTCGCCGCCGCCATGGCCTCCCGCCCATGCAGAATTCAGCTGTCCGGCCATAATCCACCAGTTCAGTATTACACCCAAAGCGCCTTTGCGGCTCAGTTCAATACAGACCCTGTTAATCGTAGAAATATTTCCGCCATGTCCATTAAGAAACAGAATCTTTTTCGCTCCATGAGAAATAAGACCCTCAGTAATTCTGGTGAGAAGCAGATACATACAGTCCTCACCAATAGAAATGGTTCCCGGGAATCCTGTCATGTCCTCACATACACCATAGGGGATTCCGGGAGCTGCGGCTACAGCCACCCGTTCCTCTATCATAGATACAAGCTTATCTGGAATTAAAGTATCAACACCCAGTACATTATGGCTTCCGTGGCTTTCCAGGCATCCGACAGTTAATATAACCGTATCATGTTCCTGAAAATATTTTTCCGTCTGCCAGTATGTCATTTCGCTTAATTTCATTACTGTGCTACCTCAACATTACGCAGACGGTGATAGCCGTTCGGATCAGGAGTAAAGCCAGATACATTACTTGTACCGCCTACATTAGTGCTGTCATAATATAACGGAACATACGGAGACAGTTCTCCTAAAAGCTCCTCAAGCTTATCATAACACTCCTGTCTTTTTGCAGTATCACCAGTTTGTCTTGCTTCAACTACCAGCTTATCTACCTCATCATTCTGGAGGAATGCATCATTTCCCGGATAACCAGTTTGTGTAGAATGAAGCAGAGAATAATAATTATAATCTGCATCTCCTGTTACACATACCCATCCAGTGAAGGACATCTCATGAGAGCCTGTTCCAAGCTCGTCAATCCATGTACCGTATTCCTTAACCTGAATACTACATTCAATTCCGATTTCCTTTAACTGGCTCTGAATTACCTGGCAGATTTCGCCCTTTACAGAATCATCTGTAACAGACAAATTACATTTAAATCCATCCGGGTATCCTGCATCTGCCATCAGCTTTTTCGCCTTTTCCAGATTATATTCGTAAGGAACAACCTTCTCAGAGTATCCAAAAGTATTCGGCGGAATGATGGAATAAGCCGGCTCTCCTGATCCGTAAAGCATAGTTTCTACAAGCATCTCATTATCAATAGCATACCGGATAGCCTGTCTTACTCTTTCATCTGCAAAACGCTCATCATTTCCATTAAGCGTCAGATAAGAAACGCTCTGGGAAGATGCTTTAAACAGCTGAAGCTTATCATCTTCTGATACACGTTTAGCATCATTTGCAGAAACACCATAAGCCAGATCTGCTTCACCTGTTTCTATAGAAATAACTCTCTGAGAAGCCTCTGGAACCACCTTCATCTGGAGATTTTTTGTCTTAGGTGCACCTAGGAAATAGTCTTCATTTGCTTCCATTTTTACATATTCGCCCTGTTTCCACTCTGTAAACTTGTATGCACCTGTTCCTACAGGATTCAGCTGGAAGCCTTCCTCGTCAGCCTCTACCACATGCTTTGGAACAATTGCTGTAAATGGTACAGTAAGCGCTGACAGAAGCGGTGAATATGGCTCCTCTGTCTTCATTATAATTGTATAATCATCCTCTGCACTTACCTCACTAACTGCGTCAATTACATAGGATACATAGTTAGATTCTCTTGCTCTGTTAATAGAGAATACAACATCCTCTGCTGTCATCTGCTCGCCGTCATGGAATTTTACATCCTCCCGGAGCTTGAATTTCCATGTTTTGTCATCCACCTGCTCATAGCTCTCTGCAAGCAGAGGTGCGGGCTCATTGTTCTCATCCATTGTAAGCAGTGTGTCGAACATCTGACAGGTTACGGTAACCGCCGGTGTCTCCTTACCTACATGAGGGTCAAGGGATGTAACATCAGCTCCCTGTACCCATATTAAGGTATCCTTTGCGCTTCCCTCTCCTCCCTTACTGTCTCCGCCTTCCTGGCTGCCTTCTTTGCCGCCTCCGCAGCCTGCAATTGAAAATACAAGGCAGACAGCCAAAACGATTGTTAATAGTTTCTTCATAATATAGTCCTCCTTTTTAATATTATAGTAAATTAATATAAATTAATTTATCTCCTTTACACGAATACACGCTGTATAGTGCCCCGGCTCAGTCTCTGTAAGCGGAATATCCTTCCCGTGGCAGGCTTCTGTGGCATAAATACATCTTCCCGCAAATCTACAGCCTGGCTTCGGGTCAATTGGTGAACTAATTTCACCCTTTAAAATAATACGATCCATCTCCACATCCGGATCTGGAACCGGAATTGCTGACAGCAGTGCTTTTGTATAAGGATGAAGCGGCTTTGCAAATAATTGCTTTACATCGCAGTGCTCCACCACCATCCCCAGATACATAACCATAATTTTATCTGCCAGATGCTTTACTACAGATAGGTCATGGGTAATAAACATATAGGTTAGACCCATGTCTCTTTGCAGATCCTGCATCAGGTTAAGAATCTGTGCCTGAATAGAAACATCAAGCGCTGAAACTGGCTCATCACATACAATAAACCTTGGATTTAATGCAAGTGCTCTTGCAATACCGATTCTCTGACGTCTGCCCCCATCCAGCTCGTGAGGATAAGAGTTAACAAATCTCTGTGCCAGGCCTACCAGATCCATCATTTCTCTTACCTTTTTATTAAGCGCCTCTTTTTCCTTTTTCTTATATACACCCTGAATCGTAAGCGGCAGGGCAATAGACTGACTGACCGTCATACGGGGATTCAATGAAGAAAAAGGATCCTGAAAGATGAGCTGCATATCTCTTTTCAGCGCTTTCATCTCTGCTTTTCCATAATCCAGAATATTTTTTCCATCAAACAGTACTTCTCCTGATGTGGGCTCATGGAGCCGCAGGACCGCTCTTCCCAGTGTGGACTTTCCACAGCCAGACTCTCCTACAACGCCCAGAGTTTCGCCCTTTGCAATTTCAAAACTTACATCATCTACCGCGTGAAGCTGACCTGCGGCTGTAGAAAAATATTTTTTCAGACGCCTGACCTCAAGTAAATTTTCTTTTCCCATAATATCACTCTCCCTTCCAGGCATCCTTATGGCTTCCGAAGCAGTGACAGCAGACCATATGTCCCGGACTGATTTCTGTCTGTTCTGGAATCTGACACCTGCAGATCTCCTTAGCCATGCTGCATCTTGGATGGAATTTACATCCTTCCGGCAGATTGGCAGGATCCGGCATCAGGCCATCTATAGGCTTTAGCCTGTCCACATCCTCATTCAGCTTTGGTATAGAGGCAAACAGCCCCTTTGTATATGGATGCAGTCCATTTTTAAATACGTCCCGCAGAGAGCCTTTTTCTATAATTTCTCCTGCATACATAATCGCAACATATTCACAGTTCTGCGCCACCACTCCTAAATCGTGGGTAATTAAAAGCATTGAGGTTCCAAGACGGCTTCTTAAGTTTTTAATAAGCTCCAGCACCTGTGCCTGAATCGTCACATCTAGCGCCGTTGTAGGTTCATCTGCAATCAGAAGTCTTGGATTACATGCCAGCGCAATAGCAATTACAACTCTTTGCTTCATACCACCGGAAAACTGATGGGGGTATTCTCCTGCACGCTCCGGGTCGATTCCTACCATAGTGAGCATTTCCCGCATTTTTTCATCAGCCTGTTCAGATGACACATTTTCATGAGCAGCAATTGCCTCCGAAATCTGCTTCCCTACTGTCATAACAGGATTTAAAGCCGTCATAGGATCCTGAAAAATCATAGAAATTTCTTTTCCTCTGATTTTACACATTGCATCTTCTGAGATAGCAGTCAGATCCTCCCCCTGATACATAATGCTTCCGCCGGCAATCTTTCCCGGAGGCCACTGTATCAGTCTCAATACAGATTTTGCAAGGGTTGTCTTTCCGGCTCCTGTTTCACCTACAAGGCCCAGGCTGGCGCCTTTTGGAAGCTCAAGACTTACTGAATTAACAGCCCTTACTATGCCGTCCTCCGTCTCATATCTTACAACCAGATCCTTGATATCTAAAATATTATCCATATGTCTTATCCCTTTCTAATTCTTGAGCTTCGGATCAAGTGCATCGCGAAGTCCGTCTCCAATAATATTAAGAGCCAGAATTGTAATCAGAATCGCGAGGCCCGGGAACACTGTAATATGCCATGCATCCCTGATATATCCACGGGCATTTGTAAGCATTGCTCCCCATTCTGGAAGCGGCGGCTGAATTCCCAGTCCTAAGAAGGACAGGCCCGCTATAGAAAGAATCGCTCCCGCAACCGCCATTGTGGCCTCTACAATTAATGGTGCCATAGCATTAGGAAGTATCTGGCGGAAAATAATAGTCATATCTGAAGCTCCCACTGCCTTTGCGGCCTCAATAAACTCCCGCTCTCTTATGGTCATGACAGAGGCCCTTGTAATTCTTGCGAACTCCGGTATATAGCCGATAGCAATAGAGATAAGCACATTTACCAGGCCAGGCCCAAGCGCCGCCACAATCGCAATAGCTAACAGCATGTATGGCAGCGACAGGACAATGTCCATCAAACGCATAATTACATTATCTACCCTTCCTCCGTAATAGCCTGCAACTGCACCTATCATAACGCCGAAGATTCCTGCTGCCAAAACTGCCGCAATACTCATAAACAGGGAATATCTAGTTCCCCACAAAATCCTCAGAAGAATATCGCGTCCAAATTCATCAAGTCCCAAAACATGCTCCTTACTGGGAGCTTCAAAACGCTGCATAAGGTTCTGGTCAATCACCTTTTCGTCATAAATGCTGCTGTCTGTCGCCCAGTCGATGACAAGCGTTGTAACACCAATACCCGCCAGCACCAGAAGGAAAATCAGGCTGATAACCGCCATCTTATTTTTCTTAAACCGGCGAACTGCATCTGCCCACAGAGATCTGGCCTTCACTTGTTCTGTACGGCCAACCTCAGCTGTGTTGTTTTTCAAAGCGTTTGCTTCCACGTTTCTTCCCTCCCATACTGTGATATTGTGCTTTAATTCTCGGATCCACATATGCATAGAGAATATCTACAAGCAGATTTACGACCGAATACATAAGGGCAAGGAACATTGCAGAGCCAAGCACCATAGGCATATCCTTTGCCTTGATTGATTCAATCATAAATCGCCCCAGCCCCGGCCACGAGAAAATAGTCTCTGTCAGAGCCGCTCCTCCTAAAAGCATTCCAAACTGCAGGCCGATAATGGTTACTATCGGAATCAGTGCATTTTTAAACATGTGCATCCTGGTAATGTAGCCTTCCTTCAGCCCCTTAGCCCTGGCAGTGTCTATGTAATCCTGCCGCATGGATTCAAGCATACTGGAACGGGTCATACGCATAATACTTGCCGCACAGCCTGTTCCGATTGTCAATGCCGGAAGTATCAGGCTCGGCAGAAGAGCTGCCCCCTCTCCCATTCCAGAGGACGGAAGCCATCCCAGATTAACCGAAAACAGCATAACCAGCAAAAGTCCCAGCCAAAAGTTAGGCATTGCCACTCCAATCAGTCCAAGTACAGTAGCAATATTGTCCACCCATGTATATTGTCTTTTTGCCGACAAAATACCGATTGGTACACCTATAAGTATAGCCACTAAAATTCCTGCAATAGACAGAATAACCGTATTAGGGAAATATCCAAGCACCTGGGGAAGTACCTCAAGCTGTGTTTTCCAGGATGTCCCAAAATCTCCCCTGAATACATCAGTCATATAGTTAAAATAACGCACAAACAGATTATTATCCAGTCCCAGTTCTTCCCTCATGGCCTGTATACTTTCCTCTGATGCCTGCTGTCCCAATATCATTCTCGTCGGATCTCCAGGAGAAACGGCAAGTATAAAGAACACCAGGAAAGATACGCCGATCAGGACCGGAATCATCATTAATAACCGCTTACCTATGTATTTATGCATATCTACTCCTCCTTCGTGTCTAAAGGAATCTCCTCAAAAGCGCCCTTCGCCAGAAGTCTTCCGTTCTTCATCATAAGCCTTCCATGTGCCATAACCGTATCAATCTTAAGCTCTTCATCAAGAAGAACCAGATCTCCCAGGCTTCCAGGCGTAAGAGTCCCTCTTTCGGGATACATATTAAGTGATTTTGCTACATTGCTGGTAATAAGCTGAATCGCTTTTTCCATAGGTACATCAAAGTCTACTACCAGATTACGGATAATCTCATACAAAGGCTCCATCGTACCCACCTTAACATCTACTACATTTTCCCTTTTTTTATCCCAGACGGGAATACTTCCGTTGGAGTCTGAGCTTACAGTCATACGTTCGATGCCTGCACGCTTTATTACAGAAAAGAGCTCATCCGTTTTCTCCGGTTCTGCAGTAAAGTCGCTCCAGCCGCCCATCTCCATAAATTCTACAGCTTCCTCAATATGATAGTCCATATGAGTCGGACGGAAGTGGCTGATTGGAAATTCCGCTTCCTTTACAATCTCTATAATATCTCGTATTACACGGCCTATACATCCCACATGAATATGCAGGACTCCCGGTTTTCCTGAAACCAGGGCCGCCATGCGAATATCGGATGCAAGCCTTATTAGCTCCTCCTTTGTCGGTCTTGAACATCTGTGGTCCGAAATTGCCAGCTTACAGCCGATCACTTCGTCTATATACACGATATCCTTTGCCACATCTCCTGTTAATGTTATCGGCGGATATACATATGCCCCTGTCAGGCAGAAAGCCCCAATTCCTTCTTTTTTAAGTGCTTTTGTCTTGGCAACCAGATTCTCTACACTTTTCGTATAGCAGTCTGTTCCCAAAAGTCCCACCAATGTCGTAACACCAGCCTTAATAACTGATGAAAGCATAAGCTCCGGTGTCCGTGAGTTAAACCCTCCCTCACCACCTCCTCCGGTAACATGAACATGCTGGTCGATAAATCCCGGCACCGCGGTCTTTCCGCTTCCGTCAATCTCCCGGATTCCCGAAAGCTGCGGCTTAAGATTTTCTCCGATTGCTGCAATCCTGTCATTTACCACCAGAATATCTTTTATTCCGCAAGGCATTGGATCAAACAAACGGACATTTTTAATCAAATACATTTTCCTTCCCCCTTTTATAAAATTTTCTTTTCTATAAACTCATCATTGTAAAAATACTCGTACTCGTATGCCGGTACCGCACACTTTTCAAAAAACGTCTCTACACACTTCACCTTTTCATTATAATTTTGAAACATTTCCTTATTTTGCAGCAGGTAGAGAGAAGCAATAATATCTGTGAGTGCCATAACCGGGATCACCGAATTATGAAATATCACATGCCTGGAGTTACAAAAGAGCACTCTCTTCGCGTTCTTCACAATAGGCGAGGACAGCTTATCTGTGATGGCAAGCACCGTTGTCCCAACGCTTGCAAGGTAATCGGACACTGCCACAGTCTGCACCGAGTAAAAAGGAAAGGTAATTAATACAAAAACATCCTTTTCCCCATAATGGGTTAGTGCGTCCAGAACCTCTGTATAATTATTTACATCCAGCAGAATAGTATTTGCTCCCGTATTGATAAGCTTATTCCTAAAATTAGAAGCGATGGTATAGGATACCTCATGACCACATATATAGATGTGCTCCGCATGACTTAGCTCCTCCGTAAACTGAAAGAGCTCAGGAGTATTCACTTTCTCCAGCGTTGACTGAAGCGTCTCCAATTGGTTCGCCTTAAGCTTTATCAGCATGCTATCGTCGGCATCATACTGGTTCGAGGATGTCTCCAGCTTTTTATTCCAAAACAATTTATCATGCATATCAGCATATATAGCCTTCTTCAATCCCGCAAAGCTTTCAAATTCTGTTTTTTTGCAGAAATTTAAAATAGTTGTCTCTGTCACGCCAACCTCCTCTGCCACCTGCCTCAGAGATGAAAAACAGACGGCATCCGGATGTGCCAGAATATATTCTGCAATCTTTGCCTGCGTCCTTGTAAGACCCGGCAGGATTTCCTGTATCGTCTTTAATACTTCCATATTCTACAAGTCCTCCAAAAGTGGTATCTCTGGTATGAACTCTGCCTCTAATCCTCTTTCACGGAAAAATCTGCATATGTCCTTAAGCGCAAACTGCTCCGTTGAATAATGCCCCGCTGAAAGAATACTGACTCCCGTCTCTGCCGCAGCCTCATGAGAGGGCGCAAACCAATGAAGGTTTTTAGAGCCTACACCTGTAAGAAAGAGATTTATCCCTTCCTCCTTCATCTCCCGGTAAATATCCGTCCCTTCTGCACCGCCAGCCACTAATGCAATTTTCCCATCTTCAAGGGATGAGGAGCCGTATGTATATAGTCTGCAGGCATGTCCCATAAGCTTCTCTGCCTCTTTAAAGAGAGCGCCGGCATCTGTCCATATTACGCTGCAATACAGCCCCATTACAGAACCGCCCTCCTCAAAAAAGCTTTTGTACGGCACTGCTCCTAATGCTCTTGCAAGGCTTACACCAGGGGAATAGGGATTTACATTATCCAGAGGCAGATGCAGATTAAAATGACTGATATGGTGCTCCTGCATATATGCCCTGTCCTCCAAAGTAAAATCATCCGG
The DNA here is from genome assembly GCA_910575605.1 of Lachnospiraceae bacterium. GTDB lineage: Bacteria > Bacillota > Clostridia > Lachnospirales > Lachnospiraceae > CAPEBR01. The sequence goes on from CAJTEW010000005.1 coordinate 27,058, forward strand.
CGTTTCCCCTTCCTTACGCTGTGCGCCCGGATGATGCGTAAATAAAAGGCAGTTCTTGGCTTTATCCTGCTTTATTTTCTCTAATACCTGAGAACTAGAAAAGGTGGCTGTATAGACTTTTTCTATTATGTCTGTGTTATCTGCCAAAAGCCCGTTTCTTACAACATCCTTATATTGCTCTGGCTGAAAGAAATTGTAAAGTTCCTGATAAATGGATTTTGATTTTTTCATGTTTTCACTCTAATTTTCATTAAAATTTATTTCAAATACTATATTTTTTTCATTATACCACTGGTGATAAAGTTTTGCAATAAAATAATAAATCTCATCTATATTAATGCAGTAAAAGACTGCCGCCCACAATCATTTGATCTTCTAAGGGCGGCAGCCTTTCTTAGATATTTAGCTGCTATATGTTTTTCTACAGAATGATGTCATCCACCTTTACATACTCTTTCAGGCTGTATGCCTCCACAATATTTCCCTGCACCACATACAAAGTGTCATCAATATAGACTCCTCTTGCACTCAGGGAAGCATTTCCATTAATCTCCTCCTCCATATTACAGATAAATCCCTTGTTTTCGTCATATTCAAATATATAATAATTCTGTCCGCCATTTGTATATCCGGCAAAGCCGATAATATTTCTTCCAACATCCACGAGAGCTGCCTTATAATTATAGGAAACATCCGTGCTGTATACATTTTCCAAAATATACGTATCCTCTTCCTTCACATCTGTCGGGTCAGAAATATCAAACATGGTAAGCTTTACCCCGTCCGTTATCATCGTCTCCTCATCTACATTCATGCCGATTCCAAGAAGCCTTCCATCCCCGTATGGATGCAGGTAATCAGAAAATCCCGGTATTTTAAGGGAACCGATAACTTCCGGATTCTCCGGATCAGATAAATCTACTGAAAAGAGCGGGTCTGTCTCCCTAAAGGTTACAAAATATCCAATCTCTCCCATAAGCCTTGCAGAATATACTCTTTCATCCTTTGCCAGCTTCTCAATCTTTCCTACTTCTTCCAAATCCATATCAAGCACATACACTCCATTGGAGTCTCCCTGCGTAGTCACAATACGCAGATATCCGTCATATTCATCAATCGAAAAGGAATCATTAATATATCCCTCCACTATGCCCTGTGATCCTGGCGTCAGCTCTCCGTCCTTATATCCAATCCGGCGGATAGTCGTCCTCTCCTTGTTATATCCTAAATATGAGCTCCAAATTGTTTCATAATAATAAATATTCTTGTTACTTACATATAGCTGTCCTCCCTGTGACAAAATGGCTTTGCTGTCCGTCACCTCTCCAGGCTTATCTATATCTACTGCCACTGCCACCGTATATTCACGTCCTGTGCCAGTCTGGGGAAGGCAGATATTTTTCTCAGAAATCGTACTATCATTAATAAGTGGAATATAAGTATTAGGCGTTCCCTTTTCCATCAAATCCCACGCTACACTGTAATTACTAAAAAGATAAAGATAGCCGTCCGCCATCCGGGAAGATTGATAATATCCACTTTGTTTTATCCTGCCCATTTCCTTCGGCTTTTCTGGGTTCGTAACATCATATGTTACTGCTTCTGTCGCTCCGGCGTTTGAATACACCTGCCTTAGTAAAGGTACTGCACTATTCTCGCCATACCTGCTGCATACAAGCACAAGCCTTTTCTTTTCAGGGTTCAGATACATTTCTTCAATCCACTGCTCTTCCTCTACAGAAATCTTCTGCACCTCCTTCATTTTATCCCCGCGGATATCTACAAAGGAAACTTCTTTTCTGTTATCCTTTAAAATATACAGATAGGTTCCGTCAGTCTTTACAACATCACCCTCATCTACGCCTTCCTGACGCACATTGGTTTCTGAGTATCCTCCGGCAGCGGCAGTTGCGCCACTGTCATTTTCCGCCATTAAGGCCTCCGCCTCTGTACTTCTGGCCTCCTGAGCAATTTCCATTGTACCAGCGTCGTCCATAGCGCTAGATTTAGCCGTTCCCTCTTCATACGACCGCATCTTCTCTTCCTGTTCCTCTTTGTACCGCTCAATATAGCCATATACCTCATCATAATCCGCCGCAGAGACCACGGTCTTTCCTTCGCTTATTTCCACCTTCTTCTCCTCTATATTCGCTATCCCTGGCTGTCCGCCTATGGTGCTGTTTTTGTACACCGCAATACCAGCCACAAGGACAAGACAGGCCGCTGCCAGCGCTCCGATGCGGAACGGACTGATTTTCTTTTTCTGTTTTTCCTTCAAAAGCTTCTCCACCTGCTCCGGCTTTACGCTGTCCGGGATCTTTATATCATCTGTCTTTCCCTTCAGTTTCCTGATGAAATCCTGCTCCTTTTTATTCATAAAATTACCCCTTTCTTTCTAGACTCACTGCAATACACATTCCATCTTAGCAAGCGCACGGCTCCTTTTTGAGCGCACGGTATTTGCATTTAATCTAAGGATGCCCCCAATTTCACTGCTGTTATACCCGCCGATTACGGATAAACCCACAATCGTCTGCTCCTCCTCTGTAAGAATAAAAAATGCATTTCTTACATCCATGGCAAGAGACTGGTCTGTATCCCCTGCGGCAGTATCTGCTTCCAGATCCTCATTAAAATAAGAGCGTTCCTTAGGCACCTCCTGTGATATTTTTTGTAACCGCTTCTTGCAGATATTCGAAAGAATCGTAAAAATCCAGCTCCTAAAAGACTCTTCTTTACGAAGCTTCCGAATATTTTCATACGCAGATATGACCGCTTCGCTGACTGCATCCTCCGCCTCCTGCTGATTTTTCATCAGGCAGAGGGCAAAACGATACAGGTCTACGTAAACCGCTTCATACATCTGCGCAAATTTCTTCGCATCGCATTTCATATCTCTTCCTCCCTCATGGATGTGCTGTTTTGTTGGATAATTATCCTGTTATATATTAGAGTCATAAAAAAGGGTAAGTGTTGCATTTTATTTCTCTATTTATTTCCTGATTATTTTTGTTAAATTCTATTTTACATGCTTTTTCGTTTATTACAAGCAGTACAAGAATGATAAAATGAAATCTGGGGACGGGGTATTTCTAAAAATACCCCGTCCCCAGCTGTCTTCCGCTACCCTCTATAATAATTTATCAGGCAGCCTTTTAATATAATCTCTCTCTCATTATCTGTCATATCTCCAAGCTTTAGCTCCATCTCCTCAAGCCCGTTTCTTACTACATAAGCCTTTATAACGTCCATTTTTTCTTCTACTGCTCTTCTTATATTTGGCACAAAAATATAATCTCCGTTTTTAAATGGCAGTGCCTCATGGCCCGCGTCTGTAATAAATGGCAGCATGCCCCAGTTAATCAAGTTGGAACGGTATCGCTTAGTCGCATACTCATTGGCAATATTCGCCCAGCCGCCCAAAACCTTCTGGCAGGAAGCAGCCTGTTCTCTTGCGGAGCCGTCTCCCGGCTTTACTGCAAATATGGTACTGCCCACACCTACATTTGTCCTGTCAATGTCTGGATACTTCTCATGAATCCGATTCATAACTGTCTTTAATTCCTCAAATGCTTCTGCCGGACACTGCTCTGCCTCAATGGCCTTCTGCGCCGCCTGTACCTCCTTGGCCCTTCCCACATAGGCCGGGTCCTTTCTGGACAGTGCAAACTCTGCAAGTCCAAGAGGATTGGAGCGGTAAGAGGATGTCTCACCAGATGGAATCAGCTCGTCTGTCGTTGTTACTGGGTCGTGAATCTCGGAAACCACCTTGAGAATCAGATTGTCCGGAAGTGCTGGCATTGCCGGCCAGTCCTTAATGTTAGGCCCAAATTTAATTTCCACAGATGAATCTGCTTCTCCCTTGCTGTCAAATACCCGGTTTGCATAAATATTGCTGTCAAAATGATATTTCTTTCCTGTGTATTCCACATCCACTGCTGTCGCCGGAGTAAGGAAGCCCTTATTCGCCGCTGTTGCCGCAATAGAACGAGCATCCATAAGAGCCACGGATGCAATCTGTCCGCTCTGCAGCTTAGAGCCCTCCCGGTTCGGGAAGTTTCTCGTGGAATGGCGGATGGAAAATGCATTATTTGCCGGAGTATCTCCTGCACCGAAGCACGGACCGCAGAAAGCTGTTTTTACAATTGTTCCTGCAGCCATCAAATCAGACACTGCACCATTTTTCACAAGCTCCATATAAATCGGCGTGCTGGCAGGATACACGCTGAACGTAAATTCATCTGCACCAATATACCGCCCTCTTATAATATCTGCTGCTGCACATATATTTTCAAAACCACCGCCTGCACAGCCTGCAATAATTCCTTGGTCCACATAAAGCTTTCCGTCACGGATTTTATCCTGCAGGGAATAATCCACTGCTCCGCCAAGGCTTACAAGAGCCTTCTGCTCCACATCATGAAGAACATCTTTCGTATTTTCATTTACCTCGTCAATGGTATATACATTAGACGGATGGAACGGCATCGCAATCATAGGCTTAATCTCACTTAGATTTACATATACCATGCCGTCGTAGTAAGCTGCTGCTCCTGGAGCCAGCCTCTTATAATCCTCTGCCCTTCCATGAATCTCGTAATATTCCTGTATTTTTTCATCTGTTGTCCAGATGGAGGACAGACAGGTTGTCTCTGTAGTCATTACATCAATTCCAATACGGAAATCTGCACTGAGCTTTGATACACCAGGTCCGACAAATTCCATAACTTTGTTATTTACATAACCATTTCCAAAGGTTGCTCCGATAATTGCAAGAGCTACATCCTGGGGGCCCACGCCCTTTGCAGGCTCACCGTCCAGATAAATGGCAATCACCCCCGGCATATTGATATCATAAGTCTTGTTTAAGAGCTGTTTTACAAGCTCCGGGCCTCCCTCGCCCATTGCCATTGTGCCAAGCGCTCCATACCGGGTATGGCTGTCAGAGCCGAGAATCATCTTCCCGCCTCCGGAAAGCATCTCTCTGGCATACTGGTGGATAACTGCCTGATGGGGCGGCACATATACTCCGCCGTATCTCTTCGCACATGTCAATCCGAACACGTGATCATCTTCATTTATCGTTCCGCCGACCGCACACAGTGAGTTGTGACAGTTTGTCAGCACATAAGGAATAGGGAATCTCTCAAGTCCTGATGCACGTGCTGTCTGGATAATTCCTACAAACGTAATATCGTGGGATGTAAGCTTGTCAAATTTAATCTGAAGCTTGTCCATATTTCCAGATATATTGTGCTGCTCTAAAATACTATATGCCATCGTCTGCTTCGCCAGAGTCTTAGAAGACGCCTCCTGTCCTGTCTTAGCCTTTACTTCCTCCGGGGTATTTACAATCTCTGTTCCATTTAACAGGTAAACGCCCCCGTCATATAATCTCACCATGTCCTTATCCTCCTAGCTTTCTATGTTTTTCATATGGTCTGATACCATCATCGCGATTTTAAATGTCAGAGCATCGTCAAATACCCGGACATCAAGACCTGTCTTTTTCTGAATCTTTTCTAAACGGTATACAAGTGTATTTCTATGGATGTACAGCTGTCTTGCTGTCTCGGATATATTCAAGTTATTGTCAAAAAAGGTAAATACAGTAATAAGCTCTTCCTCCTCGAACTGTGCCGCGCCTTCTTTTTCAAATACCTCTTTTAAAAACATCTGACAAAGAGACGGCGGAAGCTGGTGTATCAGCCTTCCAATTCCCAGCTCATTATATGCAAGGACATTCTTATCCGCATAAAATACCCTTCCCACCTCCAGCGCCATCTGCGCTTCCTTATAGGAGCGGGAAACATCTTTAAGCTCTGCAACAATTGTGCTGAACGCCACTCGGACGCTTACCATTGCTTCCATGTTAAGAGTATCCACGAGCACCCGTGCAATGTGAGTAAGATCCGGATAATCCTCCGTAGACTCTAGTGCCTTTACAAGAATAATATGTCTTTCATCAACTGCTGTAACAAAATCCTTGTTTCCTGTGGCATACAGTCCCCGCATAGTTTCCAGAACAATATTTTCTCCTTCATTTTTAGGCTCAATCATAAATACCGCACGCCTCTGCTCTACGGGTATGCGCATTTTTTTTGCCTGATTATATATATCTACAAGGAGCATATTGTCCAATATCAGGTTCTGGATAAAACGGTTCTTGTCCATCCGCTCCTTATATGCACTGATAAGACTCTCAAGCTGACTGACTCCAAGTTCACCTGCAATTCTTACTACAGAAATGTCACCCCCCTGTAATACAAGGACGTACATAGGCTCGTCATCATCGCACACAAGAAAAATGCCCCTCTCCCCAGTGAGGTTTCCCCTTACACTGATGTCCGCAGTTTCCAGGAAAAAAAGAACCTCTCTCTCTAGCTGTTTCGCTCTCTCTCCAGTTGTAACGAGACAGCTTCCCTGTGTATCCCATATAGAGCATTCAAGGCCTGCAGCCTTATAAATACTCTGTGCTATTTTATGTAATACCTGATTCGACAGCATTTTTCTTCCTCCTAATCAAATTATCGTATGGCAGCTTACTCTTCAGCCTCCTCGGCTGCATTTTCCTGTGGGAACAGTGCATTATCCAGCACATTCATGGCTCCGCTTTCCAGTCCGTATGCACCTTCATCGTCCTGTGTAATCTTCACCTCAACAGATGTCTCCTCTCCATAGGTATTATCCGCAACTGATTTCTCAATGCACTGCATCATAAACCGTGCAAATGCATCTGCATCCTGCAACATAGCATTTTTTTCCTCTTCCTGCATCGCTGCCTGTATTTCTACTGAACTTTGTCCTAAAGTTAAATAAACATCTGAAGACTTAATTCCTATTTCTACAATATAACTTCCGTCCTCCTGCTTCTTTGCCTTCTTTACTTCGTATTTTGCAAGCTTCTCGATTGTTTTAAGACTTTCAATATAAGCATCCTGTGTCTCGGGGCTGACCTCTCCGACTGCCCCCAGTTCGTTCTGCGCAAGTCTGTTTCTGTTGTCCTCAATCTCTTTTTTTGCTTTCTCTTCTGAAAGATCACGGAACTTAGCATAATCTGCATATTCCTCCTGATAGTTGGCATCTAACACAGCTTTTGTATATCCTGCGGCGTCAAAATCCTTCTTACACCCAGTCAATCCCAGGCACATTAGGGCCGCCAGCGTTACTGCTAACCATCTGCTTATCTTTCTCATTTTTACAGTCTCCTTTTCTTTTATATTTATCTTTACAATTTTAATACGCTTTTCGGGTACATGTCAATGCTATTCACAGCATATACATATAAAAATATGCGACAACGCAAAGGAATGTCTATGTCAAAAAAACGTTCTGTTACTATCCTGATTATCTTCCTGTGCACACTCTTGTGTTTTGTGCTTTTCTTAAAATTTACAGATAAGGATGAAAATGGACGGTTTGAAGAATATACCGCCCAGCTTTTTACCGAGGAGGTTTCCTCCAATACGATTTCCCTTCACTATACACTTAAAAATCCTGACGCATATGGCATCCACGATATGCCTGTATCTCTTGGCCGTTTCTTTACGGATGCAGATACTATGTGCGCCTCTTATGAAAATGCATTGGCTCTCCTTCATTCCTATGACAGGAAGAAGCTGTCAGAAAAAAACAGACTGACCTATGATACTTTGGAGCACTCTTTAGAGCTGTCTCTTAAGGAAGCCTCCTATACCCTTTATGAAGAGCCCCTTGCTCCTCTTACCGGCACCCAGTCTCAGCTTCCAGTGCTCCTCTCAGAATACCGTTTTTACAGTACAGAGGACTGTGACACTTATCTTGAGCTTCTTGCAGAAATACCGGAATATTTCCGCTCCATGATTGAATTTGAACGAGCAAAATCTGACGCTGGGCTTTTTATGGCATCCTATAATGCAGATGCCCTTATACAGGAATGTAAAACGTTTGTCCAGATGGGTGACACTAATTATTTGTACTCCTCCTTCGAGGAACGTTTAAAAGAGCTGGAGCTTTCCAGTCAAGAAAGGGAGCATTATATGAAAAAAAATAAATCACATATCGAAAAGTATGTGTTTCCTGCCTATCTGGAACTAATCAATGCCTTAAACGAATTACGGACGACCGGAAAAAATAGCTGCGGCCTGTGCCATCTTCCAGATGGCAGCAAATATTATGAGCTGTCTGTAAAAGCACAGACCGGCTCATCACGCAGCATCCCCGAACTTCAGGCACTCACACTTTCACAGATGGCTGAAGACAGTAAAGCCTTGCATGAAGCCCTTTCCTCTGCCATGAAAGATTCCTCTGTCGGTACTGACGCTTCCAGTAACAGATCGGACCTTGCTGCAGGACTGGATTCAGACCCGGAAAGGATTTTAAAAGGCCTAAAGTCTGATATTTCTGGCCTGTTTCCTGATCCGCCCAATGTTAACACCAGCATAAAGTATGTCCAAAAAGAAATGGAAGAGTATCTAAGCCCGGCATTTTACATGATACCGGCAATCGATGACACAAAAAACAATGTAATCTATATTAATGAAGGACATATGCCTGACAACCTCACACTTTTTACCACCCTGGCACATGAGGGCTATCCTGGGCATCTTTACCAGACTGTTTACTACTCTTCTACAAATCCCGACCCGCTGCGCAGTCTCCTGGGCTTTGGCGGGTATACCGAAGGCTGGGCCACCTACTGTGAGATGCTGAGCTACTATTTCTCCGGCCTGCCTAAAGAACAGGCCTCCATGATGCAGCACAATTCCTCCATCATCCTCGGACTCTACGCTCTAGCAGATATGGGAATCCATTACGACGGGTGGACGCTGCTTGATACTGTAGCCTTTTTTCGAGATTACGGGATTACAGACACAGACACCATTGAAAGCATTTACAACCTTATTATCGGCGATCCAGGAAATTATTTGAAATACTATATCGGATATGTAGAATTTTTAGAACTTAAGAAAGATGCTGTAGAAAAATGGGGAGAAGAATTTTCTCAGGAAAGATTCCATAAAGAGATATTAGAAATAGGGCCTTCCTCCTTCACCACCCTCCGCAAATACATGTTGGGGACGTAGTATTTTTAAAAATACTACGTCCCCAATTCAAAAAACCCTGTCCCAAATTAAATTTACCCTGTCCCCTGCCATCTAATCTTTTTCAAAAACTGTCTGCTCTGTAACCGGAACCTGCAGAGCCTTAAGTGCTCTTCTTACCATCTTTTTACGGATTTTCTTAGAGTCTTCTTCTCCCTGTGTCGGATCTCCAAGTGGATACGGAATCCCTACTCCCGGAATAATCCGGTTTGCGCCGATTGTTTTTGAAATAGGAACTACTGTCGCCATATGAACTACCGGAATTCCATATTTTTCAATTCCCTTTACCATCGTTGCACCGCAGCGTGTACAAGTTCCTCATGTACTGACAAGGATTACTCCGTCTACATGCTCATCTACAAATCTCTGACCGATAGAATCCCCAAATCCTGCCGCAGAGCTGGTAGCCGTTCCTGTTCCTGTTGTAGTACAGAAATAATTTACAAGTTCGCCAAACTCTCCGTCCTTCTCCATCTCCCGGAGAACATCAAGCGGTACAACAAGATTTGGATTTTTCATAACAAACTGCCTGTCATATCCTCCGTGAATTGTAGTAAATTTCTCTGGCAGCATGCTGTCCATACCTTCAATAGAATACACGCCATATTTTGTTGCATTGGAGGACTCAATATGGTCCGGATTTCCCTGAGGCACAACACCTCCTGAGGTAACAACAGCTATCTTTGCATGCTTCATATCCGTAATTGCCTCCGCCGGTGATACGCGGTCAAACTTTGGCATCGGAAGGTCCGTCTCAAAGGGCTCACCCTTCATTTTTTTTATGAGCATATCCATGCCGCGGGCCGCTCCCCTTTTTTCAGCAAAATAATTAACACGGATACCTCTCTCCAGATACCCTTCTGTCGAAGGCCCCAAAATCTCTTCTTTGGCAGCCATTTTTTTAATTAAATTTACAATATACGGCAATGACTTTCTAAGTGTGGCAGCCGAATTTCCTGTCCGCACAGTAATAACATCCTTCTTAAACATATCTGCGCCGGGATTTTCTTCATACATGCCGGTCAGGACCGGAATTCCAAGCCTTTCCTCCACCGCTTTGCAAATAGTGCCACATGCCACGCCATAGCGTCCCGCATTAAATGCAGGCCCTGCCACAAATACATCTGGCTCGTACTTCTTTACCATCTCAATAATTGTATCTGTCGCTGCATCAAGATTTTCTCCAAAATAATTATCTCCACAGATAACCGTTGCAGCAATCTCATAATCCTCTCCCAAAGCCTGTAAAATAGCGATGCCCGGACCAATCTTTTCTTCTCTCACCTCCGGCTGAACTCCTGCCTTGTCTTCTCCGCCTATACCGCCGAAAAACTGGTTGAGATAATGAACTATTTTATATTTTGCCATAATCTATCTCCCTCCTAGTATCCCTTTGCTGCCAGCGTATTAAAGCCATTTGCAATCGTGGACGCAATAATAATCTGTATCTCCGCCTCAAAGGAGCCGTCCTCATTCATACAGCCTGCCCATCCGCCAATCTGACTTTCGATATAATCCTGCATTCCAATTACCCTTTCCATCGCAGGAAATTTCAGTGTCATATTTCCCTGGCCGCAGGAGGCGAGAGCTGTCGCCTCTTCACACGTATCCGCAAGTGACTGGGATTTTCCGTCCTTGCCTGGAAATTCGTCTGTAATGAGAACTACCTTCGTTCCTTTTTTCTCTACCTTCCGGCAGTTCATCATAAGATCCGTGTCTGGATTACCGTAACCCTCCTCTGTAATCAGAACCCCGTCCAGCTCCATCCATTCCGCCAGCTTTGCCACCATATCGGAATGTCTCTCCTTATCCGCAAGAAATACATTTTCGTTTGTCAAAATAACTCCCATAAAATTAATTTCTTTTCCGTGCCGTTTATAACATTCATCAATAACCGGATTATGCAGATGATGATAGGTTGTAACCTTATCGCAGGGGGCAACACAATTTCCAGAAACAATGGCACCGTCCATAATTTCCGTTGGATACATAAATGTGGGCACAAACTGTTTTGCGTCTACCCCATAATAATACGTATCATGCAAAAGCCCCTGGGACTGCAGCATATGTATGTATCCCACCTTTGGAAGGTCTGGATATTCTGCCGCCTGTTTGAATACAGACTTTGTCTCATATACCTCTACAGTATCAGGCTCCACATTTCTGCCAGCCTCGCCAAGGTATGCCGCAGCCTTAAGCCCCGCCAGCCGTCCGGACCGTTCATAAACATGGGTCTCAAGTCCCTCCTTTGGCTCAATTACAATGCATAGATTCACAGTCTTAGAAAACGGACAGTAATCCGCCGCAGGACCGCACATGTCGATAACGCCCTCCTGAAACCCTACAATTTTTCCTACTGTAACAACGCAGCATCCGTCAAGGGCATGTGTCCGTCCTTCCCCGACTGTTGGAGACACCTTGCCAATAACTCCCGGGAATATTTCCCCACTGCCGCTCACCTTTACACGTGGCTCAATTACATCCTTCACAGGAGTAATCCTAACCGCCTCTCCTGGTCTGGCAATATCCAGATGACACGAAAGAAGCTTGTCATCCTCAAGAATCAGCCTTTCAACCTCATCCTTATTTACATAGAGCGTATGATTTTCGATGTAAGTCCTGCCCGCGAACTGAATATCCTTGATTTCAATTTTGCCGAGCTCCAATCTCATATATTTTCCTCCTTTTTTTATTTCTTTTGGATAAATCATACAACTAACCCTACAAACATTCAAGTTATTTATATATAATGATAATATATTTATTTTATCTATGATTATATATAAGTTTGAGGCAGCAATTTATATATTATATAGAAAAGGAGCCCCAAAACTATGATTGATTAAAGTTATAGAAAAGGACTCCTCTCTTTATGTCTCAAAAAAATGTTTTTAAAAAATAACACTGGATGCTTATTCTTCCAGTGTCATTTTAGTAATGCTATGGGCGATTGCCAGCAGATCTCAATCTATTTTTATTTTTTCAGTTCCATATAAGTTAAAGCAACCTTTAATCCAGCCAAAAGCCTGTTATACTTCCACTATTTCTTAGAATAGTAGTAATTGTATTCATGACTTTAAGGATACCTTCATAATGTCATTAATCAAATATCCTCGGTATAACACTGTCAATCATAGAAGCATCTATTACCTTAAAATCCCTCTTCACCCTGTCCGTGTACTCCCTTGGGGTAGGTGCAATCTTCTGCCACTGATAAAATACCTCCAGGCATTTTTCAATTAGAAGAATATCACTCATATTATCATCCATGTCATCTTCGTCATTCGGATAAACGATCACAGAGCGGTATGGTGTCTGATTCGGTTTCAGACTGGAAGCCTGAGGATGCGTCAGCAGATGATGCCTGTCATGGACCATGTCCCTGGTTTTTATAAGAACCTCCTCGTAGGTTTCTACATAAATAATCTCTATCATGACCTTATATTTCTCACATACCCAATCATTATTCGTAATGATTACTGCCTTATCTCTGTCCCACATAACGCCTCCTTATGAACTCTTCCCAATATGGTATTCTCTTTTCAGCACATGCATAATACTTCTAGACGATACATCTACAATTATAAATCCAAGCGCAATCGCCAGACAGGTTGCAAACAGTACAACCATCTCACTAAATGCCAGCCCTGTATCTTTACTTAAAAACCCATACATCATATAGTAGAGATTCGGTCCTGGAATTAGAGGAAATACAGAGGCAGTCAGAAAAATAGTGGACGGCGCCTTATTAATTCTTGACATAATGAAAGCATAAAATGCTACAAATACCGCTGCTATCAGTGTCGCAAAAAAATTGCTCGGCTTCAACTCATATACTACAAGATAAATCGCCCATGTAAAGAAAGCGCCCACTCCAGAATATACTACCTGCCATTTGCGAATTTTAAACCACATGGCAAATCCAATACATGCAATAGTACAGGAAATAAGCTGAATTGCAATACTATGATTCAATATGAACCCTTCCGATTCCATCCCATCAAGCATAAGTATGGCAAGCGCAATCCCAAATGCAATTCCTGCCGCACCAAGCATAGAATTCATTATATTAAGCGCACCAGATATAAAATCTCTCTGTAAAACCTCCCGAATTCCATTTGTCACACCCAGGCCGCTAATTAGCAGCATAACAATTCCTATCATAATTCTGTCAGGATGACTTCCTATTCCTACACGGATTGCTATCAGGATTATGACTTCCGAAAGAAATGATAAAATCATGTTATACACCAGAAGGTTGCTCTCTCTTTTCCCAAGCCAGTCTCCAAAGGCAACAATCATCAAAGAAACAACAACTGCAGTCAATGCATCCATGAAATTACATCCAAAGAAAACTGCAAATCCTGTACCGCCCATAATGCCAGCTAAATATCTGATTGCAAGATGCTGTTCTTTTCTGTTCATGACTTCCAGATATTTCTCCCGGAACTCCTTCTCACCCGGCTGATTTGCACACACATATCTGGATAAGTTATTTAGATAATCTAGCCTGTCAAAATCAATATCTGTCGATTCAATCTGTCGTATCTGCGTGATGATGTCGCCCTCTGGTGTCTCCACCGTTATCTGAAGATTGCTGGGAATAGCATATACATCATACCGCTTAAAACCATAGCTTTTACACATTCGGTAAAGACTATCCTCCAGTCTGAAGTTTTCTGCACCACTTTTTAGCATCGCTTCACCTACATCTAAAATGTTCTGCACAATTCTTTTGTAATCCATAAAACACGTCACCCCGAAAAACAAATACCATCTATAGCCTACATTATGAAATCATATCATTTATTTTTCAGAAGTCAATCTGTTTTTAAAAATTTCCGCCGTCCTTGACTAGACAGGCAGAATTTCTTTTCACCTCATACTCACACGAACATCTTCGTTTTCTGTACAGAAAATCAGTTCCTTTATATTGTCATACTCTATCAGTTTTGTATTCGCTCCCATTGCCTGATACTCTGTCTTTTACTCATTAGTTTTTTCTGTCTGATATTCCCACTCAAAATCTACAATACAAGAAATCGACGATAAATGAACAGCTTCACTTCCATATGTTTTAAAAACAATATACGCAATATTTTTATGCGCAACAGACTAGACAGCCTCAATTCTTACACCAACATGCTATATATACTGCCTTATCTCCTTCGCAGTATTAGATTCATTAAGTTTCCTTTCGATTTCCGGTGAAACTTCATATTCCTCCTCAAACTTATCATTTGAAGAAAGGTATGCTCTTGCAACCTTATACAGGCTCTGCATATAGGGACGGACCAATTTCTCCAAGTCATCTGGCTCCCTCTGTTTTTCTTTTTGTACCAGTTCTTCTATTTCTATCCCCCTCTCAGCGCCTTCTATTTATTAGACGTCCAGTCTGGTTTTCCTGTTTCAAAATATAATTTTATTTTAACAAAAAATTTGTATATGGCGGCTTATCTGGTAAATGTACTGTAATTTACACCTTTCCAGGCTGACAGCCTTTGACTGCCAAAGCAAATAAAAACGAAGAACCTATGTCCTCCGCTTTCCATCCATCATCTTACAATAAATTACTGCCACTATCGTGCTCACCGCTGTTGCCACAATCCCCGGTCCTACGATTGCCGCTGGGTTCACACTTCCATACTGACTTCGAAATGCAATCACATTTACTGGAATTAACTGTAATGATGATATATTGATAATCAAAAATGTACACATCTCATTACTGGCAATTCCCCGCTTTCTTACCGGTCCGGTAAACAGCCCTTTTCGTCGGCCTTCTTCCAACTTCTCAAGCTCCTCCATTGCCCGAAGCCCCGCCGGTGTTGCAGCCCACCCAAGCCCCAGTACATTGGCAATTATATTTGTCGTAATGTGTGCTGCTGCTGGATGACCATCTGGAAGGTTTGGAAACAAAAATCGAATAAGCGGCCGTATTTTCCTTGAAGCAATCTTAACAATCCCCGCTTTTGTTGCAATCTCCATTAACCCTACCCAGAAAGACATAACCCCAATCATTGTAATGCAAAGAGTGACTGCCTCCTTTGATGAGTCCAAGGCCGCATTTGTAATATCCGGCATACGCCCGGTGAACGAAGCAAATAAAATCCCTACCAATATCATACCTGCCCAAAGATAATTAAGCATAAAGCCTCCGTATGCATTTATCCCAATTGTTATTTTTATCATATGAAAACCCAACATAAAGTATACCTACACCCTGCACACCATATATTTTATAAAAAAGATTATATTATAAATACCGGAGGTGTTTCCTTGAAATTTTTTCTATATATCACAGATATGATTATTCCCATGATGATATTTGGGATTATATGTTATGGCTGCATGATGAAAGTAGATGTATACGACACTTTTATCAAAGGCGCCAAAAATGGGTTTTTTACAGTCATAAAAATCATGCCGACCCTGGTAGGGCTTATGGTAGCTGTCGGCGTCCTACGGGCTTCCGGCTTCCTTGATTTCCTTGCAGAAATTATCGGCAGCTTTTCAAGGTACGTCGGATTTCCCGGGGAACTGGTACCTCTGACCATTGTAAAAATGTTCTCCTCATCAGCCGCCACAGGCCTATTACTAGATACATATAAAGAATATGGGACCGATTCCATTCTAGGGCTCATCGCATCTATCAGCATGGCCTGTACAGAAACCATATTTTATACAATGAGTGTATACTTTATGACAGCTAAGGTATCAAAAACCCGTTACACACTCACTGGAGCACTCCTCTCTACCCTCGCGGGGCTCGCCGCCAGCGTACTACTAGCCAACATGATGTTGGGGACGTAGTAAAATTAATTTTACTACGTCCCCAATTAGAAAAACCCTGTCCCAAATTCATTTCTCCCTGTCCCTATTTGTATAAATGATAAAATTTCATAATAATGCTTGCATTTTACAGAAAATGGGTATAATATAATAAACACATAATGTAGTTTTTAAAACTATATATCGAGTTATTAATATCTATATTATAAATATTTTACAACATCTATCTCAGGAGGTAAGATTATGTCAAGCACACTTAAGCATCACATTAAAGACCCTGGAAGTGCAATTACACATTTTATAGGAATGTTAATGGCTATTTTTGCGGCAGTCCCATTAATAATAAAAGCTGCCCATGAGCCTAGCCATATATATATTATTTCCATAACTGTATATGCGGCAAGCCTCATTTTACTTTATGCTGCCAGCACTACTTATCACACATTTAACAAATCAGAGAAGGTTAATACGCTCCTTAAAAAAATTGATCACATGATGATCAGCGTATTAATTGCTGGAAGCTATACTCCAATCTGCCTGTTAGTACTTAAGGGAAAAACAGGTACTATACTTTTAAGTATTGTTTGGGGAATTGCAATTGTTGGGATTTTAATCAAAGCTTTTTGGGTATATTGTCCAAAATGGATTTCTTCTGTACTGTATATTGGAATGGGCTGGACCTGTGTCCTTGCATTTACACAGATACTTAACTCCATGTCTCCTGCTGCCTTTGGATGGCTTCTGGCTGGCGGAATTATTTATACAGTAGGAGGGATAATTTATGCATTGAAACTTCCAATATTTAATAACCGTCACAAAAACTTTGGCAGTCATGAAATATTTCATTTATTTGTCATGGGAGGAAGCACATGTCACTTTATCGTAATGTACGCATTTATACTATAACCGCGAACTTTAAGTTTTGAATTGGGGACGTAGTATTTTTAATTTTACTACGTCCCCAATTCAAAAGTCCCTGTCCCCACTAATTTTTCCTTCTCTTTCCGTGTCATATGTTTAATCTCATATTCTCTCCTCATAGCTTCCTCTTTCGTCTTAAACTCCTCAACATATACTAACTTTACTGGCCTTCTTCCCTTGGTATATTTCGCGCCTTTCCCCTCATTATGGGCTTTTAAGCGCTTATCAATATCATTAGTCCATCCCGTATAGAGGCTGCCATCCATACATTTCAAAATATATGTATAATTCATCTATTTTCTCCTTTATCCCAGCAAAAAAATTATAATCTATTTTGAGGGACAGGGCAAATACTAATTAGGGACAAGGTAAAATAAATCGGGGACGTAGTATTTTTAATTTTACTACGTCCCTAACTTGGGTTATTCTAGGTAGGTTATTGGGTCTATCGCCTGTCCATCCTTCCTCATTTCAAAATACACATTACAGCCCTCTACGCTATAATATTTCGTCGGCTGGCTTACATATCCAAGTACTGTTTTCGCCTCTACATAA
Organism: Lachnospiraceae bacterium; assembly: GCA_910575605.1. GTDB lineage: Bacteria > Bacillota > Clostridia > Lachnospirales > Lachnospiraceae > CAPEBR01. Next base: position 44,409 of record CAJTEW010000005.1, read on the forward strand.
TCTCCAACCATCACCGGCACTTCTTTTAACTGTCCGTAAAATAATTCATATCCGTTTCCAATATCCACATTTACAGTTGTTCCTGTTTCTGCCGTAACATCAATAGATTTAACAATCCCTGGAGCCCCGCAGATAACCTGGTCGCCTTCCGCTCCTGCAATAACTACTGCCGGATTATACTTATACTGATCTAATGTTGAAAAGTACACAGTCTTATCCATACTGTAGTTCATAATAATTGCTCCATTTACCGGCCAGAGCAGCCTGCTCTCACTGTCAAAATAAATTGGATTGCTTGCTGCTGCATCAATCTGCACTTCAAGTGAAGAATCTGTGTTTACCTCATCCTGCTTTTCGTCTCCTTCACCTACCGGCTCTGTTTCAGGTTTTTCTCTTGTGTTTATAACAATGTCTCTTGCATCTGTACTAGTTTCTTTAATATCTTCTTTATCCTTTGTCTTATCCTCGGTCTTTTCCGCTTGTGCCAGTTTCTCTTCTCGCTGTGTTTCCCTGTAACTCTTTAAGGTATATGTTCCAACTGCTGCAATTGCTGCCACAAAGCATAATACCGCCATGACGGTAGCCCTATTTCTCTTTTTTGGCTTCTGTCTTTGCTTCATTATTATCACCACCTCTGACTTTATTTTTGCCAGATAGTGATATCCTTATTCATTCCAAAACACATTTACACTCAGATATCTTACTTCTCATCTGTGTTCCCGTCTGTACCTACAATTTCTGCCACCTCTCTGATTTCCGTTCCCTCAAAAAAATATCCTAAGATTGCCGCCGCATCATTCCCTTCCTTTGCCATCTCGTTTGCCGTATACTGGCTCATTCCAAGACCGTGGCCCACACCTCTTGTCGTAATCCTGAGCTTCCCATTATATTTCTGAAATGTAAAACAGCTAGAAGCCAGATGATAATTGCTCCGAAACTCTTCTCCGCTTATGGAATCATTTCCCACCCTTACAGTAAGCACATAGCCCGCTGTATCACATGCCGTAACCTCAGCGTCCATATCGTCAATTGTTACTGTTTGTATCTGTTCAGCTGCCTCGATATCCAGAGGACATTCCATAATTTTGAGATAAGGATATTCCTCTCCTCCCAGCACCTCTTTTCCATCCCTTGTACTGCCGTTGCTCAAACGGAAAAAAGACGTTTTTGCCGGTTTTCCGTCATAGGTTACTACCTGTCCCTCAGTATCCTCCCATGCATTTTCAAGCCGGGTGTAATTTGCAGATGACTTAAGGGCTCCCCAAGACTCCTCCATCTGCTCCTTTGTCCAAAAGCTTTCCTCCAGCACGGCATCCTTCCCTTCCTCCTGAAGCTTCGCATACACCCCCGTCCGCACCAGAATTGCCTGTGCCTTCAAAGCCTCCTTTTTATAATCTGCCGGAATTTCCTTTGCCAGAATACCAATACAATATTCCTCTATAGGCATTTCCACGGTTCCAGCCTTCGTCTTGACCTTTACATATGTATCATCTATGTGAAAAGAAGTAGCCACGCTTGGCCCATTTATAAATACTGTAACAATATAGGGCAACAATACAATAATTGTAAGATAGCACATAAATGTCTTAAATTTCTGCTGCATAAAATAAACACCCTCCCATACATTGTATGAGACAGGTGTTTATTTTATGCCCCTATGGGCAGATAAAAGTTAAGCTCTTGTTCCTTCAACTGAGCTGTCCGCCCATCTGTCGGAAAGTTCATCCTCAAAATCCTTTTCCCTTTTCTTCATATTATGACGATGAACTGCAAATACAACTATCATAGCTATCAGTACAATGAGTGCCGGCAGATCCCAGGCACATAACCCGAAAAAGCTATGTGAAAACATATATTCCAGCATATTCTTCCCTCCTGTTCACTTTACGCTGCTTCACTCTGATGCTGAATATCATACTCTGTAATTTCTCTTCTTGCCTCAAAAATCTTTTTCTGATGCTTCTTCATACTCTTTGTATAGAAAAGCTCCACAATCAAGGCTAACAGCAAAATCAGAAAATGTAAAATACAGCATTTATGCTCATGAGGACCTGCTGCCAGCGGTACTGCTTCATCATCAACCCTGGTCAATGTATTATCAGCCTCGTCAACCGTTACCTCCGGTACTGCCAGCGGTACTTCCTCATCTGCTACAGGAACAACTGCTGCTGGTGCCGGTGTTACCGGTGCTGGTGTCGGTGTAAATGCTGTCGGCACCGGAACTGGTGTTACCGGTACTACAGGCGTTGTCCCAGGGTTAGGAGTCGGTGTCTCTGGAGTTGGATTTTCCGGCGTTGGCTGCTCTGGCTCAGGCGTTACTGGTGTAATTGGAGAATATGTGATTACAAATTCTCTATCTCCTCTAATTATTGTCATATTAGCAATCGGAGATTCCGGACTCCATACACCAACAGGATTATACCCTTCATTTGCAGAGGTCATTGGAACAAACGGCAGTAATGCACTTCCATCTTTTGCCGGGCTGCCGTCCTCGCCAAGTAATGTTACAACAATCTTATATAAACCATTCTCATCTGCCCCTGTAACTGTGCCATTTACAGCACGGAAAATTACTGTTGCCTGATATTTATCCGGTATTCCGTCTGGCTCATCCGGATTCTGCGGATTTGTTCCGATATCATCTACAGTGTAAATCACCTCGATAACCACATCTCCATCAATTTTTCCTGTCGGAATACCTTTTGTTTCTTCCCAAATATAATGGCAGCTGTCTTTATCTAATGTTGAAGGTATTCTGTTACTTACGTCATAAACATCTCCATCTTTAAACGGGTCACCTGTTTCATTTTTAGTAATAACAGCATCCTCCTGGAGCTTTTCGCCTTTATCAGAAACGTACTTAATTGTTACAGTCCGCTCTGGTCCTGCAATCTCAGTTCCTTCATCTGTATCTTTCTTCGGGTCATCCGGTTCATCAGGATCTGTTACTGTAACTGTATTGTATAATTCTGTACCAACGTCTCCCTTCTGTACTACATAACTTGCATCCAGCGTCACTGTCTGCCCTGCCGCTACAGTAATCTCTCCATCATTTGGAACAGGGATGCCTTGATACATCACTACTGCATTTTTGCCATTTGATAATACGTCACTTACTTTAACTGTCTTCTCTCTGATGCTATTATTTGTTATAGAAATCTTCCATATAATAGTATCTCCTACTGCTGCAACAGGACTGCTGGTTCTCGTCTTTGATATATCCAAAGAGCTTCCGCCTACCGTGACATCTGCTTTATCACTCGGTTTTTCACCTTTGATATTATCACAGTCAGCACTAGCAATGTTCTCAATTAGAGTCCCTACAGGTACATTATCCTTTACTTTTGTTGTAATAAGTAAAGTTACTGATTTGCCTGGTTCTAAATCACCAATCTGATATACGTTTCCTGCCTTCACAGCTGCTTTACCATCTACCACTGCGCTTACTTCCTCAAGCTTAGTTCTATCCAGATTATCCTTTACAATAACATTTTGGGCTGTATAGGATCCTTTATTCATTACAACAATCGTATACTCAACCGTATCCCCGGCTTTTGGACTTGCGATTTGTTCTCCATTTTTATCAAAAGCCTGTGCTGTCTTTATAATATCCAGAGGTGTCTTTTCAGGCGTAGCTGCAGGTGTAGTTTCGGTGCTGCTGGTATTATTCTCATCATCTTTTCCTGGGCTAACTGTTGCTGTATTAACAACCTCTCCCGTTGAATTGATATCATCTTTTGTAAATGATTTTGTCACATATATGACTGCTGAACCACTTTCCGGAATAACCCCGCTCATTGCGGCACCGCCAACCCAGACTGCCCCCTTGTCTGTTACGCTGTACTCTTTTCCAGGATCGCCTGTGACAGTAATCTTATATAACAGAGTAATGCTTCCATCATCAGGAATCTCTACACTGCCATCAGTACCTGGATAGGTAATTCCAGAGTCATTGATGTCAGCTGGAACTTTATCCGTAGATTTTACAAGGCTCTTTTCAAAATCAGTAATCTTCTTTTTGGACCATGTAGCCGTATAAATAATCTCACCATTGTCATTCGCATCGTTTTTGCTAACTACCGGATTAATTGTAGGAGCCCAGCCTTCAAAGGCATATCCTTCCCTCTTTGGTGTTCCTGTGAATTCTGGTGTACTATCTCCTTCGCTAAGGCCTTCATATACCTGATCCGCAAATACAATTTCTCCCTTTACTCCATCTGTGTATATGACAGTATATGTCTTTTCTGATGTTGAATCATCATTTTCCTTCCATTTAGCATAAATAGTTGCTGAAACAGGATTATTCGTACTGCCAAGCCCTTCTTCCCAATTCAAAATAGCTTTTTCTCCAACAGGAATCGTTCCTTCTTCATCATAATACCATCCCTCGAAGGTATATCCTGTTTTGAACGGAGTTGGCAGCGGCGAAAATTCTACCTGCGTGGATGCCTCAGTTTTCTTCTCTGGCGCAATAGAAGAACCTCCCTGTGTATCATAATTAAGCACGTAATCAGCAAATACGGTAACATTAACTGTATCCGTATCTTCAATCCATTTCCCTTTAAAAGAAATTTCTTTATATTGCCGTCCACACCTTTTACATTGCTGCCAGTAATACGCATAATAGTAATTCTGATAAGACTGAAAGATTATGGTTGTATTACCTGGTTTTGCTCCCTCAACATTCATCTGCAATGCCGGATAACCTTTATAGCCGTTATCTTCCGGATCTTCCGATGTATACCCTGCTAAATTCCATGTCAGATCCTTTACAATAGTAGGATCGCTATTGGACAATTTACGTTTAGAATCAACCGCAATCCAATCTGGTGTCACTTCTACAAGCACATTTCCACAGTAGCAGATTGCACTCTTGGTATACAGTCGCTGGTCATATCCTGTTTCTCCTACTTTTATTTCTATACTGGTTGAAGGATTTTTATATTTATACACAGGATTATTTGGATAAGTTCCAATATAAAGCTGAGCAACTTCTTCTCCTTTAGAATAAAATCTGTCAGCAGGTGTAAAACCTGGAATCTGCGAAAGATAAGGCTCTGCCTCTTCAACGTCCTCAACCCCACACACTGCCTCATATACTTCATAAAGTCTCTCTAAGGCCTCTGCAACATCCTCACGCTCAGTAAACTCTTCATCCAGAGCCTCCCACATATCAAGCAGTGCATTTACCTGTCCGCCAATATCCTCAGCATTTTCCTTTGTGACCTCATCAGCGGAAGGAAGAGCTGCAACAGCGTCCAAAAATTCCTGGACTTCTTCTGGAACTTCTTCTACTTTTTTATCTGCATCCGATTCCTCGTCTGCCTCCTCCTTTGAAGTTTCCACATACCGTACTACAACCTCTGCCTCTGCTGCCACACTTCTAATGATATACTCATCCGGATTTCCTGTCCTCTCAATATCAGTTTCATTTACTCTGACGCTTTCAACTTCCCATCCCTCATTTGGGACAACACGGAAAATGAAATCACTGCCTTCCTGAACGTCTTTCGTAAAGGACTGCGTATCCACCTGCTGCCCGTCAACCCATACAGTACCTGCCGTTAAATCATTTTCACTGAATTTAACAGCATATGTGTTCACCTGCTCCGGTGCTTCTGCCGGTACTGTATCCGCTGGAGCTGTCTCCACCTCTTCTGATACTACGGGTGTTTCCGATACTACGGGTGTTTCCGGTACTACGGATTCTTCTGGCTCTACAGGCACTTCCGATACTTCTGGTACTACGGATTCTTCCGGCTCTGCCTCTGGCTGAGACTCCACCGGCACTTCCACCTCTGGCTGCTCTCTCGGTTCCGGAACGCCTTCTGAATAGCCGGGCTCTGTCTCGGTAATCTCTTCAGCCTTAACAACACTCATATCACCAAGAAATGTGGTGAATATCATTGCAAATGCTAAAAAGAGCGCCAGACTTCTTCTGCCTTTCCCTTTTCTCGCTTTCATAAGCACTTTCTCCTTTTCTAAATAAATTTTGAATAGTTACTATGTAAAGCAAATTATTTTTTACTTTACACCTATATAGACTGGTTTCACCGAGAAAATTGCTCACTTTTTTAAGGTATTTTTAAGAATTTTTTGCTGACTGTATTATAAACTTTAATTTAGAATACTAAATAGGTCAAAAATAAAGTCAGGAACCTATATTATAGATTCCTGGCTCTATGATAGTTCTTTATGTGTTTTGTTCTCCTTTTAGGGAACGTGACTGTTCGACCATCAGTTCAAAAATAAAGCAAAACTTATCGGACAGCCGCTTGGGGACGGGGTATTTTTAAAAATACCCCGTCCCCAACATCTCACGCAGTTCTTTGTATCCTCTGTTCAGATACCGTGTTACGCTGCTTATACTGCACTCCATATAATCCGCTATATCATTCAGACTCATATTTCCAGTATATTTTAGTATAATTGCATTTCTCTCCTTAACTGACAATTGCATAAGCGCCTGTGTCAGTTTTTCATGCTCAAGAATTTTAAATACCATTTCTTCTGGATTTGAAGTTGCGCTTTTATCTACAACAATTTCCAGTTCCTTGTCTCCTGATGCGCTCCTCCTTTTCCTCTCCATTGCCATATCATAACATACCCGCAAATTAATCTGGCGAAGCCATGTATTAAAATAGAATGGCTCCTTAAGCTTTTTTATATTTTTTAATGCTGCTATGTACACTTCCTGAATCGCATCCTGTGCATAATAATCATCCCGCAGGTATTTTCTTGTAAATGCATACTGTGCCTCGTATGTCAACGCATATAATTCTGCAAATGCATCACTGTCATTTTCCTGTGCCCGTCTCACTAATGCTGCCATATATGTCCGGTCCGCTGTTATTTTGTTTCCCATCTGCTCCACCAGCCGACTTTGTTTATTGTTTATAGATTTTATGGAAAGCTATATAAACTCCACGCTGTACTTTCATTCGGGAGGTCTTTCATAATGGAAACCATTTCTTTGATTTCAGCAAACTGTTCTTCGTCGCATTCATCGAGCCACGGCTGATAACTCAGGAATATATAAGGCGCATGCACTGCTATTTGTTTAAAAATCATTCCCGCCTTCTTTCCGGTCTGTTCAAGATGTATCTCAAACCGGCAGAACTGGCTGTCGTAAAGCACCAGATTGCCACCTGTTTCCTCTGTAAGGTCTATAATCTCTGGTCTGTATAATATTCTTTTTTCTTCATCAAAATCTTCTATATATGCTACTATAATTTCATCATACGGAATTTTAAACTCTACATGGCAGAGGTCTGACACATCAATATACTTCTTATCACAGGAAATCTTCCCTGCTTGTATTAGCACAGATGTATTATCTCGTTCTTTTCCTGACATAATGCGCATTGTTCGTCCCCCTAAACGGTACAGTTACTATATAATTCACAATAGAACCCGTATTGCGAAAATATAATTATTATTCTAATATTTTACGTTTGATGTTACCATTAAACAGATAATTTGTCAATCTGCCAGCGGCGTTTTGACATGTTAAGAAAAGGAGAAAACATTTAGAAAGTATCATAAAAACTGCCACACTTAAATTTATTTAAATGCAGCAGTTTTTTGTTTTGCACTTTTACTTTTTCATTTTATACTCTCTTACATTTGTTTCCCGAATAATCTTTCGTATTTGAAGAATACTTTCCGGAGACATGGACAGTTCATCCACCTCCATTGCTAAAAATTCCTTTGTAATCTGCGGGTCCGCTCCCAGCTCTCCACAGATTCCTACCCATATTCCTGCCTGGTGCGCATTTTCTACTACCATAGAAATCATACGCAGAACAGATGGATGATGTGCATCATAAAATTCGTCAAGCTTTGTATTCTGGCGGTCAATGGCAAGTGCGTACTGAGTCAGGTCGTTTGTTCCAATACTGAAAAAATCTACTTCCCTGGCAAGCTCTTTACTTATAAATACAGCTGCAGGAGTTTCTATCATAATGCCTTGTTCCAAATTACCATAAGGAATCCCTTCCGCTTTAAGCTCTGCCTTAACTTTAGAAACAATCTCCTTAATTCTTCTGATTTCTTTTATACTAGTAATCATTGGATACATAATTGCAATTTTTCCATAATTGCTTGCCCTATAAAGAGCCCGAAGCTGTGTTTCAAATATTTCAGGACGCATAAGACAAATACGAATTGCACGGCAGCCAAGCGCGGGATTTTCCTCCTGCTCCATTCCAAAGTAATCACATTTTTTATCAGCTCCGATATCCAGTGTCCGAATGATAATCCGCCTGCCTTCCATTTTCTCTGCTGCCTGTTTGTATATCTGAAACTGTTCCTCTTCGGTAGGATAATCTTCCTTTTCCATATAAATAAATTCTGTCCGGAAAAGTCCAACTCCCTCCGCATCGTTTCTAACAGCCGCATCTATATCCTCCACAGAGCCTATATTCGCGTACAGCATCACCTTCTGTCCGTCAGACGTAGTACTCTCTTTTCCCCTCAACTGCTGAAGCATTTTCTGCTTTTGATGTTCCTGCTGCTTTTTAAGCTGCATCTCTTTACAAGTTTCTTCATCCGGCTCAACATATATCAATCCTGCCTCTCCATCTACAATCCCAAGCTTTCCGTCTATAGAATCATCCAGCGGAAGCTCTACACGAGCCACTGCAGGTATCGCCATCATTCTTGCCAGAATTGCAGTGTGAGAATTTGATGAACCTAGAGTTGTCACAAAAGACAGTACCTTACTTTTATCAAGCTGTATTGTTTCTGACGGAGCCAGCTCCCTGGCAGCAATAATTACCGGCTCATCTGAAATAAATATTTCATCTGAAGCTCCTTTTAATATATTAAGAAGTCTTTCGGAAACATCCTTAACATCTGCTGCCCGCTCTTTCATGTAGCTATCATCCATTTGTGCAAATATTTCTGCAATCTTTTTTCCTGTCTCAAAAACTGCATACTCGATATTTACATTTTTGCTTTGCACAATTGCTTCTACTGATTCATTAAAATCTATATCCTCTAATATCATCTGATGGGCTTCAAATATAGCAGCATTTTCTTCTCCCAAATCTTTCAGTGCTTTTTCATATAAAATATCAAGCTGCCGGGCAGCCTCCTTTTTTGCATCCCTAAAACGAATAAGCTCCTTATCTGTATCCGTAACCGATATACAGTTTATTTCCTGCCCGCGCTTTTTATATACACGAATCCTTCCTATGGCAATACCGCCAGACACACCTTTTCCATTATATATCTGCATAACTTTGTCCCCTTTACGATATTCGAATAGAATTCTAATTACAGATTTTCTTTCATAAGACTGATGATTTTATCATATGCTGCATCTTCATCTTCCCCGTCGAATATTACAGTCACTTCGTCACCTTTCTTTACCCCAAGGCCCATAATACCAATAATTCCTTTACAATCAACAGTTTTTTCACCCCTGGCAATTTTTACATCACATGCAAATGCTCTTGCCGCCTTTGCTAAAATACCTGCCGGACGGGCATGAATCCCCATTGCATCAGAGATAGTATATTTGAACTCTTTCATTTTACACTTCTCCATTCTTTTTTAATGCCAGAGCTGCTGCCTTTTGAGCTGTTTCTTCAAGAGAAATTTCATTCTCTCTGTTAATAATTTCGAAAAATTCCTCTTTTATTCCCTTTGTGCCATTTAATGCTCCCACAATAGAACCTGCAATTGCAGCCACAGTATCTGTGTCATAGCCTATATTTACTGCCTCATATACTGTATCCAGACTGTCGCCATTACATATCAGAAGAATACCAAAGGCGGCCGGAACAGCCTCTGACACATGGAGTCCTGTACCAACAAGATTATATATCTTTCTTAGTCTTTCCTCCTTTGTTTCCGGCAGCAGTGCAAGGCTTACTGCCATACCGATTCTTTCCTTTACGCTGGCTCCTCCGACGGTTCTGGATACCTTCATTCCAATTTCTTCTCCCTTTGCCGCCCCATAAATACCAGCTTGAATAATATCATAGACTGTTGCATTTTGTTCAAATGCTTTGCTGACTGCCGCCGCTGTTGCACATGCGCCTGAAATAGCCAGCTGGTTATCATGCGTTACTCTAGTAATACACACTGCATCTTCAATAGCATTATCAATATTACAAGGATTAAAAAATCCAGCCGGAGAAATCTTCATGGCACTTCCATTTGTTGCCTGACGGGCATAATCGATAACCTCATTTACTACATACTCTCTGCCTTCTTTTTTAGCCTTAATCTCAGATATAGCACTCCTGGTTGTCGGACCTGCAAAGCGGTTAAACCATTTTGGAATGCCAGACCAGCGTATCAGCATGTTCTCAACACATTCAGCATTGATGCTTCCCCCATTTTTAATAATCTCCTCTGTAAGAAGATATGTCTGAGAAAAGTCATCTGTAATCTGCCCTGGAGTATTCCCATAAGCAAAAGCCGTTTTATCTGGCGCAATCAATTCCCTTACACCGCCTGGATATTTATCTCTTATCTGATCAAAGCTGAGATTTTCTGTAACAGCACCCATGGCGTCTCCTAAAGCACAACATACCATACTTCCTAAAATTTTATCATAAACTTCGTCTCTCTTCATTTTTTATTTTCCCTTTCCTTAAATATTATGCCTCTTTTATTTCTTCTTGTTTCTCACTCTGTTTATACATTATTTTCAGGAAAATATACCACAAAACTGTAAGTGCCGCGATAATGATGATCTGCACAATTCCTCCCATTAAGGAGTTTGTTGTTATTACTCCACTTAAAACCATTGGTGTAGTCCACGGTACAGAAACACCTGTACATAACGGACAGAGGCCTGTATACATAAAAACATATGAAATCGCACTGCTCACCATAGGTGTTAACAGCATGGGAATGAGCATAACCGGATTCAGCATCAATGGGAATCCAAATACAATTGGCTCATAAATACTGAAAATTCCCGGAATCAACGCTACCTCTCCCAGTTTTTTCCAGTCTTTTTTCTTTCTGAAAAACAGAAAAATACAAATCAATACCGGATACGCAATAAAGCTTCCATTGAATCCGCCGAAATAAAATGCAAATTCTTCTGTAATAATATGCGGAAGTGCTTCTCCTGCCTGAAATGCAGCCAGATTTTCAAGTGATAATGATTTGAAAATCGGACTTAAAACAGAATTATATACAATACTGTTTCCATGAAGGCCAAAGAACCAAAACAGATTACATAAGGCTCCTGCAAGTAAAAAAGCAGGAAAGCTGCTTCCCAGCCGGGAAATCGGGATTTGTATCATCTCATATACAAAGCTGTTCATTGTGCCAAATGATGTCTGCGCAAATAAAAGCTGAATTGCAAAACAAATAATAAATACAAATCCAATCGGAATCAACGATACAAAAGAATCTGTAACCATCGGAGGCACACTGTCAGGCATACGAATAATCATATTCTTCTGCACAACAATCCTATAAATTTCTGAACACAAAATTGCAATTAAAATTCCAGTAAAAATTGACATACTTCCCATATTGTTTAGAGAATAGCCAGTCCCTCCATCAGCTAATTCAGATACAGGGGTAACAATTAAGAATCCTACAAGCGCGCAGATTGCAACATAAATTTGATTTAAGTGATAACTCTCACCCAAGCTATAACCAATTCCCAGTACAATCATAATTGTAATAAGATTAAATGTTACATTCTGAATTGGTATAATCGCGTTTTGAAATGCTGCTAAAGCATCTGTTCCTAAAATCCTTTCCATATAAGGTATATTTGCCAGTGCTAATATGAGTGAGCCAAACATAGTAAAAGGAAGAGAAACCAAAAAAGCATTTTTTACAGCTTGCAGATATCGGTTTTCCCCAATTTTATTAGCTATAGGCAATAAATATTTTTGTAATTTATCTGATAATGATGTAAACATAATATCCTCCTTATCTCTCGTCTAGGTAAATTATAAGTTTAATGCAAACTCCAAAACCTTTTTTCCATTCATCATTCCATAATCCATATTATCAATTACCGCAACCTTTATATTCTGTGCTTCATATTTGTTTTTTAAATCATCATACATATGACGTATCTGAGGTCCTAATAGAATTACATCTGTCTGCCCGTCATAGGAAGCAAATGAGTCCTTTGCCATTGCTTTAATAGTAACCTCTTCCCCGCTCTGCTTTGCTGCATCCTTCATTTTATTTACTAAAAGGCTCGTTGACATTCCCATTGAGCATAATAATGTGATATATTTCATTGTTTTACTCCTCCATTAACTATTTTATAAATCTCAATAAATTCTTTTGCCAGATCACTAATAAGCATTGCATTCATTAAATGATCCTGGCCATGTACCATTAACAGATTCACTGGTTCATCAGCCTTTCCATTCAGCTCGTCCTGAATCAGCTCTGTCTGAATTTCATGAGCTTCTATAAGAGTATGGCTGCATTCCTGCATCAGCTTCTCGGCTTCAGAATAATTTCCTTTTTTTGCCTCTTCTATTGCGAGAAGAGCTTTGCTTTTAGCATCCCCGCCTTTTACTATAAGCTCCATAATTATGTTTTCATATGACATAGTATATCCTCCTATAAAAAAATCGCGATTTATTTTATGTTTTAATTATATCTGCCTCTAATTAAAATTCCACATTAAAAAATACCACATTAAATGTGGTACTTTTTACTCGGTATTCTCTATGATATCCATTAAAGTATGGTATTGCTTTTCTTTTATCAGCCGCTCTATCCCCTCTTTATCTCCCATTACCTTAGCCGTTACTTCGTAAAAAACAGGCAGATTATCATCACTCTTTCCTATTGAAGTAAGAAACAAAACCTGAACAATATTTTTTGTCCATTGCACAGGTTTCTCCAGCACTCCGACAAAAACCTTTGTCTCCTCTTCCAATAGTTTATAAGGATGGGGCATGGCAGCAAGGTTTCCAAAATCTGTCTGTCCCAGCTCTTCTCGCTTCATCACTGCCTCCAAAAAGTTCTCTGGAAGCTTTTCCCTTCTCGCTATTGCAGTACAGAAATTTTCTAAAACTTTCTTTTTATCATCTCCCTTAATTCCTATAAAAAACCGCTCTGGTGTATATATTTCGGAAAGATAAGATCTTTTTCCATTTTTTAAAAGACTTTTCACTTTAACAATATCGGATGACTCCAGAAAGGTACCAATTTCTATTACAGGCACCGGAATTTTTACCGTGAGAGGTATGGTTGTAAACACATATTCAATTCTGGAAAAATCAAACCGGCTTAAACCTACTCTGTCGCATATATAAATATGATTCAAATAATCTCCAAATTCCTTTTCATATCGGTACTTTAACAGTCTCGAACTTCCTTTTCCAGAATTACACACTATAAGTATATCGGACTTTTTTGTTTCTATTTCCCGCATTTCTTCCAGAGCCAACGCAAAAATCATGGCAAAATATCCTATTTCATCTTCTGATACAGGCTTCTCATATTTTTCTTCCAGAAATTCTCCTATCCGGGCCGCCATAGTATACGGAAACGCAAAATTTTTTCTTATTTCAGGCAGGAGCTCATTTGTATTTGAAATCTCATTTAGTATTCTTACTTCAAATGGAACCAAATGAGAATTCAGCATCATACGTATATGAAAATTTCCTTTTAGATTCACATTAAACTCATCTAAAAGAATATCTAAAATTTTCTCTCCAGTTTCCTCAATATCCTCACTGATAATAAAATTTTCGTCTTTTAACTGCTCAGTTTCTATAATGCGCTTACAGGCAAGATGTAAAGAAATATAGCTTTTTTCTGCTTCATCAAATTCTATCTGCCATCTTTGAGACAAGATATCTAAAAGCCAGTCAATAAATTCTGCTTCCTTTTCTGTAAAGCAGAATGATTTTTCCCAAGCTTTCCTGACAAGCTCAAATTTATCCGAGGATATGGGGAATCCAGATTTTATTCGTTTTATGCTTACATAAACATGATGAATAAAGGTCTCCACAGATGTTTCTGTCATGTGGATTCCTGTATCCTTTAAAATACTTAAAACTGTATCTTCCAAGCTTTTTAATTGTCTGCTTTTTCTTTCGTCCAAAATGCCAAAGCTATTGCGTCTGGCAAAATAATCTCCGATACATCGGCGGAAATCATACTCTTCTCCTGTCATCTTCAGACCGTAGTTTGACCTCCTGTCGATACTGATATTATACCGGGCAACTATTTGTTCCACCTGCTTAAGAGACTGCGTAAGGGTTGTTCTTGAAACAAATAAAAAATCGCACAGTTCATCAATTTTTATATAATCCTTTCGAAATAACAGATAGATAAGAAGGAAGTCAATTCTTTCTTCTATTGAATCCGGAAGGCTGTATTTTGTACCTGTTTCTCTTGAAAAGTACTGGTTCCATTTTTCTTCGTCTGTAATCTGCAGGATATATCCTAATCTTGGCTTTGAAACAATAGAAAAACCATTTGCCTGGGCATCCAAGCTTATCTCTTTTATGCGAAGTCTAACCGTCTTAACACTAATGTTTAAAGCAGCCGCCATGTTTTCTGCGGTCATATATCCGCCATGGCTAAACTGCTTTAAAATACTCATTCTATTTCTTTCCATCACTCTCAAGTTGGGGACGGGGTATTTTTAAAAAGTGCCTGTCCCCTGCCAGGGTGGGGACAGGCACTTTTTAAAAATACCCCGTCCCCAACTGCTCTACTCCTCTACTTCTACCTTAATAGGGTCAAGCTTCCAAATATCCTCTATATACTCGCGAATCGTTCTGTCTGATGAAAACTTACCACAGCATGCAGTATTAAGAAGAGCTTTCTTTGCCCAGCCTTCCTTATCCCTGTATGCTTCTTCCACCTTCTTCTGTGTCTCTGCGTAAGAGCGGAAATCCTTCAAGATAAAATACATATCCGCACGGTTACTGCTCTTTTTGTTAAGAAGAGAATTATAAAGGTCACGATACATCTCTTTGTCACCTTTTGCATAAGTGCCGTCTACAAGCTGATCTACCACTCTGCGGATATCCGGGTCACTGTTATAAATATCCATCGGATTATATCCGCCGTTCTGCTCATAACTAATAACCTCGTCAGAACTTAAACCAAAGATAAATGCATTCTCTGCGCCTACCTCCTCTACAATCTCCACATTAGCTCCATCCATCGTACCGATTGTCGGCGCGCCATTTAACATGAATTTCATGTTTCCTGTACCAGAAGCTTCTTTGGAAGCTGTAGAAATCTGTTCGCTGACATCTGCAGCCGCAAATATCTTCTCTGCATTAGATACACGGTAATCCTCAATAAATACAACCTTAAGTTTTCCATTAATACTCTGATCATTATTTACAACATCTGCAACAGAATTAATCAATTTAATAATCTGTTTTGCACGAATATACCCTGCAGAAGCCTTTGCACCAAAAATAAAGGTTCTTGGGAAGAAGCTCATTTCCGGATGTTCCTTTATCTGATTGTACAGGTACATAACATGTAAAATATTAAGAAGCTGTCTCTTATACTCATGAAGTCTCTTAACCTGTACGTCAAAAATGGAACGCGGATCAACCTCAACACCATTATGCTCCTTAATATATGCTGCCAGGCGTTCCTTATTTTTAAACTTAATCTGACGGAACTCTTCAAGAGCCTGCGGGTCGTCTGCAAGCGGTTTTAGTTTACTCATTAAAGATAAATCTGTAATCCAGTCCTTTGTACCGATTTTTTCAGTTACCCAGTCTGCCAAAAGATAATTTCCGTGCATCAGGAAACGTCTCTGTGTAATACCATTTGTCTTATTATTGAATTTCTTTGGCATCATTTGATAGAAATCCTTTAATTCCTGATTCTTAAGAATTTCTGTATGAAGTCTTGCAACACCATTTACCGAAAAACCTGCTACAATCGCAAGGTGTGCCATTTTTACCTGACCGTCTCTTAAAATGGACATCTTACGGATTTTCTCTTCATTTCCCGGATACTGAGCTCGAATCTGAAGAATAAATCTGCGGTCAATCTCCTGAATAATCTGATATACCCTTGGAAGAAGTCTTGAGAACAGATCTATCGGCCATTTCTCAAGAGCCTCTGCCATAATCGTATGATTTGTATATGCACAGGTCTTTGTAGTAACCTCCCATGCTTCATTCCAGCCAAGTCCCTCTTCATCAAGAAGAATTCTCATAAGCTCGGCAACTGCAACCGTCGGATGGGTATCATTCATCTGAATTGCAACCTTTTCATGAAGCCTTGTAATATCATCATGCTTTCTTTTATATTTTGCAATTGCTGCCTGCAGACTTGCAGAAACAAAGAAATACTGCTGTTTCAGCCTTAACTCTTTTCCAGCGTAATGATTATCGTTCGGATAAAGCACCTCTACAATATTTTTTGCAAGATTTTGCTGCTCAACTGCTTTGTGATAATCTCCCCTGTCAAAGGAATCTAACTGGAAATCCACAATCGGCTCTGCATCCCAAATACGGAGAGTGTTTACTACATGATTATTATAACCTACAACCGGATAATCATAAGGAATTGCAAGTACGGACTCATAATTTTCCTGTACAAAACGCATCGCTCCTGTCACATCATCATATTCTACACGGATATTTCCGCCGAAACGTACTTCTTTTGCATACTCCGGCCTTCTAAGCTCAAACGGATTTCCATCTTTTAACCAGTTATCTGGTTTTTCTACCTGATAACCATTCTCAATCTTCTGTTTAAACATACCGTAACGGTAACGAATTCCGCAGCCATATGCAGCATATCCAAGTGTTGCAAGAGAATCAAGAAAACAAGCCGCCAGACGTCCCAAACCGCCATTTCCAAGCGCCGGATCCGGTTCTAAATCCTCAATAGCGTTGATATCGATTCCCATCTCCTCAAGCGCTTCCTTAACTTCCGTGTATGCAGTCATATTAATCAGATTATTTCCGAGAGCTCTTCCCATCAAAAATTCCATAGACATATAGTAAACCATCTTCGGATCTTCTTTTTCATACTGCTTCTGGGTTTCAAGCCAATCGTCGATAATGACTTCCTTTACCGCATAAGAAACGGCCTGAAATAACTGCTGCGGCGTTGCCTCATCAACAGTTTTTCTAAAAAGTGTCTTTACATTTGTTTCTACTTCCTTTTTAAATGCATTCTTCTCAAATCTTGGATTATACATGTTTTCATCCCCTTTATTACTTTTTCTCTACACCAAGCGTCACATTTTCACCGTTAATCTTCCAATCCTTCGCATAGCCTTTCGCCGATGCTCTTGTAACGCTTAAGGCCAGTGTCTCCGCTCCGATTACATCTGCATTTGCCGCAAATATCTTTTCGGCTTTTTCCGTTCCTTCGTAAGTAATTTCAATCTTATCCATAACTTCGAAGCCTGCTTCCTTACGCATAGTCTGTACTTTACTGATAATCTCACGCACAAAACCTTCTTCCAAAAGTTCTCTGGAAAGATTCGTATCAAGGACAACCGTAATACCATTATCATTTTCAGATACATATCCTTCGGTCTGGGCAGATTCGATCAACAGATCTTCCCGCAGCAGGACAATCTCCTGACCATTTACATCAAGCTTTAACGCATCTGTACTGTTAATCTCATCCATAGCGGCATTGCCGTCAACAGCTCCAAGCGCCGACTTGATTCCACCTAGCATTTTACCATATTTGGGGCCTACTGTCTTTAGCTGAGGCTTAAAAGAATATGACGTAAAATCACGTACCTCTTGTGTAAATGTTACAGTTTTTACATTTAATTCCTCACGTACAATTTCCTGATAAAATTCCGGAATTTCAAAGTCAGCTTTCACATACATCTGCCCAATAGGCTGACGGTTTTTGATATTTGCCGTATTTCTGCAGGCACGCCCCATAACGACAAGTTTTAATACTTTATCCATATTTGATTCCAGATCTTTATCAATAACTTCCTCAGATACAGACGGGAAATTACACAGATGGATACTTTCCGGCGCTTCCTTATCAATACTTCTTACAAGATTCTGGTAAATATCTTCCGTCATAAACGGAATCATAGGAGCCGCCGCTTTCGATACTGTAACAAGTGCGGTATAAAGTGTCATATATGCATTGATTTTATCCTGCTCCATACCTTTTGCCCAAAAACGCTCGCGGCTTCTTCTTACGTACCAGTTGCTCATATCATCTACAAAATCCTGAAGAGCCCTCGAAGCTTCTGGAATTCTATAGTTTCCAAGATGATTATCAACCTCTTTTACTACTGTATTCAGCTTAGATAAAAGCCATTTATCCATCACCGATAATTTGTTATATTCCAGCGTATATTTTGTCGCGTCAAATTCATCAATATTAGCATACAATACGAAAAATGCATACGTATTCCATAGTGTACCCATAAATTTACGCTGTCCTTCCACAACTGCCTTGCCGTGGAAACGGTTGGGTAACCACGGAGCACTGTTAACGTAAAAATACCAGCGGATTGCATCCGCCCCATATTTTTCCAGCGCGTCAAAAGGATCAACCGCATTTCCTTTGGACTTACTCATTTTCTGACCGTTTTCATCCTGTACATGGCCAAGAACAATAACATTTTTATAAGGCGCCTTGTTAAAAATCAAGGTAGAAATTGCCAGAAGAGAATAAAACCAGCCTCTTGTCTGATCCACTGCCTCAGAAATAAAATCTGCCGGAAACTGCTTTTCAAAAAGCTCCTGATTTTCAAAAGGATAATGATGTTGCGCAAAGGGCATGGCTCCAGAATCAAACCAGCAGTCAATGACTTCCGGCACACGATGCATTGGTTTTCCACACTTTGGACAATGGATTGTCACTTCGTCAATATATGGGCGGTGAAGTTCAATCTCGTCTGGACAATTATCAGACATCTCCTTCAGTTCTGCAATGCTTCCAACAGAATGCTGATGCCCACACTCACACTCCCAGATATTCAAAGGAGTTCCCCAATAGCGATTCCGGCTGATTCCCCAGTCCTGTACATTTTCCAGCCAATCGCCAAAACGTCCCTTTCCAATGTTTTCTGGAATCCAGTTAATGGTATTATTATTTGCAATTAGGTCTTTTTTAACTTCTGTCATCTTAATAAACCAGGATTCCCGCGCATAGTAGATAAGCGGCGTATCACATCTCCAGCAATGCGGGTAACTATGTTCAAAATTCGGCGCTGAAAAAAGCAGCTCTCTCTTTTCAAGATCTTTCAGAACCTCTGGATCCGCTTTCTTTACAAATAATCCGGCAAATGGAGTTGTCTCTGCCATATTTCCTTTTTCATCCACCAGCTGTACAAATGGCATATCATACTTGCGGCATACCTTCGCGTCATCCTCGCCAAATGCAGGCGCAATATGAACTACACCTGTACCGTCTGTAAGCGTTACATAATCGTCACAGGTAACATAAAATGCCTTTTTATTCTGATTTTTAATTCCTTCGGCGGCACACGCATACAGCGGCTCATATTCCTTAAACTCAAGCTCCTGGCCTTTAAAGGTTTCAAGTACCTCGTAAGCCTCCTCTGATTTTTCTGCCAGAGGACCAAGAATCGTATTAAGAAGCGCTTCCGCCATATAATAAGTATATCCGTCTATACATTTTACCTTTGCATAAGTTTCTTTTGGATTTACACAAAGGCCTAGGTTTGACGGCAACGTCCACGGCGTTGTTGTCCACGCAAGAATATATGCATCCTCGCCTTTTGCCTTAAATCTTACAATTGCAGAACGCTCTTTTACATCCTTATATCCCTGCGCCACCTCCTGCGCAGACAGGGGAGTTCCACACCGCGGACAATAAGGAACAATTTTAAATCCCTTATAGAGAAGTCCCTTATCCCAGATTTTCTTAAGCGCCCACCATTCAGACTCAATAAAATCATTATGATATGTGACATACGGATTTTCCATATCTGCCCAGAATCCAACTGTCGCAGAAAAATCCTCCCACATGCCCTTATATTTCCATACACTCTCTTTACATTTGTCTATAAACGGCTCCAAACCATATTCTTCAATCTGATCTTTTCCGTCAAGTCCCAGCGCTTTCTCCACCTCAAGCTCAACCGGAAGTCCGTGCGTATCCCAACCCGCTTTTCTCGGAACCTCATATCCCTTCATCGTACGATATCTTGGAATCATATCCTTAATTACACGGGTAAGCACATGTCCAATATGCGGCTTGCCGTTTGCAGTCGGCGGACCGTCATAAAAAGTATACATATCATTGCCTTTACGGTCGGACATACTCTTCTCAAAAATATGGTTCTCTTCCCAGAACTTTTCCGTCGCTTTTTCTCTGTCAACAAAATTTAAGTCCGTTGAAACCTTTTTATACATTTTTAACCTCCTTTATGAAATTGCAAGTTGGGGACGGGGTATTTTTAAAAATACCCCGTCCCAGATTTAAAACACCCTGTCCCTTTTTGGGGTGGGGACGGGGTATTTTTAGAAATACCCCGTCCCCAAACGCAAAAAAAGCTTCCGTCCTGTATAGGACGAAAGCCACGCTTTCGCTTATAAACCACCTAAACATACTATCATATGCCTTCCCTGTAACGGGGGAACTCCGTCAGCTCCTACTAAGTGCTTCGTATATTTTATAAATTCCCAGATAGCCCGCACAGTTCAGAAACTGCAATTCAGAAGTGATATTCAGATATATCCTACTTGCACCAGACTCCCACCATCTCCGGCTCGCTTTGCCTTTTAAATATACCTTACTGTCTTCATCAACATTTTTAGCCTTTATTTTTACTTTTATACGGCTACATTATATGAAAAAAACCTTGACTAGTCAAGGTTTTTTTCCACTATTTATCTATTTTCTATTCATTTCCATCCTGCGTCTGCGGCGCTTTTTTTCACGCTTTTTTTCCATCACATATCTTAACAATGTACCAATCAAAAGTATTAATATTACTACTGATACCGCCAGTATCCTGTTTTCTGTTTTATTACGTCCCATTTTCCCTGCCTTATTGGAACCTGTTTTCGCATCTTCCCCCGACTCTTTTTCAGGAGCCAGATCAGGATTTTCTTTTAAAAATGTATCACTAAGCTTCGCCCGCACCTCACCAACATTATTTCCTTCATAAGTATACGTAAGCACTGCTTCACCTTTTACATCCTTATCTGGTGTAAGTTCCATTTTAAGCATTTCAAAGGTCACTCCATCTGGAACTACAACATAGCCGCCGCCATCCTTTGTGATAATCTTACCAACATCCTCTGACTTTTCTAGCTTTGCTACATCTAATTTCTCGAAATTATCATAAACATACTCACACAGATTTCTTGTATCCGAATATACGTTGTAGCCTTCCGTTCTAAGCACCACACACACCAGCTGCATGTCCCCATTATCCGTCATTGTCACCAGCGTATTTCTGGACTGATCCGTATATCCTGTTTTACCGCCGATTACATCTTCCCAGTAATACATATTATCCATATAAAACATCTTATGATTTTGTTGGAAAATATGCTCCATCGTTGTATCGCTTTCCTCAATCGTATACTGCATAGACTGCATAATATCAAATACAACTGGATATTTAAAAAGTGCTCTTCCAATCAATGCCATATCCCTCGCACAGGTATAGTGATTCTCATCATGAAGTCCATGTGGATTCACAAAATGAGAATTCATTCCCCCAAGCTCCTGGCACCTCGTATTCATCAAATCGATATACCAGCTGTAATCATGACCTTTACTTTTCCCAATACTCTCAGCTACCGCATATGACACCTCATTAGCTGATGCCAGAAGCACTGCATAAAGTGCTTCCTCCATGGAAATCACATCTCCTTCCTGCATGCCAATTGCCGCATCTCCCCACTCTAAGAAAGACAGACTGTCTGCAGAAAATGTTACTTTATCATCAAGCTCTGAATTTTCCATTGCCACAAGCGTTGTCAAAGTCTTTGTAATACTCGCCGGATAATGATGATCATCAATATTTTTCGCATAAAGAATTGCCCCGCTTCCAACCTCCATCACAATTCCTGCCTCTCCATATGTCCCTGGTCCCTGCGGCCAGCCAGACAGCTCATTTGTCTGAATCGGAAGTCCATACAGACGTTCCATCTCCTGCTGCGCCTTCTGCTCCTCGGGCGTAAGCAGCTCCATATCCGTTGCTGCCACAGACATACCCATAGAAAAGCATAGCAGCAATACAAGAAAAACTGACAGAGTTCTTTTTCCCTGCCTCATTCCTGTTAACTTATTCATAGTCCTTAACTCTCCTCCGTGTCCATGATAAAATCATAATTATCCATAATTTATGCTGTTTATAGTTTATTATATTTTAAAGTTGAAATCAATCTCCATAATTTATTATAACAAAAAAGAACCGTGCCGGCCTTCATACCAGTCCCTGGTCCCTTCTTTCTTCTCAAGCTCAGCCTGAAACTTAATCTCCTTCTGCCTTTTCGTACTTAATATCTTATATTATAAAGGAAGTTCAAAAATCATAAAAAGGTTTAGGTTTTAGAAAAAAATACTGCATTTTTTCGAATTTATGTTATACTATAGACGATTATACTCTAAGTAAGCAGATGCAGCCCATGACAAAGTAATAGTAAAGGAGGTATATATTAAAATGTCTTCTTTAGATTACAAATACATAGCACAGCTTGTATTACGTGCACAGGCAGGGGATAGTGACGCTTTTGTAGAATTATATGCTGTTACCTATCAGAGGCAGTACCACTTTGCATACCGTTATTTAAAGGACGAATACCTTGCACAGGATGCTTTACAGGAGACCTATATACTTGCTCTTAAAAACTTGTCAAAGGTAAAGGATCCTACCCTTGTGCTGGCATGGCTGAATCAAATTAATTTTCGGGTATGCTATAATTACATAAAAAACAGAAGCAGTATGATATGGAAATGAATAGCTATGATGAAGCTGTTTCCTCTGTCCTCCCTGCTATATCTAACAATCCAGAGGATGAATTGATAGAGATAGATTCACGGGAGTTTATCATAAAACAGATATTAAAGCATGATGAGATAGCACAGCTTATGGACATCAGCCGAAGCTCTGTAAAAAGATATTTGATAAGCGGGAGGGCACATCTAGAAAAGACGTTGCGGCAATAAGAGGGAGGTAAATGTTATTTATGATACGATTTAAAAAATCAACAGAACCACAGCTGGATATAGATAATGCAAATAAAATACTAGAAAATATTTTTGCTGCAAATCAGGCAGAGCCTAATACTATTCCTTTAGATGTTTTAGCCGCATACAGCCATTACCGCAAGAAACGTTTTTCTTTACAAAAGATTGTTATTATTGCCATGGTACTTTTTTTACTTTTGGCATTTTTATTTATAGTACCATCATTTACGATACATTCCGAAACAAAGAACTCTGAAGTAAATCCTGTATATCATGTATCAGTTGACACCTTTATGCCTGTGCAGCGGGTCACAGCCATAATAGATGGGCATAATATTCCAGTGTATGAAGTAGATTCTCATATATATTCAATAGAACCACATATAAACGGCCATATGAAAGTAGCTGTAACGCTTATAAATCATCAGACAGTTACCCATTTTGTTGACGTGGAAAATGTCGATGTAGAAGCCCCATTAGTTGTCTCCAGTAATATGGATTCAGAAAATGTATGTTTATATTTGTCTGATACAGGTTCTGGTATAAATTACAAAGAGATAAAGGCTGTCGGCTTGAGTGGACAGGAGATTCTTCCTGTGTCCTTTGACGAATCCAGCGAATGTGTGGTATTTTCCTACCCAAAGGAAACGTTAAATGTTTATATTCCGGATAACGCAGATAATACACTGCATCTTATATTGACAGTTAAATAATGAATAAAAATTTTTTAAAGAAAGGAGGCTGTAAAATGCATAAAAAAACACTTGCCATATGCCTGTCCTTTACTCTACTTTTTTCAGCTCCTTTTTTGACAGGATGCTCTGGAAGTACCTCATCTGCAAAGTCAGATAATTCTACATCAATGTCCCTTGGTTCTTCCAAGTCAAAAAATCATTCAGATGATAAAAAGAGAACTACAATAAAAGAATATCTCCTTCCATCAGCTTCAGGTAGTGTTGTATATGGAAATGATATTGTTTCTATAGATGCATCTAATATATCAGAAGGTTATGTAATGATCAAACATCAGGGCGGTGTAGATAAAGTAAAACTGCAGATTACAACGCCTGATGGTACTACTTACAGCTATACTCTGGCAATCGGTTCTTTTGAAGCATTTCCATTGTCAGGAGGAGATGGTAATTATCACATTGATATACTGGAGCATGCCTATGATAATATGTATGCTGTTGCCTTTTCACAGGATATCAATGTAACTCTCAATGATGAATTTCGTCCTTACTTATATCCAAATCAGTATGTATGGTTCACACAGGATTATAAGGCGGTTTCTTATGCTGCGTCACTTTCAGAAAAGTCCTCGAACGATCTGGATTATGTAGAGCAGGTATATAGCTATGTCATAGAAAATATTTCTTATGACGAGGAGCTTGCCCAGAATGTACAGGCAGATTATCTTCCAGATATTGACAGAACCATGGACACAAAAAAGGGAATCTGCTTTGATTATGCTTCCCTGATGTCGGCTATGCTCCGTTCCCAGGGAATTCCGACCAAGCTTGTTGTCGGTTATTCCGGAGATGCATATCATGCGTGGATCAGCGTCTATCTGACTGAAATCGGCTGGATAGATAATATTATTGAATTTGACGGAAGGGAATGGTCTCTGATAGACCCAACCCTTGCTGCAAATAACAGCAGCAAATCTGTTGCGAAATATGTCGGTGATGGAAGCAACTATACAGTAAAATATTCTTATTAAAGTGAAGAGGAGGACTATTTATGAAACCATTTTCCAATCTGGAATTATCTTCCTTCTGCGGACAGACTGCCCTGATTCTAAAGTCAGGCATTTCTTCTATGGAAGGCCTTACAATTATGCTGGAGGATGCAGCTTCATCTGATGAAAAATCAATATTAGAGGCTCTTCTTGCTGATATGCAGGAGACGGGCAGTCTTTATCATGCAATGGAATCGCTGAATATCTATCCGTCCTATCTGCTCCATATGGTACAAATCGGTGAAGAGACTGGTACTCTTGATGAGGTTATGCAGTCACTTCAGAATCATTATGAACGTGAAGATTCCATTAATAAAAGCATACGAAATTCCATTACATATCCTATGATTATGACTGGGATGATGGCTGTTGTTATTGTTGTACTTCTTGTAAAGGTTATGCCTATTTTTAATCAGGTATTTATCCAGCTTGGTACAGAAATGACCGGATTTTCACGAATGCTTATGAATGTCGGAACAGCAATTAACAGGTATTCTGCTGCTTTTATCTTAATTCTTGTTGCAGCGGCAGGTTTTATTTTCTATGGAACACGTACTGCTTCTGGAAGAAATGTATTCCGAAATCTAGGATATAAGCTTAAGTTTACCAGGGCAATATATGAAGAAATTGCTGCCTGCAGATTTGCCAGCGGCATGGCGCTTACTCTTAGCAGCGGCCTGAACCCAGAAAGAAGTATGGAGCTTGTCAATTCTTTAAATGATGACCCTGTTTTTCAGAAAAAAATTGACCAGTGCCAAAGTGAGGTTGATGAGGGAAATGACCTTTCAAAAGCGCTTTTTACTTCCGGCATGTTTACCGGTGTTTATGCCCGTATGGCATCCATCGGCTCCAAAACAGGTGCAATGGATCAAGTAATGGAACAAATTGCCGAGCTGTATCAGGATGACATCGACACACGCATGAGTAATATTCTGGCAGTATTAGAACCTACTTTAGTTATATTTTTATCGCTGATTGTCGGCGTAATTCTCTTATCTGTTATGCTTCCACTTATGGGAATTATGTCAAGCATTTAAGCAAATATTTTAAGGAGCCTGAACTATGAATCGTTTTGGATATAAAAAACAAGCGCTTAAACCATCTGGATTCTTATTTTCCGTGTGTATTTTTTTGTTGATTCTGTTTTTATTTGTACAAGGAATCTCCTCCTTTTCTGAGAGTACAAAAAAACGGCAGAAGGAGAGTCTGGAAAATGCTATTATGCGCAATATAACTTATTGTTACACAGTTGAGGGAACATATCCGGAAAGTTTGTCCTATTTGAAGGAGAACTACGGACTTACATATAATGAAGACTTGTTTTTTGTAGACTATCGTATTTCCGGTTCTAATATTCTGCCGGATGTAACGATTATTGAAAGGGAGGGCAAATAATGAGGTTTCATACAAAACGTAAGCATATGATAGACTATTTATTTCCAATAGCACTTTTTTTTGTATTTGCCCTTTCTGCGCTTACAGTACTTCTTCTTGCTGCTAGAATTTATCAGTCTACTACTGAAAATTCTTCCTTGAATTACACGTCAAGGACAAGTCTTTCCTATATAAGCGAAAAGATTCACCAGAATGATATGGATGGAAAAGTTACGATTGGAAGTTTTGATGGGTGTGACGCACTTATAATGGAACAAAATATAGGTGAAGATATTTACTATACATATATTTATGCAAATAACAAAGAGCTTAAGGAACTTTTTATTAAGGACGGGGTCACAGCAAAAGCTTCTGCCGGACGGACGATTTTGGAAATTCAGAATTTCTCCATGAAGCAGTTATCTAATAACCTGTTAGAATTTACCTGTACTGATAAAAAAAACCAGACAGCTTCGACAATTATTGGTATAAGAAGTATGTAAATCTATTATTAACATTTTACAAGTAATTCATTAATTAAGAAAGGATATAATTTCTCCATGGTACGTAGAAACAGAGCAAGATCATCAAGCCTATTTTTAATGGAACTGATAATTGCAATTCTTTTTTTCTCCGCTTCAAGCGCTGTCTGTGTAGAATTTTTTGTGAAATCACACCTGATGAGCAATGATTCTAATGCTTTAAATCATGCTGTAAATGAATGTACAGGTGCCGCAGAGATTATTAATACTGCAGACAGCGTAGAAAACAGTGTAAATATGATGAAGCGGCTGTATCCTAATGGTAGTTATCCTGATATTCAAACTGATATGAAATATGCTGATATTACAATTTACTATAATGATACCTTTTCCCAATGTATCAGCCAGGATGCCATATATACGTTTACTTTGCATATGGAACTTAAGGATCAGATGGTAGAGGCGGATATGCAGATAGTCTCTTCTGATTCAGGGACAAATATATATGAACTATCAACAAAGCATCATATAGCAAGGAGGACCGGTTATGAAGAAAGATAAGGAACAGTCTTCTTTTGTAAATATTGGCTCGTCCTCTTTATTAATTGTTTTTTTAGTATTATGTCTTGCAACTTTTTCCATACTTTCACTTTCAAGTGCAAAAAGCGACTATACCTTAAGTGAAAGGCTTGCTGAACATAAAAACCAATATTATGAGGCCTCTTTAAAAGCAGAATCTGTCTTAGATAAAGTTGATGCTACATTAGAAGAAACAGCAGTCCAAAAAAAGGAAGAATATATAAAAGCTATAACAAAAAAATTTGACAAAACTCAGGTTGACGGAATTACTCTCTCCTGTAGTCTGCAAGAGGAAGAACTTATCATTTCCTATCAGGTACCTGCCGGTGAAAAGCAGATTCTTAATGTTGAGCTTGTGGTGACAGATTATCAAAACCATGAAAATTATTACAAAATACAAAAATGGCAAATAAATTCTACCGGTACATGGAAGGGTGATAATAACTTAAACCTTATGCCGGTCGTAAAAGAATAGATAAAGGAGTTCTTAAAATATGAGTTTAAATGAAATTTTGGATCAGGCAATTAAAGAACAAGCATCTGATGTATTTATTGTTGCCGGCCTTCCGGTATCTTTTCGAAAAAACGGTGTTATCTGCCAAACCAGCGATGTAAAGCTGCTTCCAAAAGACACGGAGGAATTATTAACTAATATCTATGAACAGGCGGGACAGAGAAATATCAATATTCTGCATGAGGAAGGGGACGATGATTTTTCCTTTGCCATACCCGGACTGTCTCGTTTCCGTGTCAGTGCTTACAAACAAAGAGGTGCATTATCAGCAGTTATCCGTATCATTACCTTTAACCTGCCCGCATTTAATGAATTGGGACTTCCAGAGCATATTATTCATTTGGGAGACGGCGGCAAAGGAATGATTCTTGTAACTGGACCTGCGGGAAGCGGAAAGTCCACTACACTTGCCTGCATCATCAATCAGATAAATAAAAGTCAGCATAAGCACATTATAACGCTTGAAGATCCTCTGGAGTATCTTCATCGTCATGAACAGAGTATTGTAAGCCAGCGGGAAATAAATGTTGATACAGAGAATTATGTAACTGCACTGCGGGCTGCACTGCGCCAAAGTCCGGATGTTATTCTTCTCGGCGAAATGCGCGACTATGAAACAATTACGGTTGCCATGACAGCAGCTGAGACAGGTCATCTTCTACTGTCTACGCTGCACACAATCGGTGCCGCCAATACTATTGACCGTATTATAGACGTATTTCCCGCAAACCAGCAGCGCCAGATAGGCATCCAACTTTCCATGGCATTAACCGCTGTTATATCCCAGCAGCTTGTACCAACCGTAGACGGAAAGGTAACTCCCGCGCTGGAGATTATGACTGTTACACCTGCAATTAGAAATATGATACGTGATAATAAAGTTCATCAGATTGACGGAATTATATATTCCTCAATGAAAGAAGATATGATTTCTATGGATGGAAGTCTTCTAAATCTTTATAAACAAGGCAGAATTACGAAAGATACTGCATTAAAGTATGCAACCAATCCTGATATGCTTGGAAAAAAATTATAGAAGGCCCGCCGGGGAGAAGTATGTAAAAATACTCCTCCCTAATTTATATTTTGTAAAGATTAGTTCATTAGTAATACTTAATATAAATGTTGAATATGTCGATATATTATTAATGCGATTTATATAAGAAAGAGGTGAAGTTTGTGAGAATACAGCATAATATTTTATCCTTGAATGTTCATAGAAATTTAAGCGGAACTAATGGGGCTCTTGCAAAAGATCTGGAAAAGCTTAGTTCAGGATATAAAATTAATCGTGCCGGTGATGACGCAGCAGGACTCGCTATATCTGAAAAGATGAGAGCGCAGATAACAGGCATAAACCAGGCAAAGCAGAATGCAGATGATGGAATATCTCTAATACAGACTGTAGAAGGTGCTATGACAGAAGTACATTCAATGCTTAATCGTATGATAGAGCTTTCAGTTTTATCCGCTAACGGAACATATTCTGATTCGCAGCGCGGCATGATAGATGAGGAAATGCAACAGTTAAAAACAGAAATAGAACGTATTGGAAAGACCTCTTCTTTTAATGGAGTTAAACTGTTTCCAGAAAACGGACTCTTAAGTTCTCAAAGTAATATGACTACATATGGAATTACTTTGGATCTCTCTAATCGCATTTGTGAAGTAAACTATATTAACGGCGCTGGAACACTATCTCCTTCTAGTACAGGTAGAACTTCTGGCCATGATGCTCTTATTGAAAAGATTTCTACAGAATATTTTCCGAATGCTATCAGTCAGATATTCGATGCATTTCCCTCATTAAAGTCAGCAGTTGGAACCGATAAGATTGGAATGGAGCTTCATGTAGGCAGCATAGATGGATCAGGCGGTATGTTGGCATATGCACAATTTTCGTTTTATTCACAGGGCAAACCTTTTAAACTAATGATAAGAGTTGATTCTGCAGATTTTTCAAATGATTCAA
Organism: Lachnospiraceae bacterium; assembly: GCA_910575605.1. Lineage (GTDB taxonomy): Bacteria > Bacillota > Clostridia > Lachnospirales > Lachnospiraceae > CAPEBR01. The sequence continues at coordinate 74,174 of CAJTEW010000005.1, forward strand.
TTAAGGATGGAAGTGCAGATGTCAGCAAATTAGAATCTACCATTGCTCATGAATTAATGCATTCTGTAATGCAATACACAATGACTGACGGCATGAGCGGCCGAAACGGAGCGACAAAATATCCTGATTGGTTTACAGAAGGAACCGCGCAGCTTTCAGGCGGCGGATTTCCTACCAACTGGAATCGTGAGCTGGAACAAATAGCTAAACAGCTTACCAGCGAAAACGATGCTTCAAAAGATACAGCAATTGGAAATTATTTAAAAAAATACACTGTAGCTGGACGTCCTTACGGACATGGTTATCTGGCCAGCGCTTATATTGGTTATCTGGCTAGTGGAAAAACATCAGTTACAGGGCAGTCTATTGCAGAGGGAATGGATAAAATATTCGATGACCTTATAAATAAAAATTCCGGATTATATACTGCAATATCAAAATATACTGGTATTAAAAGTTATTCTGCATTAGAACAATTATTTAGTAAACCTGATAAGGATTTAGTTGAATTTGTGAGAAAGCTTGCTTTTAATTCAAAAAATGGAGCAGGTTCTGTTATAACTGCCAACCTGAGTGATGGAGGTTCTTCTATTATAGGGGATACCGTAACAACAAATCAGGCATTTCATGTTGTTGACAAAGCTATTGTTCCTGATCCTCCCGAAGGTGTTTTTGGAAGCCCTACAAGCCTTCAATTAATGGTTGGAGAAGAAAACAGTATGTATAACGTTATCAATGTAGAATTATTCCAAATGAATACTAATGCTCTTGAGCTTACAGATATGAATGTTTCAACACAAGAGAATGCCCGCAGTGCAATAAAAAGTGTAAATTCTGCAATTGATAAAGTAAGCTCCATACGCAGCTACTATGGTGCACTTCAAAACCGTTTGGAGCATACTGTTTCTTATCTTGATAACATGGGAGAAAACCTTACAGCCTCAGAGTCTCGTATACGAGATACAGACATGGCAAAATATATGATGGGTTATGTGCGTAACCAGATCTTACTGCAAAGTGGGCAGGCAATGCTTGCACAGGCAAATCAACAGCCCTCTTCTATTCTTCAATTATTAAATGCATAATACTATAGAAAGGATGATTATGGGAAAAATTTGTGAATATACATGTCCTTCCTGTAACACTATATGGAGTATTCATATTGGTCATGGAATGGAACATGCAATTTTGGAAAATATATTAGATGTATTTCCAACAGAAATTCAAAAGAAAATAATCTCAGATACAAAAGAAGAACAATTTCCATATTTTGAGTTTAATTATTATCCGGCAGTATGCCATGAATGTCAAAATATAGTTTCTGTCCCTGTTATTCATTTATACAAATCAGGCCACACATACTCTTCTGTTTGTCCTGATTGTGGCAAACCAGTAGATATTCAAAGTGAAAATATCGGCTTTTTATGTCCGTTATGTAAAGAAAGCACATTATTATCATTAGAAACTGGAACTTGGGATTAAAGAAGTAAAAGCTCTGCCTTTATGACAGAGCTTTTACTTCTTTAATTGTATACATTCATTCTATATTTTCTTACTGTGAGACAAATGACTGCTGAAAATACAAACGCTGCTATCCATCCAATTGGAAGTTTATCTCCTGTCTCTGGAGATGTACTTTCTTTATTCTCCTCGTTTTTCGTCGGACTCTGTGATTCTTCTTTTTCGGAATCTTCTGCATTTTTGACTGTTAATTTTGTTTGTGCCTGTCCATCTGTATAATGGATTGTAACCGTATGATCTCCTTCTGACAGTGAACTAACATATTCTGACTTTAATGTAATAATTGTTGAACCTGATGCAGCAGTATAATTCTCTTTTTCAATCTCTTTTCCATCCATTGATACATTGAGAAATTTATTGAATTCCCCGTCTGCTTTTATAATAATATCCTTATTCTTTCCAATTATAATTGTCTGATCTGCGCCCTCAATAATCTTATATACATTTTGATTACTTGATACGGGCTTAAGAGCAGCAATAGCTGCCTCAATTGCTGTTGCATATCCATCTACTACATGCTGTTCTCTAATATCCTTTCCTCTTACAACTGCATTTATTGCTTTTTCTACCTCTTCAAAATTTTCATAATCCGCTTTATTTAATGCTTCCGCTTTTGCAATTGCGCTATCTACTGCACTATAATCTGCATCAGAAAAAACTACATTTCCATTTATATTATCATAAGAGGGAATTCCATTAGACGTAATAATTCCTTTGACATTAATGATTCCTCCTCTAGAAGAAATATTGCCTTCTCCTATTTCTGTCATACCCCCAGTAATAGAAATATTTCCATTGGCAAGAATACTATCTGCTGCTTTAACTTGAGAATTCACAATTTCAACAGTATCCTGGCAATAAATTCCTACATCATCTGTTGATTCTGTTTCTACTGATGAATCTTTAATTACAGCACTATTCTCTACAAACACAGCCGGCCAATAACCTTTAGCTGTCAATTCCGATGATTCTTTTATTTCCAGATTTACACAGGCAAGCCCATTATTCATTTCAGAAGCTGTATTCACTTTAGAATTAGAAACAGTAATCGTAGCTCCTGACAAGGACGGACTATATTTTGAGTTCAAATTTAATTCAGATCCATTTAAAATCTCTATATTTCCACCAGAAACAGCGGATTGCTCTATGTTTTCTATTGTAAGCCTACTGGAAGAAACTGTTACATTTCCCGTACTTCCAATTCCTGTATCTATATTTTTTATATAAATATCTGAATTATCCGTTATTGTCAAGGATGCTGTACCTACCATATTTATTCCTTTACTTTCAGGATATAAAGTCGGGCTACCAGACTGCGTACTAATTTCTATATGTGAATTGCTTATCAGATTATCCTTGTCCCAAACATCAATCGCATAAGCATTTGCATCCCCAATATTACCAATTATAAACTGCAAATTTGCATTTTGTATTGTTAATCCACCTTCACGAATATAAATTCCACGACATGAATTCCCGAGAAGTGACTGATCTTGGTTCATATAAAACGTAAGCCTGCTTCCAGATGTTCCATTTAAACAAAATGGATAGCTGCTTCCAATTCCATAATGAGCATTAATTGTGTTCTCGCCAGCCAATTCAACTGTAATTCCCTCTTCTTGAATCTCAATTCCATATATAAGAGGATTTCCATTTATATCATTATCAATTACAGCATTCTCAAGTATCAATTTTTTAGACGCCGCGTCATATCTTGCAGTACCATTTCCACATAAAACCGTTTGATCTGGTGACTGCATAATATTAGCACCGTTTACTATAATACCTCCTTCTGCTGCATCTACTGACTCTGATTTAAAAATTGACATAAAACAAATTGCCAAAATTGCATAAAATAATTTTCTTTTCATTACTTTGTTCCTTTCTAACACTTAGATAATTGTGGTGTAATGTTATATTTTTTAATGTATATTACGCCGCAAGGAATCAAAGTAATCTGTCATAATTTAATTCCTAATATAATATGGCATATAGAAAATTATATCATATAAAATTAAAATAAAAAAGATTTTTTCTAACAAAAAATTAAGAATTTTTAGATTACTATTTTTTTATAACAATGGTTCCTGCCATCCTGCTAAAAAACCTATACAACCATAATTAAAGTACCTGCACCTATTAAAATACATCCAATTATTGATTTTGCTGTAAATTCCTCATGTAAAAATGCAAAAGCTAAAATCAATGTAATGATAACACTCAATTTGTCAATCGGCACAACTTTTGATGCCTTACCTATTTGTAATGCTTTGTAATAGCATAGCCATGATCCTCCTGTTGCAAGACCAGATAAAATCAGAAACAGCCAGCTTTTTTTACTTATTTCCGATATTCCATTTTGGGCATGAACCAGAAACACCATCCCCCATGCCATAATTACCACTACTGCTGTCCTAATAGCTGTTGCCAGATTGGAATTAACACCTTCTATTCCAACCTTAGCCAGTATTGTTGTAAGCGCTGCAAAAACTGCAGATAATAACGCAAAAATAAACCACATATTCTTACCTCTGTCACTGTAACTTTCCGTTAACTCCCTGACCTGCAAATACAGCCAATACTCCTAACACAATACTCAGTGCAGCATAAACGGCTGCCAGATACGTCTTTCCATCCTTCATTAAATCTGTTGTCTCCAGTGCAAAGGAAGAATATGTTGTAAAACCGCCGCATATTCCAACCTTCAAAAATAGTATGAGTTTTGGATTAAAAAGATCTGTTTTCATACCTAGTGCAGACACAATTCCAATCAGAAAACAACCGGTTATATTTATTATAAATGTTTTGATTGGAAATATACATACCTCTTTTATCGGAATCATTCCTATTAAATACCTACAAACCGCTCCTATAAATCCTCCGGTTCCAACAACAATTTCCTTATAGGCATCATCATTGACATCATAAGATGATTCCTCTGCTGATACTTTTGGAAAAGGGTCACCTGTTGCTTCTTCCATAGCTTTACGCTTCATCTCTGTATCCACATGTACGTAGATTAATGCCGTAGAGAGATTTGCACGGCCGAGCCACTGGGATACCATTGTCAGATCTATCCCATGCTGGTATAGGTTCATGGAACGGCTAGACCTGCAATTTATTCATCATCTATCGCAAACACACCAATGGTCACTTCCTCCAGCACATCTAAAAGTACCCTTACCGTATCCAGTGATGTAAGCATCGTAATATTGTTCTGTGTTGCCGTACTTCAGATTGCCGCACCATCTTCATAATGAATACCGCGATTACAGTTCCATAATTCTACACACGAATACCAGAAGCAATCATGGCTTTATACATTGCCCTGTGAAGTTTCTTAAAATGGCATCAATTTCTACGGCTGTCTTTAAATAATGACGCAGATGTTCTTCCTTTGCCACAATCTGCATAGCTCTTCCGCCGAACACGAAGCTTGGACGCACTAATACCGGATAGCCGATCTCCTCTGCTGCTTTTACACCATCTTCAATACATGTCACAGCCTGTCCTTTTGGCTTCGGGATAGCAAGCTCTGACAGCAGGTTCTCAAAAGCATCTCTGTTTTCAGACTTCTCAATGGCCGCACAATCTGTACCGAAGAGCTTTACCCCTCTTTCTTCTAATGGTTTCGCCAAATTAATTGCAGTCTGCCCGCCCAAAGATACGATAACCCCATCTGGTTTTTCCATCTCAATCACATTCATGACATCTGGAACGTACCAGCTTTCTTGTATCAATCCCGTAGATACCTGGTATCTTATATTTCTCCATAATTTCCGATAATGAATATTTACTGCGGAAATTGGATGGCTGGTCATTGTAGTCTCGTACCGCCAGTCCGCCGATACTTGGAATATCCGTTTCAAAATCATCTTCTGCCATTCCGTAATTGCCAATCAAAGGATATGCCATCACTACCGTCTGATAAGTATAGGATGGATCAGAAAGGATTTCCTGATATCCTACCGGAGAAGTATTGAATACAATTTCCGTTACTTTTTCAAGTTTGGAACCAAACCCATATCCACAGTATTCACTGCCATCGGACAAAATCAGCTTTCTGTCAAATTTTTTTATCATATATGCACCTCTTTATCTCAAACCTATTCAGACAGTTTCCTTTCAAAACGGTCCTTACGCGGATCTGCCGGAATTTTAGTCGGATATTCCCCCTGAAAGCAGGCAGCGCAATAATCCTCACTGTCTATCAGTTTATCCAGCTTTTCTACTGGTAAATATCCCAAAGAATCTACTCCAATGATCCTTGTAATCTCGTCCATACTATGATGGCATGCAATCAGGTTTTCCTCTGAATCAATATCCGTACCGTAATAACAGGGATATAAAAATGGGGGAGCAGAGATTCTCATATGGATTTCTTTCGCTCCGGCATCACGCAAAAGTTTTACAATACGTTTGCTGGTCGTCCCTCTGACAATGGAATCATCAATCAGTACAACTCTTTTTCCATCAATTACCTTCTTGACAGGACTCAGCTTAATCCTGACCTTATCCAGACGTTCATTTTGTCCCGGAGAGATGAATGTCCTTCCGATATACTTATTTTTGATCAGCCCGATCCCGTAGGGAATACCGGATTTTTTCGCATACCCCAATGCCGCGTCCAATCCGCTGTCTGGAACGCCGATCACGATATCCGCGCATTTTGGATAGCTCTCTGCCAGTAATTCTCCGGCTTTCATCCGGGATTCATGTACGGATATGCCGTCTATAACAGAATCTGGTCTTGCAAAATAGATGTATTCAAAAATGCAGGTTCTTCGTCTTTGTTTTTCACAGTGTTCCCGCCTTGATTCCACACCGTTTTCCGTAAATACCAGAATCTCTCCCGGCAGCACATCACGGATAAACTCTGCTCCTACCGCTGACAGAGCACAGCTTTCAGATGCAGCCACATATGCCCCGTCCGCCGTCTTTCCATAGCAAAGCGGCCGGAACCCATATGGATCTCTTGCCGCAATCATTTTTGTAGAAGAAATCATCACCAGCGAATAAGCGCCTTCCAGTAAATTCATGGTATTGCTGACTGCTTCCTCAATACTTGGCGTCACAAGCCTTTCTCTTGTAATCACATAAGCGATGGTTTCCGTATCACTGGTTGTATGGAAAATGGCTCCCGATAATTCCAGCTTATCGCGAAGCTCCAATGCATTGCTCAGATTCCCATTGTGCGCCAGCGCCATCTTTCCTTTCTGGTGATTGACTTCAACAGGCTGGCAGTTATTTCTTGTATTTCCTCCGGTTGTTCCATATCTTACATGTCCCACCGCCATATTTCCCATCGGAAAATGGTTGAATGTGTCTTCAGAAAATACTTCACTGACAAGTCCCAGATCTTTATAAGAAGAAAATACGCCGTCATCATTCACAACAATCCCACAACTCTCCTGTCCTCTGTGCTGCAGGGCATACAGCCCATAATAAACAATGCCTGCCACATTTCCTTTTTGGGTACCCATCACTCCGAATACGCCGCATTCTTCATGAATAGCCATAACCTCATTCCCTCCTGCTATATAGAGTATTCTACACAAAAGGCGCGGCTTCGACTCCCCGCCTGATCTAATGCAGCCGCAATAAATCCCTTAAACAACGGATGTGACTGATTGGGACGGCTTTTAAACTCCGGATGGAACTGCACACCTACGAAAAAAGGATGCCCGCACAGTTCTACTGTTTCTACCAGGCTGTCATCCGGCGACGTGCCGCTGATCACAAGTCCGGCTTCGGTCAGTTCTCTGCGGTACTTATTATTAAATTCATAGCGGTGACGATGACGCTCATGTATGAGTTTTGCGCCATAGCATTGTTCCATTTTTGTTCCCGGTTTAATCCTGCAGGGACAGCTTCCAAGACGCAGCGTCCCGCCTTTATCAATCGCTTCGCTCTGTCCCGGCATAAAATCGATTACTTTATGACGACACTGCTCATCAAATTCCCCGGAATGCGCGTCCGCAATTCCAGATACATTTCTTGCAAATTCAATGACTGCAATCTGCATGCCAAGGCAGATTCCAAAGTAAGGTATCTGGTTTTCGCGGGCATATTTGGCCGATAAAATCATCCCTTCTACGCCCCGGTTTCCAAATCCGCCAGGAACAATGATCCCATTCATTCCCTTTAACAGGTCGTTTACATTCTCTTTCGTGATATTTTCCGAATCAATCCAGTGAATCTTTACAAATGTATTCAGTTCATATCCTGCATGGTTCATCGCCTCCGCCACCGACAGATATGCGTCATGAAGCTTCACATACTTTCCAACCAATCCAATATGCACTTCCTCTGAACGTAAGCGGATACGTTCTACCATCTCTTCCCAATCTGCCAAATCCGGTTCTGGCACTTTCATATTGAGTTCCCTGCACACAACGGAGGAAAACCCGGACTTCTCCAACATCAAGGGCGCTTCATAGAGATTCTCCAGTGTCCGGTTTTCAATAACGCAGTCCGGTTTTACATTACAGAAGAGAGAAATTTTCTGGAAGATGGATTCCTCTAACGGATGGTCGGAACGCAGAACAATGATATTCGGATTAATGCCCATTCCGCAGAGTTCTTTGACCGAGTGCTGCGTCGGTTTTGATTTATGCTCCCCGGAACCGCTTAAATACGGAACCAGTGTCACATGAATAAACAGGCTGTTCTCTCCTCCCGCTTCCAGAGAGATCTGACGTACCGCCTCTAAAAAAGGCTGTGATTCAATATCGCCAATGGTTCCGCCTATCTCTGTAATCACCACATCTGCTTCTGTCTTTTTCCCCACACGATACACAAATTCCTTGATTTCATTCGTAATATGAGGGATCACCTGAACCGTAGAACCAAGATATTCCCCTCTTCGCTCTTTATTCAATACATTCCAGTAGACTTTTCCTGTAGTCAGATTGGAATACTGATTCAAATCCTCATCTATAAACCTTTCGTAATGCCCCAGATCCAGATCCGTTTCTGCCCCATCCTCGGTCACATATACTTCGCCATGCTGATAAGGACTCATAGTGCCGGGATCTACGTTAATATATGGATCTAGCTTCTGAGCCGCCACCTTCAATCCTCTCGCCTTTAAGAGCCGTCCGAGAGAAGCTGCCGTGATCCCTTTTCCCAGACCGGATACCACGCCTCCGGTCACAAATATATATTTTGTCATAATCATTTCTCTTCCTTACTTAAATTCTGCCGCTGTTATCATTCTTCCTACAATAAAATCCTTCTTGTCAATCCATTCTATCTAAAAGTCTTATTTCCCGCTGTCTCCATAGTTGGACAGCACCCTTGCAGATGGATCTTTCACGTCGCATCCTTCCCATTCTTTGTTCGGCATCCAGTAACCGGCGACCATCTCTGCCTGCCCCGGATAATATGTTTCAAAAATCTCTCTGTATAGTAAGGATTCCTTTGTGAACGGTCTGGCATATGTATATTTTTTACACATCCTTTCACACTCTTTATCTGTATATTTATTCTCCGCATATTCCTTTAAGTGATCTACCATGGAGTGTCCAACCGCATCTGAAAACGCTGCTTTCTCTCTCCACAAAATCTCTTCCGGTAAATAATCACCATCTTCAAATGCGCGGCGGAGCAGATATTTCCCTTTTCCATAAGTGTTGATTTTTAATTCAGGATTAACAGACATCACATATTTCACAAAATCCAAATCACCAAACGGAACTCTTGCTTCCAATGAGTTTACGGAGATACAACGGTCGGCGCGAAGAACGTCGTACATATGAAGTTCACGGATTCGTTTCTGTGCTTCCATCTGGAATGCCATTGCATCCGGCGCGAAATCTGTATATTTATATCCAAACAATTCATCCGATATTTCACCCGTCAACAGAACACGGATATCGGTCTGTTCATGGATCGACTTGCACACCAGATACATTCCCATAGATGCACGGATTGTCGTTATATCATAGGTTCCCAGTAACTGAATGACTGTTTCCAAAGAAGAAATCACTTCATCCGGCGTCATATAAATCTCTGTATGCTCGCTTCCAATATAATCCGCCGCCTGTCTTGCATACTTTAAATCAATGGCGTCTTCACTCATACCAATCGCAAAGGTCTTGATTGGTTCTTTGCTTTTCTTTGCCGCAATCGCACATACCAGAGAAGAATCCAGTCCGCCGGAAAGCAAAAAGCCCACCTTTGCGTCAGCTACAAGACGCTTCTCCACTCCGGCTATTAGTTTATCATGAATATGTTTGCATACGGTTTCCAGATCATCGCGGCAAATACGATCCACTTTCGCAATGTCGCAGTAACGGATAAACTGACCGCTTTTATAATAGCAGCCTGGTGGAAACGGAAAAATATTATCCGTAAGCCCTACCAGATTTTTCGCCTCGCTGGCAAATATAACAGCTCCTTCTTTGTCATATCCATAATACAATGGCCGGATCCCAATCGGATCTCTTGCCGCAATAAATTCTCCTGCGTCTCCGTCATAAATAATACAGGCAAATTCCGCATCCAGCATAGCAAACATAGCTGTTCCATATTCCAGATACATTGGTAAAAGAATCTCACAATCCGATTCACTCTTAAATGTATATTTCTCCGCCAGTTCTTCTTTCAGCTTCTTAAAACCATAAATTTCTCCATTGCAGACTACATAGCTGTCACCCAGTCTAAACGGCTGCATTCCTGACGGTGCCAGCCCCATAATCGATAATCTATGAAATCCAAGCAGGCCGTCTCTGGTTTCGACGATCCGGCTGTCATCCGGACCTCTTGATATCGTCCTGTTAAATCCTTCCATAAATACATCAAAAGCAGCACTGCGGCTGCAATAACCCATAATAGAACACATATGAATGTACCTCCATAAATTTAAGTAATTCAGCATTCTATAGGGCAAGTGCTGCGCTCGCGGTGCCACCTATCTTTTGTCTCATTTCTAAACCATCAACTGATTCCGTCATTAACGCCTGACATAACGTCGCACCTACTAAGAAATTCCCGTTCAGATTGCAGCTCAAAAAGTGTTATTCATACAGGCTCTGCTATGCGGCTCTCACCATTCCACACTCGCTGTAAGTGACCGCCTGTACTACTTCTCTTTTCTCAAATGCCTTTGCAATATTTAGTTTCTATCTGTCCTGACTTTTATTCCACATCCTGAAGGGCGTCAAAACCTTCTTCACCGGTTCTCACTTTTACCACATTTTCCACATCATAGACAAAAATCTTTCCGTCTCCAATGTGTCCTGTGTAAAGTACCTTCTTCGCTGTGTCAATCACCCTGCGGACCGGAACGGCGCTGACTACGATGTCCACCTGTACTTTTGGAAACAGATTCGCTTCAACCTGTACACCACGGTAATATTCCGGTTTGCCTTTCTGAATCCCGCATCCTAAGACATGGGATACTGTCATACCAGTAATTCCAAGCTTCATGATTGCATTCTTTAATGCTTCAAATTTGGATTCCTTGCAGACAATCTCAATCTTTGTAAACTTCGGAGTTCCTTCTTCAAATGCAGGTACTTTCTTAACAGGGATTGCTTCCGCAACCGGAGTATCACCGGATACCACCACAGGATCATTTCCCTCTTCAATATACTCTGGAAGCATTGCAAAACCTGCATATGCAGAAGGGAGACCATGTTCTGCCGCATCAAGGCCAGCCATCTCTTCTTCTCTATCTACACGAAGACCCGCAATTGCTCTGATCACAAGAAATGTAATCGTTATAGTAACCGCCGTCCATGCTGCGACACTGGCAAAACCGATAAACTGAAGTTTTAATAACTCAAAACCGCCGCCATAAAACAGACCAGTTAAAGTTTCTCCCGAAGCATTTGCAATACTGTATCCGGGTGCCGTATCTGTAGCAAATAATCCAACTGCCAGTGTACCCCAGATCCCATTCATGCAATGCACTGCAACTGCTCCGACCGGATCGTCAATGCGAAGTACATGGTCAAGAAGCCAAACACCAAACACGACCAAAAAGCCTGCAACTACTCCAATCGCAACCGCACCGAATGCATCCGTCACATCACACGGCGCTGTGATTGCCACAAGTCCTGCCAAAGATGCGTTCAGACACATGGAAACATCCGGCTTTCCATATTTTATCCATGTAAAGATCATACAGACAACAGTTGCAACAGCCGGCGCGACTGTTGTTGTCAGGAAAATAGAACCAAGCTGCGCAATAGAAGTTGCAGCCGCACCATTAAATCCATACCAGCCGAGCCAAAGAATAAACACCCCAAGTGATCCAAGTGCAATGCTGTGTCCCGGAAATGCATTTACTTTCAAAACTTTTCCGCTCGTATCCCTGGTAAATTTTCCGATACGGGGACCAAGAATTTTTGCACCGATCAATGCGGAAATACCACCTACCATATGAATCGCACAGGAGCCGGCAAAATCATGGAAGCCAATCTGCGAAAGCCATCCTCCTCCCCAGATCCAGTGTGCTTCAATCGGATAAATCAGCGCAGAAATCACACCGGAATAAATACAATAGGAAAGAAATTTTGTACGTTCTGCCATTGCACCGGAAACGATGGTTGCCGTTGTAGCACAGAATACAAGGTTAAATACAAAGCTTGAAAAATCAAACTCTGCATATGCCGTAAACAAATCGAATCCCGGCTTTCCGATAAATCCAAACAAGTCTTCTCCCATCAGCAAACCAAAGCCAATCAGTATAAATACTACGGTTCCAATACAAAAATCCATCAAGTTCTTCATAATGATATTTCCAGTATTTTTTGCCCTGGTAAAACCTGCCTCTACCATTGCAAAACCTGCCTGCATCCAGAACACCAATGCGGCGCCAATTAAAAACCAGACTCCGAACACTTCGCCGGATACTGCTTCCTGCACAAGTTCTTTCATAACTTCATCCATATTTCTTCCTCCAATCAGGTTAAATTTATCAACTTATTTTACGCCAAACAGTAAATCGCCATAAGTTGGGAACGGCCAGTACTTCTTTGCCGTCATCGTTTCTGCCTCATCACAGGCAATTCTTAACTCTCCCATTTTTCCTAAAACAGCATCCCGGATCATATTGGACTCTGTTTCAACATCTTCCGCACCTGTAAGTCTCATCGCTGTTTCTTCCAATTCATCGGTCTTGACCGCAATCTGTTCTTCCAATCTTGCAAGTTTTTTTAGAAGTCCCTCCTCATAGCCGCATGAAATAGAAGCATTGACCGCCTTTTTTGCCGACGCTGTATTTGCAAGCTCCAGTATGTATGCGCTTACTGCCGGAGCTATCTCTGTCCTTGCCATATCAATCATGGTATTTGCCTCAATCAGAACCGTTTTACAATAGTTTTCCAACATAATTTCACATCTGGACTTTAGCTCCGCTTCTGAAAATACTTTGTGGGACGTCAGCATCCGTACATTCTTTTCATCCAGCAAATGCGGCATACAATCCGGTGTTGTACGATAATTAAGAAGCCCTCTCTTTTCCACTGCTTCCTTAATCCATGTGTCGTCGTACCCATTTCCGTTGAAAATAACATGTTTATGGTCTTTGATGGTCTTGCGGATCATTTCATGCAGTACATCTTCAAAATTCTCCGCTTTTTCCAGTCTGTCCGCATAGATTTTCAAACTTTCTGCCACCGCGCTGTTCAGCATGATATTTGCACAGGCAATGCTGTTAGAAGAACCAAGCATACGGAATTCAAATTTATTTCCGGTAAATGCAAACGGCGACGTTCGGTTGCGGTCGGTGGTATCACGGTTAAACTTTGGAAGTACATCCACGCCGAGCTTCATCTGTGTTTTTTCAGTTCCCGCATATGGAGTACCGCTTTCAATCGCTTCCAGTACGGCATTCAATTCTTCTCCAAGGAAGATCGAAATAACTGCCGGAGGAGCTTCGTTTGCTCCAAGCCTATGATCATTTCCTGCTGTTGCGACAGAAAGACGGAGCAGATCCTGATAATCGTCCACCGCCTTAATAACTGCACAAAGAAATAATAAGAACTGTGCGTTTTCATACGGCGTTTCTCCCGGCGACAACAGGTTCACGCCTCTATCCGTAGCCAGCGACCAGTTGTTATGCTTTCCGCTTCCATTTACCCCGGCAAATGGTTTTTCATGAAGCAGGCACACAAGCCCATGCTTTGCCGCGACCTTCTGCATGATTTCCATTGTCAGCTGGTTATGGTCTGTTGCAATGTTTGTTGTTGTATAGATAGGCGCAAGTTCGTGCTGTGCCGGAGCAACTTCATTATGCTCTGTCTTTGCCAGAATTCCCAGCTTCCAGAGTTCTTCATTCAATTCTTCCATATAGGCTGCAACCCGCGGCTTGATCACTCCGAAATAATGATCGTCCATCTCCTGTCCCTTTGGCGGCTTCGCGCCAAAAAGAGTACGTCCCGTAAATCGAAGATCCCTCCTCTGTTCATACGTTTCTTTTGTAATGAGAAAATATTCCTGTTCCGGTCCTACAGAAGTGCGGACACATTTCACATCGTCATTTCCAAACAGATGAAGAATACGGATTGCCTGCTTATTTAACGCTTCCATAGAACGAAGCAGCGGCGTTTTCTTATCCAGCGCTTCTCCGCCATAAGAGCAGAACGCGGTAGGAATACACAATGTATTGCCCTTAATAAACGCATAAGAAGTAGGATCCCATGCTGTGTATCCTCTTGCTTCAAAAGTAGCCCGAAGTCCGCCGGAGGGAAACGACGAAGCATCTGGTTCCCCCTTGATCAGTTCCTTTCCGGAAAACTCCATAATCACACCGCCGTCCGGGGATGGAGATATAAAACTGTCGTGCTTTTCGGCTGTAACGCCGGTAAGCGGCTGGAACCAATGTGTGTAGTGAGTAGCGCCATGATCGACCGCCCAGTCTTTCATAGCCGCCGCTACTGCGTTTGCTACGCCAATATCAAGCTTTGCGCCTTCATCAATCGTCTTTCTCAAAGATTGATAAACCTTTGCCGATAAATTTGCTTTCATCACTCTGTCATCAAATACTTTACATCCAAAAAAATCTGATACATTCTTCATAATCCCACTCCTTCCAATTTGAAAATAAAAAGGCAAGGAGGGCTTTCATGACGCTTTTCCCTGCGCCGCAAAAGACCCCCTTGCCTTTTATATCAAATCGTGTATTTTCATTTGTAAAGTAAAAAGCGTCTCTGAGAACTTCATCTCAAAGACGCCCTTGCCTTTACGTGTTGGATGATACACCCCTTAAAATCATTTGTCAATCCTTTTTTGATTTTTCTATCGTTTTTTTATTGCTTCAAAAAAAGAGCTTCAAAAAAAGATTGACAAAATTCATCATCCGCTGTATAAATATAAAATATGAGCAAAGGCGTTCATTTTTAGAGCAGGAATCACCTGCCCTTAATACGGACGCCTTTGCTTTTTTGATTTATTCTGAAAGGAAGGTACAAGACTTATGAAACTCGAAGGCCAGGTAAGGATCCCTTCCGGATGTGCAATCTCAGCAGCAATTTCCAAGGATGGAAATAAGATGTCCGGTGAAATGATCACAAATTCCATGAAACCCATGCATGACCGTTCCAACGGATTAGGCGGCGGTTTTGCCGGTTATGGCATTTACCCTGAATATAAAGATTTCTATGCATTCCATATGTTTTTTGATTCCCGCGGCACACGCAAGGAATGCGAAGCTTTCTTAAAAGAGCGCTTTGAAATTGTCCATTCAGAAATCATTTCAACCCGAAAGATTCCGGCAATCACAAACGAGCCAATCATATGGAGATATTTTGCCGCGCCGTTAAAATCGGTTCTTGTATCTTTACAGTTAGACGAAAAAGAATTTGTCGCCAAAACAGTTATGAAGATCAATGCCGAAATGTCCGGCGCTTACGTCTTTTCCAGCGGTAAAAACATGGGTGCGTTCAAAGCGGTCGGTTTCCCTGAAGATGTAGGCGTCTTTTATAAATTAGAAGAATATGAAGGATATTCCTGGACAGCACATGGACGATATCCGACAAACACTCCCGGCTGGTGGGGAGGCGCGCATCCATTTACACTGCTTGATTATTCCGTCGTGCATAACGGAGAGATATCTTCCTATGACGCGAACCGCCGATTTATCGAGATGTTCGGCTATAAATGTACCCTCCAGACCGACACGGAAGTCATTACTTATATCATGGATTACCTGCTCCGCATACAGAGACTTACACTCGGCGAAGCCGCAAGCGTAATCGCCGCTCCCTTCTGGAGTACCATTGCGGCAAAAACAGATTTCGACGACCAAAAGAAACATACTTACCTTAGAACTATGTTTCCAAGCCTTCTGATTACCGGTCCTTTCTCTATCGTTTTGGGATTTGAAGGCGGATTGATGGCGCTGAATGACCGTCTGAAACTCCGTTCGATGGTTGTTGGAGAAAAGGATGACAGGGTATTCATTGCCAGTGAAGAAGCGGCTATCCGAAGCATGGAGCCAGATGCAGAAAATATATGGTCTCCCGCAGGCGGCGAGCCTGTCGTCGTTAAAGTAAAGGAAGGTGCATTTTAATGAGTATAACATTTATTTATCCGGAATTTGAAGTAATCAGAAATGAAAACAGATGCATTTCCTGTCGGGTATGTGAACAACAATGCGCAAATGAAGCCCACAGCTACGATGAAAAACACAAAATTATGAAGTGTGACGAATCAAAATGCGTAAACTGCCAGCGCTGCGTTTCCCTCTGTCCTGCAAGAGCCTTAAAGATTGTAAAAAACGACTGCACCCTGCGTGAAAACGCCAACTGGTCACCCCAGACAGTGAAAGAAATATACAAGCAGGCAGACAGCGGCGGCGTTCTTTTGTCATCCATGGGTAACCCAGAACCTTTCCCCGTTTATTGGGACAAAATCCTGATCAATGCTTCACAGGTAACGAACCCTTCCATCGATCCGCTACGGGAACCGATGGAAACCAGAGTTTACCTTGGAAAGAAGCCACCGAAAGTACAGCGCACGAAAGATGGAAAATTAGACTGCAAACTGCCTCCGCAGCTGGAACTGTCTATGCCGGTTATGTTCTCTGCCATGAGCTATGGTTCCATCAGCTACAACGCCCATAAGTCTCTTGCTATGGCAGCAGCAGAACTCGGTATTCTATATAACACCGGAGAAGGCGGTCTGCATGAGGACTTTTACTGCTATGGCAAAAATACTGTCGTACAGGTGGCTTCCGGCCGTTTTGGCGTCCATGCGGATTATCTGGAGGCAGGCGCAGCCATTGAGATCAAAATAGGACAAGGTGCAAAACCAGGTATCGGGGGACATCTTCCCGGTGCGAAAATCGTAGGAGATATATCCCGTACCCGTATGATCCCGGAAGGATCCGACGCCATTTCCCCGGCGCCCCACCATGATATTTATTCCATCGAAGATTTGCGTCAGCTTGTCTTCTCTCTAAAAGAAGCTACGGAATATAAAAAACCAGTGATTGTAAAAGTCGCTGCCGTACATAACATTGCAGCAATCGCAAGCGGCATTGCCAGAAGCGGAGCTGATATCATCGCCATTGACGGATTCCGCGGCGGTACGGGAGCCGCTCCGACCAGAATCCGGGATCATGTAGGTATTCCAATTGAACTGGCTCTGGCAGCCGTTGATCAGAGACTGCGCGAGGAAGGTATCCGCAATCATGTGTCCCTCGTAGCAGGCGGCAGTATCCGAAGCGCCGCAGATGTAGTAAAAGCCATTGCTCTTGGAGCGGATGCCTGCTATGCAGCTACTGCCGCCCTGCTTGCTCTTGGCTGCCATCTGTGCCGTACCTGCCAAAGCGGTAAATGCAACTGGGGCATCGCAACCCAGCGCCCGGAGCTTGTGAAAAGGCTTGATCCGTCAACGGGCAGCAAACGCCTGATCAATCTGATGACCGCATGGAAACATGAAATCAAAGAATTCATGGGCGGTATGGGAATCAATTCCATTGAAGCTTTACGGGGAAACAGGCTGATGCTTCGCGGCATCGGCTTAACTGAAAAAGAACTGGAGATACTCG
This sequence comes from Lachnospiraceae bacterium, assembly GCA_910575605.1. Taxonomy (GTDB): domain Bacteria; phylum Bacillota; class Clostridia; order Lachnospirales; family Lachnospiraceae; genus CAPEBR01. Next base: position 91,698 of record CAJTEW010000005.1, read on the forward strand.
GTATCTCTCATGCGGGAGAATGATAAGAAAAAGATATTACATAAACAATTTGGGGGGAGGTATGATACCATATGCAAATCATCGACGCTGCAAATTTAGATTATAGAACTTTAAATGAAGCATTGCGAGGAGCAGAAACCGATTACACCATCGAAGGCTGCTGCGGTCAGAGGTTTATTGCCGCCGGTATGTCCGAAAAGAATCTTACAATCGAAGGAATCCCCGGCAACGCGCTGGGCGCATACTTAAACAATGCCAATATTACTGTAAATGCGAATGCACAGGACGCTGTAGGCGATACTATGAATGAAGGCAAGATTCTGATTCATGGCAGTATCGGTGACGCTGCCGGCTATGCCATGCGCGGCGGTAAAATCTATGTGAAGGGCAACGCAGGATACCGCGCCGGAATCCATATGAAAGCTTACAAAGAAAAAATTCCTGTTATGATCATTGGCGGATACGCAGGAAGCTTCCTTGGAGAATATCAGGCAGGAGGAATCATCATCGTCCTTGGACTTCACAAAGATAATAAACGCATTGTAGGCAATTTCCCCTGTACCGGAATGCATGGAGGTAAAATGTTCCTGCGCGGCAGCTGTGAGGATATTCATTTCCCCAAACAGGTTACCGCTAGATGTGCGGCCGCAGAGGAGTTAGATGAAATCCGGGAGTATCTGTCCGAATATTGTTCAGACTTCGCTTATTCTGCAGACGAACTTTTATCTAAACCTTTTACAGTCATCACGCCAGACAGTAAGAATCCATACAAACAGATGTATATAGCAAATTAAAAGAAAGCAGGTAGGCTTATGAAGTATTCAAAAGAAGAGGTCATCCAATATGTGCGTGAAGAAGATGTAAAATTTATCCGCCTCGCTTTTTGCGATGTATTCGGCAAACAGAAAAACATATCCATTATGCCGCAGGAACTTTCCCGTGCTTTTGAATATGGCATTGCCATTGACGCATCCGCAATCGCTGGTTTTGGCGATGAAAATCATTCCGATCTGTTTCTGCACCCTGAGGCGGATACGCTGACGCTTCTGCCTTGGAGACCGGAACATGGGCGCGTAGTAAGGATGTTCTGTAACATTACTTATCCGAACGGAAAAATATTCGAATGTGATACGCGTTCCATTTTAAAAAATGCGATTCAGGCAGCGAAAATTTCCGGATATCAATTTTTCTTTGGCGCAGAACAAGAGTTTTATCTATTCGAACTGGATGACAACGGAAATCCAACCAAAGAACCCTATGATAACGCTGCTTATATGGATATCGCCCCGGAGGATAAAGGTGAAAATATCCGCCGCGAGGTATGCCTGACTCTGGAGCAGATGGGGATACAGCCGGAAAGCTCACATCACGAAGAAGGACCGGGACAAAATGAGATTGATCTTCGATATTCTGATCCTCTGACCGCCGCAGACAACGCCATGACATTCCAAACGGTTGTAAAAACAATCGCCCGGCGGAATGGCCTTTATGCCGATTTCAGCCCAAAGCCATTGGAAAATAAACCCGGAAACGGCTTCCATATCAATATGTCAGTCAAATCAACGAATGATACAGACCACATGAAATACTTGATTGCAGGGGTTTTGGATAAAGTTACTGATATGACGGTATTTTTAAATTCAACCGAAAGTTCCTATCGACGTTTTGGCAGCAATAAAGCGCCAAAATATATTTCCTGGTCCAGCGAGAACCGTTCACAGCTTGTCAGAATTCCTGCCGCTATCGGTGAATACCGTCGTGTTGAACTTCGTTCTCCTGATCCATCCGCAAATACTTATCTGGTATTCGCCCTGGTAATTTATGCCGTTCTTGATGGGATTGAACATAAACTAGAACCGCCCGCCCCTGCAGATATCAATCTGTATAAAGCAGATGCAGATACCCTTGCTAATTTTAAACAATTGCCCGGCAATTATAAATCTGCCTGTACAATCGCTGCAAACAGCAATTTTATTAAAAAATATATACCGGACGCTATATTAGACATCTATTGTAATAAATAATTCAAGCCAAAGAAAAAGAAGGAGGTGCAAAATGAGTTTAAAAGAACGGACTTACAGTATCCTCATCGTGTCTGCAGCAGATCGTTTCACCTCTGCCTTTGCCGACCTGCTCCCCGCCACAAGATATTCCCAGGTTCATACTGCTGCTAGTATCAGCGCCGCCAAACGGATGCTCGCCGAAAAAACTTTTGATTTTGTCATCATCAATGCACCTTTACCTGACGATATCGGTACCCGTTTTGCAATTGACACTTGTACCAATAAGCAATCCGCTGTGCTGCTTCTGGTAAAAAACGATATACACGCCGGAATTCACGACAAGGTTGTTGAATACGGTGTGTTTACACTGCCGAAGCCAACATCAAAGCCAACCCTGATACATGCCCTTAGCTGGATGGAAAGCGCCAGGGAAAGACTGAGGCAATTTGAAAAGAAATCCCTGTCTATAAAAGAAAAAATGGCAGAAATCCGTCTTGTCAACAAGGCAAAATGGATTTTAATCAGTGAATTAAAAATGAACGAACCCGATGCTCATCGTTATATTGAGAAACAGGCAATGGATCGCTGCATTACAAAACAAACCATTGCCGAAGAAATCATTAAAACTTATACTTAAATTTACTTTTTCTTCTCTGTATCCTTGACAAATTGATAAATCTATAAATATCATTTACCAAAAACAAGACAAATCAAATATAGTTAAGGAGATTTATTGGCTGTACATAACAAAGAGAGCATCTTTCATCTTGACTGTTGATTGCTCCGGCTGGCTTTGCTATCTCTCCCTCCTTTGATTTTCCAATACAAATACCTCTCGTCCTTCTATTTCTATAGAATTTCCCGTCTGATAAGCCCTCCCATTCAGTAAATCCCTGTAATCTTCATTTAAAGTAACCCGCTCGCTTTCCGGTATTGTATAGTATTACAATCCTATTTTTCTTAAAAACCTCATGTTTTCAGGGAATTTTCGGCTTTTTACAATTAAAAAAGCAATGACCCCCTATTTTCGTGTATAATGTAAGTCCCACACTCAACAAAATACGAAAGGTAAAGTATTGACGTAGGTCCAAAGCCGTAAAACCAGTCAAGCCTCAGAAAGCCAAACCCCGTAACGTTCCGACAGATACCATCTGCCCTCTCTGTGGCGCCCCTCATGACTACATCTATGATAACTCCGGCGGCCGCGGACAGTTTCAGTGTAAGATCTGCGGGCAATCCTTTGTCAACGGGGAAAAGTAACATCCCCGTTAAAACTACAGTGCCCTTATTGCGGGCATGCCCTCCAGCCTGTCAAAGACCGGAAACATTTCCGGATCCATAAATGTGTGAACCGATCCCTGTCAAGTAGACAGTTAAAAAAATAAAAATTTTTACCTGCCAGTCCTCTTTGCGACTGGCAGAGTTTTTATGCAGCATCTTTCAAATAGTTTCTATATTCTATCGGTGTCATACAGTTTAAGCGCTTCTGATACCGATGATTATTATAATAATCTATATAATCGGATATGGCCTCCTTTAGCTCCTCATATGTTTGAAATTTCTTCAGGTAATACATTTCTGATTTCAGCATCCCCCAGAACGCTTCCATTGGTCCGTTATCAATACATCTGGACACTCTTGACATGCTTTGCGTCATTCCTGCTTTGTTAAGCTTTTTACGCAAGGATTTTGAGGTGTATTGGTATCCACGGTCACTGTGAAATAAAGGCTTTGCATCTGGATGGTTTTCATGGGCAATGTCAAAGGTTTCAAAAACAAGGGCATTATTATTGGAATGTCCAATGACAAAGGAAACAATACTTTTATCTGCCAAGTCCAGAATGGCGCTCAGGTATGCCTTCCCACTGGCTCCATATTTCATCTCCGTTACATCTGTAAGCCATTTTTCCCCAAAACGTTCCGCATGGTACTCCCGGTTTAAGATGTTTTCGGCAGTAACCTCTGGCGTTGATTTTACATAGTTTCTTCTCCTGCACCGGCACACAGATTTCAGATGTAAAATCCGCATAAGGCGCAAGATTCTCTTTGCGTTGACTTGAAATTCATTTTCACGGTTCAATTTAATCGTCATCTGCCTGTAACCCAGAATCCCGCTTTTTTCCTCGTACGCCTCTTTGATAAGGACACATAATTCCTGGTTGAATTTCTCATTTTCACTTGGTTTCCGATTCAGCCATTTATAATAGGCAGAACGTGAAATTCCCGCAAATCTGCAGAGTTCTGATTAGGGCATCCCTGCTCGTCATATATTTCCTGTATCGCCAGATAAACCGTTTCATTTTGTGTCTGGCTTAGAACCGCCTCCTTTCGATTTCGTCGAGTTTTTTAAGAAAGCAACCTCCAGCTGGGCTCTGCGCTTTTCCGCTTGAAGAAGCTTAGTTTCCGCACGCAGCTTCTCCAGTTCCGACATTTCTGTTTCAGATTTTCTTTTCCCTCTTTTGTCAATAAGCCCTTCTACGCCGTTTAACTGGTATTTCCTTGTCCATTGGTAAATCTGTTGGTAGGATACCTGGTATTTTTCTGCTTCCTGGGCATAATCCATTCCATGCTCTATGCAGTATGTTACAATTTCCACCCGTTCCTCATATGAGGTTTTTCTTCCTTTGGTCATGACGCTGGTTCCTCCTGTTCCAGAAGCCTTTAACTTCTCATGACTATTATACTTCATAATCAAGTTGCGAAGCTGCTTATCTGAGCGGATTCCATACTTTTTCTGGATTTCCCTTAATGTTCCTTTGCCGGAAAGGTAATCGGCAACAGCATTTTGTTTCGGCGGAATAGACACGGAGTTTTGGAGTTGTTTTTAACCCCTCTATTCCTAAAGACTGATACAAGGTCACCCACTCGACGATACGTGTTCCATTTGTTCCCAGGCTTCGGGCGATACTTTCTGTTGAACAGCTTCCCTCCAAGTATTTTGTAACGGCATCTAATTTCATTTCAAAAGAGTATTTTGAATGTTGTCCCATAAAATATGCTCCTCCTTATAGTGACAGTTTTATTTTTTGATAACTGGCATCAGCCTGTAACAGTTTTAATACGGATTCGTCTTTTAATTTCTCTACTGCAATCTTTACCAGTTCTTTAAATTTCTTATCGTACATCACTTCCCCCTGCCAGTTCTACCCTTAATTTCTTTATAGGTGCATGGATAACCTCAAAAATAAGTTCGTCAACGCAGTTTGTATATCTGCCTTGCTGTATGAGCTGATTTTTCAGTTCCACAAGGCTATGTAGCAAAATGCTCCGTTCCCCACTGTCCACATACAATTGATTTTTCTTTTCTCTCATATATATCACCATCCTTTTTTATTTTCATTATATAAGCAGACGGCGGTATCTTCAAATGTACGGGGATTATGTAACACCAGAAAAAAGCTCTTTGAACAAGTAACTTTTGCCTTTTCAATTAGCAGGATTTTTAGCACGATTTTTGCTCCGATTAGCAGGAAAGGCATTTTGATTAGCAAAAACCTCAATTTTCTTGCTAATCATTAGCAAGCTAATCGGTGACGATAATTAACAGTTCAATTTCTCTTTAGTCAAATCTGATTAGCAAAAACCGCTCCTGCTAATCAGACATTGTTATGAGTTCAAATTTATTTGGAAAATGAGAAACGCCGAAAACCTTGAAAAATCAATGTTTTCGGCGATATCTTCAGCGTCGCTAAGAGGATTTGAACCTCCGACCTACCGCTTAGGAGTAGGGCTATTTGCTTGTAGACAGCTCCCTCTTAGTGTTATCTAATCCCTGTATTTCCTTGCTTGTCACGGATTCAGAATGTTATCTCGTACCGACCTGTGACTGCTGATTTTAAGGTGTTTTAAATGCTCCTTTTAGCAGGCGATTAGCAAGGGGCTTGAATTTAGGGAAATGTTACGCTGTAAAGCCTTTCCCGATTGATACCTGCATTTCACAACTAATCCCAGAATAGTTTAAGCTGTTTGCATTTTTTCTAAGGTCGCAAATTGCGATCTCAAAGAGTTTCTCATTCCACTTTACTTTTTTAAGGTCACAAATTGTGACCTCAAAGAACTTCTTATTTCTCCGTTTCCAATTCCAACCTTTGCAGGATGTCTTTGATGATGCTTGCATCTTGAATTAAATTGATTCCAAAACACTTTTTTCCTGCATCTTTCAAAGACGATCCTATGTGATAGGCTGTCACTCGGTCAAGAATCAAAAACCTGTCATGGAATACTTTGGTATATTTTATTTTCAATGTCGGGTACTGTGCATTAAAATTCTTAACATCGGCTTTCGTTAGCTTCGTCTGTTTCTGCGTATAAATTGTAACGGCAACGTCAGACTTTTTCTTTGAAAGCAGATTCAATGTCCCAACATCCACATATCCGTCTATCAGAGTGATTTCTTTCTCTGCTTTTTGAATCAGGCTTACTATCAGACTGAACGCATCGTAAATCTGTCCGTCAAAAAATACTTTTTGACTGGATTCCTCATGTTCGGATATGTACTCAAAAACTCTCTCAAAACGCTCATCTGTTTCCGCTTGGTAATTTATCTGGCGAACCTCCATTGCATTTAACCGCTCATACAGCAAAGATGTATTTGCCATATACTTCCGCATCTCCACAAAAGTGTCCATAATCCTAATGCTTACTCGAATAGCAACATCACTACGCAAAACCGCAGAAAGCATTGCAATTCCTTGTTCTTTAAAAACAAATGGTAGTTTCCTACGCCCGCCATATCCATTATCATACTCCAAGCTTGAAATCACAATTTGCGACTTCAAGTTCTGCTGCTTCGTATATCCTTAAACTTGAAATTCTAAATCGGAATACCACGTTTTATGTACGCCTATTGTTTGCTTTTACAGTATATCATACATTTTTCTACGGGGATAGCCATAATCTCGCCATCTCCGCAGAAAAAAAGGACAAAACAATCTGTCTTTCAGAATTGCCTTATCCTCTATCTCCTTACAAACTCTTTGCCAATGTTTTCAACAACGCCGCCATCTCTGGATTGGAAAGCAGTTTCAGAAGCATTTCTTGGTCTGTCTGCAATGCTGTTTCAGCCTTTGTTTCTTCCTGCACTTCCTCCGCATCGGGGGCAGCTTTGCTTTGATAAAACTGTTCTTCAAACCTCTGTGCATTTATCCGTCTGTCATCGTCTATGATATGCGAGTAAACATCTGCTACCATCTTGACCTGTGCGTGTCCAGAATCGCCCTGCACGGATTTCAAGTCGCGCCGACCCACTTCAGCTTATAAGTGATGCTTGAATGGCGGAAGCTGTGAAAGACGACTGGCGGCAAATCATTATCCTTGATCAGTTTCGTCAATGCCCGATTGATGACCTGCCCCTCGATGGGTCTGCCGCAGGAAGAAGCAAATACAAGGTTGAGGTCCATATATTCCTCCCCGAACAGCTCCTTGAGATTTTCTATGTCCTCATGCCTTTTCACAAGCATTTCCGCAACCGTCTTAGGCAGGGAAATTTTTCGGATGCTGGTCTTTGGCTTTGGCTCTTTCAGTACCAGATCGGTATAAGTGCTCGCCACCGCAGGCGGGAACTTGAACATTAAGACTGCCTACCCTGCCGCAGTTTGAAACGCTGTTTCTTGCTCAGGATAAGCTCATGGCTGTGCTACCAGAAAACCATCCTCTGACAGATTGTGATGTTTTTCCTATGGATGCACTTTGCCGTGATCCTTTCCTTTTGCTTGAAAAGGATAAGAATATTGTTGTCTCCGACATTTTCAGAAATAATTATCTGGAACCAAATATAAGATTTACAACATGGGATGATTATGCCATTATGTCCATGGTTGAAGCGGGACTTGGTATCAGTATTCTTCCAATGAATTTTTAATTTGACAATCTTTGAATCATTTTAAGTATCCGCCCCGCACTGCACCGTATCATTTCTTCCGATAATTTTCCTTGTTCATAGGCCTCACGGATATTTGCAGCATCTTTCTGATTTCCGGGCATAATGATATCATTTCCAGCAGCAACGCATTGCCATGGCACACTTCCATTTTCTGGAACAGTTGTATTCCAATCAGACATAATTACGCCTTCAAATCCCCATTCTTCACGTGCAATTATCGTACAAAGCTCTCTACTATTAGCCGCATGAACACCATTGATTAAATTATAAGAAGACATCATAGCAATCGGCTTACCTTTCTTTACTGCAATTTCAAATCCACGCAGATAAATCTCTCTGAGAGCCCGCTCAGAAACACAAACATCCACCCCCATTCTATTATCCTCCTGATTATTGCAGACAAAATGTTTGATTGTTACACCACATCCTCTGTGACTCTGTACCCCATCCGTCACAGATGCTGCCATGACCCCTGACAGAAAAGGATCTTCCGAATAATATTCAAAATTACGTCCGCATAATGGATTCCTGTGAATGTTCATACCGGGCGCTAACCACAGATCAACATGGAATTCTTCCATCTCTACGGCAACAGCCTCTCCAAATTCCCGCATCAAACCTGTGTCCCATGACTGCGCCAATGCTGTTCCTACCGGAAATGCAGTACAATATTGATAATAAGTATCTGCATTTTCATGATGTTTTGTTTCTTCCAAAAAACCATTCTCTAAAGATCCTAAAACACCGGCGCCATATACGGAATTCGTATCACAATCTACTTCATAGCTCTGCCTTAAACGAAGCCCTGCCGGACCATCCGCCATAATCAAAGAACGTATGCCATACTTTTCTTCCAGTGTTTCTGTTGTTTCTCCGGCAGAACCAGGCACTCGAATTCCGGCCGATCCAAGAGTGCTGGCGCCCTGAGTAATATTTCCATACAAGAGTGGTATCAGTTCTGTAACAGGCTGTTCTTTTGCAAAAGTTATCTGGTATGTATTATTCTTTTCTTCCTGCGGTATAAATGAAGAAATCGGAATCTTTTGTTCCTCTGTCTTCTTAAGCCATTCCCCAGCTCTATTCTTGGCAAATTTAGCCATGCCAAGTTCTTCAACAGATTCTTTTGGGGAACAAACTCCCTTTGTATGTTCTAATATCGTCTGCTGATGAACAGTAAACAATTCTGCAAGCTGCAATGACGCGGAATGATTCCCAATCCATATACCATATGTTCCGGCTTCCATGAACCATGCATGCAGCTGTTCCGAAAAACTGGCAAGATTTGACTGGTCAATAGATATCACAAGTTTTTGTTTTTCCTGCGGCTTTAAAGTGTTTGTCTTTGCAAACCCAACTAACCTTTGATATTCTTTTGCACAAATTGTCTGCGGTAATGTCACATATACTTGTACGACTTCTCGTCCGGAATATGATTTTCCAGTATTTGTCACAGAAACCATGATATCCATACCTCTCGCTGTTCTCTGAAGCCCTTCATATCTTATAGAAAAATCCGTATAGGACAGGCCAAAACCAAATGGAAACAATGGCTGTATACCGAAGCTGTCAAAATACCGATATCCAACATAAATTCCTTCCCTGTATTTCTCCGTTTCTAAATTTCCATTCAAATAACCAAAACTGTCTGCCGAAGGATAATCTTCATAATGCTTTGCCCAAGTGGCAGTCAATCTGCCTCCTGGCGCTGCGCGGCCAAGCAAAACATCCGCAACTGCATGACCTCCTTCTTGCCCGGGAAGGGAAATATTTAAAACCGCTTTAATATTTCCGGCTTCTTGTAAAACATCGGTTAGCTCTATCGGTGATCCGACATTTAAGAGTAGTATAATCGGTATATCTGTCTGATCCAGATATAAAATATCTTCCCGCTCTTTTTTACTTAAATAATAGTCTCCTTCTATCTTCCGGCGGTCTTTACCCTCTCCAGCAATACGGCTGATCACATATACTGCTGCTGAAGCATCTTCTAAATCTTTTAACATAATTTTTCGTCCGTCCGGCATAGAAAATGGATTAGCTGAATAAGCGTCAAATGGATTTTCTACATGCCTGGCATCTTCTAAAACTCTTTCCTTCCATGCAGTTCTGGCCGCTTCGTAACGATTCTTATAATCTGCAATCCAGTCTTCGCTTGTAATCACTGCGCCTGCCGTCTTTAAACCTCTATATATTGATATATTCTCTCGATTATTAACATCGCCTGAACCGATTCCACCCTTAACCGTACAGACAGCGCCTCCGCCAAACAATGCAATGGACATTGGAACCTCAAGCGGAAGCAAATTTTCATTTTTTAATAAAACCATACCTTCGGCTGACGCTTTTCTTGCTAATCTTGCATGATCAAGCTCCCGTTTGGAAAGCTTTGTTTTCAGTGTACCGCTATAATTCATAATTTTTACTTTTATCCTCCTTTTAATATGCATTCCTTTATGCAACCATAAAATTTACTATTACGCTTCAAAATTGAAAAGTAATATAAAAAGAAAGACTGCCACAGTCAGCTTTTCGTAATTCAAAATGCTTACATATAGCAGTCGTTTTAAAACCTGTTTTATTACTCCTTTACACCGCCAAGTGTAACACCTGCAATGATAAACTTGGAAAGACACAGGTATACGATAATAATCGGCACTATTGCCACCAGAATCATTGTATAGATCTTACCCATATCAAAATTCATATAATCGGCACCTCGAAGTGTCGCGATCAGAATCGGAACGGTCATCTTGTCTTTCGATTGAATAACCAGAGCCGGAACGAAGTAATTATTCCAAGATCCTACAAAACTAAAAATCGCCTGCACCGCAATCGCCGGTTTCATAATCGGAAGTACAATCTGGTTAAAAGTCCTGAACTCTCCGCAGCCGTCAATTCTTGACGCTTCCACAAGTGACAGCGGAAGTGATGACTGCAGATAACTGTACATAAAATAGAACACAGCCGGAGACGCAATCGAAGGTATGATCAACGGGAGCAGAGAATCATACATTCCCATATTCGTAATTAACCGCAGGAATCCCATTGCAGTCACCTGTGTAGGCATTACAAGAATTGCCATAATAAATGTAAATGCAACTTTCTTTAGTTTAAAATTATACGCATACAGACCATACGCCGTTAATGCTGAAAAATATGTACAAATTGCCGCAGAGCAGCCAGAAACGATCAGACTGTTTAAGATACCCCTCAACATCGGAAAGGTTCCGTCATTGGCGACATTAGATAGATTTTTTAACAAATAGTTTCCTGGCAATGCAGAAAAGCCTTTCTGCAGGTCTGCATGCGACCGTGTCGCGTTGATGAACAGGATATAGAAGAAAAACAAACACATGAATGACAGGATAATCAGTACAATATGCGCAACTATACTCCGTAAATGACTTGGCTGTTTTGATTTCATAAATCTATCCCCTCCTTTTCTGTTTTTTCGCTTTTTTCGCTGCTGCTTTCGAACCGTCCGGGTCATCATTATTTGTCATACGATATACAAAGAAGCACAGAATACCACTGACAATAAACAGATAGACGGACAACGCACCTGCCATACCATAATTTCTGCTCTTCAAATGGCTGTTCAGGAACATAATCAAAGTCATGGAGGTACGGTCCGGAGTACCCTGTCCATTAGTCAGAATCTGCGGCACATCAAACATCTGCAGGCCGCCAATGATAGCTGTGATCAGCGTATATGCAAGAATCGGCCGTATCTGCGGCAGCGTAATGTAGAAGAACCGCTGGAAACTGTTGCATCCGTCCAACTCAGACGCCTCAAATACATCAGGACTGATTCCCATAATTGCAGCCATCAACATAATCGTTGAATTTCCAAACCACATCAGGAAATTCATAAATCCAACCAATGATCTTGTTCCCAGCGCGGAACCCAGGAAATCAATGGGCTGACTGGTAAGCCCTATGGACATAAGAATAGAATTAACCGGTCCGTTAGTAGAGAACATCGTAAAAAATAACATCGCAAATGCAGACGCCATGATCAGGTTCGGCAGATAGATAACAACCTTAAAAAACTGTGTTCCGTGAATCTTTAACCTTGCATCTACGAACCACTCCGCAAGTACCAGTGCGATCACAATCTGTGGGATAAATCCTATAATCCATAAGATCAGAGTATTTGCTGCATATTTCAGCATATCCGACCCCAGAAGGCTGATATAATTTTCCATTCCGACAAAATTCGGTCCGATCTCTTTAATTCCTGAACGGTAATATTCAAAAAAACTATACCGGATGGTATCCACCAAAGGAATAAAGGAAAAAATGAAAAAACTTACAAAAAATGGAAGAATAAAAATATATCCCCATTTTGAATAGTCAACTTTTTTATGTTTTGATTTCATAAACTATCATTCCTTTCTGCTCCATATGACGCAGGGCAATCAATGCCCCGCGGTCATTTTATCTATTCCGGCCATTGAATCTCAGTAATATCAGGATAACGCTCTATGATCGCCGTCTCAAAATTCTTTTTCGCCTTATCATAGTCAACCTTCCCCTGCAGGTAATCGCTGAACGAATTCTGGATTAATTCCACACATCCCTGATCATATGCGGAAAGCGGAGCAATCTCAATATTTTCTGCAACCGGTGCAAAATATTGAAATGCATTCTGCCCTCCAAGGAATTCTGAAGCGAAAGAATCATCTTCTGCCGCTTCTTTCATACCGCTTGTTGTATTCGTGAAATCCGAATAGTCTTTTGAAATTTTCAGCAGATTATCTTTGTCTACCGTTACCGCAAGAATAATGTCTTTTACGTGCTCCGGATTATCTGTACCCGTACATGCATGTACATAAGAACCGCCCCAGTTATATTCCTGCGGAGGATTGGTAACAGCCCATACGCCGTCTTCACCGTCCCAGTTTGGATTCAAAGTAAAATCAATTCCCCATGCCGGGAACAGGAATGCGAATACTTTAGAAGCAGAACCCATTGCTTTATTCCAGTCATCGTTCCACTGACCTTTTATATTCTTATCCAAATAACCTGCATCCAGCCACTCTTTCGAACTATTTACCCAATCCATGATTTTCTGGTCAACTTTTATCGTCGTTTCACCAGGACTTACCCATGATTGTTCAATGCTGTTACCATACAGACGGAATGTATCTGCATAAGAAGCAAATGTATAATATCCTTTTGCTTTTAGCTCTTCCGCCGTTGCTTTTATAGTATCCCAGTCTTTTACTTTCTGACCGATTTCTTCCGGATCATCTGTTCCAAATACTTCTTTGGCGATATCACGGCGATATACTAACAGTCCCGGACAGCACTGCCATGTAGAGCCCCTCTGAACGCCATCTACATCAGAAGCTGTAACTTTCGTAAAATCATACTGATCTGCCAGATCCTTATCAGGGTCAATTCCAAGATCCTTAAGCGGTATAGCCGCATCCGCATCTGCATCCGTATATTTATTGACATAATCCGTCTCTGACAAGAAGATATCGACTTTGTCATCGGCTGAGGCGTCTGCCTGCTGCATCAGCGCCTCGTCAAGCTTTTGCTGATAGACGCCATCCTGATTGGGATTGATAATCCAGTGAATCTCTGTACCGTCGTTTAAAACAGTTACCGTGCCGTCCTTAGAAGTTTCCTTTACTTCCGGATAAACTGCCTCCACACGTTCACGAAATTCGTCATTCCAGCTATAAATATTAATAACCTTTCCTTCCTCGCCACTTGACGCACCGCCGCTTGACGCACCGCCGCTTGACGCACCGCCGTTTCCAGAATCAGAACCAGACGACTTCCCGCAGCCTGCTGCCAGACTTGCTGCCATCGCTGCAATTAACATGATACTGACTACTCTCTTTTTCATTGATAAAACCCTCCTTTTATATTTGTGAAGCATTAGCTTCACGTTTATTGATGGATGGATTATAATATATAATTTTTTTCAGTTATATTAGAGTTCTTACCAAAATATCAGATTCATGACACATTTTAAATTTTCAGCGAAACAATGGGGACTGCCTCGCTTATTTTAGGTCATGAATCTGATATTTTTCACATGTTTTTTATTTTTTTCATACGCGATTTCCTCTATGATGTTCTCTATCTAAATATGTAAATGAAAGGAGTATAAAGATTGGAGCATTTAAAATTTATCGATGAGCATGGCAGCTTTTCAATAAGGCAACCGGAAAATACAAGTTATTTATACTTTCCCCTGGCATCGGAAATGGGGCTGAAGAGCGCCGTAACGCCAAATCTTGGGGGCGATGCCAAGATTGATCAGGAAACCTTCCTTTTAGAACCAGTAAGTTCTGAAAACTTACATAATAATCGCTCTACCCGTAACTTCTGGCTGTTAAAAGACGGTGCAGATGCATATTCAGCTTCTGGAGCGTCCGCTGAGCAGGAAAGCGTCAAATTTACTGCAATGCAGGATGAAAGTGAACTGAAAGCAGGATTTATGTGGCAAACACTGACAAGATTGTCCAAAGTCCACCAATTAAAGTCTACGATTACCTCTTTTATTCCAAAAGATTACAATGTAGAAATCATGTATGTAACCATGCAGAATCATTCGGAAGTTACGCAGGAATTAACTCCTTATGCCGCGATTCCGATCTATGGGCGCAGTGCAGACAACATCCGCGACCACAGGAATGTCACATCCATGTTACACAGGATTGATACGAATAAAAACGGAGTCCTTGTCTGCCCCACCATGTCCTTTGATGAAAAAGGGCACCGTCCCAATAAACATATTTATTATGTTATGGGGTGTATGGGTAATGGCAATGCACCGAAGAGTTTCTATCCCACTGTCGAAGATTTCGTCGGCGAAGGGGGAACCTTTACACATCCCCGCGCCATATATGAAAAACACCTTGGGGTTACAGCGCCCGGGCATGCGGCCGGAAAGGAAGCAATGGGCGCCTTCCGCTTTGAAACCGTCTCTCTTGCTCCCGGGGAAAAAGCAGATTATATTCTTCTTATTGGCGTGGAAGACAATGAAAAAAAGATTCTTGACCTGTTTGAGAAATATAATACCGCCGGCAAAGTACAAAAGGCTTTTTCGGATACAAAATCTTACTGGCAAAATAAAGTAAACGTGAAGTTCCATACGAAGGAAGCGGATTTTGACCATCTAATGAAATGGATCTGCTTTCAGCCGTTCCTCCGCCGATTATTCGGCTGTTCTTTCCTTCCGCATCATGACTACGGACGAGGCGGCCGTGGATGGAGAGATCTGTGGCAGGATTGTCTTTCTTTGCTGCTGATAGAACCTGAAAGCGTCAGTCATATGATTGCCATGAATTATGGGGGCGTCCGCATTGACGGAACCAACGCAACAATTATCGGAAATGGAGATGGTAATTTCCTTGCAGATCGAAATGGAATCTCCAGGGTATGGATGGATCATGCACTTTGGCCGTTAATGACGACAAAACTTTATATAGACCAAACAGGAGATGTCCAAATACTAAATAAATCTATTTCCTATTTTAAAGATGCTCAGACTATGCGCGGTACTGAAGTTGATGTTCTGTGGCATTCAGAGCAGGGAGACAAACAACGTACTGCCCAAAATGACATCTATACCGGAAGTATTTTAGAGCATCTTCTCATCCAGCAGCTGACTGCATTTTATGAAGTAGGAGACCATAACATCTACCGACTCCGCGGAGCCGATTGGAACGATGCACTGGATATGGCGTCAGAACACGGCGAAAGTGTTGCCTTTACCTGTGCCTATGCCGGTAACCTGTTGAATCTTGCGTCAATGATCCGTCTATTGGACAGCCATTCCTCCACGCATACGGTAGAATTGTTGGAAGAAATAAAGATTTTATTGGAAAACGATGTAAATGTCTTTGACGATATCGGAAAAAAGCACAAAATAAT
This sequence comes from Lachnospiraceae bacterium, assembly GCA_910575605.1. Classification (GTDB taxonomy): domain Bacteria; phylum Bacillota; class Clostridia; order Lachnospirales; family Lachnospiraceae; genus CAPEBR01. Next base: position 107,481 of record CAJTEW010000005.1, read on the forward strand.
AGCCGACTATATGGGTTGCTGCAGACATACCATCAGCGGTAAACGTATCAGCATCTCACTCTCGGCTCTTGCTGTAAATCTGATTCAAAAAGCGAATTGGCTCATGGAGCGTCTGAGATCCCAGGAATGGATTGACGGTCCGGGTGAAGAAGGATGGTTTAACAGCTATTATGATAATCATGGCCGCGCCGTTGAAGGTTTGTTCAAAGATCATGTGCGCATGATGCTGACCGGACAAGTCTTTGCTATCATGAGCGGAACTGCGGAAGACAGCCAGATTGAAAAGATTACAAGAAGCGCCGATCACTATCTTTATCAAAAAGAAATCGGCGGTTACCGCCTGAATACCGATTTCCATGAACTGAAATTTGATATGGGGCGTATGTTTGGATTTTCATATGGTGAAAAAGAAAACGGAGCGGTATTCTCCCATATGGCAGTTATGTATGCCAACGCCCTGTATCACAGAGGATTTGTAAAAGAAGGATGGAAAGCGCTTAAGACACTTGCTGATACAGCCCTGGATTTTAATACCAGCCATATCTATCCGGGGATTCCGGAATATTTCCGTTCTGACGGACGGGGAATGTACCAGTATCTGACAGGCGCCGCAAGCTGGTTTATGCTGACGATGATTACAGAAGTCTTCGGTGTCCGGGGCGAAGCCGGAGACCTTATCCTGTATCCAAAACTTCTGGCCTGCCAGTTTGATGAAAATGCCGCCGCTTCCATTACCATTCCTTTTGCAGGGAAAAATTTTACTATTATTTATAGAAATAAAAACGGCAAAGACTTTGGAGCTTATATTATTGATTCTGCTTCATGTGATGGAAATGAACTTGCAGTAAATGAAGATTCTTTTGTTAGTCTTTCCCGGAATATGCTTACTGCATTATCAGACGGCATGCACACCATCATCATAAATCTGCTGTAAGCTCCTGAAAAGACGCTTTGATCTTACTATATAAGGAAAGGGAAAATAATATGAAATATGGACATTTTGACGACACAGAACGGGAATATGTTATAGAACGGCCGGATACCCCCGCTCCCTGGGTAAACTATCTGGGTTCTCCGGAATATGGAGCAATTATTTCCAATAATGCAGGCGGTTACAGTTTTGCAAAGTCAGGCGCAAATGGAAGGATTCTGCGTTACATTTTCAACAGCTTTGATCAGCCCGGCAGATATCTTTACATCCGTGATAACGAGTCTAAGGATTACTGGTCTGCCTCCTGGCAGCCGGTGGGCAAAGACCTTAACAATTATGAAAGTAAATGTTATCACGGTATGGGCTATACCAGGATGACCTCCAGTTATGACAGGATCAGCTCGGAAGCCCGCTACTATGTTCCTCTGGGTAAATCCTACGAAGTGTGGGGACTTTCTGTAACAAATAATTCTACACGTACCAGAAGCCTTACCTTGAGCGGCTATGCCGAATTTACAAATCATAGTAATTATGAGCAGGATCAGGTGAATCTACAGTATTCTCTGTTCATTACAAAAACATTATTTGAAAAGAACCAGATTATTCAGCAGATTCATGGCAATCTGGACGTCCTGCCAGAAGACGAGCAAGTAGATGACAAAAATGTAACAGAACGCTTCTTTGGCCTTGCAGGCGCTCCAATATCCTCCTATTGCGGGGAAAAAGAACATTTCCTTGGCAGATATCACAGCTATAGCAATCCACAGGGAATCCTGTCAGGCGATCTTGGAAATGTAACCAGTTACAACGAAAATTCCTGCGGCGCTCTTTCCTGCAGCGTTACTCTGGCTCCGGGAGAAACGAAAGACATTGCTTTTTTGCTTGGAACAGGCGGCTTTCATGAATCGTCCGCTCTTCTTGACGCTTATATAAATCCGGCAGAAATGATAAATCAGGAATTACTGGAACTGAAAAACTACTGGAATGAAAAATTAAACCGCCTGAAGGTAAATACGCCCAGCCCGGAATTTAACACGATGATAAATACTTGGAATGCTTATAACTGCTTCATGACATTTATCTGGTCCCGTGCCGCTTCCTTCATTTACTGCGGTCTTCGCAATGGCTATGGTTACCGTGACACCGTACAGGATATACAGGGAATCATTCATCTTGCGCCAGAGATGGCAGCAGAGAAGCTCCGTTTCATGCTCTCGGCACAGGTAAGTAACGGCGGCGGACTTCCCCTTGTTAAATTCACACACAATCCAGGACATGAGGATACGCCGGATGACGCTTCCTACAGGCAGGAAACCGGCCACCCCGCCTATCGTGCCGATGACGCGCTGTGGCTTTTTCCAACCGTATACAAATATATTGCCGAGACCGGAAATACGGAATTTCTAAATGAAGTCATACCTTTCGCAGATAAAGGTGAAGCCACTGTTTACGAACATCTGAAACGTGCGGTTACATTCTCATTTGATCACCTTGGTCCCCACGGTATGCCCGCAGGACTTTATGCGGATTGGAATGACTGCCTTCGTCTGGGCGCAAACGGAGAGTCCTCATTCGTTGCGATGCAGTTCTACTACGCAATGACTATTTTAAAGCAATTTGCCGGGTACATGAAGGATACGGAATATGAAAAATACCTCGAAAAAAGACAGGAAGAGACAGGCGATATAATTCAAAAATTATGCTGGGATCAGGATCGCTTTATTCGCGGATATACAGAAGCCGGAGATCGGATCGGCGCTGCGAAAGACCCAGAAGCTAATCTGTGGCTGAATCCACAGAGCTGGTCTGTCATCAGCGGACTTGCCGCCGCCGATCAGGCCGATACAGCGCTTACAAATGTCTATCAACAATTAAATACGGAATATGGAGCCCTTCTGATGAATCCGCCCTATCATGCCAATGCCTTCGACGGCGCTCTTGCCGTCATATATAATCAGGGAACAAAAGAGAATGCCGGTATCTTCTCGCAATCTCAGGGCTGGTTGATCCTGGCAGAAGCTCTATGCGGACATGGAGAACGTGCTTTTACCTATTTTATAGAAAATGCACCTGCCGCTTGGAATAACCAGGCGGAACTCCGTTGTTTGGAACCTTACTGTTACGGACAATTTACAGAAGGACGTGCCAGCAAACATCACGGACGTTCTCATGTCCACTGGCTAACCGGAACTGCCTCGACCATGATGGTTGGATGTGTGGAGGGGATCCTGGGGCTCCGTCCTGACCTGAATGGTATAACCCTATCTCCGGCTATTCCAATAAGCTGGACACATTTGGAAATAGAGAAGGATTTTCGCGGAAAACATCTGCATATTCTTATCGAAAATCCGAACAAGCGGGAAACCGGTTACGAAAAGCTTATTCTAAATGGCACAGAACTTGACAGTAATTATATCCCGGCCGATTGCCTTAAGGATAGAAATCATATTCAGATGATCCTCTAACCTATATAAGCGAATACCCAAATAAAGGACGCAGCATTCTATACACTGCGTCCTTTTATTTTATCTTCTGTTTTTTACTCAGTATCCCATTGGATTGTATGATTTAGATCCCGGTATTTCTTCGGAGTCATGCCGACATATTCCCGAAATTGTTGTATAAAATGGCTCTGTGAAGAAAAAGACAAACGGTTTGCAATATCAATCATTGAATATTCACTGTACTGTAACAGATTTTTTGCCATCTCAATTTTATGTCTGCGTATATAAGCGCTGACCGAATCACCAGTTTCTTTCTTGAACAATCGAGACAGATAGCTAGCAGATACTCCAAGCTCATCTGCTAAATCTTCAATCGTAATACGTTCTTTTATATGAGAATAAATATATTCCTTGCAAACACTGATATGTTTGGAATTCGTATCACTATGGCATATCTTACACATCTTCTCCGTATAATCCAGAACCATAGCGTCATGAAGGTTCCGTACCCCTTGTACCGTGTGTATGTCATCCAGTCTCTGGATATAAAAATCACTCATTCTGAAAGCCTGTTCTAATTCCATGCCTTTTTGTTTACATAGACGAGTAATCATCGCTGTTGTAATAACAAAATGATATTTTAAATTCGTAACCGGATTCCTCGATAACACACCAACTCCGTCGCTGTCCAGAAACCTTTCTTGCTCACAGTTCTTCCTGACTGCTTCCATGTCGCCGTTGGTTACTGCCTGATAGAATAAAAATTCTTCTGTTGGTTGTCTATGCTCTACTTCATCGATATCATCTTCCGCTTCCAAGAGAAGCCATTCATCCTGATATCCCATAGTATTATCCCCTTTCGTATCATTTCTTTCTGATAATCCGAAAAGATTTTATCGAATCTACGTCTAATTCTTCCTATAATCAAAAATCTTACTAATAATTATAACTATAAAATTCTCATTGAACAATTATAATTTTTCTGTAGAACCTTTTTTAGACCTCTACCGGCTATTGACCAAGTGTTTTTATGTCATTATCCCTTCCTCCTTGTATAACTTCCTCCAATTGCTCATCATACTTTACCTGAAAAGATTATAGAATATTTTTATTCTTTATTATATTACATGAATGAAAGAAATATCAAATTCATGATATTTCTTCATTTACAAACAGACAACGGATTGCGTTCAGCACAGCAATAATCATAACACCTACATCTGCAAAAATCGCCAGATACATATTCGCAATGCCCACAGCCCCTAATGCAAGACAAGCAAATTTCACAACAAGCGCCATCGTAATATTCTGGTATACAATCCTCAGACACTTCCTTGAAATCTTGATTGCTTTTGCAATCTTAATCGGATCATCATCCATCAGAACAATATCTGCTGCTTCGATTGCCGCATCGGAACCCATTGCTCCCATAGCGATACCAATATCTGCTCTGGAAAGCACTGGCGCGTCATTGATACCGTCACCCACAAATGCCAATTTTGCCTTGCCAAGCTTCACCCGCAGAAGTTCTTCTACCTTATTCACCTTATCTGCCGGCAGAAGTTCACTGTAAACCTCGTCAATCCCAAGAGAGGATGCGACCTGATTTGCCACTTTCTTTGCATCGCCTGTCAGCATGACAGTCTTATCTACACCTGCTTTCTTTAATTCCGCAATCGCCGCCTTAGAATGAGGTTTGATAATATCGGAAATTACGATATGCCCCGCATATTTCCCATTGATTGCCATATGGATAATCGTTCCGGTCTGGTGACAGTCCCGATAAGGAATATTCAAATGTTTCATCAGTTTATCGTTCCCGGCTGCAACCTCCATACCATCTACTTTTGCAGTCACACCATTACCGCTGATTTCCTGTATATCCGATACACGAGTCCTGTCAATTTCTTTCCCATATGCCCGCTGTAAACTCTTGCTGATCGGATGGGAAGATGCGCTTTCTGCAAAAGCAGCATACTCTAACAATTTTTCATTCCCTATAGTAGAATGATGGATCCCGTTTACTTCAAAGACACCTTTTGTCATGGTTCCGGTTTTGTCAAAAACAACATACTTGGTCTGGGAGAGAATTTCCAGATAGTTTGAACCCTTTACTAGAATGCCTTCCTTACTTGCGCCTCCAATGCCTGCAAAGAAACTTAAAGGAATACTGATTACCAGCGCACAAGGGCAGCTGATCACGAGGAATGTCAATGCCCGGTAAACCCAGACGCCCCAATCAGCAGACGATCCCATAAAAAGCATACGGACAACAGGAGGAAGGAACGCCAGTGCCAACGCCGCATAGCAGACAGCCGGAGTATAGATTTTTGCAAACTTCGAGATAAAATCCTCTGATTTTGATTTACGGGAGCTTGCATTTTCCACCAAATCCAAAATCTTTGAAACTGTGGATTCCCCAAACTCCTTTGTCGTCTGTATCTTCAACACGCCTGTCATGCTGATACATCCGCTGATTACTTCGTCGCCAACCATTGCCTCCCTGGGCAGACTTTCCCCGGTCAATGCGCTGGTATTCAGGCTGGAAGCACCACAGATGATAATCCCGTCAATTGGCACTTTCTCTCCCGGCTGTACAACAATCACACTGCCAATCCCTACTTCATCCGGATCAATCTGCTGCAATTTTCCATTTTTCTCTACATTCGCATAATCAGGACGAATGTCCATCAGGTTGCTGATATTCCGGCGGCTCTTACCAACTGCATATCCCTGAAACCACTCGCCAATCTGATAAAACAGCATAACGGCTATGGCTTCCAGATATTCGCCATTCTCATAAATAGCCAGCGCCATTGCTCCAATCGTAGCCACTGCCATCAGAAAACTCTCGTCAAATACCTGACGATTTTTAATTCCCTTTATAGCTTTTCGCAAAATGTCATATCCGATAGTCAGGTAATCAATCAGATAACATGCAAAACGAAGCCATCTTCCTGCAGACGGGAATAAATACCCGTCAACCGCATCAAACATCTCTGCGGAAATAAACTGGAGCACCAATAAGATTCCGGCGCTGATTAAAATCCGAACCATCATAACCCTTTGCTTTTTTGTCATACCGTCTTTGCGGCTGCCAACAAAAATAAGAAGCGCCGCAGCCATTATGATAACGACCGTAAGCAGTATGCTTATCACTAATTCCTGCATAGTAAAAACTCCTTTCAAAATATGCTTAATCATTTAATTGTTACTGGTGAAAATGACACCCTTAAATTGCAGCGGTGCATTTTAAGGGTGTCATTCCGTCACTGGCAACCACCGCTTAAAGGAAAATCTCGCAGTCCGGCTCCACTTTCTTGCAGGCATCCAGCACGTTCTTCATGACATCTTTCGGCTCCTGCCCCTCATCAAACTCCACAATCATCTTCTGTGTCATGAAATTAACTGTTGCGCTCTGCACACCAGCAGTCTTGCAAGCCGCATCCTCCATCAAATTTGCGCAGTTGGCACAGTCTACCTCGATCTTGTAAGTTTTCTTCATTGTAAAGTCCTCCTTATTTTCTGTTTTTCAATTTAATAATTAAGCACTTGTTTAATTATTATAGCCGTAGTATAATATACGCAAAGGTATACGTCAACATCCCCATATCATTCATTCCCAAATGGGCGAAAAGTATTTCCATTTGGGCGAAATGCAACCGAGAAGAAAGGATAAAATAGTATGAATTATATAAAGCTGCCACACCAACATGGAGAAGGACAACAAATCGCACTCATCCAGAAACAATTGGACCATGTAGATTATTTTCAGACCGTATCAGAAGTTTTTAAACAGCTTGGAGATACCACCAGAATCCGCATTTTCTGGCTCCTCTGCCATCAGGAGGAATGTGTCCTCAACATTTCTGCCATGTTAGATATGTCAAGCCCCGCTGTGTCCCATCACCTCCGTCCATTGAAGAACAGCGGCCTGGTCGTCTGCCGCCGAGAGGGAAAGGAAGTTTACTACCGTGCCGCAGATACGGAACAAGGACGCCTGCTACACCAAATGATTGAACAGATTATGGAAATCACCTGCCCTGAATTGTGAGGTCTGCCCTATGAATAATGAATTTAAAAAAATATATAAAGATATAGAAAAGCTTCTTAAAAAAAACACAGGTGAATTTATTTCTCTTTATCCCGGCATAGGGCTATCCTATCTGACATTTTCATCTGATTCTTTTTCCATACACCATAAGGCTATGTCACACATTATTCAGATTAACTACTGTAAGGCTGGACAGATTGTATGGGAAATGAAGAATAGAAACCGTATTTATTTGAATCCGGGAGATTTTTCGCTCCATACCATGAAAGCATGTGCAAATTCTATACTTAGCTTTCCAAGCGGTCAATATGTCGGACTTACTATTTATGTTGACTTACAGGAAACTTCCGGAAATCCGCCTGAATTATTGAAAGATAGCAATATTTTTGAAACTATATTACCAGAAAAATTTTGTCAGGATGACAGTCCGCTTTTTCTTGCCGGAAATGAACAGACAGAACATATTTTTTCTGCATTTTATAACCAGCAGGAAACTCTCAAATTACCGTATCAAAAAGTTAAGGTTTTGGAGTTACTACTTTACATTGCTAAAATGGATTTTACTCCCAAAAATAAACTGGCTGAATATCAATCTGATCTGATTGAAACCATCCACAAGATTCATGACCAGCTTTTGCGGTGTATGGCAGAAAGAATTACCATAGAGGATCTTTCCAAACAGTATCTTATTAATCCGACCACTTTAAAAAATGCTTTTAAGTCCGTTTATGGAACTTCACTTGCCGCGCATATCAAAGAACATCGCATGGAGCAGGCAGCAAAGATGTTAAAGGAAACCAATATGAGCATAGCAGAAATTGCAAGGGCAGTTGGCTACGATAGCCAAAGTAAATTCACCGCAGCCTTTAAAATATATTTTAAAATTCTTCCGAGAGAATACCGTAAAAGTATTACCTAATCTATTCTTTGTTAACTAGGTGGCTATATCTTTAACTTCGCTGCCGACATATTTCTCAAATAATTCCTAATGTCGCGCATATTTCCGACTTCTTTTGCCGCCCAGTTGCTTTATTCCTCGTTGGTCAATGATTTGATTCCGAACTTATCATTATAAAGGTCACGGATGGTTGCAAAAGGTGAAATTCCCATAATAGCAGCAACATCACTTCCTCCGATTCCAAGCCTCCGGTATGACAGCCAGTCCTCACTGAACCGGAGGTTATTGTTGATACGGATACCCTCAAGGCGATACAGGACATACGCAGATTGATATGATTACAGATGTATATGCGTATATGCGCATATTCTCGATGAAGATCGAAAAGTTAATGCGCAAAGATTTGGAGAGGCTTTTTACGCTAATTATGATCTGAGAAAAGTTACTCCACCCTTAATAAAGTAGTTCGTCTACCCATTAGCATAATATTCATTAAATAGATGTATTTCACAACTATTTCCTAAATAATACATTGTTTTTCTATCAATTTTATCTGAGCAGTTGTTAAGTCAGAAGTCTGAAGATGCCCTTGCTCGTTTTGCAAATAATCACATAAGTATTACTTAAAAAATTTCTGAATTCACCCTAAACTCCGCCTTAAGCGCACTAAGAACATCATAAAACTTCTTCCCAAACAGGGAATACACTGTCTACAATATTAAAAGCTCCTTTACTATGCAAAAAATAACTGCCAGACCTCGAAAGAATCCGGCAGTTGGTGTAAAATTAGTGTATGACCAAACACATTAACTTACATAAAAATTATAGTCTAAATCAAGGCGGATATCAATTAAAACTTCCGCTAAATATTGAAACAATCATTCCAGAAGATGATTCTGTGCGGTTGCTAAGCCAGTTTGTGGAGGCGATGGATCTGACTGACTTATATTCTACTTACGAAAGAATAAATTCAGTATCCCCAAGAACTCTTCTTAAGATTGTGCTTTACTCTTACATGAATGGGGATTATTCTTCCCGTTCCATGGAGCTTAACTGTAAAAGAGATATCAATTTCATGTTTCTTTTAGAAGGCGCGCCTGCTCCTGACCATGCAACATTTGCACGGTTCCGGAGCATTCATTTTGCACCTTGTTCTAAGCGGATCCTTGCAGAAATGTCCAATGCGCTTTTTGACTTGGGAGAAATTTCAGGAGAAACGATTTTCATTGACGGCACAAAAATCGAAGCGGCCGCAAACAAATACACTTTTGTCTGGAAGAAAGCCGTAACCAAAAATCAGACAAAGCTTTTGATAAAACTTGCTGATTTTGTGGCGGAGTGCGAACAGCTCTACGGTTTAAAGATTGTTTATGGCGACACCGTAAAGATGAAGCATGTAAAGAAACTTCGCAAGAAAGCAGCCGTACCTCCTGAAGCCGTTTCTGATTAACAAAATCATTGTCCGATGTGACAGTATAGTTTTTGTTGCTGTGCGTATAAATCAAACCCGCCAGATTTAACAGCCTGTATGATCTTGCAACGGTGTTGACATTCAGGTGCAGCATATCCGCCATACTGCGAATGGACGGGATGTCCTCTTCGGGCAACAACCTAACACTTAGAATACCATATTCAAGCCTATGGGCTAATTGTTTGTAAATTGGAGACTTCTCATCAAAAGTCCATTCTATATAATTCATTTCTTGTTTCCTTAACAGCCTATTTCTTTTCCACAATCATAGCTCTGACTTTATCAAGAAACTCACAATCTGCTTTTTCGCAAAAGGTTATACCATACAATTCAGCTTTGTTTGAGAGATTATTGCTGTCGCAAGCGGACATAAGCATAAAAGGAACAGAGATATTTCTTTCCCTGCAAGAACGCAGCAAATCTAAGCCTGTTCCGTCCCGCATATTATAATCAGAACAAATCAAGTCAACAGAATCTTTTTTCAGTTTTTCCAATGCGTCTTTAACGCCGGATGATTTCAAAACTTCAAATTCTTTGCTCAACAATTCCGATAAAGCATATCTGAATGTTTCGTCATCATCTACAAGTAAAATTCTTTTCAAAATAACACCTTACTTTCTACTGCATCATAGATTTTCGTACTTGTCGCACCAACGAATAACCCGATCCATAATCTTGTAAATGCAATAAATAAGAATTGCGAAAATGCCTGTGGGTATCAGTAATATCCCTATACAGATACCGCTGATACCCATTACGGCATATACTACAAGTTTTCTGTACCTCTTAGTTTTCCACATCTTTGACCGTAAGTTCGAGGTTTCCGCTGAAATTATCGCCTTTCAGAACGATGTAATTATCACCTGAACAAATGGTGTATTCTTTTGTATCTTCCGAACTGATATTTGCAATCGAATACTCATCGTTGCCAGCGATCCAATTTAATTCAGCAGTTCCATCTTCTATGATAAGTTTATAAGCCACTTGCAAGTGATTTCCGTTTTCACGATTCAAAGCCGTTCCGCCGAAAATGAACTCTTTTCCGTTAAATCCATCATAGGCAGCCACATAAATTCCCGTATAGGCGTCAGCTCCTTCGTCTTTTTCGCCCTGCAAATCCTTTTCTTTGGTCAATGCGTGTTTGCTGAAAGACTGAATCCAATTATCCCAGCCGTCAATTAGATTATCTTTCAAGCTGCCTTTATCGTGATTAGAACCACACGCTGAAAGACAGCCGACAATACTTAAAACCAAAAGAACAGATATGATTGCTTTTATTTTTTTCATAATGCTCACCTCACATCAGTTTCGTATTGATCATCATTCCTAAGAATACGACGCCCGCAACTGCATAAAGGCTGTTTACAACCAAGCAAACTTTCATTAAATTGTTTTGTGCCTTTGCCTTGGCATACGAAATAATGGTGAACACTCCGCTGAGAATCATAAATGCAGCGTAGCAAGCAATCATAATTTCAGCGACAGGCGATTCTAATGCCCAGTTAAAGGCCCTAAGCGGAAGAATTGTCCACGGGATAAAAAGCATAATGGTGCTGACAGCGGTTAAAATTTTGTTTTTCATAATAATTATCTCCTTTCAGCCTGCCCGAAACGAAGGCAGGAAACGCCTAAACATAAGATTGTAATAGCAAGGGCAACAGGTATCCACAGTATGAGTTCGACCTGCGCCGTATCAAGATTTGCTGCAAGTATTCCGTATTCTGCTGTTATCACAAAGAACGGATACGACACTGGGTAGGCAAACCATGCCTTTGTATTGATTATCAATACCGATGGTACTATCGAAGCTAAGCCAATACCGATTGAAAAAATCGGCGTCTGAATACAAACCGATAACATCCAAAAAAATGCAATCATCGGTATTGCGGATAGAAATATCAAGCTAATTTCTTTCAGAACAAATAACGGCGGCAGAATAAAGTTATAATCCTGTGTTCCCGAACTGATGGCGGCGCCGATATAATACATACCTGTCATCATTAAGATTTGTGTTGCAGCCAGCGTTAGTAATACAACAAACTTGGCTATACATAGTTTCGCTGTGCTGATCGGTAGGGCGAGCATTTTCAAAATGCCCTTGTTTGCTCTTTCAGTCTGACTTAAAAGAACTGTACCGACTACCATACTTGCAGGGAACATAAACCACGCCATTCCCATAAAGCCCTGAATAAAGAAATTGTTTTCCGGCAAAGTTCCCTCCGCTTGCATACCAAAATTCATTTTGGCATTCAAGATAGATGGTATCCAAAGAATGACGGCAGCCACAGCCAAAATGAAAAGTATTTTAGATCGGCGTATCTTTTTGAACTCTACGCCGATAAGTGTTAAAAAGCTCATTCAAACGACCTCCTTGCCTTTACAAAGATTAGCTGTGCCAAACCACAAACAGCAAGCTCTGCGATTGCCCCGCAAATATAGTGCGTTGACTGCGTCATATCTGTACTCGCAAATATCTGAAAAGGCATTGCAAAGGGAAAAAGTGAAAGGGCGAAATTCGTTGCCGGCAGCATAGTTGCGGTAAACACGCATACTACGCCGATTCCAAGTGAAACCCACATGTTTTTACAGGCTTCCGAAATGAGAAGCGACAAAATAATGCAGGGTAACATCAACAATAACGAATACCCGAAGCATTTGCACAGTTCACCAAAAAAACCGCTTCCGATCTCAAACCAATGATAGGAACAGAATGTGACAGCTCCCGCCTCAATGACAAGCACAAAAAGACTCATAAAAATCGTCAAAATAGCTTTGCTAAGAAAAATAGAACTTTCCTTAATGGGTAAAGACTTCATTTTCTGCATAGCATTGTCTGCATATTCCGTATGATATAAAAGGCAGGTTCCGGCTACTACAAGCAGTACATTCAGCATTGTCATCATCTGCCAATTTGCGCCAAGCAGAATCTGGATCGGGCTACCCGGCTGGTTAAGATACATTTCCGAACGGACTGCCATATTGACAATAGGAACAGCCGCCGCCAACATTCCACCGCCGAAGAATGCTGGTAAAAAGCCAGTCCGCTTTACCTTTTTACATTCCAAAGAAACACTCATCGCACCGCCCCCCTGTGCTTGTTATCAGCGTCAATCAGGGCGAGGAATGTATTCTCCAGATTATCTGTAGGGTAGCCCTGTGAAGCTGCACTAAATTTAAGCTGGTCGAGTGTTCCCTCAAACAGCAAGTGACCGTGATTCAAGATACCGATGGTATCCGCCATCAGTTCTATTTCGGACAGCAGGTGCGACGATACCAAAACGGTACAATCAAACTTTTCCGGCAAGGAACGGATTAGCGTTCGGATTTCGTGGATACCGACAGGATCAAGTCCGTTTGTCGGCTCATCTAAAATCAGGATCGGCGGCTTTCCAATTAAGGCGCTTGCAAGACCTAACCGCTGTTTCATTCCAAGAGAATATTTTTTTGCAAGCCGCTTCTTAAACTGCGTCAGTCCCACGATTTCAAGTGCTTCCGCTACGGAGGATTTGGGCAACCCTAATATTTTGCGGATAATTTCGAGATTTTCTTCACCACTTAAATTCCCATAAAAAGCGGGGGCTTCAATAAACGAGCCGATTTCTTTTAGGATCTGCACTCTGTTGTCGGAGTACATCTTCCCATCAATCGTAAATGAACCATCGGTAGGTTTGGTAAGCCCCAAAAACATTTTCATAGTAGTGGACTTTCCGGCGCCGTTCGGACCGAGAAAGCCATAGACAGCACCTTTCGGAATATGCAGGCCGATACCCGAAACCGCTGTAAAATCTGCATACGATTTCGTTAAGTTTTTTGTTTCAATGATATTCATTGTGTTTGCTCCTTTCTTATCATCGCAAGTACATTGTAACTTCTCAACCTTGTGCTAACCTTCTCGTGTCCTTACATTTACCTTACATTTCATCGCACATTAGAAAATGACACATTTCTATGGTATAATAGGAATCATAAAGGAGGTAGACCTATGGGCTTTGATTACCTGAAACAAAAACGCATTTTGCTTGTCGATGACGAGCAGGAGCTTTTAGATATGGTCGTTTCTATATTAAATGAGGACGGATTTCAAAATATAAAAACTGCAAAAACGGTGTGTGAAGCGATTGCTGTTTCTGAAACTTTCCAACCTGATCTTGCAATTCTTGATGTAATGCTCCCCGATGAAAATGGATTTAATCTGATAGAACAACTAAAAAAATCGGCTGATTATCCTGTGTTGTTTTTAACTGCCCGTGGCGAGGATGATGATAAGTTCCGTGGCTTTGGTCTTGGTGCAGACGATTATATAGTAAAGCCATTTTTGCCAAAAGAGCTTTTGTTCCGTGTGAGTGCCATTCTTCGCAGAAGTTATAAAGCTGAAAATCCCCTTGTGAAACTGCATGACAGCGAAATTGATTTTGAGCGTGCAGAGATCGTAAAAAACGGAGAGCATATTCCTCTTACGGCAAAAGAATACGACATCCTCTCTGCTTTATATCGAAACGCGGGACGAATCGTTACGATCGACGCACTGTGTGAAGCAGCTTGGGGTGATAATCCTTTCGGTTATGAAAATTCACTTATGGCACACATCCGTCGTATTAGAGAAAAAATTGAAGCAGATCCGTCCCATCCGGTTTCTCTGATAACGATTAAAGGGCTTGGATATAAGCTGGTTATGGAGGGCAAGTGATATGAAAAGCGTACCGAAACTCATACGGCGTTTTGTCGGTATTATGCTCTTGTCCTCGTTGCTGCTCATTATTCTGAATTTTGCTTTATTGGGGATATATACGCTGAATCAAGTGCCGAATGGTTCTCCTTGGATTACGTCGCAGGAAGTTGCCGATCATTTATCCAAAAATGAAAATGGGTATGTGTTAAGCGAAAATACAGCACTTGAACTTCAAAATACAGATGTGTGGGCGATATTTATTGACAACAAGACAATGAAAGTTGTATGGCAGACGGAAAATCTTCCTGAAACCGTACCTATGTTATACACCGTTTCAGATATAGCGAGCCTAACCCGTGGCTATATCGACGGGTATCCTACCTTTACAGGAGAAGCAGAAAACGGACTTGTGGTACTCGGCTATCCAAAAGACAGCTTTTGGAAACATATGTGGCCGAGTTGGGATTATAATTTAATCTCCAACTTGCCCAAAACGGTTCTTTCTGTTTTTTCAATCAATATAGCCTTAATTTTTATCATCTATGTGATTGCCAATTCCAAGCTGTTAAAATCCGTGAAACCGATAGTCAGCGGAATACAGGCTTTATCAACAAACGAAGAAGTCTATATCAGGGAGAAGGGGCTTTTATCCGAGCTTGCAGTAAACATTAACAAGACCTCAGATATTTTGCAAACGCAAAGCAGGCAGCTCCGTAAAAGAGAAACCGCAAGAGCAAATTGGATCGCAGGAGTGTCCCACGACATACGAACCCCTCTGTCAATGGTAATGGGCTATGCCGGACAGTTAGAAAACGATGTGCGGTTATCAGAAGGTAACCGCCAAAAAGCGGCGGTTATTGTACGGCAAAGTAAACGAATGCGAAACCTGATTAACGACTTAAACCTTGCGTCCAAGCTGGAATATAATATGCAACCGCTAAGTCCTGAAAGGCAAAATTTGATTGCCGTTGTCCGTCAGGTCGTAGTTGATTTCATCAATATGAATATTGATGAAAAGTACACGATTGAATGGCAAACGGACGAAGCATTAACTTCTTGTCCCGCAAATATAGACAAAGACTTAATAAAGCGGGCAGTAAGTAATCTGATTCAAAACAGCATGAATCATAACGAGCAGGGATGTTATATCTTCGTTCGTGTTATAGCTGAAGATAATATTTGTACTGTGATTGTTTCCGATGACGGTATGGGTGCGACAGATGAACAGATTGAAAAATTGAACAATACGCCGCATTATATGGTGTGCGACGAAAAAACAACTGAACAGCGTCACGGTTTAGGACTGCTCATTGTCAAACAAATCATATTTACACACAGCGGAAAAATGCTGATAAAGCATAGTGAACACGGTGGATTTGAGGTCGATTTGAGTTTGCCGATGACTATGTAAGGCAAAAGAGGAAACAGAGGAATCACCCCTCTGTTTCCTCTTTTTAGGCTAATATTGTGGCACACCGTATCCATAGATTTGATGATTTCCAACAGAATACTGATTGATTCGGCAGCTATCGCCGGAATTGCCTTCAACGGTGTAAACAATACCGTTCTCGACTTTCTGAACAATCCCCACATGATCAGTTTCACCGTCGCTGTCCCAATCAAAGAAAATTATCATTCCGGGAACAGGCTCGGCAGATCCGTCCTGCCATTGTCCTCTGTCCTTAAACCATTGAACGCCATTGACACAGCCTGCAAATTTGGGGATAACCCCGGTTTCAATATAGCCGCATTCATTGGCACACCAGCTCACAAAGCAGGCGCACCATTCCACACGGGAATTAAATCCGTACCAGCTCCAATACGGCTCTCCGCCTACATTGCCGACCTGAGATAATGCTACCGTCACGATTTCTCCATCGTTGTATGAAATGCCGTAAAGAACAGCCGACCACATAGAGTTATTCTCGTCCTTCAGCAATTCGGCAAGGTAGTCCTTCTGCTCCTGATTGAAGCCGTACTGAGCCGCCATTTCATCGACCGTCTTATGGGAAACCGTGATATACAGATAGTTTGCGTTACCATAGTTTCTGTCTGCACAATGTTCCCGTGTCCGTCATTAGTTTCGGTAATCTGCTTTTCCGTCTTTCTCTCTGTCCGGGAGCTGATTTGATTCATTTCCCAAAAGATGTCCGTCAAGATTTGCTTCTTGGAAGTGGATCTATGTCAATGCTTTGGACAAAAAAAGTCGAATGATTATGCTACTTTTTTAAGTTTCTCATCCTCCTTCTGCTGTGGTGTTATGTAACCAATCGCATTGTCTATTCTTTTTCGGTTATACCAGCCCTCTATGTATTCAAAAATTGCTCTGCGGGCTTCCTTTGTATCCTGATAAGTATGAAGATATATTTCTTCCTTTTTCAGTACAGAATGGAAGGATTCCATGCAGGCATTATCGTATGGATTTCCCTTACGGCTAAAGGAATGCAGGATTTCTTTCCTGCTCAGGCAGTCTTCAAACGCCTGGCTTGTATATTGGCTTCCAAGGTCACTATGCAAAATGATTCCTTTTGTATCCCTGACGTTCAGGCACGCATTCTCTACCGCTTTCACTGCCAGTTCCGCTCTCATAGATGTGCCATAGGCATAGCCGATGATTTTACGGCTGCACAAATCCAGGACAGACGCCAGATATGTCCATCCTTCTTTCTGCACATGGATGTAGGTAATATCTGTGCACCATTTTTGGTTGATGGTTTCTGTTCCAAAATCACGTTTCCGAATATTCACTTTATCATCTGGGATACTGCCGTGATTGGCATGGTGGCTGTACTTCTTTACTGCCACAGAGCACAGTCCCTGCTCTGCCATATGCCTCTGGACCCGCTTGATGCTGCAGGGTGTCCCGGCGCCATTGAGTACACGGCATAGTTTGACAGCCCCATATCTGCGTTTGGAATCCTCAAAGGCCTGTTTCACTTTCCTGCCGAATTCCTCATACTCCATCCGCTTATTTGAAGGTACACAAGCCAGAGCCTTGTAATAAGTACTCCTTGGGAATTTCAAGGCACTGCAAAGCTGGAATACAGCGTAGTTGGTTAAGTTGTCCTGGATAAATGCTACAATCTCGG
This sequence comes from Lachnospiraceae bacterium, assembly GCA_910575605.1. Classification (GTDB taxonomy): domain Bacteria; phylum Bacillota; class Clostridia; order Lachnospirales; family Lachnospiraceae; genus CAPEBR01. The sequence continues at coordinate 125,037 of CAJTEW010000005.1, forward strand.
CTATTGTTCTTTTGCGAATATGGCGGTCGCTTTTTTTAATATTTCATTCTCGGTCTTAAGGCGCTGGATTTCTTTCTGGAGAGCCTTATACTCCTTGAGGGTGACCGTTTCCTCCTCTGATACCTTGATAGGGGAAAGCTGCTTTACCCAGCCGCTAATCGTACTCCGGTTTACGCCATATTCACGTTCCAGTTGTGGATACGAAATTCCTCCGGCATTATACAGATCCACGATCTGCTGTTTAAATTCCGGAGTGTAAGATTTTTGATTTTTCGCCATGCCCTTCATCTCCTTTGCTCTTTCATTTGATAGTATAGGTTGTTCAACTTTTTCTGTCCACATTTATATACTAACACCAAGGCTCATTTCCATCGACGATAATTCAAGATTGGACGGTACTAAATCCACGCCTTCCTCGTGCCTGAGAATACCGTCATAGGGATTTTCATTCTTATCCGTTATAACAGAGAGCAGCTTATCCGAGATTGTGATAGGTAACTCGTCTGTGTCCTGCCAGCCGAGACAGGTGGTTAAATCTCCCTGCGGATCAGCGTCCACAAGGAGTACCTTTTTGCCCTGCATGGCAAGATCGATACCGAGATTAACCGCAGTAGTGGTTTTACCAACGCCGCCTTTCTGATTGCATATCGCTATGGTTTTACAGTTTGACATCTTGCGCTTTTCCTCCTTTCGCTGTATTCATAACCGCCTTTTATAGAGTCGGCTATGTATCAAGCCGCAGTATTTGTTCTCAACGCCCCCTGCGGAGGGCAGACCGTTTACACAGCCTGCCCTTGTGGGAAGCACTAAGGCTACGGTGAGCTGCACCGTATCATAGGGATTTCACCTCTGCCGGGTTCTCCGCCAGCCACTTACGGAAGTATCATTATCATTCTGACTGTCATTGCCAAGCTCGGTAGCAGTCCGAGTTTCAGGACGGGAGTTCTCGCTTGCTCGTTTTAGGGCTCCCGAAAAGTCGTGAAACTTTTTGGGAAGAGGAGAAGCAGTGCAGCGTATGAGCTTTCGTGTTTATACGGAAGCGATAACAGCGGAACTTGCTTCGACGAGGTTATGCGTACTCTCCTTCGGGCTATCATCAGAAATAAAGTCCTTAGTGCCTGTGTATTCAGTTGTCAAAATGCAGCAAAGGGAGGAACTCCGTTTAGGAGTGGTTTTTTAACCCCTTCACCTATTTGGAATTGGAAACCAAAATGACACCATGTTTTCAGAAAAAACCTTGAAAAATTTTTTATTTTCTGACTTTTACTCTTAAACGCAAAAAACGCCTGCTTCTCAAATCGAGAAACAAGCGGCAATCTTCATTTATAAATAAGAAAGAGGACTATCAAGGAACTGCTAATAAAGTGAACAAAAAAGACAGGGTAAAACGAGATAGGACACAGATAAGCACCTTTTTCAATTAGCAGGGATTTCGGTAAGAGACGATATCGAAAAAATATTTGTCGCAGGGCATGAGGGAGGAAAAACGCTATCCAGCTAAAATCTTCGGGGAAAATAAGAAAAGCCGAAAACCCTTGAAAATAAAGGATTTCGGCGTTGTTTCTGGCGTCCCGGAGAGGACTTGAACCTCCGATCTACCGCTTAGGAGGCGGTTGCGTTATCCACTACGCTACCGGGACATTTATAAAATTTTTAGTTCTCCTATCGCTCGCCTTTGGGTAAAAGGCGAGAGGTCTTTCGTAACCTTAGGAGTAGAACCATTCGCTAGTAGGCAGCTCCCTCTTAGTGTTATCTAATCCCTTTATTTCCTTGCCTGTCACGGATTCAGAATGTTATCTCGTACCGACCTGTGACTGCTAGTTTTAAGGTGTTTTAGATGCTCCTTTTAGCAGGCGATTAGCAAGGGACTCGAATTTAGGGAAATGTTACGCTGTAAAGCCTTTCCCGATTAATATCTGCATTTCACAACTAATCCCAGAATAGTTTAAGCTGTTTGCATTTTTTCTAAGGTCGCAAATTGCGACCTCAAAGAGTTTCTCATTCCTCCGTTTCCAGTTCCAACCTTTGCAGGATGTCTTTGATAATGCCTGCATCTTGAATTAGATTGATTCCAAAACACTTTTTTCCTGCATCTTTCAAAGACGCTCCTACATGATAGGCTGTCGTTCGGTCAAGAATCAAAAACCTGTCATGGAATACTTTGGTATATTTTATTTTCAATGTCGGATACTGTGCATTAAAATTCTTAACATCGGTTTTCGTCAGCTTCGTCTGCTTCTGCGTATAAATTGTAACTGCAACATCAGACTTTTTCTTTGAAAGCAGATTCAATGTCTCAACATCCACATATCCGTCTATCAGAGTGATTTCTTTCTTTGCTTTTTGAATCAAATTCACTATCAAACTGAACGCATCATAAATCTGTCCATCAAAAAATACCTTTTGACTGGATTCCTCATGTTCGGATATGTACTCAAAAACTCTCTCAAAACGCTCGTCTGTTTCCGTTTGGTAATTTATCTGGCGAACCTCTATTGCATTTAACCGCTCATACAGCAAAGAGGTATTTGCCATATACTTCCGCATCTCCACAAAAGTGTCCATAATTCTAATGCTTACTCGGATAGCAACATCACTACGCAAAACAGCAGAAAGCATTGCGATTCCTTGTTCTGTGAATACAAATGGCAGTTTCCTACGCCCGCCATATCCTTTATCATCCTCCAAACTTGAAGTCGCAAATTGCGACTTCAAGTTTTCATATTCCTCTTTCGTCAGTTGGAATCGGAATCTTTCTGGAAATCTTGAGATATTACGTTTTGCCGCTTCATTTAATCGCTTTGTTTCTACTTGATACAGCATCGCTAAATCACTGTCTATCATAACCTGCTGGTTACGGATAACATATATCATGGTTTTTATATCGGACTCTGCTGATTCAATGCTTATTTCTTGGGTATCATTATTCGCCTTTGCCAGAGCTGTTTGTTCTGTATCAGCCATCTTTATCGTCCTTTCTATTTTGAAATGCCAGATTAGAATCTCAAAATTATGAGTAACTTGAAGTCGCAATTTGTGACTTCAAGTTCTGTTACTTCGTCTATCCTTAAACTCGAAATTCCAAATCGGAATACCAAGTTTTATGTATGCTTATTGTTTGTTTTTACAGTATATCACACATTTTTCTATGGGGATAGCCATAATCTCGCCATCTTCGTAAAAAATAGGTCAAATCAATTCATTAATTCAATATTGGTAATTTATGAAACCATACAGCATCATAAATTATATCGCAGTTATCCATAAACCATTCAGACCAACAAGATGGAACTTTTTCTATTTTTCTATTATCCCTTTCAAACATCAAAAACTTAATTACTGTTGATTTAACGGAATATATTATCGCTTCAATACCACTTTCATAAATTTCGCTAAAATCCCACCATTTTGAATGAGCTGGATGTGCAGAAAAACCACAACGAAGTTGGTAAAGGTTTTCAAGCTGTTCTATTGTTCCAGATGGCAAGCTAATTTCAGTCTGAACAATATTATACATATCAATTCTTGCTTTAGTCGGAATTTGTTTTCGTTGTTTAATAGCTTGGAAAATAACATCAACTGTGTTATCAGCTGCGGTTATTGCTTCCTCATAGTATCCGTCTGCAAGCAAAGAAAGAGAACGGATATAGTAATACAACACTCTATTTACAAAAGGATCAAAGGAATTGATTAAATCAATATAGTATGAAAATAACCGACTTTTTCTATTATGAATAGTGGGGATGCCTTTACGGAATGAAAGGTACTCAGAATTCAAAAAAGGCAACGTACACTCTTTAAATTCATTTCCCCTAAAATCACAATGCCGTCCATATATTAAGGCAATAGCGCCTAGAATATTTATTTCATACCCCCGATATATGTATTGATTTGCAAAGTAAAAAAATCCATCAATTTGGTCTGCAACAAAATCGTCCTTGGATATTTTTTTCCAGCCGCGCGACCACGCAGGTGTAAGAGTTCCAACTAAAAGACTTCTTTTTTCTTTTGAATACTTGCACATTAAATAGGGCGAATTATAACTCACATTCATTCCTTCGCAATTGTAAATATCCCTAATTGGGAATGTTTGGTAGCTGTCTCTTAATGGCATTTCTTGTTCAACAGCTCTATCAAGCTCACTTTTGAACAAAGAAATTTTTCTTTTTGTGTTTTCGTATTGGGCAAATTGATTGATAAATTTACTTTTAAACTCCACATATCCCAAATTATCACCCTCTTTTATTCAATAATTATACATCTTTCTATCACTTATAACAATTCAAAGAAAGGCAATCTATGCAACTTATTATTAAAGAAAAACCAAGTGTTATTTAGTCTATAGGTTTCAACTGCCTTACCAATTTCGTTATTTCTGCATCTTTCGAAGATATTCCTACATAATAAGTTTCAACTTCGTCACAAGTTGGGACGAAGTTATTAATTAGGACAAGAAACTCTCGCCTTTTCAATTGGCAAGATTTTCAACAAAATTTTTCGGATAATTAGCAGAATCGCCATTTTACTTAGCAAGTCCAGAAAAGAAGAAATACCGAAAACTCTGGAATCCCAGTGTTTTCGGTATTTCTTTCAACGTCGCTAAGAGGATTTGAACCTCCGGCCTACCGCTTAGGAGGCGGTCGCTCTATCCTGCTGAGCTATAGCGACATTTATAAAGGCATATTCATGCTTTTATATTTTAACACTTTGTTTTAAAAAAATCAATATCAAAATTTATTTTAAAAGTTTACTCTCCCCTGCAGCCACATATCTGCCTTAAAACGTCTGCCCGGCGCTGGCTCTCCTGTTACCTCATTTACTGGTACACAGATATCAAATGTTAAGTCATTTACCTCAAGCCTCATAATATAAATATCTTCTTTGCTGTATTCATTCTTAACAACATCAAGAGATTTTATTTCTCCCATAATAGAATATCTGTCACATTCCACTCCATAAGGCATAATATACGTATCCACGATACTAAATACATCTTCCGTCACTAATCGCCTGGAAACCTCGGAATATGTATCTATATCATCAAGGGTAAGACTTTCAATTGCCACAGGGTCACCGTTTTTTGCTGCATCCATAAGCAGCATTCTGTTAGTTACTTCCTCCTTTTGTTTTCTTACCTGAAGCTTATCCTTTTTTATTGGAAGAAGAATTGTTCCAGAATTACACAAACCAGATAAGGTAACAGAAGTATATTTTACCTTATCCTTTGTTAATTCACGTTCTTTCAAATATTCCAGAGTATTTTGCATGTGGAATATTAAGCTGATTCCTATTTTTGTATCCTCACAAATTCCTATATATGACTCCCTGTCCATGCGTCTGTCAATAATTATATCTGCATAGGATGTTATTCCTGTACCTATAAAAAATGGACAGTAGTATTGTTTTCTGAAATACTCGTTTATATCTATATCCCCATATAAGGATATACCAATCCCTGCACCATATTCTCTTTGATACTCACAGAAATCCATTTCTTCTTCCATATAAACTAACTCATGGTAAGTAAATTTATTTTCTACATCTGATAGAATCTCATACAATTCTTTTCTTGATTTAATTTTTCCAAATCCAACAGCCTTTAGATATTGATGCATGTCTACTTCCTTTTTATCTCTGTTTTTCCACCCATGTATGGACGAAGTAATTCTGGTATTTTTACAGATCCGTCCTCCTTGAGATTATTTTCCAAAAATGCAATTAACATTCTGGGGGGAGCAACTACTGTGTTATTAAGTGTATGTGCAAAATATTTACTTCCATCCTCACCTTTTACGCGAATACCAAGCCTTCTTGCTTGAGCGTCTCCAAGATTTGAACAACTTCCTACTTCAAAATATTTTTTCTGTCTTGGAGACCATGCTTCTACATCACAGGATTTAACTTTAAGATCAGCAAGATCACCGGAACAACATTCTAATGTACGCACCGGGATATCAAGTGAGCGGAATAAATCTACTGTATTTTTCCAAAGAACATCATACCATTTTTTACTTTCCTCTGGTTTACATACAACAATCATCTCCTGTTTTTCAAACTGATGAATACGATAAACTCCTCTTTCTTCGATACCATGTGCTCCCTTTTCTTTACGAAAACATGGAGAATAACTTGTCAGTGTCTGCGGAAGCTGATCCTCTGTCAGCATTGTATCAATAAACTTTCCTATCATGGAATGTTCACTTGTCCCAATCAGATATAAATCTTCTCCTTCGATTTTGTACATCATAGCATCCATCTCTGCAAAGCTCATTACACCTGTCACAACATTACTTCTAATCATAAATGGAGGAACACAGTAGGTAAATCCTCTTTCGATCATAAAATCACGTGCATAACTAATTACTGCTGAATGAAGTCTTGCAATATCACCCATCAGATAATAAAATCCATTTCCTGCAACCTTTCCTGCACTTTCTAAATCAATTCCATGAAATCTTTCCATAATCTCTGTATGATATGGAATCTCAAAATCTGGAACTACTGGCTCTCCAAATTTTTCAATTTCAATATTCTGGCTATCATCCTTTCCAATCGGTACAGAAGGATCAATGATATTTGGAATAGTCATCATAATTTTCTTAATCTTTACTTCTACTTCTTTTTCTTCTGAAGACAGGCTTTCAATTCTTTCTGCACTTTCCTGAACTTTACACTTTAATTCCTGTGCTTCCTTTTTCTTCCCCTGAGCCATACATGCACCGATTTGTTTAGATATCTTATTCTTTTTTGCTCTAAGTGACTCTACCTCTCCTTTAATATCTCTGTTACGCTGATCTAGCTGCAGCACTTCATCTACAAGTGGAAGCTTGTCATCCTGAAATTTTTTCTTAATATTCTCCTTTACAACATCCGGGTTCATCCTAACAAATTTAATATCCAGCATTTTCTATTCCTCCTATTTATCTATTATTTCATCACTGTCTAAACCATATACATTTTCAAACATTGCTTTGTCGAGTGCCTCTGCTTCTTCTTCTGCCAGCTCAACAAAGCTCTCACCTTTTACAATCTCTTTTACATAAGTGTAGCAGCCTTCTCTGCTATGCATCGCATTAATTACCCAGCCGCTGTCATTTCCGTCAAGCATAGCAAGTGAAAAACTAAGCTTGCCTCCCATTTCATTAAAAGCATCGTATTTTACAATTCCTACCTTATTATAAGTAGATGAAAGTTTTTTATTAATCTCTTTAATATCCTGCCTATTCTGCTTTGTAAATTTTAAAACTGATTCTACATCAGCAAATCCATCCATCATACTTTGTTCTAAGGATTTTCCATCCTTTCCTCTCATAAATGTCTGGTAAATACCTTTCAGGCGATTATATTTTACATTAACATTTACATATAAAAGAAACAATACAAAAAGCATAATCAGCATAAAAAGAAATATAAATGCCGGATCTATCCCTAGAGCGTTTAGTACCTTACTTTCCATATATATTTATTCGTCCTTTCCAATACTCATTATCATATCGAACATTCGTTCTAGTTCTTTATCTGAATAATATTCTATCTCTATTTTACCTTGTCCATTACCTTTAGAAGATATACTTACTTTTGTTCCCATAATTTCCTTCATTTTATTTGCAAGGTCATCATAAACAAATGAATTTTCAGGCTTTTTCTTTTCTGTCTGTTTTTTTGGATTCTTAATATCTTTTACCAGTTTTTCTGTTTCCCGTACACTTAACTTTTCATCAAATATACGATTTGCCAACTCATACTGTTGTTCTTTTTCATCAATGGCAAGAAGAGCTCTTGCATGTCCTGTAGATATCATGTCATCAACAATCATTTGCTGAACTCTGTCATCTAATTTTAATAAACGCATAGAATTAGTAACTGCTGTTCTACTTTTTGATACTCTTTCAGCAACCTCATCCTGCTTAAGATTAAATTCCTCAAGAAGCTTTTTAAATGCTACAGCTTCTTCAATTGGATTTAAGTTTTCTCTTTGAATATTTTCAATGAGACTTATTTCTACAATTTCCTGTTCTGTATATTCCTTTACAATAACAGGTACCTCTTTTAACCCTGCCATTTTAGCAGCACGCCAGCGTCTCTCCCCTGCAATTATCTCATAATAATCTTTTCGCTTTTGTACAATAAGTGGCTGAATAATTCCAAACTGTTTAATTGAATCAGACAACTCCAACAATGCATCTTCCTCAAATTTTTTCCGAGGTTGGTCTCTGTTTGGCTCAACATCATTTATTTTCATCATTTGGGCACCTGATTTTAAATCATCATCTTCTGATAAATTATTATTACTGCTTACTGTTTTAATTGGTTTATTATCAGGAATTAAACTGTCAAGTCCTTTACCTAACCCCTTCTTTTTTACTGCCATAATTTTCTCCTTATTAATTTAACATTTACTACTACTCTCTTTTAATCACTTCATCAGCCAATTTTCTATAGCTTTCTGCACCAGCAGATTTTGAATCGTATAAATTAATTGGCATACCAAAGCTTGGTGCTTCTGCAAGTCTGATATTTCTTGGTATAATTGTTTTGTATATATTCTGCTCCAAATTATCTTTTACATTTTCCACTACCTGAAGAGAAAGATTAGTTCTTGCATCATACATAGTAAATACAACGCCTTCTATTTCAAGTTCAGAATTTAATCTATTCTTCACAAGTTCTACAGTATGAATCAATTGGCTTAAACCTTCAAGAGCATAGTATTCACATTGAATAGGAACAAGAACTGAACTGGCTGTAGTCATAGCATTTATTGTTAACATACTCAACGAAGGTGGACAGTCGATAATAATAAAGTCATATTCATCCTTTACTTTATGTATCGCATTTTTTAAAATATATTCTTTATTTTCTAAATCAATCAATTCTATCTCAGCTGCTGATAAATCAATACTTGTTGGAATAAGATCCAAATTATCTATAAGTCCTTTTATAATAACTTCCTCAATATTGGCTTCGCCAATAATTAAATCATATATAGTTTTATCAACAGAATCCTTTTCCATACCTAATCCACTCGTCATATTTCCCTGTGGGTCCATATCAACAGAAAGAACCCTCTTACCTTTTTCAGCTAAACAAGCGGAAAGATTAATTGCAGTAGTAGTTTTACCTACACCACCCTTTTGATTTGCTATAGCAATAATTTTTCCCATTATATATCACCTTTCCATTGTCAATAAAGATAGTATAACACAAAAGGAGGAATGTTTCACGTGAAACATTGTTTTTTTTGAAGTTTTTTATAGTTTTTATATAAGCTGTGTTTTTTAGATAAGAACTCTATAATGGACTATAGAAGTCTTATTTCAAATAAAATAATATTATAATGAGCTAATTTATAATTTTAACTAAAATCCTTTAAAAAATATTCACGACTAAATCTACATAATGAGTGAATTTACCTTTATTAAAAATGTTTTTAATTATTTTAAATAAGACTTCTTTAATTTATTCGTAACTGTTTTACTTTAAAATATAGTTTGTACAAAAACTATGATAAGTTAAATGAGTGACTTTTAGGGAGGTTATTTAACTTAAAAAAAAACTTATTTTAGAAATAAGATTACAATGTTTCACGTGAAACATTGTAATCTTATAAAACAAATCTTATAATTAAGTTACAATCTATTTTAAAAAATAATATATATTAAAAAGATATGTTCTATATTTAGTAGTTTTTATAAGAAGAGTAAACATATTAACATTTTTTAAAACTATAAAAATGGTTTTTAAATAACTACCCATAAATCTAATTGCTAATATGTAAATCAAGTTAAAAATATAGAATCAATGTTTCACGTGAAACATTGATTCTATATTGCTAATAAATTATAATTTTTTAAACTATTTTTCATAAAGATTTTTAGAACTTCACTCTACTAAAAATTTCTTACAGCGGCTCTTTTCCCGGCATCCCAGCCTTTCTAGGATACTTTTTTGATGTATTATTTACTTTTTTTATTTTTACTAAAGCCCTCTTCAAATCTGTATTTTGCAATTGAAACTTAACAATCTCTTCTACACTTCCCCCTAATATTTTTACCGCATTAGATGATTTTTTTACCTCTTCATCTATATTACCAGACTTATATGATACAAACATTCCATTCTTTTTTACAAATGGAATACAATATTCTGATAATGTAGCCAAATTTGCAACTGCACGAGATACACACAAATCAAATTGTTCTCTATATTCTTTCTTTTTTGCAATATCCTCTGCTCTTCCATGTACTGCTTCTATATTATTAAGTCCAAGCTCATTAATCACAGTATTTAAAAAGTTCACTCTCTTGTTCAATGAATCTAAAAGTATTATATGAAGATGTGGATAAACTATTTTTATTGGAATTCCTGGAAATCCTGCACCTGTCCCTATATCTATTACTCTATCTATCTTAGATAAATCAACAGCCTTTTCTATAGAAAGGCTGTCAACAAAATGTTTATCTACTACCTCATTATATTCAGTAATTGCAGTTAGATTCATAACCTTATTCCATTCCATCAGTAGTTCGTAGTATTTATGAAATTGCTTTCTTCTAGATTCATCTTTTATAATATCTTCTAATTTATCTTTCATAACAGTTCCTCTTATTCTTATTTATCCATAATATATTTTCTATTTATTTGTCATGCTACTAATATACACCAATAAAACAGAAATGTCTGCTGGTGATACACCTGATATTCTTGAAGCCTGTCCGATTGATACAGGACGATATTCTTTCAATTTTTGAGCAGCTTCTATTCTTAAGCTTTTTACTTCATCATAATTAATATCGTCTGGTATCTTTTTCTTTTCCAACTTTTTAAACTGCACTACCTGTTTTTCCTGTCTTTTAATATATCCATCATATTTAATAGATATATTAACCTGTTCTTCTATTTCTTCTTTTAAATCTTCTGGAAATTCTGGTCTTTTATAATCTATTTTTGAAAGCGCATCATAAGACAGCTCTGGCCTTCTTATTAATTCTGAAAGAGTTGTTCCTGATACTAAAGGCGTACTTCCATATTTTTCTAATATACTCTGTACTGTATTATTAGTTCCAATATTAACACGAGATACTCTATCTATTTCTTCTTTTATTAATTTTTGCTTTAATAATAGTCTCCTATATCTTTCTTCTGATATTAAACCAATATCATATCCTATCTTTGTCAGTCTCTGATCAGCATTATCCTGTCTAAGAAGAAGACGATATTCTGCTCTTGAAGTCATCATGCGGTAAGGCTCATGACTTTCCTTTGTCACAAGATCATCTATTAAAACTCCAATATATGCCTGAGAACGATCTAATATAATACTCTCTTTTCCCTGCAATTTTCTTGCCGCATTAATTCCAGCTATAAGACCTTGTGCTGCAGCCTCTTCATATCCTGAACTTCCATTAAACTGCCCGCCGCTAAACAATCCTTCTATATCACGAAATTCAAGTGAAGGTTTTAACTGCCTTGCATCTATACAGTCATACTCTATAGCATAAGCATTACGGACAATTTTTACATTTTCAAGTCCAGGCACTGTCCTATACATATCATATTGAACATCCTCTGGAAGTGAACTAGACATACCTCCTATATACATCTCATTTGTCTCTAATCCCTCCGGCTCAATAAATACCTGATGCCTGCTTTTATCCGCGAATTTTACCACCTTATCTTCAATAGAAGGACAATATCTTGGACCTGTTCCTTCTATCATTCCTGAAAATAAAGGAGATCGATCAATATTTTTTCTTATAATTTCATGTGTACGTTCATTTGTATAAGTAAGCCAGCAGGACTGCTGTTCAATCTGTACATCCTTTGAATTTGTCGTAAAAGAAAAAGGAATTATATGTTTATCACCAAATTGTTCTTCCATTTTACTAAAATCTACAGACCTTTTATCTATTCTAGCAGGAGTACCTGTCTTAAATCTGTACATTTTTATACCAAGCCTTTTTAAAGAATCTGTCAGATGATTTGCAGCCTGAAGCCCATTTGGTCCAGTATTATTACTTACCTCACCATAAATACATCTTGCACAAAGATAGGTACCAGTACATAAAATTACAGCCTGCACATAATATATACCCCCTGATAGTATTTTTACACCTGTTATCTTACAATTCTCTGTCAAAATATCAGTTACCTCTGTCTGTTTAATTTCCAGATTACTCTGATTTTCCAATACCTGCCTCATAGTTCTGCTATAACATGCCTTATCTGCCTGTGCGCGAAGAGAATGAACAGCAGGTCCTTTAGATTTATTAAGCATTTTTGACTGAATAAATGTTCTATCAATTACCTTTCCCATCTCCCCTCCAAGAGCATCAACTTCTCTAACAAGATGCCCCTTGGAACTTCCTCCTATATTTGGATTACATGGCATTAATGCAATACTATCTACACTTACCGTAAATATAATTGTCTTAAAACCCAGCCTTGCCGCTGCAAGAGCTGCCTCACACCCTGCATGTCCGGCTCCAATAACTGCTATATCATATTTATCCTTATTTTCCCATACAGAATTTGCTGAATATTTCATTAATAAGATCCTCTCCTATCGTTTCACCTGTAATACTTCCCAATGACTCATATGCATCCATCAGATCAATAGAATAAAAATCCTCCGGCATCCCCAAATCTATACTTTCATTTACCTTTTTTAATGATTCATATGCATTTTCAAGAGCTGCTTTATGGCGTATATTTGATATATATATTTCATCATTAAATGTAAGCTTACCTGCATAAAACATATATTTCAAAGTATCCTCTAACTGTGAAATTCCTATATTTTCTCTGACTGATATTTCTATTACAGGAATATTATTTTTTTCATTATTAAGTTCATAATATTGTTTCATTACCTTATCTTTATCCACTATCATATCTAAATCTGATTTATTAAGCAATATTATCGCCTGTTTTCCCTGAATCATTTTCAAAATTTCTCTATCATTTTCATCCAGGGAAACCGAAGAATCTATTACATAGAGAATTAAATCAGAAGCTTCAGCCTGATTTTTTGCCTTATCTACACCTATTTTTTCTACAATATCATCTGTAATTCTAATTCCAGCTGTATCCATAATATTAAGTGATATTCCCTGTAAGCTTATATGCTCCTCTAGAACATCTCTTGTAGTTCCGGCTATATCTGTAACAATTGCTCTTTCCTCTCCTAAAAGTTTATTTAGAAGTGAAGATTTTCCTGCATTTGGTTTTCCAACAATTACGGTATTAATTCCCTCCTTCATAATTCTTCCACTATCACATCCAGTCAGAAGTTTTTCTATTTCTTTTAATAGAATAAAAAGAGATTCTTTTAACTTTTCATTATAACCATCTATACATATATGCTCTGGATCATCAAGTGCTGATTCTATAAAAGCTGTATGGTAAATAATTTCATTTCTAATATCATTAATTTTATTTTTTATATTTCCCTTTAATTGCCCTATAGAATTTTTCAGGGCATATTCATTTTGTGAAGCAATTAAATCACCTACTGCCTCTGCCTGAGAAAGGTCAAGACGTCCATTTAAAAATGCCCTTTTTGTAAATTCTCCCGGTTCTGCAGGTCTGGCACCATATTTGATAAGTGTCTCTAAAACACGTTTTACAACATAAACACCACCATGACAGTTTATTTCTACTGTATCCTCGCCGGTATAAGTATGAGGCTCTCTCATAAGCATAACAAGAACCTCATCAATCATGTTATCTCCGTCTATAATATATCCATAATGAATCGTATGTGACTTTTGTCTGGAAATCCTTTTTTCTTTCTTTCCTTTATATATTTTATCTATAATTTCTATAGCTTTACTTCCACTCATTCTTACTATTCCGATTCCTGACGGACTTACTGCAGTAGATATGGCAGCAATTGTATCATTATATTCTTTCATATAATAACCTCCAAAAAAACAGGGGTTAAAAACCCCTGTCTTTATTTACCTATTACGTACTAAGGTTACAACAACCTTCCTATACGGCTCTTCACCTTCACTATGTGTTGATACTGCCGGGTCAGACTGAAGTGCTGAGTGAATAATCCTTCTTTCGTATGGATTCATAGGCTCTAAGGCTACAGTCCTTCTTGTTCTTTTTACCTTACTTGCAATATTTTTTGCAAGATTTTCAAGTGTCTCTTTTCTTCTTCTTCTATAATCTTCCGTATCAAGTTTAACTCTTACATATTCTTCCTGCATCTTGTTTGCAACTCTATTTGTAAGATATTGAAGAGAATCTAAAGTTTGTCCACGTTTTCCTATCAATATTCCCATATTATCTCCCTCCATATTAATAGAAAGAGCTCCTTCTTCATCTATAGTTGATGTTACACTAACATCTCCCATATCCATAGCCTTTAATACATCCAGTACAAACTTTTCACATGTTTTAATTGTAATATCCTCTACTTTTTCAAGCTTAATATCTGTCTTTTTCTCCTTTTTTGTTTCTTTTCTAATTTCCTTTTTCTGCTCTTTTTTAGGTTCTCTCTTTACTTCCTTTTTTGTTTCTTTTTTTACTTCTTTTTTTATTTCCCTTACTGGTTCTTTTTCTGTTTCTCTAACCGGCTCTTTGTCTATTTCCTCTACAGGCTTCTCTTCCTCCTTCTTACGGGCTTTTATAACAGCCTGCTTCATTCCTATACCAAGAAATCCTGCGCTTCCCTTTTCAACAACTACATAATCCAGACGATCACTTGTTACACCCAGCTGAATCAATGCCTCTGTAATAGCATCATCTAACGTTTTTGCTGATACTGTAATGTAATCCATTCTTTTAATCCCCCTACTTATTTTCATTAAATTTTTTAACCATATTTGCTTTTGCTGCAAGACTTCCTTCTTTTATATTCTGCCTTGATTTTTCAATCTTCTCTTCTCTTTCCTTTTCACTCATTGAAGAAACTGTGCTTCGGTTTGCAGAAGAATTAATACTCTTTGTGTTCATCTGAGCCATCTCATTAATCTTTTCTGCACGTTCACCCCGTTTTTCACGCTTCCTTGCAGCCTTTTCTTTATTTTTCTCAATCAAATCTTCCACAGACATTTTTGAAAGATATTTATTAATTACAATCTGCTGAACACATCTTACAACAGCACTTACTACCCAGTATACACCAATACCTGTTGGAAGTGAAAATACCATAAATACAGAGAACAAAGGCATAGTTATATTCATTGTTTTCATTGTTCCTGCCATCTGGTTATCCATCTGCGCAGCACTTCCTGAAATATTTTGGGAAAGTCTTACACTGATATACTGTGTTGCACCGGAAAGAACCGGAAGTAAAACTGCCGTAATAATAATTACTGCTGCAGAAAATCCCAAATCTTCCCCATTTCTTACTGCACTTATCATTGCAGACGGCGTAATTGTCATATTTGGAATTGTCAGGAATTTATTTGCTTCCTCTGTAATATGAGGCACATATTCTTGAATATTATAAATAACTGGATATAAAGCAAACAAAAACGGCATTTGTATTAATAATGGAAGACACCCGCCCATCATTGAGGTTCCATATTTATCGTATACCTGCTGAATCTCCTCCTGCTGTTTCATCATAGAAGCCTGGTCTTTTTTGTTTTTGTATTTTTTCTGGATAGCCTGTACTTCTGGACTAATAACAGCCTGCATCTTTGTTGTTCTCTGCTGGTTAACTGTCATCGGAAGCATACAGGTATATACCAGTATTGTATAAATAATAATTGACCAGCCTACAAGTCCAGTATCTGTTGTCAAAATATTATCCAGCATTGTATAGATAAAGTTCATAACTTTACCTAACACCCAGCAAAGCTGTCCCACAATCGGCCAGTTTGCTGCGGATATCAAACTCATTGTCATTCCTTCTTTCCTCCGTTTTTTTCATATTTTTTCTAGGGAACCGGGTCATATCCGCCTTTTGAAAATGGATTACAGCGGAGTATCCTCCACATACTTAACATTCCTCCCTTTACTGCCCCATATTTTTCTACTGCCTCTAACGCATAAGTAGAGCAGGTTGGATAATATTTACAGGAAGAATATCCCTTAATGCCTGACAAATATTTACGATAAAATCTAATACCCGCCAACAAAACCCTTTTCATAACACGTTATCCCTCATCTATAATTTTATGAAGACATCCCAGATGTATAAGTGCGCTTTCAATCTCTTTATAACTTCTTCCTTTTGCACTCACTCTTCCAATCACAATAATATCTATTCCACACCTGAATCTGTCTTCTTGTAGTCTGTAACTTTCCCTTATTAACCTTGTTAATCTGTGTCTTATAATACTGTTTCCAACCTTTTTACTCACAGATATTCCTAGCCGGTTTTTTTCTGTCTGGTTGTCCATTACATACATAACCAGAAACTTATTGCCAAAAGATACACCTTTCTTATAAACACTCTGAAAATCTCTGTTTTTTTTCAGTGATTCGGAATATTTCATGTTCTTTGATTCTCCTATTTTTCGAGAAGAAAAGGCCACATATATGCGGCCTACGCTGATAATCTTTTTCTTCCTTTTGCTCTTCTGCTGGCAAGAACTTTTCTTCCGCCTGCTGAACTCATTCTCGCACGAAAACCATGAACTTTAGATCTTTGTCTCTTTTTTGGCTGGAATGTCATTTTCATAAGTTTCCACCTCCTTATATTTTTCAAGGGAATTATCCCACTTTATTTCTAAAGACATCAGTTTTGATTATATTAAAAAAATGGCTCTACGTCAAGCAAAACCGACGATTTTCTTTACTTTTTATTGCTTAAATCTCCTTTTTGATGTAGAATATATAAGAGTAAATGTAAAGAGTAGGAGTTTTTATAAAATGAACATCGTTGAGGAAAAGTGGCATGATATTATTGAGCATCTTAGAATAGAA
This sequence comes from Lachnospiraceae bacterium, assembly GCA_910575605.1. Taxonomy (GTDB): domain Bacteria; phylum Bacillota; class Clostridia; order Lachnospirales; family Lachnospiraceae; genus CAPEBR01. The sequence continues at coordinate 141,927 of CAJTEW010000005.1, forward strand.
CACGAATTATCAAACGTATCATTCACTACATGGATACAGCCTTTAAAGGTTTATGAGGTTTTAAATGATACTGTATTTATTCTTGTAAACATGAATGCAAGTGTAGAATATATTGAAAAAAAATATCTTCTTCCTCTTAAAGTATCCATTGCTGAAATTACAGGTACAGAATATGAGGTCGTGTTTGTCTCTGAGGACGATGAAAGATTACATGAAATACAGAATATGTCTATAGAATCCGGTCAAAAGAAAAAGACGAAATCTCTGGCTGAAAAAGCAGGATTGAATCCGAAATATACTTTTGACACTTTTGTTGTGGGTGGAAATAATAATTTTGCACACGCTGCTTCTCTTGCTGTAGCGGAATCCCCTGGAGAAGTATATAACCCATTATTTCTTTATGGAGGAGTAGGACTTGGCAAAACTCACCTTATGCATTCAATTGCATATTTTATACTGACTAATAATCCTAAAAAAAAGGTCCTTTATGTAACAAGTGAGACGTTTACCAATGAACTTATCAACGCTCTGAGAACAGGAAAGACAGAGGGAAATGAATCTGCCATGACGCAGTTCCGCGATAAATACCGTAATAATGATGTTCTTCTTATTGACGATATCCAATTTATTATAGGAAAAGAAAGTACACAGGAGGAATTTTTTCATACCTTTAACCATCTTCATACATCAGGCAGACAGATTATCATATCCAGTGATAAACCACCCCGCGACATAGAGACACTGGAAGCAAGACTTAGGACAAGATTTGAGTGGGGACTGATTGCAGATATTTCTTCTCCTGATTACGAGACACGTATGGCAATCCTTCAGAAAAAGATTGAACTTGATAACCTTGGAAGATATGACATTTCTGTCGAGGTCCTTGACTATATTGCAAAAAATATCAAGTCCAATATAAGAGAGCTTGAAGGTTCTCTTAACAAGTTAATTGCACTTTATAGATTAAATAATGCCCGAAGTTCTATCGATATTACACTTGCATCTGAAGCTTTAAAGGATATTATATCTGCTGAAAATAAGAGAGAGGTAACTCCTGAATTAATACTTGATATTGTAGCTGATCATTTTAACATCAGTGTAGCAGACTTAAAAAGTAATAAAAGAAATGCAGAAATCACAGTCCCAAGACAGATATGTATGTATCTGATACGTACTATGACGGATACTGCACTCAAAGGAATAGGAATTGTCCTTGGAGGTAAAGATCATTCTACCATCAAATACGGCTCCGAAAAAATTGAAAAAGAAATGAAAAATGATGAGACACTTGCTAACACAATTAATATTATAATGAAAAAAATAAATCCAGCATAATATGTGGACAACTATTGGATAACACATGGAAAACTGGATTTTGATAAAAATTACAGATTCAGAGGCCATAAAATTATCCCAACATCTTAAACATTCAATCAAATAAAAATTAACAGACTTATCAAATCTGTAAAAGCTTATAAAATAAGGGCTTAAAAGGGTTTTTCTCTTTTCCACAGCCCCTAATAAGAAGAATACGGAAATTATTTATATATTTATATATACCCACCAGACAGGAAAGGAGTTATTCACACATGAAAATTATTTGTAGTAAATCAAACCTTGCCAAAGGAGTCAGTACTGTTTCCAAAGCGGTTCCTTCCAAAACAACAATGCCTATTCTTGAATGTGTCTTGATTGATGCAACAACAGATACAATAAAATTAACAGCGAATGATATGGAATTGGGGATTCAGACCGAAATTGAAGGAGAGATTGTTGAAAGAGGAATGATTGCAATAGATGCAAAATTCTTTTCAGAGATCGTAAGAAAGCTTCCAGACAATGATGTAGTTATTAATTCAGATGAAAGCCTTCAGACAACCATTGTCTGTGAAAAAGCTAAGTTCGATATATCAGGAAAGCCGGGAGAAGAATTTTCTTATCTTCCTGTTATAGAGAAAGAAGATTCCATCGATATTTCTCAGTTTACCTTAAAAGAAATGATAAGACAGACTATTTTCTCAATATCAGATTCTGACAGCAATAAGCTGATGACAGGTGAATTATTTGAGATAAAGGATAATATTTTAAGAGTTGTATCCCTTGATGGACACCGTATTTCTATCCGAAAAGTTGAATTAAAGGATACCGTAAGAGACAAGAAACTAATTGTTCCAGGTAAAACCTTATCGGAGGTAAGTAAGATATTATCTGGCGAAATAGACAGTCTGGTAAATATATCCTATACAAGTAATCATATAGTATTTGAATTTGAAAATACAATTGTAGTTTCAAGATTGATTGAAGGTGAATATTTTAAAATTGACCAGATGCTTTCCAACGATTATGAAACAAAAGTAAAGATTAATAAAAGAGAACTATTAAGCTGTATAGATAGAGCTACCCTTCTTGTAAAGGAAGGGGATAAAAAGCCTATTATCATCAATATAGGAGATGAGATTATGGAACTTAGGATAAAATCACAGATAGGTTCCATGAACGAAGAAATTCTAATTAACAAAGAAGGGAAAGACCTGCTGATAGGCTTTAATCCTAAATTCCTTATTGATGCTCTTAGAGTAATAGATGACGAGGAAGTAACACTTTACCTTATGAATGCTAAAGCTCCCTGTTTTATCAAAGATGAAACAGAAAGCTATATTTACCTCATTCTCCCTGTAAATTTTAATGCTGCAGTTTAGGTAAGAAACGAGGACATATACATGAAAATAATAAAGTTGCGCGACGACTACATAAAATTAGGCCAGGCTCTAAAAGCTGCCGGTCTTGTATCTTCTGGCGTAGAGGCTAAAGAAGTTATTCAAGATGGTCTTGTAACTGTAAATGATGAGACAGATACCCGCCGCGGAAGAAAATTATATGCTGGAGATATAGTAGAATTTGACGGAGAACGATTAAAAATTGAAGATTGAATCTTTAAAGCTAAAGGATTTTAGAAACTACGATTTACTGCAGATTGATTTTGACGCTTCAACAAATATATTTTACGGTAATAATGCACAGGGTAAGACAAACATTTTAGAGGCAGTCTATCTTTCCGGTACGACTAAATCCCACAGGGGCACAAAAGATAAGGATTTAATAAGGTTTGGGGAAAATGAATCTCATATTGAGGCAATTGTGGAAAAAAACAGTGTATCATACCAGATTGATATGCACCTAAAAAAAAGCAGTCCAAAAGGGATTGCTATCAATAAGCTTCCGATTCGTAAGGCAAGTGAATTATTCGGAATTATCAATATTGTATTTTTTTCTCCGGAGGATTTGAATATTATAAAAAATGGTCCTTCGGAGAGAAGAAGATTTATTGATCTTGAATTATCACAGCTTGATAAAATATATCTTAATAATTTATCGAATTATAATCGTATTGTAAATCAGAGGAATCATTTATTAAAAGAATTAAGAGATGAAGGCAGACAGGAAAGTCTTATCGCGACATTGGATATATGGGAACTGCAATTAATACAGTATGGAAATGAGATCATAGAGAGAAGAAAAAAATTTATCAAGCAAATAAACGAAATAATTTCTTATATACATTTTAAGTTGACTGGCGGCAAAGAATATATAGAATTAATATATGAACCAAGTACTGGAGACTTAAGTTTTGAACAGGCTTTAAGAAAAAACAGGGAAAAAGACCTTCGTATAAAAAGTACATCTGTAGGTCCACATAGAGATGATATTTGTTTTATGACAAAGAATATTGATATCAGACGTTTCGGCTCCCAGGGACAGCAGAGGACTGCGGCGCTCTCTCTTAAGCTTGCTGAAATAGAACTTGTAAAGGATATTATACATGATAAACCGATACTTTTGCTGGATGACGTATTGTCTGAACTTGACAAATATAGGCAAAACTATTTATTAGATAGTATTCATGATATACAGACACTGATTACCTGTACAGGTGTAGAGGAGTTTGTAAATCATCGTTTTTCTATAAACAAAGTATTCCATGTCTTAAATGGGCAGGTAGCGAAAGAAAATTAGGAGGATTAGAATGGGTACAGAAAAAGTACAGCATGAATATGGAGCAGATGAAATTCAGATTTTAGAAGGCCTTGAAGCAGTAAGAAAGCGTCCAGGAATGTATATTGGAAGCACATCAGCAAGAGGACTTCATCATCTAGTTTATGAGATTGTAGATAATTCTGTAGACGAGGCTCTGGCAGGATTCTGTGACTCCATATTTGTTAGTATTAATAAAGATAATTCGATAACTGTTGTGGATAATGGACGTGGAATTCCGATAGGTATTAATCATAAGGCGGGTCTTCCTGCTGTAGAGGTTGTATTTACTGTTCTTCATGCAGGAGGAAAATTTGGCGGAGGAGGATATAAGGTTTCAGGAGGACTTCATGGTGTAGGTGCTTCTGTTGTTAATGCACTTTCAAACTGGCTTGAGGTAGAAATCTGCAGTGAAGGAAAGGTATATAAACAGCGGTATGAACGTGGAAAAGTGGTACAAAAATTAGAAGTCATTGGTGATTGTGAGCCGGAAAGGACAGGAACAACAGTAACTTTTCTTCCAGATAATACTATATTTGAGACAACTGTATTTGAATATAACGTATTAAAACAGCGTTTCCGTGAAATGGCTTTTTTAACAGCCGGTCTTAAGATCATATTACGTGATGATAGAGAAGAAAAGCCTGTAGAAAAAACCTTCCATTATGAGGGAGGGATCAAGGAGTTTGTACAATATTTAAACCGCAGCACAACACCTCTTTATGAAAACATTATTTACTGTGAAGGGAATATAAATAATGTGGCAGTTGAGGTTGCTATGCAGCACAATGATTCCTATAATGAAAATTCCTACGGATTTGTAAATAATATTACAACTCCTGAAGGTGGAACTCATATTGTGGGATTCCGTAATGCTCTTACAAAAACCTTTAATGAATACGCGAGAAAAAATAAATTGTTAAAGGATAATGAACCAAATCTTTCTGGTGAAGATATAAGAGAAGGGCTGACTGCTATTATAAGTGTAAAAATAGAGGATCCACAGTTTGAAGGACAGACAAAACAAAAACTTGGAAACAGCGAGGCAAGAGGTGCTGTAGATAATATTGTAAGTACGCAGCTTGGCATATTTCTTGAACAGAACCCTCAGGTTGCAAAACAGACTATTGAAAAGTCTGTAATGGCTCAGCGTGCTCGTGAGGCAGCAAGAAAAGCAAGGGATCTTACAAGGAGAAAATCTGCTCTTGATGGTATGTCTCTTCCGGGAAAGCTTGCAGATTGTTCAGATAAAAATCCAAAAAAATGTGAGATTTATATTGTGGAAGGAGATTCCGCAGGCGGATCAGCAAAGACAGCGAGAGACAGGGCAACACAGGCGATTCTTCCACTACGGGGTAAAATTTTAAATGTAGAAAAGGCAAGACTTGACAGGATTTATGGAAATGCAGAGATAAAAGCCATGATAACTGCATTTGGAACAGGAATACATGAGGATTTCGATATATCGAAATTACGTTATCATAAAATTATTATTATGACAGATGCCGATGTAGACGGAGCGCATATAAGTACATTACTTTTAACATTTTTATATCGTTTTATGCCTGAATTAATTAAGCAGGGATACGTATATCTTGCCCAGCCTCCATTATATAAGTTGGAAAAAAACAAAAAAGTCTGGTATGCATACAGTGATGAAGAATTAGATGATATTCTTAAAGAAGTAGGCCGTGATACAAACAACAAGATTCAGCGTTATAAAGGATTGGGAGAAATGGATGCAGAACAGCTCTGGGATACTACTATGGACCCTGAACACAGGGTACTGTTAAGAGTAACAATGGACGAAGAGACAACCTCAGAGCTTGATCTTACCTTTACAACACTTATGGGAGATAAAGTAGAACCAAGACGTGAATTTATAGAAGAAAATGCTAAATACGTCAAAAACCTAGATATATAGTAGAAGAACAAAGAGGAGCGGAGGAATACGTAATAAAGTGAAATTTCCCCGTCTAAAGACCCCAGACAAGAGAAGCGCAGTTAAAAAAAGGAGTTAAAATATGGAAGACAATATATTTGACAAAGTCCATGAAGTGGACTTAAAAAAGACAATGGAAGATTCCTATATCGATTACGCCATGAGTGTTATCGCATCCCGTGCGCTCCCAGACGTAAGAGACGGCTTAAAGCCTGTACAGCGCAGAATTCTTTATTCCATGATCGAACTGAATAATGGTCCGGACAAGCCACATAGAAAATCTGCCCGTATTGTCGGTGATACAATGGGTAAATATCACCCTCATGGCGACAGCTCTATTTACGGAGCATTAGTAAATATGGCTCAGGAATGGTCTACCAGATATCCACTTGTAGACGGACATGGGAATTTTGGATCTGTAGACGGTGACGGTGCTGCCGCCATGCGTTATACAGAAGCAAGACTTAGTAAAATATCCATGGAGCTTACAGCGGATATTAATAAAAATACAGTAGATTTTATGCCTAACTTTGATGAGACGGAAAAAGAGCCTGTAGTTCTTCCTTCAAGATTTCCGAATCTTTTAGTAAACGGAACCTCTGGTATTGCTGTAGGAATGGCTACAAATATTCCACCTCATAATTTAAAAGAAGTTATAAATGCTGTTGTAAGAATTATTGATAATCAGATTGAAGATAAAGAAGAGACAACTATTGAAGAAATTCTCGAGATTGTAAAAGGACCTGACTTTCCTACAGGAGGAACAATTCTAGGAACAAGAGGAATAGAGGAAGCCTACCGCTTGGGCCGGGGGAAAATACGTGTCAGAGCTATTACGAACATAGAAACAATGCCTAATGGAAAAAGCCGCATTATAGTAACGGAGCTTCCATACATGGTAAATAAAGCAAGGCTTATTGAAAAGATTGCTGAATTAGTAAGAGATAAAAAAATTGACGGGATAACAGATTTAAGTGACCAGTCAAACCGTGAAGGTATGAGGATTGTCATTGAGCTTAGAAAAGATGTAAATGCAAATGTCATTTTGAATCGGTTATACAAACATACACAGCTTCAGGATACTTTTGGTGTAATAATGCTTGCTCTTGTAAATAATGAGCCAAAGGTTATGAATATTCTTGACATGCTTTCCTATTACCTGCTTCATCAGGAGGAGGTTGTCACGCGCCGGACAAAATATGAGTTAAATAAAGCAAAAGAAAGAGCTCATATTTTAGAGGGGTTGTTAATTGCCTTAGATAATATTGATGAAGTTATAAAAATAATAAGAGGCTCCCAGACAGTACAAATTGCCAAAACAGAACTTATGGAGAGATTCGGGCTCTCAGATGTTCAGGCACAGGCAATTGTAGATATGAGACTTCGGGCTCTTACAGGTTTGGAGAGAGAAAAGCTTGAGGCAGAATACAAAGAGCTTATGAAGCTGATAGATGAGTTGGAAGCAATTCTCGCTGACAGGAAGCTTCTTCTTGGTGTTATTAAAAAAGAAATTATTGTCATTCGTGATAAGTATGGTGATGAGAGAAGAACATCTATTGGATTTGATGAGTTTGATATTTCTATGGAAGACTTAATTCCAAAAGAAGATGTTGTTATTACTATGACAAAGCTGGGATATATCAAGCGTATGTCCAATGATACCTTTAAAGCTCAGAATCGTGGTGGTAAGGGTATAAAAGGTATGCAGACTTTGGAAGAGGATTATGTAGAAGAATTGTTTATGTCCAATACCCATCACTTTATCATGTTCTTTACAAATACTGGACGTGTATACCGTTTAAAAGGATATGAGATACCAGAGTCAGGCCGTACCTCCCGGGGAACAGCAATTATTAATCTTCTACAGCTTATGCCGGGGGAAAAGATAACAGCGGTTATACCTATTGAATATTACAATGAAGATTCTTATCTTGTAATGGCAACAAGGAACGGTCTGATTAAAAAGACACCTCTTCGTGAATATATGAATGTACGAAAAATAGGACTTGCAGCAATAACACTTCGTGAAGATGATGAATTAATTGAAGTAAAATTTACGGACAGCAGACAAGAAATTATACTTGCTACAAAATATGGACAGTGTATTAGGTTTAAAGAAGGAGATGTGCGTGCAACAGGAAGAACATCAATGGGAGTAAGAGGAATTAATCTTGCCGACAGAGATGAAGTAATCGGAATGCAGCTTGTAATTCAGGGAAAATATCTCCTAATTGTGTCAGAAAAGGGTATGGGAAAACGTACCATGATGAATGAATTTACTGCTCAGAACCGTGGCGGTAAGGGCGTCAAATGCTATAAGATAACCGAAAAGACGGGCAACGTAGTAGGCATCAAGGCAGTAGACGAAGAAGACGAGATCATGATTATTAATACAGAAGGAATCATTATCCGTATGCTTTGCAGCGGAATATCTATACTTGGAAGAATTACCTCAGGTGTTAAACTTATAAATCTGAAAGATGGAGATATTGTTGCAAGTATAGCAAAAGTCAGGGACGACGAAGAGTAAATCTGGGACGGGGTAAAATGAAAAAGTGCCTGACCCCCACTGAGGTGGGGACAGGCACTTTTTCATTTTACCCCGTCCCTAAAAGGAGCATCAGCATGAATATACAAAATATATTAAATACATATGACAATATGTTTGGAAAAAATACAATTGAGGAGATATATGATTTTCTAAAAAAGTCTATAGACCTTGCCTATATAGAACAGGATTATTCTTCATCCATTACTTTGCTTAATGAGATAATAGGTTTTTGCCGTGATACGGATAAAAAGGAGGATTGTCTGATTTACTGCAGGCAGGTAATAGAATTAATGAAGCAGCTAAATATTAGTAAAAATGTAGCATACGGAACTACTTTGTTAAATGTAGCCAATGCTTACAGGGCATTTTCCCTATTCGATGAATCATTAGAATTTTATAAAAGTGCAGAAATAATATATAGAAAGAAGTTTTCGGAAGATGAATTTCTTTTTGCAGGACTTTATAATAATTGGAGTATTTTGTACGAGGAAATGGGTAGATATTTAGAAGCAGAAAAGCTGATAAAAAAGGCTCTTACTATTGTAGATAAATATCCTGAAGCAGTCATAGAACAGGCGACAACAAGAACGAATCTCGCAGAGGTTTATATTAGCCTTATAAAAGAAGATAGGACAGGGGAATATAAACGGAATTATTATGAGAAGATACTTGAATATTTAAAGGAAGCGGATAGAATACATCAAAATTACGGTGGACAGGATTTTCATTATAATTCAGTGCTTTCAGCTTTTGGGGATGCATTTTATATAAATAAGGAATATAAAAAATCTGCAATATATTATGAAAAAGCAATGAAAGGATTAGAGAATCATGTGGGTAAGACAGATGCCTATAACCGAGTTAAAAACAATTATAAAAAAGCGAAACAAAAAAGTTATCCAGTCTATTTAGAAAAATGCAGAGAATTTTATAAGAAATATGGAATACCAATGATTCATGAAAAATTTTCAGAATACGAAAATAGAATCGCCGTAGGTCTGGCAGGAGAAGGTTCTGAATGTTTTGGATATGAAGATAATATTTCTCAAGATCATGATTTTGGTATTGGATTTTGTATGTGGATAACAAAGGAGGATTATGAGAAAATTGGAGTAAGGCTGCAAAATGAATATGAAAGAATTATAGAAAGTTTTCAGGAAAAGACTGTTTCAAAAGAAAATAAATATCTTGGATCTCGAAGAGGAGTATGTTTAATTGACAGCTTTTATGAAAAATTTTTTATACAAAAAAATATAATTGTAAATAATAATATTTCTTTAGATAATAAAATATGGCTTAATATACCAGAATCAAATTTTTCAGCAAGTATAAATGGAGAGGTTTTCAGAGATGATTTAAAAATATTTACTGCCATACGAGAGAAAATAAAAGGTTATTATCCAGAAAGAATATGGTACATGAAGCTTGCAGATCAGATTCATATTTTTTCGCAAAATGCTCAGTATAATTATGGAAGGATGATGGCAAGAAGAGATTATGTAACTGCGGACATCTGTGTTTGTCAGGCTATGAAAAGTGCAATGGCAATTGTATATCTATTAAATAAGACCTATGCTCCATATTATAAATGGATGAGAAGAGGACTAAAGGATTTGGAAATTTTATCTGAAATGGGAGAAATGTTAGATGAAATTTCTAAAACAGAGCTTCAAAAATCAGCATGGGAAAGCTATATTTATAACTCCTGTAAAGTAAATAAGGCTGACAAAAAAGTTGTTATTTTTGAAAAAATAGCAGAAAAAATATTGAAAGAACTTTGCAGACAGAATATAATAAGCGGCACAAATACATTTCTTGATATTTACTATAATGAAATTGCAGAACATGGAGGCATATTATAATGAGAGATGAATTAATTGAAAAAATAATAAAGATAGAGTGGAATCAATTTGATCGTGTACAAAATGAAGGTGGCCGTGCAGAGTGTCAGGATGACTGGAATACATTTTATATTATGAGGAAAAGTCAATATATGGCTTGGACAAACGAGCTTCTTAAGAGTTATCAACAGGATTTAAAGGAAGCTGAAAAATGTGGATGGAATATGGTAACAGAAAAATATGCAAGAATGATGGAATCTACAGCACCGGCTAAATATGAAATATTAAAGGACAGGCTTCTTAAAAGAAGTGAAAGCCGTATTATTTTACAGGAAGAAATTATAAAAATACAGGTAAAATGGATGGAAGAATTTGTAGAGCAATATCCTTATGTAGGCGGAAGAGCCAGAAGTATACATACTTATGATGATACGCCGTATAATACTTCTTATGAAACGTATTTAAGGGGAGAATTAGGAACATACAGTGATAAGACCTTTAATTTATACAAAAATTTTGTTATTGATATAAAAGAGGCTGGGGAAAATCTGGCATATAAGATATTAAACAATACAGTACAGCTTAGTGGATATAAGTCAATAGAGGAAGCGGAAGCCAGACTTGGGGACGGGGTAAAATGAAAAAGTGCCTGTCCCCACCTTGGTTGGGGACAGGCACTTTTTCATTTTACCCCGTCCCCAACTACTCTTGCGCAGGTTTGTCCAGGAATAAAAATAGATTCCACAATTTTTTCACCTGGTATATTAGGATGTTCAATTAGAGAATAAAACAATTCTTCTGCAATTTTCGGTATATTTTGTTCTACTGTTGTCAAAGGCACAGGCAGAAACTCATCCAGTACGTGATCAAATCCGCATACAGATAAGGTACCAGGTATATCAATATTCATAGATCTGGCCTCGTTTATTACTCCTAATGCTACCATATCATTTGCGCAGAGAAGTGCGGTAGGCATTTCAGGAAGGGACAGATAGTAATTTAAGGCCTGCCTTCCCAGCTTTGTATCCAGTGCGTCACCTTCCTGATATACATATTCTGATTTGAAAGGTATCTTTTTTTCTTCCAGTTCATCAAGATATCCCTGATAGCGTTTTTCTACAGAAACGAATTTGTGTTTTGAGCCTACAAAGGCAATTTTGTGATGGCCCAGGTTATGCAGGTAATTTATAATTTTACGGATAATATGGTAATTTTCTGATGTTACAAAAGGAACATTGTCACCTTCTTTTCTGTCCAAAGAAACAAAAGGTATTTCTATATTTTTAAATAACTTGTTTGAAACACCTTCTGTTAAAATAATTCCAATGCATCGTTTTGCAATGCAAAATTTTAAGTATTCTTTTTCCTTTTCTATATCATTTTCTGTATCGCATATAAGCAATGTATAGTGCTCTTTAAAACAAATATTATTTAGCTCCATAATCAGGTTAGTAAAAAATGGATTGCTGATATCATAAATAAATATAGCAATCGTATTTGATGATTTAGAAAATATGTTCTTTATGGTCTCGTTTGGGATATAGTTGTGCTCTTTTATAATTCTTTCTACTTTTTTTCTTGTCTGTTCCGAACATTTCTCAGGATGATTAATTACCCGTGAAACGGTTGCAGTCGAGACCTCCGCTATCTGTGCAATTTCCCGAATACCTAAAAATTTATTTTCCATGTTTTTATTTTCCTTTCTCTAATACTAATATTTTACCATATCTTTTTCAGAATTTCTCTTATTAAAAAAATAATATGTCAATAGTAATTAGTAACAAGTATTATTTAAGAAAAAATCATATTTTATAAGAAAAATTGCATAAAAATAAAATATAAAAATTGGAAACTATTAACAATATGTATAATCAGTGTTGACAAAATCTGAAATAAAAAGTATGATGTATGTAACAAGTTACATTATCATTAAAAAGTAACAGAACAGAAGGAATCTAACAGGAGGTAAAAAGATGAATTATCGTATACAAAAATTACGTAAAGAGCTGATGGACCAGAAGCCGTATGTAGACGGCGAGAGATGTAAGATTTTTACTGAATCTATGAAGACAACAGATGGACTCCCGATTATTATCAGGCGTGCAAAGTCATTCTATGAAGTACTTGATAAAATGACTGTATGGGTAAAGCCGGGTGAGCTGATTGCAGGAAATCAGTCTAAGACTGCCAAAGGTGCGCCGATTTATCCAGAATATTCTGCACAGTGGATTTTAGAAGAACTTGACGGAAAGCCTTACAGATGGGAAGACAGGCCGGGAGATAAGTTTTATATTACCCCAGAGGATGAAAAATTAGTTCGTGAATGTGCAGAATTTTGGAACGGAAAAACAGTTTATGATTATGTAAGAAAGAATCTTCCAGAAGAAGTTAATGCAGCATGGGATGCAGGAGTTACAGATGAGACTTGGGTATGTGCAGCAGGATTAGGAAATGAAATACCGGATTATAAGCTTGTTGTTGAAAAAGGTCTAGAGAATGTAATAGCAAGGATTCAGGAAAAGCTAGACAGTCTTGATATGATGGAGCCGGATTCTCTTAAGAAAAAACAGTTTTTGGATGCAGCTCTATTAGGAAATAAGGCAGTAATTAATTTTGCCAGAAGAATTGCAGATAAATGCGAAGAGGAAGCAGGAAAATGTGAAATAGAAGAATATAAGAAAGAGTTATTGGAGCTTGCCGAGATTTGCCGTAATGTTCCGCTTCATCCGGCTAAAACTTTCCAGGAAGCAGTTCAGTCTATTTTTATTATATTGCTTGCAGTACATTTAGAGTCTAACGGGCATGCTATTTCCCTTGGAAGGTTTGACCAGTATGTGTATCCATTATATGAAAAAGATATAAAGGAAGGAAGAATTACAGAGGAAAGAGCTCTGGAAATTTTGGAATGTTTTTTTATCAAATGTAATGAGATAAATAAGCTCCGTTCCTGGCCGGACACAGAATTTTTCATGGGATATCAAATGTTTATAAATATGGCAGTCTGCGGACAGACAGCAGACGGAAAGGATGCTGCTAATGCTGTATCCATGCTGTGTATTAAGTCATGTCGTGAACTAAAGCTTATTACTCCTTCTGTTTCGATCAAATATTTTGACGGTACAAAGGATGAGGTTTTATTAAATGCTTTGGAAGCAGCTATTGAGCATAAGGGCGGTATGCCTGCATTTTATAATGACAATGCATTTATTAAGACTCTGCGTGATATGGGAATTGCCGAAGAGGATCTGGTTGACTGGAGCCCTGATGGATGTATTGAAGCTTCTATTCCAGGAAAATGGGATTTTGCAGCAAAGGGACCTTGGCTGAACGTAGAAAAGGTGCTTGAGATTACTTTAAACAATGGTACAGATCCGGCAACTGGAACACTATTTAAAAAGACCAGTAAGAATATAGAAGATTGTAAGTCCATTGATGAAGTTTTTGAAGAATTTAAGGTGATGCTCAAATACTTCATGGACCTGAACTGTATAACAGAGCATGTAAATGATGACGTACATGTCAGATATGATTTAAATGCATTTCGTTCTTCTCTTGTAGAGGATTGTATTGGAAGGTGTCTGGATTTGGTAGAGGGAGGTGCTCTTTATTCTGCAGACGGCGGTCCGACAGCAGGCTCTATAAGCTCTGGAGATGCACTGACAGCCATTGAGTATCTTGTATTTGATAAGAAGCTTCTTACAATGGAACAGGTTCTTCATGCATGTAAGACAAATTTCCAGGATGAGAGTACTTTCCCGACTGGAAGTGAGATTCAGCTTCTTATGAAAAATAAAGCACCGAAGTTTGGAAATGATGATGACTATGCAGATAAATGGGTAGTTGCTGTAGAAGATTATATTGGCTCAAGCTTAAGGCATAATTATAAAAGTTCAAAATATGGAAAGGGCCCGGTTCCGTGCTGCTTTTCATATAGCCAGAGCCCTGTTACCGGAAATATTTCTTTTGGAAGCAGAATCGGCGCGACGCCAGATGGAAGAGAAGCTGGTTCTCCTGTTAATAATGGAGTTTCTCCTGCAAATGGATCTGAAAGAAGTGGTGCTACTGCAGCCTGCAATTCTGTCGGAAAGATTCCGACCATCTGGGATCAGAAGGGAAATATTTTCAATATGAGACTGGCTCCTTCTACCATTGCAACAGAGGAATCCAGAAAGAAAATTGTCAGTATGATGAGAGCATTTTTCAGCAAGGATGGACAGCAGATTCAGTTTAACGTTACGGACAATGAAACTCTTAAGGCAGCACAGAAAAATCCAGAGGAGTATTCTGACCTCATGGTACGTGTATCGGGTTACAGTGCACTTTTCACTTCTCTTGGTGAGTCGGCACAAAATGACGTCATTAACAGAACAGAGGTAGAGCTATAAGTGAGAATATTTAATATTGAGAGATGCTCAACGGAGGACGGCCCTGGAATACGGACAACTGTATTTCTAAAAGGATGCCTTCTTAGATGTAAATGGTGTGCAAATCCGGAATCACAGCTTTTTAAGCCTCAGATTTTATTTAAATCAGTAAAATGTGTCGGATGCGGGCGGTGTCTTAAGACCTGCCCCTCCGGGGCAATTTATCATCATCCTGATTTTGGAATGATTACAGATGAAAAGAAATGTAGCATGTGCGGAAGGTGTATAGATACATGTTATGCAGATGCCAGAGTGATTCAAGGTGAGGATTATACTGTAGAAGAACTGATGAATGAGCTTGTAAAGGATGAAGCTTATTATCTTGCAAGCGGAGGAGGTATTACATTCAGTGGAGGAGAGCCTCTTTTATATGCATCTGAAATCAAAGAATGTTCTATATTAGCACATAAAAGAAAATGGAATGTGCTTATTGAAACATGCGGGCAGGTTCCGCAGAAAAATCTAGAGGAAGCTGCAGACTATGTAGACATTATTTACTGTGATTATAAGCATTTTTCTGGAGAAAGACATCTCGAGCTTACTGGAAAGGATAATAGGGAAATCTTAGATAATATAAGATGGATAGATACCAATTTTAAAGGTGATTTTTATCTTAGATATCCTTATATCCCGGGCTGTAATGATGAAGAGAGCGCAATTGAAAAATTTCTGGAATTTGTCAAAGGGTTAAAAAAGGTTAAGGAAGTTATATTTCTTCCTTACCACAGGCTTGGATTCGACAAATATCAGGGCTTGGGACGTGTATATGAAATGGGAAATATGGAATCACTGAAAGTAAAGGATCTCCAATTTTTAAAAGAATACGAGAATAAATATGCTGTAAAAATTTCTGTGCAATAAGGAGAAGCATATGAGCGAAAAAAAAATTATGGTGGCATTGGACTGCGGCAATTCCTCCTTCCGAATTGTGGCGGGACAGTATAAAGAAGGAAGGATTCATAGTGAAGTTATAAAACAGATACCAAATAATATGGTAAAAATCGGAAAATACTATTACTGGGATCTTCTACATATTTTTCATGAGTTTAAAACAGCTCTAAAAGAATGTGCGGCAAAATATGAAAAAATAGATTCTATTGGTATCTGTACATGGGGTGTAGATTTTGCATTTTTTGACAGAGAAGGTCATATGCTTTCTAATCCTCTTTCCTACAGAAATGTTATTGGAGAGGAGCAGCTTTCAAAATTAGACAGTGAAGATAAAAAACAGATGTTTTATGATACAGGAATCTTGTGTGATAAGATTAATTCTCTGTATATGATGTCTGGAATGAAGGAGATTTTTCCACATATTTTGTCTGCAGCGGATAAATGTCTTATGGTACCAGATATATTAAATTATTTCCTTACAGGCGAGATGGTTAATGAGCCAAGTGAATTAAGCACCACACAGCTTATGTCAGCTAAGGAAAGGAAAATTAGTAAGGCAGTATGTGAAAGATTTGAAATTGACGAAAATATTTTCTGTAGAATAGGAGAGCATGGAAAGGCTATCGGAAGGGTAAGGGAGGATATACTAGAGGAAATTGGGGTAGAATATAATATTCCGGTTATCTGTGTACCTTCCCATGATACAGCTTCTGCAGTGGCTGCTATACCGGCATTAGAAGAAAATTTTGGTTTTATAAGCTGTGGGACATGGTCATTAATTGGAACAGAACTAAAGGAGCCTGTCTGCAGTGAGGAGGTAAGAAAGGCAAACCTTACAAATGAGGTTGGAGCTTTTGGAAAAATAACATTATTAAAAAATAGTGCTGGAATGTTTATTATAAATCAGCTAAAGAAAGAATATGATTTCTTCTGTAATGAAAAAACATCTTGGGAAACAATTTCTGCTCTTGCAGAGAAATGTGACAGCAATGCAATTTTAGATTTAAATGATGCAGCATTTTTTAATCCGTCCAGCATGTCAAAAGCTGTATGGGAATCTTTAAGGGAAAGCGGCCAGGTGTCCGGTGAATTAAGATGGGATGTTCTGTTTCGAACATTTTACGATTCACTGGCTCGTGTATATGCAGAAACTATCCGGGATATAGAACAAGTTACAGGAAATAAATTTGAAAAGGTCTATATTGTAGGAGGGGGAACTGCAAGCAGAGTACTTCTTAAGCTGTCCGCTTTTTATATGAAGAAACCTATTGTGGTGTGTTACGGAGAGAGTACATCTATGGGAAATTTGGGCGTACAGTTAAAATATTTTCATGAAGAATTTACACTTTCAGATATCAGACGGATTATTGCAGAGTCCTATAAAACAGAAATATTTGAATTATAAGGAGGTGAATTGATGAGTGAAAATATTCTGGAAATGAAAAATATCACAAAAAGCTTTTTTGGAGTAAATGTCCTAAAGGATACAAGGCTTACTGTAAAAAAGGGAGAGGTTCATATTCTTCTTGGAGAAAATGGAGCAGGAAAGTCTACATTGATTAAAATATTGTCCGGCGCTTATGCAAGAGAAGAAGGAACCATTATTTTTGACGGAGAAGAGCTTTCGCCTATGTCTCCGGGTGATGTGATAAAAAAAGGCATCAGTGTTATTTATCAGGAATTTAATCTTGTTCCTGAAATGTCAATTTACGAAAATATCTTTCTCGGCAAAGAATATTCAAATGGAATACGTGTTGACCATAAAAGAGAGATAAAGGAATCCAGAGAATATATGGAAAAGATAGGACTGAATGTCAGTCCCAAAACACTGATATCCCGGCTAAGCGTTGCTAAAAAACAGCTTGTGGAGATTGCAAAGGCAATATCAAATGATGTAAAGCTTCTTGTTCTTGATGAGCCAACAGCAGCTATTACAGATAAAGAAACGGAAATGTTGTTTGAGATTATTAGGGAGCTTAAAAGTCAGGGAATAGGAATCATCTATATCTCCCATCGTATGAGCGAGCTGTTTGAAATCGGAGATGTCTGTACAGTTATGCGTGATGGAGAATATGTGGGTACGGTCAATATTAAAGATACTACAGAGGATGAGCTTACTGAAATGATGGTAGGAAGAAAAGTAAGCTTTGACAAAATTGAGAATGAGAATGTTGACTGGGAGGATGTGGTACTGTCTGTAAAGAATCTTGGATATAAGGATTTGGTAAAAAATGTATCATTTGACCTTCACAAAGGAGAAATTCTCGGATTTGCCGGACTTGTTGGGGCAGGACGTACAGAAACTGCAAAAACAATAATTGGAGATTATAAAAAGGACAGTGGAACTGTTTTTTATAAGGGAAAAGAAATTGGTACAGATTTATCGAAAAATATTAAGAATGGAATTGTATATTTAAGTGAGGATAGAAAGGACGAGGGTCTAATTCTTATGCATTCGGTTGCTGAAAATATAGCTCTTCCAAACCTTGACAAGCTGTGCCGGCCGTTTCTTAACCGGAGGATGGAGAGGAAAACTGCCAGGGAATATGTAGACAGTCTGAAAATTAAGACATTTTCGGAATTAACAGAAGCAAAGAATCTGTCAGGAGGAAACCAGCAGAAGGTTGTAATTGCAAAATGGCTCTATTCAGATGCAGATATTTATATTTTTGATGAGCCTACAAGGGGAATTGATGTAGGTGCAAGAGATGAAATTTACAATATTATGTATGAGCTTATTAAAAAGAAAGCTTCCATTATTATGATATCTTCAGATCTTGTAGAGGTTCTTAAAATGAGTGACAGAGTTGCTGTTATGGGAGATGGTGAGCTTAGGGCGGTACTTGATAATGACGGTGAGCTTACACAGCAGGATATTCTGAAAATTGAACTGGCAGAGGAGGTTAATAATGAAAAATAAACACAATATTAATTTGTCGGACTGGATTATTTATATAGGAATGATAGGAATCTTTTTTGTATTCACAATTATATGTTCGGCAATGGGAAAAAATTTCCTGAATATCAATAATGTCATGAATATTGTCAATCAAGCGAGTATTAATGCCATTCTTGCTATTGGTGCATCTATTGTAATTCTTACAGGAGGAATTGACCTTTCAGTAGGTTCTGTCGTAGGTTTTGTAGGAATTTTTCTTGCCATGAATATTAAAAGTGGTATGCCGATTCCTGTGGCAATTATTCTGTGTCTTATCTGCGGTGCAGTTATTGGCCTATTTAATGGAATTTTAATAAGCTACGGAAAAGTGCCGGCGTTTATTACAACACTGGGTTCTATGCAGGCAGTCAGGGGTCTAGCTCAGATAATTAATGGCGGACAGGCAGTATCAGGATTTCCGCTGGAGATTGGTGCACTTATGAAAACAAAATTTTTTGGAGTTGTACCGATTGGAGTTTTATATGTAGTTGTATTTTATACAGTTATGATTTTGATTCTTTCTTATACAAAATTTGGAAGAGGAATCTATGCTCTGGGAGGAAATTCTCATGCAGCCCGTCTGTCGGGTATTAAGGTTAAAAAACTGGAGGTTATTGTATATATTCTGTGTGGTATGTTTGCAGCATTTGCTGGAGTAATGCTTTTAGCCCGGCTTCTTTATGCAGACCCAAGTGCAGGAAGTTCCTATGAGATGAATGCGATTGCTGCAGCGGTTATTGGAGGAATTTCCATGTCAGGAGGCAAGGGAAAGCTTGCAAATACAGTTGTAGGGGCAATTATCCTTGCAACACTGACAAACGGGCTTCAGATTATGAATGTAGCAACTTATTATCAGACAGTAATTACAGGATTAGTTGTTATTGTTGCCGTTTTTGCAGATAAGAGGAAAGAACGAAAAGCAGAATAACTAATGATAAAAACATACACTTATAAAAAATTAAAAAAGTCAGCTATTACTACTAAACTAAAAAATTTTAAGGAGAGTATTCTATGAAAAAGAAGTTAGTGAGTGCATTATTATGTATGGCAATGGTTGGAACAATGTTAGTTGGATGTTCAGGAGGAAATGAGGGAGGAACAGACGACAGCAAATCAGAGGACAAGGCATCTGACACAGAGGTTGTGGATGAATCTGCAGAAGTATCAGATAAGTTGGCAGAGGAAATTAAATCACAGGTTCCTGACAAGGATTACAGCGAGTACACTATTGGATTCTGTGGAATGACATTAAATAATGAGTATCATATTATTGTTGCAAATGCAGTTGCACAGTCCGGTAAGGCACTTGGAATGAAGGTTGAAATTCAGGCAGGAGCTGAGCATCAGTCAGTAGAAGAGCAGTTGACAATTATTGAAAATTATGTATCACAGGGTGTAGACGGAATTATTCTTGTTCCGGCGGCTTCCGAGGGACTTATTTCTGCTCTTCAGGAATGTAAGGATGCAGGAATCCCAGTTATTAACCTTGATACAAAATTAGATGATAATACTTTAAAGACACTTGGCGAGGATATTCCATTCTACGGAACAGATAACTATGTAGGTGGCCAGATGGTAGGTGAGAAGGTTGCAGAGATGTATCCTGACGGATGTAAGACAGCTATCTTAAGAGGTGTTCAGGGCCAGACAAATGATGATGACAGATATAACGGCTTCTTAGATAAAGCAGGAGATGTTGTAGACCTCGTAGCTGAACAGCATGCAAACTGGGAGACAGACCTTGGATATACTGCAATTCAGAATATTATTCAGGCAAATCCGGATCTTCAGGTTATTTACTGCGAGAATGACTTAATGGGAATCGGTGCTTATCAGGCAGTTGATGAGGCAGGTCTTACAGATAAGATTAAGATTTTCTCCTACGACGGCGTAACAGAGGGACTTCAGTATGTAATTGATGAGAAATTTGTTTCTACCTGTGCACAGCAGCCAATCGAAATGGGTAAGCTTGGTGTGGTTAATATGGCAAAAATTCTTGCAGGAGATAAGGCTGAAACTTATATTGATACAGGATGTAAGCTTGTAACAATTGACAATGCAGAGGATACCCTTGCTGAGACAGAGAAGTATGCAGCAGAAATCAGCGCTACAAAATAAGACAGACTTAAGAGGACATAAATTATGAATTATAAACAGCTAATTGTAGAAAGTGGAAAAAGAATGGCGGGTTCAGGTCTTACTGTAGAAACCTGGGGAAATATAAGCTTCCGGGATAAAGAGACAGGACTTGTATACCTGACCCCCAGTGCAATGCTCTATGATACGATTGTAGAAGATGATGTAGTTGTATGTAAATTAGATGGAACAATCGTAGATGGGGAAAGAAAACCTACGATTGAAACAGAAATGCATTTATCTGTATACAGAAATAGAGAAGATGTAAATGCAATTATACATACACATCCAATCTATTCAATGGTATATGCAGCTCAGGGGAAGGATATACCCCTCATAATTGATGAGGCAGCTCAGGTGATGGGTGATGTATGCAGATGTGCAGATTATGCACTTCCTGGCAGTCACGAGCTTGCAGAAAACTGCGTAGAAGCACTGGGAGAAAAAGCAAATACCTGCTTAATTCATTCTCACGGCGCAGTCTGCGTTTCCGTAGACATGGAAGGTGCGTTTAAAACGGCTAAGGTGTTGGAAGTTACAGCGCAGATTTACTATATGATAGAAGCAGCTGGAGGAAAACCAGCAGGGATTTCCGAAGAAAATATAAAGGCAATGCAGGATTTTGTAAAAAATTCATACGGGCAGGGAAAATAAAAACCAAATAAGTGTATGTTTGGGGACGGGGTTTTTCTAGAAAAACCCCGTCCCAGATTGATTTTACCCTGTCCCTAATTTGGAAAATGATATATTTATTAAATTTTTATTGATAAATAAACTGTTTTTGAGATAATTATTTACAATTTTTTGTGGTTTTTGTATAATAGGGACAGGGTAAAATCAATCTGGGACGGAGTTTTTTTAAAAAAACTCCGTCCCCAATATATAAAAAGGAGGGTACATAAATGATTACAAATATTAATATGGATCAGCTTGAAAAGGATGCAGTGGATATTTTCCATCAGGGCTTTGCATGTTCAGAGTCGGTAATTTATGCGATACGTAAACATTTTGAGATAGATCTGTCGGATGATGCGATTGCAATGAGTTCAGGATTCCCATGGGGACTTGGTGGAGGAGGCTGCATCTGCGGGGCTCTTGCAGGAGGCACTATGTGTATTGGGTATTTCTTTGGAAGAAGGAAACCGGGAGATCCGAAGATTCAGAGATGCTTTGAACTTACTAATGAGCTTCACGATTATTTTAAGGAAGCCTGTGGAGGAACATGCTGTCGTGTGCTTACGAGAGGAATGGAGAAGGATGCGCCAGAAAGGAAGGAACAGTGTACAAAGTTTGTTGCTGATACGGTTAAGAAAACGGCAGAGATTATTATTCGGGAGCTTGAAAAGGATAATGAATAGGTAATGAGATATAGTATGAATGGGAAGAGAGGCTGTAATATGCAGTCTTTCTTTTTTTATATAAATTTATTGAAAAACAATAAATTTATATTGAATTACAATAATACATATGATATAATGCAAAAAAACTTAGAAAAATAGAAAAGGGGTGTATGTATGTGAATGAAAGGTTTATAAGATTCACGAAGCTTGTACTGGATATTATGTTCTTTGGAGGAATTGTTGTTTTTGTTAATCTTCCTTTTATTTTAAAATTTTTGGGGAAATATTATTCCAGTGTTATTACAGAGTATATTCTTCTTATGCTGATTGTTTTTGGGATATCAGGAGTTTTTGGACTTATTATTATTAGTCAGCTGCGGCAGATGATGAAAACTGTTGTTGAAAAATCTTGTTTTGTAAAAGAGAATGTCAAAAGTCTGAATATTATGACGGTCTCCAGTTTTTGTATTTTTATTATGTTTATTATTAAGATTCTAATTATGCCCACGCCGGCAACAGGAATCATTGTTCTTGTATTTTTTATTGCTGCTTTATTTAGTAAGGTTCTTGCATATGTGTTCGCAGAAGCGATCAGACATAAAGAAGAAAATGATCTTACAATTTAAGGAGGTGTCATTTTGGGAATAAGGATTAATCTTGATGTCATAATGGCACAGAGGAAGATTGGGCTGATGGAGCTTGCGCAAAAGGTAGATATAACTCCTGCAAATCTTTCTATTTTAAAAAATAATAAGGCTAAAGCTCTTAGATTTTCTACATTGGAGGCAATTTGCAGGGAGTTAAAATGTCAGCCGGGAGATATGATAGAATATGAACCGGAAGAAGAATAAAAGGAGGATTTTTTATGAATGAAAAACCATTAATTACAAAAATGAGGGAAAATTATAGATATTTTGGCGGATTAAGTTTGATATATGGACTTATATTTACATTTTGCTTATATAAAAATATGTCAGGAATTACGTTTCCGATATGTGTAGCTATAACTATTATATTTGCAATATTATTTATGAAAAAGATTGGATTTAGTTTACAAAGAAACTCTATATTGTATATAACTGGAATGATACTTCTTGGAATCTCGACATCATTTACAAGTTCTTTTTTCTTACATTTTTTTAACTTACTTGGGATTATATTATTGTTTTTTGTATTTATGATTCATCAGTTTTATAATGATATAAACTGGAATTTTCCTGCATATTTAAAAAGGATTTTTATTTTATTTGGAACTGTTATAGAATGTATTCCCTATCCTTATTGGCATGGATCAAAATATGTCAATCGAAATAAGGAAAATAAAAATCATAACACCCTGATAGCTATTGTAATAGGGGTTCTTTTATCATTGGCTGTTTTGTGTGTGACTCTGCCTCTTCTGCTAAAGTCGGATTTAATGTTCGCAAAAATATTCGGAGAGATATTAAAGCATATTAATTTTTCTACTATATTTGGAGTCAGTTTTATGGGAATTTTGGGATTTACTTTATGTTATGCATTTTTTAGTGCATTATGTAAATACAATTTTCCAGAAGGCCGTGCAAGAAAATTGAAATATTATAATCCAATTATTGGAATTACTTTTACAAGCGTTATAAGCTTTGTATATTTTGTTTATTGTATGATACAGATAATGTATCTATTTATCGGTATTCATGCAGGACTTCCAGAAAATGTAACATATGCTCAATATGCAAGAGGCGGTTTTTGGGAATTGTTATTTGTAAGTTTTATTAATTTCGTTATGGTACTTATGTGTATGTATATTTTTTCTGACAATTTAGTGTTAAAATTTGTACTTACATTTGTATCAGGGTGTACATTTATTATGATTTTATCAGCAGCCTATAGAATGATACTGTATATTGGTGCATACCATTTAACATTTCTTAGAATTTTAGTTTTGTGGTTTCTGACAGTACTGACATTTATTATGGGAGGAGTTATCATTAGTATTTATATGAAGAAATTTCCTTTATTTCAATATATAGTAGCTGTGGTTAGTGTATTTTATATTAGTCTTTCATTTTTAAGGCCAGATACAATTGTAGCAAAATATAATATTACACATATGGATGAGGCTTCCTGTGAAAATGTATTTTATCTTTTATATAATACTTCATGGGATGCAGTCCCAGAAATTGCAAAGCTCGATAAAAAAGTTGATCTGACGAAAATAAAAAATGAAAATGAATTTTTTGAAGAACAGATAAAAAATTACTTTATATATGTTTCAGAAGAAAATAATGATATATATTTTAGGAAAGCAAATTATTCCAGAATAAAAGCAAAGCTTGTAGCAGATAGGTGGCTGGAAGAACATTAGGAAACATACATTTCCTGATAGAAGTGCAAAAGGGACAGGGTATTTTTAATCTGGGACGTAGTAAAATTAATTTTACTACGTCCCCAATCTTTAAATTTCTGTTTTTCTTAGAAGAAGATAGGTACATATAGAAAGAATTATAAAAGTAGCAGACATTGATAAACATCCAATAAATGGATTTATGGCTCCATCTTTAAGTCCTAAGATAGCAAAGAACACATCGGAGGCCCTGCTACAAAAGTCAGGAAACCAGACAAAGGACATTGGAAGTATGGAACAGCAGAAAATGGGAAGGGCTATTACATACATTGTCCGATATTTTTTTGGTATGCGGCAAAAAACAGCAGAAATTAAAAGTCCGAGTGCTGCAGACATAATGGTAATAGTAAAGGTAAATAGCAGATTGGTAAATAGCATGGTAAATGTTCCTTTTCCATTAAAGAAATCAAGGTAAATTAGCTGTAAAATATTTAAAATTTGAAATGAGGAGGAAAATCTTTCAATAAAAAATTCTGCTGTTATAACAAAAAGAGTATCAAATATTGAGCAAATAAGGCAAAATAAGGAAATGACACACAGACTGCTTTTGTAGAAGGATTTTCTGGAAATTCCATTCTGAAGTGCCATCAGATAATGCTCCTTGTACATGCATATTCCCATAACAAATGTGAGAATAACACTTGAAAAACCTGTTCCGTTGAAATTAATATTGATATCAGATGAGGTAACAGAAAGAGAAAAGCTAATTCCTGCTATGGTAAGGGCAATTATAACACAGAAATAGACACCAAAAGATTTTGACAAATCTATAATTTGATATTTTAACATTTTTTTCATAATAAAATTCCTCCTAGCTGTTTGTTAATTGAATAAAGAATTTTTGCAAGTCCATACCTGATATACTTAGATTATCAGGTATATTTGTTTCAGGTTGTCCCAAAATATAAGCTGTTTTTAACCCCCCAAGGATTTCTGTACCAATAACTTGTTTTCCAGAAATATATCCGTCTACTGCAGAGGATATACCAGAAATACAGTAACCGGCTTTAAGAATTTCATCTCGGGAATCATTTTTTATAATTTCTCCATTTTTTATGATGATTACATTTTCAATAACATTAGAAATTTCTTCAATTAAATGGGTAGAAATTACAATTGTAAATGGATTTTCTGCATATTTTTCAATTAATATTTTATAAAATAAATCTCTGTGATAGGCATCCAGTCCAAGAACAGGCTCATCCAGAAAAACATATGGTACATTTACAGACAAAGCAACAATATTTCGAAATATGGTCTGATATCCTGTAGATAACCTCTTTATTTTTTTCTTATGGGATAGCTGAAATAGGTTACATAGCTTTTCAGCATAGTCTTTGTCAAAACCAGGGTAAAATTCACTGCTCCATTTAAACGCATCTTTAACCTTCATACCTTCAGGATATAGGTTTTGTTCATTTGTAAGAAAAAAATTATGAAGTACTTCTGTGTTTTCTGTAGCCGTTTTGCCATTAAGTGTGACAGTTCCGTTGTCAGCCAGAACTCGGTTGTTGATAATATTAAGGAGTGTAGACTTTCCTGCTCCGTTTCGTCCCAGTAAACCATAGATTGTATTTTCTTTAAAACACAGATTTACATGGGACAATGCCTGAACATTTTTATATTTTTTTGATATATCCTTTAATTCAATTCCATTCATTGTATAAATCCCCTTTCAATCATTGCAATAATTTCATCGCTGGAAATTCCCAGCCGTTTTGCTTCTTCAATGAGAGTTCCGATATAATTATCATAAAATTGATTCTGCCGTTTTTCTCTCAGCTTATTTACAGCACCTTCTGATACAAACATTCCTACACCTCTTTTTTTAAATATTATTCCTTCATCAACCAGAAGATTAATTCCCTTTAGAGCCGTAGCAGGGTTAATCTTATAATTCACAGAAAATTCTGTTATAGATGGTATTTGAGTTCCTTCCGGGAACCCGCCTGTAAGTATTCCATCTTCAATACATTCGGAAATTTGAATAAAGATAGGTTTTTCCTGATCTAATTCTAGGTTCATGAACATTCTCCTTACTTAGTTAGTTACTTTAGTGATTAACTATATATGTATTAAAACATAAATATTTATAATTGTCAATAATAAAATGAACTTTACGTTTTTTTGTGAATTCTGTATAATAGGGACAGGGTATTTTTAATCTGGGACGTAGTATTTTTAAAAATACTACGTCCCCAACTAAGAAGGAGAAGATTATGAAGCGGATTTTATTGATGGTATTTAGGAATATATTGCTTGTTCCGTTTATGTGGTGTAAATTATGCTATTATGCTGCCCATGTTGATAAGTACACGGAGGAGCAGCATTATAAAATGTTAAAATTTATTGTGCTTCGTGCAAATAAGGGGGGAAATGTTACGATTGATGTGCATGGCCTGGAGAATATACCATCGGAGAGTGGATTTATGTTTTTCCCAAATCATCAGGGGTTGTATGATGTATTGGCGATTGTGGAAGCATGCCCGACTCCGTTTTCAGTTGTTGCTAAGAAGGAGATTAAGGACATTCAATTTCTTAAGCAGGTGATTGCCTGTATGAAAGGATATTTATTGGACAGGGAAGATGTACGGCAGGCTATGACGATTATTGCAAATGTGTCAGAGGAAGTGAAAAAGGGCAGAAATTATGTGATATTTGCTGAAGGAACCCGTTCAAAAAATGGAAATGAGATTCAGGATTTTAAGGGTGGAAGTTTTAAGGCGGCGACAAAAGCGAAATGTCCTATTGTACCTGTTGCACTTATTGATTCTTTTAAGCCCTTTGATACGAACACAATTAGTCCAGTGACAGTCCAGGTACATTTTCTTGAGCCTATTAATTATGATGAATATAAAGATATGAAAACAAAAGAAATTGCAATGCTTGTTCACAATAGAATTCAGAAAGCAATATATGAAAATATTTAAAATTGTGAAAAATGTGTGTAGAAGATATTGAGTGTTTCTATTATGGATTATAGGATTCCCGTCGATATACTTAATGTAGGATAATATTGGTATATCGGAAATATGAAAGAGGGGGATTCTTATGCAGGTGAAAAGTGACAAAATTTATTTTGATACTAAGCCCGCAGGATTGTCTCAGACAGATTCCCAGAAGGATGTAAAAAATAATAGTGAAGAAGAGCAGTCTGGTGCAGTCACTATGATGAATTACCTTAAGGAAAATTATAAGCATATTAATTTTAACTTTATTTCTTTTGATAATAACAGTCAGATTGGTCAGTACGGTTCCACTATGAAGGGAAAAAACAATGTGACAATCTCTCCGGAGCTTTTAGAGAAGATGAGTACTGATGAAGGTATACGCAGCCAAGTAGAGAATGTTTTGCGTCATTTAAGCAGTTATCAGAAGTCTGCAGAGACAGGGGCTTTTTTAAGTGATAAAGAGCTTGTCAGCATGGGTCTGGTTATTGATGAAGATGGAAAGGTTTCCATGTGGACTGCGACGAAGGAGAGGGATAAGGAAAAGGTTTATCCAACATATTGGAGGGACAGAGAATCTACCTCCTTCTATTCCAAGCATATTAAAAAGAACAATGGTTATTCTTCCTATAACTATTCCCACAGTACTAATATGATGCGTCTCGCAAGTGCAAAAAATGTACCTGCTGTCAGAGGGCTTATAGCAGCTAAATATGGTGAGATTCAGAAAGTAAAGGTACAAGTAAAAGATTCTGCAGAGGCAGCAGCAATTGTACGAAAGATTAAGTCAGTAATACAAAGCGGCAATTTAAAGATTGCAAGGCTTCATAAGGAAGAGAGGCTGGAGTGGCGGAAGAGAGCAGCTGAGAAAAAGATGAAGGAAAAGCTGGCGCGCCAGCTTGCAGAGGAGCTTCGGCGTAAAAGAACTGCAAGAAGAGGGCTGGAACATTGTCAGACGTCGCATCTTGATGACGTAATGCCAAAGCCGTCATTAAATGATGAACGCTTCCGGCAGATTGCAGAGCAGTATGTTCAATCAATGCCATCGTCAGCACTTGGAGCTGAAAGTGGTGGTTCTGTAGATGTATCAGCAGGCGGAGCAGAGACAGTTAGTGTAACGGTTATAGCAGCGCCGGTGATTTCTGTAGATTGTAGTGCATAAGTGTTTTGGGGACGGGGTATTTTTAAAAATACCCCGTCCCCAACCATTATTTTTTCTTTAAAATTTTATTTAGTACATTCTGCGGTACATCTGCAGATGCTTCCTTGTTTTCTGCAGCGGCTTCTTTTAGTTCAGAACGAAGAATTGGTATTTCTTTTGGAGCATCAATTGCAAGTTTTACCCAGTCTGCTCCTATATCCATAACAGTTAAGGTGATATTATTATTTATAGAAAGTGACTCTCCGTTTTTTCTCTGCAATATAAGCATAATTATTCACCCTCCTTATTTGTTCTGTTAAGGATATGCCGAAAACTATATTCCGGCTGTTCCAGTATAATCTGCTTTGCCTTTCGGTTTAGTGCATTTACAATAAGAGGTGCCTTCAGGTTAACTGTTGATGTATCAATAGGCTCTCTAATAACACTGATAACATAAAAGGAAATGTCTTCAATAGAGGATGCACCCAGTTCTTTGAGATCTTCCTGTGACAGCTCTGGCGCATAATCAGGATATATCATGAAAGGATTCATTAGAATAAAGGAAAGTGTCTCATCTTCCAAATTCTGTAAGGAAATCATGGAATCATCTTCTTCATGAAATGGAAGAGGAAGGTATTTGGTATAAGTCTCAAATCCAAATAATCCATTTATAATGTGTATCATTTCATTTTCTTCATATGAAACTTCGCCAAAGTATTTTGCATTAATATTCAATATTATATACCTCCTGAAAATAAATAAAAGTAAGGGCTTCCTTAAGCCCTTACGTCTAATGGTTCATAGTTCGGGTCAGCACTTGGCGGTACAAAAATAGGTCCACCGATGTACTCGATTAAAACATCAGGATGCTGTGTAATTGACATCTCAATGTCACCAGGGATGAACTCAAAATTTCCATTTGCTACTTTTAAATCGAAATTTAACTTATCCATCTCGTAGTTGATTGTCAGATCAGGAGCTTCATAGCTGATATCTACCGGAGCGGATGGAGTAAATCCAAGCTGAAATTCTCCAGTAGGCGCTGCCGATCTCTGCCGCATAATCTGACCGATGACATCCTCACCAATATCTGCCTTCAGTAAAAGCTGTCCTTCTGAAGCTAATTGTGCAGTTGCATTGTAAGCGGCGTCAAACCCTTTTTTTGCGGCCTGTGAAACTGCCTGAGTAGTAGTCGGAACTACAGAACTTCTTGCTGCAGAAGAATCTAAATTTAGCTTTACAGGGCGGCTTTTAATTGACAGTCCACCTTTATTTCTACGTATTTCAATCTCTGCTTCAGAACTGCGGCGTTCATAACGCGCACTGTTTATCTTCAGCTCATACTGAATGGGGACAGTCGTAATTTTAATAAGTTGATTCATTAATGGTTACCTCCCTTCCTTTATTTTTTTGCTCTATTTCATAAAGTCAATAAACGATGGCGTCAAAATATTATTTCCAACTTTCAGTGAAGCATTATATACATATTGAGCCCAAGAAAAATTCATAATAGCTTCTGCCATATCAACGTTTACAACGTTATCAATTTGAGTAGAAAGGCTTATGCTGTTTGTTTCAAGCCTATCCTTGGTTGTAGTAAGAAATTCTGTTTGTGTACCAAGAACAGTTACTTTTTCAAGTACATTGTTTCTGCCTTCATCAAACTTAGCTAAGAGTTCGGTATATTTTTCTCTGTCAAACTCTTCTGCATCAAGAACATCTGCAATCTGGCCACAGAGAAGAACAATATTGTTTGACATACCTTTATCATCAAGTCCATATCCTGCAAGATTAATTCCTGGAAGGCTGGTATTAAAGGCACTTGAAGAATCAATTGTTATATCACTTCCTGTACCATTCACGTTCAGACCAAAACCTAAATCAATAAACAGAGAATCTTTTGAAAGCTCATCTAGAACGTCCTTATTCGCTGGGTCATTAATATCAACACCACGGTATGTCAGAGTTTGTGAGCCATCTGGATTATTTGTAAGCTTAAAAGGAGCATTCTTCCCATCGCTGCCGGCAAATACATATTTTCCTTCATAGCTGGCATTTAGGCTTAGTACCAGGCTCTCCTGCGCCCCGCGCCAGGCGTCAGCATAAGTCTCACGTGTCTCTAAAGAACCATTTGTACCATTTAAAGCTTCAAGACCATATTTCTTACTTAAATTTTTTGCAATTGTTTCTATCTGCATAGCAGCATCTTCCTGTGAATCCTGGAAAGACTGCACATCCTTTACAATATTTAAGTAATCTTCATTTTTCATGTATTTTCGCTCTAATACAGCAGCACGAAGAGCGCTGGAAGGATCCTCTGCCGTGGAATTAAATTTGCGCTGTGTCATTACCTGAGTCCTTGTGGTGTCCAGATTCTTCATGGAAGTCGCAAGGTTAGATTTATAATTTCTTAATATTGCATTAGTTGTTATTCTCATATTAAACCTCCTGTTATCTTCCGACTACGCCGGTTCCATTTATCAGTTTATCAAGCGCTTCATCTAATGTTGTCATTAATCTCGCAGCAGCGCTGTAA
Organism: Lachnospiraceae bacterium; assembly: GCA_910575605.1. Lineage (GTDB taxonomy): Bacteria > Bacillota > Clostridia > Lachnospirales > Lachnospiraceae > CAPEBR01. Next base: position 173,033 of record CAJTEW010000005.1, read on the forward strand.
GATTGATTATAATGTAATAGATTCATACCCTCTTCATCAAGCTGTACACCAGAAACACCGTCTCGGGAGTTGGATGTCTGGTTCAATACAGTAATTTGATTTTGAAGCATAGTACTCTCTGACTTTGTATCAATACCAAGAGTATTTTCAATATTTGCAAAACAATCATGGAAACTACCGTTAAAGAACATAACAGGAGGCTCCCCGTTTCCTGGATCAACAGAAAATTCATGGCTTTTCTCTAACAGTTTAATCATATTTACGATACCTTCATCTGCAGTAGATCCAGTTTCATTATTGATTAATTTATTGGATGCTGTAATTCCATATGTGCCATTAAGCCAATTAGCGGCAATCTTTATATTAGCAGCCGTAAACGTGTCTGATCCGTCTGAAGTTTCAAATAATGGACGATCCTCATATTCATATTCCTGCTCATATTTCGGAGGATTATAGGAATTTCCATCTGGATCTTTTATTTCAATCGGATCACCGTTTTCATCTAATTTATTTTTAGTAATCGGATTGCCGTCAGCATCCTTTTTAACAGCTTTATTTGCTTCGTTAAATTCAGTAGCAAACTTATTTACTAAAGCATCAAATGCTTTTTCATAATAACCAAGCCCTTTAAAGTCAGTGTTGTCAAAATCTCCGGACTTATTTAGAAAATCAAGAGTACCCTTTACAGTTCCAGCACCCAAAAGCTCAACATATGTCTCTTTGCCGTCAACCATTTCATTTCCGGCAATCTGTATTGTCTTGCCATTTGCATCTGTGAAGGAAAGTGTAACGGGATGTCCTGATATATCTGCATTAAATGTACTGTAACGCTCGTCAGAAATCAAAGTATGTTTTTCACCGTTTGTATCCATAAAGTTTACATCCAGAACTTCAACAGTCTGATTCGGGCCAATATTCTTGTTCCTGTAATTAACTGTAATTGGAAGGTAGCTTCCAAGCTCATCTAACAGACTATTTCTCTGATCCTGCAGTTCCAAAGCTGGATTGCCCAGAACCTGGCTGTTTTTAATACTGGTGTTTAATTCTGCAATATTCTGCAATATTTTATTTAAATCTGAAATATCAGTTGAAACAAATCCAGTCTTCATATCGTCATGAATATCATGAAGACGGTTTGTATTTTCATGGAACAGATTTAAAAGAACCTGCATATTAGAACGTACTGCTGTATCGTGCTCTTGATTGCCTGCCTGAGTCGACAGTGTACTTAAAGAGCTTGAAATAGAAATAAGGGCAGCCCTTACACCAGCCATCGTAGCTTCATCAAATACAGTAGCCAGTTGTTCAAATCCTGCAACATGTGCATCAGTAGTACCTAGTTTACTAATCTGAGAACGGTACTGTGCATCAAGAAACGGATCACGAAGCTGTGAGATCCCTGTCATTTCAACACCAAAACCAACCTTGATAGAAGAATTAGAATTATAAAAATCGCCTTTTTGTGTATTAAGACTGGCAATATCAAGACGTTGTCTTGTATATCCAGGTGTATTAATATTAGTAATATTCTGACCGGTAAGATCAATTGCACGCTGACTGGCAGCCATTCCAAGCTGTGCGGTGGTAAAACCGGCAAATGTAGAACGTATCATATTTATCTCCTCCTGATTTTTTAAACTGAACGACTAGTAAAGTGATTAGTCTTATTATTATCAGTTTTTTTGCCTGATGCAGAATAAGTTTCCTTCCCAGGAGAATCCCCAGCAAGGGATGACTGTATTACATGAAGATTAACTTCTATAATATCTTTCGAGTTATCACTTATGGATTGTAAAGTACGGACCTGCTCAGACATCTGGTCAAATAAAGGCTTTAAGACAGAAGAAACATCTTCAGGTGCGTTCTCAAGAATCTGCCGAAAAGTATAATCCTTTATACCAAGTTTCTCCTGTGTTTTATCTCTTTTCTGTTCCAGTCCCCTTAGACGCAGAATAGCAGCCTGCTCTTTATGCATACATTCTTCAATAAATGATACACGATTTTTTACTGCAGCATCTAGCTTTTCTTGTTCTAAAGGAATTAGCTCATCAAAAAAACAAATAAATTCTTTGATGAGTTTTATGAAATCTGAAAATTCATTCATATAACCGTGCCCTCCTATACTAAAAGCATCCTGGAGGCGACAGCATGTGCATCTACCACATAGGTCTGTTCCGAAATCTGCTTCTGTAACTGTCCAATCTTTTCTGCAGATGCAATACTGCTGACCTCTGCGGATAACTGACGGGAGACTGCTTTAGCAAAAGTGTGCTCCTCTATCTGACGAGGATTAGACTGTATAATAACAGCATCAAAACTATGCTTCTCGCTTGAGGTTACGGAAGGAGAAAAATTTTCCTTAGTATGAAGACGCAATTCAGTATAATTTTTAATTATGTTGTTATTTGATATTTTCATACGAGTCTCCTTTTATAACATGATGTAAACTCTATTTTGTTATTTTTACTGGTTATACTATATTTATCGGCATAATTTTTGGAATCATAACCCAAAATTAAGAAAGAATCGTATCAACATTTATTTCTTTAAATGATTCATAAGCACAGAAGGAATATTTTCAAGAGAAGCCTGGTTACATACGGCGCCAATGTTATATGCTACCATAGGCATTCCATATACAACACAAGATTCCTTGTCCTGACCTATTGTAAAAGCACCACTCTGACGCATTTTAAGAAGTCCGTCCGCGCCGTCTCGTCCCATACCGGTCATAATAATTCCTACCTTATTAATAGAGACATTTTTTGCAATAGATGAAAAAAGTACGTCTACAGAAGGAGCGTGTCCACTTACCTTTGCTCCTGCATGACACTGAACAATATAATTACGCCCAGAACGTACAACTTCCATCTGCTTTCCTCCCGGAGCAATAAGAGCCAGTCCGGGACGAATAATGTCTCCATTTTTAGCTTCCCGAACTTCCATACTGCAGATACGGTCAAGTCTTTGTGCATACATTGCAGTGAATCCTTCTGGCATATGCTGTGTAATTACAATACCTGGAATATTAGCCGGAAGCTTTTGAAGTACAGCGAGGGTTGCCTCTGTTCCGCCTGTTGAGGCGCCGATTCCAATAATAGTGGAATCAAGTACTGTACGTGATAAAGGCGGAAATGGCATCGGTTTTACAGCAGCCTGTGTCTGTACTGGAGCAGCAGCCTGCCTTGAAATAATATTGGATGATAGGGTGGCACCTGCCGGGACAGTATTAGCAGTATTGCCGATCTGTCTTGGAAGACGTACCTTAGATATGGAAGCGGCTCGTACTTTTTGTGTAAGAGAAGAAAAAAATGTATCTTTTGAATTAGATACACTCATATCAGGCTTGCGTACGAAGTCTACGGCACCGGCTGACAAAGCGTCAAATACATTTAAATTAAGTGAAGATACAAGAACAACGGGAATTGGATTTGTAGGAAGAAGCTGTTTTAAAAAATCAATTCCACTAAGCCCCGGCATCTCTACATCTAAAGTCAAAACGGTTGGATTCAGGAGCGGAATCTTACGTTTGGCATCATAAGCATTGATGGCATAACCGACAATTTCAATACCCTGCTGGGAAGAAAGATGCTGAATGATCATCTGACGAAATAAAGAGGAATCGTCAACTACAAGTACTTTAATATTATTCATATTAAGAAACTCCTTTCACGATTTTAACTTAGGAAAAGCCGCTTTTGAACCCTCAAAAGCAGCTTTGCATCTAAATCTTTCGGTACGTTGCGGGCATTAGATATTTGTAAGGGGTGGTTGATTTATTTAAACCTTCTGAATGTCCAATTAAAAGGTAACCTCCTGGATTTGTAGCATTGAAAAAACGGTTGACTAATGCTTCTTTCGTTGCCTGATCAAAATAAATCATTACATTCCTACAGAAGATAACATCAAATTTTAACCGAAATTTAATTGGATCCATTAGGTTAAAGGTTCGGAAAATTACATTTTTCTTTATATCTGGTGTTACTGTGTAGGTGCCCGGTTCATCAACCGGAACAAAATATTTTTTCTTCCAAGCTGGAGACAGCTCCTTTAATGAGTCTTCATCATAGACCGCATTAGATGCAGCGTATAAAGCATTCTGTGAGATATCGGTTGCAAGAACCCTGGTGTCCCACATAGAAGCCTTAGTGCCGAAAAATTCTTTTAGAATCATTGAAATTGTATAAGGCTCCTCTCCGGAAGAACAACCGGCACTCCAAATACTAAGTACCCGATCTTTTTTTGTTTCTACAAGGTAAGGAAGAATCGTCTCTGATAACAATTTAAAATGAGATTCTTCACGCATAAAAAATGTATAGTTTGTTGTAAGTTTATTAAGCATAAGCTCAAGATCTTCAGGTTTTTTATTTTTGATCAAATGATCTACATAATCCTGAAATGAGTTAAATCCCATGGACAGAATTGTGTTAGAAAGCCGTCCGGTAATAAGCTGACGCTTTTTTGATAAATCAATTCCGTAATTTTCATGTACAAATTTGACTAAACGTTGAAAATCACTGTCATTTATTGTTAACATAATTGGGCTCCTTCGTATATTAATAGGTCTCTACAAGCTGTTCGCAATCCAGGAAAAGGATTACAGAGCTGTTGGCAGAAGAAACCATACCGCTTATTAGTTCCTGCTGGTTTTCAACCGGAACAGGAGAAATCTTACTTTGGTCAATATCCATAACCTGTTGTACTGCATCTACTATAATACCAATCTGAACAGAATTAATGTTCAGTACAATAATGCAGGTTGAGCTGGTATAGTCAATAGAAGGCTTTCCCATGCGCAGACGGATATCTATGATAGGGATAATCTGTCCGCGCAGATTAATAATACCTTTTACATAGTCCGGAACAAGCGGAAGCATTGTAATCGTATGATTCGTTATAATCTCAATTACATAATTCGTGCTTACCCCAATATTAAGGTCATTGGAACTAAAGGTTAAGAAACGCTCTGTGGAAACAGGCATTCCTTCTTCCAGTGTTCCGTTAAGTGTTGTGTTTTTTACTGTATCTGCTGACATAATTCTTCCTCCGATTTTTCGTACAATTTAGTATTGATTATAAAATGCTGCATATAAGCTTCTGATATCCAGAATCAGGCTGATATTTCCATCGCCAAGAATCGTACATCCGCTGATTCCAGAATTCTTAATATTGAAATTGCTCAAAAATGAAGGAAGCGGTTTTACTACTACCTGTTGTTCACCAAGCAGATCATCAACAAATAAACAGTAGGACTTGTCAGCGGCTTCCACCCATATCAGTATACCATCTTCAATATCAGTGACTTCAGTTTCGATGTTATAAAGCTCGTGTACTCTGATAATTGGATAAAATTCATCCAGACATTTGATAATCTCATTACCGCTTGCGTCGAGAATAACCTCTTCTCTCTGTGTTTTAAAGGACTGGCGTATATTTGCAATTGGAATTGTAAACATGGATTTGCCTACGGAAACCTCCATTCCGTCTGCAATTGCCATCGTAAGCGGGATTTTAAGTGTGGTACAGCTTCCCTTTCCAAGCTCACTTGTAATTGTTATTGTGCCGCCAACAGATTCCACATTCTTTTTTACTACATCCATACCTACGCCACGGCCAGAAAATTCCGTAACCTCTTCATTCGTAGAAAAGCCAGGCAGCATAAGAAGTGCAAGGATCTCCTTCTGTGAATACTCAGAGGCGGGCTTTGTAAGGATTCCGTTACGTTCTGCTTTGGCAAGAATCTTTTCTGGATCCATTCCCTGGCCGTCATCACTGATGGAAATAATAACTTCACTTCCAGTATGTGCCGCCGACAAAACAATCTCTCCCTGGGGATCCTTTCCGGCAGTAATACGGTCTTCTACATGTTCTTCAATACCATGGTCCATAGAATTGCGAACAATGTGCATGATAGGGTCACCGATACTGTCTACAATTGTTTTATCTACTTCGGTATTCTCACCGACAATTGTAAGCCGTACATCCTTGTTTAGCTTTTTCTTCATATCTCTTACAATACGGTTCATCTTCTGGAAGGTTCCGGATACAGGAACCATTCGAAGAGACATGGCAATGTCCTGAAGATCGTCTGTAAGCTTTCTTAATTGGCGTGCAGATTTTGTAAAATTATCAAGTTTAAGATTCTGCAGGTCTGGAGAAGATGTAACCATGGACTCTGTAATAACAATCTCACCTACAATTGCAACCAGGCTGTCAAGTTTTGACAAATTGACACTTATAAGGCTTTGCTTTACCGGAGCACTGTTATGTGCAGCCGGAGCTGGAGCCGATTTTTGAGCAGGAGACTCTTCAGGAGCAGATGTCTGCTGCGGCTCATTATGGTTATTCGGTGTGGAAACCGGAGCAGGTGTTTTCTGCTGTTCATGCTTTACAAGAGCGTTTTCAAAGACTTCATAGGTCTCGACACTATTCTGCTCTTTAATAATATGAAGCGCTTTCTCAACATCTGCCTGTGAAGAAAGGGCGATATGAAAACCATTCTCTACAATGGACTCGGAAGAATCACCGTTCGTCTCCACATCTTCTGGATAAAATTCAAATTCCAATTCAATATCCTTTAAGGCTGTTACGATCATAAAAGCACGCAAATGCTCCATACCAGATCCCTGTTCGAAATGAATACGGATAAAGTAGGGCATCTCACTTTCTGGACAGCCAGCCAGCTCCTGATTGATAACAGCAATCTTGTGTTCATCTGCCGGTGGTATTACACCAGTATTTTCTTCTGTTTTGGCATCTGCGGCAGCATTTTCAGATGAGCCGTCCCCTGTAGCACTGATTTTTTCCAAAAAACTATTAATATTTGCAACGATTGGGTCGATATTAGTGCTAAGAGGCTCATCGTTTTCGATTTTTTCGACTTCACTGCGAAGAGCATCTGTAGATTGGAACATTAAGTTAAAAAGATCATTCTTATGGGATTCATCTAGGGAATCCATTCCGTTTTCGCGGATATAGAAGAATAAATCTTCTATATGATGAGCAATTTCCATCAATGTGGAAAACTCCATCATGGCTGATGAGCCCTTGATAGTGTGCATACTGCGAAAGATTTCATTAACATCATTAGTGGTGAAATCCTTATTCTTTTCTGCTTCTATTAAAAGTTCATCTAGTTGTTCCAAAAGAGTGTTTGTTTCGTAAAGATACATTTCAAGCATGTTATCCATAATATTAGTACCACCTTATCTAATGTGTTTAAATAGTATTATATTTAAATATATCGTCAAGATGGTATAAAAGGATAAGAGTAAATTATAGAGTAGGTGAAAAAATGTCAAATATTTTAAAAGTTACAACTCCAACAACCGGATATGATAATAATGCGATTAACAGACCGAATAATTCGCAGCAGTCACAGGATATGAGTGTCAAGAATCCTGTAGACCCTAACCGGGTGGTACGTGCAGACGGCAGAGGACAGTCAAATGCAGAGCAGGGTGTGGGAAAGGGTATTACTTCAGAATCTAATTTTGGAAATTTTATACATTCCTTGAGAGAGCTTCCTAAGCTTGAGGATGTTATGACAAAGTTTGTATTTACCGGCATGGCTAATATAGTTGAATCAGGAGTAGGCAGGGGGACTGCGGCAGAGGTACAGGCGCTGTTTCAGATGCTTCACATGTCTCCGGATGAGCTGACGGAGTTTCTGAAAGGGCAGATGGCAGGGGCTAATCGTCTACAGGGCCCGTTGTTTGACATGCTCCGGCAGGTTATGGGAGAGGCTACAACAGTAGAGCTTAAGGCAGGAATTTTAGACTTTTTGAAAAAATATAACGACATGTCATCTGGAAATCACCTTCTTCAAAATATTAAGGATACATTAAAGGAGATGGAGAGCTATATGTTCCGGAATGACAGGGAGCAGCTTAAACAGCTTGCCATGAAGCTTAAGCCCTATAGTATGCAGACGAACGCGCTGAATGCACAGATATTAAAGGAGCAGATTATTCCATATCTTGGAAGATACATATCAGAGACAAGAGATATGGGGAGGATTCGTGATTTAATTAGTCTTCTTACGTTTAATACATCAAGATATGAGAGTGGAAATCTGGATAATGTTGTACAGGCATTTGAGAAGCTTATGGATTTCCCGACATTCCAGAAGAATTTTGCAGGCATGTCGGCTGCAGATTTCAGAGCTATGCTTCAAAATGTGGATTTTGACAGGGCAGCAGGAAAGATGCCTTGGGTAGACAGTCTTCTAAATATTATGCAGGCAGGCATCAAAGGAGAGGCAGGTATTGAGAACAGAGAAGCTTTTATGAATATTATGAAGGCGATGCTCGTTAATGAAAGTGTTTATATGCCTGTTATGCATGCAATGATTCCCGTAGTTCTTGACGGTGTGCCTATGTTTTCAGAAATCTGGGTAGACCCTGATGAGGAATCCAGCACTCCTGGGTCAAGTGAGCGGGGAATCAAGCTTCTGATTAAATTTGATTTGAAAGATGTTGGCTTTTTTGATGTGATGATGTATTATGAAAAGGGAAAGATGGATATGCTGATTCATTATCCCGAAGAGCTTTCAGGGCATGAGAGTGAAATCCGGGAAGGAATCCGTAAGATTATGAGCAGGAATCATCTAGAGCTTGAGTATCTTGCTGTTGAGCAGGGAGAGGAGCCTATACAGGTATCTGCTGCATTCCCGAAGATATTTGAAAGGAGAAACTCGGTTAATGTCACAATATGATGATGTGTTGAATAAAAAGGCAGTTGCGCTGCGGTATGATGAGAATAAAGACGCTGCACCTGTAATTGTTGCATCCGGCCTAGGATATATGGCTGAAAGGATAGTAGAGATGGCAAATGAGAATGGTGTGCCGGTATATGAAGACAATTCCCTGGCTACGGTTCTTACGCAGCTTGATCTTGGAACACCGATTCCAGAGGAGCTTTATCAGGCGATTGTTGATATATATGCATATTTTCTCAAATATACTCCCAAGTATACAAAGGAGGAGAGAGAAGCTATGGAAGCAGCAGGAATCCAGCCGGAGGAACAGCCACAAGATGCAGAATCATAGAATGATAGTAAGGGGACAGGGAAAAATAAATCTGGGACGGGGTATTTCTAGAAATACCCCGTCCCAGATTCGTTAGTCTACCAAACCTTGCTTAGCTGCTGTTTATATACAAACTGACGTATATCTCTTTCAGCACTGTTAGGAAGGCCTTTGAACTGGCATCCATAGCCATAGCGTCCATTATGTAAATCCTGCTCCCTGAGTACAACAGCCTTTAGCGTATGTTCCTTTTTTATAAATGTGTACTGAAACGTAAATTCTTCTTCAGGACTTAGTTTTGTCTTTGTAACAAAATAAAGACCGCCTACACTGATATTCTGAATACTGCCGTTAAAATCTCCCTGTATTAAAGAGGTAAATGTTATATCTCTTTCCATCCTTGCCCGAAGGTCCTTCTGACGCTGTACGATTTCGGATACTTCAAGAACCTCGCAGTCTGCAATCCAAGGTTCTAATATAAGAGGATCATAGTTTCTTCTAATGGAAATTGCACAGTATGTCTTAATATAGCCAATCTGTCCATCAAAAAAATCTATACGAATCCGGTCTGAACCAGAGAGTTCACCGGGTTTTTTAAAATGTAATGTAATCTGCTCTCCGGTACATTTTACCCGTACTCTTGTCAAAAGAGTGTCTTCTGGTTCGTAGACAGAGCATATGGTACAATTATTTAAAACCATATCATTAAGCCCCTTCCTTTATTGGATTTATTGTAACAATTTTAGCATGTTGCAATTTAGAATGCAATGATAATTTAATTTATGAAAATAATTGATTTCGTGGCTTAAATTGTATATTATAGTTATAATGAAACTAAGCAATTCTAAGATTAAAAAGAGGAAGACTTTATGTTTAAGAAAACAAAGAAATTTCTGATAATTAGCTTTACCAGTCTTATGCTGTTATGTATTGTTATTTTTTCATGGGTAGGGTTTACTATGAGTGGAAAGAGTGCTGAAGCGATTAATGATATTGGAAAAATCTATATGTCAGAAATGAGCAAACAGCTTCAGCAGAAATTTGATGCGATTATGGAACTGCAGATATCTCGACTGGAGGGTCTTGTGCAGCGTACTCCTCCGGTTGAAGGCATATATAGTGAGGAGATATCTGAAGAGCTTTCAATTGATGCAAATGTACGTGAGTTTGAGTATCTGGGATTTTACTCCGAGGAGGGTGAAAGTGAGACGATCTACGGGAGTCCGGTGGATTATAATTATAATGAAAGTTTTCAGGAGTCGGTTGTTAGGGATAACAAACAAATAGCAAGTGGAGTTAATGAAGATGGAGAAAGGCTTCTTCTTTTGACAGTAAAGGCTGGATATCCGATGAAAAACGGAGGTACCAGTGATGTAATAGTGGCAGGAATTACGATGGAGTATTTAGAGAAAGCACTTGTTCTCGAAGAGGAAAATTCCATGGTTTATTCTCATATTATCCGCAAAGATGGAGGATTTGTAGTAAGGAAGGGGGATGCATTTCGAGATAATTACTTTAGCCGCATTGAAGAGACTGCGTCAGAATCTGACGGAAAGACTCCGAATCAGCTTATATTAGAAATGCAGGCGGCAATTGATAAGGAGGATACATATTCGGCGCTTGTTATTGTTGACGGAGTGCACAGGCATCTCTACTGCGCGCCGCTTCAAGGTACAGACTGGTATCTGGTGTCAATTATGCCTTATGGTGTTCTGGATGATGCTATAATGCATTTAAGTGATCAGAGGCAGAACACAATGCTGACGGCATGCGTGCTTATTCTTGCTACAATGATCATTATCTTTATTTTATATTACCGTATGACTCAGCAGCAGCTGCGTGATCTTGATAAAGCAGAAAAAGAAGCTTCCAGGGCAAACCAGGCGAAAAGTGAATTTTTGTCCAGTATGAGCCACGATATCCGGACTCCAATGAATGGTATTATAGGAATGACGGCTATTGCTACGGCGAATGCTGGTGATCAGATGAAAGTTCGTGATTGTCTGAAGAAAATCAGCTTGTCAAGCAGACATCTTCTGGGCCTTATAAATGATGTGCTGGACATGTCAAAAATAGAAAGCGGAAAGCTGTCTCTTAATATAGACATGCTGTCTCTCCCAGAGACAATGGAGAACATTGTAAACATTGTACAGCCGCAGATAAAAGATAAAAAACAGCATTTTGATATTTTTATTGAAAATGTTAAAGTTGAGGAAGTATATTGTGACAGTGTGCGTCTGAATCAGGTGTTAATTAATTTATTGTCAAATGCAATTAAATTTACGCCGTCAGGAGGAAAGATTAATATTTATTTGTCCCAGGAGGATTCCCCAAAGGGTGAGAATTATGTGCGGTGTCATTTCCGCGTAAAGGATAATGGAATCGGAATGGCAAAGGAATTCCAGAAAAAGATTTTTGATACATTTTCCAGAGAGGATTCCAAAGTACAGACGATAGAAGGAACAGGCCTTGGAATGTCAATTACAAAAGTTATTGTTGATATGATGGGCGGAACAATAGAAGTTAACAGTGAGCAGGGTGTGGGGAGCGAATTCCATATTACAGTGGATATGGAGAGGGCTGTGGTGAAGGAGGAGAATATGGTTCTTCCCCCGTGGAGGCTTCTTGTGGTGGACAATAACGAGGATCTCTGCCGTAGTGCATCGTCAGCCCTTATGGAAATCGGAGTATCAGCTGAGTGGGCGTTAAGCGGTCAGGAAGCACTGGATATGATAGCCGAGAGACATAAAAACAGGACAGATTATGAGATTGTCCTGCTTGACTGGAAAATGCCTGAAATGAATGGCTTGGAGACAACAAAAAGAATTAGAGAGATTGTTGGGGAGGACCTTCCAATCCTTATTATATCTGCTTATGATTGGAGTGATATTGAGGAGGAGGCACGTGAGGCCGGTGCACATGGATTTATACCAAAGCCGTTATTTAAATCGAATCTATATCTGGGGCTTAGCCGCTATGTGGAGGGAATATCAGGAGAGGAGGAAGAAAAAGAGGAGCAGGAGAGACATTTTGAAGGCCTGCGTATTCTTCTTGCAGAGGATAATGAGCTGAACTGGGAAATCGCACAGGATATTCTTACGGATGCGGGCTTTGAGGTAGAGTGGGCTGAAAATGGACAGGTCTGTGTTGAGAAGTTCAGCCAGTCGGAGCCGGGTTATTATGATGCGGTCTTGATGGATCTGCGCATGCCTATCATGAATGGATATGAGGCGGCAGGGGCAATCAGGAAGTTCGACAGGAAAGATAGAGAACTTCCTATTTTTGCGATGACGGCGGATGCATTTGCAGAGGATATAAAGAAGTGTTTGGATTGTGGAATGAATGAGCATGTGGCCAAGCCTATTGACGTGGCTAAGCTTATGAAGCTTTTGGAGGAGTATTTAAAATAACAGCTCTGCCAGATTGGAGAAGTTAGATGAAAACAATTGGCCTTGTTATGATTGTAAAGAATGAACAACGGAGTCTTAGAAAATGTCTGTCACGGGCAAAAAAACTTGTGGATGAAATCTATATTACAGATACAGGTTCTACAGATGATACACTGAAAATAGCAGAGGAGTTCCAGGCGCATATTTCCCATTTTGAGTGGAAAAATGACTTTGCGTCAGCAAGAAATTTTGCTCTGGAGCAATCCGACTGTGACTGGAATCTGCTTCTGGATGCAGACGAATATCTTGTATCCGGAAAAAAGAAGGATTTGCAGAGATTTGCCGAGAGGGGCGGTCATGTGGGTGCAATCCGACGGTATGACAGCTACATGGAAGAAAGCGGAGAAATTAGTAAAGCTTCAACGTACACGACTCGCTTTATTCCTAAGGGAATATTTTACGAAGGAAGGGTACATGAGCAGGTGGTAAGCGGGCTTCTGATTGCACCTCTTCCATTAGTATTTGAGCATGACGGTTACCTTCAAGGTGGTAAGGGAGAACGGAATCTTACGATTCTTCTTGAGGAGCTTGAGGGGAAACCGGAGGATTCTTATACACTATATCAGGTTTCCCGGACGCTGTGGCTTATGAAGGAATATGAGAGAGCGGATGGATATTTTGAAAGGTTTTATAAGCTGGTTCCAGATAGAGGTACAGGGTATAGGACGAGCGGAGTTATTTCCTATTTATATAACCTGCTGGAAGTAAAGAAATATGATGAGGGTTTCCAGCTGATTGAAGCGGAGAAGGAACGTCTTGATGAGTATGCAGATTACCATTTTGCCTGCGGGACGTTTTATACAAAAGCAATATTCTCAAATGTGGAGAAGTATGTAGCGTATTTGCCGAATATTGAGAAGTCTTATAAGAGATGTATGGAGATTGGCGAGGTGCCGGAGCATGAAGGCGTGAAAGGGAATGGATCTTTCAAGGCGGCTTATAATCTTGGTGTGTGGTTTGAGGTAAATGGCAAAACAAAGGAAGCACTTTTGTACTATCGGATGGCAAAGAACATGGGATATGCACCAGCTGGGGACAGGGTAAAAGCAATTGGGGACGGGGTAAAATGAATTTTACCCCGTCCCAATTACAGTCTATGTGCTATAATCTCCTGTTTCATCTTAAGAACCTCCGGGTCACCCGGAAGAAGTGCCATCAGCTGATTTACTACTCCAAAG
>CAJTEW010000006.1 GCA_910575605.1 Lachnospiraceae bacterium
GAAGGAATAAAAAGAGACATAGATGCAGTTGAAAACGCTGTAGCATATGACTACAGTAATGGTTTTGTTGAGGGCACAAACAGCAAATTGAAAATGATAAAACGTACCATGTATGGCCGTTGTGGGAAGGAGTTATTAACCGCAAAGCTTATATTGTCAAGTGGTGAATACGGATAATTGCGGAAGAACCATACAGGAAAGGATTTTAGATATAATGATAAATGGGATACAGATCCTAATGATCCCGATTTAGGAGAGCTTGTAACAGTAGAAGATGGCTCTAAGCATACAAAATGGATGAAGTTTATGCTCCCTAGAATTCAGATGATGCGAGCTATGCTTAAATCGAATGGTGTATTAGCAATCTGCATTGATGACAGAGAACTTTTTCATCTAGGTATGCTATTAAATGAAGTTTTTGGGGAAGAGAATCGAATAGGTATAATTAATTGGCAAAAATCCTATGCCCCAAAGAATGATAGCACACATTTGTCAAGTGCAACAGAATATATACTTGTATATTCTAAGAACAAAGAACTTACCAAAACTGGACTTTTGGGTCGTACAGATCAAATGAATGCAAAGTACAAAAATCCAGATAATGATCCAGAAGGGTTATGGCGTGATGATAATCCAATCGCACGAACTAAATCTGATAAAGACAGATATGCCATTCAGTCTCCATTTACAGGGGCTCTGCATTACCCTGGAACAGGTTCATGGAGAAATACAAAGAAAAATATGAAAACATACTTAGAGGCATGGGGATCAAAATATATCGAAAAGGATTTAGGAGAGGGTAGACCGAAAGCATTAGTGATTAAGGGGGCTAGTATTCCAATAATACCTGAAGAACAAAATTTAGACAATAATCCAGTTGTAGAAATGGGTGATATAAAAGACGAAATAATTATAAAAGCTGAGAAAAAGGCTTTAAAAATAAGAGATAAAAAAACCATGCCGGAACTTTATTTTTTAAGAAGTGGTTATGGAAGACCAGCAATAAAGCGGTACCTTAAATATGTAAAACAAGGAAAAGTACCTTTGACTTTTTGGGCTGATGAGAATTATGATGAACTATTTGAACTAGATTGTCAGTCTTGGACGCATGAAGAGAGTGGACATAGTCAAACGGGAATCAAAGAATTGGATTATGTATTGGGCAAAGGTCACGATTTTCAAACAGTTAAGCCGTTAAAACTAATAGAAAAGATTATTCAATTGTGGTGTCCAAATGAAGGGATTGTTTTAGATCCTTTCGCTGGTTCAGGAACGACCGGACATGCTATTTTAGAGTCAAATGAGTTAGCTGGTAGCAAGAGGAATTTTATATTAATCGAAAAAGGTGAAGGAAATGATGAATATGCGAAGATTTTGACACGAGAAAGGATTAAGCGAGTTATTACAGGGGAACGTGTTAATAAAGAGGGTGAAATACAAATCCTAGAACAGGCCATATCTAATGGATTTGAATATTGGGAATTAGATAAAGAAGTAGATGCTAAAGCAATTCTCGAAATGCAAAGAGAGGAGCTAATAGACGTTATTATCACTACTCACTGGGAGGATGACAGAAGGAAAGCGACAAGTGTCATTGATAGAATTGAAAAAAATTATAAATATCTGGTCGGACACAATATTTTGAATGAAGGATTTTTTATAATTTGGGATGGGAAAAATTCGGTTGGGGAGCTGAACCAACAGACATATATGGAGTTATTGCAGGAGGCAAAAAATGAGGGCGTTAAGGCACCATTTCATGTATATGCCAGGTATCAGATTTATCAAACTCCTAAAGTGAAATTTTATCAAATACCAGACAAAATATTAATGCATTTAGGCTTAAATGAAAATAGTGATCGGTATAATAACCAGGAGGATGACGAGTAATGGACTTAATGAAATTTCAAATACAGGCTTCAGAAACAATCGCTGAAAGATATAGTAAATATATGGAAGAGCCGTTGCCTGGCTTGAGAGGGAAATTTGTGCCATTTTATCAGAACCTTTCAGCGATAACTGGAGCCGGAAAAACTTTGATATTAGCCGATACAATTGAGCAGATTCGCGCATATTCAAGTACTCAACCAATTGTATTGTGGCTATCAAAGGGAAAAGTAATTGTCAGTCAGACAATTGAAAATTTTACTACTGGGAAGTATGTGGACAATATACCAAATTATTTAGTAAAACCTTTATTAGATTGCAAAGAAAGCGACTTATTAGATGATGCACAAGGGCTACTGCTTATTGCAACAGTTGGAAAGATAAATCAAAAGGATAAAGAAGGCGGAGATAGAAGAGTTTTTCAAACCGGCATTGATAATGCTAATAATTCATTGTGGGAAATGTTAAAAACAAGGAAAAATTATCAAGGGATAAAAAGATATTTGATTGTTGTATATGATGAAGGGCATAATTTATCAGATCAACAAACAAGGTTGTTACTTGATTTGAATCCTTCTGCCTTAATTGCGGCTAGTGCTACAACTAAAGTACCAAAAGAGCTGGAATGGTATATAGCAAGATTAAAAAAAGAAAAAGGATTGAAAGATTCTGATTTAATTACTGCTGTTAGTAATAAGCAGGTAGTAAAAAGTGGTCTCATCAAAAAGTACATTTCCATAGGTGGATATATGACACCTATGGAAATAGCTATACATAATTTACTTGAAGATTTTAAAGCTTCAGAACAAGCAATAAATGATTTGGGAGGGGATTTTTTACCAAAAGCTATTTATGTATGCAATACAAATATGCTATTAGAAACCTCAACAGTTGATAATCCGTTAGTTCCATTTGAAGAACGTGAGGCAAGACCAATAAAAATATGGAAATATTTAGTGAACGAAGGGGTAAATCCAAACGAAATAGCAGTTTATTGCAATCTTAAATTCGATAAACGATTTCCAAAACCACAGGATTTTAATTTGTTTAGCGGTGGAGATAATGATTATGAGGAATTTCTTGCAGGAAATTATAGGCATATAATTTTCAACCAATCATTACAAGAGGGATGGGATGATCCTTCTTGCTATTTTGCTTATATAGATAAAGATATGGGATCAAATACTCAGGTAACACAGGTTATAGGGAGAGTATTGAGACAACCAAAAGCTAAACATTATGCAGATGATAAGCTTAATATGGCTAATTTTTATATAAAAACGGATGAAAAAGATGTATTCAAATCTATATTAGAGGACATAAGGAAAACTTTATCTATAGATATACCGGAAATTACTATATCGTATCATATTGGAAAAAGTGGTGGAAAAAATCGACCTACTGTTTCACCACTAGTAGAGGCGGAAGTTCCAGACATTATTATTAACTCTGAAAAAGCTATGCCAGAAATTAAAGATGTTATTGATAAAATGATGGACTATAGTGCCGATTCATATAATACGGTTGGCGCAGGTAATCAAATACAGGTTATCGCTGAAGTTGGTCACTATCTAGGTGAGGAAATATCATATAAAACAACACATAGTAATCCGGTAACAGTTCGGTGGATTTTTAAACGAGAACTAAATAAGTTGGCAAAAAATGCGATAACACTTTGCGATATCTCAACCAAAAAATTTGATGCATTAATAGAATATAATAGCAATGCGGCAAGTTATATAAAAAATGAAGCTAAAAAAATTGCTGATATATATCGAAGAAATTCTGTGATTATGCAAAATCCTCTGGATGTAATACCAATTGGAGAAGTGTTTATTTCGGATGATAGTAAAGATTTTAAAAATGCGGTTCATTCTTCCTATAGCGATTTTAATAATTTTGAGTTGGAATTTGCCCGAGAATTAGATAGTAGAAATGTGTTATGGATGCGTAACCCAGTTAATGGTTTCTTAAAAATACCTTTATTGGATGGTAAGGGAACAGACACGTTTAATCCGGATTTTATTGTGTGGAAAGATGAAGCAATTATTGCTCTAGATACAAAGGGAAATCATTTAATTGCCGAAGATAGTAACAGAAAGCTTTTTTGCATTGAAAAGGCTTGTGAAGGAAAGGAATTGATAGTAAAGTTAATTAGTGAAAAAAGGTATAATGAACGTCAGGAGGTAATAGATACAACAGGATATACAGTTTGGATGATTAAGCAAGGAAATGTATCTCCAATTACATGTTCAACGTTGAAAGAAGCTGTTAATATATGCCTTGATAATTATTAATAAATAGATGAATTAAAATAGTATAGAAATCTTAAATGGTGAGAAGTTAGAATGTTGGATGGATTTCAGAGAAGGTATCTATAGTGACAGATTTCAGAGAAGGGCTTATTCTTTTGTCACTATAGGTACTTCTTGTTATGTTGTATAATTTCAACTTTCGATTCGTTAAAGTTTTATTCAAGAAGTAACCATGTCCTATAAGCGTTATTTCGTGTTTTATGATAAGACGCTTGGAATAAGAGTTCTGTAGAAGAGTCACTATTTTCATTTTAGTAAAAAGAGTTATTTGATAGGAGAACATGAGTAGGTGAAATAGATTAAAGGGGTAAAATTTTGACCAAGCGGGGTGAAAAAATCATCAAAAGGGGTAAGAGAGGTAAAATTCCAAATCAGGTATTCTATAACAAAACAAAGGGGCGAACCTTTTGCCATGTAGTATAAAAGATAACTTTCACCGCATGTGGAAACAGTCTGCCTTATGTCGAGAAAAGCCCAATAAATCAAAGGATTTCACCATTTTGGGAATAAAATAGATGTGTGTTTCTGTTTCCGTAGAGTGATGATATAACAGGATGTTTACCCCAGGGGGGAGACTTTGGAGAACGGGAAATATATATTTTGGCGAAAGGACACTTTTTCGCAAAAGGTGGTGGTAAGGAATAGGAGGATGATGAAATGAGCGGGAGTGCTATACTTGATTCTCAGCGCATGTTTGAACATGCCTGTGCATTTTGTGATTGTGCAAAATTCTGTGAAGTAGAGCCTAATAATATTGAATATAGAATGCGCTCTCATACAGTGTCTGGAATTGTAAATTCTGCATTTGCTTGTGAAGTATTTATTAAAATGCTCTTAGTTTTTCATGGTAGAACAGTTATAGAAATAAAAGGTCATAAGTTAAAAACATTATGGGAAGAATTCAGAACGTTAGATAATGCAACAGCAGCTCTTGTTGAAGAAAGAATGCGTGAATGGTTTAATTCTACGAATGCAAATATGTTTGATGAATTACTGAGTGAAGCATCCAATGCGTTTGAATATTGGCGATATATTTACGAAAAGCAAGAGGGTAGCATCAATATCAATTTTTTAAGAGGTTTCAGATTGTTGTTAAGAGATGTATGTTGTAGACAATTGTTTGAAAAGTCTTGGGAAGAATATAAGAGGGGATAAAACCATTACCCCACTTTGAAAATCTATTGTATACTTTCGCTATGCAGTATAAAATCAAAGTTCAGGGGAATATTGAAACCGTTTGTCTGCTTTCAAGGAAACCTTCATTTTTTGCGGTTTGTAGAGTATTAAGGAACAAAAATGGATGTGTATTTTGTAGCTTCGCGAATGACCCATTTGAATATCGTAACAGTGGGGTGCTTTAAAAGTCTGCTGAATAATAGACTTTTGCTAAAAGGTATACTTATTGAAATAAACTGTGAAAGAAAACAATCTAAGATGCCGGATTTTTAATATATTTTAATTTAATGGTGAATATTTTTTGACAAAAGACAGGAGATTTGAGAATGAAAGTAAAATTAGGTGTCATTTTGGATGCGATTGAGATGGCAGATGATAATTATACATATTTTTTGGATTTAGAAACAGGAGAAAGTGTGTTCCTTGCAGATGAACTGATTACTGGTCTGGATAATGAGGGGCTGGAAGATGAAATTGAAGAAAGCCCGGAACGCTATTTAAGGCTTCCTACGAAATTTGAAATTCACGAATACCATATCATGGAAGAATTTATCTGGACTTTAAAAGGTGAAAAGGCAGATAAACTGGAACGTGCCATACGAGGGCGGGGAGCATTCAGGAGATTTAAGGATATGGTAGACAGAATGGGGATTTTACAGCGGTGGTATGATTTTCAGTCAGAATATTACAGGAAACTGGCAGCCCAGTGGTGCCGGGAGCATGGGCTGGAGTATGAGGAGTAGAACATGTGAAAATTAGGCTTGCGGAAAAATCAGACATTAAAATTCTTTCTACATATGATAAACACATCAGGATAACGGAACTGGAATCTTCCATATCGCTTGGCCGGGTAATTGTGGCAGAAGATAACGAAACACTTATAGGCTGGCTGCGATGGAATCTGTTTTGGGATAACACGCCGTTTATGAATATGCTGTTTATACTTGGCCAGTATCGTAGTTGTGGTTATGGAAGAAAAATGGTCGCTTACTGGGAAAAACAAATGAAGACTAAGGGGTATGATTTAGTCATGACATCTTCTTTGTCGAAAGAAGCGGCACAGCATTTTTATCGTAAATTGAACTATGTGGATTCTGGTGCAATTCTGTTGCCCGAAGAGACCCTGGAAATTATTTTTGTAAAGAAGCTATAGGTTGAAGTTACTATTCCCGAAAGGGAAACCTGCCAGAGCCTGTTATCATTCTTGTGGATTTATGGATGATGAAAAATTGACTGTATTTGATTATCCTTGCCAGAAAATGCTTCTCAAGATTTGTCATTAAAGTGATGGAGGAAATTTATTTTGAAGGATTTCATAAGAGACAATCTTTGGTTCTCCCTCTGCGGCTTGAACTGTGGACTGTGCCCTATGAAGCTGGACGGTCACTGTCCGGGCTGCGGAGGCGGAGAGGGGAATCAATCCTGTAAAATAGCAAAGTGCAGTATTCAGCATGATAAGATAGAATATTGCAATCAATGTCAGGAGTTCCCATGTGATAAATATGGGAGGGCAGATGAGTATGATATTTTTATCACGCACCGAAATTGGAAGCAGGATTTTGAAAAAATGAAGGAAATGGGTGCAGAAGCCTATAATTATAGGCAAATGCAGAAGCTGGAAATATTGAAGCTTCTGTTGAAAGACTATAATGACGGCAGGAAAAAAAGTTTTTTTGTTTGGCGGTCAATCTCTTGGATTTAGAAGATTTGAAAACTGTGGTGAAGCATCTTTTGAAAGAAAAACAGTTGAAAAGTTTTACGTTGAAAGAAAAGTCAGCTTTTGTGGTAAAGCAACTCCAGTCCATAGCAGAGCAGAGAGGTGTGATGCTAAAATGGAATAGAAAACCCTCAAAATCGAAGAACTGCCTCTTGTAAGATGTGGGAGGCGGGTAAATTGGGGCCTGATGAAAGGCCGGGTTCTTCTGGCAAGGCACCCCTCCACACCTTATCGGCCACGATTTACGTTTATCTAAAGAACAACTCGTCTAGTGTCTGAAAGATACCGGAATGTTTCTTCGGGATATTAAACATTATTCTGCTCTGCGGTATCAGGGAGACGACACAATGGCGGAGCGGATGGAACTGCTGATACAGCACAGAAAATCTGTATTGGAAGAGAAATACCAACATCTGTTGATACATTGAGATGGGACTATTATGAATATGTGAAGGAACATCCCATTTGTGATTGGAGTATTTCTACGGCAATTCTTTATGGAGAGAAAGATAACATGCAATCGGCAGAAGTATTTTTTGTATGAATGCTATGGTTTTGTGAGCATGAAGGATAAGATGGAGCTGCCAGAAGATCGATTGTAAAAGGAACAAACATGGACATTTTATTGGAAAAAGTGAAAGAATGTAAAAAGGATGTTTTATATAGGCTCTTACAATATTCTTTATTTGAAGAAAGTCTCAGCGATCAGAATGATATGAACGAAGATGCACTATTTGAATATCCGTGGTTTGAAAATTACTTTACACAAGAAGGAAGAGATGCCTGTTTTATAAAAGAGCGGGAAACAGGCAGACTACTGGGATTTGTCATGATCAATACTTATGTGCAGAAATGGGATTCTGGTCATAGTATAGCAGAATTTATGATATTGCCTAAATTCAGAAGAAATAAAATCGGGAGGAAAGCAGCTTTCGCATGTTTTGAAAGGTATCCTGGAAATTGGGAGGTTTCTCCATCCTATGGAAGTGAGCAGGCATATTTATTCTGGAAAATTAAGTTGACATTGTTTCAGGAAGGGCTTATAAAGTGGATAATTTAGAAGTTATGGAGAGTAGTTTAATGCAAATAATAATTAATAGGTCAAGTGTGTGCGCAGGAGATGATATACAAGATCATTCAAAAATATATGATTTATCAGATGATGTAACATATGAAGACATATTCAATCGGATTATACAAGATAGGTACCTTCCAAACATTTCAGGAAACAATGTTGTGTGGGTCTTAATGACAAAAGATGAAAACACATGCATTTTTTCTTATTTCACACAAACAAATTATTTCTCAGCAGGTTTAGCAGAGAAGAAAATTAAAAAAATTTGTAAAGATGATAATAAATTGTTTTTCAAATATTTTAGCTCACCATTAAAATGGAAGGAATATATATACGCAATGTATAAGGGTGAGAGTTATGCATTATGGAGAGACGGGTGGCTGGATGAATGCGAATATTGTGATTATATAATGGAATTAGGAACGGAGTAAATCCGAGTTGTTTTCAGATGAACCAGAACTTAAAATAGAGGTGCTGCGGGCTGTAGGTGTATGGGAGACGTGTCCTGTGGCTGGTGAGATAAAATAGGGTATTGTTATAAAGAAAAAATTGTGAGAAAATTAAGATATTCATATATGCAAAGATATAAAGAGCTGAGCACACATATTAGTGTATTGCGGAAAAGGATAAACAAAATGTTATCTTTTGAGCTCTCAATGGAAGAAGCGGGACGATACAGAGACACTGGATTAAATTTAGGGAAATAATGAGCAGTATGAGGAGGAAAACATGGCGACAAGTAAGGAATACATGAGTTTTATACTAGAGCAGTTATCCAATCTGGAAGAGATTTCCAGCCGATCTATGATGGGGGAATATATCATTTATTATAAGGGAAAAATTGCGGCATATGTATGCGATAACCGTCTGTTGGTTAAGCCGGTGGAAGCTGCAAAGAAATATATTCCAGATGGAATTTTTGAACCCCCATATAAAGGCGCAAAGGATATGCTGCTGGTGGAACGGGTGGACAGTGCAGAATATTTAACTGGGCTTTTTAAGGCAGTCTATGAGGAATTGCCGGCACCAAAGAAAAAGAAACAAAAATAGTTTTCAGCTATTTATAGGGTGAATTTATTTTGAAAGAATGATATAATTTGAAAGTAAAATAGAACAGCATGGTTTTTTCTGTAATGAATTAAAACAGGAAATATATTACTGCAAGAGATTCGGAGTTTCTAATCACTTACAGAATTCATCTGGAGATAAATAGGTAAACATAACAGAGTATTTATATGGAAAAGTATTGTATGGTGAATTAAATTAAGGAGTAGAAAATGGAACAGTCACAGTATAACGGTATTGACAAAAGGCAGAAAAAGCAGACGGCTGCTTTTGCTATATGGGGCGGAATAATAATAGCAGCTATTCTTCTTCTGACAACAATCTGGGTATTAGAAAAGGCAAGAACAGGTACAAGCCAGGCAGTAAGCAAGGTTAGTGAATTTTATTTGGAGGAGCTGGCCGGGCGGAGGGCTCAGGTTGTTTCCGAGGAATTGAAAAATAATTTTACATATATAGAGAGGGCACTATCCATACTGGATGAATCGAACCTGGAATCCGAGCAAACTCTGCGCTGGTTTCTTGGAAAGATTAAAAGACTTTACAGTATGGATAAATTTGCGTTGGTGGATGAAAATGGAATTATTTATGCAGAGCACAGTACTGTTTCAGGATTGAGCCGATACAGCTTTTTGGCGGATGGACTTACGGAGCCTGTGATTAATACACCGGAGCTATATCGGGAAAAGAAACAGGTGATTCTTGCGGCCCCAGTGGAAGGCATCTATTTTCAGGGAGCAAGGATAACAGCATGCTTTATTCAGTTGAACATTGACGATATGTTAAGCTCTCTGACTTTGCAGACAAATGACGATGATACTTACTGTAATCTGTATTACCGCAACGGCGAAAGCCTGACGAATGATGATTTTGGATATCTGACAGCGGGCAAGAACCTGCTGTCAGCCCTTGGGGATGCCGATATGGAAGACGGCTCCAGCTATGAGCAGTTCAAAAAGGACTTTGCAGACGGCAGGATGGGAAAGATTTCCTTTAGCTATGAGGAAACAAAGGAGGAGCTCTGCTACATTCCAGTGGAAGATACAAATTGGATGCTGACAATTCTGATTCGGGATAATATTATTACTGATCAGATAAGCTCTATAAGTTCGGGAATGATGAGAAGAGGCATTATTCAGATTGTTATTACTGTACTGGGGATGCTTATGGTCTTTCTAGGGTTGATTTATCAGTCGAGAAGAGGAGACAGGGCTCTTTTAGAGCAGGAAAAGGCGGATGGAAACAGAATAAGAGCCGCTTATGCTCAGATTAAGAGGGAGCAGACAGCGATGGAGAACATTCATGATGCGATGGGCTCCGGCCTTTGGAGTATGGAATTTAATGAGCAGGCTGAGATAATTTCCTGCACATGGACAGATGTTTTTAGGAAAATGCTAGGGTATGAGAATGAAAACGACTTTCCTAACAGGTTTGAGTCCTGGTCAGACCTTTTACATGAAGAGGATAAGGAGCGGATTATAAAGGAATATTGGGATACGGTAATGGACTATACAGGAGAGAAGACCTATGACGTGGAATACCGTCTTCTTACCAGGCATGCCGGGTGGAGATGGTTTCATTCTGCCGGACGGCTTTCAAGACGAGAGGATGGTTCACCTGTTACATTTACCGGCCTGTTTGTTGACATAGATGTGGAGAAGAAGCTTGAAGAGAAGCTGGAGAAGCAGACAATTGACCTTCAGGATGCACTCGCTGCGGCACAACATGCCAACAAGGCAAAGACTACATTCCTTAACAATATGTCCCATGACATCAGAACACCGATGAATGCAATTATAGGATTTACGTCTCTTGCCGCGGCACATATTGATAATACAGAGCAGGTGCAGGATTATCTGTCAAAGATTACTACATCAAGCAATCACCTGTTAAGCCTCATTAATGATGTTCTGGATATGAGCCGTATTGAGAGTGGCAAGGTAAAGATTGAGGAAAAGGAAACCTCTCTTCCTGAGATTATGCATGATCTAAAGACAATTGTACAGGCAGACGTCACATCAAAGCAGCTTGAGTTCTTTATTGATACGGCAGATGTGGTAAATGAAAATGTTTTATGTGATAAATTAAGACTCAATCAAGTGCTTCTAAACCTTTTAAGTAATGCCATGAAGTTTACAAAGCCCGGCGGTATTGTAGGTGTGCGCATTATACAAAAAGGAAATGCACCAGAGGGCTTTGCAGTTTATGAGTTTCAGGTGAAGGATACTGGAATAGGCATGAGTAAAGAATTTTTAGCTCATGTTTTTGAGCCCTTTGAGAGAGAAAGAACCAGCACTGTCAGCGGAATCCAGGGAACCGGACTTGGGATGGCGATTACGAAAAATATTGTAGATATGATGGGCGGGACCATTTCTGCTGAAAGCGAAGAAGGAAAGGGAAGTACGTTTATCGTATCTTTGATGTTTAAGACCTGTTCAGATCCAGTCAGGCAGGAGATTATTCCTGAACTTAAGGGACTTCGGGCGCTTGTGGCAGATGATGATTTTAACACATGCTCCAGTGTAACAAAGATGCTTTCTATCATCGGCATGCGCCCGGACTGGACAACCTCAGGAAAAGAAGCCGTGCTCCGCGCGAAGCTTGCATGTGAGCAGAACGACGATTATGCGGCTTACATTATAGACTGGCTGATGCCGGATATGAATGGAATTGAAGTAGTAAGGCGTATCCGCAGTATGATAGGCAAAGACAAGCCAATCATAATCCTGACAGCCTATGATTGGTCAGATGTTGAGGAAGAAGCAAAAAAGGCGGGCGTGACCGCCTTCTGCTCAAAACCTATTTTCCTGTCAGAATTAAGGGGGCTTTTGGAATCGCCATATGTAGTTCAGGCTTCAGAGGTGATTAGCACAGAAGAAGAGGTTTCCTTTGAGGGAAAGAAAATACTGTTAGTTGAGGACAATGAACTGAATCAGGAGATTGCCGTGGAGATTCTAAAGGAGTCGGGATTTATCCTTGATGTGGCGGATAACGGTGCAGCAGCAGTGGAAAAGATGAAGGCCGCAAGGCCTGGTCAGTATGATTTGGTTCTGATGGATATTCAGATGCCGATTATGAATGGATATGAGGCTGTAAAGCATATAAGGGCTCTAAAAAACCCGGAGATTTCAGATATACCGATTATAGCAATGACGGCCAATGCCTTTGATGAGGACAGGAGGGCAGCGTTTGAAGCAGGAATGGATGGACATATTGCAAAGCCGATTGATGTTTCGGGGCTTCTGGAACTTTTGAAGAAGATATTAAAATAGAGAAGGGAACAAAAGAGTGAGAAAGAGACATCCAGTCAGGAGATTCATATGTGGTTTATTTATCCTTTTATTGTGTAGTGTGATAGCCGTAGGTATATATTATGGAGTAAAAGGCTACACAATGTATCGGGATACTATAAACCAGGTATCCTTAGAGGACAGAGTTGAGGAAATCAGGGAAGAAGAACATTTTACGAGTTATGCAGAACTACCTGATTTTTATATAAACGCTGTCATATCTGTGGAGGATCACAGATTTAGACAGCATCCGGGGCTTGATCCTATAGCAATCTGCCGTGCTGCATGGACAGATATTAAAGCAATGTCTTTTGAGGAGGGCGGAAGCACCATTACACAGCAGCTTGCTAAAAATATGCTCTTTACAAAGGACAAAAAAATGGAACGGAAAGCGGCGGAAGTTTTTGCTGTATTTGACATAGAATCAAAGTACAGCAAGGAGGAGATACTTGAGCTGTATGTGAACACCTCAAGCTTTGGCAGCGGCTATTACAGCATATATGCAGCAGCACAGGGATATTTTGGGAAGCTGCCCTGTGAGCTGACAGACTACGAGGCGGCTATGCTGGCAGGGGTGCCTAATGCACCGTCTTTGTATTCTCCAGATGTAAATATTGAGCTTGCAGCGCAGCGTGTGGGGCAGGTGCTTAAGAGCATGGTGAAATATGGGTACCTTACCCAGGACGAAGCAGATAAGATACAGTCGGACGGAATTTGAGAGCTTTTTACTGAAAGGAGATAATTAGATGGATTTTGTACAGTATAAATGTCCCTGCTGCGGAGCGGCGCTTGAGTTTTCACCGGAGACACAGAAGCTTTCCTGTGAAAGCTGTGGAAACCAGTATGATTTGGAGACACTAAAGCAGTATAGAAGGGAAGAACAAGAGCCCAGGGAACAGGATCTGAAATGGGAATATGAGGGGAGCGTATCGGGAGCAGAACGCATAGGTGAGGGAAAATATCTCTGTCCCTCATGTGGAGCTGAGATTGAGGCAGATGAGAACATGGCCAGCACCACCTGTCCATATTGTGACAATGTAGTAGTAATAAGGGCAGCCTTATCAGGGAAATATGAACCAGATATGATAATTCCGTTTCAGATAAAGGGAGAAAGGGCAAGACAGATGTTTGAAGATTTCTGTAAAGATAAACGGCTTCTTCCGAAAAATTTCCGTGATAAAAGCTATCTGAAAAATCTGAAAGGGTATTACGTTCCCTACTGGCTGTTTGACTGCAAGGCAGATGTAAAGATGAGTTTTGATGCCACACGTGTAAGGGCTTGGAGTGATTCGGATTATAATTATATAGATACCTCTTATTATTTTGTAAACAGGGCTGGAAATATGGAGTTTTACCATGTGCCGGTGGATGGAAGTATAGAGATGGAGGATGATATAACAGAGTCAATAGAGCCTTTTGATTATAGTGGATTGACAGCATTTAATCCGGCGTACCTGGCAGGTTATGAGACAGATAAGTATGATGTAGATGCAAAGACTGCCGAAGGGCGGGCAAAGGAACGTCTCTACAGCAGTGCAGAGAATATAATAAGGGGGACTGTTAACGGCTACAGCTCTGTAGTTACAAAATGGAGAAATCTTTCTCTGACCAGCGGGAAGGTGCACTATGTACTACTTCCTGTGTGGTTGTTTGAGAGTGTTTATAATGGGAAAAAGTATCAGTTTGCAATTAACGGCCAGACTGGAAAAATGGTGGGTGAGCTGCCAGTAGATAAAAAGACATTTTGGAGGTATGTTTGGAAATATACTGCGATCGGTACGCTTTTGGGGGCTTTGATTCAAATACTGGGAGGTGTGCTGTGATGAAGAAAGAAAGATGGAAGAAAATACTGGGAATATGTATTGTTATTCTGGTGCTATGTGCGATACCGGGGACAAGAAAAGTTCGTGCAGCCGGCGCCGGCCCCGAATTTTCAGGATGGGTGCAGGATGATGCGGCTCTTATTTCAGATGAGGAAGAACAAAAGCTTGAGCAGGAGTGTGATAGGATTTCTAAGGAGCATCACGCCGGAGTTTATATTATTACGACAGAGAATTTTGGTACCGGGGATATAAAGGACTGGCAGCGTAAGATATTTGAGGAATATGAGCTTGGTGCAGATTGTGGTGAAAGCGGGATTATGCTGGCAATCAGCATGGCAGAGCGGGACTGGGGTATTGTTGCATTTGGAACGGCTCAGGAGGCATTTACTACATATGGAAGGGAGCAGTTAGGAGAGCACATTCTTGATGATTTATCAGAAGGGGAGTTTTACGACGCCTTTTTAAGATATGTATCTCTTGCAGACGACTATTTTACAAAAGCAGAAGAGGGAGAGCCCTATTCGGAGGAAAATGGTTATAGTGGAGGCTCAACTATACTGGGAGGTATTTTGTCTGCCTTTATCTTATCCCTGCTAGTGTCTTTCTTCCTAGTACGTTCCTGGAAAAAGGGCATGAATACCCGGGTGCGCCAAAATGGAGCTATGCCATATCTGAGGGAAGAAAGCTTCCATTTGTATCAGCAGACAGACCAATTTTTATATCATAATGTCAGTCGTACAAAGAAACAGAAACAAAGTTCCTCTGGCTTTAATGGTAACCACAGCAGTGGGATGCATTCAGACCATTCAGGAACAAGTGGAAAGTTCTAAGACGACAAAAGATATTTTATTTGAGAATAAAATCATAATCTAGAAAAGGAGAAATTATTTATGGGATTAATTAAGGCAGCATTCGGGGCTCTGGGCGGTACATTAGCAGACCAGTGGAAGGAATATTTTTATTATGACGCAATGGACGCAGATGTATTAGTGGCAAAGGGAGTGAAACGCGTATCAGGGCGCTCGTCTAATAAGTACGGAGAGGATAATGTTATAACAGACGGTTCCCATATCGCGGTGGCAGACGGCCAGTGTATGATTATTGTGGATGGAGGAAAAGTTATAGATGCCTGTGCTGAGCCAGGGGCCTATACCTATGATAGCGGGACCAGTCCGTCTATGCTTGGAGGTCCGCTTCTTAGCGGGCTTAAAGGAGTGGCGTCAGAAGCGTGGGAGCGTTTCAAATTCGGTGGAGGAGCAGGACGGGACCAGAGAATATATTATGTAAATATAAAAGAGATTCCAGGCAATAGATACGGGACTCCCAATCCGGTACCCTTCCGGGTGGTAGACAGGAATATAGGGCTTGATGTGGATATTTCCATCCGCTGCAACGGAGAATATTCTTACCGGATTGTGAACCCTATGGTATTTTATGCAAATGTCTGTGGAAATGTAGGGAATGTCTATACGAGGAGTCAGATTGACTCTATGCTCAAGTCAGAGCTTCTGACAGCTCTACAGCCGGCGTTTGCAAGAATTTCTGAAATGGGTGTGCGTTACAGCGCCCTTCCCGGACATACAATGGAGATATCAGATGCATTAAATGAAGTGCTGTCAAGAAAATGGACAGAGCTTAGGGGAATTGTTGTAGCCTCATTTGGCATGAACAGCGTAACAGCATCAAAGGAAGATGAGGAAATGATAAAGCAGCTGCAGAAGTCGGCAGTTATGCGCAGTCCAGATATGGCGGCTGCAGCGCTGGTAGGAGCACAGGCAGATGCCATGCGTGCGGCCGCTGGGAATAAGGGTGGTGCCATGACCGGATTTATGGGAATGGGAATGGCGCAGCAGGCAGGCGGCGTGGGTATACAGGACCTGTATGCTATGGGACAAAAAAGGCAGCAGACAGCAGTACCAGCTCCGGAAACAGCAGGAGAAGGGGCGGCTTCTGGAAGATGGACATGTGCTTGCGGTAAGGCTGGTAATACAGGAAACTTTTGTGTGGAATGTGGGAAGCCGAAGCAGGCAGATGGCTGGGTATGTAGCTGCGGAACCGTTAATAAGGGTAAGTTTTGTTTTGAATGTGGGAAGCCAAAGCCGGCGGGAGTTCCCCAGTATAAGTGTGATAAATGTGGATGGGAGCCGGAGGATGTGACAAAGCCTCCGAAATTCTGCCCAGAGTGTGGGGATCCCTTTGATGACGGAGATATTGTAGAATAAGAACAGATTAGTTAGAAATGAGAGGGAGCTGTTTGATGATATGCCTCCTCTCATTTAGCCTTTATGACTTTTCTTCCCCATCAATGAGATAGTCATAGGAAACGTGAAATATCTCAGAAAAAGCCTTAAGCTCCAAATCTGTAACATATCTTTGATTTGTTTCGATTCTTGTTATCACATTTTTATCCATATCATAGCCTGCAAGCTGTAGCATATAAGCCAGATACCGTTGCGAATAATTATTTTGTTTTCTAAGCTCAATAAGCTGCCGGCCGACAAGATTTTTTTCACCGGTCTTTGTCCGTGGTTTTGGCATGTGACAGTACCTCCTCTAAATGAATTGTTATATGTCTCATTTTTTGCACTTTCTATTGATTTTACTAAGAAAACCGTGTAAAATCGGTTGTAAAAACGAGACATACAGACAAATCACAGGAAGGAGAAACAAAATGAAAAAAGATAGTGCGGAATTTAAAAGAAGAATATTTGATTTGATGAATGGTTCTCTGGATTTGGATAAGCATCCGGTGCCGGAAAGTGAAGTTGTGGAAAATGAATTTAAGGAAGGCGGAGTCTGTGGGATACTTTATCAGGAGGTGTATTATGCAAACAGACGGATTTGCGAAAAGCTGGGTGTTGAGGAGGACCCAGACGTGGAAATTATTATAAGGAATCTTCTGGAAATCGCAGAACATCAGTCCTTTAGAATGTATGATTACGGAAGAAGTTTTTCATAATTTTCATAAGTGTTTTTACTATATATAATAAAAAAGAATCTGCGGGAACACCGCAGATTCTGAAGAAAAGGGATAGTAGCATCTCTTAGTTTAGAGAATCAGCCTGTAATTTGTCAAAAGATGCCATACATTCGTCTACTGAAGAGCCATTTAACAGATCGCGTACAATAAGACATATATTTCCCCACTGTTCAACCTTCATATTGGCATTTGAACCGAGTACATAGACTCCTTCATTTATTTTATCATTTAAGGGCTTTAATGCGTCAATACAATCTACTTCTACATTTTTAGAAGGGGAGATTACCTTGTTATTTTCTGCGTATACCTGAAGCATTTCATCAGAGAGGATAACCTCTAGAACATCCAGGGCATCCTTCTTATGCTCAGCAGCAGCACCAACGCCATATCCGGTCATAGAAACAACAGGCATCTGTCCACGGCTGCTGGGAAATCCAATGACCTGCAGGTTAAAGTCTGGTTTGCCGTAAGCAGTATCAGCATTCGCGGCACCCCAATAGGCCATAACGATGGGTGTTTTCTGCGCCATAAAGTCAGGTCCTTCGCCTTCGATTGCTTCATATGTGGAGGCTTTCTGAGCATCCACATATCCCTTGTCAATTAATTCCTGTAAAAACTCAAAACCAGGCCGCATATAATCACTCAGCTTTGCATCTCCGTTATTGAGTGCTTCTATCTCGGCCTCCATATTATCGCCATTGTACATATCTGCATATGCCTGGGCAAGCACAAAGGATTCAAGCCACCAGCGGTTTGCTCCTACAGGTGTTTCAATACCGTTTTCCTTAAAAACTCTGCAGCACTCCAAAAAATCCTCAGGTGTTTCTGGGAGCTCTAACTCATATTTATCAAACATATCTTTATTTATGAACAGACCATTTACCACTACTTCCTGGGGAATTGCTACAAGTTTTCCATCTACAGTATTGGCTGTCTTTACAACCTCTCGCAGATTATCTGCACAGTCAAGAGAGGAGAGGTCAGCCAGCCATCCCTCAGAACCAAGTATTTGTATGGTATCAGGATTGAGCAGATATAAATCATCCATATTATTCCGAGCACGGTCAATGGTTACATCATCATAGGTTTTTTCCTGATGATTCGTTGCAGTGTAGGTTTTGTATTCTACTCTAAGATCCAGCCTTTCCTCTGCTTCAAGAATTGTAACTTCATGAGCAGTTCTGGCAA
This sequence comes from Lachnospiraceae bacterium, assembly GCA_910575605.1. Lineage (GTDB taxonomy): Bacteria > Bacillota > Clostridia > Lachnospirales > Lachnospiraceae > CAPEBR01. The sequence goes on from CAJTEW010000006.1 coordinate 18,514, forward strand.
TATTTTTGGCATTTGGATTAGATTTTTCCATCGGGCTGAACAGATTGACAGTCTTCCTTTCTTCCTTTTCATTATTTATGAGATTGCTGGTGGAATCTTCTTTTTTGCAGGCGGCTAATGAAAATAGGATTACTCCGGTAAGAAGAACTGCCAAGACTCTTTTAAAAATTTGCTCCATTATAGATATCCTCACTTACAAATATTTGCTTAATATTTTTTCTACTATTTCCATGTTAAGCGGTTTTGCAATATGCTCGTTCATACCGGCTGCTTTGGCATCCTTTACGTCCTCGGCAAATGCATTTGCAGTCATAGCAATGATTGGTATGGTTCCTGCATCCTCACGTTTCAGTGCGCGGATTGCCTTTGTTGCTTCATATCCATTCATCACAGGCATCTGTACATCCATCAGTATTGCAGCAAATTCACCCGGAGCAGAAGACGCAAAACGTTCCACGGCAGCGCGTCCGTTTTCTGTAATCTCACAGGCTGCACCATGAATATCAAGGAGCTCTGACAGGATTTCAGAATTAATTTCGTTATCCTCGGCCACGAGGAAATATTGTCCTGCAAGAATTCCTTTTTTTGATGGCTTAAAATCACTTTCTGTCAATTTTTGTTTTGAATAGATCTCCATCAGCTTTTCCTTAAACGCTGATACAAAAAATGGTTTTGAAAGGAAGTCAGTAACTCCTGGTACGTCCGCCTCCTCTTGAAGCGCCTCCCAGTCATAGGAGGTAAGGAACAAAATAGGAATATCCTCCGGTATAATCGTACGAAGCCTCTTAGCTGTTTCGATACCATCCATCTTCGGCATCATTAGGTCTAGTAAAATTATGTTGTATCCTGCATCCTGATCACAGGCAGCCTGCACAAGACGAAGTGCATCTTCTCCGCAAAGTGCAGTATCTGTAATAACATTGGTTTCTTCCATAAGTGTTTTTATATGGGCTGCAACGTCCTTTTCATCATCTACAGCCAATATTCGCAAGATACCGTTTTCCTTCCAGAAAAGCTCATCTGCTTTCTTATCCGGTATACGCAGCTCCAAATCTACAGTGAACAAAGTGCCTTTGTCAACCTCACTGGCCACATCTATAGTTCCGCCCATAAGTTCTACTATATTCTTTGTAATTGCCATCCCAAGCCCGGTTCCTTGTACCTTGTTTGTAGTACTATTTTCTGCCCTTGTGAAGGCATCAAAAATAACTTTAAGATATTCAGGAGTCATGCCATAGCCGTTATCTTCAACCTCAATACGGATATGCTCATACTGAGCGGACCGCTGTTTAAGACCGATAATACGAAACCATATGTGTCCTCCCTCCGGCGTATATTTCACAGAATTTGAGAGAAGATTTATTAAAATCTGGTTAATCCGCGTCTCGTCGCCTATCAAATGTTCATGTCTGATTCCGGTTACTGAAACAGAGAAATCCTGATTTTTTGTCCTGGCCATCGGGCGGATAATGGCGTCTACTGCGGAAATCATGTTATTAAGCGTAAATTCTCCAATCGTTAGCATAACCTTTCCGCTCTCAATTTTGGATACATCCAGTACATCATTAATGAGGCTTAAGAGATGCTGCCCGGAAGCAGTAATTTTTTCCGTATATTCCCGGACCTTTACAGGGTTATTTACCTCTTTTAGCAATAATGTCGTAAATCCAAGAATTGCATTCATAGGAGTACGGATATCATGCGACATATTTGAAAGAAAGGTGGTTTTAGAGCTGCTGGCAATCTGTGCAGCCTTAAGTGCTTCCGACAGCTGCTTATTATATTTTTCCCGCTCTGCCTCCTGCTCTTTTCTAATTTTATCCTGCTGTCTTTTATTGAGGTAATATAAGATGCAGCAGATTAAAAATGCGGACAGCATAACAAGTATAACAATAAAAAGATATTGATTTACCGTGTTTCCTTCTCTTTGGATAGCCTCTACAGGTACATATCCAATGAGATAGATGCTGCCATTATTGACTGACCACATATAAATTAGAGAATCCTTCTCCTGTATCTGATGATAAAACATAATATTATCATTATTTTTTATAGTATTAGTTACCTCAGACTGAATATCCTTTTCAAGTATTTTATTTGCACGGTAAAAATCCTGTAAATCTATATGTCCCGCAGACCGTTCTCCAATTCCTTTTGGCTTTAGTACAAGCCGTTCACTTTCTGTATCCATTATATAAAGAACAGCGGTGCCGTTATAAAATCTTCCCGGAAGTGCTTCGTCAAGAGAATCATAAATATATTCCATATAAAGAGTGGCAGTTTCTTTGCCGTCTTTCATTACCGGACATTTCATTGTGTATGCCCAGGTTCCCATATCATTAATATATGAATTGGAAATAGGAAGGTCATCTACAGTGTTACCGGACGAAAAATCCAACCCATCGGCAGAAAAGGCTTCACCGGTATTGGAAATTCCTGTTGCTTTACCGGAGGATATAAAAGATATCTTTATGGTTTTGTTATTCGAATCATAAGAACGAATAAATTCATCAGGACTATCCATTGTTCCAAGCTCCTGCGCGATGAGCTTTTGAAATTCTGCTTCCCGTTTTAGGATTGCCTGTATGGTGCCTTCAATTAAATCCAGACTCTCATTTAAATTAGAAATTGCGGATTCAGACATTTCCGTTGTTATTTTCCCGGAAACAAAAAATACAATTGTGCTTAATATACAGAATACTAATATAATAGCAGTATTCAGGACAATACTGCGGCTTATTTGTCCTTTTTTATATATCTTACTCATAACGCTTATTACCTTTAGTAAAAGACTTTTTATATAATAATATATCATTAATACACTTTAAAGTCAAAAAAGAAATAGAATATAATTATCGGATAAAGTTTGTTCTTTTTACTGATTCTTTTTCCGGAAGGCCATATTGCTCCTTTCCTAATGCAATACTTTTCATAAGGAAAGACATATTCCGTGCCAGAGTCCGCATGGTTTGCAGGCCCTCGGTGTCCTGTGAAGCCTCTCCGGGAGTTCTTCCGTGGACGCTGTTCCAGTATTGGCTGGAAGCCACAGGCATGCCGCAGATGGTAAAATATTTATTCAATTCATCAAATGTGGCGGACAGACCGCCGCGCCTTGCTGTTACTACACTGGCACCGACTTTCATTGTTTTATCAAACTGTGTGCTGTAAAATAACCGGTCCAGACAGGCAATTAAAGTGGCATTTGCAGAAGCATAGTAGACAGGGGATGCTGCAATAAGGCCATCGCAGGCTTCGAATTTAGGCGCTAGCTCATTTACAATGTCATCAAAAGTGCATTGACCATTTTTCATGCAGGAATAGCAGGCAATGCAGCCTCTGATATCTTTATTTCCAACTTGGACAATCTCTGTTGTGATTCCCTCTGTCTCAAAGACCTGTTCCATCTCGTGCAGGGCGGTATATGTATTCCCCTTTGCATGCGGGCTTCCATTTAACATTAGTACTTTCATCATCAAACCTCCATATATAATTTTTTATAATATCATACCACTAAGTAGGAAAAATGGGAAGTATGTATAGATGTTTCCTGAACAGGCATACTGTTTATAAAAGAAGTCTTATAGGAGGAACAGGCCATGGAAGAAATAAAAACAGATTTGTTTCCAGGAAATTTACGGGCGGGAAAGGGAAAAGAAAGAAAAACAGAACAGGCAGAAGGAAAAAAAGAGAAGGAATATCCACAGAGAAATGTAGTAGAATCTATAGAACCGCTTCCTGAATCATCACGCCCCAGAAAAGACGGGCCGGGCGGAGAATAAAATATTTACAGTCTGTACACATATTGTACAGACCTGTGTAAGCAAGTAACAAGCCGCAGACAGAGATGTCTGTGGCTTGTTATTTATGTTGCTAAATCCGAAAAAAACAGGTATGATATGATAATAAAAAGAGTGAGTACAAGGAGGAAAAACATGGGAACACCACATAATGCAGCAGAAAAAGGAGAAATCGCAAAAACAGTATTAATGCCAGGCGATCCGCTCCGGGCAAAGTATATCGCAGAGACATATCTTGAAGGGCCAAAGTGTTTCAACACGGTAAGAAACATGTTCGGTTACACAGGAACCTATAAAGGAAAAGAGATTTCTGTTATGGGAGGAGGAATGGGTATGCCCTCCGTAGGCATATACAGTTACGAACTCTACCATTTCTATGACGTAGAAAGAATTATCCGTATTGGCTCTGCAGGGGCAATGCAGGAAGATGTAAACGTCATGGATATTGTAATCGGCATGGGGGCTTGTACTGATTCTAATTATGCAGACCAGTATCAGCTGCCGGGGTCCTTCGCCCCAATCCCTGCCTATGATTTGTTGGAAAAAGCAGTCAGCATTGCCCGGGCAAAAGGTGCAAATGTAAAAGTAGGCAACATTCTTTCCTCAGACGTATTCTACAACGACATGGACAACTATAATGATAGATGGAAGCGTATGGGTGTCCTAGCCGTAGAAATGGAAGCCGCCGCTCTTTATATGAACGCCGCCCGTGCCGGAAAAAAAGCTCTCTGTATTTTGACCGTTTCAGACCACTTGTATAAAGAAGTCTCCCTGACGGCAGAGGAACGCCAGACAGGTTTCAATCAGATGATGGAAATAGCCCTGGAGCTATAGTTTACCAGTTTACTTAATTAAAGTCTTGAAACCTGTCTGAAAATACGATATTATAGTACAAGGTTAAAAATGAGGAAGGAAGATGTATTATGAATTTAAAAATCGGCGTGATTAAGGGAGACGGGATCGGTCCGGAGATTGTAACGGAGGCCATGAAGATCCTTGACAAAACAGCAGATAAATATGGACATACTATAGAATATACAAAGCTTTTGATGGGCGGTGCATCCATTGACGTCCACGGCGTTCCATTGACAGATGAGACGGTTGATGCGGCGAAGTCCTGCGATGCGGTTTTGATGGGCTCCATCGGGGGGGATGCAAAGACTTCGCCGTGGTATAAGCTGGAACCGTCCAAACGGCCGGAGGCAGGACTTCTTAAAATCCGAAAGGAACTGAATTTGTTTGCAAATTTACGCCCGGCGGTGCTCTATGATGAGCTTAGAGGAGCGTGCCCTTTAAAGGAGGAGATTACCGAGGGAGGCTTTGATATGATGATTATGCGGGAGCTTACCGGCGGTTTATATTTTGGAGAAAGAAAGACGGTGGAGGAGAACGGAGTTTTGACAGCGTACGATTCCCTTACATATAATGAGAACGAAATTCGGAGGATTGCAAAGAGAGGCTTTGCAATAGCCATGAAGAGAAGGAAAAAGGTGACAAGTGTCGACAAGGCAAATGTGCTGGATTCCTCAAGGCTCTGGAGAAAGGTTGTAGAGGAAGTGGCGGCAGAATATCCGGAAGTTACATTGGAGCATATGCTGGTGGACAACTGCGCCATGCAGCTTGTAAAGAATCCGAAACAGTTCGACGTGATTCTGACGGAGAATATGTTCGGTGATATTTTGTCCGACGAGGCAAGCATGGTAACAGGGTCTATCGGAATGCTGGCAAGCGCCAGCTTAAACGAGACGAAGTTTGGTCTTTATGAGCCAAGCGGCGGTTCTGCGCCGGATATTGCAGGACAGGGGATTGCCAATCCTATAGCAACCATTCTCTCAGCGGCCATGATGCTTCGGTACAGCTTTGATCTTGACAAAGAAGCGGAAGCGGTTGAAGCGGCGGTGGCAAAGGTTCTTGCAGACGGTTATCGGACAGGCGATATTATGTCTGAGGGAAAAGAAAAGGTGGGTACTGTAGAGATGGGCGATTTGATCGCAGCATATATATAGAAATATTTAAGGAGGATAACATGAGAAGCGATACAGTTACAAAGGGAAAGCAGCAGGCGCCCCATCGTTCATTATTTAATGCGCTGGGACTTACAAAGGAAGAAATGGAGCGTCCTCTTGTAGGAATTGTAAGTTCCTATAATGAGATTGTTCCGGGACATATGAATCTTGATAAGATTGTAGATGCAGTGAAGCAGGGAGTTGCTATGGCAGGAGGGACGCCCATTGTATTTCCGGCCATTGCCGTATGCGATGGAATTGCTATGGGCCATATTGGAATGAAATATTCTCTTGTTACGAGAGACCTGATTGCAGATTCTACAGAAGCTATGGCTTTGGCACACCAGTTTGACGCTCTTGTTATGGTGCCTAACTGTGATAAAAATGTGCCGGGACTTCTGATGGCAGCGGCGAGAATCAATGTTCCGACCATTTTCGTAAGCGGCGGTCCCATGCTTGCAGGGCATGTGAAAGGAGAAAAGAGAAGTCTTTCCAGTATGTTTGAGGCAGTAGGCGCCAATGCGGCGGGAACCATGTCTGATGAGGATTTGTGTGAGTTTGAGAATAAAGTATGCCCTACCTGCGGCTCCTGTTCCGGTATGTATACCGCAAACAGTATGAACTGTCTTACGGAGGTGCTTGGCATGGGACTTGGCGGAAACGGAACAATTCCTGCGGTATATTCTGCAAGGATCCGTCTGGCAAAGCAGGCTGGCATGCAGGTGATGGAGCTTCTTAAGAAGGATATCCGTCCGAGAGACATTATGACAGAGAAAGCGGTCCTTAACGCGCTTACCGTGGATATGGCCCTTGGATGCTCTACAAACAGTATGCTGCATCTTCCGGCGATCGCACATGAGATTGGCATGGACTTTGAGATTGACTTTGCAAATGGCATCAGTGAGAAGACACCGAACCTCTGTCATCTGGCGCCGGCAGGTCCGACCTATATGGAGGACTTAAATGAGGCGGGAGGCGTCTATGCGGTTATGGCCGAATTGAATAAGAAAAACCTTCTCCATACAGATTGTATGACTGTTACAGGAAAGACGGTAGGAGAAAATATAAAAGGAGCGGTGAACCGTAATCCAGAGGTCATTCGTCCTGTTGACCATCCTTATACGGCTACAGGAGGGCTGGCAGTCCTTAAGGGGAATCTGGCGCCGGACGGAAGTGTGGTCAAACGCTCCGCGGTTGTGGATGAAATGCTGGTACATGAGGGTCCTGCAAGAGTATTTGAATGTGAGGAAGATGCGATTGACGCCATTAAGGGCGGCAAAATCGCAGCAGGAGATGTTGTGGTTATCCGCTACGAGGGACCCAAAGGGGGACCAGGCATGCGTGAGATGCTTAATCCAACCTCCGCCATTGCAGGTATGGGACTTGGCTCCAGCGTGGCCCTTATTACTGACGGTCGTTTCAGTGGAGCTTCAAGAGGAGCGTCTATCGGGCATGTATCACCGGAGGCAGCAGTCGGAGGACCGATTGCGCTTGTTGAGGAAGGTGACAGGATTAAGATTGATATTCCGGGACTTAAGCTTGAACTGGATGTGACGGAAGAGGAGCTTAACAGAAGAAGAGAAAAATGGGAGCCGAGAGAGCCGAAGGTTACGACCGGCTATCTGGCAAGATATGCATCTATGGTGACTTCAGGGAACCGGGGCGCAATCCTGGAGATACCAAAGAACAGATAAGGAGAAGGATAAAGTATGCAGCTGACAGGAGCAGAAATTGTTATTGAATGTCTGAAGGAACAGGGTGTGGATACAGTATTTGGGTATCCTGGCGGAGCGATTTTAAATGTATATGATGAATTATATAAGCATAGTGATGAGATAACCCACATACTTACGTCGCACGAGCAGGGGGCGGCTCATGCGGCAGACGGATACGCCAGAGCCACTGGAAAGACAGGGGTATGCTTTGCCACAAGCGGACCGGGAGCCACAAATCTTGTTACCGGAATTGCTACAGCTTATATGGATTCGATTCCGATTGTGGCGATTACCTGTAACGTAGGAGTAGCCCTTCTCGGAAAGGACAGTTTCCAGGAAATTGATATTGCCGGAATCACGATGCCGATTACAAAGCATAACTATATTGTAAAGGATGTAAAGGATTTGGCAGAAACCATAAGAAAGGCCTTTGTCATTGCTAAAAAAGGACGTCCAGGCCCGGTTCTCATTGATATTCCGAAAGATGTGACAGCCAATAAGACAGAGTATGAAAGGGCAGATATTCCCAGAACAAAACCGGTGAAGAATGTATGTGAAAAGGAGATTGATAAGGCGCTGTCTATGATTGAAAAATCCGAGAAGCCATATATTTTTGTGGGTGGCGGCGCAGTGCTTTCAGGAGCAAGCGAAGCGCTTTATACATTTGTGAAAAAGGTGGACGCACCGGTTACAGACAGCCTCATGGGAAAGGGTGCGTTTCCGGGAACGGATCCTCTTTATACAGGGATGCTTGGGATGCACGGGACAAAAACATCCAATTACGGCGTAAGTGAGTGTGATCTTCTTATTGTTGTCGGGGCCAGATTCAGCGACCGTGTGACAGGAAACGCGAAAAAATTTGCGGACAATGCTAAAATTCTCCAGTTTGATGTAGACGAGGCGGAGATGAATAAAAATGTGCTGATTACAGAAGGCGTTGTGGGTGATATTAAGACGATTCTTGAAAGGCTAAATGAAAGGCTGCCAGAGCAAAAGCATACGGGATGGATTGAAACCGTTATGAATTATAAAGAAAAGTATCCGCTGTCCTATCATCCGCACATTTTAACGGGTCCGTATGTAGTGGAGGAGATATACCGCCAGACGAAGGGGGATGCTATTGTTGTCACCGAAGTGGGACAGCACCAGATGTGGGCGGCCCAGTATTATAAGTATACGAGGCCAAGAACATTTCTTACATCAGGAGGTCTTGGGACAATGGGTTATGGCCTTGGCGCAGCTCTCGGCGCGAAAACGGGAATGCCAGAAAAGACAGTGGTGAATATTGCCGGTGACGGCTGTTTTCGTATGAATATGAACGAGATTGCAACTGCAGTCCGTCATCATATCCCAGTCATACAGGTTGTAATTAATAACCATGTGCTTGGTATGGTGCGCCAGTGGCAGAATCTGTTCTATGGACAAAGATATTCTGCTACAGTTTTAAAGGATGCGGTAGACTTTGTGAAGCTGGCAGAGGCAATGGGTGCAGTGGGAATCCGTGTAGAGACAAAGGAGGAGTTTGCAGAGGCATTTGCAAAGGCTCTTACTTTGAATCAGCCGGTGGTGATTGACTGTCAGATTGATTGTGACGATAAGGTATGGCCTATGGTTGCGCCGGGCGCGTCCATCCGGGAAGTGTTTGACGAGAAGGATTTACAGGAAAAGAAAGACGGTCAGTAGGTAAATGATGAAATTGTATTGGAGGAATGAAGATGAGCAGAGTGTATAATTTTTCAGCAGGTCCGGCTGTACTACCGGAAGAGGTACTAAGGGAAGCAGCAGAGGAGATGTTAGACTACAGAGGAACCGGTATGTCCATGATGGAAATGAGTCACCGCTCGAAAGATTTCCAGAATATGATTGACGAGGCGGAGGGGGATCTTCGGGAGCTTATGCATATTCCCGACAGTTATGAAGTATTGTTTCTGCAGGGCGGCGCTTCCTTGCAGTTTGCCATGATTCCCATGAATCTGATGAAAAATGGTACGGCAGATTATATTGTGACGGGGCAGTGGGCGAAAAAGGCGGCCCAGGAAGCAGAGAAATACGGAAAGGTAAATATTATTGCCTCCTCCGCAGACAAGACATATTCTTATATTCCGGATGTTTCAGACCTTCCCATATCCCAGGATGCAGATTATGTGTACATCTGTGAGAATAATACGATCTATGGGACGAAATATAAGGAGCTTCCGGACACGAAGGGAAAGACGCTGGTTGCAGACGTGTCCTCCTGCTTTTTATCTGAGCCCCATGATGTGACGAAATATGGAGTGATTTATGGAGGCGTGCAGAAAAATATTGGCCCGGCGGGAACAGTTCTCGTTATTATCAGAAAAGATTTAATTACGGACCAGGTTCTTCCTGGAACCCCAACGATGCTAAAGTATAAAACCCATGCGGATGCAGGCTCTCTTTACAATACGCCGCCGGCATATGGAATTTATATCTGCGGTAAGGTTTTTAAATGGCTGAAAAAGCAGGGCGGGCTTGCGGCAATGAAAGAACGCAACGAGAAAAAGGCAAAGATTCTTTATGATTATCTGGACGAAAGCAGGATGTTTAAGGGTACAGTGGTGAAAAAGGATCGCTCCCTTATGAATGTTCCTTTTGTTATCGGTGATGTGGAACTGGAAGCGAAGTTTGTGAAAGAGGCCAAGGAAGCAGGGCTTGTAAGCCTGAAAGGGCACCGTTCGGTGGGCGGCATGCGGGCGAGTATTTATAATGCCATGCCGATAGAAGGGGTGGAAGCGCTTACAGCGTTTATGAAGAAGTTTGAGGAGGAGAACCTGTAATGTTTAGCTATCACTGTTTAAATCCAATCTCTGAGGTAGGATTAGAAAAGTTTACAGAGGAGTATGCTCCGGTAAGCGCGCCGGAGAAGGCGGATGCAATTCTTGTAAGAAGCGCCGTGATGCATGAGATGGAATTTGGTAGGAAACTTAAAGCGGTAGGAAGGGCCGGAGCCGGGGTGAATAACATCCCCCTTGAAAGGTGCGCGGAGGAAGGAATTGTGGTATTTAATACGCCGGGAGCCAACGCCAACGGTGTAAAAGAACTGGTGCTTGCCGGTATGCTTCTGGCTTCAAGAGATATTATCGGAGGCATCAACTGGGTCCAGGAAAACGAAGAGGACGGCAATATCGCAAAAGATGCGGAAAAAGCGAAAAAAGCGTTTGCAGGTTGTGAGCTGGAGGGGAAGAAGCTTGGAGTTATCGGCCTTGGGGCCATCGGCGTACTGGTGGCCAATGCAGCAACCCATCTTGGAATGGACGTGTACGGATATGATCCTTATGTATCTGTAGATTCTGCGTGGAGACTGTCAAGAAGTATCCATCATGCCAGAACGGCAGATGAGATTTATCAGGATTGCGATTATATCACGATCCACGTACCAGCGATGGATAGTACAAGGGGAATGATTGACAAAGGAGCTATCAGTCTGATGAAAGAAGGAGTGGTAGTGCTTAACTTTGCAAGAAATATACTGGTTGATGAGGAAAGTATCGTAGATGCGCTGCTATCTGGCAAGGTAAAGCATTATGTAACCGATTTTCCCACGCCGGTTGTGGCGGGGGTAAAGGGCGCAATTGTTATTCCTCATCTTGGGGCCTCCACAGAAGAAGCAGAGGATAATTGTGCGAAGATGGCGGTTCGGCAGGTGAAGGATTATCTGGAAAACGGAAATATTCACAATTCTGTTAATTATCCCAACTGTGATATGGGTATGCGGGGAGAAAATACAAGGATATTGATACTTCATAGAAATGTTCCCAATATGATCGGGCAGTTTACGAAGATACTTGCAGATGATAATATGAATATTGCTGATATGACGAATAAAAGTAAAGGCAAATATGCTTATACGATGATTGATATAGATTCCAAAGTGCCGGAAGGGGTGTCCCAGGATCTTGAAAGTATAAAAGAGGTTTTAAGAGTCCGGGTGATCGGATAGCAGGAAATAATCTCAATGACTTATATAAAGAGGACCTGGAGAGGGCCGGACAAATCGAGGATGTCCGGCTCTCTTTTGTTTTTTAGATATTACTGGTTTCTTTTTTGTGTCTGTCTAAAAGCGCGTGAAGCTTTGCCGTCGGGTCAAGGACAGAGCTCATCGTAATATCATGGTTAAAAGAATCAATGATCAGCGCTATAAATTTACTCAGATCCGCAATAACAAAATAGGGCTTACTTTCCGTTTCCGGCGGAAGATAGGTAAGATTTGTTGTGATTACCCGGTTAATATAGCCCTTCTCGTAATATTCGTCAAATTTTTCAAATCCATCCGTAAAAAGTCCGAAGGTGGTGCAGACAAATACTTTTGCGGCGCCTCTTTCTTTCATCTGCTTCGCTACATCCAGCATGCTTTCTCCGGAGGAAATCATATCGTCTACAATGATGACGTTTTTCCCTTTTATATCAGATCCTAAAAATTCATGGGCAACAATAGGGTTTTTGCCATTTATGATTTTTGAATAATCCCGGCGTTTATAGAACATTCCCATATCCACCCCAATAACGTTGGAAAAATATACAGCCCGGTGCATGGCTCCCTCGTCCGGGCTTATGATCATCAGATGATCTTTATCTACTGGCAGTTCTGGTTCGGCCTTAAGGAGTGCTTTCATAAACTGATAGGCTGCAGCAAAATTGTCAAAGCCGTGAAGAGGAATGGAGTTCTGTACCCGCGGGTCGTGGGCGTCGAAGGTGATAATATTGCTGACTCCCATATCCGTAAGCTCCTGAAGCGCCAGAGCACAGTCTAAGGATTCCCGTTTCGTGCGCTTGTGCTGGCGGCTTTCATAGAGGAAGGGCATGATGACATTGATCCGGTGCGCCTTTCCTGTAGCGGCGGATATAATCCGTTTTAAATCCTGATAATGGTCATCGGGGGACATATGGTTCTCGTATCCATTTACAGTGTAGGTCAGACTGTAATTACACACATCCACCATAATAAAAAAGTCTTTTCCCCGGATACTGTCTCTGATGATACCCTTTGCTTCTCCGGTCCCGAAGCGGGGGCAGGAACAGTCGATCAGATAGTTTTCAAGCTGATAGCTGGAAAACAAAGGAGAGGTCAAAGATTCTTTTAAAGTTTCCTGACGGAATTTTACAATGTACTTATTTACCTTTTCTCCCAGCTTCGTGCAGCTTTCAAGAGCGGCTATCTTAAGCGGGGCAACCGGAAGTGCTTCTTCCATTAATTTAATATTCGGCATAAATTGTCTCCTGTAAAAATATAAAATTCAGGTAGCGTTTACCTGTTCAAATCATAACATTTTCCAGCATGGGCGGTCAATGGAATCTCAGGTTTTTATTGGACTATTTTACAGTAATATTGTATCATAAGGTAAAGGTACAGGCAAAGGCCGGTACAAATGAAACAATAGTATTGAGGTAAAACGATATGGTTCATGAGCATATGATTAAAGAAATCCAGCCGGGAAGCATCGCAGATGAGCTGGGGATTGCGCCGGGAGACAGGCTGCTTTCTATTAACGATATGGAGATAGAGGATGTGTTTGACTATCATTTCTATGTAAATGACGAAGAACTTACCCTTCTGATTGAAAAGCCCGATGGGGAACAGTGGGAGCTTCTGATAGAAAAGGATTATGAAGAGGATTTAGGTATTACATTTGAGCAGGGGCTTATGGATGAATACCGTTCCTGTCGGAATAAATGTATGTTTTGCTTTATTGATCAGATGCCGGAGGGAATGCGGGAGACGCTTTATTTTAAGGATGATGATTCCAGGCTTTCTTTTCTTCAGGGAAATTACGTTACTCTTACCAATATGAGCGATCATGATATTGAGCGGATTATCCGCTATCATCTGGAACCCATCAATATTTCCTTTCAGACTACAAATAAGGAGCTGCGGTGTAAGATGCTCCATAACCGTTTTGCAGGAGAAGCGCTTAAAAAGGTGGATAGACTTTTTGAGGGCGGCATAGAGATGAACGGGCAGATTGTACTCTGTAAAGGAGTTAATGACGGCGAGGAGCTTAAGCGGAGTATTCAGGATTTGTCAAAATATATACCTTACCTTCGCAGTGTGTCTGTGGTTCCGGTGGGGCTTACGAAATACCGGGAAGGTTTGTATCCTTTGGAACCGTTTACAAAAGAGGAAGCTTCCATAGTGCTTCATACCATTCATAAATGGCAGGAGAAGCTTTTCTCACAATATGGGACTCATTTTATCCATGCAGGAGACGAGTGGTATATTCTGGCTGGCCAGGAGATTCCCGAGGCGGAGCGGTACGACGGCTATCTGCAGCTTGAAAATGGAGTGGGGATGCTGCGTCTTCTTTTGGATGAGTTTGAGAAGGCATATGCTGTGCTAAGAGGAGATCATAGGAAAAGATGTGTTTCCCTGGCCACAGGGCTTCTGGCTTATCCTTACATTAAAAAGATGGCGGACAGGCTGATGGAAAAATGTACAGAGACGAAGGTGTATGTCTATCCGGTGAAAAATGAATTTTTTGGAGAGCAGATTACCGTGTCTGGTTTGATTACGGGAAAAGACCTGCTTTGCCAGCTTAAGGGGAAACCATTAGGTGAAAGGCTTCTTCTGCCATGCAGTATGTTTCGGAGTGGGGAGACGGTGTTCTTAGATGATATTACACTTAAGGATGTGACGGAAGCTTTACAAGTAGAGGCAGATATTGTAAAATCAAGTGGTCAGGATTTTATAGATGCAATTATAGGAGATAAAAAATATGAGTAAACCAGTAGTAGCGATAGTGGGAAGACCGAATGTGGGAAAGTCCACGTTGTTTAATGCGCTGGCAGGAGAAAAGATATCCATTGTGGAAGATACGCCGGGGGTGACAAGAGACAGAATCTATGCAGAGGTGGAGTGGCTTGACAAGACTTTTACCCTTATTGATACAGGCGGTATCGAGCCGGAGAGCAAGGATATCATTTTATCCCAGATGCGGGAGCAGGCGCAGATTGCCATTGATACGGCAGATGTTATTATATTTATTACGGATGTGCGCCAGGGCCTTGTGGATTCGGATTCTAAGGTTGCGGACATGCTAAGGAGGAGCGGCAAGCCTATTGTACTTGTAGTAAATAAAGTGGATAGTTTCGAAAAGTTTATGCCGGATGTGTATGAGTTTTATAATCTTGGTATCGGCGAGCCGGTACCGGTATCTGCAGCATCGCGTCTTGGTATCGGAGACATGTTGGATGCGGTGGCAGAGCATTTTCCCGAAGGAGCAGGCAGTGAGGAGGAGGATACCAGGCCCAGAATAGCCATTGTAGGTAAGCCCAATGTGGGAAAATCCTCAATTATTAATAAGCTTTTAGGGGAACAAAGAGTTATTGTATCCGATATTGCCGGGACAACGAGAGACGCCATTGATACAGATATTGTCCATGAAGGAAAAGAGTATGTATTTATTGATACAGCGGGCCTTCGAAGAAAGAATAAGATTAAGGAGGAGCTGGAGCGCTACAGCATTATCCGTACGGTGACTGCCGTGGAGAGAGCGGATATAGTGTTAATTGTAATTGACGCTGTGGAGGGCGTAACGGAGCAGGATGCAAAGATTGCCGGCATTGCCCACGAGAGAGGGAAGGGGATTGTCATTGTTGTAAATAAATGGGATGCCATTGAAAAAAATGACAGGACCATGCGGGAGTACGAAAATGAGATAAGAAGAGTACTGTCTTTTATGCCCTATGCAGAGATTATGTATGTTTCTGCGCAGACAGGACAGCGTCTTAAAAAGCTTTATGATGTGATTGATATGGTGATTGAAAACCAGACACTTAGGGTAGCCACAGGCGTGTTAAATGAGATTATGATGGAGGCGGCAGCCTTGCAGCAGCCGCCTTCAGACAAAGGAAAGCGGCTAAAACTTTTCTATATGACACAGGTTTCTGTCAAGCCGCCTACGTTTGTGATCTTTGTAAATGATAAGGAGCTCATGCACTTTTCTTATCAGAGGTACCTGGAAAATAAAATTCGCGAGGCCTTTGGATTTAAGGGAACATCTCTTAAATTCTTTGTTCGGGAGAGGAAGGAAAAGGAGCGTTAGGAAATGGAACGTGCAGTAAGTGTACTGATTGGATATGCTTTTGGTCTTTTACAGACCGGATATATTTATGGAAAGCTTCATCATATGGATATTCGTAATTATGGAAGCGGGAATGCAGGGACTACTAATGCTCTGCGGACCCTTGGATGGAAGGCGGGACTGATTACCTTTCTGGGAGATGCATTTAAATGTATTTTTGCTGTGGCTGCGGTTAAGCTATTATTTGGGAGTTCCCATGGCGATATTCTTCCGGTGCTTGCCATGTACGCAGGTATGGGAGCAGTGCTTGGACACAACTATCCTTTCTATCTAAAATTTAAGGGCGGAAAAGGAATTGCGGCTACGGCCGGCCTTCTGGCAAGTACTGTAAATATCTGGCTGGTGTTTATCTGTCTTGTGGTATTTGTAGGAACGGTTGCCCTGACCCGCTATGTGTCGCTGGGATCTTTATTTGTGGTCATTATCTATCTTATCGAGGTGGTTGTATACGGCCAGATGGGAGGCTTTGGCGTAGACGCGCCGTATGTATACGAGATGTATGCAGTGGCGGCATTTCTGATGCTGTCTGCTTTTTACAAGCACAGGGAAAATATAAAAAGGCTTTTGTCTGGAACGGAAAATAAGATGAACTTTGGAAAGAAAATGGCAGAAAAGCAGAATATGCCGTAAAATAAATGAAATAGGAGGATATAAAATGGCAAATGCAGGTGTTATAGGAGCAGGAAGCTGGGGGACAGCCCTTGCACTTCTGCTTCACAAAAACGGTCACAAGGTGACAGTTTGGTCTATCGATCAGAAGGAGGTTGACATGCTCTCAGAGGAACGGGAGCATAAAAGCAAGCTTCCGGGAGTAAAAATCCCTGAGGACATGGAATTTACAACGGATATGGAAAAAGCGGTCAAAGAGAAGGATTTTATTGTGCTTGCGGTACCTTCTCCGTTTACAAGGAGCACTGCACGCAACATGAAGCCTTATGTGGCGGAAGGGCAGATTCTTGTGGATGTAGCAAAGGGAATCGAAGAAAATACCCTTATGACTCTGTCCCAGCAGATTAAGGAGGAGATTCCCCAGGCAGACGTGGCAGTTCTTTCAGGTCCAAGCCACGCTGAGGAGGTAGGAAGAGGGCTTCCTACAACGGTGGTGATTGGTGCACGAAGGAAGGACACTGCCGATTATCTCCAGGAAATGTTTATGAATGAGGTGTTCCGTGTATATACGAGTCCGGATATGCTGGGCATGGAGCTGGGAGGCTCTTTGAAAAACGTCATTGCCCTTGCCGCCGGAATTGCAGACGGTATGGGATACGGCGATAATACAAAGGCTGCCCTTATTACAAGAGGAATTGCCGAAATCGCAAGGCTTGGCGTAAAGATGGGAGGAGCCATCGAAAGCTTCACTGGCCTTACCGGAATCGGCGACCTTATCGTGACCTGCGCCAGCGTTCACAGCCGGAATAGAAAGGCCGGATATCTCATGGGACAGGGAAAAACCATGCAGGAGGCAATGGATGAGGTACAGATGGTAGTGGAAGGCGTGTATTCTACAAAGGCAGCTGTAAAGCTGGGAGAAAAATACGGGGTGCCTCTTCCGATTATTAACAAGGTAAATGAGATTCTGTTCGAGGACAAGGACCCGAAGGAGGCAGTGAACGAGCTTATGCTAAGAGATAGTAAAGCGGAGCATAATGCGCTGCCTTGGAAGGAGGAATAAAAAAGAACTAATGTCAAGTGTTCTTTTTATGTAGTGGATTTTGAGTGGAAAAATTACTTCTCACAAGTTCTAACTTTGTATACCCCCGCATACATTGTTATCAGCATAACAAGGGGGTATTAGAATGGATACGTTTCAGTTGTACAAAGATATCGGGGGCAGAACGAATGGAGAAATATATATCGGAGTGGTAGGGCCTGTACGGACAGGAAAATCCACCTTTATCAAGCGTTTCATGGATGTTCTGGTACTCCCGCACATGGAGGATGAGCACACAAAAGCAAGGACAAGGGATGAGCTGCCGCAGTCAGCTTCTGGAAGGACGATTATGACTACAGAGCCAAAGTTCGTTCCCAAGGAAGCAGCGGAGGTTAAGCTCACTGAAGATGTTGCTGTAAAGGTGCGGCTGATTGACTGTGTAGGGTATATGGTGGAAGGTGCCGCAGGTCATGTGGAAGGCAGTGAAGAACGTCAAGTCAAGACGCCCTGGTTTGATTATGAGATTCCCTTTACAAAGGCAGCAGGAATCGGAACAAGAAAGGTGATTCACGACCATTCCACTATAGGAATTGTAATTACGACCGATGGAAGTATTGGAGACATTGAAAGGGAGAGCTACCGGGAAGCAGAAGGAAAGACTATCAAAGAGCTGCAGGGCATTGGAAAACCTTTTATCGTACTTGTAAACTCGAAAAAACCTTATGGAGATGATGCCAAGAGAGTTATGGAGGAGCTGGAGCAGGAATACGGAGTAAAAGCGCTTCCAGTTAATTGTGAACAGCTAAAGGAAGAGGATATTTATAAGATTATGGAGGCAGTACTTTTTGAATTTCCTGTTTCCGAGATTCAGTTTTTTATTCCTAAATGGGTAGAAATGCTTCCAAGAGATCATAGGTTAAAACAGGAGCTTTTATGCCATATAAAAGAGATCTTGGGACAGCTGTGTGAAATACGGGATGCTGCCGGAGGTATTGCGCCGCCGGAGAGCCACTACATAGATGAATGTAAGGTAGACCATATTGCGATGGATACAGGCTGTGTTAAGGTCCGCATTGGTATTGCCGACAAGTACTACTATGAAATGTTAAGTGAGCTTACAGGAACCCATATTGCAGGACAATATGAGCTGATAGCTGCAATGAAAAATCTTTCGGAGTTAAAGACAGAGTATGAGAGCGTAAAAGACGCCTTCGCATTAGTGCGTATGAAGGGGTATGGAGTTGTGAGTCCTTCTAAGGAGGAGATTACCTTAAATGAGCCGGAGATAATAAAGCAGGGCAATAAGTATGGTGTAAAGATACACTCCCAGGCACCGTCTATTCATTTGATACGGGCAAATATTGAAACGGAGATTGCGCCGATTGTAGGAAATGAACAGCAGGCAAAGGATTTGATTCAGTATATTGAGGAAGCAAAGCAGAGCGAAGAAGGTATATGGGGGACAAATATATTTGGAAAATCCATTGAAGATTTGGTGATGGATGGAATGAGAAATAAGATGGCTATGATTAATGATGAAAGCCAGACAAAGCTTCAGGATACCATGCAGAAAATTGTTAATGACAGCAATGGCGGAATGGTTTGTATTATTATATAGTGTTATGAGATAAAAGCAGCATGGTCTATAAGACTGTGTTGTTTTTATATGGAGTCATATCTTTGTTCTTAAAGTCTGCTGAACTTTTATATTGGAAAAAATACTATTTCATGTTATGGTTGTAATGTGATATTAGAGTAAGGACGTGAAAAAATGAAACCAGTAGTAGTAAGAAATGTCTGTATTGGTGAAGGGATTCCTAAAATCTGTGCACCGATTGCAGAGACAAAAAAAGAGGAGATTATCCGCGAAACAAAGAGAGTCTGTCATTCTTTGGCTGATATTGCAGAATGGCGCGCAGACTGGTATGAGGATGTTTTTGACAGTGTGTGTGTAAAGGCGCTGTTAAAGGATATACGGGAAATATTAGGAGATATGCCGCTTCTGTTTACATTTCGGACCTCTAAAGAGGGAGGAGAAAGAAAGGCAGAGCTTGGAGAATATATGGAGCTTAACAGGAAGGCAGTATTATCAGGATATGTTGATTTAATTGATGTTGAGCTGTTTACCGGGGATGAGGCTGTTAAAAGCCTGATTAAGGAGGCACATTCGCAGAATGTAAGGGTGGTTGTCTCAAATCATGATTTCAAAAGGACTCCGAAAAAGGAAGAGCTTGTTAGGCGGCTTCGTAAAATGCAGCAGCTTAATGCGGATATCTGTAAGCTTGCAGTCATGCCCGAGAACAAAAGGGATGTATTAACACTTGTTACAGCAACAGAGGAGATGGTGCATGAGCATGCAGACCGTCCGGTGATTACAATGTCTATGGGCTCAGAAGGAGTACTAAGCCGCCTGTGCGGGGAGCTTACAGGGTCGGCGGTAACATTTGGACAGACAGGAAGGGCATCGGCGCCGGGACAGGTTGAAGTGGACAGGCTTCGTACTGTATTGGATATTTTACATGAGGGTATGAGTAAATGTTAGTTGCATTATTTTCATAAAAGGTATAAAATTGTTACTGTCTATGGAGAGAACAGATACATTGGATACAGATGAGGAGATGGATGGAGGTACTATATGAAGGTTGCGATTATTACAGCGAGTACAGCGGTTTATAGAGAGCAGGAGGAGAACCAGAGCGGGGAGATTATCAGGAAGATGGTAGAGGAAGAGGGTATGGAAGTTATTTTTATGAAAGCACTTCCAAATGACAGAAAGGTGTTGTCTACCGTGTTCCAGAGAATGGCAGATAACCATCTGGTGGATCTGATTCTTACAACAGGCGGTGCAGGCTGTGCACCAGATGACTGTACACCGGAGGCGACAATGGATGTTGTGGAGAGGCCTGTAGTGGGAATTCCGGAGGGCATGCGTGCGCATATGCTGGCTATGACCAAGCGTACGATGTTAAACAGGAGCGCTGCTGGTATCCGGGGAGACTTAATGATTGTGAATCTTCCAGGAAAGGCAGGGGCTGTGAAGGTGTGTTTGGAATATATTCTGCCTGAGGTTATACATGCTGTAAGGGTAATTAAAGGAGAGGCGTAATATGTATGTCAATGTTTATACAGACGGGGCAGCCAGAGGCAATCCGGAAGGGCCCGGAGGATATGGTACGGTTTTAGAATATATAGATAAAAAGGGTGAGCTTCATGTAAAGGAGCTGTCGAAGGGCTATGAGAAGACAACAAATAACCGCATGGAGCTTATGGCGGTAATTGCGGGGCTGGAGGCTCTTAACAGGCCTTGTGAGGTGTCTGTGTATTCCGATTCAAAGTATGTGATAGATGCATTTAACCAGCATTGGATTGACGGCTGGATAAAAAAGGACTGGAAGAGGGGAAAAAATGAGCCGGTAAAAAATATTGACTTATGGAAACGGCTTTTAAAGGCAAAGGAGCCTCATAAGGTAACATTTAACTGGGTGAAGGGCCATGATGGACATCCCCAGAATGAAAGGTGTGACGAGCTGGCAACCTCGGCAGCAGACGCTATGAAGTAAGGTTGGGGACGGGGTATTTTGAAAAATACCCCGTCCCAGATTCAAAATACCCTGTCCCCATTATACAAGTAAAACAGGTAATCGCAGATGCAGGCGCCGAAAGGCGGCAGATGAGGAAAGTCCGGGCTTCACAGGGCAGAGTGCCGGATAACGTCCGGTGGAGGCGACTCCAAGGCCAGTGCAACAGAAATGAACCGCTTAAGTCTCTTGGCTTAAGTAAGGGTGGAAGGGCAGTGTAAGAGACTACCGCCCTGCCGGTAACGGCGGGGGCACATGTAAACCCCACTCGAAGCAAAACCGTACAGAGACATTGTGGCGGCCCGTCACGTCTCGGGTAGGTTGCTTGAACCCGCTGGTAACAGCGGGTCTAGATAGATGATTATCCAATGACATAACCCGGCTTATCGTTTTGCTTGTGTGATGGGGACAGGGTATTTTAAATTGGGGACGGGGTATTTTTCAAAATACCCCGTCCCCAAAATGTATTTACCGGCGTCTTAACCGACCGTCATATTTCTGCTCGCAGTACTTGCATCTGTATATCTCATTTTCCGGATCTGTCAGAACGAATACGTGATCTAACTCCTGCTCAATGGAAGTGATGCAGCGTGGATTTTTGCATCGGATTACATTTCTGATTTCATTTGGAAGGCGCAGGCACTTTTTGTCCACAACTTTTTCGTCCTGTACGATATTGACAGTGATATTGTGGTCTATGAAGCCCAGGATATCCAGATCCATAAAATCGATGGGACATTCAATTTTCATAATGTCCTTTTTCCCCATTTTACTGCTTTTTGCGTTTTTTATAATGGCAACGCAGCAGTCCAGCTTGTCAAGATGCAGGTATTTATATATGTCCATGCTCCGTCCGGCCTGAATATGGTCCAGGACAAAGCCTTCGGAAATACGTCCGACATTTAATGTATTTTTAACCATAGCGGTTCCTCCTATATGCTTAAATGAAGCTATGCTTCGATGTTTAACAGTGTCATGATAAGTGCCATACGGATATAGACACCGTACTGTGCCTGCTTGAAATATGCGGCGCGGGGGTCCTTATCTACTTCCACGGCAATTTCATTTACTCTTGGAAGGGGATGGAGAACATACATATCATCAGAAGCAAGCTCCATCTTTTTTGAATCCAGAATATAAAAATCCTTCATTCGTACATAGTCTTCTTCATTGAAGAAACGTTCTTTCTGTACACGAGTCATGTATAAGATGTCAAGCTTTGGAAGTGCATCTTCAAGGCGCACGACTTCTTCGTATTCTATATTCTGACGGTCAAGTACATCGGTACGTATGTAGCTTGGAATCTTAAGTTCTTCCGGTGAAATAAGTACGAATCTGACATTAGGGTAACGAACCAGTGCATGAATTAAAGAATGAACGGTACGGCCGAATTTCAAATCGCCGCAAAGACCGATGGTCATATTGTCGAGCCTTCCCTTTAAGGAACGGATAGTTAACATATCTGTGAGTGTCTGGGTAGGATGCTGATGTCCACCGTCACCTGCATTAATAACAGGAATCCCAGAATGTGTACTAGCAACAAGTGCAGCACCTTCCTTTGGATGACGCATAGCGCAGATATCTGCATAACAGGAAATCGTACGAATCGTGTCAGCAACACTTTCGCCTTTGGCAGCAGAACTGGAATCTGCTGAAGAAAATCCAAGAACACTTCCGCCAAGGTTTAACATTGCGGCTTCATGGCTTAATCTTGTTCTGGTGCTTGGCTCATAGAATAAGGTGGCCAGCTTTTTCCCGGCACATACATGAGCGTATTTTTCGGGATTGGCTTCAATGTCCCCTGCCAGATTCATTAGTTTCTCTAGTTCTTCCACGGAAAAATCCAGTGGGCTCATCAAGTGTCTCATAAAACCCTCCTTCAATGACAAAATATATACTTGTTAAAAAGTCTCTGTACATAATAAACCATACAAAGAAGATTTTCAACACATTTTAGTGCCTGTCTAAAATTTTTTCAAATACAAGACCAGCTCCGAACCAGTAGGGAGCATAATCAAGCCGTATAAGGCCGTCAATATTTAAGGGAGCTTTGCTATAATCCCACGGGCAGGCTTCGTATTTCCTAAGAAGTGAACCAGTTAGATATTCGCCGGCAAAAATGCAGCATGTATAAATCCCTCCCCTGAGCATAAGGTTCTTTCCTCTAAGAAGCCTGCACACAGGAGCAAGAAGGCTTGCCATGCCGTAAATAGGAAACATCCAGATAGAGGTGTTTCCCATAAGCTTTGGATTGTGTGTTTTCAGGGAATGAAGACCGGTAAAAAGGATTTCCATACACCAGCCTGTCGTTCCGCATGCTAAAAAATTATGCTTCATACTTTAAAGTATGGCAGAGGATGGAAGATTTTATACGGGAAATCTTATGTATCTATTGAACTTATAATGTATGATAAGGTATAATACCAGTTAGCTTGAAAAAAGGAGATGAGGAAATGGCCTCTTTACAGGAATTAAGGCAGAAGCTAGACGAGGTGGACGATCAAATCGTAAAGTTATACGAAGAAAGAATGAGCATCTGTGAACAGGTGGGAGAGTATAAGATTTCGGCAGGAAGGAAGGTTCTAGACAGGCAGAGAGAGAAGGAAAAGCTTCAGGACGTGGCGGGAAAGGTGACATCAGAAGTAAACAAAAAAGGAATTAAGGAGCTCTACCAACAGCTAATGTCCATGAGCAGAAAATTACAGTACAGGCAGCTTGTGAAGGCAGGAGCGCTGGGACACCTTCCGTTTATAGAGATAGAGGGCTTAAAAGCACAGAGTGCCCGAATTGTTTTTCAAGGGACAGAAGGGGCTTACGGACAGGCAGCCATGCAGAATTATTTTGGCAGAGAGTGTAACAGCTATTATGTACAGACCTTCCGTGATGCCATGGAGGCAATTGAAGAGGGAGCTGCAGACTATGCTGTGCTTCCCATAGAGAATTCTTCCGCAGGCTCTGTAAATGAGATGTATGACCTTCTGGTTGAATTTGAAAATTATATTGTAGGAGAGACAATTATTCCGATTACCCATACACTTGCAGGACTTCCGGGGAGCAGCCTTAGGGATATCGACAGGGTTTACTCTAAAGCAGAGGCACTGATGCAGACTTCCCGATTTTTGGGAGAACATAAGGGCTGGCAGCAGATAAGCGTGGAAAATACTGCAATTGCGGCAAAGAAAATCTTAGATGAGAAGGATAAAACCCAGGCAGCCGTGTGCAGCGCATATGCAGCCCATATACACGGACTTGAGGTTCTAAGTGAGGGAATCAATGATGAGAAAAATAATTCCACCAGATTTATCATTGTAACGAATCAGAAGATTTTTATAAAGGGAGCGAAAAAAATCAGCATTTGTTTTGAGCTTCCCCATGAGAGCGGATCTTTGTATCATCTTTTGTCTCACTTCATTTATAATGATTTAAATATGACAAGAATCGAATCAAGGCCAATTGAAGGCAGAAGCTTTGAATATCGGTTTTTTATTGATTTTGAGGGAAATCTGGAGGATGCTGCAGTGAAAAATGCAATCCGGGGACTGCGGGAGGAGAGCCGGAGCCTGAAGATTCTTGGCAATTATTAAGGAGTACATGGGCTATGAGGATGAATGAATTAATCATATATAGGGATATAGAGGACGGAAACATTCTTTCGAATATGGTTTTTTTAAAAGAGAATTTAAAAAATGAAGGATGCGATAAAGACAGCTTAAAGGAGCTTCTTTTTGAATGTATTGGAGGGCTTTTAGAGATGGCGGTAAGCCATGGGTTTGAAGGCAATATCTGGCACGCTTACCTTACCTATCTGCTTGCAAGCCATGAGAATGCGTACAGCACTTCCTGTGAGATTACAGGAAGGGTGGAGGGAAGCATTAATATTGCCGCGCTTCATGATTTTGCCATTTTTAAGGATTTATTTGCATATGATTTTGAGCAGGTAGAGAAGGTGCTTGCCACAGAGCATTTGTCTTTCCTCAGAAATTATAAGGGAGATAAAGGACACGGGAAGATTTTTAACCAGAGGATCAGAGACAGAATCAGCGGCTTGGGAAGGCATCTGGCAGAAACACAGAGTGTAGAGGAGTTTAAGGATGTCATTACCCAGTTCTATAAGGAATTTGGGGTTGGGAAGCTGGGGCTGCACAAGGCATTTCGTATCAGACAGACAGAAGAGGGGGCGCAGATTGTACCGATTACTAGAATTGCCCATGTACACCTTGACGATTTAGTCGGGTATGAGATTGCAAAGAAAAAGCTGATTGATAACACGGAGGCATTTGTAAGTGGACGAAAGGCAAATAACTGTCTGCTTTTCGGAGATGCAGGGACGGGAAAGTCTTCCTCTATAAAGGCAGTTCTGAACCAGTACTATGACAGGGGCCTGCGGATGATAGAGGTCTATAAGCACCAGTTTCAGAACCTAAATGATATTATCACTCAGATTAAAAACCGGAATTATAAGTTCATTATTTATATGGATGACTTATCTTTTGAGGAGTTTGAGATAGAGTATAAGTATCTGAAGGCAGTTATAGAAGGGGGCCTTGAAAGAAAACCAGAGAATGTACTGATTTATGCCACCTCCAACCGGAGACATTTAATCAGGGAAACCTTTAAGGACAAGGCTGACAGGGATGAGGAGCTTCATACGAATGACACTGTCCAGGAGAAGCTTTCACTTGTGGCAAGATTTGGTGTGACAATTTATTTTGGAAAGCCTGACAAAAAGCAGTTTCAGGAGATTGTAAGGCAGCTCGCAGCAAGAAATGAGATACATATGCCGGAGGATGAGCTTCTTCTTGAAGCAAACAAATGGGAGTTAAGCCATGGCGGCTTGTCAGGAAGGACAGCCCAGCAGTTTATTGATTATCTGGCGGGGATGAATGATAATTAAAGATGATATAAATTAATACGGGGAGGAATATAAGTATGTTAAACAGTGTGGAGAGCCTGAAAATACTCATTGAAAATCTTGGGGAGGAATGGAAGGACAGGCTGACGTCCTTTTTCAGGCGGCCGGAGGATATGCAGCCTTTTGAGAAAAAGTATATCATAGATTTTATGAATTCCTATAAAGAGGACTTTATCGGAAACAGACCTTTTAATCTGGCAGAAGTGGAAAAGCTTATCGGAAGCGATGTCTTAAATAACGAGATTGAGAATTATATTGATGACATGCTTAATATGTACTACGCTTCAGAGGCTTTAAGGGAGCTGGAAAGAAAGGATGCGGCAAGAGTCAGGACGGCGGTAGATTTTATTTTTGAGAGAGTGATTCTCCGGTATGAATCCGGATACGAAAAGTCTTACGAAAAATATGAATTTAAGACAGAAGAAGAATTTACGGAATCCGCAAATGTTCTTGACTCCCTGACTACATTTATTGTGTCAAGAAATTTGTATAAGGCTACAATGATGGAGGTAATTTATGACAATATAAGGCTTACAAAGGAAAACTGCCAGTATATTACGGATAAGGTTAATGAGAACTTTGTAACACTGCAGCGAAGGCTGATTGTCGGAAAATTATATGAGCTGCTTTCATAAGAAGCACTGATAAAAGCTGTGGGGAATTAATCCTCCACAGCTTTTATATTGGAAATATCGGAATCAATCACCAGAGAATAATTTGTGTAATATACTACAAACCCAGGCTTTGCCCCATTTGGTTTTTTTACATGCTTTTTTTCTACATAATCGATTTCTGTCTTGTCGGCTCCGCGGCTTTTAGAATAAAAGGCCGCAAGCCTGCCGGCTTCTTCAAAGGTGCTGTCAGGAAGCTCGTCTCCGTTTGTACGTACAATAACGTGGGAGCCGGCGGTTCCTTTAGCGTGAAACCACCAGTCATTTCCATTGGCTAAGGAGAAGGTAAGCTCATCATTCTGAAGGTTATTTTTCCCTACATACATATGATAGCCGTCATTTGAAATATAGTGCAGGGGTCTGCTTGTAAGCTTTACTTTTTTCTTTGTGGATTTCCGGCGTACATATCCGCTTTGCATCAGCTCTTCCTTAATCTGTGCCAGATCGGCCTCACTACGTGCAATATCCAGGGAAGTACTGATGGATTCAAGATAGAGGATATCCTCCTTCGTCTCCTCTATCAGCTTCTTAAGAGCCTCGAAGGTACGCTTCTGCTTATTATATCTGGCAAAATATTTTTGGGAATTTTCCTGGGGTGTTTTCACTGGGTCTAAGGGAATGGTAATATCCTCTCCGGTATAATAATTCAGACAGGTAAGCTCCTTAGAACCGGGGGCAAGGTTGTAGCCATAGGTGTTAATAAGTTCTCCATATACCTTATATTTTTCTCTGTTTTTTGTGTCCTTAAGCTGCCGTGCCTGAAGATCATATTTTTTACGGTTTCTATCTAGCGCTGTCTGGACAATATGGCGCAGATCGGCACTTTTCTGACGGATACGGGTTAATGCATTTCTGGAGGAATAGTAATCTGCAAGCACTTGGGAGATGGAGCCATATTTCTTTTTATCAAATCCTTCATAGTGAAGAAGAGGCAGTGCAGAAAATTCTTTTGGCTCTGCACCCTGAAAATAAATAACTGGATGGAATTTTTTGTCCTTTACTTCCTCCATATAATACGAAAATTGTCTAAACAAATGTGTAACCATATCGTCAGAAAGAGAAGCTGCGTCCGGTTCAAGGTCAATACCTGCCCTAAAGCAGATATCTAAGGCAGCTGCCGGGCTTAGGCCGGTAAAACATACATACAGGGCTTTGGAAACAGGCATGGGCTTTTCTCTTAGAGTACGGATAAATGTATGTTCAGTTACAGTAAGCGGGTCAAGTTTCAGCATAGTATCCGGTATAAAATAGTCCCGTCCCGGCAGCACCTCACGTACAGAACTTATCTGTGCAGATACATGCTTAATGCTGTCAAGAATCATTCCTTTATCATCGCAGAAGATAATATTACTGTGCTTCCCCATTATCTCAATAACTAGTCTTTTTTTACACGGGTCTCCCAGCTCATCTAAATGTTCAATATCAATGCAGATAACCCTCTCAAGACCTGGCTGGGAAATTCCAAAAATCCGTCCATTTCCGATATGCTTCCTTAAAAGCATACAGAAGCTAGGAGCTGTCATGGGGCTTGGTTTATTTTCTTCTGTCAGATAAATAAGCGGCAGAGAGGCGCTGGCTGATATATAAAGACGTCTCTGTCCGTCTGATGTTTTTATAGTAAGCAAAAGCTCATCCGACTCCGGCTGGGCGATTTTTGTAAGCCTTCCGCCTGTCAGGCTGTTATCTAGTTCACTGGCAACTGCCGCTACTGTAATTCCATCAAATGCCATAATGTATGTGTCCTTTCGTTACTGCTTACACCGTTCACAGTAACACATCCTTTCTTTTCATGTTTTCATTGTAGTATAGTTGACGATATTTTGCAAATGTCTTATAATAAATGCGTAAAAATACAATACAAAACGAGGATTTGAATCATGATAAAAAGTATGACAGGTTTCGGCCGGTGTGAGATCTCTGACGGAGAGCGGAAATTTACAGTAGAGATGAAGGGGGTAAACCATCGCTATCTGGACATAAATATCCGAATGCCAAAGAAGCTGAATTGTTTTGAAACGGCAATACGTAGTCTGATAAAACAGAGTATCATAAGAGGAAAGGTAGACCTGTTTGTTCAGTATGAGGATTTGTCAGAGGGGCAGATGTCCCTCCGGTATAACGAGACGCTTGCAAAGGAGTACCTTTTTTATCTGAAGCAGATGGAGGAGAAGCTTTCCCTGGAGAATGATATCCGGGTGTCAACCCTGTCCCGCTATCCTGAAGTTCTGATTATGGAGGAGCAGGTTACAGATGAGGCAGAGCTGTGGAATGGACTTAAGCAGGCGATGGACGGTGCTGTGGAGAGGTTTGTTGCCACAAGAGGAACAGAAGGGGAGGCATTAAAGGAGGATATTCTTGTAAAGCTTGACGGAATGCTTGAGTATGTGGCTTTTATAGAGGAACGTTCACCTCAGATAATCGCTCAGTACAGGGAGAAGATGGAGAATAAGGTAAAGGAACTTCTGGGTGATACGCAGCTTGAGGAAGGCCGTATCGCAGCAGAAGTAGTTATATTTGCAGATAAGATTTGTACAGACGAAGAGGTAGTGCGGCTAAAGAGCCATATTTTACATATGAAGGAGACCCTTAACTCCAGGGAGGCAGGAATTGGGCGTAAGCTTGACTTTATCGCCCAGGAGATGAACCGGGAGGCAAATACGATTCTTTCGAAGGCAAATGATCTTGATGTTTCGAACGTTGGAATTAATCTTAAGACAGAGATTGAGAAGGTAAGAGAGCAGATTCAGAATATTGAGTAGGAGAAAAAAGATGGAAAAAAAAGGGATTCTGATTGTAGTATCTGGTTTTTCTGGTGCAGGGAAGGGAACCATTATGAAGGAGCTCCTTATGAAATATAATAATTATGCATTATCTGTGTCTGCCACCACAAGAAAGCCCAGGCCCGGCGAAGAAGAAGGAAAGGCATATTTTTTCAAAACAACAGATGAATTTGAAAAAATGATTGCGAAAGATGAACTGATAGAGTATGCTAGGTACGTGGATAATTATTATGGGACACCGCGCGCTTATGTGGAAGAGCAGCTAAGGGCAGGAAAAGATGTGATTCTCGAGATAGAGATACAGGGAGCGCTTAAGGTAAAGGAGAAGTTTCCAGATACGCTGCTTCTTTTTATTACCCCGCCCACTATAGCAGAGCTTCGCAGGAGGCTTGTGAGCAGAGGGACAGAAGACATGGAGGTTATTGAAGGACGTCTTCTGCGGGCAAGAGCTGAGGCAGAGGGAATGGACCGGTATGACTATCTAATTATTAATGATGATCTTTCCACATGTGTGGAGGAAGTACACAGGATTATTGAAGGGGAGCACAGACGGAGCTCCCGCAATCAGGAGTTTATAGAAAATATGAAAAGAGAGCTGAAAGGAGAATAGTGTATTATGTTACACCCATCTTACACAGATTTAATGAAGGTCGTGAATAAGGATGTCGAGGAGGGGGCTACAAAGGTTGTAAACAGCCGGTACTCCATCGTAATGGCTACGGCAAAAAGAGCAAGAGAGATTATTGACGGTTCCATGCCTTTAGTAAGTGCAAAGAATAGCAGGAAAGCATTGTCTGTTGCAATAGACGAATTAAACCAGGCAAAGATTAAAGTTGTCGGTGAGGAAGATGAGTAAGAGGTATGAGGCAGAGGCCGGCAGGCGTCTGCCTTTCTTTCAAACAAAATTATTGTTTATTTCTCTTGGCTGTGACAAGAACCTGGTGGATTCGGAGGTCATGCTGGGACTGCTTGATAAAAAGGGTATTCAGATTGTGGATGATGAAGAGGAGGCAGATGTTATTGTCATTAATACCTGCTGCTTTATCCATGATGCCAAGGAAGAGAGTATTCAGACAATACTTGAGATGGCAGAATATAAGAAAATAGGAAGTTTAAAAGCGCTTATTGTAACAGGCTGTCTTGCCCAGAGATATCAGGAGGAGATAGTTACAGAGATACCGGAGGTGGATGCAGTTCTGGGGACAACTGCTTATGACAGGATAAGTGATGTGATAGAGGAGGCGCTTGCAGGAAAAGGACGTGTGACAATGGAGGAGCTAGATGCGCTTCCGTTAACAGATGTGAAACGTTTGGTAACGACAGGGGGCCACTATGCGTACCTTAAGATTGCAGAAGGGTGTGATAAGCACTGCACATACTGTATTATCCCAAGACTTAGGGGGAGCTACAGAAGTGTTCCTATGGAGGTTCTTATAAAGGAAGCAGAGGAGCTTGCACTCCAGGGAGTAAAGGAGCTGATTCTGGTTGCACAGGAAACCACTCTTTATGGGAGAGACATTTACGGAGAAAAATCGCTGCATATCCTTCTTAGCCGGCTGTGCCAGATAGAAGGGCTTAGGTGGATCAGAGTACTATACTGCTATCCAGAGGAAATTGACGACAATCTAATAGAGGTTATGAAGAAGGAAAAGAAGATTTGCCACTATCTGGATATCCCCATCCAGCATGCCAGTGATGAAATACTCAGGCGGATGGGAAGACGCACGACAAAGGAGCAACTTACCCGGATTATAGGGAAATTACGTGCAGAGATTCCGGACATTTCTCTTCGTACAACACTTATTACTGGATTTCCGGGAGAAACGAAGGAGCAGCATAAGGAACTTCTTAAGTTTGTAGATGAAATGGAATTTGACAGGCTGGGAGTTTTTACCTATTCACCGGAGGAGGATACAAAGGCAGCACAGATGCCAGGGCAGATTGAAGAGGAGATAAAAGAGGAGCGGCAGGCAGAGCTTATGGAGCTCCAGCAGGAGATTGTATTTGCCCGCGGGGAGGACAGGATTGGAGAAGAACTTTTGGTCATGATTGAAGGAAAGGTTGCCGATGAGGAGGCTTATGTAGGCCGTACCTATATGGATGCGCCGAATGTTGATGGGTTTATTTTTGTAAATACGGACGCAGAGCTGATGTCGGGAGACTTTGCCAGGGTAAAGGTGACTGGAGCATTAGAATATGATTTGATAGGAGAGTTAATAGAATGAATTTACCAAATAAGTTGACTGTATTAAGAATGTTGATGGTGCCATTTTTTGTATTTTTTATGCTTACAGATACAGGAGGTGCTGCAAATAAATGGATTGCACTTGTACTTTTTTGTGTGGCGAGCCTAACAGACATGCTGGACGGGAAGATTGCAAGAGCAAGGAACCTGGTGACAAATTTCGGGAAATTTATGGACCCTTTAGCAGACAAGCTTTTGGTATGCTCTGCTATGATATGCATGATTCCGTCAGGAAAGCTCTCGGCATGGTTTGTCATTGTTATTATCGCACGGGAATTTATTATCAGCGGTTTCCGACTGGTTGCATCTGATAATGGAATTGTGATTGCGGCAAGCTACTGGGGAAAGTTTAAGACTGTTTCGCAGATGGCAATGATTATTATACTGATTGCAGATTTTGGCGGAATATTTGATATGATTGGAAATATTCTAATCTGGGTATCCTTAATACTGACAGTAGTATCTTTGATTGATTATGTGTCAAAGAATGTACAGGTACTGACAAAGGGAGGGATGTAACCATGACAGTAGAGCTTTTGTCTGTAGGGACAGAACTTTTGCTCGGTAATATTGTAAATACGAATGCGGCATATCTGGCGGAAAAATGTGCTTCACTTGGGTTGTCCTGCTATCATCAGACTGTAGTGGGGGATAATGAAAAGCGGCTTTATGAAGCAGTCCGGCTTGCCCTTTCAAGGGCTGATATTGTAATTTTAGGCGGCGGCCTGGGACCGACAAAGGATGATTTAACGAAAGAAGTGACAGCGAAGGTATTTGAAAAGGAGCTTTATGAGGATAAGCACACAAAGGAACGCATTGAGCAGTATTTCAGACAGATGAAATCCGGTAAGATTACAGATAATAACTGGAAGCAGGCGCTTGTACCAGAGGGGGCAGTTGTAGTGGATAACCATAACGGGACAGCTCCCGGCCTGATTATAGAAGAGGGCGGCAAGACAGCCATACTCCTTCCGGGACCTCCAAATGAACTGAAGCCTATGTTTGAGGAGTCCATAGCTCCATATCTAAGCAGCCGCCAGCCTGAAGGTATTTATTCCAAAATGGTGAAGCTGTGTGGAATCGGAGAGAGCAAGGCAGAGACAATGATTTCCGATATGATAAAGAAGCAGACGAATCCTACAATCGCTCCTTATGCCAAGACAGGGGAAGTACATCTGCGCCTGACAGCCAGGGCGAGGGATGAAAAAGAGGCAGAGTGCCTCATAAGGCCGGTCCTTGAGGAATTGTATAGACGGTTTGGACGGCTTATTTATACTGAAGATGAGAATGTAACACTGGAGGAAGCAGTTGTAGAGCTTTTAAAGGAAAAAGGATATACAGTAACTACCGCAGAATCCTGTACGGGGGGAAAGCTTGCGGCCAGAATTATGAATGTAGCAGGTGTATCCAGTGTGTACAAAGAGGGATATATCACTTATTCTAATGCTGCAAAGAGAAAGCTTCTTGGTGTAAGAAAAGAGACATTAGATGATTTTGGCGCAGTAAGCAGGCAGACTGCAGAAGAGATGGCCAAAGGCGCTGCCAATGCTGCCGGTGCAGACGCTGCTCTTAGTGTAACAGGTATTGCGGGGCCGGACGGAGGGACGAAGGAGAAGCCTGTAGGGCTTGTCTATGTAGGATGCCATGTGAAGGGACATACCCGCGCAGAGGAATTTCGTTTTACCGGAAACCGTGACAAAAACAGGGATTATGCAGTGGTAAGGGCGCTTACGTTACTTAGAGAAGAGCTGCTGGCTGGAGAAAAATGAGTCAGCGGCCCCCGAAAGGAGAGGGATACGTGGAGGTAAGAGAACTAAGAAGGGATGAGATACTTCCTGCGCTTCATCTGATATGGGATGTATTTATAAGGGATGTGGCGCCCTCCTATACACCGGAGGGTATAGAGGAGTTTCAGAAAACAATCAGGTATGAGACCGTACTTTCAATGTATATGAATAGAGAAATTACTATGTTCGGAGCATTTGAAGGGACGGAGCTTATAGGCACAATATCCGTAAAAAACGTAGGTCACATTTTTCTGTTTTATGTAAAAGGGGCTTGTCAGGGAAGAGGAGCCGGAAGGCAGCTTTTTACGGCAGTATGGAGGCACTGCACGCAGATGCTTAAGGTCAGCCGGATTACTGTTAATGCGGCACCAGAAGCGGTGCCAAAATACATACGTATGGGAATGTATCCGGTTATGCCCGAGCAGACCATAAAGGGGATGCGGTATACTCCTATGGAGATGATAGTAAGTCCATGCGCAGATTATCAGTACGCGGCTTCTATGGACAGAAAACAGACAGATAATACTTTGAAAATAGTGCTTATTGGCGCTGCTGTTCTTGCGGCAGCCTTTGTAACAGTATTTCTGATTTCAGCCGTTGTTTTTTTTATTGTGTCGGATCGGGGAGACAGAATGGAGGATTACCGCCGATACGATAATTATGGCGGGGGATATTATGACGATTACTATGGAGGTTATTATAATGACGGGGGCGCAGAGGAAGAACAGGGCGGACTGGATGCAATACCGGCAGCTATAGAAGAGAATCTTTCTTATGAGCTTGAGGAAGAAACCTACAGCTTTACTGATTATGAAAAGCAGAATACTTATATTGAATTTTATGTTCAGTATCCTAGATTGAACGGTATGGAGGAGAAGACTCAGGACAAGGTTAATCAGATTCTTGAAGAATATGCAATGAAGTCTGTAGAGGAGATTTATCTTCATCCATCTGATGAGATGAAGGAGACTGTAATCGGAGCACAGTACCCTATGCTTGCAAGTTATGTACAGTATAAGGTGTGTTTTGCATCGGAGGATTTTCTAAGTGTTGCTTATGATGATTACAATTACCGGGGCAGCATGGAGGAATTTCATGAGAATTTCCGCGCTGTAAATATTAATCTCGAGGACGGTACAGTATACCAGGTTAAGGACGTTATAGATATCAGCGACAGTTTTGTTGAGATGTGGCTTAGGCGGATAAGAGAGGATGCCGCTGGAGAACCTATATTTTCAGAACTCAGCAGAAGAGATATTAAAAGGACATTTGCCGGGGACAGTCTGGGTGGGATTTATGTGGTAAATTTCTTTTTTGCCGGGAATGGGTTTAATATAGGATATGATCTTAACTATGATGAGAATGATCCCAATGACCTCGGTTATGTGTGGCTGACTGCGTCATTTAAAAAGAATGAGGTGGAGGGATATATGGTGGATAAAGAGATGTGGGAGTAGGACATAAAATTATAAAATCGAAAAAGCCTTTGGGAACGAAAAACTGTTCTCAAAGGCTTTTTCTAGCTAGAAGAAGGATTAAAAATTATGAGAGATAAAACAGAAGATTATATTAAAATTATGAAAATCGTAGAATAAAAATCAAAAGTAATAATTGACGAATATTGGATAATATGAGAAAATAATAAGGTATGATGTTAAAGAAATAACAATACGTATTTGAAAGGAGTTTTAAAATGATTTATTCACATGAAGTAGAAATGATGTGTCCGGTAGCTCAGGGTGCAAATCACGGACCGGCTCCGATTCCGGAAGAGGCGAAATGGGTAAAAGCAAAAGAGGTGAAGGACATTTCCGGTCTGACACACGGCATTGGCTGGTGTGCTCCGCAGCAGGGAACCTGTAAACTCACTTTGAACGTAAAAGACGGTATTATTCAGGAAGCATTGGTTGAGACGATTGGGTGTTCAGGAATGACACATTCTGCTGCTATGGCATCAGAGATTCTTCCGGGTAAGACAATTTTGGAGGCACTTAACACAGACCTTGTCTGTGATGCAATTAATACAGCTATGAGAGAATTATTCCTGCAGATTGTATATGGAAGAACTCAGAGTGCATTTTCTGAGGACGGACTTCCGATTGGAGCAGGACTTGAAGACCTTGGCAAGGGACTTCGTTCACAGGTTGGTACGATGTATGGAACACTGGCAAAGGGACCCCGTTATCTTGAGATGGCAGAAGGCTATGTAACAGGTATTGCCCTGGACGAGAATGATGAGATTATCGGTTATCAGTTTGTAAGTCTTGGAAAGTTAACTGACTTTATTAAAGCAGGCGATACACCGAACGATGCATGGGAGAAGGCAAAGGGACAGTATGGACGGGTTGCAGATGCAGCAAAAATTATTGATCCGCGTAAGGAGTAAGCGGAAATTAGTTAATACATAGTCACAAAATATCAGGAGGACAAGTAAATGGCTTTATTTGAATCATATGAAAGAAGAATTGATAAAATCAATGAAGTATTAGGAAGCTATGGCATTGCTTCAATTGAAGAAGCTGAAAAGATTACAAAGGATGCCGGACTTGATGTATACAATCAGGTAAAGGGTATCCAGCCAATCTGTTTTGAAAATGCATGTTGGGCATATACTGTAGGTGCAGCAATTGCAATCAAAAAAGGATGCCGGACAGCAGCAGATGCAGCGGCAGCAATCGGGGAGGGACTTCAGGCGTTCTGTATTCCAGGTTCTGTAGCTGATCAAAGAAAAGTAGGCCTTGGACATGGTAATTTAGGAAAGATGCTTCTTGAGGAAGATACAGACTGCTTCGCATTCCTTGCAGGGCATGAGTCATTTGCAGCAGCAGAGGGCGCAATCGGTATTGCAGAGAAGGCCAATAAGGTCCGCAAGAAACCACTCCGTGTTATTCTTAACGGGCTTGGAAAGGATGCGGCAAAGATCATTTCCAGAATTAACGGATTTACATATGTAGAGACAGAATATGACTACTATACAGGAGAATTAAAAGAGGTTCAGAGAATTGCATATTCTGAAGGCCTGCGTTCCAAGGTAAACTGCTATGGTGCAAATGATGTCCGTGAAGGTGTTGCAATCATGCATAAGGAAGGAGTAGACGTATCTATTACAGGTAACTCTACTAATCCGACACGCTT
Organism: Lachnospiraceae bacterium; assembly: GCA_910575605.1. GTDB lineage: Bacteria > Bacillota > Clostridia > Lachnospirales > Lachnospiraceae > CAPEBR01. The sequence continues at coordinate 54,890 of CAJTEW010000006.1, forward strand.
CCAGCATCCGGTTGCAGGTACATACAAGAAGGAATGTATTGAACAGGGCAAGAAATACTTCTCCGTAGCATCTGGCGGTGGTACAGGACGTACCCTTCATCCGGACAATATGGCAGCAGGTCCGGCTTCCTATGGCATGACAGATACATTAGGACGTATGCACTCTGACGCACAGTTTGCAGGATCTTCCTCCGTACCAGCTCATGTTGAGATGATGGGTCTTATCGGGGCAGGCAATAACCCTATGGTAGGTATGACAGTGGCTGTTGCAGTTTCCGTGGAGGAAGCAGCAAAAGAAGGTAAATTTTAAGAAATAGCGTAAAATAATGGGCTATCGCTGACATGGGTTGTTGGCGGTAGCCTTAAAATTTTTAAAAAGAGCCAATCACTTGCAAATACTATACAAGTGTATTGGTTCTTTTCATATAGAATTGAGAAAACTTAAATTAGTCGTTTTACTTGAATGTTAAAATACGTTGCTTGTGGCAACGGGCAGCTTTGCCTATAATAATGGTTAACAACTGAAAGAAAGGAGGATGTCCCGAATGCTCAACGAAAACATAAAAGCAATCAGAAAATCAAAAGGGCTTTCGCAACAAGAGCTTGCTGTCAAGCTGAACGTGGTGAGGCAGACGATTTCTAAGTGGGAGCAAGGACTGTCAGTTCCTGATTCTGTTATGCTGATCTCCATATCGGAAGTTCTCGAAACATCTGTGAGTACATTACTTGGAGAAAATATCATTGAGTCGGAAACTGATGACTTAAAGGCGATTTCTGCAAAACTGGAGGTGATAAACTTGCAGCTTGCACAGAGAAAAACTATAAGAAAAAGAATTCTACATTGGCTTCTTATCTCATTGTGTGTAGTCATAGTTATAATTTTTGCAATCTTATTGGTATTAGAAAGCCCATACTTGGGCTGGGATTATAGTGATCCTGAAACCGCTGTTCTCGGAGTGGCATTTCACTCATTTGAATGGCTGTTTGTCAGAACAGCACCGATTATCCTTATTTTTGCAATCATTGGAATTTTCTTGACACGGAAGAAAGAATAGAACTGCTCTGCTTTATAACGCTATTCAAAAAAGATAAAAAAATTATCTTTAGAGAAGATAGAATGAGTTTACAAAATTTTGCCGGAATAATGCTTATGAAATATAAACAATTTTCACTGTTTCGAATTGTAAATTGTTGACAATTTACAAAACAGGTAAATAGATTTAAAATAGAGTAGAAATGAACAAATCTACAGGAGGAGAAAAAACAACATGAGAGCTTACGAAAGATTTCTGAACTATGTACCTGTATGGACAACAAGTGACGAAACAAGTGAGACGGTTCCTTCAGCAGAGAGGGAGCTTAAACTGGCAGAGATGCTGGTGGAGGAGATGAAGGGGATTGGCATTTCCGATGCTAGAATGGATGATAAGGGGTATGTATATGGACATATTCCGGCGACACCTGGGTATGAAGATAAAGCTGCACTTGGGCTGATTGCTCATATGGATACGGTAGCAGATGCATCAGGGGAGAATATAAAGCCCCGGCTCATTGAGAATTATGATGGAGAAGATGTCGTTCTTGGAGACAGCGGCAAGGTTCTGAGTGTGGAGGATTTTCCGTATCTGCCGAAGCTTAAAGGGAGAACATTGATTGTCACAGATGGAACGACGCTTCTTGGCGCTGATGACAAGGCAGGAATTGCGGAGATACTGACGGCAGTGGAGGAAGTGCTGAAAAGTGAAATGCCCCACGGCAAAATCTGTATCGGCTTTACACCGGATGAGGAAATTGCAAGAGGAGCAAAGCATTTTGATGTGGAAGGCTTTGGAGCTGATTACGGGTATACTCTTGACGGAAGCAAGGAAGGTGAAATTCAGTATGAAAATTTCAACGCTTCTACGGCAATTTTTACAATACGGGGAATCAGCGTACATACCGGTACCGCTAAAAATGTTCTGGTAAATGCACAGACGCTGGCCATGGAAATTCATCAAATGTTGCCGGAGAATGAGCGTCCAGAGACGACGGAAGGGTATGAAGGTTTTTATCATTTGGTAAGCATTAACGGAACGGTGACCAATACAAAGATGAAGTATTTTATCAGGGACTTCGACCGTGAAAGCTTCGAAAAGAGAGAAGACAGGCTGCGTGAAATAGCGGCGCTTATGAATGAGAAATACGGAGAAGGAAAGGTAGAAGTGGAGATTACACAGTCCTACCGGAATATGCGGGAGATTGTAGAATCCTGCTATCATCTGATTGATCGTGCGGCTGCGGCCACAAAAGCGGCTGGCGTAGAACCGGACACAACGCCTATCCGTGGAGGTACGGACGGAGCAAGACTGAGCTTCAAAGGGCTTCCCTGTCCAAATCTTGGAACAGGAGGCTATGCATTCCATGGCGTATATGAACACATTACTGTAGAGGGAATGGACCTGGCAGTAAAGATTGTGAAAGATATTATCAGGCAGTTTGCCGAGTAAAGGTTCTGTAGGAGGAAGTTCTTATGAAAGAAGCAAAAAAGATTACATGGCTGGCGCTGGCTTTTATGGCGTTTTCAACAGTTTGGGGATTTGGAAATGTATTAAACGGATTTATTTATTTTAACGGTATTCAGGTGATTTTAAGCTGGATATTAATGTTTGGTCTATACTTTATACCCTATGCATTGATGGTAGGAGAACTTGGTTCTGCGTTTAAAAACAGCGGAGGCGGCGTAAATTCCTGGATTTATGAAACAACAACACCGAAGCTTGCCTATTATGCGGGCTGGACCTACTGGGCATGCCATATTACATATATTGCAAGCAAGGGAAGCGGAAGCCTCAAGGCTTTAAGCTGGGCAGTGTTCCGTAATGCGGAAACCTATGATACATTTCCAACAATAGCTGTACAGCTTGCGACACTTGCAGTATTCCTTATCGGATGCTTTATTGCAAGCAAGGGATTAAATCCTCTTAAGAAGCTTTTGTCCCTGGCAGGAACAAGTATGTTTGTAATGTCTATTCTTTATATTATTATGATGCTTGCAGCGCCGGCAATCAACCCAGGTGCAGATTATGTTACTATGGATTTAAGCATTAAGAATCTGATTCCTAATTTTAACGTGGCATATTTTACTTCTTTGTCTATTCTTGTGTTTGCGGTAGGCGGATGTGAAAAGATTTCTCCGTATGTAAATAAAGTAGAGAATCCAAGTAAAGGCTTCCCGAAGGGTATTATTGCTATGGCGGTTATGGTACTTGTCTGTGCGATTCTGGGTACAGTGGCTATGGGAAAGATGTTCGACCCGGCGGTTATCAATGCCAGCGACGAGGCGTTTAATTCCTATGCGGCAAACGGATCCTACTGGGCGTTCCAGAAGCTGGGTGAGTATTACCATCTGGGCGATACCTTCCTGGTTATCTATGCACTGTGTAATTTAATCAGCCAGTTTGCGATTCTGATTTTAAGTATTGATGCACCGCTTCGTATGCTTCTGGAAAACGAGAAGACAAAGGAGTTTATCCCATCTTCTATGCGTAAGCAGAACCAATACGGTGCATATACGAATGGTATTAAGCTGATTGTTGTGCTTGCAGGCGCAATTATTATAATTCAGACCTTTATGCCGGGCGCAGCGGCAGTACTCCAGCAGCTTACCAGGCTGAATTCCGTATGTATGCCGATGCGTTATCTCTGGGTATTCGTGGCTTATCTTGCGCTGCGTAAGGCGTATGACAGGATACCGGCTGAGTATCGTTTTGTGAAAAATCAGAAAATTGCCTTCTTTTTTGGCGGATGGTGCTTTTTTGTAACGGCAGTATGTTGTATTATGGGTATGTACAGTAGAGAACCTCTTACGCTTGCATTAAATATTATTACACCGATTGTTCTTACAGCGCTTGGTCTTATTATGCCGAAGCTGGCACAGCGGGAGAGGGCACACAGCAAATAAAGAAAAACAGTCAGGAGGATTTACCGTGGAAAAGATGGTAGCAGATCTTGCAGCATTCATAAAGGGTGCGCCTACAGCATTTCATGCAGTAGAACAAATTAGCAGCATTTTAAGGAAAGACGGATTTGAAGAACTGGAGGAAGGGGAAAAATGGTATCTTGAGCCGGGAAAGGGATATTATGTCACAAGAAACGGTTCCAGTATTATTGCTTTTAAAGTGGGAGAGGAACTTTCTGATTACAGCTTTCATGTAACGGCGTCCCACAGTGATTCACCTGCTTTTAAGCTTAAAGAAAATGCTGAAATTGAGATAAAGAAAAAATATACTGTGTTGAACACGGAAGGGTATGGCGGAATGATCTGCTCTTCATGGTTCGACCGTCCTCTTTCTGTAGCGGGAAGAGCTATTGTAAAGACAGATAAGGGCATGGTGACAAAGCTTGTGAACCTGGACAGGGATCTTTTGATGATTCCGAATCTTGCGATTCATTTAGACAGGACAGTGAATGACGGACATGAATATAATAAGCAGAAGGACATGCTGCCTGTATTTGCAGGGGGAGCAAAGGGGCAGGGAGCTGTTAAGAGGTTGGTTGCAGAGGAGCTTAGGGTGCCGGAAAAGAGCATCTATGGAATGGATCTTTTCTTATATAACCGGATGGCTCCAAGTGTGTGGGGATGCGACAATGAGTTTTTCTCTTGTCCGCAGCTGGACGATCTGCAGTGCGCGTATGGTTCTTTGATGGGATTTCTGTCAGGAAACAGCAAAAGAAATGTAAATGTATATACCTGCTTTGATAATGAAGAGGTGGGTTCAGGAACAAAACAGGGGGCAGGCTCCACATTCCTTTTCGATATCCTTTGGAGAATCAACAGGGCACTTGGAAAGGACGAGGAGGATTTCTACTGCGCAGTGGCGGACAGCTTTATGTTAAGCTGTGACAATGCTCATGCGGTACATCCTAATTATAAAGAAAAAACTGATGAGACAAACTGCGTTTATATGAATGAAGGAATTGTCGTGAAGTCTCATGCAGGACAGAAGTATACCAGTGACGCTCTAAGTATTGCTGTATTCAAGGCAGTCTGTGAAAAGGCAGGTGTGCCAGTGCAGCTTTATGCGAACCGTTCTGACGCGGTGGGAGGCAGCACCCTTGGGAATATCGCGATGTCCCAGGTGTCTATGAATGCTGTAGATATCGGACTGCCGCAGCTTGCTATGCATTCTGCCTATGAAACCTGTGGAGTTAAAGATACAAAATATCTTATCAGGGCGTCCAAAGTTTTCTACAGCAGTCATTTGGAGAAAAGAAATGAGCATTTGGAAATATCAGTATTTTGTGGATGTCGTTAATCTGAGAAGTTTTACAGAGGCCGGAAAAAAGAATTTTGTGTCTCAGACTGCCATAAGCCAGCAGATTTCGAAGCTGGAGAAAAATGTGGGCGGAAAGCTTATCAACCGGGGAAATGGAGAAGTGGCGCCTACGGAGCTTGGGAAGCTTGTATACAAGAGAGCAGTAGAGATACTTGAGCTTGACGAACAGCTCATGAGAGAAATAAAGGAGATTGTCTGCAATTAACAATGGACAAATGTATTATATTGTTGCTATACTAATACCATGTGGTTTCGTAGATTACAAATTTAGCAGAGTAAAGAGGTAAATGATGGCAGCAATACAATTTCGTACGTTGCGGGAGAACGTTGTAGAGGAAATCCGCAATAAAATTATCAATCAGGAATTAAAGCCGGGAGAGCGGATCGTGGAGCTGGACCTTGCAGAGGAATTTAAAACAAGCAGAGGTCCTATCCGGGAGGCTCTCCGGCAGCTGGAGCATGAAGGGCTTATTGTGTATACCCGGAATGTTGGATGTGCAGTAAAGGATATTGGTCTTGAGGAGTCCTTTGAAATTTATCTGATAAGGGCCAATTATGAGATTCTTGCCGTAAAGTATATGGGCGGAAAAGTGCCTCCTGAAACAATAGCAAATATGGAAAAGGTGTTGGATAAGATGAGCAGGCTGGATGGAGAGCATTATGCACAGGTGTACTTGTTTGATAATGAGCTTCATGGCGAGCTTGTAAAGATGACCAAATTAGAGCATCTTTACAGACTGTGGAGTGAGCTTAATTATGGGAATATTGTTACTGGATATAATAATGTTCAAGATAAGGAAAAGGTGGCCGGACGCCAGTATAAAATACATAAGGAGCTGGTGGATATGTGCCGCACTGGAGACAGCGCCGGAATCTGCAGTGTTTTATCGAAGCATTATATGAGGACTATCAGACGTCTGATGAGAGAGCTGGGAGTGCCTGAAGATGACGTGCCGTTTGCGCAGGATTTTTTACTATAGGAGGAAAAGATATCGCTTCAGCGGTATCTTTTTTACGCATTTTTTGTTCATAAGAAATACTTATAGTGATTCTCTCTTTTTCATAAAACTGGAGGGATAAAATTGTTAATTGTTGACAATAGACAAAATAAAATGGAAAATATAAAATAGAAATATCACGAGAAAAGGAGAAGAGAAATGGGACAAACACAAGTGAAACAGAAGCATCCAAAGGGATTTTATTCCTGCTGTATTACGTTTACGTTTGAAAGACTGGCGTTTTATGGAGCAAAACCGCTTTTGCTTTTATTCCTTATCACCGCAGTCGCAGAGGGTGGCTTAGGAGTTGAGAGGACAGATGCAGCGGTAATGGCGGCAAATTTAACGGCCTATACTTATATGGCACCGCTTATTGGAGGTATTATATGTGACAGGTGGCTTGGAGCAAGATATGCGATCACTTTAGGCTACATTATTATGGCACTGGGATATGTCGTAGGATGGAAGGCTCAGAGCCCGGCAATGGTAAATGCCATGATTATTCTGGTTTCTATTGGAACAGGATTTTTCAAAGGCAATTTAAATGCATTGATTGGACGACAGTATAAGAGCAAGGAGCTTTTAGACGCGGCATTTTCCATCCAATATTCTTATGTAAATATTGGTGCCTTTGTAGGTTCACTGCTTACTGGATACCTGTATCTGCATTTATTCAGAAAGGGTGATGTTTTAGGTTTTAGACAGTGTCTTCTTATGGCGGCCCTTTGGTGTGTTGTCGGCGCAGTGTGGTTTGTATTTAACTGGAAGAACCTTCAAGGACAGGGAATTAAGCCTTTTAAGTATCTGACAGATGAAAAGGGAAATATCATTGGATCTACAGAGAATGATAAGAGCAGCAATGGGAAAAAGGATGAGCCTCTTACAAAGCTTGAAAAAAATCGTGTGCTTGCAATTGTACTTGTATCTGCATTTTCTGTGCTGTTCTGGCTGTTCTATTATCAGCAGGATTTAGCACTGGTTATCTACATGACGGATTATGTAAAGATGTCCATTGGTTCCTTTGAGATTCCTCCGTCATGGATTACAACTACATGGAACGGCCTTCTTTGCGTAGCACTGGGAGGAGTGATGGCCGCAATCTGGAAAAAGCTGGCGGCACGTCCACAGGGGGACCTGAATATGTTTAAAAAGGTTTCATTGAGCTTCCTGTTTGTAGGACTTGCATTTGGAATTATGGTTGCATGCGAGTCTATTCGCGGTGTTGGCTCTCCAGCTTCTGTAAAGGCGAGCGTATTGTGGCCGTTTTTATTCTCAACAGTTATTACAGTGGGAGAGATGTGCTTTTCACCACTTCGTAATTCCTTTGTAAGTAAATATGCTCCGAAGAAATATGTATCGCTTTTGATGGGAGTTATTGCAGTCTCCACATTTGGAGCAAACAAGCTTAGTCCTTTTGTACAGGCATTTATTGAAAAGTTTGATGTGTTCCCGGTATTTGTAGGAATATTTGCCCTTATGCTTGTATTTGCAGCCTTAATCTGGATGGTTAACGGAAAGCTTAACAGCCTTGTAGAAGGAAAAGCAGAGAACTAATTAAAGCAGGAAATAGATTTGGAGCAGTCTGTCAGTATTACCATGACAGGCTGTTCTTTTGTCATATAGGAAGCTCTATGTTCTATCATGACAAAAATCTTCTCGGAGGATGTGCTTGAGGGCAGTAACAAATATCAGGTAAATACTTTGAAATAAGCTGATAATGTGCTATATTTGAAATATAGAGAAACTAGACAGACGACTCTTAGATACGGAGGGATGATTATGAATTATGAAGGACAGATTTGCCGTGCGCCTATGGAGCGTGCCTCTTATATGCTCCCTGTGGCGGTTGGGTGTTCTTATAACCGCTGTAAATTCTGTATGCTGTTCAAGCATTTGAAATACAGGGAACTCCCTCTTACACAGGTAGAGGAGGAGTTAAAACGTGTACAAAGAGCGGGCGGTTTTCCGAAGAGGATTTTTCTTGGGGATGGCAATGCATTTGGCCTTGAAACCTCAAGGCTTCTTAAGATCCTTTACATGATTCGAAGCTATTTTCCAGACTTTGAATCCGTTAATATGGATGCCACGGTTACGAATATCCGCCTGAAAAGTGACGAGGAGCTTAGAAAGCTTTATAGTGCAGGCGTGAGGCATCTTTACCTTGGAATCGAAAGCGGGCTTGATGATGTGCTTAAGTTTATGGATAAGGATCACAGCCTTTCAGAGGCTTATGAGGCAATACAGCGGATACAGGAAGCCCGTATGGTATACGATGCCCATATAATGACAGGTGCTGCAGGAAAAGGGCGGGGGATTTGCAGTGCGCAAAAGACTGCAGAATTTTTTAACAGGACAAAGCCCCGTAGAATTATAAATTTTTCCATGTTCCTGCATAAGGAAGCACCTCTTTACCAGGATATTGAGGCAGGAAGATTTAAGCCTGCCAGTGAGCTTGAGAATCTTCAGGAGGAGAAGCGTCTGTTAGAGCTTCTTTCAGTGGAAAATCTTGAGTATGACGGATTTCATGATTTTATTGAATACAGAGTCAGAGGAAGGCTTCCAGAAAATAGAAAGAGTATGATAGATTCTCTTGAAAAATGTATTGAGAAATACTTGACAAAAGACGAAGTTATTGCTATTATTTAAAAACAGAACGCACTCTGTTTTTAAAAATATAAAGAAGAGAGGTGCAGTATGCAAAGAGTATTTTCATTGATTGTTAATAATGACCCAGGTGTATTAAGCCGGATATCAGGTTTGTTTAGCCGGAGAGGCTATAGTATTGACGGTATTACCGCAGGTGTTACGGCAGATCCCAGATTTACAAGGATTACGATTGTAGGAAGCGGGGACGAGCTGATTCTTTCCCAGATTGAAAAGCAGGTGAGGAAGCTTGAGGACGTAATTAAGATTAAGGTACTGCCTCCGGAGGAGTCCGTTTACCGTGAACTTATGCTGGTGAAGATTCGCGCGGACGCAGCCCTAAGAGCAGAGGCGATTGCGATTGCAGATATTTTCCGTGCCAAGATTGTTGATGTTGAGAAGGAATCTCTTATGATAGAGCTTACAGGGAATCAGTCAAAGCTAGAGGCATTTTTAAATCTTCTGGACGGCTTTGAGATTCTGGAGCTTGCAAGGACAGGAATCACCGGTCTTAAGCGTGGGATAAAGGATGTAACATATATTGATTAGGGTAAAAATTAAATTTACATAAATTAACTAGGAGGAATTTAAAAATGGCAAGAATTTATTATCAGGAGGATTGTAATTTATCTTTACTGGAGGGAAAGACAATTGCAGTAATCGGATACGGAAGCCAGGGACATGCACATGCCCTTAATGCAAAGGAATCCGGCTGTCATGTTATCATCGGACTTTATGAGGGCAGTAAGTCCTGGGCAAAGGCTGAGGCACAGGGATTTGAGGTATTTACGGCGGCTGAGGCGGCAAAGAGGGCTGATATTGTTATGATTCTTATTAATGACGAGCTGCAGGCGGATATGTACAAGAGGGATATTGCGCCTAACCTTGAAGAAGGAAATATGCTGATGTTTGCCCATGGCTTTGCAATCCATTTCGGACAGATTGTACCGCCAGCAGGCGTTGACGTTACTATGATTGCCCCGAAGGGACCGGGACATACAGTAAGAAGCGAGTATCAGGCAGGAAAGGGTGTTCCGTGTCTTGTAGCCGTAGAGCAGGATGCTTCCGGCAAGGCACTTGATATGGCTCTTGCATATGCCCTTGCAATCGGCGGGGCAAGAGCTGGTGTTCTTGAGACTGATTTCAGAACAGAGACCGAGACAGATCTTTTTGGAGAGCAGGCAGTTCTCTGCGGCGGCGTATGCGCTTTGATGCAGGCAGGTTTTGAGACACTGGTCGAGGCGGGCTATGACCCGAGAAATGCATACTTTGAGTGTATACATGAGATGAAGCTGATTGTAGACTTAATTTATCAGTCTGGCTTTGCGGGAATGAGATATTCTGTTTCCAACACAGCAGAGTACGGTGATTATATTACAGGACCAAAGATTATTACAGAGGATACGAAGAAAGCCATGAAGAAGATTCTTTCCGATATTCAGGACGGAAGCTTTGCAAAAGAGTGGCTTACTGAGAACAAAGTAGGCGCACCTCATTTCCGTGCAATGAGAAGAAATGCAGCGGAGCACGAGTGCGAGAAGATTGGTGAGGAGCTTCGTAAGCTTTACAGCTGGAGCGACGAAGATAAGTTAGTGAATAACTAAGCGTCAGGCAGAAGGCCGGCAGAACTAAAAAACAGGAGGACAGCATACGCATATGACTGCCGCTCCTGTTTTTTATGTTAAAAAGACTTAATAAGCTCACTATTTAAATTTTTTACGATTTCTACTGCCAGCTTCACACTGTTTTCATAATCTGCTATGCATGCAAAACCATGATGGGAGTGTATATAACGAACCGGAACACCGATAACAATAACTGGAACACCGCCGTTTGAAATATGTATCGCACCGCCGTTTGTACCACCCCCGGCACGCACTGACTCCTGAACCGGAATCCCAAGCTTCTTTCCAAGCTCTAAGGAGAACCGCTGAAAACGGGGATTCGTAATCATGGAACAGTCATAGTGGCGCAGCATTGGGCCTTTTTTTAAGGCTGTCTGGATCATATAGTCCGGTGCAAATGTATCGTCTGCAGGACACCCTTCAAAGCAGATGGCTATGTCAGGTTTCACAACATCGCGGGTGACAAACGCACCTCTCTCACCAACCTCCTCCTGTGTAGAAAGGACGCCTACGATATCTGTTTCAAGACTCTCTTCCTTTAAAGCCTTCATTGCCTCCAATACAGCAGCGCAGCCCAGCCGGTTGTCAAAAGCTTTGCCGAGCATAACTCCTGTAACTTCATTATATTCAAAAGTGACATCCGGGACAACAGGTGCTCCGATATGTATATCAAATATCTTTTCCACCTCTTCCTTAGAAACAGCCCCGATATCAATTACCATATCTTCAAAAGCTGGGCATGCTCCCCGTTCCTTGGCAGAAAGAAAATGTACCGGTGTGCAGGCAACAATACCTGAAACCCAGCCGCCGCTATAGGTCTGTACCTTTACCTTATGAGCTGGAACTGAATAGGGTGACCATCCCCCCTGGGGCAGAAAACGGAGAGTTCCGTCCGGTTTAACTGCCTGAACTATAAAGCTCACTTCATCACTATGCGCATCTAGCATAACAACCGGATTCTTTCCAGTATTTTTACCTGCATTGATGTAGACATTAAGATTACAGTCATGCCTTACAGCTCCCAGTTTTTCGTCAGTAGCATAGTTCTCTGCAATTTTAACTACTTCATCTTCAAAACCGCATGCGCCATATGCATTTGACAAAGTTTCAATTAATTTTAATGAATCCATGTATTTTTCCTTCCTTTCCCCAAATGGCTATATATTTTCGCCAATTGCTGATAGTGTATCACAACAAAAAGAGAAGTGCAAGATTTACCTTATACAACAAATTATTACATGTGACAAAAGTCACCAACAAAGTGACAAATTTTTTGTCAAGATTGTTGAAATGTATGGAAAATTATGGTAAAGTTTATGAGTATATATTTTTTAAGTTTTTCTTAATATGCCCAATCGGGTAATTAAAAGGGAGGATTTTTTATGAAGAAAAAACTACTAAGCCTGTTGCTGGTAACAGCAATGACAGGCGCAGTCGCGCTTACAGGCTGCGGCGGAAAAGACGCAGGTGAAGGCGGCTCAGGTGAAGGTGGCGCCGGAGATCAGGAGGTTATCTTCCAGCTTACGGCAGATGCAGCTACTCTGGATACTATCCAGACATCCACAATGGCAGACCAGCGCAGTGCCGCGCCAATTTACGAGGGCCTGTTAAGAAGGCAGCTGGATGACGAAGGGAATCTGATTCTTGTTCCGGGTGCAGCAGAGTCTTATGATGTGAACGATGATGAGACGGTTTATACCTTCCATCTTCAGCCAGAAGGTAAGTTTAGTGACGGTACACCTGTAACTGCAGATGACGTTGTATATTCATGGAGAAGGGCATTTGATCCGGATCTTGCATCTCCGCAGTCCTGGCAGCTTCAGGATATGGTTCTGAATGCAAAGGAATGTTTTGAAGGTGAGAAGCCTCTTGAGGAGCTGGGAATTAAGGCAGTTGATGAGAAGACGGTTGAAGTAACACTGACTTCCCCGAATCCAAATTTCCTTACCGTACTGACATTCCCATTTGCAAGAATTGTCAGCAAGGAGTTTGTAGAGAGCAAAGGAAATAAATTCGGTTCTTCTGTAGACGATATTATGGGTTCCGGACCGTTCAAGCTGGTTCAATGGGATACAGGCTCTTCTATGGTCTTTGAGCCCAATGAAAACTATTGGGATAAAGAAAATGTTCACTTAAAAAAGCTGACCCTTCAGGTTGTAGCAGAAGCATCTACTCTTGCACAGGCTTTGATGGGAAAAGAAATTGACATTGCAGAGCTGAATGATACAGACTGGAATGATCAGGTAGACGCGCTCGGTTACTATGAGGTAACAGAGGTACCGCAGATGTCTACATACTTCTTTGTATTTAACTGTGATAAGCCGCAGCTTAATAACTGGAAGATCCGTCTTGCACTCGCACTTGGATTTGACCGTGAGAAATACAACGACGAAGTATTCGACGGAAAGTATATTCCAGCATATTCTTTCTTACCGCCGATTTCCACTGTAGGCGATGAGCTGTGGACAGATGTAGGCGGCGACAGCGTAGACGGTTTAAAGACGATTGCAGAAAAATATCCGGATCCTAAGGCGCTGCTGATTGAAGGTATGAAGGAAGCAGGATTGGGAGAGGATCCGTCTGCACTTACAATTAAATATACAACACTTGGAACTACTGAGATTGTTAAGAAGTCTGCTGAATGGATGAAGCAGGAGCTGGAATCTAATCTTGGAATTAACTTAAGCATTGAGCTGACCGAGTGGAACGTAGCATATGATTTGATTGATGCCAGCGATTACGAGATGGCTTTCGGCGGCTGGAATGTAGACTCTGGTACAGAGCCTATGCGGTTCCTCAAACTGTTTGAGCAGACAGAAGGATACTACGGCGGCGAGAAGGTTCACTGGACAGGTGAAAAATCAGAGGAATATTCAAAATATGCCATTGAAATGCAGCAGATTTTTGACCCAGACAGACTGCTTGAACTCTACAAGCTGGCAGAACCTCTTGTTTTGGAAGAAGCTCCGGTAACTCCGGTATACTTTACAAAGCAGAGAACTTTGATTGCAAATAATATTGAGGGATACCAGGTTCATCCGTTCTTACTTCAGGATTTTGTAGGTGTTAAAAAGACAGCTGAATAATCTGTAAATATATCCCTGCCGCTGTTTGGACCATTTACAGGGAAAGACAGTGACAGGGATAATTCATATCTATCTGTATGGAGTAAGGAGAAAATTATGGGAAAATTCATTTTAAAACGGTTTGTATATGCAGTAATTTCACTTGTTATTATTGCAACCGTATCCTTTTTCTTGATATGTATGAAGCCTGGCGATCCGATTGCCGCAAAGGTTTCACAGCTTCCTGAATCCTCGAGAAAGGTTTTGGTTGTAAAATATGGATTAGACCAGCCCATGTTCACAAGATTTACAGAATATATGAAGGGGCTGATTACGGAAGGGAATCTGGGAGATTCCATCGTCTATGAAGGACGCAATGTAAATATGATGCTAAAAACCAGTGCTGTTGTTTCTGCTAAAATCGGACTTATGGCAATTGCCATCCAGGTTATAGCCGGTGTGCTTCTTGGCATGATACAGGCGCTCTACAGAGGGAAGTTAAGTGATCAGGTCATCCGGGTGCTGGTTGTACTGGCCATTTGTATTCCATCCTTTGTATTTTGTGCACTTCTTCAGTATTTCATTGGATTTAAGGGACAGATTACACCTATCATGGGATGGGGAAAGCCGGTTCATTATATCCTGCCGGTGGCGGCATACGCAATTCCAGGTATTGCTACCTATTGTAAGTATATGAGGACCAGCACGATAGGTGTTTTAGGCGAAGATTATATTTTGACAGCGACGGCAAAGGGCTGCAGCCAGACCCGGCTTGTTTTTAAACATATATTCAGAAATGCGATTCTTCCGGTTGTTACAATGGTGCCGGTTGCAATCAGCAACGTATTTGCCGGTTCAATGGTAATTGAGAAATTTTTCTCTATTCCCGGAATGGGGCAGCATTATGTAAAGGCAGTAAGTGATTCTGACCCGTATATGATCCTTGGTATGGCAATTTTCTTTGCATGTACATATATTATTTCGCTGTTCTTTGTGGACATCCTATATGGTTTGGTTGATCCGCGTATCCGTGTTGCGAAAAGTGCTGATTAGGAGGAGCTATGGAATTGAATAACAACATAACATTTGCGGAAGATGATTTTGAAGTAATAGGAACAAAGGGCCTTGACGCCGAAAAAATCAGTAAGCCAAGTGTAACCTTCTGGTCAGATGTATGGAGAAGGTTCCGGGCTAACAAGCTTTCAATGCTCGGTCTGGTTATATTGATTTTAGTAGTGATTATGGTATGCTTCGGACCGTTTATTTCAGGAAAAGATTATCAGTTTATAGATTATAGTATTAAAAATCTGCGTCCAAATGGAACCTACTGGTTTGGGACAGACGAGATGGGGCGGGACATTTTTACCCGTGTGTGTTACGGCGGACGTATTTCAATTATTATTGGTATTGCCTGTACTCTTGTAAGCTTCCTGATTGGAAGTTCTTTAGGAGGCGTCGCCGGATATCTGGGAGGAAAGGTTGATGACTTTATTATGCGGGTTATTGAGATTATAAGCTCAATTCCCTATCTGGTGTTGGTAGTAATTCTTTCCTTTGTTCTGGGAAGAAGTATGTTTTCTTTAGTGTTTGCAATGACTATTACTGCATGGACCGGCACGGCCCGTATGGTGCGGGGACAGGTTATGCAGCTTAAGGGACAGGATTTTGTCTCGGCGGCTATAGCGTTAGGCTCCAGCCCGTCAAGAATTATTGTCAAGCACCTGCTGCCAAATACTTTGGGTATTATTATTGTAAACTTGACCCTTTCCATACCAAACTTTATATTTTCCGAGTCGTTCTTAAGTTACATCGGACTGGGTGTACAGCCGCCGGAGACAAGCTGGGGAGCTTTGGCGTCTCTTTATCAGACACGGCTGATGTTTGATCCGTATCAGCTGTTTTTCCCGTGTCTGATGATTGTATTGACTGTATTATCTTTTCATCTGATCGGTGACGGACTGACTGACGCACTCGATCCTAAACTGAGAAAGTAGGAGAAAAAATGGCTGAGAAATTGTTAGAAGTAAAAGATTTAGAAGTGTCTTTTAAGACTTACGCGGGCATTGTCAAGGCTGTCAGAGGTGTGAGTTTTTATGTGAACAAGGGTGAGACGCTGGCTCTGGTAGGAGAATCCGGCTGTGGAAAGACAGTGACTGCAAAATCAATTATTGGTATTTTAGCAAAGCATCAGACGATGATTAGCGATAAATCCCAGATTATTCTGAATGGAAGAGATATATTAAAGCTTTCTGAAAAGGAGATGAGGAAGGTACGTGGAAACGAGGTTTCTATGATTTTTCAGGATCCTATGACCTCCTTAAATCCAACGGCAAGAATCGGGGCTCAGATTGCGGAAGGAATCCGGCTTCATACAGACAAATCCAAGGAGGATATTTATGCGGAGGTTTTACGGCTTTTGGAGCTGGTAAGAATACCGAATCCCAAAGTGAGGATGAACCAGTATCCTCATGAATTTTCCGGAGGTATGAGACAAAGAGCAATGATTGCTGTTGCACTGGCCTGTAATCCAGATCTTTTGATAGCGGACGAGCCTACTACTGCATTGGATGTTACAATTCAGGCTCAGATTATGGACTTGATGTCTGATATTCAGAAGGAGTTTAATACGGCAATTATTCTGGTTACCCATGACCTTGGAGTGGTGGCTGCCCATGCCCACAGAATCCAGGTAATGTATGCGGGAACATTTCTTGAAAAGGGAACGGTTGACGAGATATTTTATCAGCCTAGACACCCGTATACAATGGCGCTGTTAAAATCCGTGCCAACTTTAAAGATGGAAAATAAGGCGAACCTGTATTCCCTTGAGGGAACGCCGCCGGATCTCTTAAATCCGCCGGTTGGATGCGCTTTTGCACCAAGATGCGAGTATGGTATGAAAATATGCAGAAAAGCTGTACCGGAAAATGCAGCCTTTTCTGACACGCATATCTGTGACTGCTGGATGCTTAGCGACGAGGCAAAAAAGCGGGGCATCATAGAACTGAGTGGAGGAATCAGGGCATGAGTGAAAAAAAAGTATTAGTAGAAGTAAAGGACCTTAAGAAACACTTTAAGGTGGGAAAAAATGCAATTTTGAAGGCAGTTGACGGAATTGACTTTAAAATATATAAAGGCGAAACGCTGGGGCTGGTAGGAGAATCTGGCTGTGGCAAAACGACCTGCGGAAAGACTGTAATGGGGCTTTACCCTGCAACCTCCGGCGAGATTATATTTGACGGAATCAAGGTGAATGAGTTAAAGGGAAAAGAGAAAAAGGATTTTACAAGAAAGGCCCAGATTATTTTTCAGGACCCGTATTCTTCACTAGATCCCCGTATGACCGTAGGTGATATTATCGGTGAGGGTATTGATATTCACGGACTCTATACAGGTCAGGAAAGAACAGATAAAATATATGAGCTTTTAGGTACTATCGGATTGACAAGCGAGCATGCCAACCGCTTCCCCCATGAATTTTCAGGCGGCCAGAGGCAGCGTATCGGGATTGCCCGGGCGCTGGCAATAGAACCAGAGTTTATTGTATGTGACGAGCCTATTTCGGCTCTTGACGTATCTATTCAGGCTCAGATTATCAATCTGTTAATCCGGCTCCAGAAAGAGAGGGAGCTTACCTATTTGTTTATTGCACATGATCTTTCAATGGTAAAGCATATTTCAGACAGAGTAGGTGTTATGTATCTGGGAAAAATGGTGGAGATGGCGCCTTCTTATGAGCTGTATACGAACCCAAAGCATCCTTATACCGAGGCGCTGATGTCGGCAATACCGATTCCAGATCCTGAGGTAGAGCGGGAAAAGAACCGGATTAAAATTGAGGGGGAAATTCCAAGCCCCATCAACCCGAAACCGGGATGCCGGTTTGCGTCCAGATGCCGCTATGCAACAGATATCTGCAGACAGGAGACACCGGAGCTAAAAGAAGCCGGGCCGGAACATTTTGTTGCCTGTCATAACAAATAAAGTGTATAACTTTCTAAAAGGAAAAGGACATCCACATGACGGAATGGATGTCCTTTTATATCCTTATTCTCTATTAAGAAATTGCGTTAACAGCTTTTGCCAAACGGGAAACTTTTCTTGCGCATGTATTCTTGTGATATACGCCCTTGCTTCCTGCCTTATTAATCTCAACAATCGCAACCTTTAATGCGTCTGCAGCTAAAGCGGCATCTTTGTTTGCTACAGCTGTTTCAACTTTTTTTACGCAAGTTTTTACTTTTGATTTGATTGCTTTATTTCTAGCAGCTTTTGTTTCGTTTACTAAGATTCTTTTTTTTGCAGATTTGATATTAGCCAATTTGTCCACCTCCAATATCTCATATTTCGACTTTTGTTATCGATTCCGGATTCGTTAGAGCCGGACACGGACGTTCTAACGAAATGCACGTATTTATTTTAGTCTACGTAAGTTGTTCTGTCAATACATATTTCCTGAAATATTGTAAAAACTATGCACTAAAGTATGTTTACAGTCAGGGAGAGATGAAGATGGTGGAGAAGTATAGTATCAGGACAGATTTGGCTTTAGAACAGAAGGAAAGATTTGAGTCGGATCAGGTTGAGGTGCAAGGGGTTGTGCTCACGGAGGAAGTAGACGAAGAACGGGAGATTAAGGTCACAACGGTGAAGATTGAGACAGAGAACGGGGCGAAGGTGATGCGAAAGCCTGTGGGGACGTATATTACGATGGAGGCCCCTAATATGGCGGTGCCGGATGAGGATTACCACAGGGAGATTTCGGCAGAGCTTAAGAAGTTTCTTGCCCGGTTTATAAAGGGGAACAAGGAAGATTACTCAGTACTTGTGGTGGGACTTGGAAATCGTAAGGTAACGCCGGATGCGCTGGGGCCGTATGTGGTGGATAATTTAAATATTACGAGGCATATCGTGAGGGAATATGGGAAATATGCCATGGGAGAAGAGCATGTAAGTCTTGTAAGCGCTATTGTGCCTGGAGTGATGGGGCAGACAGGCATGGAAACGGTGGAGATTATAAAGGGGGTTGTAAATGAGACGAAGCCAGATTTTATAATTGCCATAGATGCACTGGCAGCAAGAAGCTCGAAGCGTCTTAACAGAACCATACAGATTGCTGATACAGGAATTAATCCAGGTTCTGGTGTCGGGAACCATAGGAATGCGATTACAAAAGAAACAGTAGGCGTACCGGTGCTTGCTATTGGTGTACCAACGGTTGTTGATGCTGCTACGATTGTAAATGATACAATGGAAAACTTCATTGCTGCTCTTGAAGAATCAGAATCCTTAAAGGGCGTAGGAGTTGTTATGCAGGGGTATAGTGCAGCAGAAAAATATGAGCTGGTGAAGGAGCTGATTTCTCCTCACCTTAATGGACTCTTTGTGACGCCGAAAGATATTGATGAGACAGTGAAGCGTATCAGTTATACCATATCGGAATCTTTGAACATGTTGTTTTCTGAAATGTTTTGAAAAGGACATGCACATAATGAGAAAGCCTTCGTCATATAGTATTAAGACGAAAAATATGGCGGAGTGGTAAGTTGAATAACGGACAGAGAATTAGCCGGATTCTTATGGCAGTTACAGGAAGTATTCTTCTAATATATATGATGGCAGGTATGGGAGCAGGAATTAGCTTTAAAGGAATGGAAAAATTTCTTGCAGGCCCTAATAAGATGCTTCTTAAACATGTACAGGAGACATATCTTACAGGGTTTTCCTATACTTCTAAGAAGCATCATGTTTCAGCCGATGAGTGGGTGGTGCAGCAGGCCATGAATCTGATTCCTCTCGGAAGCTTTGTGAAGGAAAAGGAGAATACGGACACAGACATTGAGGATAGGGCAACCTATGAGATGATTCTTAAAAAACAGGCGGAAGATGAAAATTCGGTGGATGAAAATGGAAAGCTTATTGGGGAACCCCAGGAAGAGCCTGTAGTGCAGGCATCGGCGTCTAATATAGACCTTTCTCTTGAAAAACTAATGAATTATGAATACTTGGTGGGCAATTTTTATACTATTGACAGTACAACCATGACCAGTCCTGAGGAGCTTAATGCAGAGGTTCTTCTTTCCAAGGATTTGAAAATAAATAAGGAGGCAAAGGGACCGAAGGTGCTGATTTATCATACGCATTCTCAGGAAGGATTTGTGGATTCCGTCCCCGGGGACACGTCTACAACAATTGTGGGAGTGGGGGACTATCTTACAGAGCTTCTAAATAAGAAAGGAATAGAAACCATACACCATGAGGGTGTCTATGATTTGATTGACGGGGAGCTTGACAGAAGCCGGGCCTACGATCTGGCGGAGCCAGAGGTACGGAAAATACTGGAGGACAATCCTAGTATTGAAGTGCTTATAGATTTACACAGGGATGGCGTGGCAGAAGGAACACATCTTGTAACAGAAGTAAACGGTAAGCCTACGGCGCAGATTATGTTTTTTAACGGTTTAAGCCGTACTAAGGCAAACGGGGAAATTGATTATCTCTACAATCCCTATATTCAGGATAACCTTGCATTTTCCCTGCAGATGCAGCTTAAGGCAATGGAGCTTTATCCGGGCTTTACAAGGCATATTTATCTTCGGGGATACTGCTATAATATGAATATTATGCCGAAAACTCTGTTGATTGAGGCAGGGGCACAGACAAATACGGTGGAGGAAATGAAAAATGCAATGGAGGTTCTGGCGGAGACACTAGATAATGTACTGACACCTTAAAATATATTTGATTCATCCTATATTTTGTGCTAAGATAAATGCAGTATGTTTACGTGAAAGGATTTGAAAAGATGGCGAAGAAGACTACATATGATGCTGACAGTATTGCAGTATTAGAAGGGCTTGAGGCAGTCAGGAAGAGGCCTGGCATGTATATTGGAAGTGTATCCACCAAGGGTCTGAATCATTTAATTTATGAAATTGTGGATAATGCGGTGGATGAGCATCTTGCAGGCTTTTGTACGGAAATACGCGTGACGCTGGAACAAGATGGTTCGGCGACAGTGTCTGATAACGGCCGGGGTGTGCCGGTGGATATGCACGCCAAAGGAGTTTCAGCGGAACGTATTGTATACACTACCCTCCATGCCGGCGGTAAGTTTGATGATTCTGTATATAAGACAAGCGGCGGACTTCATGGCGTAGGTTCTTCAGTGGTAAATGCGCTGTCTGCCTATATGGATATTCAGGTAAGCCGTGACGGCTATATCCATCACGACAGGTATGAGAGAGGAATCCCAGTTGTGGAGCTTGAGGAGGGTCTCCTTCCGAAGCTTGGAAAGACAAGAAAGACGGGAACGAAGATTAATTTCCTGCCGGACGATACGATTTTTGAAAAAACAAAGTTCCGTTCTGACGAGGTGAAGAGCCGGATGCATGAGACTACCTATCTGAATCCTGCGCTTACTATTATTTTTGAGGATTTAAGAGAGGGAAGCAGAGAAAAAATCGTGTATCATGAGCCGGACGGAATCTTAGGGTTTATCAAGGATTTGAATTCTAAGAAGGAAGCAGTGCACGACCCGGTATATTTTAAGGGAGAGGCAGAGGGTATTGAGGTAGAGGCGGCGTTTCAGTATGTAAATGAGTTCCATGAAAATGTGCTGGGTTTCTGTAACAATATTTATAACGGTGAGGGAGGTACTCATCTGACAGGATTTAAGACTACGTTTACAACAGTGATTAACCAGTATGCAAGAGAGCTTGGTATTTTAAAGGAGAAGGATACTAACTTTACAGGCGCAGATGTACGCAACGGTATGACAGCTATTATATCTATTAAGCATCCGGACCCCAGATTTGAGGGGCAGACAAAGACAAAACTTGATAATCCTGATGCCTCGAAGGCAGTAGGTAAAGTAACAGGCGAGGAAATCGTACGTTATTTTGACAGAAATCTTGATAATCTAAAAAAAGTCATTGGCTGTGCAGAGAAGGCGGCGAAGATTCGTAAAACCGAGGAGAAGGCAAAGACCAATCTTCTTACCAAACAGAAATATTCTTTTGATAGTAACGGGAAGCTGGCAAACTGTGAGAGCCGTGATGCGAAAAACTGTGAAATCTTTATCGTGGAGGGAGATTCTGCCGGCGGTTCTGCCAAGACGGCAAGAAACAGGATGTATCAGGCGATTCTTCCCATTCGGGGAAAGATTCTGAATGTGGAAAAGGCAAGTATTGATAAGATTTTGGCAAACGCGGAGATTAAGACAATGATTAATGCCTTTGGCTGCGGTTTTTCGGAAGGCTATGGCAATGATTTTGATATTTCAAAGCTTCGGTATGACAAGATTATCATTATGGCGGATGCTGATGTGGACGGGGCCCATATTTCTACGCTGCTTTTAACCCTGTTCTACAGGTTTATGCCGGAGCTTATTTATGAGGGACATGTCTATATCGCTATGCCGCCTCTTTATAAAGCTATGCCGAAAAAAGGGGAGGAGGAATACCTCTATGACGATAAGGCTCTTGAGAGGTACAGAAAGACTCATGAGGGACCTTTTACTCTCCAGAGATATAAAGGACTAGGCGAGATGGACGCAGAGCAGCTCTGGGAGACAACCCTTGACCCGCAGAGACGGATTTTAAAGCAGGTGGAGATCGAGGATGCAAGAATGGCTTCCAGTGTAACGGAGATGCTGATGGGAACCGAGGTTCCGCCAAGAAGGACTTTTATCTATGAAAATGCAACGGAAGCCATGCTTGATGTGTAAGGGGAGGAAGATATGCAGGAATCACAGCAGATTATAAGAACCGAATATTCGGAAGTGATGAAAAAATCTTATATTGATTATGCCATGAGCGTTATTGTAGCCCGTGCCCTTCCAGATGTGCGTGACGGGTTAAAGCCTGTGCAGAGGAGAACCCTCTATGATATGCATGAACTTGGCATCCGTTTTGATAAGCCATACAGGAAATGTGCCCGTATTGTGGGAGATACTATGGGTAAATACCACCCCCACGGCGACAGCTCTATTTACGAGGCTCTGGTGGTTATGGCCCAGGAGTTTAAAAAGGGAATGATTCTGGTGGACGGCCATGGGAACTTTGGCTCTATTGAAGGAGATGGGGCAGCTGCCATGCGTTATACGGAGGCAAGGCTTGCTAAGATTACCCAGGAAGCTTATCTTGCAGATTTGGACAAAAATGTGGTAAATTTTCTGCCTAACTTTGATGAGACAGAAAAAGAGCCGGAGGTGCTTCCAGTGCGTATCCCAAACCTTCTTGTAAACGGTGCAGAAGGCATTGCGGTAGGTATGGCAACCTCTATTCCAACCCATAATCTGGGGGAGGTCATTGACGCAGTCAAGGCTTATATGAAAAATGACGACATCAGCACAAAGCAGCTGATGAAATATGTGAAGGGCCCGGATTTCCCTACAGGGGGAATTGTGGTTAATAAAGATGATCTTCTTAACATATACGAGACAGGCACAGGGAAGATTAAGCTCCGCGGAAAGGTGGAGGTAGAGGAAATGAAGGGCGGAAAGAGCCGTCTTGTTGTTTCAGAGATTCCTTATACTATGATCGGTGCCGGAATCGGAAAGTTTTTAAATGATGTATGTACATTAGTGGAATCTAAAAAGACATCAGATATTGTGGATATTTCCAACCAGTCCTCCAAGGAGGGCATCCGCATTGTTATTGAGCTTAAGAAGGGCGCGGATATAGAGAACCTTAAAAACATGCTTTATAAAAAGACCCGTTTAGAGGATACCTTTGGCGTCAATATGCTGGCGGTAGCCGGAGGAAGGCCCGAGACGATGGGGCTTAAAAGAATTATTGAGCATCATGTGGATTTTCAGTTTGAGCTGGCTACAAGAAAGTATAAAACACTTCTTGCAAAGGAGCTTGACAAAAAGGAGATTCAAGAAGGGCTTATTAAGGCCTGTGATGTCATTGATCTGATAATTGAAATCTTAAGGGGAAGCCAGTCTGTGAAGGATGCCAGGGAATGTCTCACAAAAGGCGTGACAGAGAATATTAAGTTTAAATCTAGTATTTCAAAGAAGATGGCGGCAATGCTGCGCTTTACAGAGCGCCAGGCATCGGCTATTCTGGAGATGCGGCTTTATAAGCTGATCGGCCTTGAAATAGAAGCCCTTATGAAGGAGCATGAGGAAACCTTAAAGAATATCTCCAAATACGAGGATATTTTAAATAATTACAGCTCTATGGCAGACGTGATTATGGCGGATTTGGACAAGCTGAAAAAAGAATATGGAAGAAAGCGTCGTACCTTAATTGAGAATGCCGAGGAAGCGGTATATGAGGAAAAGAAAATTGAGGAACAGGAGATTGTGTTCCTTATGAATCGCTTTGGCTACGCAAAGACGGTTGACACAGCCGCCTATGAGCGTAATAAGGAGGCTGCGGACGCGGAAAATGAATACATTATAACCTGCATGAATACGGGGAAGCTCTGTGTGTTTACAAATACGGGAAAAATGCACCAGATTAAAGTACCGGACCTTCCGTTTGGAAAATTCAGGGATAAGGGCCTTCCTATTGACAATGTAAGTAATTATGACAGTACACAGGAAGATATTGTATACATCTGCGATTCCGAGCAGACGCGTTATGCAGGATTTCTGTTTGCCACAAAGCAGGGAATGATTAAGAGGGTAGAGGGAGAAGAATTCCAGGTGGCAAAACGAACCATTGCGGCGACGAAACTTCA
Organism: Lachnospiraceae bacterium; assembly: GCA_910575605.1. Lineage (GTDB taxonomy): Bacteria > Bacillota > Clostridia > Lachnospirales > Lachnospiraceae > CAPEBR01. The sequence goes on from CAJTEW010000006.1 coordinate 79,231, forward strand.
GGATGAAGATGAGGTGGTGAGCGTTCAGGTGCTAAATGATAACCATCAGGTAGTCCTGCAGACAAAAGAAGGATTTTTCCTTAAATTTCCAGCAGAAGAGGTGCCGAGGAAGAAAAAAGGGGCCGTGGGTGTCAGAGGAATCAGGCTTAAGAAAAAGGATGAGCTTGAGAAGGTATATCTGTTTGAAGAAGGGACAGAGTATAGGGCAGCTTTCGGAGAGAAGGAAGCGAACCTTGGTAAACTTAAAGGAGGAAAAAGGGACGGCACTGGAGCGAAGGTGAGAGGCTGGTAGCAAGGAAGAGAAAGAAACCTGAAATACATTACGGATATAATTAATTCGAAAAATCCTTGCTTTTCCCCATAAACAGTGCTATACTATTTTACAGTTACATAAGGGTCTGGCAGAAGAGTGAACGAAAGTTCACTCTTCTTTGTTGGAATGAAAATGTCAGGAAAGGAAGTTTTAGATTGGCAAAAAGAGAAATTTACGAGCAAAAGACAGAAGAGATTCTACTTCCCATTGTAGCGGAATATGATTTTGAGCTGGTGGATGTGGAGTACGTAAAAGAGGGGAGCACATGGTATCTGCGTGCATACATTGATAAACCGGGCGGCATTACAGTAAATGACTGTGAGATGGTGAGCAGGAGGCTGTCGAATATTCTGGATGAAAAGGATTATATTGAGGATTCCTATGTTATGGAGATAAGTTCCCCGGGGCTTGGCAGGCCGCTTAAGAAGGAGAAGGATTTTAAACGAAGTCTTGGCAGGGAGGTTGAGATAAGAACCTACCGTATGATAGATAAGAGCAAAGAGTTCATCGGAATACTAAAAGATTATGATGATAAGACGGTGACGATTGAACCAGACGATGGAACCCTGAAAACATTTGAAAGAGGCGATATAGCGCTTATCCGCCTTGCGTTCGATTTTTAAGATAGGAGGAAGAAAGAAATGAACACAGAATTATTAGAAGCGTTGAACATATTAGAAAAGGAGAAGGACATCAGTAAGGAGACTCTTCTTGACGCTATTGAGAATTCCCTGTTAAATGCCTGCAAGAACCATTTCGGAAAGGCAGATAATGTCAGGGTAATCATGGATAGACAGACCTGCGACTATAAGCTTTATGCAGAGAAGGAAGTTGTTGAGGATGTTGAGGATCCAATTGAGCAGATTAGCCTTGAGGACGCAAGGAATATGGATGGGAAATATGACCTTGGAGACATTGTGCAGATACCGATTGAATCGAAATCCTTCGGGCGTATTGCAACGCAGAATGCGAAGAATCTTATTCTACAGAAAATCCGCGAGGAGGAGCGGAAGGTTGTATATGACCAGTATTTTGAGAAAGAAAAGGATATTGTCACAGGTATTGTACAGCGTTATGTGGGAAGAAATGTGAGTATAAATCTTGGCAAGGCAGACGCTATGCTGACGGAGAACGAGCAGGTAAAGGGTGAGGTGTTTAAGCCTACAGAGCGCATCAAGCTGTATGTAGTAGAAGTGAAAAACACGACCAAGGGACCGAAGATTCTTGTATCTAGAACCCATCCGGAGCTTGTAAAGAGGCTGTTTGAATCAGAGGTAACGGAGGTAAGAGACGGTGTTGTTGAGATAAAAAGCATCGCAAGAGAAGCAGGCAGCAGGACGAAAATTGCAGTGTGGTCCAATGACCCGGATGTAGACCCGGTAGGTGCCTGCGTGGGCATGAACGGTGCAAGGGTAAATGCAATTGTGAATGAGCTGAGGGGAGAGAAGATAGACATTATTAACTGGAGCGATAATCCGGCTATTCTTATAGAGAATGCATTAAGCCCGGCAAAGGTCATTTCAGTTATGGCGGATCCGGACGAGAAGGCGGCAAGCGTAATTGTGCCGGATTACCAGCTGTCCCTTGCAATTGGCAAGGAAGGACAAAATGCAAGACTTGCGGCAAGACTTACGGGATATAAGATTGATATTAAAAGTGAGACACAGGCTATTGAGTCCGGGGAGCTTCCAGAAAACTATATGGAGCTCAGTGAAGGTGTATATGAGCAGGAGATGTACGAGGACGGATACGAGGAGGCTTATGATGAATATGGGCAGGAAGAATACGAGCAGGATACGTATGCCGGAGAATATGAAAGCGGGTATGGAGACAGCGGAGAAGACATTCAGTTTGAGTTTGAGGAAGTGGAGGAATAGGTGATTCGTTGAGTGGAAATAGAAAAGTGCCTATGCGGCAGTGCGTAGGCTGTCAGGAAATGAAAAGCAAAAAAGAGATGATACGCGTTATACGGACGAATGAAGAAGAATTTCTCTTGGATGCTACAGGAAAGAAAAACGGACGTGGTGCTTATATCTGTCCTGACCCAGAGTGCCTTAAGAAAGCAGTAAAAAATAAAGGCCTGGAGCGTTCATTTAAGCAGGCGATTCCAATGGAAGTGTATGAAGCACTAAAGGAGGAGATGGAAAAGCTTTGAAACAGGATAAGATAATGGGACTTATCGGTTTGGCAACGAAAGCGGGAAAAACTGTAAGCGGTGAGTTTTGTACAGAAAGGGAGATTAAGTCAGGAAAAGCAAGGCTTGTAATTGTGGCAGAAGATGCATCGGATAATACGAGAAAAAAGTTTAAAAACATGTGTGATTTTTATGATGTACCTCTTTATTTTTATCAGAACAAGGAAGGCTTAGGGCACGCTATGGGAAAAGAATTCCGGGCGTCTCTTGCAATACTTGACGAAGGATTTTCAGGAAGCATTAAGAAGAATATGGAAACGAAAGAGTAATACAATTGCATAGAGGAGGCAGTGTAGATGTCAAAAATCAAAATATATGAGTTAGCAAAAGAAGTAGATAAATCAAGTAAGGAACTGGTTGAATTTTTCGCCGGGAAAAATATAGAAGTGAAAAGCCATATGAGTTCTGTAGAGGAAGCGGAGGCGGAGCTTGTAAGAAAGGCATTTGGAAAAAAGAAGGAGAAGCCGGAAGGCGGGGCGAAGGCAGAGCCGCCGAAGAAAAAGAATATTGTACATGTGTTCAGGCCCCAGAATACTCAGAACGGCGGTAAGCCGGGGCAGGGGAGAAGAACCGGGACAAAGCCGGTGCAGCAGATGGGAAAGCCTATGCAGGTAAATAATGGAAGACCGTCTAAAGCAGCAAGACCCCAGGGAGCAAAGCCCCAGGGGACGAAAGCTCTAGAATTGCGGCCGCAGGCAGAGAAGCTCAAGCCGGAGAAGCATGTGACAGAGAAATTACAGGCAGAGAAGTCGGTAACAGACAGACAGGCGGCAGATCAGCTTCAAAATGTAAAGGTGCAGACAGAAAAGGTACAGCCGGAGCGTCCAAAGGCGGAACTGGTTCGTCCGGAGCATCCAAAGCCGGAAACAGTACAGGTGGAGAAAGTACAGCCGGAAAAGACAGACAGTGCCAAGGCCGGGCAGCCGGTGGAAAAATTATCAGCACAGCCTGTGCGTGAGACAAAACAGATACAGAATGAACGAGGCGATAGAAACGACAGAAGAGATCGAGACCAGGGAGGCCGTCAGGATAGATTCCGCAGTGATAGAAGAGACGGAGGCCGCGGGCAGGCAGAAAGAAGCGATAGAAATGAGCGCGGTGATAGAAGAGACCGAGATCAGGGAGGCCGTCAGGATAGATTCCGCAGTGATAGAAGAGACGGAGGCCGCGGGCAGATAGAAAGAAGCGATAGAAATGAGCGCGGTGACAGAAGAGACCGAGACCAGGGAGGCCGTCAGGGTGACAGAAGAGATAATAGAGACGGAAGCCGCATGCAGGGCGACAGGAGAGACAATAGAGACGGAAGCCGTATGCAGGGCGACAGAAGAGACCGTGACCAGGGAGGCCGTCAGGACAGATTCCGCAGTGACAGAAGAGACGGAGGCAGAGGCCAGAATGACAGAACATTAAATGACAGAAATCAGGGCCGTACAGGAAGACCAGGTGACAGAAGGGACGACAGAGACAGACGGCCTTCTATTCCGGCACCGATTGTAGAGGGCCAGAAGCCCCAGCGCAGCAAAGGTAAAGGAAAGGATGACCATAAGAAGAAGGATTTCCGCCGTGATGACGAAGGAATGAACAAAGGTAAAAGAGGTAAAAATGAACCAAAGCAGCAGCTTCAGAAGCCGCAGCCGAAGGAGCAGAAGCAGGAAGAGCAGATTAAGTCCATCATTATTCCAGAGGTTCTTACAATACAGGAACTGGCAGATAAGATGAAGGTAGTACCTTCTGTTATTGTAAAGAAGCTTTTTATGCAGGGGAAAATTGTTACGATCAATCAGGAGATTGATTATGAGACAGCTGAGGAAATTGCACTGGAATTTGAAATCCTCTGTGAGAAGGAAGAGGTTGTAGATGTTATTGAGGAGCTTTTAAAAGAGGATGAAGAAGATGTAAGTAAGATGAAGAAGAGACCGCCGGTTGTCTGTGTTATGGGGCATGTTGACCACGGTAAGACTTCACTTCTTGATGCAATCCGCAATACAAATGTAATCGGCAGGGAGGCCGGCGGAATTACTCAGCATATCGGTGCTTCTGTTGTTGAAATTAACGGGGAAAGGATTACATTCCTTGATACTCCGGGACATGAAGCATTTACTGCAATGCGTATGCGCGGCGCAAGCTCCACAGATATTGCAATTCTTGTTGTTGCAGCAGACGACGGTGTGATGCCCCAGACAGTTGAGGCTATTAATCACGCAAAAGCAGCAGGAATTGAGATTGTAGTGGCTGTCAATAAAATTGATAAGCCAAGTGCAAATGTAGAAAGAGTAAAACAGGAGCTTACAGAATATGAGCTGATTGCAGAGGACTGGGGCGGGAGCACAGTATTTGTTCCTGTATCTGCAAAGACAGGAGAAGGCCTTGAAGAGCTTATGGAAATGATTCTCCTTACAGCAGAGGTTATGGAGCTTAAGGCAAACCCGAACCGACGTGCAAGAGGCCTTGTGCTGGAAGCAGAGCTTGATAAGGGACGAGGCTCTGTTGCTACTGTACTTGTGCAGAAGGGAACCTTACGTGTAGGTGACTCAATTGCAGCCGGCTCTGCTTATGGCAAGGTAAGAGCTATGATGGATGACAAGGGAAGACGTGTAAAGGAAGCAGGTCCTTCCATGCCGGTAGAGATACTTGGACTAAATGATGTACCCAATGCCGGAGAGGTGTTTGTAGGATGTGCAAATGACAAAGAGGCAAGAAGCTTTGCAGAGACTTTTATTGCACAGAGCAAGGTGAAGCTTCTGGATGATACAAAATCCAAACTGTCATTAGATGATCTGTTTACCCAGATTCAGGAAGGAAACCTTAAAGAGCTTGGTATTGTAGTCAAGGCAGATGTGCAAGGTTCCGTAGAGGCGATTAAGCAGAGCCTTCTTAAGCTGTCTAATGATGAGGTTGTCGTAAAGATTATTCACGGCGGCGTCGGAGCGATTAATGAATCTGATGTCAGTCTTGCATCTGCGTCTAATGCGATTATTATCGGATTTAATGTACGTCCTGATGCTACAGCCAAGGAAACGGCAGAGAGGGAAGGCGTAGATGTACGTTTGTACTGTGTCATTTATAATGCAATTGAGGATGTAGAGGCGGCCATGAAGGGTATGCTTGATCCGGTCTTTGAAGAGAAGGTACTTGGCCATGCAGAGGTACGTCAAACCTTTAAGGCGTCGGGCGTTGGAACAATTGCCGGTTCTTATGTTCAAGACGGTATATTTGAAAGAGACTGCTCTGTACGTCTGACTAGGGACGGCATTGTGATTTTCGAAGGACCTCTTGCATCACTTAGGCGTTTCAAGGATGATGTAAAAGAAGTAAGAGCAGGATATGAGTGTGGGTTTGTATTTGCAAACTTTAACGATATCAAAGAGGGAGATCTGGTAGAAGCATTTAAGATGGTTGAAATCCCAAGATAATTTCCTGCATGTTTTGATTCAAGAAAGGAAAAAGAATTGAAAAAAAGAAGTATTAAGAATACAAGAATCAATACTCAGGTGCAGCGGGAGCTTAGTAACATTTTACGGAGTGGAATTAAGGACCCGCGGGTTGCACCGTGGACATCTGTTGTAGCGGTAGAGGTTGCACCGGATATGAAAACCAGTAAGGCTTATATTAGTGTTTTTGGCAATGAAAAGGAACAGGAGGACACCATTAAGGGACTTCAGAGCGCGGAAGGGTTTATCCGCCGTGAGCTGGCAAGAACTCTTAACATGAGAAATACGCCGGAAATCAGGTTTGTGCTTGACCAGTCTATTGAGTATGGTGTGAACATGTCGAAGAAAATTGATGAGGTGACGAAAGATTTAAAAACAGAGGGGGAAGAGGATGCTTAATGAAATGTTGGAACATGCTGCTTCCATAGCAATCGGAGGACATGTGAGGCCGGACGGGGACTGTGTTGGTTCCTGCATAGGGCTGTACCAGTATATCAGAGACAATTATAGGGAAAAAGAGGTTGTCTTATATTTAGAGGAGATCCCGGAGCCTTTTAAGTTCCTAAAAGGAACAGAGGCAATACACCATGAGATTTTGGAGGATAAGATATATGATCTGTTTATCTGCCTTGACTGTGGGGATGAGGACAGACTGGGATTCTCAGCTCCGCTTTTTAGGAGAGCAGCCAATACAGTCTGCATAGATCATCATATCAGCAATGGGAACTTTGCGAAAGAAAATTATGTGATTCCAGAGGCAAGTTCTACATCAGAGCTTATATATAATCTGGCGGATAAGGAAAAAATCAGTAAATCCGCTGCAGAAGCATTATATCTTGGAATCGTGCATGACACGGGAGTGTTTCAGTATCCTAACGCAGGACCGTCTACATTTACGGCGGCAGCAGAGCTTTTGGGGAAGGGGATTGATGGACCGAAAATGATTCGGGAAACCTTTTATGTAAAGACATATGCCCAGAACCAGATTCTGGGAAGAGCATTAATGGAAAGCATTCTGTTTCTTCATGGAACTTGTATTGTATCTTATATCCGAAAAACAACCATGGACTTTTATGGAGTAACCCCAAAGGAGCTAGATGGGATTGTAAATCATCTGCGCAATACAAAAGGAGTAAAAGTGGCTGTCTTTATGTATGAGCTTGAGACAGAGGTTTATAAAATAAGCTTAAGGTCAGACGATACAGTGGATGTGAGTGCGATTGCCGGACGCTATGGCGGAGGAGGGCATAAACGGGCAGCAGGCCTTACTATGACAGGAAGCTTTTATAATATAATTAACCGGCTGTCAGCCCAGATTGAGAGTCAGCTTAAGGGTGTTATATGATACATGGAATTATTAATGTATATAAGGAAAGAGGATTTACTTCCCATGATGTAGTAGCAAAGCTTCGCAGGATTACCGGGCAAAAAAAGATTGGACATACAGGAACGCTTGACCCAGAGGCAGAAGGGGTTCTTCCTGTATGCTTTGGCAGGGCGACAAAGCTCTGTGATATGCTGACGGACAGGGACAAATGCTACGAGGCAGTTCTTCTTCTGGGAGTCAGAACAGATACACAGGACGTTTTTGGAAAAGTAATTAGGGAAGAAGAAACAGGAGAGTTGGCTGAAGACTCTGTAAGAAGTGTGATTGGCAGCTTTAAGGGGAAATACGAGCAGATACCGCCTATGTATTCAGCTCTTAAGGTAAATGGGAAAAAGCTTTGCGACCTCGCAAGAGAGGGGAAAACAGTAGAGCGCAAAGCAAGAACGGTAGAGATCTACGATATCAGAATAGATAAGATAAAGCTTCCAAGAGTGCATATGAAGGTGCACTGCTCTAAAGGAATGTACATTCGCACATTATGCCATGATATTGGGGAGAAGCTTGGCTGCGGGGGATGTATGGAAAGTCTTATCCGCACAAGGTCAGGAATCTTTGAAATAAAGGAAAGTGTTACGCTTTGGGATATCGAAAAAAAGATAGCGGATGGAAATACAGCAGAAATTATATACCCAGTTGATGGGATGTTTTCTGAGTACAAAGCGCTGAGCGTAATGGAAGGATGGGAGAAGCTTATCTATAATGGAAATCCACTTCCGAAGGAATGTGTGTCATGGGAACAGAGCCCGGAGGACCTTGAAGAATTTAGGGTTTATGACCGGAAAGGAGAGTTTGTCGGAATATATAGATACGAGGGCGGGCAGGAGAGGCTTGTAATTGTAAAGATGTTTTATTCCGGAGAGAGGTAAGAGATGCAGTATATAAAAGGCTTGAATCACTATGTATATGAGGGAAAAACAGCAGTAACCTTTGGAAAATTTGACGGACTTCATCTTGGACACAGGAAGCTTATCAGAACAGTAAAGGAGCTGAGCGAAAAGGAAGATGTGGAAAGTGTTGTCTGTGCGTTTGACATGGGCCAGAGTAATGTACTAATGACAAAGGAGGAGCGTAAGCTCCATCTGGAGAATGAAGTAGAATATCTGGTAGATTGTCCATTTACGAAGGAGTTCAGTGAGCTTTCGGCGGAGGTGTTTATCAGAGATATTATAAAAGGTGTGTTCCATGCAGATTTTGTCGTAGTGGGAACAGACTTTCAGTTTGGATATGGGAAACGCGGAGATGTCCATATGCTTGCCGGTTATAAGAAACAGTACAGGTATGAATTGATTGTTATCGAAAAGAAATGTTATCGTGACCGTATCATCAGCAGCACATATATAAAAGAGGTTCTTAGAGAGGGAAAAGCTGACGATGCGGCAAACATGCTGGGCTACAATTTCGGGATAGCTGGGATTGTGGAGCATGGGAGGCAATTAGGGCGGACCCTTGGCTTTCCTACTTTTAATGTTTTGTGGCCTCAGGAAAAAATCGTACCTCCGAAGGGGGTTTACCTGTGCCGGGTATATGTTGACGGCAGAGGATATAATGGAATTGCAAATATCGGAGTGAAGCCTACAGTATCAGACGAGGATAAGGTATGGATAGAGAGCTTTTTATTCGGCTATGAAGGAAATGCTTACGGAAAAGAGGTTATGGTTGAATTAATAGAATATGTACGGCCGGAACAGAAATTTTCAGGAAAAGAGGAACTGAAAGCTTATGTAAACCGTGATATTAAATACGGGAAGAGATACTTTGAGATAAAGAAATAAAAGGAGAGCACAATGAGTATTACAGAAGTTTTTACACTATTTGGAGGATTGGGATTCTTCCTTTTTGGTATGAAGCTTATGAGTGAAGGGCTGGAAAAAGCAGCAGGTGCCAAGATGAGGGGGATTCTGGAGTTTTTTACGCAGAACCGCTTTATCGGAATGATAGTGGGGATTGTATTTACTGCAATCATCCAGTCTTCTAATGCAACTACGGTCATGGTAGTGAGTTTTGTAAATTCAGGACTTATGACGCTTATGCAGGCGACAGGAGTTATTCTTGGAGCCAATATCGGTACAACAGTTACCGGACAGCTGATTGCTTTTAACTTGTCAGATATTGCTCCTCTTGTTGTTATTATTGGTGTTGTGATGGTCATGTTCTGCAAAAAGCAGAACGTGAAAAAAATCGGTGAGGTAATTCTTGGCTTTGGTATCCTTTTTATGGGGCTTCGGATTATGGGAGAGAGTATGGAAGCTGTAAAAGAATCGCCAAAGATTCTGGAATTTTTAGGCTCTCTTGAAAGTCCGTTTTCAGCAATTCTGGTAGGGTTTGTTATTACAGCAGTGCTTCAGAGCTCTTCCGCTACCGTGGGTATTATCCTTCTGATGGTTTCCCAGGGACTTCTGGAATTTACTATATGTCCGTTTATGATACTGGGATGTAATATAGGCTCCTGTGTATCTGCCCTGGCGGCCAGCTTAAGTGGTAAAAAGGATGCAAAACGTGCGGCACTGATTCATTTACTGTTTAATGTTGTAGGTTCTGTCATTATGTTCATTATACTGCTTCTGGCACAGGGGCCTATTACAGATGCACTTGTTTATATTTCGGGAGGAAATATGGCACGTGCAGTTGCAAACGTCCATACACTTATGAAGGTGTTTGAGGTTGCCATACTGTTCCCGTTTATGGGATGGATTGTGAAGGCTACTTATAAGATTGTACCAGGCACGGATGAGGTAGAGGACGAATATGAGCTGCGATATATTGGTAAAGGTAATATTATGGCACCTACAACTGCGTTTTCCAACGGTGTTCATGAGATTGCGCATATGGGAAGAGCCGCTATTGAAAATTTGAAAATCTCTATGCATACTCTATGTGATTTAAATGAAGAGGAAATTGAAGAGGTATATAAAAGGGAAGAGTATATTGATTTCCTTAACCGTAAAATTACAGATTACCTTGTAAAGGTAAATGAAATTGAGCTTCCGTTTGCAGATGCCAGGCTGATAGGAGCATTATTTCATGTAGTAAATGATATTGAGCGTATCGGCGACCATGCGGAAAACTTTGCTGATTCCGCAAAGGACCGCATTGAGCGGGGAATTGAATTCAGCGAGAAGGCAAAAAAGCAGCTTCAGGATATGACAGAGGAGGTTGTACAGATTCTGGAATATTCACTGGATATGTTTATGAACCGGAACCCAAGGCATATGCAGGACATTCTTACACTGGAGGATGATATTGACGAAAGAGAGAGAAAGCTGCAGCGGGCACATGTAAAGAGGCTTACAAAGAATAAATGTACACCGGAAGCCGGAATGTTGTTTTCAGATACTATTTCAGGGCTTGAGCGTGTGGCAGACCATGCAACCAATATTGCATTCGCAATTCTGAATCCTGATAATGCTTCTTCGGAAGAGGATGAGGAAGAGTAATTAGAAGATGAGATTAAGGAAGCTCTTTACTTTACATAAAATATATGTTATACTTTTTAATCGGAAACAGCCGGTGTTCGGTAACAGGATACTCCAGCCTTTACTTAATATTAGGCGGTACTAAGAGTTTAAAGGAGGAAATCAAGAATGATTTCAAAAGAAAGAAAAGAACAGATTATTGCAGACTATGGAAGAACAGAAGGTGACACAGGTTCACCAGAGGTACAGATTGCGATTCTTACAGCAAGAATCAATGATCTGACAGAGCATTTTAAAGCGAATCCGAAGGATCATCATTCAAGAAGAGGACTTCTTAAGATGGTAGGACAGAGAAGAGGACTTCTGGCATATCTTAAGAAGACAGATATTGAAAGATACCGTACACTGATTGAAAGATTAGGACTTCGTAAATAGTGATGCTAAAGTGTCTTTGCCCAGGAAAGAGGGCGAAGGCACTTTTTTTGTATAATTTGAACATTTTCGCGGAAAGGAGCTGAAATAGAAATTGCATGTTTTAGGTGAAATTTTGGTAATGTTTTCGGCTGCAAAGGTAGTGACAGAGAATATGGAAGGGATGTATAATAATGGCAGGGGTATTTATAGTTTATGACATTTTAGAAACCAGATAAAGAGGCAGTAAGAAAGGAAGCATAAAATGTTAGAACAAAAAGATTTACAGGCAATAGCAAAATTGCTGGACAAAAGATTCTACGAATCCGAGAACAGAATGAAGGAGGAAACAGGCCATCAGATAGCAGAATGCGAGAAGCGTATGAAGGAGGGGGTGGGCTGCCAGATAGTAGAATCAGAAGGCCGAATGAAGGAAGAGATGGGCCGTCAGATAGTAGAATCAGAAAGCCGAATGAAGGAAGAGATGGGCCGTCAGATAAAGGAATCAGAAGGCCGAATGAAAGAAGAGATGAGCCGTCAGGTTAAGGAATCAGAAGGCCGAATGATTTGTAAGATGGATAAACGGTTTGAAGAATCAGAAGCAAGACATATCAGGCATATGAGCAATATGGAATTCCGTTTGAACAAGGAAATGAATAAACGGATCGGGAAATCCACTGCCCGCATATTGAGGGAAGTAGACAGAAGAATTTTAAATTCTGAGAGTTCCATGCTGGATGAAATGGAAAGATATGATCAGAAAAATGAGTGGCGGTTTAAAGAGATTTTGAAGCGTATAGACGTATACGAGAATACTTACCGCATTGCACATATGGAGGCGGAGACAGCGAGTGCATTGTTAAAGTCAATTGATAATCTGGAAGAACGTTTACTGGCAGTAGAAAAGAAAGTTGGCGTAGCTTAATAAAAAGGGAGGGAAGGAACTGCTCCTGTCCTCCCTTCAAAGATTATAGAAATTTATGTGGTATATTTAAGGCAGGTGTGTTATAATATTAAAGATTGTGGGCAGAGAGATTTTAGCCGAGACCACTGAAATGTATATTTGGGATGAAGTATCTTTTGAAAGTATATATTTCAGTAGTTTCGGAAAGTTTCTGTCCCTCCAGTCACAAGTATGCAACAGGAAAAGGAGAGAATGATGTATAAGAAGTTTGAAATGGAATTAGCCGGAAGGACTCTTCGCGTAGATGTGGACAGAGTTGCAAAGCAGGCAAATGGCGCGGTACTGATGCATTATGGAGATACAACGGTACTGTGTACGGCTACAGCATCAGAAAAGCCGAGGGAAGGGATTGATTTCTTCCCACTAAGCGTAGAGTATAATGAGAGACTTTATTCTGTGGGAAAGATCCCAGGAGGCTTTAATAAAAGAGAAGGAAAGGCATCAGAAAATGCGGTTTTGACAGACCGTGTCATTGACCGTCCTATGAGACCATTGTTTCCGAAGGATTATCGCAATGATGTAACGCTTGAGAATCTGGTGCTATCTGTTGATCAGGATTGTTCTCCAGAGCTTACGGCTATGCTTGGAGCAGCTATTGCAACAACAATTTCCGATATTCCTTTTGACGGACCGATTTCCACAACTCAGGTAGGTCTGGTGGAAGGAGAGTTTGTATTTAACCCGACAGCAGTTCAAAAGGAGGTGTCAGACCTTTCTCTTACAGTAGCATCTACAAGAGAAAAGGTAATCATGATTGAGGCAGGCGCCAATGAAGTGCCGGAGCAGAGAATGATTGAAGCGATTTTTGCAGCCCATGAGCTGAACCAGAAGGTTATTGCATTTATTGATACGATTGTGGCTGAATGTGGAAAGCCGAAGCATGTATATGAGAGCTGCGCTGTTCCGGAGGAGCTGTTTGCAGCTATCAAGGAGATAGTTCCGCCAGAGGCGATGGAAGAAGCTGTATTTACAGATGAAAAGCAGATAAGAGAAGAGAATATCAGACAGATCACAGAGAGGCTTGAGGAAGCATTTGCCGAGAAGGAGGAGTGGCTTTCTGTACTTGGCGAGGCCGTTTATCAGTATCAGAAGAAGACGGTGCGTAAGATGATCTTAAAGGATCAAAAACGTCCTGACGGAAGGGCGATTGATCAAATACGTCCGCTTGCAGCAGAAATTGATCTAATTCCAAGAGTTCATGGCTCTGCAATGTTTACAAGGGGACAGACTCAGATCTGTACCATTACTACTCTTGCGCCTCTTGCTGAGGCACAGAGGCTTGACGGGCTTGATGAGGCAGAAACATCCAAGAGATATATGCATCACTATAACTTTCCGTCCTATTCGGTTGGCGAGACAAGGCCTTCAAGAGGACCAGGGCGCCGTGAAATCGGGCATGGAGCACTTGCAGAACGTGCGCTTGTGCCAGTGCTTCCAAGCGAGACAGAATTTCCATATGCAATCCGTACAGTGTCTGAGACCTTTGAGTCCAACGGTTCCACTTCACAGGCAAGTGTATGCGCATCCTCTATGTCACTTATGACAGCGGGTGTTCCGATTAAGTCGGCAGTTGCAGGTATTTCTGCGGGACTTGTGACAGGGGAAACAGACGATGATTATCTTGTGCTTACCGACATTCAGGGACTCGAGGATTTCTTTGGTGATATGGACTTTAAGGTGGCAGGAACCCACAAAGGTATTACTGCGATTCAGATGGATATTAAGATTCACGGACTGACAAGGCCGATTATTGAGGAGGCTATTGCAGCTACAAAGAAGGCAAGGACTTATATTATCGACGAGGTTATGAGTAAAGCCATCGCCGAACCGAGGTCAGAGGTAGGCCCATATGCACCGAAGATTATTCAGATGCAGATTGATCCGCAGAAGATTGGCGATGTTGTGGGACAACGTGGAAAGACTATCAATGCCATTATTGAGCAGACAGGCGTAAAGATTGACATTACGGACGATGGTTCTGTTTCCATCTGCGGCACGGAGAGCAGGAGCATGGAGGAGGCCCAGAAGCTGATTTATATTATTGTGACAGACTTTGAGGCAGGACAGGTTCTGGAAGGAAAAGTTATCAGCATTAAGGAGTTCGGTGCATTTGTTGAATTCGCACCGGGCAAGGAAGGTATGGTACACATTTCTAAAATTTCTAAGGAAAGAGTGAATCATGTAGAGGATGTACTGACTCTTGGGGATAAGGTAAAGGTTGTTTGCCTTGGTAAGGATAAGATGGGAAGGTTTTCATTTAGTATGAAGGACGTGGCAGAGTAAAATGAGCTTATCAGATATAAAAGAAAAGATGCACAGCGGGGAAATTTATTTTCCAAATGATGAGGAGCTTATGGAGGAGCAGCTTGGTTATATTAATAAGCTATATGACTTTAATATAACACGCCCTACAGAGATGGAAAAAAGGGGACAGCTCTTAAAGGAAATGTTTGCCGAAATCGGAGAAGGGTGCTATGTTGAACCTCCTCTTCACTCAAACTTTGGTGGATATCATGTACATTTTGGGAAAAATGTTTATGCAAATTTTAATCTTACCCTTGTGGATGACACACATATTTACGTGGGAGATTTTACAATGTTTGGTCCTAATGTAACGATTGCTACAGCAGGGCATCCTATCTGCCCTGAACTTCGGGAAAAGGGGCTGCAGTATAATATGCCGGTGCATATCGGAAAAAACTGTTGGATTGGGGCGAATGCTGTAGTTTTACCTGGAATTACGATTGGAGACAATGTAGTTATTGGTGCAGGAAGTGTTGTTACAAAGGATATTCCATCGAATGTGGTAGCGGTGGGTAATCCATGCAGAGTATTGCGTCAGGTGAGTGAGCATGACAGGGAATACTACTATAAAGATAAAAAAATAAAATGGGATTCATAAAACTAAGGGCGGGCATTTTATATGTTCCGCCTTTCATATAAGGAGGATAATCATGTCTAAAGTAAGAAGATGCGGCATCCTGCTTCCGGTAAGCAGTCTGCCGGGTAAATATGGAATAGGAGACTTTGGGAGGAATGCCTACGAGTTTGTGGACAGCCTTGTACGTGCAGGGCAGAGCTCCTGGCAGATTCTTCCTCTTGGGCCCACCAGTTATGGAGATTCTCCATATCAGTCTTTTTCTACATTTGCAGGTAATCCATACTTTATCAGTCTGGAGGATTTGATTGAGGAAGGAGTTCTTACGGAGGAGGAATGTGATGCCGCCGATTTTGGAGACAAAGAGACAGAAATTGATTATGAAAAGTTATATTTTAATAGATTTAAGATCTTAAGGAAGGCCTATGAGAGAAGCAAAATTGCGGAAAATCCAAAGTTTAGAGTATTTGAGAGAGAGCAGGATTACTGGCTTTCAGACTATGCGCTTTTTATGGCGGTAAAGGGGCGGTTTGAGGGGAAGCCGTGGAGTGAGTGGGCAGAGGATATCCGCCTGCGTTATCAATATGCGCTGGATTATTACAGGGAAGAGCTGTATTTTGACATTGAATTCCAAAAATATATGCAGTATAAATTTTATGAACAGTGGGGAAAGCTTAAGGCTTATGCGAACGAAAAGGGAATTGACATTATCGGAGATATCCCTATTTATGTGGCAATGGACAGTGCGGACGCGTGGGCATGCCCCTGGCTCTTTAAACTTGACAAAGATAATCGTCCGGTGCAGGTGTCCGGGTGTCCGCCGGATGCATTTTCACAGACAGGGCAGCTCTGGGGTAATCCTCTTTACAACTGGGAGGTGCATAAGAATTCCGGTTTTGACTGGTGGATAAAGAGGACTGCTCATTGCTTTACCATGTACGATGTGCTTCGAATTGACCATTTTCGGGGCTTTGATGAATATTATGCGATTCCTTATGGAGATAAGACGGCAGCAAATGGCTGGTGGGAGAAGGGACCGGGCATGGATTTGTTTCGGGCGGTTTCTTATCATCTGGGAGAGAGAAGGATTATCGCAGAGGACCTGGGCTATATGACAGAATCCGTGAAACAGCTTGTGCGTGACAGCGGTTATCCTAATATGCGAGTGGTGGAGTTTGCTTTTGACGAACGCGATACGGGAAATGCCGGTGATTATCTGCCACACAATTATCCAAAAAATTGTGTGGTTTATACAGGGACTCATGATAACGAGACATTGGTATCCTGGTTTCAGAATATTACGCCGAAGGAGCGGCGTATGGTGCGGACTTATCTTCAGGATTTTCATACGGATCCGAAAGGACTTGCCAGAAAAATTATCTGCCTGGCACTTGGGAGTGTGGCGGATTTGTGTATAATACCAATGCAGGACTACCTGGGACTTGACGACAGGGCAAGGACAAACAAACCATCCACCCTTGGGATAAACTGGAAATGGAGGCTTAAGGAGGGACAGTTTAACAGAGAGTTTGAAGAAGAGATAAGGCTGCTTGCCATGACATACGGGCGTTAGTTTCAGAGACTATAAGTCCCATAAAGAACAGACATGATGACACCGATTGGTGACTATCATGTCTGTTCTTTTGTTTTAGACTGCTTTCAGCGTTTTTAGGCACTTATCATCTACAAGGTATGGTGTTAGGTCAATGTGGTCGATGACTATGACTTCGCAAAAAGTAGAGACTTTTTACAGCCCCTAATTGGAATAATTTGAGAGCATGGACATATATATACGTAAAGAGGTGGTGATGAGATGCAAGGTGAAAGAATCCTGAACATACTTCCCCGCAGTATCCGCCTCCTCATTAGGAAGGAGGTTCCTGATTTCGTGCACCTTCAGGAAATCAGACTTCGTACACAGAAGCCTCTAATTCTTGTATATAATGGGAAGGAAGTTTTTGTGGAGCGGGCGCGGGGTGAGCCTTATATTGTTACAAAGGAAGAGCTGAGGGAAATGGTTGATTATATCAGCAATTATTCTTTATATGCCTACGAACAGGAGATGAAGCAGGGATTTATTACAGTGGAAGGAGGACATAGGATAGGGGTGGCAGGGCAGGTAATTATTGAGGCAGGCAGGGTAAAAAATGTAAAACATGTTTCTTCTGTTAATGTGCGTATGTCTCATGAGGTAATTGGATGTGCGGACAAGGTATTTCCGTACATTACAAGGCAGAAGGAGCTATGTCACACCCTGGTTATATCGCCGCCGAGGTGCGGAAAGACAACCCTTCTGCGTGATATGATTCGTCAGATATCAGATGGAAACAGATATTTAAAGGGAAAATCGGTAGGTGTGGTGGATGAGCGCTCTGAAATCGGCGGCTGCTATATGGGAGTGGCACAGAATGAGCTTGGTATACGGACGGATATTCTGGACTGTTGTCCAAAGGCTGAGGGAATGATTATGCTGATACGTTCAATGGGACCAGAGGTAATAGCAGTAGACGAGATAGGTACCGAGGAGGATGTACATGCTGTTGAGTATGCCATGCACTGTGGATGTAAGATGGTCGCTACAGCACATGGCAGGTCTTTGGAAGAACTTAAGAGGAAGCCGGCGTTTGACAGACTGGTCAAAGAAAAAAGATTTGAACGGTATATTCTTCTTGGAAATGAGACAAGGACAGGAGAGATATTCGGAATATATGACCATAAAACTGCCTGTTTGTTTCACGAAAACACTGGAGAGAAAAAGATATGCTGAGGATAGCGGGAAGTGTTTTTGTCATTGGTGCGACTACATTGCTTGGTATAAAGAGGGCATCAGAACTTAGAGAAGGGTGTAGACAGATGGAGTACGTAAGAAATCTTTTTTATCAGATTCAGAGTGAAATACGCTATGCCAGAAGCCCTCTTGGCGAAATATTTACCTATGTCGGGAAATATGCAGGAGAACCTTATAGAACGTGGCTTTTGGAATTGGGAGAAAAAATGGAAAAAAAGGAGGGAGGCACCTTTTATGATTTATGGCAGGATGGAATTAGAGAGAATTTGAAGATGTCGGCACTTTCACAGATAGAGCTTAAAAGGCTTGAGGAGCTTGGAGGCAGGCTTGGACTTATGGATATAGACATGCAGGTAAAAGCAGTGGAGCTTTACCTTTCAGGAATTTCATCTTCCATAGAAGAGATACGTGAAGGAATGAGAACCAGAATCAGATTGTGCCACTGTCTGGGGGTCATGAGCGGCATGTTGATAGTTATCCTGCTATTATAAGGAGAGGGATACATGAATGTAAATATAATTTTTAAAATTGCCGCGGTGGGAATTCTGGTGTCAGTACTAAGCCAGGTTCTTAAGCACAGCGGGAGAGAAGAACAAGCATTTTTGACAAGCCTTGCCGGACTGATTTTAGTGTTGTTCTGGATTGTTCCGTATATTTATGAATTGTTTGAATCCATACAGCGTCTGTTTGCGCTATAGAAAAGAGGTGCTTTCAGAATGAATATAATACAGATTGGAATGATTGGAGCAGCAGGCGCCCTCCTTGCAGTGCAGTTTAAAAGGGGACGGGAGGAATATGGAATTTATATCAGTGTGGTGTTAAGCCTGATTATATTTTTCTGTGTTCTTGATTACATGGGGATGATTATTGAAGCTGTAAAAACCATAAGCAGCTATATTCATCTGGAGACTGCCTACATAGGGACATTGATAAAAATGCTCGGCATTACTTATATTGCAGAATTTTCTGCAGGAATCTGTAAGGATGCAGGTTACCAGACAGTTGCCATTCAGATTGAGATTTTCGGGAAGCTTGCAGTGCTGGTACTTTGTATGCCGGTTCTTCTAACTCTGCTGGAAATGATTCAGGGATTTTTGTCATGAAAATAAAAATATTTGCCGGTATTTTTTTATTAGGGATCAGCCTTTTTTTGACCCGGGCAACAGTCAGAGCGGCAGAGGACTACAGCCAGGATATGGCGGGTATGACGGAAGATATATTAGAACAGTTTGATTTCGAAGAAATAGATGAAGAGCTGAAAGAATTATTTCCAGAGCAGAGGGTTGGATTTAAGGAAACAATTATGGAAATTTTATCTGGAGATATTATGTTTACTTCAGATTTATTAAAAAGGCTTGTAATAGAGCAGTTAACATATGCAATAAAAAGCTGCAGACAGAATCTGGTTCATATTCTATTTTTGGCGGTAATGGCGGCGGTATTTGCAAACTTTGGAAGCATCTTTCAGAGCCGTCAGATTTCAGAGGTAAGTTTTTTTGTTCTGTACCTTTTAATGATTGCATTGTGCCTAAATTCATTTAAGTCTGTTGTTGAATGGACAACCGGTGGTATCGAGAGTCTTACCTCTTTTATGAAAGTGTTCTGTCCTGTTTATTTTTTAGCGGTTACAATTGCGAAGGGAAGCATAACCGCCGCCGCATTTTATAATCTGGCGTTATTCCTCATACTTGTGGTGGAACTTTTAATTGTAAAACTTCTGCTTCCCCTGGTTCATGTCTATATGATGATAAAAATACTAGACTTTTTGTCACCCGAGGAATATTTAAGTAAATTTGCAGAGCTTATTGAGACAGCAGTTTCCTGGACACTTAAAACACTCCTTACCTGCATTATCGGGTTGAATGTGATGCAGAGCCTCATAAGTCCAGCAGTTGATACGGTGAAAAGAAGTGTGGTGACAAGAGGAGCGGAAGCAATTCCGGGTATTGGAGATGTACTAGGAGGAATGACAGAGGTTGTATTTGGGACGGCAGTCCTGGTAAAGAATGGAATTGGTATGACAGGGGCAGTCATATGCTTTGCCCTCTGCCTGTTCCCACTTGTACAGATTGGATGTATTGTCCTTATGTATAAGCTGGCGGCGGCACTTATCCAGCCGGTGTCAGATAAAAGGATTGTGGGCTGTGTAGAAAGTGTGGGAGAGGGATGCAGGCTTTTGATGCGCATTATATTTACATCGGGGCTTTTATTTCTCCTTACGATTGTTGTTGTGTCGGCTTCTACAGGAAATGTATAAGTTACATGAGGAGGAGATATGTTTGATTATCTTTATGAGTGGATACAGAATATCGCGTTCTATCTGGTCTTGGTGACGGCTGTTTTACATGCAGTTCCTAATAAGGCGTATAAGAAATATGTTCGGTTTTTTACGGGTCTTGTTTTGATTCTTATGATAATAACGCCTGTACTAAGGCTGTTTGGGACAGAGGCAGAGGTTATGGATCTGTATGAATATATAGATGAAATGAAGGCAGTTCAGATGGAGACAGAGAAGGAGGATATCGGAGTGGAGGAGATTCAGATTGAATGGTAGCAAAAACGTTATAAAAGAATTCTTGGAAAAAGTAAGAAATAAAAATATAAAAAAGGATCAGATTCTGATATTTCTTCTTGTAGGAGTACTGCTCCTTATTATAGCACTGCCGTCAGGAGGGACAACGGGGGAAGAAAGAATATTTTCTAATGATGAGCCAGAAGAAAATGAATATCAGGAGGAAGCATATACAAGGGAGCTTGAAAACCGGCTTGAAAAAACCTTGTCCCAGATGGATGGGGCGGGACAAGTGGCGGTAATGATTACGTTAAAAACTTCCTCGGAACAGGTTGTAGAGAAGGACACGGAAGAAAAGAAAGAGAGTATTACAGAAAGTGACAGCCAGGGCGGAAGTAGAACTACACAGAACACAAATTATAAAGAGGTGGCGGTATATGGCGGTGATGAGGGGGCTAAAAGCCAGACTCCTTATATAAGTAAAAGATTAAGCCCCAGAGTAGAAGGGGTTGTTGTAATAGCACCTGGTGGTGATGATCCAGTTGTAGTAAAAAATATAACTGAAGCTGTGCAGGCATTATTTGGGATAGACACGCATAAGATTAGAATAGTGAAAGGTAGGAGGGAAGGTAAGTGAAACGAATATTTAAAAAAAATCAGATTATTATCGCTGCCCTGGCGGTAATGATTGCAGCAGCAGGGTATCTGAACTATTCTGGAAGGTTATTTGGAGATGAGAAAAAGGCAGAAACTGCAAATAACGAGATTGCAAATAAGGAGCTTTTAGATATCTCAGAGGAAGATTTGGCCAGTGCATCAGATGATATTGAGAGCCCGGACGGAGAAGGGGGAAGCGTAGATGGAACACCTGGGGAAGCAGTACTTACATCCGGCGAGGCCAATGCAGTAGTTGCAGAGGCAAAGGTAACAAGAGAACAGGTCCGTGCAAAAAATAAAGAAACGCTTCTGGAAATTATTAACAGCGAAAATTTAAGTGATGAACAGAAACAGGATGCTGTAAATCAGATGGTTTCCATGACTGATCTGGCAGAAAAAGAGGCAGCGGCAGAGACAATGCTGTCCTCTAAAGGATTTAGCGAAACAGTGGTAAGCCTTACGGTAGATTCGGCAGATGTTGTAGTTAATGCAAAAGAAATTGACGATGCAAGCCTTGCTCAGATTGAGGATATTGTGACAAGGAAGACAGGAATTCCGGCAGCAAATGTTGTGATTACGCCAGTTTACTCTGAAGGGAAGTAATATTTTGTGTTGAGGAAACGCTATCCGTGTGGTATACTGTTTAGCGGTTTGATTTACAGGGTATACTATCATTAGGAGTGGTAAAGATAATGTCACAGATTATAGGTGAAGTGAAGAAACAGATAGAAAAAAGAAGAACATTTGCTATTATTTCCCATCCAGATGCAGGAAAAACGACTTTGACGGAAAAGTTCCTTTTGTATGGAGGAGCCATTAACCAGGCGGGAAGTGTAAAGGGAAAGGCAACAGCTAAGCATGCAGTGTCAGACTGGATGGAGATAGAGAAGGAGAGAGGGATTTCCGTAACATCCTCGGTTCTTCAGTTTAGTTATGGAGGGTATTGTATCAATATTCTGGATACACCAGGACACCAGGATTTTTCAGAGGATACGTACCGGACACTTATGGCGGCAGACTCTGCAGTGATGGTGATTGATGCATCCAAGGGTGTGGAGGCGCAGACGAGGAAGCTGTTCAAAGTATGCACCATGCGGCATATTCCTATATTTACTTTTATTAATAAGATGGATAGGGAAGCGATGGATACTTTCGAGCTTCTCGATGATATTGAGACGGAGCTTGGAATCGCAACCTGTCCGGTTAACTGGCCTATTGGTTCAGGAAAAGAGTTCAGGGGTGTTTATGACAGAACAGGCGAAAAGGTGGAACTCTTTTCAGATACTAGAAAAGGTACGATACAAGGTGAGGTAAAGAAGGTTCCTTTATCAGATCCAGAGCTTTGCGGGCTTATCAGTGACAGTCAGAGAAAAAAGCTTGAGGAGGAGATAGAGCTTTTAGACGGCGCAGGCGCAGAGTTTGATCAGGAATTAGTGAGTAAAGGTGAACTGTCACCAGTATTTTTCGGCTCTGCACTTACAAATTTCGGGGTAGAGACATTTTTGCAGCATTTCCTTCAGATGACAACTTTTCCTTTGCCGCGTATGTCGGATAAAGGATGGATAAATCCTATGGAGGAGGAAGCGTTTTCTGCATTTGTCTTTAAAATTCAGGCAAATATGAATAGGGCTCACAGGGACAGAATAGCCTTCATGCGTATATGTTCAGGCGCCTTTGAAGCCGGAATGGAAGTGTACCATATGCAGGGAGGTAGAAAAGTCAGATTGTCCCAGCCCCAGCAGCTTATGGCTAGTGAGCGGAAAATGATAGAAAAAGCATATGGCGGTGATATTATTGGCGTTTTCGACCCAGGTATTTTTTCCATTGGGGATACACTTACAACTGCGGGGGACAGATTCAGTTACGAAGGAATTCCCACATTTGCACCGGAACATTTTGCAAGGGTGCGTCAGGTAGACACCATGAAACGCAAGCAGTTTATAAAAGGAATCAATCAGATTGCCCAGGAAGGCGCTATTCAGATCTTCCAGGAATTTAATACAGGCATGGAAGAGATTATTGTGGGCGTAGTGGGCGTGCTTCAGTTTGATGTATTGAAATATCGTCTGGAGAATGAATATAATGTAGAGATCCGTATGGATAATCTTCCTTATGAATACATTAGGTGGATTGACAATACAGATATTGACGTAGGGAAGATAATAGGTACCTCAGATATGAAACGTGTGAAGGATTTAAAAGAACGCCCGCTTCTGCTTTTTGTGAACGAATGGAGTATTCGCATGACACAGGAAAGGAACGATGGGCTGGTATTGACAGAATTTGCCCGATAGGGCTAAGGGACAGGGTATTTTTAATCTGGGACGGAGTTTTTTTCAAAAAACTCCGTCCCAGATTAAAAATACCCTGTCCCTACTTTGCAAATCCCTATTAATTTGTTATAATGTTTTATAATCGAGAATCAGACAGGAGGTTTAACGATATGGGAAAAGAAGAAAAGAATGCCTATACAATAAAGATGGAAGAAAACTTAGGTGAGGTTAAGATAGCAGATGAGGTTGTTGCTATTATTGCTGGCCTTGCGGCTATGGAGGTGGACGGTGTTTCTTCCATGGCGGGGAATGCCACAAAGGAGCTTATCAACAAGTTTGGAAGAAAGTCCTTATCTAAAGGCGTTAAGGTTGATGTGCTTGAGGGAATTGTAACAGTATCTCTGGCTATGAATATAAAGTTTGGGTACAGCATTAAGGATGTTACTGAGAAGGTTCAGGAGAAGGTGAAAACAGCGATTGAGAATATGACTGGCCTTGAAGTTGCGGATGTGAATATCCGGGTTGCAGGAGTGGATGTACCGGAGGAAGCATAAGTGAAAAGGTCGGAATTAAGAGAGCATATTTTCAGGATGGTGTTCAGCTATGAATTTAACAGTGACAGCGAGATGCCGGGCCAGATGCAGCTTTATTTTGAGCAGCTGGAGGGAGGTATGCCGAAGGAAGAGGATGTAGAGTACATTAGGACGAAGGCTCTGAATGTTATTCTGAAGGCGGATGAGGCGGATGTGCTCATCAATAAGTATACAAAAGGCTGGAAGACAAGCCGCATGAATAAGGTAGATCTCAGTATCCTAAGGCTTGCCGTATACGAGATGAAGTGGGATGCAGATGTGCCGGAGGGTGTCGCAATTAATGAGGCTGTTGAGCTTGCCAAAAAGTACAGCGGAGAGGACGGCCCGTCATTTGTAAATGGAGTGCTTGCAAAGCTTATAGATGAGTGACAGAGGTGGGTTCATGACGAGGAATGTATATACGGTAGGACAGGTAAACTCATATATCAGAAATATGTTCACGCAGGATTATATGCTTGGCCGTATTTATGTTAAAGGAGAAGTGTCCAATTGTAAATATCATACTTCAGGGCATATATATTTTTCATTAAAGGATGAGTCGGGAACGATTGCCTGTGTTATGTTTGCCGGGCAGCGGGGCGGGCTCTCTTTTCGTATGGGTGAAGGACAGCAGGTTGTTGTTTTTGGCTCTATTAATGTATACGAAAGAAGCGGCTCATATCAGCTCTATGCAAGAGAGATCCGTCTAGACGGTGAGGGAGTCTTGTATGAGAAATTCCAGATGCTTAAGAAGGAGCTTGAGGAGATGGGAATGTTTGCCCCGGAATATAAAAAGCAGATTCCCCGTTATCCAAAACGCATCGGCGTGGTGACGGCATCTACAGGTGCAGCTATCCGAGATATTATGAATATAACAAAACGAAGGAATCCTTATGTCCAGCTGGTTCTGTACCCGGCCCAGGTACAAGGAGAAGGGGCAAAGGAAAGCATTGTGAGAGGAATCAATATGCTAGAGCGTCTCGGTGTCGATGTCATGATCGTGGGACGAGGCGGAGGCTCCATTGAGGATTTGTGGGCATTTAATGAGGAAGAAGTGGCTAGAGCCATTTTTAACTGTCAGATACCGGTTATTTCGGCGGTGGGACATGAGACAGATACAACGATAGCAGACTATGTGGCTGATCTTAGAGCTCCGACTCCTTCCGCTGCTGCTGAGCTTGCAGTTTATGATTATCACCGGACAGAGGAGCAGCTTAAGGAATATGAGCTGCGGTTTTCCAAAGAGCTGTGGCAGAAGCTTAGGATTGGAAGGATGCGCCTGGAAAAATATCAGACAAAATTAGGATATCTTCATCCTAAAAACAAACTGAGAGAGGATAGGCTTAAGCTGGCAGATATAGAGGATGGGCTGCGCGGCCGGATGGATGCGGTACTTGTGTCATCCCGCCACAGATTTCAGGTTTATGCCGAAAGATTAAACGGCCTCTCCCCTTTGAAAAAATTAAGCCAGGGTTATGCCTATGCTGTGGACGAAAAGGGAAAGGCGCTTAAAAGTGTCCGTCAGATACAAAAAGGGGAACATATTCTGATCCATGTGACGGACGGAACAGTGCAGGCAAAAGTAGAAGAGATAAAGGAGGGGCATCATGGCTAAAGCTAAAGAGGAAGAACAGACATTAGAAGAATTATTTGCAGGACTTGAGGAGGTGCTGGGAGCTATGGAGGAGCCGGAGGTTTCTCTGGAGGAATCCTTTGGGCTTTATCACAAGGGAATGAATCTGTTAAAGTATTGTAATGAACGGCTTGACAAGATAGAAAAGAGGATGCTCGTATTGGATGAAGAAGGAGAAGTACATGAGTTTGACAAATGACTTTAAAATATTAAGGGAGAAAAAAATCAGGGAGATTGAGAACGTTCTTCAGGAATATCTCCCAAAGCAGAGGGGCCGTCAAAAAATTATTATGGAAGTCATGGGATACAGTCTCCTTGCCGGAGGCAAAAGATTAAGGCCCATGCTTATGAAAGAGACTTACCGTCTGTTTGGTGGAAGCTCGGAGGCACTCAAACCCTTTATGGCGGCCATTGAGATGATTCATACCTATTCCCTTGTACACGATGATCTTCCAGCTATGGATAATGATGATTACCGCAGGGGGCGTAAGACTACCCATGTTGTATATGGTGAGGATATGGGAATACTTGCTGGAGATGCGCTTCTTAACTATGCCTTTGAAACAGCATTTAAAGCCTTTACCGCAGAACCACAGGACAGTCTCCTGATAGGAAGAGCTTTGGGCGTGCTGGGGGAAAAGGCCGGCATTTATGGCATGATAGGCGGACAGGTTATTGACGTAAAGGAAACAGGATGTGCGGTTTCAAAAGAAGTACTTTATACGATCTATGAGCTTAAAACGTCTGCGCTTATAGAAGCAGCCATGATGATTGGTGCGATTCTGGGAGGTGCTTCACAAGAAGAAGTAAAGACAGTAGAAAAAATTGCAAAAAATGTGGGAATTGCGTTTCAGATACAGGATGACATTCTGGATGTGACAAGTACCAGTGACATTCTGGGAAAACCGGTACATAGTGATGAAAAAAATGAAAAGACAACCTATGTGACTCTGCTTGGCTTAAATGAGGCAAAAAAAGCAGTAGAAAAAAAATCCTGTGAGGCAGTCAGCCTTTTAAAGAAGCTGCCAGGAAAAAATGCTTTTCTGGAAGAACTGCTTTTAGAGTTAATCCACAGAGATAGGTAAAGAGGGATTCGTATGCTTGAGAGGATACAAAAGGAAAATGATATCAAAGGTTTAAACCGCGAGGAGCTTACCACACTTGCAGAAGAGATACGGGGATTTCTTATAGAGAAGGTGAGCAAAACAGGAGGACATCTTGCCTCTAACCTTGGTGTTGTAGAGCTTACAATGGCTCTCCATCTTGTGTTTAGCCTTCCAGAGGATAAGATTATCTGGGATGTAGGACACCAATCCTATACACATAAGCTTTTGACTGGAAGAAAAGATGGGTTTGATGCCCTAAGAAGCTTTGGAGGCATGAGTGGATTTCCAAAAAGAAAGGAAAGTCCCTGCGATGCCTTTGATACAGGGCACAGCTCCACATCAATCTCCGCGGGGCTTGGACTTGTTGAGGCAAGAGACATAAAAGGAGAAGAGTATTCGGTTATTTCCGTAATCGGGGACGGTTCACTGACAGGGGGCATGGCTTATGAGGCTTTGAATAATGCTTCTCATTTAAAAAAGAATTTTATTGTTGTGTTAAATGATAATCATATGTCTATCTCTGAAAATGTGGGAGGCATGTCAAAATATTTGTCACATTTACGAACAGCATCTATTTATACGGGATTAAAAAAGGGTGTGACGGATGTGCTTGAGAAGGTTCCTGTGGTGGGAAACAGTATGATAGAGCAGATACGCAAGACAAAAAGCAGTATTAAGCAGCTTGTAGTTCCAGGTATGCTTTTTGAGGATATGGGACTGACCTATTTAGGACCTGTGCCGGGACATAATATTTCCATGCTCTGCAAAGTGCTTAAAGAGGCAAAGAAGGTAGAAGGACCGGTATTAGTTCATGTAATGACAGAAAAAGGGAAGGGTTATGAGCCGGCAGAGACAGCGCCAGATAAGTTTCACGGGATCGGCCCCTTTGATGTCGCAAGCGGTGAGGTAAGCGCAAAGAAAAAAGAGGATACCTATACAGATGTGTTTGGAAAGGTTATCTGTGCCGAGGCAGCCAAGAGTCCTGACATTGTGGCGATTACAGCGGCAATGGCTGACGGGACCGGACTTACAAAGTTCTCCAGACGTTTCTCAGAGCGTTTTTTTGATGTGGGTATTGCAGAGGGACATGGCGTTACCTTTGCTGCCGGACTTGCCGCAGGAGGCATGAAACCTGTATTTGCAGTGTATTCCTCCTTTTTGCAGAGAGGATATGACCAGATTATTCATGATGTGGCGCTGCAGAACCTTCCAGTTGTATTTGCAGTAGACCGTGCAGGCCTTGTGGGAAGTGACGGAGAGACTCACCAGGGAATCTTTGATCTTTCTTACCTAAGTGCTATTCCAGGAATGACAGTAATGTCTCCGAAGAATAAGTGGGAGATGGCGGATATGGTACGATTTGCAGTATCCTGTCATGGTCCGGCAGCACTTCGTTATCCTAGAGGAACGGCGTACACAGGCTACAGTGAGTACAGAAGTCCTATAGAATATGGTAAGGCTGAGTGGATATATAAAGAGAAAAAACTGGCTGTATTAAGTGTGGGACACATGTTTGAAGAGGCTGTAAAAGTATGGGAAAACCTCAAAAAACAAAAACTGGACTGCAGCCTTATTAATGCAAGGTTTATAAAGCCGGTTGACGAAGAGATGATTGAGGAATTAAGCAGGGAGCACAGTCTGATTGTTACGATTGAGGAAAATGTCAAAACAGGCGGGTTTGGGGAGCATGTACTTGAGTATGTGCATAGGAAGCACCTGCCAGTAAATGTACTGATACTGGCGCTTCCAGATATGTATGTGGAGCATGGAAACGTGGGTGTTCTGCGTATGGAAAATGGAATTGACAGTGAAGGGATGACGGAAAAAATTTTAGAGGAGCTAAAGGAGCTGTAGAGAATGAAGGAACGGTTGGATGTGCTGCTTTTGAAACGTAACCTGGCAGCATCCAGAGAAAAGGCAAAAGCAATTATTATGTCCGGAAATGTCTATGTGGATGGACAAAAGGAGGACAAGCCCGGCACTTCGTTTCCAGAGAATGCACAGATAGAGGTAAGAGGCCATGCCATGCCCTATGTAAGCAGGGGCGGGTTTAAGCTTGAAAAGGCATTAAAGGTTTTTGAGCTGACAGTAGAAGGAAAGGTTTGTACAGATGTAGGTTCATCAACCGGTGGTTTTACTGACTGTATGCTTAAAAACGGTGCAGTGAAGGTATATGCCATTGACGTAGGGCGCGGGCAGCTTGACTGGAAGCTCAGACAAGATGAAAGAGTCATCTGTATGGAGAAGACAAATATCCGGTATGTGACGCCAGAGGATATTGGGGAGCCTGTGGATTTTTCTTCTGTGGATGTCTCCTTTATTTCTCTTTCCAAGGTTCTGGTGCCTATACGGAATTATCTTAAGGATGAGGGAGAAATCGCGGCACTCATTAAACCCCAGTTTGAAGCAGGAAGGGAAAAGGTGGGGAAGAAAGGCGTTGTACGAGATAAAGAAACACATTTTGGAGTGATAAAAGCGATAACAGACTTTGCACTGTCAAATGGGTTTGATGTAAAAAATCTTACATTTTCTCCAATACGCGGGCCAGAAGGAAATATCGAATATCTGGTACATTTAAAAAAATGTAAGGGTATCGGTGTAATAAACGGACAGGCAGACATAAAAAAGATAGTGGACGAGGCATTTGATACGCTTGCGAAAGGGTAATAAAAATGGAGCATTTTTTTATTGTTACGAATGACGGAAAAGATAAAGGGCAGAAGGTGACAGGCGAGGTTATTCGGATTCTTGAGGCATCAAAAAAGAGGTGTACAAGATGCCTTAAGGATGAAAATAAAAGGATTATTAAAGAGAGTATACCAGAACAGTTTGATTGTGTGGTTGTAATTGGTGGAGACGGTACGCTGATTGAAGCGGCCAGAGCCCTTCATGGAAGAAATATTCCAATACTTGGAATTAATATGGGTACGCTGGGATATCTTGCCGAGGTAGAAGTTGGTTACATTGAGGAAGCACTATCCTCTCTTATTTCAGGGAAATATGAGGTGGAGAATAGGATGATGCTGGAAGGGAAGCTTGGGGAGTCGTTCCAGGATGTGTCTCTTAATGATATTGTTGTGGCAAGAAGTGCAAGCCTGCGTCTCATTCATTTCAGATTATATGTAAACGGAGAGCTTTTGAATTCCTATGAGGCAGACGGTGTCATTATCTCTACGCCTACAGGCTCCACGGCGTATAATCTGTCAGCAGGAGGACCGATTGTGGAGCCTACTGCAGAGATGATTGTTATTACTCCAATTTGTTCTCATGCACTTAATACAAGCAGCATTGTACTGTCAGCGGAGGATGAGCTTGTTATAGAAATCGGAGAAGGAAAGCATAATACAATAGAAGAAGCTTGTATTGCATTTGACGGGTCTGATACAATTCCAATGGTTACAGGCGACAGGGTAATTATCCGGCGTTCCGGTGCGGCGGCTAAAATTATAAAGCTTAATAAGGTCAGCTTTTTAGAGACACTTCGCAGGAAAATGAAAGGAAAGTAAGGACATGAAGGCAGGCAGACATAGAAAAATTATTGAACTAATCAGTACATGCAATATAGAAACCCAGGAGGACCTTGCTGCCCGTTTGAACGAGGAAGGATTTCAGGTGACTCAGGCGACTGTATCACGTGACATCAGGGAGCTTAAACTTACCAAGGTTCCGGCAGAGGGAGGCGGACAAAGATATGCGGTCCATCAGAGTACGGGAAGTGCAATGAATGAGAAATATATGCGTGTGCTTAAAGATGGGTTTGTATCTATGGATATGGCACAGAATATTCTGGTGATTAAAACAGTGTCCGGCATGGCAATGGCCGTGTGCGCTGCAATTGATGCGATGAAATGGGAAGAGGTAGTGGGAAGTATTGCAGGGGATGATACAATTATGTGTGCAATACGGACCGTTGAGGATACACTGCGGGTGATAGAAAAAATTAACAGGATTGTGTTGTAGGAGGATTGGATGTTACGTAGTTTACATGTAAAGAACCTGGCATTAATCGACGAGATAGAGGTGGAATTTGAAAGAGGTTTAAATATACTGACAGGAGAAACTGGAGCGGGGAAATCGATTATCTTGGGTTCTGTGAATCTCGCACTTGGCGGGAAGTATACAAAGGATATGATAAGAGAAGGCGCAGATTATGGATATGTGGAGCTCACTTTTGAGGTGGAGAATACCAGCCAGCAAAAGGAGCTTAAGGAGCTTGATATTTTTCCCGAGGAGGGTTTTGTGGTGTTAAGCCGCCGGCTTATGGAAAGAAGAAGTGTGAGCCGTATAAACGGGGAGACAGTCACTATGTCCGTCTTAAAGGCGGCTGCGGCTGCTCTGATTGATATTCACGGACAGCATGAGCATCAGTCTCTTCTGTACAAGAAAAATCATCTGGGCTTCGTGGACGCCTTTGCAGGAGAAGCTGCCGCAGAGGTTAAAGATAAAGTGCATCATTCCTTTCAAAAGTACCAGAGGCTTAAAAAACAGCTTGAGGAAGCAGATATGGATGAATCCCAGCGTGTGAAGGAAATGTCGTTTCTTGCGTTTGAAGCAGATGAGATTGATAAGGCGTGCTTAAAGGAAGAAGAGGATGAGGAGCTTGAGATTCTTTTTAGACGGATGACTAATGGCAAGAAAATTGCAGAGAGCATACTGGCAGCATATTCCTATACAAGCGGACAGGAGTCAAGCGCCAGTGAAAGCTTAAGCCGTGCTATACGTCTGCTGTCTGATATTGCGGTATATGATAAAAAGGCAGAGGAGCTATATAATCAGCTTGGGGAGATTGATAGCCTTCTGAATGACTTTAACAGGGAGTTATCAGATTATTTGGACTCTTGTGAGTTTTCGGAGGAAGAGTTCTACGAGACAGAAAAACGTCTGAATGAAATCAATCATCTAAAGACAAAATATGGGAGTACAATAGAGGATATTCTTGCTTATGGGGAGAGGCAGAAGGAAAAGCTTGAAAAGCTTGAAAACCATGAGGAATATATAAAAAAGCTTAAGACAGATTTAAAAAGAGCAGAAAAAGAGCTTAAAGGATATTCCAAAGAGCTTTCAGGGATAAGAAATGAGCAGGGAAAGCTTCTGGAAAAAAAGGTGGAAGAGGGTTTAAAGGATCTCAATTTTGCAGATGTAAAGTTTGAAATTGCACTAGGTAAGCTTGATAGCTGTACATCAGAAGGAATGGATGATGTAGAGTTTAAAATATCCTTAAATCCGGGGCAGCCAGTAAGGCCTCTTGTAAATGTAGCCTCCGGCGGAGAGCTTTCAAGGATTATGCTTGCTATTAAGACAGTTATGGCGGACCGGGACGATATTGAGACGTTGATTTTTGACGAGATTGATGTGGGAATCAGCGGGCGGACAGCCCAAAAGGTGTCTGAAAAAATGGGAGTAATTGGGCGGAGGCATCAGGTTATCTGCATTACACATCTTGCTCAGATAGCAGCTATGGCTGATACACATTTTCTAATTGAAAAAAACGTAGATAAAAAAGGGACCACAACAGGAATCAGAAGACTTGCTCCGGAAGAAGAAACAGAGGAGCTTGCAAGAATTTTAGGCGGAGCAAAGATTACAGAAACTGTGCTTCAAAATGCAAGGGAAATGAAGGCACTTGCTAAAGAAATAAAATGACTGAAAAACAGAAAAATGTAACATACTAAGGTAGATATCCTTAAAAAGATATCTATCTTTTTTATTTTTAACAGCGCAGCGGAGGTAATGCAGATGATTAAGTACTGGTATCGGAGAATTCTGATTATGATTTTGGTGTTTGTTGTTTTTGTAGGAGGAAGTTATATTCTGATAGAGGAGCAGCGTATCAGCCTAAAGCAGGAGGTAAGCGGAGAAACCTATGAAGATACAATGGTGATTCCAGGAGGCATGCCTGTAGGCATTTATCTGGAGACAGACGGGGTGATGGTGCTTGGAACGGAAAGTATTACGGGAATAGACGGGATGAAATATAATCCTGCTGAACATCTTGTAAAATCCGGAGACTATATCGTAAAATTCAATGGACAGGAGGTAACTGAGAAGTCACAGCTTATAGATGCAATCAGAAAACTTAAAGGAGAGGATGTGGTGCTTACTGTAAAAAGGAAGGAGGAAGAGATTGATATCCGGTTTAAATGCGTCAAATGCGGGATTGACGAATATAAACTTGGAATATGGGTGAGGGATAACACACAGGGTTTAGGCACTATCACTTTTTTGAATGCTGATAGTACATTTGGAGCTTTAGGGCATGGAATTCATGACATTGATACAAATGAACTGCTTAATATTTCTGACGGAACTCTATATATTACAAGTATCAAGGATATTCAAAAAGGTGAAAGCGGGTCTCCCGGAGGTATGGAAGGAATTATTGTATATAACAATTACAATGTGCTGGGGACAATCAGGGAAAATACAGATGTGGGTATCTTCGGAACAGTGGATAGAATAGATGCTCTGTTTTCAGATCAGGAGCCTGTTGAGACGGCTGTAAAGGAGGAAATAGAAGAAGGTCCTGCAGCAATACGATGCGCTGTAGACGGTGAGATTAAGGAATATGAGATTGAAATAACAGGCATTGATTTTTATCCGGGGGAGATTAATAAGGGGCTGACAATTGAGGTGACAGATCAAAAGCTTTTAGAGGAAACAGGAGGTATCGTACAGGGTATGAGCGGTTCGCCTATTCTTCAAAACGGAAAGCTTGTAGGAGCTGTGACACACGTTTTTGTTAATAATCCAACGAAGGGTTATGGCATATTTATAGAAAATATGTTGAAGGAAGCAGAAAATTAAGAAAATGTGTCGATACATGGCATGTTTTCGAAGGTTTTTACGACAGTAAATTCTTGCTTTGGATAATGACGAATTATATAATATTTTTTGACGGTTTTAGAGTATGGAAAGGAGGATTTATGAGAAATGGGACAGATAGCCGTGGCAATAGCCGACGACAATGAAAGAATCTTGGATCTGCTTGGCGAAATAATTGATACAGATAAAAACTTAAGCCTTGTAGGAAAAGCAAAAAATGGGGAAGATGCATATTCAATTATTAAGGAAAAAAAGCCGGATGTCATGCTTCTTGATCTGATTATGCCGAAAATGGACGGACTGAGTGTCATGGATATGGTGAATCATGACAAAGAAATTAAGAAGCGTCCAAGCTTTATTATTGTGACGGCAGTAGGACAGGAGCGGATTACAGAGGATGCATTTAGAAAGGGGGCACATTACTATATCCTGAAGCCATTCAATAATGAGATGGTACTAAGCCGGATAAAAAGTGCAGGAAGCGGACCATATCATGATGTACGCCTCTTAGGAGAAAACAGGCAGGAGGCATCTTCACAGCCAAAGATAAACTTAGAGGTCCGCGTAACCGACATGATTCACGAGATAGGAATTCCCGCCCATATTAAAGGTTATCACTACCTTCGGGATGCTATTATCATGGCAATCGAGGATATGGATGTATTAAATGCCATTACAAAGGTTTTATACCCTACAGTGGCAAAAAAACATCAGACAACATCAAGCCGTGTTGAGAGGGCAATCCGTCATGCAATTGAGGTGGCGTGGAGCAGGGGGAAATTAGATACATTAGATGATTTATTTGGATATACCGTAAGCAACGGAAAGGGAAAGCCGACCAATTCAGAATTTATCGCTCTAATTGCAGATACTATTCGCTTGGAATATAAAAATAGATAATGCTTTCCTTCCACGAGAAAATGCGGTATAATATAGAATATCGTAGAAATCGGGAGGAAGAGAAGTAATGAAAAAAATACTTTTTGCAACTTCAGAAGCAGTACCTTTTATAAAGACCGGGGGGTTAGCTGATGTTGCGGGAACTTTGCCAAAAAATTTTGATAAGGAAAAATATGATGTAAGAGTCATGCTTCCGAAGTATATGTGTATAAAAGAGCAGTGGAAGGAGAAGCTTACATACCACAGCCATTTTTATATGGATTTGGGATGGAGGACACAGTACGTAGGAGTTTTAGAGACACAGTACGATGGAATTACATTCTACTTTATAGATAATGAATATTATTTTAACGGCTTTGCACCGTACGGAGATATGTATGCAGATATTGAAAAGTTTGCATTTTTCTCTAAGGCGGTATTAAGTGCACTGCCTGTAATTAATTTCAGACCGGATATTATCCACTGCCATGACTGGCAGACAGGGCTTGTCCCCATATTTCTGGATAATTTCCGTTATTCAAATGAATACTACCGTGGAATCAAGACGATTATGACCATCCATAATCTGAAATTCCAGGGGACATGGGATACGAAGAGAGTGAGGGATATTACGGGCCTGCCTCTTTACTATTTTGCACCGGACAAGCTGGAGGCTTATAAGGATGCTAATTACTTAAAAGGAGGAATCGTATATGCGGACAGAATTACAACCGTAAGTAATTCTTATGCAGAGGAGATTAAGATGCCGTTTTACGGGGAGAAGCTAGACGGGCTGATGTGTGCCCGGTCTAACTGTCTGTCCGGCATTGTTAATGGAATCGACTATAATGATTTTAACCCCGAGACAGATAAATGTATTGAGAAGACATATAATATCAGCAATTTCCGCAAGGAGAAGGTAAAGAATAAGATTGCGCTTCAAAAGGAACTGGGACTTGAACAGGATCCAAAGACTATGATGATTGGTATTGTTTCAAGACTTACCGACCAGAAGGGGTTTGATTTAATTGCTTATATTATGGACGAGCTCTGTCAAGATGCCATACAGATTGTTGTTCTTGGAACAGGCGAGGAGCAGTATGAGAATATGTTCCGCCATTTTGACTGGAAATATCATGGAAAGGTATCTGCCAATATTTATTACTCGGAGGAGCTCTCACACAAGATTTATGCAGCTTCTGATGCTTTTCTTATGCCGTCCTTATTTGAGCCCTGCGGTTTAAGCCAGCTTATGAGCCTTAGGTACGGAACGGTTCCAATTGTACGGGAAACAGGAGGGCTTAAGGATACAGTGGAGGCATATAATGAGTATGAGAAAACAGGAACCGGCTTTAGTTTCCTGAATTACAATGCACACGAGATGCTGGGGACAATCCGGTACGCAGAGAGAATTTATTACGATAAGAAGAGAGACTGGAATAAGATTGCAGAACGGGGAATGGAACAGGATTTCTCATGGAAGAATTCTGCAAAGCAGTATGAGGCATTATACGATGATATGTAAAATAAGAGATATACTGAAATCGAAGGAACCACATATTTCTTTTGAGATATTTCCTCCGAAAACAGATGCAGGTTATGAAAGCGTTCTGTCCGCGGCAGAGAAGATTGCAGCATTAAAACCGTCATATATTAGTGTAACCTATGGCGCGGGCGGAGGTACCAGCAGAAATACAGTGAAGATTGCTTCCCACATTAAAGATTTGGGAGTGACAAGCCTTGCACATTTGACCTGTGTTTCATCCACAAAAGAGGAGGTACATAAGGTAATTAACGAGCTTAAGAGCAGGGAGATTGATAATATTCTTGCTCTTAGGGGTGATAAGCCGAAGGATATGGCTTTTCCGCTTCCGGGACAGTACAGGTATGCGTGCGAATTAATTGAGGATATCAAGTCGCAGGGGGATTTCTGTATCGGCGCGGCATGTTATCCTGAGGGACATGTGGAGACGGAGCATAAAAAGGATGATATTAGAAATCTGAAAAATAAAGTGGACTGTGGAGTGGATTTCCTCACCACACAGATGTTTTTTGATAATAATATCCTCTATAATTTCCTTTACAGAATCAGGGAAAAGGGAATTACCGTTCCAGTGCTTCCAGGTATTATGCCTATTACCAATGCCAGACAGATGAAGCGTACCTTAGAACTTTCTGGTACGGTCCTTCCCCAGAGGTTTGTGGCTATATTAGATCGTTTCGGGGAAGAGCAGGAGGCAATGAAGCAGGCGGGAATTGCGTATGCAACCGACCAGATTATCGATTTGATTGCTAATGGAATCAACCATATTCATGTATATTCCATGAATAAGCCGGAGGTGGCGGAAGCAATTATGAGAAATCTTTCAGATATTGTGAAGATCGAAACAGGATTAGAATAAAGATATGGACAGCAGAATAAAAGAGGCCGTTCGTTATCTTGGATATGGAAGACATGCGGTAGATGAGAAGACGGGGGAGCTTGTCAGGGATTCTTTTAGAGAACTTGACGAAATTGCGAAAGGCCGGCTCATCTATCGCATCTTTGAGTTGGAAGTACTGGATGACAGCAGGGTGAGTTTGGGAGAATTAGAGATTATAAGTAAAGTCTTGGCGAAGAACATGAGAGGATGTGAACGTGCAGTCATGCTTGGCGCAACTCTTGGAATAGAAGTGGATATGCTGCTTAGGCGGTATTCCTTTACCGATATGTCAAAGGCTGTGGTGCTTCAGGCATGTGCAGCTGCAGTACTGGAGGAATATGTGGATGGATGGCAGAGAGAATATGAGGAGGAGGCCGGCAGGGAGGGGTATTATTTCCGTCCGCGTTTCAGTCCTGGCTACGGGGATTTTGACATTTTCCACCAGAAGGATTTTATCAGGCTATTGGACAGTGCGAAAAAAATCGGACTTACAATGACAGACGGGTATATGCTTACACCTGCTAAGTCAGTGACAGCGGTAATCGGAATGAGTAAGGAGAAGGTTCCCTGCCACAGAAAAGGTTGTGAGGAATGCAGGAAAACAGACTGTCTATACCGGCGGTAAGAGAACAATGAGGATAGCATAGGAATAAAGGAGCGTGCGCACAGATGATATTAGAAAGACTTGGAAAAGAGCTGTTGTATTTTGACGGCGGTACCGGGACACTACTTCAGGAGAAGGGAATGAAGCCAGGGGAGCTGCCGGAGACATGGAACCTGACACACACAGAAGAGATGGTGGACATTCACAGACAGTATTTTGAAGCAGGTAGTGATATTGTGCTTACCAATACCTTTGGGGCAAATGCGCTGAAATTTTATGATACAGAATATGAGCTTGAGGACATTGTGGCAGCAGCAGTCGTTAATGTAAAGGAAGGCGCGTGGATGGGCGTTCACGACGGGAGAGAGGTTTATGCAGGTCTTGATATAGGGCCTACAGGAAAGCTTCTAAAGCCGATGGGAGATTTGAGCTTTGAGGATGCTTATGAAGCTTTTAAAGAAGTGGTTCAGTACGGCGAGGAGGCGGGAGCTGATCTCATTCATATTGAGACTATGAGCGATACCTATGAGGTAAAAGCGGCAGTTCTGGCAGCAAAGGAAAACACGAAGCTTCCTGTATTTGCTACTATGATTTTTGACGAGAAGGGCAAGCTTCTTACCGGAGGAGATATCCCGTCGGTGGTAGCGCTTTTAGAGGGACTCCGGGTGGATGCCCTTGGAATAAACTGCGGTATGGGACCAGACAGGATGCTTCCCATACTGGAGGAAATTCTAAAATATGCCACAGTGCCTGTTATTGTAAAACCCAATGCAGGCCTTCCGAAGCAGAAGGACGGAGAGGTCTATTATGATGTGACACCGGCTGAGTTTGCAAAAACTATGCGTCAGATTGTAGAGATGGGGGCAAGCGCTGTGGGCGGGTGCTGCGGGACAACGCCCAGACATATCCGTGCGCTGATTAAGAAGACGGAAAAGCTTCGGGACTTTTCTGGAAGAGAAAAAAAGGTGCCGAATAACAGAACGATTGTATCTTCTTACGGAAGGGCAGTGATTTTAGGGGAGGAGCCCCGCATTATCGGAGAGCGTATCAATCCTACAGGAAAGAAAAAATTTAAAGAAGCTTTGAAAGAGCATGATATTGATTATATTCTGCGGGAAGGTATTTCCCAGCAGGATGCGGGAGCACATATTCTGGATGTGAATGTGGGACTTCCAGATATTGACGAGCCAGCGTTCATGAAGGAGGTTATTACAGAGCTTCAGAGCGTGACAAGCCTTCCTCTCCAGATTGATACCGTAGATGTACGGGCTCTTGAAACCGCCATGAGAATTTATAATGGGAAGCCTATGGTAAATTCAGTTAATGGAAAACAGGAATCTATGGACGCCGTTTTTCCGCTGATTCAGAAGTACGGTGGTGTAGTTGTGGGGCTTACTCTTGATGAAAACGGAATTCCTGATACGCCAAAAGGACGTGCAGATATTGCGGGAAAGATAATTAAGGAAGCAGAAGGATACGGAATTCATAAGAAGGATATTGTGATTGATGTTCTGGCCATGACCATAAGCTCAGAGCCGGAGGGTGCAAAGACTACGCTTGAGGCGCTAAAGCTTGTAAGAGAACGGTATGGCGTATGTACAGTGTTGGGAGTTTCCAACATTTCCTTTGGCCTTCCCTGCCGTCCGGCTGTGAATTCCAATTTCTATACAATGGCCATGTATGCAGGCTTAAGTGCCGGGATTATAAATCCTTTGTCGGAGGATATGATGCGCTCGTACTATTCCTTTTGTGCTCTGATGAAATATGATGAAAATTGTGAGTGCTATATTAGGCAGTACGCAGGAAAGGGGAATGCAGTTTTCCCTGCAAAGGGTACAAGGCTGACGCTTAAGGAGGCTATTGAGAAAGGACTTAAGGAAGAGGCTTACCATATGTCAAAGGCTCTTCTTGCAGATAGGAAGCCTCTTGAGATTATTAATGAGGAGATGATACCCGCTCTTGATACCGTTGGCAAAGGTTTTGAGAAAGGAATCGTTTTTCTCCCTCAGCTTCTTATGAGCGCGGACGCCGCTAAGACTGCATTTGCTGTTTTGAAGGATGCTCTTAAGGAAGCAGGGGATGTGGAGCAGAAAAAGGAAAAAATTGTTCTTGCGACGGTAAAAGGCGATATACATGATATTGGAAAAAATATTGTGAAGGTGCTGCTTGAGAATTATAGTTTTGATG
Source organism: Lachnospiraceae bacterium (assembly GCA_910575605.1). Classification (GTDB taxonomy): domain Bacteria; phylum Bacillota; class Clostridia; order Lachnospirales; family Lachnospiraceae; genus CAPEBR01. The sequence goes on from CAJTEW010000006.1 coordinate 118,678, forward strand.
TTATTGATCTAGGAAAAGATGTCCCGCCGGAGACAGTTGCAGAGGCGGTTGTACGTGAGGATGTTAAACTGGTAGGTTTAAGTGCATTGATGACAACGACTGTGGTAAGTATGGAAGAAACTATTAAGCAGTTAAGAAAGAAAAAGCCAGACTGTAAGGTTATGGTCGGCGGGGCAGTGCTGAACCAGGAGTATGCAGATAGGATAGGGGCCGATTTCTATGGGAAGGATGCAATGCAGTCAGTATATTATGCACAGAAATGTTTCGGCGGGCAGGAAACGTAGATAAACCAGACAGCTATACATAAACCAGAAAAGGAGAATCAGAAGAATGGCACTAGTAATACCGAAAAATTACGACCCTCATCTTACGGTGCGGGAGACGCAGGAAGCAATCAAATATATACGGGATACTTTTCAGAAGGAGTTTGGAAAAGAAATGAATCTGGAAAGGATTTCAGCTCCTTTGTTTGTAGAAAAGAGCAGTGGATTAAATGATAACTTAAACGGCGTGGAACGCCCGGTTCAGTTTGATATGGCAGCCCTGAAAGGAGAAACTATAGAGGTAGTACATTCTCTTGCAAAGTGGAAGCGTATGGCGCTTCACGACTATAAGTTTAGGCCGGGCCAGGGACTTTATACAAATATGAATGCGATTCGGCGGGATGAGGAGCTTGATAATCTCCATTCCTGCTATGTGGATCAATGGGACTGGGAAAAGGTTATTACAAGGGAGGAGCGCACGGTACAAAAGCTTGAGGAGACTGTACAGACTATTTTTAAGATTATTAAGCATATGCAGCATGAAGTATGGTACAGGTATCCTAATGCAGTAAAGCATCTTCCGAAGGAGATTGTGTTCCTTACCTCTCAAGAGCTGGAGGACCGTTATCCAGACAAGACCCCGAAGGAACGGGAAAACCTGATTACAAAGGAACACGGCTGTGTATTTTTAATGCAGATCGGCGATAAGCTGAAAAGCGGACTGCCACATGATGGCCGGGCGCCGGATTATGATGACTGGAAATTAAACGGCGATATTTTATTCTGGCATGATATCTTAGGCTGTGCTCTTGAGATTTCTAGTATGGGAATCCGTGTGGATGAAAAATCACTTATGGAGCAGCTTAAAAAGGCAGGCTGTGAGGACAGAATAGAGCTTCCTTATCACAAAATGCTTTTAGCAGGAGAGCTCCCTCTTACTATCGGTGGTGGTATCGGCCAGTCAAGGCTCTGTATGCTGCTTCTTGATCGTGCTCATGTGGGCGAGGTGCAGGCCAGCATCTGGCCGAAGGAAATGCGGGAAGCCTGCAGACAGAATGATATTTTCTTATTGTAAATACAAATACTCCCGATTTTCCAGGAGTATTTGTATATAGGAGATATAGGTTGAGCTTATGCTTGAGTTTCTTTTGACATCAGGCATCAAAACGCTTCCGTTTCTTTAAATGCAGGTACACATTTATGCAGATAACGGCAGACAAAAGAGAGCCTAAGGGCGAGGCCAGGCCCATAGGAAACAGCGTGTCCGGATAAAATCTGGAGGCTAGATAAGCGCCGGGTACTCTTACAAGGATGATGGAAGCGATATTGTGCAAAAAAGAGATAACCGAGTATCCATAAGCGGTAAAGAAGCCGCTGAAGCTAAAGGAGACCGCCGCAAAAATACAATCTGCCACATAAGACCTTAGGTACTGGCTTCCGTACATAACAACAATGCTTTCATCCGTAAATAATGACAAAACCGGTTCTGAAATAAACTGACAGATAACCGTAAAGAGCATACCAAAGCAAAGAGCGATAAAACAGCCATACTTAAGAGTCCTGGCCGCTCTCTTAGGCTGCCTTGTTCCGATACACTGGGCACATATGGCAGAAATGGAGGACAGCATACTGGACGGGACCAGAAACAAAAAGCCGATAATTTTTTCTACAACGCCAACAGAGGCAGCAATATGGACCCCTCTGGAATTTGCGATAACCGTAATTATAATAAAGGATATCTGAATCAGCCCATCCTGTATGCAGATAGGAAAACCGATTTTAAGAATACTCACTATGGTTGGTTTATGTAAATGGAAATGCTCCTTTTTTACGATTATAAGCTTTTTTCTGATAATTGCTATGAAAGCTGCTCCTACACTGATTACCTGTGATAATACAGTCCCAAGGGCCGCTCCGGCAGCATGCATATCAAAGTAACCGATAAACAGATAATCCAGGGTTATATTAAAAAAACAGGCAAAGGCAACAAAAATCATAGGACTTTTTGAATCTCCTAGTCCGCGGAAAATCGAACTTATTACATTGTAAGCAGTAATAAAAGGAATTCCCATAAAACAGATGGCCAGATATAGTTTTGTTTCCTGAACCGCTTCTTTAGGTGTAAGCATAACAGCTATGATAGGATTTATACATAATAGCAGTATTACCGTAAGAAGTAAGGAAACAGAAAGAAACAGGAGGACTGTATTTCCAATTACAGTTCTTTTTTCATTTTCCTTCTTTTCCCCCACATATCGTCCGATCATGACGGTAGTTCCCATTGCCAGGCCCACAATCATGACTGTAAGCATATGCATTACCTGGCTTCCGATGGATACGCCTGAAAGAGAAGCAGCCTCGTTATACTGCCCTACAATAAATAAATCAGCCATGCCATAAAATGTTTGTAAAAAATTAGAAATAAAAAATGGGAATGAAAAAATAATAATATTTTTTAAAGCACTTCCCTGTGTTAAATCTCTCTCCATGATGAACCTCTCCTTTCGCTTTGCAATTATAGTTGAAAAAGTGTTGTTACAAGCACTTTTTTTCATGCATGAGCGGCTTTTGTAAAATTTTTAAGCTCTGCTACTTTGAAAAAGTAATGTATTTTATTTAAATCCATTTTATCATAAGCTCCGTTTCTTTTGGTTTTGAATTAGGGCTGCCACAAGTACAAATTTATTATACACTAAAATGCTTTAATAATAGTCTAATGAATTCAAATTATCTTGTAAAGTGAAAAAAAATAAAGTAAAATAAACTACGTGAAGAAAATAACAGGAGGAATTTATGTTATGATACGTGGACTTGATACAACAGTTAGAAGAATACGCAGGAAAGTGTTTGAGGAGGTTGCGAGGCTTGGCTTTAAAGCGAATGCCGAGACGCTGCACAATGATATGGAGGAAATTCCGTACAGAATGGTGAATGATGAGACAAAGTACCGGGACAGTGTATATCGCGCCCGTTCCATCGTGAGGGAACGTTTGCGTCTGGCTATGGGTCTGTCGCTTAGGCCTGAGGACAAGCCGGTGCATCTGACAGCGGGCGTGGAGGCCAGCAATATTTCTGATAAATATTATGAGCCGCCGCTTATGCAGGTCATTCCTTCCGCATGTATGGCGTGTGAGGAGAAGGGCTATGAAGTCAGCAATATGTGCAAGGGTTGTCTTGCACACCCTTGTATGGAGGTATGTCCAAAGGATGCAATCTCTATGGTAAACGGAAAGTCCTATATTGATCAGGAGAAATGTATCAAATGCGGCAAGTGTAAATCGGCATGTCCTTACGATGCGATTTCTAAGAAGGAGCGTCCCTGCCAGCATGCATGCGGTGTAGGCGCTATTGAATCTGACGCTCAGGGACGGGCAAAGATTAATAATAGTAAATGTGTGTCCTGCGGCATGTGCATGGTAAACTGTCCGTTTGGCGCCATTTCCGATAAATCTCAGATCTTTCAGCTTGCCCGTGCGCTGGCCGAGGGAGATGAGATTGTAGCAGAGATTGCACCGGCATATGCCGGTCAGTTTGGAGATAACATTACCCCGAGAAATTTAAAAGCCGCTCTTCAGGAACTGGGCTTTTCTGAATTTTACGAGGTTGCATTAGGAGCAGATATAGGTGCGGTGGCAGAGGCACATCATTATGTAAATAAAGTAACGACGGGTGAGCTTCCGTTTCTTTTGACCTCCTGCTGTCCGTCCTGGGCGATGCTGGCAAAGATTTATTTCCCAGATCTGGTAGATCAGGTATCACAGGAGCTGACTCCGATGGTTGCGACTGCCCGTACAATTAAGAAAGAACACCCAAATGCAAAAGTTGTATTTATCGGACCGTGTGCAGCCAAGAAACTGGAAGCAATGAGGAGAACCGTAAGAAGTGATGTAGATTTTGTAATTACCTTTGAAGAGCTTCAGGCTATGTTTGATGCAAAAGATATTGACCTTACAAAATACGAGGCGGAATCCTCCTTCCATAATGCAACAGGAGCGGGGCGCGGCTATGCGGTTGCAGGGGGCGTTGCAGAAGCGATTGAGAAGTGTATCAGAGAGTATTATCCGGGTACAGAGGTAAATATTGAGCATGCGGAAGGCCTTGCTGAGTGTAAGAAGGTGCTTGCTCTTGCAAAGGCTGGAAAGATGAACGGCTGTCTAATAGAAGGAATGGGTTGTCCGGGAGGCTGTGTTGCAGGGGCCGGGACGAATATTCCTGTGGCGAAGGCGCAGAAGAAGATTAAAGACTTTGTGAAGGCGTCGACAAACCCGATTCCGCCAAAAGAGCTGGAGGAGATTGAACTGAAATAAAAAGCCAGATATATGAAAAGAGAGACATGATCCCGCCGTTGACAAACGGCGGGGTTGTTATTATAATTAGAAAATAGTTGTAGATTTTAAGGCTTTTAAGGATATTGTCTGTTCTATTTACAGCAGCTATTTAAGGCCCTATTATATGAGGAGGAAATCATGCAGAAATACGGAGTAAATGAACTTAGAAGAATGTTCCTTGATTTTTTTGAAAGCAAGGAGCATCTTGCGATGAAGAGCTTTTCACTGGTGCCCCACAATGATAAGAGCCTGCTTCTTATCAATTCCGGTATGGCGCCACTTAAGCCATATTTCACAGGAGAAGAGATTCCGCCGAAAAGACGGGTGACTACCTGTCAGAAATGTATTCGTACCGGGGATATTGATAACGTGGGAAAGACGGATCGTCATGGAACATTTTTTGAGATGCTTGGGAACTTTTCTTTCGGAGATTATTTTAAAAGAGAGTCTATTCACTGGACATGGGAATTTTTAACAGAGGTAGTAGGACTTGATGCAGACAGGCTCTATCCGTCGGTCTATCTTGAGGATGACGAGGCGTGGGAAATCTGGAATAAGGAGATCGGGATTGCGCCGGAGAGAATATTCCGTTTCGGTAAAGAGGATAATTTCTGGGAGCATGGCTCCGGTCCATGCGGCCCGTGTTCAGAAGTTTATTATGACCGGGGGGAGAAATATGGCTGCGGGAAGCCGGATTGTACCGTAGGCTGTGAGTGCGACCGGTACATGGAGATTTGGAATAATGTGTTTACCCAGTTTGACAACGACGGGCACAATCATTATATAGAGCTTGAGCAGAAAAATATTGATACAGGTATGGGGCTTGAGCGGCTGGCATGTATCGTGCAGGACGTGGATTCTATGTTTGATATAGATACGCTGCATGCTTTGCGCGAACATGTATGTAAGCTGGCAGGTGCAGAGTATGGGAAGGAGGAAAGTACAGACATTTCCATTCGTGTCATCACAGATCATATTCGTTCCGTTACTTTTATGATTTCTGACGGAATACTGCCGTCTAACAGCGGACGCGGTTATGTGCTGCGCCGTCTTTTAAGAAGGGCAAGCCGCCACGGAAGGATTCTTGGCATTGACGGAGCGTTTCTAGTGGAGCTTTCCGGGACAGTGATCGAAGGCTCGAAGGATGGTTATCCGGAGCTGGAGGAAAAAAGAGATTTCATATTCAAAGTTATTGCAAAAGAAGAAGAGCAGTTTAATAAGACAATTGATCAGGGGCTTTCTATTCTTGCTGGAATTGAAGAGGAGATGGAAAAAAGGGGAGAGAAGGTTCTTTCAGGAGAGGAGGCCTTCCGCCTTTACGATACTTACGGCTTTCCGGTAGATTTGACTATTGAGATTCTTGAGGAAAAGGGACTTTCTATTGATGAGGAAGGATTTAAGAAAGCTGTTGAAAAGCAGAAGCAAAAAGCGAAAGGAACCTTCGGCGAGCACAGCTACAGCGGGCGTGAGTCAAGTATTTATGATGAGATAGATGCTTCGGTTACGAGCAGATTTGTAGGATACGATCATCTTGAGGCTGATGCAAAGGTTACGGCACTTACAACGGATACGGAGATTGTGGAAGCATTGTCTGACGGAGACGAGGGAACTATTCTTACAGAGGAGACGCCGTTTTATGCCACAAGCGGTGGTCAGGAGGCAGACACCGGCGTAATCACAAGAGAGGATTTTGTGTTTAAGGTGGAGGATACTCTAAAGCTGCCCGGCGGAAAGATCGGCCACAGGGGACAAGTCACAAAAGGAATGGTAAAAAATGGTGATGTGGTAACCTTAAAAGTAGACGCCGGGAAGCGGACGCTGTCTGCAAATAACCACAGCGCTACGCACCTGCTTCAGAAGGCGCTGCGCATTGTGCTTGGAAACCATGTCGAGCAGGCAGGCTCATCTGTGAATGCAGACAGGCTCAGGTTTGATTTTACACATTTTTCCGCCATGACGCCAGATGAGATACAAAGAGTGGAAGAGATTGTCAATGAGCAGATTACGAAGGCTCTTCCGGTTACAGCAAAGAATATGCCTATTGAAGAGGCAAGAAAGACCGGGGCAGCGGCGCTTTTCGGGGAGAAATACGCAGACATTGTCCGGGTGGTAAGTATGGGAGAATTTTCGAAGGAATTCTGCGGCGGCACGCATGTGGAAAATACTGGTGTGATTACAGCATTTAAGATCATTTCCGAGACAGGCGTAGCGGCAGGCGTAAGGCGTATTGAGGCTCTTACCGCCAAGGGTCTTATGAAATATTATCATGAGCTTGAGGAGAAAATCATGGAGCTTTCGAAGCTTGTGAAGGCGAAGCCAGAGCAGCTTTTGGAGAGGCTTGGCCGCCTTATGGCAGAAAATAAAGAGCTTTCTGCTGAGGTGGAGAGCCTAAAGAGCAAAATGGCCAGGGAGTCTATGGGAACTATTATGAACCAAGTTACAGAGGTAAAGGGAGTGAAGCTTCTTGCCGCGAAGGTTGAAGGAGTGGATATGAACGGACTTCGGGACTTGGGCGACAGTCTGAAGGAAAAGCTGGGTGAGAGTGTCATTGTTCTTGCCTCAGCGGTGGACGGAAAAGTATCTCTTATGGCAATGGCAGAAAAAGGGGCAGTAGAAAAAGGAGCACATGCAGGGAATCTCATCAGAGAAATTGCGTCGCTGGTTGGCGGCGGCGGCGGCGGACGGCCGAATATGGCCCAGGCCGGAGGAAAAAGGCCGGAGGGGATTGAGGATGCCATTGCAAAAGTGCAGAGCGTACTGGAGAAGCAGCTGTAATTTATTGCGGTTGTCTGTAATTTTCCAAAAAAATGTTGACGTAAGCCAAATATGTGATATAATCTTATGTAGTGCAGTAAATATACCCGAACAGTCGTATGATGCACAATATAGGACTGGAGGGGAGGTTAGGTGAGTCTATGTCAAATGTAATCGTTAAAGAGAACGAGACGTTAGATAGCGCTTTACGCAGATTCAAAAGAAATTGTGCGAAGGCAGGCATTCAGCAGGAGATTCGTAAAAGAGAACACTATGAAAAGCCAAGTGTAAGACGTAAGAAAAAGTCTGAAGCAGCCAGAAAGCGTAAGTATAACTAATATGTGCAGCGAATGGGGGGAGTTCGATGGAACGCCCCTGTTTTTTTGTAAGAGATTCTTCAGAAAAACTTTTGTTTTACACAGGGTGTATCTTAAGATTTAAATATTATATTAATTACAGCAAATGAAGAAAGGATGTTACTGATTATACAGAGCGGGGAGTAACAGAAAGGACGAAATATTATGTGGTGGAATAAAGTGATATTTGGATGGAGCGCATACCATGTGGTATTATGGTTTTTAACCTACAGCATTTTAGGATGGATTGTAGAATCCATATATATGTCCATTTGTAACAGAAAAATAACAAACAGAGGCTTCACGAAGGGACCGATGTGTCCGATTTATGGTTTTGGTGCATTGACAGTATTTTTTCTTTTAAAGCCCTATAGTGATAATCCTGTCCGTCTGTTTTTTATGGGTATGTTTCTCGCGACAGCGTTAGAGTTCATAACTGCACGTATTATGCAGAGAGTATTCGGGGAAATCTGGTGGGATTACCGGGAAAAGCCATTTAATTACCGGGGAATTATCTGCCTGGAGAGCTCTGTTGCATGGGGCTTTTATACAGTAGGACTGTTTTTGTTTTTACATAATATTGTAGTAAATATGGTAGACAGCGTTCCACTCCTGGCAGGAAAGGTGATTGGAAGTATAATCCTTATATTATACATGATTGATTTTATGATGGCTATGTACAGGGAAAAAAAGGATGACCTGCCAGACAGAGTAGTAGAGTGGAGGGATAATCTTTTGGAACGTTTTACGAGGGAATAAAGGTGGACAGCTCGTGGTAGAGCCGGCCAATGGGCAGCCCTACCACATTGTTGTAATCACCATTTATCCTCTTTACATGAATGGCAAAGGGTCCCTGTATGCCGTAGGCACCGGCTTTGTCAAGAGAATCACCGGATTCCACATAGGCGTGTAGATCCTCCCTTGTAATTTTATAGAGAGTCACATCGGTTTTTTCATAAAAAGTACGATGTGACTCTTTTCCATTTTTACACATTATAAGGGACACACCGGTATAAACCTGGTGTGTGCGGTCTGCAAGCAGAGACAGCATGTCGTAAGCTTCGGATTTATCAGACGGCTTTCCAAGAATCTCTCCCCGGTAGACAACGATAGTATCAGCGCCGATTACGATAAGATCTTCCTCTGATGCTGCCACCTCTTTTCTGGAGGTACAGAATCTGAGATATACTTCTCTGGCTTTCTGAAAGGCAAGTTCCATGACCACGTCACATGGGTCTGTCTTTGTGATTCTCTCTTCTATGGAAGAGGGAAAATTTGTGAAAGAAATGCCGGCCTGGGTAAGTAATTCCTTTCTGCGGGGTGATGCAGATGCTAAAATATATTTCATATCAGATTCCCTCATCTATTATGTTGATAATGTCTCCTGTTTTAAGCTCCTGCTGGAACATTCCCGGAGATCCGTTTACAGTTAGTATAACCCTGCCTTTTGGGTGCTTAATATCAATGCCGGAATATTCAATCATATCCATCAAATAATAAGGCTCTCCATTTTCCTTGCCGGGAAGCCGTAAAGGGGCATTATTTAAATGAAGAAGAATATCCGGTCTGGGACGCGCCGCTTCTGGTTTGGGGAAGACTTTTCGCAGGCTGGGAGCGGTAGAAATGTAGGAGGAATGAGATACCCAGTCCTCGTTGTTTTCTTCAGATAAATCCCAGTTCTCGTCGTTCTCTTCAGACAAATCCCAGTTCTCGTCATCTTCTTCGGACAGATCCCAGTTTTCGCTGTCTGTAACGGATTTATTTCTATCATTATTATCTGCCATAGAAGGTTCTTCTAATATTGTTTTTGATTTTTTCAAGTCGGAGATATTATCTATGACAGAAACAACCTCCCAGTCCAATGAATCTGTTTCAATGGCGCTGTGGAAATCAAACTCCTCTATGTTTATATTATCCTTATTTTTTTCATCTGATGTTTCATCTACTTTACCGGGCGCAGCCTTTTCTTTATCCTCCTTAGCATCCTCATGCGTCCGTATACGGACAATATCCCCATTTCGAAGGGGAGTATCAAGGGAAGCAGCCTGACCGTTAAGTGTAAGCTCATCTGCCTCGGAGGCTCCTTTTAGATCGCCGAGACAGAGACTTGCAGATACTCCAGGAGAAGCAGGGACAAATTCAATAACATCTCCTGCATGGATGACATCGGAGAGCTTCCCTTCCTTTTTATTAATAAGAAGAGAGGCAGGTGCTCCGGCCTGTCCGTAGAAAATTTTCCGCTTTCCGTTAATGGTTATCACAAGGCTTAAGCCTGTCTGGCCTAAAATATCCTGGAAGCCGTAGCCATTCATCATCAGGAGATTTAAGGCTGTAAAGCTGCCGCTTCTGAATAGTTTGGCCGGCTTGCCGTTTAAGGTTACCCGAAAGCTGTCATTAATCAGGTTCAGTCCTGAAGATACGACGATTCCGAGAGGAGTGGCATATTCCGGATTATTTAAATCAAATTCGTCAGAGAAGGCATTTGCCTTGAAATTGTTTCCTGCAATGGCAATACGGTTGGCATCCATCTTGAGAGCAGCGGTAAGCCCTTCCTTTAAGCCGGCCAGCTTGCTGCCGCCACCGGCAAGGAATAAGGCAGACGGGGCGCTCCCGTTGACTTCAAGAACCTTGTCAGCAATTTCCCTGCATAAAACTTCAGAAGCGCTTTGGATTGTGCAAAGCAGCTCTTTCTGTGAAACAGTATGCTCGAAGCCTAAAATATCTGTAAAGATTACCTCCTTTTGCAAATCAATCTGAGCTTTTATTGACTCGGCAGTGGAAAAGTCCACTAGGTATTCCTTCATAATCATTTCGGTAATCTCATCGCCAGCTACAGTTGCCATTGTGTATCCAATGATGCTGCCGCCAGTGCAGACAGCAATATCGGAGGTTCCTGCACCGATATCTACCATGACCAGATTGAGAAGTCTTAAGTTTTCAGGAATTGCGGCGTTAATTGCAGCAATAGGCTCTAGAGTGATGCTGACAACATCTAAGCCTGCTTTGTTCATGGTCGTATAGAGGCTTTCTACTACTTCACTAGGCAGGAAAGTGGCAATAAGGTCAGCTTTTATAGTTTTTCCCCGATGGTCCTTTAAGCTGGATATCATGTATTGGTCCAAATAATACTGACAGACCGTATATCCCACAAGATAGAAACGTCTGGAATCGTTGTCAGCAGCATTTTCAGCATCGAATAATTCTTCAGCCCGGCTGATAGCGCCGGCCTCGAGCCGGCTTATCATCTCGTCATCAATAAGCTTGGGACCCGGGAGGGTAAGCTCATAATCGGCCCGCTTTGTTCTAAGGGCCCGTCCGGCAGCTGCGACACAGACACGGTTTAACTGGAAATTAAGCTTTTCCTCCAGCCTTTTCTTTACCTTGCCTGCTAATAAGGAAACCCGTTCTATATTTTCAATCTGCCCGTCGATCATTGCACGTTCTGTATGTTCTTCCTTTTCGATGGCAATGATATTTATCTTACCGTCACTTACGGTTCCTACCATGCCGATAATGCTCCGGGTTCCAATATCCAAAGCAAATATTGTGTCTTCCGGCTGAGGCTTTAATGCCGCTTTCTGTTCTTCTGCCATGTCCGATTCCTCCTGTGCCACATAAATGATATTATTCTATATAATATTATAGTAAAATTGTTTTCTAATGTAAATCTTTAAAATGAAAATCTGAAAAATATATATTGCTTATTATGTAAAAATTATGCTATATTAGTAACAATATCAGTGTATGATGAGCCATATTCTGGTAAAGAATGATTAAGGGGGTAAATTAAGTATGAAGCGGAGCATAGCGTTTTTGCTTGCACTTGTTCTTATCTTTACACCAGCTCTTCATGCTTTTGCATCGGAACCGGATCTAGAGACAGGAGAGAACATAGCGGGGAGCAGTGATTCTTCTATATCAGAGCCAGATGCAGTACAAAAGCAAGAGGAGGAAAAAGCAGTACAGCAGGAAAAGAAAACACAAGAGGCAGAGATTCCGGAGGAACCAGATACTGTTAGTGAAGAGGAAGAACTTAAGGCAGAAACGTCAGAGGAGGAGATTAAGGGGCAGGTGAATGTCACTGTCCGATCAGCAGTATTGCTGGAAAAAAGTGTAGAATTTACAATTTCACTCACAGGACAGCCGGATAAGAAGGCTGTGCTTGCAGCAGATACAGGAAAAAGCGGGGAAGAAGACGGCGTTACCTTCGAGGGGCTTACCGGAGGAAGTTATGTGCTTACAGTAACGGCCCCGGGGTTTGCGTCCTACAGTCAGGAAATTGCTGTGGAGGGCTGGACCTATTCTGTTGAGCTTACTACAGGAATGGTGAAATATGACGAAGGGATTCCCCATCCGGGTATCCTTTTAATCGGTGATGTGAATGGCGACGGTGTGGTGGATGATACAGACAAGGATATACTCGTGGATGCCATTGATGCCGGAAATCAGTCGCCGGAATATGACATTAACGGCGACGGTACAGTTGACCTTGTGGATTTGGAGTATTTCACGAAAGGATATAAGGTAAGCGGGGATACAAGCTCCACAGTTGAAGTCAGCGTGCCGGCAGAAGCAGTTAATATCACGTGTGATGGATCAGCCCAGGGGGATTTAAGCGCTCTGTTAAAAAACGAAAGCAGCGTAAAAATATCAAGGGCAGATGGAGCAGAGATTTCAGAAAATAATCCTGTTTCTGTGACCTTTGATTTCCCGGAAAAGAGAGAATTCCCGGTGGATGGAATTGTGCTTGAAACAGGCGGTGGGGACCAGATCCAGAAAGCAGCTGTTGGGATTGACTATGTAGAAAACGGGGCAGTGCAGCACATAGATGTGCCGCTTCAAGAAGAGGTTATGCACCTTCTGGTAAAAGAGGGTGTGCGGCCGGAGATGGGACCGGACGGGACAGTTTGTATTCATCTGGGTTCCCAGATTGCGGTAAAGAAGGTTACCCTGACAATTATGGGAATGAAAAAGAACAAGACCCTTGCGGAGATCTCAAAGGTAGAGTTTGTAAACGGCATGGAAAACCGTATTCCAGAGCCGGATATGAATATTCCGGAGAACCTAAAGGCAGAGCCGGGAAATAAAAGCTTTATTGTTACGTGGGATCCCTGTGTAAATGTTACGGGGTATGAAGTGTTGATTACACATGGAGAAGAGCAGGAGGTAAAATCTACAAAGGGGAATACTTTGTCTGTTTCTTCTTTGAATGGTGAAAAGCTTGTAAATAAAGAAGAATATGAAGTAAGGGTACAGTCTGTAAACGGCCTGTGGAGAAGCGGATATAGCGAGCCGGTAAGTGTGGTGCCAAAGACAGATAAAAAGCCGGATGCCCCGGATAGTCTAAAGGCAGTCGGGCAGTTTAAGTCCATTCAGGCTTCCTGGAAGGCAGTAAAGGATGCTGACACCTATAATCTGTACTACCGCGAAAAGGGAATTGGAGATTACATAAAAAGGGAGGAAATCACATCTAACAGCTATGTGCTGACAGATTTAAAAAATGAGACTGAATATGAGCTCTATGTGACAGGAGTTAACGAGCTGGGGGAGGGAAAACCGTCTCTTACAAGTGTTGCAAAGACGGTCAATCCAGACCCGGCACAGGTGCCTAAATATAAGCTTATCAATCTTTCAGAAGGAGGAAAGGTAAGTGAGCATATTAAATCTGCAAAATACCTGCAAGGAGAGATGAAGGACAGTCCATTAGAGAAGGAAGAGAAGGATGCATGGGGAACTGTGGATAATAATCCACTTTCCTATCACTATCATGGCACATGGGATTCCGGAGGATATAATCCTGTGGGTGGTAATCTTAATGCAAATCATGGTCTTGTCTACGAATTTGATGAGACTTATATGATTAAATCTTTCGCGGTTACAGAGGCTATGCCAGGAAATTCCAGCTATGGGTATGTAAAAGTGCGCTGCTGGGATGAAAATGGCGTGGAAATGAATCTTGGCAACGTATCTATTCAGAGAAAGATGGATTCTAAAAACAGGGTTTATTATATGATAGATCTGCCAAAAGCAGCTGCGGTAAAAAAGATTCAGTTTGGACTTGCGCGCGGGGTGGCATCAGGTTCAAATACAGTAGCAGAGGTATACTTCTATCATTATGATTCTCTTGAAGACGATATTATGGCGCTTTATGCAGATGATCTGCATATGGTGCTGCGTGAGGACGTAACCCAGGAGGTTATTGATGCATTAAGAACCAGATTGAATACACCTGACACGGCAAGCGGGGAGTATCATCCAGACAGGGAAAAGCTTGAAAGAGAGCTTAAAACGGCAGAAGAGATTCTGAACGAAACAAATCTGGCAGAGCCGTACCTTGTCCATAACGGTATTACAACAAGTGATGTGAACAGAGGTTTTGGCGGCTTAAATGCATGGCAGCCTCTTGGCATTACGGCTGCGGCAGGTGAGGAGATTACAGTATATGTAGGACATAATAGTAAGAAGACAGGAGAGGCTACGAATCTCCAGCTTGTGGTGACCCAGTACCACAGTGAGTCAGACGGAGTGAGTAATGTGGTAAATCCTTCTGGGAAGACAGCGCTTTCCATTGGAAAGAACGAAGTTACCATTCCTAAGATTGGCTCTGTAGAGGGGGAGAACGGCGGTGCCCTGTATATCCAGTATACAGGGAAAAGTGCTGATGACAGCTATGCAGTGAGGGTAAGCGGAGGCACAGAGGTTCCAACTCTTGATCTTTACGAGGTGAGCGACAGGAATGAAAGACTAAGTAAAGCAGAGAGCTATCTTACCGAGCTGGATAATTATGTAAGCCATATCAGTGAGCTTCACACGGAGGTTCACGATGATAAGGTTCAATATGATGCACATAATTGTATATTAGGGGCTTCTGATATTATGCTTAATACTATGCTTCTGTCCCTTCCAGCGCAGCAGATCTGGGCAGGTACAGGAAGCGGAAGTGTATCTGAACGGGCACAGAAGCTTATAGATTCTATGGATGCAGTAGAGGGCATGATGCATTTGTTCTACCAGCACAAAGGATTAAACAATAGTGCAGAAAATGTTATAGACAGATATCCTTCAAGACATCTGAACATCCGTTATCAAAGAATGTTTGCAGGAGCATTTATGTATGCCTCCGGCAACCATATTGGAATCGAATGGAACGAGACTGCAGGCATGGCAGACTGTACGCCGGTTCAGGCGGATGCAGACGGAAGGTATGTAAACGGAAGATATTTCGGATGGGGAATTGCCCATGAAATCGGCCACTGTATTAATCAGGGAAGCTATGCGGTAGCAGAGGTTACGAATAATTATTTCTCTGTCCTTGCACAGGCAAAGGATACAAATGACAGCGTGCGCTTTAAGTACGATAAAGTATATGAGAAGGTGACATCTGGTACAAAAGGACCTGCATCCAATGTATTTACGCAGCTTGGCTTATACTGGCAGCTGCATCTGGCATATGACAATGGATACAATTATAAAACCTATGAGAACCATGAAGATCAGCTTAAGAATCTGTTCTTTGCACGTGTTGACAGCTATTCCAGAGTTCCGGGAAGGGCGCCAGCGCCAGGAGGTGTTGCTCTTTCGCTTTCTGGCGGTACAGAACAGAATCTCATGCGTCTTGCCTGTGCGGCGGCAGAAAAAGATATCCTTGAATTTTTCACACGCTGGGGCTTTACTCCGGATGAGGGGACAGTGGCTTATGCCTCCCAGTTTGGCAGGGAAACAAGGGCAATTTACTACGTAAATGACGAAGCTCGTGTGTACCGTCTGCAGAATAACGGAAGTTCCTTAGATGCAGAAGGTACCGTGGAAGCAGTGGGAGACGGCACAAAGGCGGCTGTAAATCAGGTAACGGCAAATCAGGTAGATTTCGTACTGGATTCCAAGACGATTCCGACAGAGGATGTTCTCGGCTATGAGATAGTACGAGGCACAGTTTCCGGCGGAGTTATGACGGAAGAGACAGTGGCATTTGTGACAGCAGAGGCTGCGAAGGCAGGGACTTTCAGCGATTATGTGACAACTATGAATAACCGTGTGGTTACTTATAAGGTTACTGTGATTGATAAATATCTTAACCGTTCAGCGGTTAAGACATTGGAGCCTGTAAAGATCGAACATGACGGAAGTATTGATAAGACAGGATGGAGTATCAGTACCAGTGATATGACAGCAGTCGGCGAAGCTGCACAGAAGCCGGATGATGCAGCGGATCATACGTGCGAAAAGGAAAAAGAAGAGCTGGCAGAGAAGGTAATCGATAATAATCCGAATACTTCTTATATTGGTACAGCAGGAGCAAATGCCGAGATAGTTCTGGATTTCCATAAGCCTCTTACTATTACAGGACTTAAGTATACTGTCTCTGAGGGAACTTTTGTGAAGGACTATGAGATCTATATCCGTGACGGAGAAGGGTGGAAGAGTGTTTCAACAGGAAGTTTTACAGAAGATAAGACGCAGACTGTTTACTTTGAGAGCGAAAAGAAAGGAAATATTGCTTCTTATAAGACAACAGCACTTAAGCTGGCAGTTAAGAATATGTCAGGGAAGGATGTTACGGTTTCAGAGCTTGATGTACTTGGGGTGACTGGTGATAATGTAGACTTTAGGCGTTCTGATGAAGGAAAGGCAGCAATCGGAATACTGAATAGTGATTTTGTATACGGGAAAAAGGAGGATGAAATGATTCCGAAAGGCTCTCTCGTATTTACAGGAACATACAAGGGAAATCCGGCATATAATGTTGTCATGCTTTATGATCAGGACGGCAGTGTTGTAGGCGGAATCAATGAGAAGGGAGAGCTTAAGGCATATCAGACAATTTTAGCAGATGTTCCCGATACAGGTAATGTTCAAGACGTTTCAGACGGCACATGGATTTACTGGATTGAGCCTCAGGATACCATTGATCTGACGAAGCTTTTAAAAGTACGTGCCGAGCTGTACCGTGTGGATGATGCCCTGACCAATGAGGGAGAGCGTATGGTCAGTGACTCCTTGTTCGAAGTCATGCCAGAGACACTTCCAGAAATTCAGATAGGGGAGTAGGATATGAAGAAATGTGTATTGCGGTTTTTACTGGCTGCATTGACAATACTTGCGGTTCCGGCAGTCTCGGCTGCCGCCGCAGATACAGGAGAGGAAACTATTGAATTAAGGGGGAATGGTCAGAATGCAGAGGTAAGGCTTACAATTCCAAAGGCAAGTGGAGAAGGGCTTTCCTCTCTCCAGTTAAGCCTGAATGTGACGGCAGACAGCCCTGGAGCATCAAATGTTTCATTTTATTTCAGTGACCTTGGAAATGCAAAGGTAAAGGAGTACCGTTACAATCAGGAAAGCGGTATTTTAAATCTTTATATTGCAGGAACAGACAGTATTTTCAGCCGGAGTGATGAAAGTCTTTTTCTTGGAACGATTGCTGTTTCCGACGTAAACGGGGCAGGGCAGGCATTTACTGTCTGTGTGCCGCAGGAGGGAGCGCTAAAGCTTCCAGGCAGGTCTAAAGCAGAGGCAATAAGTTTTGCAGATATACCAGAGCTTCACATAAGCATAAGCTCGGACGGAAATGTAGATGAAAACGTACCGGGCGGCAGTGTACCTGGAAATAATGGCGGAGGCGGTAGCGGTGTATCAGGCGGTGCCGGAGAAGATTCATCGGGATGGCAGAGCGTAGATGCAGCAAAGGGATATGACAGAAACATATATACTAAGGAAAGCTATAGTGCCATGGAGGATGCACTTAAAAAGGCAGAGAATACATTGAAATCAAAGGATGCCTCCGAAAAAGAGAAAGAGGAGGCCCTTCTGAACTTGGAAAATGCAGTGGGAGCGCTTAAAAATAACAAACCTACAAGCGCGGAAGAAAAGCATAGTAAAAGTCAGAAGGAATCTGACAGTGCAAAGCTTACTTCTTCAAAACCGATTTTGCTTTATGTGATGGTTGGAATTCTTTGTGTTCTTCTTCTCATGGCAGGGCTGTATTGGATTATATATAGGCAAAGTCAAAAGAGAAGGTTATAAAGCAGCAAAAGTCTGCAGGCAGCAAGGGAGGCATTTAAAAGTGCCTCCCTGTGCTATGAACAGCGGTATATAGAAATCGTGGACTTTGGAAGAGACACATGGTATACTGTATATGTTTCGGGTATATATGTATATTTATTTTTTGTCTCGCGTGATACAGAACATGCCCGAAAAGAGAAATAACGGAGGAACATCATTATGTATATCAGCGAAATTACAACCTCGGCGCCCACAGATGAGAGGATGCCTTTAGAGAGGAAAATGTACAAGACTTTAGATAAGCTTAAAATTCCTTATGAACGTGTGGATAATGACCCGGCGGCTTCTATGGAAGAGTGTGCAGCAATTGACAAGGCAATTGGGACAGAAATTCGTAAGAATGTCTTTTTGTGCAACCAAAAGAAAACTACTTTTTTTCTTCTTGTCATGCCTGCGGATAAAGCGTTTGATACGGCTTCTTTCAGTAAGAAGCTTGGAGTATCCCACATGTCTTTTGCACCGCCGGAGAAAATGATGGAGCACTTGGGAACAACGCCAGGTTCAGCCAGCGTTGCCGGGCTTCTTATGGATGAAGACGACTATGTGCAGGTGATTGTTGATAAAGAGGTAGCGGAAAGTGAATGGTTTGGATGTAATCCGGGGATTAATACCAGCCATCTGAAATTCAAGACACAGGACCTTTTAAAAAAGTTTCTGCCCCATATTCATCATAGGCCGCGGATTGTAGATTTGTAAACTTTTGATAGAAAGTGGAGAGGGTTTGCTATGAAGAGAATATCGGAAGAGGAGCTTAAGAACCGGATTGCGGCAAGGAAAGAGGGGGAGCGCATGTCTTTTTCCTCCTGTGAATTTTATGGAATGAATCTAACAGGATGGCGGCTTACGGATATTGATTTTACTTTAAGTTCTTTCCAAGAGGTGCGCCTGGATGGAGCGGATTTTTCTGGCAGCAGTGTGGAGAATGCATTGTTTGACGGCTGTTCCATGCGGGGCGTGGACTTTAGGGACTCCTGTATGGTTACGGCGTCCTTCCGGTATTGTGATATGCGGGAATGTGATATCCGCGGCGCCAACCTGTTTGGAGCAGTTCTGGAATATGCCAGGCTTGAGGAAATAATTTCCGACGAGAGTACGAAGTGGTTTCGGCTTCACTGTCCGGAGAAGGGAGCGTTTCTTGCATATAAAAAATGTGTGAACGATCGTCTGGTGCAGCTCCTTGTACCTGCAGATGCAAAACGAACTTCGGCTACCCGTCCGTCCTGCCGCTGTAACAGGGCGAAGGTGCTGACCATTAAGAGTTTTGACTACAAGGAAAATTTTGATGAAGCGTGGTCTTTAGTGGATGATAACTTTGTTTACAGAAAAGGACAGTGGGTGGAAGTAAAGGATTTTAATGAGGACAGGTGGCAGGATTCTACGACAGGAATCCATTTCTGGCTGACGAGAGAGGAGGCAAAGGGATATTAATTATGAAAACAGCAGAGGATTTGAGACAGCTATTATACAGTATTGACAGAAAGGGGTATCCGGCATATAAGGGAACAAAAGGAAGCTACCGCTTCGGAAAATATGTGCTGGTAATCGATCACGTACAGGGAGATCCATTTGCGGCTCCGTCTAAGCTTCATATTGAAGTAGCAGGAAAGACGGCGGGATTTCCAGAAAGGCTTTATAATAAAAAACATAAGCGTATTGCGCTGCAGGACTACCTGACCAGATGCTTTGAAAAACAGACAGCGGAGTATTCCTTTCAGGCTAAGGGTTCGGGGAAAAGCGGTATTTTGTCCGTGACAAGGTGCGGCCAGGAAATACTGGAGCGCAGCGCCTGTACAGTATATTCGGAAAGCGGCGATGTAACCGTACGATTTGAGGCGGGATTTCCAGCAAATGGAAGAACAATTAATGCAAGAGAGCTTATGAAGATTTTGTTTGATTTTCTGCCGGAATGTGTGGAGAATGCACTGCTTTACAGAAATCAGGACAAGAATAGAGTGGAAAAGGTGATGGAACTTTCCGAGGACAGGGAGTATATCAGAGGCCGTTTAGAAGAGCTCGGCCTAGTGGCGTTTGTGGCAAACGGCGCTGTTCTTCCCAGAGAGTCAGGAGTTTCCCAGCGGCCCATGAAAGGTGCGGTAAAATTTGTCTCGCCGGAGTCTATGGAGGTATCTATGAATCTTCCATACAAAGGAAAAATCACTGGAATGGGAATAAGAAAGGGAATTACTCTTATCGTAGGCGGCGGATATCACGGAAAGTCTACCCTTCTTAAGGCTCTTGAGGCAGGGGTGTATCCCCATATCGCCGGTGATGGAAGGGAGTATGTAGTGACAGAGGACTGTGCGGTTAAGATTCGTGCAGAAGACGGGCGCAGTATTAAGCGGACAGATATTTCCATGTTTATTAACGATCTGCCCAATGGAAAGGATACAAGGGCATTTTCTACAGAGGACGCAAGCGGCAGTACTTCCCAGGCAGCAAATGTAATTGAAGCGATAGAGGCGGGAGCGAGCACATTTTTTATTGATGAGGATACAAGTGCAACTAATTTTATGGTGAGGGACGAGCTGATGCAGCAGGTGATTCACCGGGACATGGAGCCGATTACGCCTTTTATTGAAAGGATGCAGGATTTGTACAGAATTTTAGGGATTTCTACAGTTCTTGTTGCCGGGAGTTCAGGTGCTTATTTTCAGGTGGCGGATACGGTTGTGCAGATGGACCGTTATATTCCGCGGGAAATTACGAAGCGGGCGAAAGAGGCGGCAGCCGCGTATCCTTCTCTTGAGCTTCCGAAGGAACGGGCAAAAAACCCTTCTTTTGAGAGAAGACCGAGGAAAAATCCGGGGATTATCCACAAGGGACGGATTAAGATTAAGACAATGGGAAAGGACGGCGTGCAGCTTAATCATGAGACTGTGGATCTGCGGTATGTGGAGCAGCTTGTAGATTATGAGCAGCTTACCTGCCTTGGATATATGCTGAAACATATGGAAGAGGAACTGCTGGACGGAAGGAAAACAGTGCAGGAGATTATAGACGGGTTGGTGTGTGAAACAGAGAAAAAGGGGTTTGCGGCTTTTTGCGGCGGAGAATATCTTGCCGGTAATCTAGCGCTTCCAAGGAAGCAGGAAATTCATGCATGCATGAATCGTTATCGAGGGCTCAAGCTTTGATGCTTAAGGTGATTGCGCGCGTCTATACAGACTTTCCCGAGAAATTTGGAGTGCCGAGACAAAGCGGTCTTGCAGATACGAAGGGAATGATTGTGTTTGAGTCGGAATATGGAAAACCAGAAGCATTAAAGGGGATAGAGGGTTTTTCTCATCTCTGGGTTTTATGGGGATTTTCGGAGGTGCCGGAAGGAAAGTGGAGCCCTACAGTGCGGCCGCCCAGGCTGGGAGGAAATAAGCGGGAAGGCGTATTTGCTACCCGTTCCCCCTTTCGCCCCAATCCAGTGGGGCTATCCTGTGTGAAACTGGAAGGAATTGAAAAAAGGCCGGAGGGCCTTGCGCTTAGTGTGTCGGGTGTGGATATGACAAACGAGTCTCCGGTTTATGATATCAAACCCTATCTTCCTTATGTGGATTCCCATCCGGAAGCAGACGAGGGTTTTACCGGCGGTGTAAAGGCTTACAGGCTTGCCGTCGCATTTCCTGAAAAGTGGTATAACAGGGTGCCAAAAGAGCACCGTGAGGTACTTAAGGAGATATTGAGCCAGGACCCAAGACCCTCCTATCAGGAAGATTCGCAGCGGGTATATGGGATGACATATGCAGGGATGCAAATACGATTTTTCGTAAAAGACGGGGTTTTGACAGTGTGCGAAGTGATTTTGTAAAGAAGATAGAAAGACAGAGCATGCAGACATATGCAGGCTCTGTCTTTTTACGTTAGAGTACAGGCTGGTTCCACCAGAAAAATCTATTGTACAAATGCCCTCAAAAGTTTATAGGTATTCATTACTCCGTCTGTATGTGACCGTTCGTAGTTATGGGAAGCATACACGCCTGGGCCGATAAGGCCGTAACGTATATCGTGGCCGCTTCTTAATGCAGCACCTGCGTCAGAGGAGTAATGAGGATAGATGTCTACGGCATAGTCAAGCTCATACTCTTTTGCAAGATGAATTAATTTTGTAGTAGTCTCATAGTCATAAGGCCCGCCGGAGTCTTTGGAGCAGATGGAGACCATGTGCTCATCACAATCCAGATCACTACCTACGCAGCCCATATCAACAGAAATGATTTCTGTTGTGTCAGCAGGAAGGACGGAAGCGCCGTGTCCTACCTCCTCGTATACTGTAAAGAGAAGTGTAACTTTACGTTTTAGAAAAAGATTTTCCTCTTTTACTGTTTTTGCCAGTCCCAGAAGGATAGCAGCAGAGAGCTTGTCATCTAAAAAACGGCTCTTAATATATCCACTTTCTGTAATGATAGTACGTGGATCCATTGCAATAAAGTCTCCATTCTGGACCCCCAGTTTTTTCACATCCTTTTTTGAATGTACATTTTCGTCTAGAAGAATCTCCATATGCTCTTCACTTTTTTCTTCTTTTTTATCAGCTACATGTGCCGATGGCTCGGTGTTTAAAACAACGCCTGTATAGACCCGCCCGTCCCGGGTGTGTACGGTACAGTTTTCACCATCACAGGTATCCCACTGGTGTCCGCCAATAGGTGTGGGCCGGAGACGGCCGTTGTCCTTGACGCTTCTGACCATGGCGCCTAATGTATCCAGGTGAGCCGACAAAACAAGGGGCTCTCCTGAGCCTCCTATTGTGACGTATACATTGCCCTTTTTTGATAGTTCTGGCTGATACCCCATATCCCGTAACTGCTTTGATACGTATTCGGTAACCTGACGGGTATACCCAGAGGGACTTGGAATAGCTGTGAGTGCTGATAATTGATTTAAAATATAGTCTTTCATTAAAAAACCCCTTTACTTTATTTTTTGCAAAAAATTATTGGTAAAATTAGATTATCTCTTTTAGAAGTTCTTATATACCCTCATACCCTTTTTTGCTTTCCCTCTTAAATGTATCGGAAAGAGCCTTGATATGTTTATATTTATTATAGCACATTCAAGGCTCCTTTTCACTAGCTTTTTCGCTAAACTGTGTCCAAAATCCTTAAGAATAAGCTGTCAACTTTTTTATACCTCATCACTTCTCATTTGAACTAATTTATAGACAATACTCCATAAAACCGCATGTAAAAGCAGTGCTATTAAAGCGGGCCATAGTTTTGCAGACTGCCTATTAAATAAATCCATAATTCCGTAGAATGTCGCACTCGAAGGCAGTATATAGGAAAGCCAAAAAACGATAGCATTATCCGGAACGATCAGATAGAAAAAGATTGGTGGAGCAAGGAACAGGATCATTATTATTTTGATATAAACAATTCCAATCATCAATCCGTTTGAAAAGGTTCCAATGAACAATCCACTCAACGCTGAAATATAAGCGGAAAGTAAGATTATCAACAGGAACGGCAGTACTTGTACCAGTTCTATCCGCATGCAAATTGATGCCGTTACAATTGTCGAAGCTGTTCCCCCGACAAAACCCAACAGTATTTTCTGAACCACATAAGAGCGGGTCGTCATAGGAAGTACCTGATTGATAAACTTTATTCCGTCCTCCTTTTCGCTGATAATATTCATGGCATTAAAGGTGCATCCCATAAACATAGCTGTAACGAGGGTAATCGCAATAAGGAGGGACTTTAATCCTTCATTGCCCGTTTTCATATGGATAAGCGTTTGCTCAACCGGCAGCGGTTCCCTTTGATTTTCATAAATCTGCGGAAGTGTATCTGCAATCACCCGGTTTACTTCTAATTCATCGCCGGAAATAAACGTCTGTATGGTGTCATCCACTTGTATAACGCCAATCATTTGCGTGGATGGATCATTGACGGCGCTGCGAAGCGCATCAAGCGTTTCATATTCTGTGACAATTCCGTTTTGCTGCAGCCATGCAACGGTATCATCCGTCGCTTCGCTTTGGATTACGCCGAAGGAAGTTTCGCTGATTGACTGAAAGCTTACGCCGAAAAGCAGATTGATGGCAATGCCAGCAACCACGGGAAGCAGGAATGTCAGGATGCACATCTTATCACGGCGTATGCTTCTCAACTGGTATTTAAGACTATTCATTTATCATCCCTCCCTTGCTATTTCACGGTTAAATGTCTGGCAGGCAAGTATAAATAGAAGAATAATCGAACCAAAACAAAACAGATAATACAGCACACTCGTTGTGGGCATAGAAAAGTATGCAGATTTCATCGCCGTAAACAGATGGTACATGGGATGGTAAATAATCCACTCCCATACGATCCCGGTCTGCCCTGCCAGAAATACAGGTGTTGTGACAAAGACTGCCAGAACAAGATAAAACAAAGAAAACTGCTTAAAATCCGGCAGACAAACAGCACAGAGGAAACCGGCCAATGCCATAATCAGTGACAAAATACCAGCTTGCAGAAGAACGGCTGGCAGAACTTCAAGAGCATATAAAAGGCCGAGATTGATGTTTGTCAATAGCACAGTGAACAGTAGGTCTGATATCAGCAGCAGAAGCAGTTTGGAAAAAATAAACATAGGACGGCAAATGGGAAGGATTCCATGTACCCGTATCACGCCCATCTGCTTTTCCTTAAATAGCATGGATGCCAGCCCTAAAAAACCGACTGCAGATAATTCAAAGAACAGAAATTCAGCAGTAATTTCACGACGGTTTTTCACTTCCTTATTATTAACGCCAATCACTTCTGCCTGTCCGTCTACAGTTCCATTTAAAACAGCTTCTCCAAAGAGCATCCGATAGTGATCAGTAGTTTCCAGACCCGAAGAAAGCAGATACAGTTCCGGATTTCCTGCTGAAAGGACAATGCCGACAGAATACCGGTCAGCAATTGCCGCTTCCAAAGCCTCCCGGCTTTCTACCTTTGTTACATATTCTGAAGTAACAGACTGCGTATCTTGGGGATCATAGAGATAAACCGGGTAGATCTCCTGATCCAACTTCACATATACAAAATTAATGTAACAGGAATACAGGACAAGAGAACCGAGAGCCAGCAGAAAAAACTTGCTGGAAAGCATTAACCTGAAGTCTTTTTTCAGTAGTCCGAAAAAATCATTCCACATTAAGCCAGCCCCCTTCCAGTATATTGAATAAACATATCTTCCAATGTCGGCTCTTGTGAATGAATGCTGTGCAGCTTATCATACACAAAAGGAATGCCTGTTTTTAATTCAGGAGCTTCTATTGTCTCTTCTTTTCGCTCGCCCTGATACAGATAAGTGATGATAATGCTGTGATTATTGTTTTTCTCTTTTAGATTTCTCGGTGTGTCAAGCGCAACAATGTTTCCGTTTGAGATAAACGCCACTCTGTCACAAAGAAGATCGGCATCAAGCATATTGTGGGTTGTCAGAAATACTGTTGTTCCCTTTTTTTTCTCTTTTTCTATGATTTTTCGAAAAAGGACAGCTCCGGCAGGATCGAGGCCGCTGGTCGGTTCATCCAGAAATAGAAGTTTAGGATTGCTGATTAAAGCCCTAGCCATGCTGACGCGCTGGCGCATCCCTTTTGAATAGGAGGACACAGGTTTTTTGAGAAAGTCTTTTTTAAATTCCAGCTCATCCAGCAGTTCTTCTGCATCCCGCCGTTGCTTCTCTGGATAGAACGAAGCAAAATAATGAAGATTGTCGAGGGCGCTCAAATTAGCGTATAGATAGGGAAATTCAAACAGAACACCGATCCTTTGAAAAAATTCCTGTGTATGTACATTTCGTACATCTTCTCCAAACAAAGATACTGTTCCGCCATAGCCTTTCAAAATGCCAGTTAATATTTTTTGGGTCGTGGACTTGCCGGAACCATTCGGCCCTAAGAAGCCGAAGATTTCCCCATCCTTTACAGAAAAAGTCAGGCCATGCAGCGCCTTCTTATCTTTCCTGTAGGAAAAAGTCAGGTCGTTTACATCGATCATTCGCTATCCCCCCATTTCCCATGCATCTCCTTTTTATTTTCCTGCCGGCACTTGCTCCACCATCTCATAAACTTGAGCTTAAACAGGATAGAGATCACAAGCAGTACTAGAATCATGATCCACCAATACCATTCCAAACCTAAAAACATAATTGTTACCTCCTTGTTTTAAGGGCTATGCCCTCTTGATGAGGTAAAAGTATAAAAATGTGTTGAAATCGGTGTGAGATCGCTGTGAAGTTGGTGTGAAATCTTTTTTAAACGCAGAAAAAGAAAGGCTCTAATTTCTTTTTAGAAATCAAAGCCATTCTGCAAGAAACGATTTTTATTTTACAATGGGAACAGAAAAGTAAAAAACAACACCTCCGGGTCGATTAGCTGCACCATAGGGCAAATTCTGCATGGACAAAATCTGTGCCACAATCGCAAGGCCCAGCCCTGAACCGTTATACTTAGAATTTTTGTCACGGTAAAATTTTGTCCAGATTTTAGGAAGGTTTTCCTGTGGGATTGGCGGTCCCTGGTTAAAAATTGAAAAATCCAGCATCCCGTTATTCTCTTTCAACGACAAATTCAAAATACCTCCTGGATGGATATTTTGTTTTGCGTTGACGAGAAGATTGTTCAGTACCTGTTCCATCCGGCCTTTGTCTATATCTACATAGACCGGTTGCTTTGGCAGCTTGTATTGAAGTTCATAGTCCGTATACGGCATGTCAATTAGCAGGCGGCCGGCGACAGTTTCCAAAAACTCAACAAAATCAAAGCGTTCTGCGTGAAGCTGTGTGGCTCCATTTTCCAGTGCAGAAAGATCAAGCAGTGCTGTAATCAGACAGCTCATTTGTTCTACTTCAGCGATAATGATATCGGAATATTTCTGCCTTTTCTTCTCATCCAGCTCGTCCTGAAGCCCTTCGGCATAAGCCCGGATTATACCCAAAGGTGTTTTCATCTCATGAGAGAGGTCGTCCACTAGTTCTTTGCGTTCCTCCAATAGACGCTTTTCCTGCTTCATATCTTTTTCGAGCTGAAAATTCGCAGCCTGCAGTTGTGAAAGAGCCTGTTGCAAATTTTGTGCCATTTTATTGAGGCTTTGGGATAACTGTCCAAACTCGTCATTTGTATGGATTTCGCAGGGAGAGGAAAAGTCAAGCTGTGCCATCTTTCGAGCCGCCTGGCTTATCTTATCAATGGGCTTTGAAATAAAACGTCCCATTAAATAATCAACTGCCATAACCAGCAATGTAACAAAGCAAAGCCAGAGAAGCAAGGAGAAATCCTGTTCAATAGGCAGCCTTGTTGATATGACATAAGAAATAATCAAGATAATTCCCGCTATTTTGGAAATCATAATGATTCTTTTGCGGACTGTCCGCAGAGAGAGGCTGTCCTTAATCTTCATACCGCCACCTCAAATTTATAGCCGGAACGAATCAGCGTCACAATATGCTTTCCCTCGTCACCTAATTTTTTGCGAAGGGTTTTGATATGTGTGTCAACTGTTCTGGTCAACCCTTCAAAGTCGTATCCCCATATCCGATTTAACAACTGCTCACGGCTAAAGATTTGTCCAGGGTTTACCATAAAGAAGTAAAGAAGTTCATACTCCTTATGGGTCAGCACGATTTCTTGTCCATCCACAAAAACCTTATGGGAGGCTGGAGCAAGAGAGATTTTTCCCGCGTTCATGGTATCAATAAGAAGCGCAGAAGAACGCCGCAGTAAAGCGTTTGCTTTTGCCAAAAGCACCTTTGGACTAAATGGTTTTGTCATATAGTCGTCGGCACCTAAATCGTAGCCTTTTAGTTTGTCATATTCGCTCTCTTTGGCAGTCAGCATAATAATAGGGAGACTGCTCATTTCTCTTGCCATTTTACAAACTGAAAAACCGTCAAGATGTGGCATCATAATATCCAGTATCATTAAATCCATTGGGTTATTTTTTAATATCATCAAAGCGTCCACACCATCATCTGCCGTAAAACAGGTATGACCACCACGCTGCATATATTCGGCAATAATGTCTTGCATATTTTTTTCATCTTCCACAATCAAAATATTTGCCATGTAGAGGTGCCCCCTTTCAGTTAGTTGGTTTGACAGGATGAAACATCCAATTTTCTGCTTCCTTCTTTGAGCATCATACAGCCCATGTTTATATCCTTGCCAATGTTTTTATTATATTTTATCTGCTCGAAGAATACAAGGCAGGAAATTTTAAGGATTGCCGTGACTTTACATGATTTTAATAATCTGCTATGATAAAAATATGAAAGCTATTAAAAAAATTTTAAAAAAACTATATAGCATAGTCTGCATATGCCTGTTACTGTCAGTTATGCTGGTGTGTTTTGTACAGGCGGGAGAAAGTGATATAAAGGAGAATAGTGTCATTTTTTGTGCAGCATTTGGAGACAGCATTGCAAAGGGTTATGGAGGACGCGGCAGTGAGGATTTAAAGAGCTATTCAGAGCTTCTTGCGGAAAAAATATCCGAAGAAACAGGACGTTGTGCAGAATGTAGGAAGCACGCAAAAAATGGACTGGATTCGGCAAGACTTAATTCTGTAATTTTTGATACAGATGATGCAGTCTCGGATATGGAAGCCGCTGATATTCTTACTTTAACAATTGGCGCAAATGATTTGATGCAGGAATTTAAAGGAGCGGCCCAGGAGGTTTTGGGGACAGAACGTAAGTTTGTAAGCGCGTATGATGCAATGGACGCACTTATGGAAGGTGTGGAAGAAAATCCACTTCTGATTATGAAGGTCCTTGATGTGCTGAACAACTGGGACTATGATGATTTTGAAGAGCATTGGGTTCTTGCGATGGAGAGAATCTCTGCGCACAGAAAGGAGTCTTCGCAGCTTATTGTGACAAATATTTATAATCCGGTCAGCGGGTTTGAGCTGCCGGGCAGCATGAATCAGATTGTTGACGACATAATTTTGAATATGAACGAAATTATGTACCAGTATGCAAAAGAGTATGATTACTATGTAGTGGATTTATTTGCGTCGGATATCTGTAATTACCTTCAGGAGGACGGACTGCATCCAAACCAGGAAGGGCAGGAGAAGATTGCTTCATTGGTATTAGAAAAGGTTGATACAGGAAGATTTATGGGAGAACCAGAAAAGGAGATAAAGGAGGAACCCAGACCTGAGCGGACTGTGAGGCAACGGTTCAGTCTGTGGAATGTATTTGGTCCAGTTCCATTTCTTCTGGCGGCACTTTTTTTACTGATGGTTGTCCTTTTAGTTCTTTGGCGTGGGATTAGAAAGAGGAAAAAACCATAAAAGCAAGATTGGGGGATGGATAAATGGCTATAGGAAAAAGGGAGGGTCTGCATCAGATTAAATTATCAGAGGCCCAGAAGAAAAAGCTGAATGAGGAAATAAAAGCATTTTATCTGGACGAGCGGGGAGAAGAGATTGGTATAATTGAACAGATGCAGCTTCTGGACTTATTTGAACAGAAGCTGGCTCCGGTTATTTATAATAAGGCTCTTGACGACGCAAAAAGGTGGTATAGCCAAATGATGGACAATCTGGAATCTGATTTCTATGCCCTTTATAAAAATGAAAGCTAATTTTACCGGGCAGGATTGTTTCGACTTAGTAGCGAAGCTTTATGTTAGAGAGAGTTACGTCTGCCGAATAGCCTTTTGTGTGGAGCATATATTCCATTCCGCTTTTTGCAAGATCAATATGATTCTGCGGTGCAACCATGATCTCCTGTATGGGAAGATTTCCTTCGCTTAAGGGGATTTCAATATAGGGAAGCATGAAACCGTCCTTAGGACGGAAATGTACGGCAGTATCCTTTTGACGTTTAAAGATAAACCGGTATTCCTGTTCCTCTGCAAAGCCATCCTGCTTGAAAAACATGGCGTAAACCTCTGCCATTTTCTGAAATTTTCTGCAGGCTTTTAGATAACTTGGATCCTGACGGCTGCGGCTTCCAGCTTCCAAAATTTCGTTTAACGGCATCCGAAGAAGATCCGGCAGATAACTGCAGAGATTTTTGCGGATCAGCTGTTTTTGCTTTTTCGTGTCATAAACAACAAGGCCGTGATATGCTATTTCAGCGGCCTCTTCTATTCTTGCAATAATTTCATCGCTTCGAAAGCCTATGTTATAACCGGTTTTATTTCCAAATTCCGACCACATGGTGATACTGTCCTGGCATTTTGAAAAGGAGAGGACAAAATATTCCCGGTTTTTCTCTTTTTCGGCATATACAGAATCTGCAAGGAACATTTCGTTCAAAGCAGGACTTTTTATATTTTCCCGGCACACTTCGTCAATAATTCCCTGAATATGAAAAAATTCATTTGGGTCGTTTAAAAAATCACTTTTTGTTGCCCAGAAACAATTATAATTTAAAATCCCGTTGATTCCATTGCTCTTTGTGTAGTGGTACAGGATACTTCCCTTTTCTGCCTGCGCAAGCTTTACCTGTCTGCCGGACATGATACGATTCCTCCTTTAAATGATACCATGCCATTATTTTATCATATTTTTACAGTTATTGGTATAAAAATTACAGCAAGTAATTATTTTCCCGGTTTGCAATCTGTAAGCCAACTAATTTATAGGAAGCATATCCTCCTGTAACCAAGGGCTCTGCTTTACAAATTTCCTCCGCTTCTTTACGACTTTCTGTTTTTAGGATATACATACCTGCCATTCCCGGATAGCCGTGAAATACACCGCAGATTTCTATCTTTCCTTCATTGTCCAGCTTTCTTATGTTCTCAACGTGTTCCATAATTACGCTTTTTGTTATTTTATTGTAGGATTTCTTTTTCTCAATCATCATCATATACATCATTTTTTCCATACCATATTCTCCTTTACATTTTATGTTTTATGATTTTTTATGCAAGCTATGAACAGTTTCCATTTTGGCATATGAGGCACTGCGTGGTTTTGGTTTAGTGCTATATTGCATTTGGAATATAAATAGTTTATCATAAAATAGTGACAAGAGCTGTCATTATTCGGAAAGGAGTTTGAAAATGTCAAAAGCAGAACGGCTTATTGAAATGATGATAACAATAAATGCAAAAAAGGATTTTACAGTAGGTGAATTAGCAAATGAATTTTCTGTATCAAAAAGAACAATACTGCGGGACCTAAAGGAATTAGAACAAGCTGGTTTTCCTCTTTACTCCGAAGTTGGGGCAGCGGGTGGTTATCATATTTTGAAAGAATGTATTTTGCCGCCTATTGCTTTTTCAGAAAGCGAGGCAAAAGCTATATTCTTTGCCTGTCAAGCCTTGCAGTTCTACCGTGACCTGCCTTTTGAGCAGGAAACAATATCCGTTCTAAAAAAGTTTTTGAATTGTCTGCCATTAGATATACAAAACAGTATTATGCAGATGCAGAACAAGGTAGTATTTTGGATTCCAGACAGGCATTGTGATTCACCATTGCTTAAATCGATATTTTTTGTAGCTCTAAATCATCATGCCGCAACAATACGGTATTCGTCAACATATTCTGAAAGTATGCGTACAATTATACCTGTTGGTTTATATGCTATGAATGGACTCTGGTATTGCCCCGCTTATTGTACAACTGCAAAGCAAATCAGAGTATTCCGAGTTGACCGTATCAAAGAAATTATAGAGGAAAAGCCTTATCCAAAAGGGAGATATCCTATTCCTGCGTCTGTTCAGGAATATCTTGAAAGAACAGAGGTTAAAAAGGATTACCACATGAAAATCCAACTGACAGAGATAGGTGTTAAGCGCTGTGAAAGTGAATGCTTACTTGCAGGCGGATTAAAAAGATTTCCAACAGGGGGCGGAATAATCGATATGGAAATAAACCACGCCGCTTTAGAATGGGCTGCAGATTATATTTTACCATTTGGGAACAATGCCACTGTGTTAGAACCAGTGGAGCTAACAGAGATTATGCAGAAAAAAGTATATGAATTATATCAGCATTATTGCAAATCAGAATGATAAGTATGTATGAATTTGGAGAGATAGACTAAAGAATTGAGGAGAAGCAGAGGTTTCTTCACAGTTGATTTTTTTTCTTAAAGTATCGGAGCATTCGATTGATGCCGTTACTTTTTTTCTTTATAATGTATTTATAGAAAATAATGATTTAGGAGAAAGGCAGTATGTATGAACTGAATTTGGCAGATAATATTACAAGACTGCGGCATGAGAGAAGAATTACCCAGGAGGAGCTGGCGGATTTTCTGGGGGTTACAAAAGCATCCGTTTCCAAATGGGAAAATGCCCAGAGCATACCGGATCTTTTGCTTCTGCTTCAGCTGGCGGCATTCTTTGATATAACAATTGACCAGCTTCTAGGGTATGAGCCTCAGCTTTCCAGAGAGCAAATCCGCTGTTTTTATGCGGAATTATCCAAAGATTTTGCCATCCGGCCGTCTGGCGAAGTGTTTCAGAAGATCCGTTCGCTGGTTCACAGATATTATTCCTGTTACCCATTTCTTTTGCAGCTTTGTCTATTGTATTTGAATCATTTTATGCTGGAGAAGACCCCAGAAGGCCGCCAGATACTTCTTGAGGAGGCGTGCGCATGGTGTGGGCACATTATGGAAAACTGCAGCGATGTGGGAGTATGCAGCGACGCTTTGGTGCTAAAAGCGGCAATCCAGCTCCAGCTTGGCCGGGCGGCGGAGGTGATTGAGGCGCTGGAGCCGTCTGCAGATCCTGGGAAGCTTGCGGGACAGGAGAGTGCGATCCTTACAAAGGCGTACCAGATGACAGGAGAAACGAAAAAAGCAAAAGGGTATATCCAGATGAAGGAGTATCTGGATCTTGTGAATCTGGCAGGGGATGGGATATTGTCATTGTCTCTTTATGAAAATGACATTGAACGATGTGAAGAAACGATCAGGCGGATAAAAGGCGTGATGGAAACGTATCAGTTGGAAGGGCTTCATCCAAATCTTGGGGCTCAGTTTTATTATCAGTCCGCCCTGGTTTATGGGGTGAATGAAAAGGAAGAGAAGGCATTAGAAGCCCTTGAAGGCTTTGTGGAATGTGTCAGAAAGCTTTTGGAAGCAGAGCAGGTTGTCCTTCACGGAGACAAATATTTTCATCTGGTGGATGCATGGATGGAAAATCTGCCGTTGGGAAAGACAGCTCCACGGGATAAGAGTGTTGTAAGACAGAATCTGGGAGATTATTTCCGTCATCCCGCCTTTGAAGGAATAAAAGAAACAAGCGAATTTGAAAGACTTGTACAAAGACTGACGAAAGGAGGCGAAAATAATGCCTGATATAAAAGAATTCATACCATTTTTGATTCCATTGGTGATTGTGCAGATGGTATTGCTCGTTTATACGCTTTATCACATTCTGACGCATAAAACTTATAAGCGTGGAAGCCGGGGACTTTGGCTTATTGTCACGCTGGCCGGGATGCAGTTTATCGGCCCGATTCTTTATTTCCTGCTGGGGAGGGAGGAGAGCTGATATGGAGATGCTGACGCTTTCACATGTGAAGAAGAGTTTTGGAGAAAAAGAAGTGCTTAAGGATGTTACTTTTTCTGTGCCGGAACATACTGTATTTGGATTTGTGGGACAGAACGGCGCAGGAAAGACGACAACCATGAAAATGATTCTGGGTCTGCTGCCTTGCGGCGGCGGAAAGATTACGGTAAATGGAAGTCCGGTCTGCTACGGAAATACGCCCACAAATCAGTATGTAGGATACTTGCCAGATGTGCCGGAATTCTATTCCTGCATGACGCCCATGGAATACCTTCGTTTTTGCGGAGAGATTACTGGAATGAGGGCGGGAGAAATCAAAAGCCGCAGTGAAGAATTGCTGCGTCTCACAGGACTTCATGGGGAGAAACGCCGGATCAAGGGATTTTCCAGAGGAATGAAACAGCGTCTGGGGATCGCGCAGGCATTATTTGGACATCCCAGTCTGTTAATCTGCGACGAGCCTACCTCTGCGCTTGATCCGGTGGGCCGCAAAGAGCTGCTGGATATTCTGGAGTCGGCAAAAGAGCAGACTACCGTGCTTTTTTCTACCCATATTCTGTCAGACGTGGAGAAAATCTGTGATGAAATTGCCTTTCTGCACGAGGGGAGGATTGCAATTAGGGGTTCCCTTGAAGAGGTTCATAAAAGGAGGAAAGCTTCGGGAACAGAATTGGAAACGGAGAGGGGGGAGGATGCCGGCCGGCTTTTTAAGGCCTTTCCTTTTTTGAAGCGTACAGGGAGAAATATTCTGCTGCTTGAAGATCCGGAGCGTCTGCCGGGTATTCTCCACTTTATAGCTGATAAAAATCTTAGAATTCTGCGTATAGAGCGGCAGGAGACGACATTGGAGGACTTATTTATGGAGGTAGTGGGGAAATGACAGCTTTTTTGAAGAAGGAATGGATGGAGTGGATCCGGAGCGGCCGGTTGACGGTTTTAACGCTGGTTTTTGTATTGTTTGGGATTATGAATCCGGCTATTGCAAAGCTCACTCCCTGGCTTATGGAGACGCTTTCTGATTCTCTGGCGGATACAGGACTTGTCGTTTCGGAAGTTACAGTAAATGCGATGAACTCCTGGGCGCAATTTTATAAAAATATGCCAATGGGACTTCTTATTTTTATTCTGGTCTGCGGCGGCTGCTTTACGGCAGAATATGACAGGGGAACTCTGATTCCGGTAGTTACAAAAGGATTGTCCCGCAGAAAAATTGTGGGGGCGAAAGCAGTGGCGCTGTTTGGAGCATGGACGACGCTGTACTTTCTCTTTTATGGAATCACGTATGGATATAATGCATATTTCTGGGACAACAGTATTGCAGAGCATGTATTTCTTGGGGCAGCCTGTACATGGATGTTCGGCGTGTGGGTAATTTCGTTCTTTATCTTGTTCTCAGCCGTGGCCAAGAACAGCGCGCAGGTACTTTTCGGAACCGGAAGCGCTGCCGTGGGCGCTTATGTTCTTGGCATGTTTCCGAGGCTCGCTTCTTTTCTGCCGGCAAGGCTTATGGAGGGGATGGCGTTGCTTCAAGGGATAAATGAGGCAGCGGATTATTCTGTCAGTATGGCGGCAGCAGGCGTTATGAGTATCGTCTGTCTGGCGTTGGCAGTCTGGTGTTTTGACAGGAGGAGACTTTAAAAGTGTGCTGGGAGGATAGAAATGCAGTCAAAATAAACAAAGCTGTTCTGTCTGATAGGCTTTTTTATATTGATGGATAATATCCTCCATACGGTATGCAAGCTTTCGATTTTCACATTCTTTGGAAAAATATTCCCATTAAAAGTTTAATGCTGAGAAAAAGCAATGATAACTTTATTGATATAATTTCTGCTCATATGTAATATTTCATCATTAATTAGAATAACGTCCTGATGATGTATGTCACGAATTTTATTCAGAGAAACAATACAACTTTGACTGCAATTGATAAAGCCATACGGAGCAAGGATTTTAAGTTCGTTTTTTAATGTTCCATATTTATGATAGATTCCATGCTCTGTATGGATTGTAATATAATGTCTGCTGATTTTCAAATAGTAAATATCATAGATATTAATTTTTGATATGGATAGCTTGTTTTTGCATATATAGGTCTGACATGTGATTCTATATAAATGGAATGCTTGTTCTAATCCTGATACTCCATATTGGTTTAAAAAACAAGATAGATTGTTATATAGTTTCTTATTTGTGGAAAATTCCTGTATCCAGTTCATGCTATTTATCCTTTGCATTTTTTATCCTTCTACTTATTAAGACACATCAATAATGAAAAACTTACGTGAAAGTAGGTGGCTTTTGAGAGAAAGAGCTCTGAGTATCCTGATATGCTGTGAGTAGAGCAGGATGTGTTGTGTCGAAAAATGTCGGTAATAGCAAGAAAATGGAAGGTCAATATATTTAAGGAATACTGGAAGCATGACGTATGGCAGTGTACAAAAATTAAAATATTCTGAATTACATTATTCACAGCACATACTTATTATTATATAATTAAGAAAAGCATGAAGAGCTAAATTAACGGGAACAGGATTCATTTAACAGAAGGGTTCGAGGAATATTACAAAAAATAATTATAATAAATGACGGTGAAAATAATGGATAAACATTTAGAAAATAACAAAGTAAACTTCGTATTTGACATGGATGATACCATATATGACTTAATGGAACCTTTTAAAAAGGCTCATGAAAAGCTTATCGGGCAAAAAGTAAATACAGATGTTATCCAGCTTTTTAAAAAATCCAGAATCTATTCAGACATTATACTGGAACAGGAAAAAGCGGGCAAAGTCAGCAGGGAGGACGCTTTTTACGAAAGGATGAGGCTGACATATAGAGATGCAGGTCTAAAGCTTACAAAGGAGGAAGGCCGCCAGTTTGAGGCAGAGTACCGCCGCAATCAGACGCTTATAAGAGCCTTTAGCTTTATGGAAGAGGTTTTAGATTATTGCAAAGAAAAGAATATTCCCATGGCGATACTGACCAACGGAGAGGGCACAGGCCAGCGCCGAAAAGCCTCTGTCCTAAAATTGGAAAGATGGTTTCCGCCTGAGCATATCTTTCCTACAGGAGAAATCGGCTGGCACAAACCCGATATCCGCTCATTCAAGTTTGTGGAAGCCCAAATGCATTTCCATCCCGGACGGACCTGGTATATAGGCGATACATATGAATCAGACATTGCCGGAGCCTTTGCTGCCGGCTGGCATACCATTTGGCTGAACCACAGAACTAGGCCCTATCCTGAAGCACCTGGAAGGGCCGACATAGAAATTAATGATGGCAAAAAGCTTTTACCTTTGTTAACCCAAATCATCCACCCGTAAAATTAGTTAAAAAAGCAAATGCTGTTTGCGATTATGAAATGAATGGTGTATACTTTACCTGCAAAGAAAGACAATATATTAAAAGTGAAATGGAGAATTATATGGCATTAGAAGATTATGTAAAAGCCTACAGGCTTGGAAAAAGAGATTATCAGTACCGGATGCTTCATGGAATGCAGCCTACCGTACAGATCCTTGACGATATTCTCCCGGGACGTGGAATGTACTCGGAGGTGCCGTTAGGTCTTGTCCAGATTCCGATTGACCAGATAGTGGGGACAAAGACAGGTGGAAGGAGCAGTGCCTTTGCCAGTAATTTTATGCCAATTTTAAGAGAAAATACAGAGTTTGCTTCAAAATGGGCGAGCTTAAGTACAAGTCACATACAGGAGGGAATCAGGGAACCTATTAAGGCTTATGAATATATGAATAAATTTTATGTTCTAGAGGGCAATAAACGGGTCAGCGTTATGAAATATTTTGGGGTAGCGGCGGTTCCGGGAGTTGTGACAAGAATTGTTCCGAAACGGACAGAAGAAAAGGAAAATAAAATCTATTATGAATTCATGGATTTCTATGAACTGTCCAAGGTAAATTATGTTTGGTTTTCTGAGGAAGGAAGCTTCGCAAAGCTTCAGGAGGCCGTAGGAAAAGGTAAGAAAGAGGTGTGGTCCGATGATGATAAGCTGACCTTCAGCTCCGTCTATCGCAGATTCTGCTCTGAGTACACTCAGATTAATGAAGCCCAGAAGTCAGATGACGAGCTTAATATCCTGCCTGGAGATGCATTTTTGTCTTTTATTACTTTGTATGGCTATGAGGACATTTATGAAATGACTACAAAGGAGCTTAAAAATCTGATTTCAGATAGCTGGGAGGAGTTTAAGCTTTTAGAGAAAAAGGAAGAGTCGGTTGATTTGAAGCTTGACCCGAATACAGAGAAAAAGCCGTTGTTAAATTTACTTCTGCCCACGGGTATGACGAAGCTTAAGATTGCATTTGTATATGCAAAGACAGTGTCCTCCTCGGCGTGGACCTATGCACATGAGCTTGGAAGGCTCCATCTTAAACAGGTGTTTCCAGAGAAGGTCAGCACTGTATATTATGACAATGTGACAGAGGAAACGGCAGAGGATGTCATTGAGGCGGCAATAAAGGATGAGTGCGATATTATCTTTACCACATCTCCGGCTTTTGTACAGGCAAGCGTTAAGGCGGCAATTGCAAACCAGGACGTCCGCATATTAAATTGTTCCTTAAATACGTCCCATCGGTATATCCGCACCTACTATGCCCGTATGCATGAGGCAAAATTCCTGATGGGAGCTATTGCAGGAGCCATGGCGGAAAATAATAAGCTTGCCTATGTTGCGGATTTGCCGATTTACGGTTCTATTGCCAATATCAATGCATTTGCGCTGGGAGCAAAGATGATTAATCCTCGGGCAGAGGTTTATCTGGAGTGGTCTTCCTTAAAGGACCAGGATATTTATGAAAATATACGAAGAACCAAAGCGAGCTGTATTTCAGGAAAGGATATGGTGATCCCGGAGGATTCCTCCCGGTATTTCGGGCTTTATGAGCTGGAGAACGACTGGCCAAGAAGTCTTGCCATGCCGCTATGGCACTGGGGGAAATTTTATGAGCGTCTTGTCCGTACGATTATGGATGGTACCTGGAAATATGATGACAAGTCTTCAGAGAAAAAGGCCATTAATTACTGGTGGGGAATGTCCTCGGATGTGATTGACGTTATCTGCTCCAAAAATCTTCCTATCGGTACTAGACGTCTGGTTGAGCTTTTGAAAAATACAATAAGCAGAGGGGAGTTTAATCCATTTTCCGGTATTTTGTATTCTCAGGAGGGTATTATTCAGGGGGATCCAAACGTAAGCCTTTCACCAGAGCAGATTGTGAAGATGGACTGGCTGGCTGAAAATGTCATCGGATCTCTTCCAGAGGAATATGAACTTCAGGAACAGGCAAAGCCGGCGGTCCTGCAGCAGGGAGTAAAGAAAAAGGAAGGTTAAATACACTTATGAGA
This sequence comes from Lachnospiraceae bacterium, assembly GCA_910575605.1. Lineage (GTDB taxonomy): Bacteria > Bacillota > Clostridia > Lachnospirales > Lachnospiraceae > CAPEBR01. The sequence continues at coordinate 157,265 of CAJTEW010000006.1, forward strand.
ATACTTGCAATTGCAGATGAGGAGTCAGCCTATCTGTGGGACTATTTTGATAAGAGCAAGCTTAAGGGAGTTGACCTGATTATTTCCTGTGGAGATCTGGCGCCGGAGTATCTGTCATTTCTAACAACGCTTACGTCAATTCCGGTTCTGTATGTGCATGGTAATCATGATGAGAAATATGACAGAAATCCACCGGAGGGCTGCACCTGCATTGACGACAGGGTGTATGTGCATGAGGGCATACGTATTCTGGGACTGGGAGGGTCCATGCGTTACAGCTCCGGGAAATATCAGTATACAGAATTTCAGATGCTTTCAAGGGTTAGAAGGCTGGCATTCCAGCTGTTCAGAAGGAGGGGCTTTGATATTCTTGTTACCCATGCCCCAGCATATCAGATAAATGATGGGGAGGATCTGCCCCATCAGGGATTTAAGGCATTTCTTTCCCTTATGGAAAAATATCATCCGAGATTTTTCCTTCATGGGCATGTGCATATGTCCTATGGAAGAAAGCATAAGCGTTATGATAAGTATGAGGAGACTCATGTAATAAATGCATTTGAGAGATGTATTTTTGAGTATGAGGATGAGGAAGTGGGGAAGCATTTATAAGATTACAGGACTTTACTGCAGATAATTACTTCGTGGCAGTAAAGTCTTTTTTTTATATATTTGTAAAAAGGGCTTGCTATATACCCGTATGGGGTATATAATAACCTCATTAAGGAGGAGAAACAGATGAGTGAAAATAAAGAATGTTGTCAAAGGACAAAGGAGCGCTCTAAGAAGGAGTACAGGGATTTAATTAACCGTTTAAACCGTGTGGAGGGGCAGATTCGTGGAATAAGGAGAATGGTGGAGGAGAACGCTTATTGTCCTGAAATTCTGATTCAGGTATCTGCGGCCAATGCGGCTCTTAACAGTTTTAATAAGGTGCTGCTTTCAGAGCATATCAGGACTTGTGTGGCAGAGGATATTCGTAATGGTAAAGAAGATACCTTGGATGAACTGACAGGTGTTCTTAAGAAGCTGATGAAATAAGGAGGGCAGACAGATGGAACAATATACAATAACTGGAATGAGCTGTGCAGCCTGCAGTGCCCGTGTGGAAAAGGCAGTTTCTAAGGTGCCAGGTGTCTTTACATGCTCAGTAAATCTTCTTACAAATTCTATGGGAATAGAAGGTACGGCCTCTGCACAGGAAGTTATATCTGCAGTGGAGGAGGCCGGATATGGGGCGGCTTTAAAAGGAGGAGAAAAAAAGAGCAGTCCAGGGATATCGGAGGCAGAAGAGATGCTCAAGGATAAGGAAACACCTGTACTGAAAAGACGTCTAGTAATGTCTTTGTGCTTTTTAGTTCCCTTAATGTATGTCTCTATGGGACACATGATGTGGAACTGGCCTGTGCCTGGCATACTTCAAAGCAATCATGTTGCTATGGGACTGATACAGCTGTTATTTACTACCATTATTATGATAATTAACCAGAAATTTTTTATCAGCGGCTTTAAAAGTTTGTGGCATAAATCGCCGAATATGGATACGCTTGTGGCTCTGGGTGCTGGAGCTTCCTATGTTTACAGTACCTATGCCCTGTTTGCTATGACGGATGCACAGATGCGCATGGATATGGACGGCGTCATGTCCTATATGCATGAGTTTTATTTCGAATCGGCAGCTATGATACTGAGCTTAATTACAGTGGGAAAGATGCTTGAGGCACGTTCAAAGGGAAAAACAACGGATGCTCTAAAGAGTTTGATGAAGCTGGCGCCAAAGACAGCCATTGTGGTAAAGAATGCAGTGGAGACAGAGCTGCCTATTGAACAGGTGAAAAGAGGCGATATTTTTGTTGTAAGGCCTGGAGAAAATATACCTGTGGACGGAATTGTAATCGATGGAGCAAGTGCCGTCAATGAAGCAGCACTTACAGGTGAAAGTATTCCGGTTGACAAGGCAGCAGGGGATACGGTTTCTGCGGCGACCATGAACCAGTCCGGATTTTTAAAATGTGAGGCTGTGAGAGTTGGAGAGGATACAACTCTTTCCCAGATTATTCAGATGGTAAGTGATGCAGCGGCAACAAAGGCACCCATTGCAAAGGTTGCAGACAGAGTGTCAGGCGTGTTTGTTCCTATAGTTATTGGGATTGCGGCTGTGACCATACTGGTATGGCTTCTTGCAGGGGAAGGTATAGGCTTTGCACTTGCAAGAGGAATTTCAGTTCTTGTGATTAGCTGCCCATGTGCGCTAGGGCTTGCCACTCCGGTTGCAATTATGGTTGGGAGCGGAATGGGAGCGAAAAATGGGATTATGTTTAAGACGGCAGTGTCCCTTGAAGAAACAGGCAAGATAGAAGTGGTGGCCCTTGATAAGACAGGGACCATTACGAGCGGTGAGCCGAGAGTGACAGATATTATACCAGCAGAAGGTGTGACAGAAGAAAGACTGCTTTTTCTGGCGTCTGCCCTTGAAAAGAAAAGTGAGCATCCTCTTTCTAAGGCCATCCTTATGCTTGCTAAAGAGAGGAAGATAGAGGAAGCTACTACTGAAATGGAAAGTGGCAGGGAAGATAGGGAGGTCCAAAATTTCCAGGCACTTCCGGGGAATGGCCTTACAGGAACACTTGGAGATATTCTGCTGGCAGGAGGAAGTTTAAAGTTTATCTCACAAAATACAGTGGTCTCTGATGAAATGAAAGACGCGGCGCAAAGACTTGCAGAGGAAGGAAAGACCCCCTTGCTTTTCAGCCTTGCAGACGAGCTTATCGGTATAATTGCAGTGGCAGATGTCATAAAAGAAGACAGCGGGGAGGCAGTAAGAGAGCTTCAGAATATGGGTATCCATGTGGTGATGCTCACAGGAGACAATGAACGCACTGCAAAGGCGATTGGAAAACAGGCAGGTGTAGATGAGGTTGTGGCAGGTGTACTGCCGGATGGCAAGGAAAGTGTAATCAGGACCTTGAGGCAGAGGGGCAGAACAGCTATGGTAGGAGACGGGATTAACGATGCCCCTGCACTTACAAGGGCAGATATAGGAATTGCCATTGGAGCAGGAACAGATATTGCTATTGACGCGGCAGATGTAGTGCTTATGAAGAGCAGGCTTAGTGATGTGCCGGCAGCCATACGGTTAAGCCGTGCCACGCTTTGTAATATTCATGAAAATCTGTTCTGGGCATTTTTCTACAATGTAATTGGAATTCCCCTTGCAGCAGGACTGTGGTATCCGTTTTTCGGACTGAAGCTGAATCCTATGTTCGGGGCTGCGGCCATGAGTCTTTCCAGCTTCTGCGTTGTTACAAATGCATTGAGACTTAACTGGTTTCGTATGCATGATGCCTCAAAGGACAGAAAACGCAAAAGGAATGATTATGTTTCCCAAAATAAGGAAGCTGTATCAGATAAAAAAGAACATGAAATCAAGGAGGATATGACGATGACAAAAACAATGAAAATTGAAGGAATGATGTGCGGGCACTGTGAGGCACGGGTAAAGAAGGTATTAGAAGCCTTAGAGCAGGTAGATACTGCAGAGGTAAGCCATGAGGCCGGAACGGCTGTTGTGGCGCTTCATGGAGAGCTTTCCGATGATATGCTCAAAAAAGCAGTAGAGGCTCAGGATTACAAGGTAATAGAAATTTCATAGTATTTAAAATAAAAAAGCAGGTTTCCGTAAAAGCGCATAGTGTGCTAGGAATGGGAACCTGCTTTATGATTTAATAAACTTATTATTTTTCTATAAACAGCCGATATTTATAACAAAGAATAAAAAGGCAGGTGCAGGCGGGATATGAAAATATACGGAGATTGTTCACTTTTCACAGACAGGATGGGGATTAGAAATCCTTCGCAGATGAAAGTATTACAGGGAAATATGAAGATTGCAGAATTTGCAGATAAATTCATAGAGCAGCATAAGGCAGCAGGAAAGGACCAGATGACGGTTTCTAAGGAAGGAATGGACTATATCCGGGAGCAGCTTCTTATTATGGAAACAAGAACGGATTCTGTAAAAGAGGAGTATAAAGATCCGGCATATATTACGCAGGGAGGGATTACGCCAACAGATAAATTATTTGCTGACATCATAAAGATGAATAGTGATACTGTAAACGAGTACGGTGTAAGCAGCCGCCTTTATCTTGATATAAACAGTGAATATCTGCGTGAGATGGAGGGCAGAGACAGCCGGGATTGGGACAGTCATATGGAGGCGCTTGCAAAGGCGTATGCTTCTGTACGGAAGAAAATTACAGAAGGATATGAAAACGGTACAAGAACGGTCTGGATACAGGATGACAGTACCGGAGATGATTTTAGCGGCGTTGAGCTTGAGATAGATGGTCAGACAGTGCGTTACAGGAAGCTTACGAAGGAAGAGGAGATCGGTCTGCTTGATAAAGCGATTGATAAATTTACAGAAAAAGTGGCAGAGTGGTATGTAAAGGAAGAGGAGTCTATAAGAAAAGAGGAGGCAGAAAAAGAAGCTTACAAAGCCGGTAAGGGAGAAGATATTGACTGGACAGGTTTTGTGATGCTTGTAAATGGTCTTGTGAATGAGGCAAGGAATCTTCTTGACAGAGTAAGACAAGAGATAGAAAGGATTGAAAAGATGAGCCAAAAGGAGATTGACTTTGAGGGCAGAATGGAAGCAGAAGCTTATAATCACAGGGAAGAGACTATTGTAAGAGGAAGGCAGCAGACGAAGATAAATAATTACAGAAAAATGAGCCAGATGGCATCAGATGTGATGACTCTTTGGGGAAATATCAAGGCATAAAGTTTTTTAAAAAAAAGGAAAAACCGGCTGATATAAAATTGAAAATTACAGATTCAGGTTATATTTTGCCCATGTTATTATTACAATTAGTAATAATAGATTCTGTATGGAGAATTATAAATGAAACGGTTTTTTTTGTTGCTGCTCTGTGCTGTATTAGTGTTTCAACCTGTTTTAGCAGCAGACACAGGCAGCCAGGAATCACAGGAAGAAGAAATTGGGGAAGCTATAACAGAGGAGAATGAAGAGGAAGCTGCAAAAGAGAATAACAGTGGTATAGATGTATCAGCACCTTCTGCGATTCTTATAGAATCTTCTACGGGACAGGTGATTTATGAAAAGGATGCAGATTCAATAAGACCTCCCGCCAGTGTTACTAAAATTATGACACTTCTTCTTATTTTTGATGCACTTTCAGAGGGACAGATTAAGCTGGAGGATGAGGTGACCACTTCAGAGTATGCGGCGTCTATGGGCGGCTCCCAGGTGTTTTTGGAGGCAGGCGAGGTTCAGACAGTAGATACAATGATAAAATGTATTTCTGTAGCAAGTGCTAACGACGCCTGTGTGGCAATGGCAGAACACATCTGCGGCAATGAAGAGGAGTTTGTTGCACAGATGAATGAACGAGCAAAAGGGCTTGGCATGGAAAACACTTGTTTTGTCAATTGTAACGGTTTAGATGCAGACGGCCATGAGACTACGGCGAGAGATATTGCTCTTATGTCCCGTGAACTTATTACGAAATATCCAAAGATTCGTGATTACTGTATGATTTGGATGGAAAATATCACTCATACAACGAAAAAAGGAACCTCAGAATTCGGTCTTACAAATACTAACAAGCTGATACGCCAGTACCAGTATGCTACCGGCCTTAAAACCGGCTCTACAAGCAAAGCAAAATTCTGTGTATCTGCCACAGCAGAAAAGGATGGGATGGAGCTGATTGCAGTTATTATGGCTGCAGACGACAGCAAAGCCCGGGTAAAAGATGCAACGGCACTCTTAAATTATGGCTTTGGAAAATGTAGAAAATATGAAGAGGAAAAAACAGCGGCCATAAAGCCTGTGTCTGTAAAACGAGGAGTAGAAGAACAGGTAGAAGCAGCTCAGAAAGAGCCTTTCACCTACATAGACACAACCGGAGCAGACCTTTCAGCCATTGAACGGAAAGTTTCTATGAAAAAAAGCCTGAAAGCCCCTATAAAAAAAGGACAGAAGGCAGGGGAAGCGAAATATTACCTAAACGGCACTGAAATCGGCAGCATCGACATTCTGACTACTGAATCCATAGCCCAGGCCAGCTGCAAAAGCGTCATGCTGGAAGTTATAAAAAAACTTTTACTATAGACTGTTTCCACGGAGATGAAACAACTGTTAACGGAGACTAAGATGTGAAGCCATTGCGAGAGAGTTTCAAGTTTTGTGTAAACTGAAAAAACTGATATAAGATATATCATTAGTTACTGTGGACAGAGTCTTATCTTAAGGGTTCTGTCCTTGTTTGTATTATAATGCAGTTTTTGAACATGTCAAGGAG
>CAJTEW010000007.1 GCA_910575605.1 Lachnospiraceae bacterium
CAACCATATCCGTCCCCATTCGTATAATGGTGGACAGACTCCGTTTGAAGCACGAACTAAAGGATAATTTTTCGAACTAAATGTTACAAAAATGCTTGACCACTACATATGGCTTCCTTTCCCCGTTTCCCGTATGCCGGGGAAACGTGTTTCCAATATTTTCCATCCATGTTATAAAGTATTGCCCGGTTTTTATTTCCTATACAGTTTTGCAATAAAAAGGCAGCCGGATTTTTAGCGTTCCCGGCTGCCCTTATGTATGCATTATTCTTTTTTTGGTTCCCATACTGCCGTGACAAGGTTGTTGCATTTGGGGCATTTCGTTGTGATCTCCACCTTTCCGGGGGAATCCGTCCCTATGTCCAGCAGACGCCCGCCGCATCTTGGGCATCTTAACTGTTCCATCGGGTATTCATCTTTTTCAGGAATCATTTTCCACCCTCCTTTGGCTGTTTATGCCGAAAGGGAACCGGGCAGATAATCCCGGTCCCCTTTTCTTTTGTCGCCCAGGGGCGAGGGGGTTCTCCCGCAATGCCCTTCTTTGCATCTCCACGGCATACGGCAGCCCTTCCGGTCACTGCCTGCCGTTTTCATCTTTCCCTTTCTTCTTTGCTGCCACGAACACTCCTGCACCGATAGCGGCTGTCAGCAGGAGGATCACTATCATAATCCACCATACCGCGCCTGTCTGCCCGGTACCCGGATTTTCCGGCACACTGCTGTTCTCCGCCGTCCCGTCCCCGGCTTCCCCATCGGTTCCTTCCGGCTGTATGGGTTCCGCAGCGCCGTCTCCTTCTTCCTGTTCCCCGTCTATCGCGATCACATAATCCGACGCATGGGTGAATGCAAGGGACACTGTGCCGTCCTCTGCGATCTGGTCTTTACAGATAAATTCAAGCTCTCCCGTGCTTTCGTTGTAATAATACAGGCTTGCCGTATATCCGGCGTTCTCCTTGCCAAGCCCTATGGAAAGCACAGCCGTAAATCCGAACTCCCCTTCATGGGCAAGGCTGATCTGGATGCTGTAATTCTCCCCGGTGACGTTGTTAATAATATCCACCGGCACGGTCTTTACGCCCGATTTTACGGAAAAATCTATGTCTCCCGCCTTGTCGGTGGTGATGCTCTTACCGTCCACGCTCCAGAGGATGCCGTTGCCCATGTCGAAGGTGATGGTGATGTCCTTTCCCTTAATGCTGTCAAAAATATCTCCCGGAACCACCACAGAGCCGTTCATATCCACGTTGATAACGCTTCCTTCCTCTGCGTTTTCTTCCTCGGCGCGGATGACCTCCCAGCCAATCTTGCCGTCCGCTCCCTTGATGAATGGCTGTTTTGTCCCCTGTGCGGGTGTCCCCGCGCTGCCGCTGCCCGGAGTAGTTCCCGGCCTTACTGTATTTCCGGTTCCCGGATTTACGGGCGTTGTCCCTGTTCCCGGTGTGGCTTCGTTACCTGGATTTGTATTATCTGCTGGCGGGATCACGGGTATCTGCGGAGTATTGCTTCCATTGCCCGGATTTGTACTGTCACCTCCGCCGCTGCCCTGTCCGCCGTTATTTTCATTGTCCCCGGAATTTCCGCCACCATTATTACCGGAACCGCCCGAATTTCCACCATCACCCGAACCGCCGCCATTGTTTCCGCCGCTGCTGTTGCGGGTGTAGTTCGCCTTTACGGTCACTGATTTTGCGGGCATGGTAAAGGTTGTGGTCTTTGCTTTGCTGTCGGCAAAACCAACGCCGTCTTCGCTGCTCCAGCCGGTAAAGGTATAGCCGCTTCTGTCATTTGCCGTGACCGTCACGGTGTCCCCCTCGGCATATTCGCCGCCGCCCGTGCCATCCGTCACGGTGACGGTGTAAAAGCGTTCCACGATCTCCAATATGCCGTTCACATAAGTGATATGATAGCTTTCACTGTTTCGCAACGTGCCGCCGCTTATCACAATATCATATTTTCCGAGGGTATCCGTATTCTGTACACCAGCTGTTATGGAAGGGGCTGTCGTAAAGGTATCGCCGTTCACCAGGCCGTCCGCCCGGTAAGTAAATGCAGGCATGGGATTCCCCCTCACAACCATCTTGCTGTCAGCCCTCACCGTGAGCGCCTTCTTCGCAACCGTGACATTCCTGCTTGCGGAAGCCTCGTTGTATTTGTCATCCCCCTCTTTTATGGCGGTGATGGTGGCTGTGCCTGCCCCCACAATGACTGCCCTGCCGTCCTCTATGCGGATCACATCCTCATCAGAGCTTTCATACCTGACCGCGCCGCTGCCGTTTCCTCCGGTGGTCTTAAGGGTGACAGCAGCATCGCCATAGATCTTTGCCCCGATTGCATCCAGGGCGAAATCCTGCTGGTTCTGCTTCGCCGCATCAAAGGTAAACTCCCGGATTACAGCTTCCTTATAATTGCTGTCGCCTGCATAAACCGCCTTTATGGTATACGTTTTATCCAGAAGCCCATCCCATGTGTAAGAGGCTGTGCCATTACTTAACGTGGCTGCCCCTATCTCCACTTCCGTACTGCCCGTGCAGTCTATGAAGGTTACCGTCCCTGTGGGGAAAGCGCCTGCGCCTGCCTTTGCCACGTTCACGGTAATCGCTGACTGCCGGTCGTCTTTGCTGCCGGAGACTGCTGCCGTGATGCTGACTGCCGGAACCGTTTTCTCTACTTTGACTGACACCTTTTGGGTCGTATCTGTGATTGTTTCATAGTTTTTCTTCGTTTCTCCACTTGCGGTGAATACCACCGTATAGCCAGTATTATCCACAGCCGGTACCATACTGCCGTTTTCCCATGCAAATGTCCCGTACTCCGTACTGCCTCCGGTCAGGGCACTGTCAGATAATTTCTGCCCGTAGGCGATACTGCCTGCCGTAGGATAAGTAATAGCCGGTGCAGGTGCTTTCTCTATCGTAATCTTCCCTGTTGCCGTTGCCGCTTTGTAATTGTCGCTCTCCGCTTTGGTTGCGGTGACTGCCACGGTTCCCACTCCGATGATGGTCGCCTGGTCGCCGTTTACCATAAGTACGCCGTTATTTTCAGGAACCCGGTAAAGGACTGCGCCGTCCCCACTTCCTCCGGTGGTGGACAGGATGAATGTTCCGTTTTTTTCATACTGCGTTGTCACTGCCGTGGCTGCAAAATCTTTCTGTTCCGCCTTTTCTATGGAGAATGTTTTCTTTATCTCAAAACTGTAATTTTCTTTGCCTTTGACAGTGACGGTGGCAGTATCCGTACCAGCATTGATGTTATTGGCATAGGTTACGCCATAGTCTGTCTCCGCCAGCTTTGTGCCGTCCAGCGTAACGGTAACTCCGGGTTCACGAGGATTGCCATCATAGATCAGCCTCTCCGTACCTGCTAGGGCAACAGACAACGTGGAACCGCAGGCACACCTACTGTCAGCGTAGCTGCAATTTTCTTCGTCCCATTTCTTGCCGCAGGCAAGGCAGGTCTGCTGGTGGGTGGTGGTGCTGGTGGCATGGGTGTACTCACAGACACCCTCGCCGGTATGGTTGCACTTCTTCACCGTCACTGTGCCGGTCAGCGTGGCTTTTGTATCAAGCGATACTTCCCCCCAAGTATTGCTATCCACCCATCCTTCTGCCTTTGTAACAGGTAGGTTATTTCTGTGATAGGCATAGCCCTCCGCAAGTAGATTTTTCAGCGTGACAGACGCATCGGCATTTATAGATACTGCTTTTCTTCCTATGAGGGTTCCGCCGGAGAGAACTGCTTTCCCGGAATTGTGTACCCACAATCCCGTTTCCTCTCCCGAGATAACTCCGCCGGAAATGTTGACCGTTCCACTGCTGATTTTCATACTCTGGAATCCTGAAACAGTCCCGCTTTCGATGGATAGAGTTCCGCCAATTACACTGACTGTAATATTTGAACTCTCGATCTTTCCGCCGGTCCCACTGTCCTTGATCGTAACCGTACCGCTCCCGATGGAAAATGTATAGAGGGTGGCGACAGGTTGACTGATAGTATGACCGTTCAAATCCAAAGTATAGCTGTGATACGACTTGATACTCTCCTCCTTCGTCAGCTCCACATCGTTCAGCATCGTAATGGTCGCGCCATCGTTTTCCGTTTTGAACGCATCCTCCAAATTGCCCACATAGGTGGTAGAGCCGTACTTCTCCACCTTCGCAACGGCGGAAATATTGACATTTACCGTTCCCGTAGCGTCCGCCATATTGTTATTCCCTACGAATTTCGCGGTCAGCGTGATAGGGGCGCCGTTGGGTTCCACATTCCCCTGTTCCAGCACATCGGCGGCGCTGACGGTCATGGTGTAGCTGCCGTCCGCGCCCACACCTGCTGGAATGGACACTTGCGTATCGCCCACATACACCGCCATCTCGCCAGCCACTGGATCAAACTGCAGCCGCGACGCCGCTTTTGCCGGAGCCTCCCCGGTTGCGGTGGGCGTGGCCTTGACGGTGATGGTGTCATCAGCAGTGAAGTCGCCGCACACTACGCTGCCTTTATAGGTTTGCACAACACCATCCCCTACAAACTGCGTGCCGGATTGCACCACGGTAAATGTCTTGCGGATTTCCTTATCGCCTTTAGTGAATGTAACCGTATACTCTCCTGCTTCTTTTACAACTGCCGGTTCGATGTTACGCGTCCACCCCTCCGTATCTGCGGTAAACTCCACCCCACAAACCGTAGCGTTCTCTTCCAGTATGATCTGGTCTGTATAGTCCTTCCCTGTATAAACCAGTCCTTCCGGAACAGAAATCATATCCTCATTTACATCGATCAGGAATTTTCCGTTCCCTGTCAAGACACCTGTTCCGGTCAGAGAATCCTTTTCATGGATACGCATCGTACCGTTGTTTTCTATTATAATGCCATCGGGAATCGTCAGCACAGCTCCCTCCGGAATCACGAAAGAATCTTTCTCTGCCACAGTCAAATTCGCTGCAGGGGTGTGGCTACCATAAACCTGATAAGTCGCTCCCGTATCAGATTTGAAAAATTCATAGGTAATTCCCTCCATCGTGCTGCTGTCATCCACGGTAATCGCTTTCTTAGAGCGAAGCAGAAACCGACCTATGCCTGTCACCTGTGAATTGGTAACAGCCATCTCGTCCTCACAATGGATAGCCGCATTGGAAACATCAGCCGATATCGTGGAATTAGTAATAAACGCCTTGTACTCCGATACCTGTGTGGATATATTCGTCACATACACTCCAAAACCGCTGGGATTGGTTACCTTCAATGCACTGTCGGTGATCACTGCCTTATTGGTTGCAACACAGTAATCAACAGCGCCTGACGAATTAGTTATGGTCACATCGCTGCCATTTTTAATGGTAAAACCACCGTGCGTAGTGTAAATATAGCCATTTGACCCATTCATGTTGAAGTTCACGGTTGCGTTGTCGATCTCCATATCATAGGCAAGAAAAATCATCTCCTGCATGGTGACATCCATATTTACTCCGCGAATAAAAATATAGCGGTCAGACCAACTTTTTCCATCCAGAGAGAGCGAAGCCCCCTGTTCCCCCGTAATCGTCATGCTTCCATATACACTGCCCCAAATAAGTTTTCCGCTCGTTTTTACAGAATTATCCCCCTTCACATGAAGCGTAAACTCCAGGTCAGAATTGGTGATATGAATAAAATTCTCGCTGGAACTATCAGAGTGAAAATTCTCCAATGTCAGAACACCATCTGCATAGCTCCAACCCTCTCCACTGTCGCCGCTTCTAACCTCCTGTCCAAACAGTTCCAGATCAGGCGTGCCCTCTACCGCCAGAGCAGATACATTGACCGCATCCAGCGCCTCTTGCAGCTCCAGACAGTGGGATATATCAATCTTTTCCTGTTCGCCCTCGTTCAGCTCCCGGTAGAGGTCGAGGATATGGTCAAGCTGTGCCCGCACATCCGCCGCATTGTCCTCCGTCACCGTATCGGGCAGGGCGGCGATCAAGTCCTCGATGGGGCAGACGCGGCACTCATAAGTACACGTACTGCCTTCCCCATCCTCTGATGCGGGCTGGTAGCCGCAGGCATCGTCATGTTCCTGATGATGCTTGCAGATGCTGGTATCTTCCGGCTGTGCCATATCTTCTTCCACAACTTTCCCCTTACAGTCCGACAGGCCGGCATCCTCTGCGCCGCAGACAGGACATTCCTTATTGACACGCCCGCCCTCGTTGCCGCTGCTTTCTTCGCAGGGTTCCTCACAGATACATTTCTCCTGTCCGTTATCCGGTTTTCCTGCCGGTTCTCCATCCGGCTCTTTTGTTTCATCTCCGGTTTCCGTTCCCGGCGTTTCGGCTTCCGAATTATTCTCTTTCCCATCATCTTCCGATATCCCGCCATTGCAGATTTCACATATAAAGGTGCAGGGCGTTCCCGGTGTTCCCACCCGGTAGCCGCAGGAATCGTCATGCTCATGCTGACAGTCCGGTTCCTTTGTGATACATCCGCTGTCCCCGCTGCAGGAATGGCTGCATTCCGTGGGCTGTTTTTCCTCTGCGTCAGCGGGCGTTGCCTCACTTTCCGATGCATTGTCCGCCGGATAGCAGCTTTCTGCATGTTCGTGGATACAGTCCTCCACGATTCTATAACAGTCCTCCGTATGCTCATGGGTACACCCATGCCCCGGTTCCGCCTCTTTATAGCCGCAGTCCGGCGTATGCGACCTGTGGTGTGTACACAGACCGCCCCCGCTATTCTCCGAGGCGGATACGGCAGTGCTGGCAAAAGGCACCATCTGGAAAACCAGTGCCATCGCCAGCAGGATTCCCAACGCACGGTGTATTTTCCGCACATTTGTTCTCTGCTTCCATGTAGTATTTCCAAACCATTTTCCCATAATATATGACTCCTTTTTATCTTCAAAGGGGCGTCCCCTCTTATAAAATCCCTAAATTCCTCGCCGCCAGCACTGCGTCCGCCTTGCCGGACACGCCCAGTTTCCGGTAGTTCTCCTTCGCATGGTACTTCACCGTGGCCTCCTTCATGGAAAGCTCCTGGGCAATCTTCCCCACGCTCTTTCCTTCCGCCTGTAACCGGAGGACGGATAATGCCGCCTCACAGAAGTCCGGCGCTTTCGCAAGCTGCCCCTTTAAGTACACCGGGTAGCGCACCGCCACCTTCCCCGTTTCCCCCATCAGCCGGGAAAGCCACTCTTTGTCCGGTATCTCCTTTTCCAGAAAGCTCTTCCCCGCCGCCACAAACAGCTCCTGCGCCGCCGCACCTTCCTCGCTGATAAAACGGATAAAGCGATAGCCGCAGGCTTCCTTCAAAGCGGAGAGGAATTCCTCCTTCCACGCCCCGCCCGTCCGGTATTTCGCTATGGCGCTTAACAGGCATACTTCCATGCGGACATAGGTGCGCCTGCATTTCTCCGTGTAATAGCGCAGCTTCTCCAGCAGTGCCTGTGCTTTTAAATATTCCCCAATGGAAAGGTAGCAGCGCACCTTCGTAAGGTAACGGTAACGCTCCATGACACAGAACTCCCTGTCCTCGTCCGGGGCCTGCGCCATCCATGCCGACACTGCTTCTTTATCCCCCTGGTAGAGCGCAAGGCGGCATCGTAACGCCCCTATGTTGGGAAGGAGCTGCACCGCCCCCTGCCCCCTGACACCCTTTTCAAAAGAGGCAAGCACTTCCGCCGCCGTCTGGATTTCCCCCTGCAGGGTGTCAAGCCGCACCTGTAAGCCCACGGCGGCAAAGGCGATCTCTATCATGCCGCCGCCCTCCGCCTCCATCTTCGCGCGGGCAAGGAGGGTTAAGACCTCGTAGGCGTCCTCCCCTTTTTCATAAAAGCTCTCACCCAAAGCGGCCTTCACAAGCCCTTTCCCGTACCGGCCAAGCACCCGCTCCACCAGCTTCCCGATTGTCGCCGCCAGTTTCCTGTCCTCCCGGCTCCAGTGGCAGAAGTCCTTGCCCCCGTTCATGGTGCTGGGGTAATTGCTTGTGACGGCAAACTCCGGCAGGCTCATGCCCCGGTCAAAAATCAGGGCAGGCATCCTTTTCATAATATCAATCATGTCTGCGCTCCCCCGGTGGGGCAGGGCGATATCAAGGTAGGCAAGGCGGCTTACAGCCTCCCGCTTCTGCCCGCCCTTCGCGGTGGATGCAAATTTTTCCAGCTTCCGGTACCAGTATTCGCTTTCCTTCTCCTGCATCATCAGGGAATAGAGCATGCTCATCCCCGCCATCAGCACGGGGCTTTCTTCCAGTTCCTTTTCCTCCATCTGTAAATAGTAACGGCGCAGCTCAAAGTAATGGCCGTTGCCGGGATTTAAACGGGCGTTCCGTATCAGAAGCTCCCTGATACGCTCCTTATTCCCGCACTGTTCAAACATGGCAAGGGCGGGCACGATCTGCCCCTGCATCTCGTAATACAGCCCCGCGTTGTAGGCATGGTCTGCCCGCTCCTGGGGGCTGTACTCCTTTGCCGCCCTTCTGCGCAGCGCCCGGATAAGCTGTGGGCGCAGGCGGTAGGTGCCGTCCCTGCAGGAAAGGAAATTCCCGGTCTCCACCGCCCGCTCCAAAAGCTCCGGCGCATGGCGGTTGCCTGTGACCATCTCCGCAAGGGGCAGGGTAAACTCATCGGTGACGCTTATCTGCATGAGGAATTCCAGTAAGTCCGAATCCCACTGCACCATCACATGGCTTTCCAGGTATGCGGCAAAAGCCTCCACGATCTCCTCCGCCATCTCCGGGCCGGGGCGCATACCCTCCAGCATTTTCAGGGCGGTGTGCCGCACCGTGTAGGCGTTGCCCTGGCTCCTTACTGCCACAAATGCCACTTCTTCTTCCGTGGCTGTAAGCCCCTGTGAATCCATGTAAGCGGCTATCTCTTTCTCCCCAAGCCGCAGGTCATCCTCCGTGATGACGAGGAAACCGCCTTTGATATAAAGCGGCATCAGCCATGCCGGTATGGGGCTGCGGCAGATCAGGATGAACCATACATCCTGACGCCCCGCAAGGGAAAGGACAGCCTTCCGCCCCTCTGCGTTTTTCAGCAGGTGCATATCATCTACTACCATGACCGTCCGAGGCTGCGCCTCTTTTTCCTTCCCGGAACTATGTGACGCTGCCTCCTGTGCTGTTTCCGCCGTCTCCATAAGCCCTGCAGCGTCTTCCGCACAGGAAATATAATGGTATCTGCGCCTTGACAGGTACTGCCTTACCAGCTCCGTTTTCCCATAGCCGGTTGCCCCGTAAATATAGACTGCCTGGCCCAGCCCCTTTGCCACACGCAGCTTTTTTAAGGCGGCCTCCGGCGCTATGTATCCTTTATCCAAATGTCCTTCTCCCTCCACAAATCTAAGTCAGCCACGCTCTGCGTGCCATCCTTGGATTAAAAGAAGCCGTTTAAGAGGCATGGGGATACCCATGCCTCTTAAACGGCTTTGTCATTTCTGCATATGTAAAAATAGTAACGGGGTAAAAAAGGGCGCAGCTATGCTGCTTGCTTGCTTGCTTGCTTGCTTGCTTGCTTGCTTGCTTGCTTGCTTGCTTGCTTGCTTGCTTGCTTGCTTGCTTGCTTGCTTGCTTGCTTGCTTGCTTAACAGATTGTACGCTTTACCCATCTTTTTGCAACCCCTTTTCCGTAAATTTTCTATGCTGCGGACATATCGTGAATCCACAGATATGCCTTATTTTACGCCATTTCTTCCGTTATGTCCACTCTCCAAACGGATAGTCTGGGCCACTTTTTTCGGTTTTTTTCAAAAAAATTTTTTACGCCTTTTTCTGAATGATTTTTCTGTTTATTGCTTTCCTCACAGACTGCCTTTATAATAGACCTATCACACAGGAGGAGGAAAAGTATGTTCACTTTTGAAGATTTCAAATCATTAGCCGGGATAACGGACCGTGACGAACTCATGACCGCCGTTGCACAGGTTCCCGAAGAGGATTTACGGACAGCCCTCTTTTTTACGCTCCTTGCATGCGTCAAAAACATAGAAATAAATAATGAATTATGGAGACGGGAACATGAGCGCGCAAATAGGGCGGAAGCAATGCTCAAATCTAAATTCCCTGACGACTGACAGGAACATGGCAGGCTCCGGGCATAAAAAACGGGACAGCTTTTTTCTCGTTTCGACAATACCCTACACCCTTTTTCCTTTCCGCCCTATATTATCGCGGAAACCAGCGGCTTTTGCGTGAAAGTATACTTTTGCCTGATAGTTACCCTTTTTACCCCAAGGGTAAATTCACCTCCGACAGCGGAAAACAAAAAGCGACATTTTCTCTGATTGACCGGGACAGCTTTTCCACATATAATGAAATCCGTAGCAGGGAAAAAACGGAAAAGACAGGAGGACATCCCATGAAATATACCTTGTACCGTTCCTTCGGGAACCTTGATAATGATGTCAGGAAGCACGAACTGGCCGCCGTGGAATATGCCCCGGACATCTACGCTGCCACGGATGCCCTTGTCCGCGCCGTGGCGGACGACCTCGCCGGTATGCCGGAATATGCCGGGTGCGAGACCACCTCCTTTGCGCCGGAGCCTGTGCAGCCCTACCGCAAAGTGAAGCGTTACAGCTATGTAATGACGGGGCAGGTTATTCCCCCAAACGCGCCGGAAAATATTCTCATTGAATACGGTGTGGTTGAGGGAAACGAATAGCGGCGGCCTTACATAAGGGGCAACAAAAAAACAGGGTATGCGCTTTCCCTTACTCCGCGCATACCCTGTCTGTTTTCCTATTGACAGAATATTCATTAAAATAACAATATCGCCAAATTTCAACAGCATTTTTCTACAAACAGGCGAAACTCCATACTTTCACGCAAAACTCGATACTATCACGGAAACTCCCGACTTTTGCGTGATAGTATAAAACACCGCCCTATCGCCATCCTATCAGCGGCATCCAAAAACAAAAAAATTGGGGTCCACCACCCACCGTGATGAACCCCACCAAACCTCAAAATCCCTTGATTTTAAGCCATTCTTCCATACTTTTGCCTGCGAGTACCAAAATTCCTATGGCATCATTTGGAAATAGCCGCCTGTGCCGCAGCAAGTCTTGCAATCGGTACACGGAATGGTGAACAGGATACATAATCCAGCCCAATCTTATGGCAGAATTCTACAGAGCTTGGATCTCCTCCGTGCTCTCCACAGATACCGATATGAAGCTTCGGATTAGACGGTTTTCCTAACTTAATAGCTGTTTCCATCAACTTACCAACACCTGTCTGGTCAAGCTTAGCAAACGGATCATTCTCGTAGATCTTAGCATCATAGTATCCTTCAAGGAATTTGCCCGCATCATCACGAGAGAATCCAAATGTCATCTGTGTCAGGTCATTCGTACCGAAGCAGAAGAAGTCAGCTTCCTTAGCAATCTCATCTGCTGTAAGAGCCGCTCTTGGAATCTCAATCATTGTACCAACTTCGTAATCAAGCTCGACGCCTGCTGCCGCAATCTCTGCGTCTGCAGTTTCAACAACAAATTTTTTAACATACTTTAACTCTTTGATCTCACCAATAAGCGGAATCATAATTTCCGGCTTAACTGCCCAGTCCGGATGAGCCTTCTTTACATTAATCGCTGCGCGGATAACAGCCTTTGTCTGCATCTTGGCGATCTCCGGGTAAGTAACTGCAAGACGGCATCCACGGTGCCCCATCATCGGATTAAACTCATGGAGAGAATCAATAAGAGTTTTAATCTGCTCAACAGTTTTGCCCTGAGCATCTGCTAACTTCTTAATATCCTCTTCATCTGTAGGAACAAACTCATGAAGCGGCGGATCAAGGAAACGGATAGTAACCGGATTTCCTTCCAACGCCGTATAAAGAGCCTCAAAATCTCCCTGCTGGTATGGAAGAATCTTCTCAAGCGCTGCTTCTCTTTCTTCTACCGTGTCAGAACAGATCATCTCGCGGAATGCAGCAATTCTGTCTTCCTCAAAGAACATATGCTCTGTACGGCAAAGACCGATACCCTCTGCACCAAGCTCAACCGCCTTTTTAGCGTCTGCAGGTGTATCTGCATTTGTACGAACCTTTAATCTTCTGTATTTATCCGCCCATGCCATAATTCTTTCGAATTCTCCGGCAATCTTAGCGTCAACGGTAGGAATGATTCCCTCATAGATGTTACCTGTCGTACCATCAATGGATATTGCGTCTCCCTCATGGAATTCTTTTCCTGCTAATGTAAACTTCTTATTCTCCTCGTCCATAGCGATATCGCCGCATCCAGATACACAGCATGTACCCATACCACGTGCAACAACAGCTGCATGGCTTGTCATACCGCCACGAACAGTCAGAATGCCCTGTGAGGACTTCATACCAGTAATATCCTCCGGTGAAGTCTCAAGACGTACAAGAACTACCTTCTCTCCTCTTGCATGCCACTCTACAGCATCCTCTGCCGTAAATACAACTTTACCGCATGCAGCTCCAGGAGATGCTCCAAGACCCTTTCCAAGGGGTGCAGCCGCCTTAAGCGCTGCTGCGTCAAACTGGGGATGAAGAAGTGTATCTAGGTTACGGGGATCAATCATAGCTACTGCTTCTTCTTCTGTTCTCATGCCTTCATCTACCAGATCACACGCTATCTTAAGCGCTGCCTGTGCTGTTCTCTTACCATTACGTGTCTGAAGCATATAAAGCTTACCGTGCTCTACTGTAAACTCCATATCCTGCATATCTCTGTAATGCTTCTCAAGTGTCTCACACACCTGCTTAAACTGAACAAATGCCTCCGGGAATTTCTGCTCCATCTCGGAAATATGCATCGGTGTACGAACACCTGCAACTACGTCCTCACCCTGAGCATTTGTAAGGAACTCGCCAAACAGACCATTTTCTCCTGTTGCAGGGTCACGAGTAAATGCAACGCCTGTACCACAATCGTCACCCATGTTGCCGAATGCCATAGACTGTACGTTTACAGCAGTTCCCCAGGAATATGGAATATCGTTATCACGACGGTATACATTGGCTCTTGGGTTGTCCCAGGAACGGAATACAGCCTTGATTGCACCCATCAACTGCTCCTTCGGGTCAGACGGGAAGTCCTGTCCAATCTTTTCCTTATACTCTGCCTTAAACTGACCTGCAAGCGCTTTGAGATCCTCTGCCGTAAGCTCAACATCCTGCTTAACACCCTTCTCTTCCTTCATCTTATCAATCAGCTCTTCGAAATATTTCTTTCCAACTTCCATAACTACATCAGAGTACATCTGGATAAATCTTCTGTAGCAGTCCCATGCCCAGCGCGGGTTACCAGATCTCTCTGCCAGCACTTCAACAACATCCTCATTCAGACCAAGATTCAGGATTGTATCCATCATACCCGGCATGGATGCCCTTGCACCGGAACGTACAGAAACAAGAAGCGGATTCTCTTTATCGCCGAATTTCTTCTCTGTAATGGCCTCCATCTTTGTAACAGCTTCCATGATCTGTCCCATGATTTCGTCATTAATTGCTCTTCCGTCCTCATAGTACTGGGTGCAGGCTTCAGTTGTAATTGTAAAACCCTGCGGCACCGGAAGGCCTAAGCTTGTCATCTCGGCAAGGTTCGCGCCTTTACCGCCAAGAAGGTTTCTCATGGTTGCGTTACCTTCTGTGAACATATAAACCCATTTTGCCATTTGTCATGACCTCCTAAAAACTAAATTTTTTTCTAAGTCGCACATAATATTTTACTGTTTTTGCCAGTATTCGTCAAGAGGTTATAAGACGCTGCCAGCAAAATCTCATACAAAATTTACTCAATTTTCCAGCAGATAGCACAAAAAATCTGCCGCCCTTTCCTGATTCTGACAGTTCACGGATACAGCCACATAAATTTCATCATACCGAACCATTTCCGTCTTTCCAGGCACACTGTCCTTCCCGATACATATGGCGTCTGCAAGCACCTTATCTCCATAGTCCTCTGACTGCTTCCCCAGTATATTCTGCATACTTAAGAAAGCATCCTGGCTACTGTATTCCTCGTACACATTTCTGGAGCAGATTAGCACATCCAGCGCATCTGCTCCCATGAGAGTAGTAAGAGCAGTCCGAAGAGAACTTCCGCTGCTCTCATCCGGCAGGTTTGCCTTCACACGGATTTCCCCGTCTCTTGCAGTAATTCCCGCGGATTTAGCAAATCCTTCTGCAAATTGAACTGCCTGATTATTGTCACCTCCGACAATTGCCACATTTAAGAGCACAACTGTATGGGCTCCGCGGTACATTGATATCCCAATCCATACTGCCGCTGCAAGGAAGAGAAATCCTGCGAGCCACGCCTTATAGTACATCCACAGATATTCTATTTTCTTTCCAAATGTCATTGCTTCGAAAAGCTTTTTCTGCTCTTTATCCATGGGATTTTACATTTCCTCTAAAAATACCTTATACCCTTTATATGCTTCATATACGTCAGCCTTGCTTGCCGCTTCCCACGGCGCATGCATACATAACACTGACACTCCACTGTCAATAACCTCCATACCATAGTTCGCCATAATGTAAGCGATAGTTCCGCCTCCACCTACATCTACCTTTCCAAGCTCGGCAAACTGATAAGCAACCTTCCCCTCATCCATAATATTTCTAAGCTTTGCAAGATATTCTGCATTAGCGTCATTGGAACCACCTTTTCCACGACTTCCGGTAAACTTATTAAAAACAAGTCCTTTAGAGAAAAATGCGGAGCTTCTCTTCTCAAAACACTCTGCAAACATAGGGTCAAAGCCTGCACTAACGTCTGAGGACAACATCTTTGAATTCTGAAGCGCCCTTCTTACTTTAAGCTCTGACTCGCTGCCCATAAGCACCGTAAGCTCGGCTACTACATTTTCAAAAAATCTGGAATGCATGCCGGTTGCGCCTACACTTCCGATTTCTTCTTTATCTACAAGAATACAGCAGGCGGTTCGTTTTACATTTTCTATGTCAAGCATAGCAAATAGTGACGTAAATGCACATACCCTGTCGTCATGCCCATATGCAAGAATCATGCTTCTGTCAATTCCCAGATCCCTAGCCTTTCCTGCCGGTACAATCTCAAGCTCTGCAGATACAAAATCCTCTTCTTCTATATTGTAGTGCTCCTTCAAAATTCCAAGAATATTTTTCTTTACCGCTTCCTTTTCTTCTTTTTCAAGGCTCTCATCCTTCTCCACCGGACGGCTTCCAATCATAAGGTCAAGCTTCTCTCCCTCAATAACCTCCTTTGCCTTTTTCTCCAACTGGTCTGCTGAAAGATGAACAAGAAGATCCGTAATGACAAATACCGGGTCCTCATCCTTCTCTCCGATATTCACTGTAATAACCGTACCGTCCTTTTTCACAACAACACCATGAAGTGCAAGTGGGATTGCAAGCCACTGGTATTTCTTGATTCCTCCGTAATAATGGGTATCAAGATAAGCAAACTCCTCATTCTCATAAAGAGGGTTCTGTTTCACGTCAATACGCGGAGAGTCAATATGTGCCCCCAGAATGTTCATGCCATTCTCAAGAGGCTCACTGCCCATGTGAAAAAGCACAATCGTCTTGTCCATGCAGACTGCATATATCTTATCACCAGCTTTTACAGCCTCACCTGATTTTACAATTTCCTTTAAATCTCTGTAGCCTTTCTCCTTTGCCATTTCTACTGTAAGACTGACGCACTCCCGCTCTGTCTTGCCTGCGTCTAAGCAGGATTTGTATAAATCATTTACCTTCTCCAGTTTTAAAAGCTCCTCCTGTTTGTAAGAGCTCCATACGTTTTTTCTGTCCATGTTTTTGTTCTCCTTTCTACTACAGTCGGGGACGGGGTAAAATGAAAAAGTGCCTGTCCCCTGCCAGGGTGGGGACAGGCACTTTTTCATTTTACCCCGTCCCCAATTGCTCTACTTCATCTCTTCTCTTACTTCTTTAAAGCATTTTACAATAAAGTCTATATCCTCTTTTGTATGGCTCGCGCATACCTGTGTACGAATCCTTGCCTTCCCCTTCGGCACTACCGGGTAGGAGAATGCCACGACATAAACGCCTTTTTCCATCATCCTCTTTGCAAATTCTGCCGCTGTTTTCTCATCATAAAGCATAACTGGTACACACGGATGAGTTCCTGGTATAATATCGAAGCCGTTGTCAACAAGCTCCTTACGGTAATATGCTGTTACTTCTTCTAAATGATCACGAAGCTTTGTGCTCTCGTCCAGCATATCAAATAATTCTATACTTGCACCTGCGATTGCCGGAGCAAGGGAATTGGAAAACAGGTACGGACGGCTTCTCTGACGCAGAAGGTCTATAATTTCCTTCCGCCCTGAAGTATATCCGCCGGATGCTCCTCCCAGCGCCTTTCCTAATGTTCCCGTAATGATATCCACACGTCCTTGTACACCGCAGTGCTCCGGTGTCCCGCGGCCGGTTTTTCCCACAAATCCTACTGCGTGGCTGTCATCCACCATAACCAGTGCATTGTATTTATCTGCAAGGTCACAGACTCCCTTAAGATTGCAGATAATTCCATCCATGGAAAATACGCCGTCTGTAGCAATCAGCTTAATG
This sequence comes from Lachnospiraceae bacterium, assembly GCA_910575605.1. GTDB lineage: Bacteria > Bacillota > Clostridia > Lachnospirales > Lachnospiraceae > CAPEBR01. Next base: position 16,529 of record CAJTEW010000007.1, read on the forward strand.
CGGGCTCCTGCCTCATCTGCCTCTTTAAGCTTTGCCTCTAAGTCTTCCATATTATTATTTTTATAACGGAAACGTTTTGCCTTACAAAGCCTTACGCCGTCAATAATGGACGCATGGTTGAGTTCATCGCTGATAACCGCATCGTCTGCTGTGAGAATTGTCTCAAACAATCCGCCGTTTGCATCAAAACAGGACGAGTAAAGGATCGTATCATCCGTTCCAAGGAAATCAGATATCTTTTTCTCAAGTTTCTTATGAATATCCTGTGTTCCGCAGATAAAACGTACAGATGCAACGCCGTAGCCTTTCTCGTCATAGGTCCTTTTTGCCGCCTCTATAAGACGAGGATTGTCCCCAAGCCCCAGATAATTATTCGCACACATGCACAGAAGCTCTCTTCCGTCCTCCAGCTTTACTTTTGCACCCTGGGGAGATATAAACGGAGCCTCTCCTTTAAAAAGTCCTGCCTCTTTGATTCCTTCCACTTCTTTTGTGTAAATATTTAATATATCATTTTTACGTGCCATATCATCCTTATCTCTCTTTCTTATATCTAATCATTTACGTGAGCCCAGTCAAGAATAACCTTTCCTGACTGGCCGGAAATCATTGCTTCAAAGCCCTTCTCATAATCCTTGATATCAAAATGATGGGTGATAATCGGAGAAATGTCAAGGCCTGCCTGAACCATTGTGGACATCTTATACCATGTATCCCAAACCTTTCTTCCATAAATCCCCCTGATGTTCAGGCCGTTAAAAATAACTGTCTCCAAATCTACAACCGCATCTGTTCTCTGCAGTCCCAGAAGTGCAATGTTTCCTCCATGCTTCATATTATGAATCATCTGGTGAAGCCCTGCCTGTGAGCCGGACATCTCAAGACCTACGTCAAAGCCCTCTGTCATTCCGATTTCCTTCATAACCTCCTCAAGCTTCTCTTCCTTCAGATTTACTGTTCTTGTTGCACCCAGCTTCTCTGCCAGCTCAAGACGGTAAGGATTCATGTCTGTAACAACTACATGCCTTGCTCCTGAAAATTTTGCAATTGCTGCAGCCATGCACCCAATAGGACCGGCTCCTGCCACAAGCACATCCTCCCCCAGCATCTCATAGGAGAGAGCTGTATGGGCTGCATTTCCAAAGGGATCAAAAATCGCATACATTTCCTCTGGGATTGCCGGATTACACGGCCATACATTACAGGACGGGATTACAAGATATTCTGCAAAAGCACCGTTTCTGTTAACTCCTACTCCTTTGGCATCCTTACAGTTCTCCTTATGCCCCTCCAGGCAGTTCCGGCACTTTCCGCACGTGATATGGCCTTCCCCTGACACCAAATCACCAATCTGAAAGCCCCTTACACCTTCCCCCTTTTCTATTACTTCCCCAACATATTCATGGCCTGCAGTAAGACCGATTGGAATCGTATGCTGTGCCCAGTCATTCCACTGGTAAATATGTACGTCTGTGCCACAGATTGCCGTCTTATGAATCTTTATCTTTACATCATTCGGGCCCATCTTTGGTACTGGCACACGCTTCATCCACAGTCCTTCCTCTGGCTTTTCTTTTACAAGTGCCCACATTAAACCGTCATTTCCTGTACTCACTTTATAAACCTCCCGTTTTCTCTTTATTTCGGACAACGATTATTATCCGTGACATAGCTATTGTAACACTACTGTTAACTGGATACAATGGATTTCACCTTATATTTTCATAAAAAAAGGCTGCCAAAAGACAGCCTTCTCTTCCTAAATTCTACCACTCAAATTTTTTCTCAAAGTAAGTATTTAAATCTTCAATTTTAACTCTTTCCTGCTCCATTGTATCACGGTCACGGACGGTAACTGCACCGTCTTCCTCGGAATCAAAATCATAGGTTACACAGAATGGTGTACCAATCTCATCCTGACGGCGGTAACGCTTGCCGATATTGCCCCGCTCGTCGTACTCGCAGTTGTATTTCTTGGAAAGCTGCGCATATACCTTCTGTGCACCTTCGTTGAGCTTCTTAGAAAGAGGAAGTACGCCAATCTTTACTGGAGCAAGTGCCGGGTGGAAATGAAGTACTGTTCTTACATCTCCGCCCTCTAATTCCTCCTCATCATATGCACTGCACAGGAATGCAAGCACCATACGGTCTGCACCCAGCGACGGCTCTATAACATAAGGAACATATTTTATCTTCTTCTCATCATCAAAGTAGGACATGTCCTGCTTGGATACATTCTGATGCTGTGTTAAATCAAAATCTGTTCTGTCTGCGATTCCCCAGAGTTCACCCCAGCCAAATGGGAATAAGAACTCCACGTCTGTTGTCGCTTTGCTGTAATGACTTAATTCCTCTGGAGAGTGGTCGCGGTAACGAACCTCATTCTCCTTAAGCCCAAGTACCTTTAACCAGTCAAGGCAGTACTGCTTCCAGTATGCAAACCACTCAAGATCTGTATCCGGCTCACAGAAGAACTCTAATTCCATCTGCTCAAATTCTCTTGTACGGAAAGTAAAGTTACCCGGTGTAATCTCATTACGGAAGGACTTTCCTACCTGTGCGATTCCAAAAGGAATCTTCTTTCTGGAGGTCCGCTGTACATTTTTGAAATTTACAAAAATTCCCTGTGCTGTCTCTGGACGAAGGTATACAACACTCTTAGCATCCTCTGTTACACCCTGGAAGGTTTTAAACATCAGGTTAAATTCACGAATCTCTGTGAAGTTGTGCTTTCCGCATGTAGGACATGGAATCTCATGCTCTGCTATATAATTCTGCATCTTTTCATGGCTCCATCCATCAATACTCTCTCCGATGTCAAGTCCATGCTCTTTTGCATAATCTTCAATCATCTTATCTGCACGAAAACGCTCATGGCATTCCTTGCAGTCCATAAGTGGGTCGCTGAATCCGCCTAAGTGTCCGCTTGCCACCCAGGTCTGAGGATTCATAAGAATTGCACAGTCTACACCGACATTGTATGGGGATTCCTGTACGAACTTCTGCCACCATGCTCTCTTGACATTGTTTTTAAGCTCCACGCCAAGATTGCCGTAATCCCATGTATTCGCAAGGCCGCCATAAATCTCGGAGCCCGGATATACAAACCCTCTTGACTTCGCAAGTGCTACAATCTTGTCCATTGTCTTCTCAACCATATTCCTCTTCCACTCCTTCTATATTTCGTTTTCATTATAATCCGCAGCCGGTCTGACCGTGAATTGTAACAGTTATTATACCTTGCGTTTCCTTTATTTGCAAGCTTTATTCACTTGGGGACGGGGTAAAATGAGAAAGTGCCTGTCCCCTGCCAAGGTGGGGACAGGCACTTTCTCATTTTACCCCGTCCCCAACTGGACTATCGCCTCCAGTATCTCACTGGATTTAAACTTTTTTTCTACATATTCTTCAAGGTATTTTTTCACAATCATTTCCAGCTCAACAAGAACTTCCCGCGTCACAACAAAACTATATAGCCTTTCTATTTTAGAAGAAATAATATATTGCATAGTATATAAAGTAGACGGAAGAAGCTTCACTCCGTCAGATGCCTCATGCATACATTCTGTACAAAGCACTCCGCCCTTCCTGACACTGAATACTCTCTTCCGTTCTTTATCTGCACACTTGATACACTCAAATACCTGGGGGGCCTCCCCGCCGATGCTGACGCATTTGAGTTCATATATACACCTTACAAGCCGGTTAGGCAACTTCGGACTTCTAAGTGCACGCAGGGTCTGATACAGAAGTTTTAAAAGCTCTGTCTCGTCATTTCCTTCTTTTGCATAATAATTTGCCAAATCCAGAAAATAGAATCCATAATAGGCACCTTCCATATCTGAGCGCAGCTCTGAAAAATAATTAGAAATAGAGGCCGACATAAGTGTATAGGATGTCCGCCCCTCATAAATACTAAATTCACCGAAGGAAAAAGGTGCTGTCACTCCCACAAGTGCGCTGCTTGGCTTTCTCGAACCTCTGGCAAATGCCGCAACCTTTCCCCTTTCCTTTGTAAGAATCACAACACGCCTGTCATACTCCCCGACAGGTGTCACTGCAAGCACCATGCCTGTCACTGTAATCTGATTCATGTCTTACGTCACCTTCATAGCTATCCATAACCCTGCTTATAATCTCCATGCCTTTATAGTATAGATAGTCCGTTATTTTCCCTGTTTTGAAAAACTGCTTCCAGTACCTTTCTTCCACTTTATCACCTCATAATCTGTTATAAGGTTAGGTTCTCCAACAGGGTATGCTTTTTATTCCTCTTCCCGGTATCCAAAATTTTTCATTAAGTAATCACTGTCCCGCCAGTCCTTTTTTACTTTCACCCAAAGCTTAAGATTTACCTTAATATCCAGCATTTTTTCAATCTCATACCGGGCTGTGCTTCCGATTTTTTTCAACATATTTCCTTGTTTTCCAATAATTATCCCCTTGTGGGAATCCCGCTCGCAGATTATAGTAGCATCTATATGCATAATTTTATTTTTTATCTTCATCCTGTCAATTGCCACGGCAATTCCGTGTGGAATCTCATCCTGAAGGGAATGAAGCGCCTTTTCCCTGACAATCTCTGCCACAATCTGTCTCTCCGGCTGATCTGTGACCGTATCCTCATCATAAAACTGAGGGCCATAGGGGAGATACTTCATAATGACTTTAAGAAGCTCTCCCGCATTTTCCCCTGTTCTGGCAGATACAGGCACAATCTCAGCAAAACTTACAATGTCCTTATATGAGGTAATAGAAGCTAGAACATCCTCCCGCTTTACGCTGTCCGTCTTGTTAATCACAAGAATAACTGGAGTCTTTACCTTTGAAAGCTGCTTTGCAATATGCTGCTCGCCTGCTCCGATATAAGTCACAGGCTCCACAAGCCAGAGTACCACATCCACCTCGCTTAAGGTCTTTTCTGCCACATTTACCATATATTCTCCCAGCTTATTTTTTGCTTTGTGGATTCCCGGTGTATCAACAAAAACAATCTGCCCTTCCTCCGTAGTCAGAACCGTCTGAATCCGATTTCTTGTTGTCTGGGGCTTATTGGAAGTAATCGCTATTTTTTGTCCAATGAGGTAATTCATGAGTGTTGATTTTCCCACATTGGGGCGTCCGATTAACGTAACAAATCCTGATTTAAAATTCTCCAAATTCTTTTCCCTCGTTAAAATCTTAATTAAAATTTCGTCACAGTTTCAAATAAATCCTTATCCTCTTCTATCTTATCCTCGCTTCCAATTACACAGAGTTGTCCGGCCTTTAGGATTGCCTCTGCCACGCGGGAAAGTCTTCTGATATCCTCCTGTGTGGCATCTAGTATCTGGTTTCTTTCCTCCCGTATCAAACTTGGGCTTACCTTGCTCATATAAAGATTCATAGAACGCTCACCCTTTGCGGCTGGTGTAAGAGGCTGGTCAATGCCGCTCATTGTCCCGATAATATATTTTGTCATATCCCGTTCACTGACTGTAAAATTCTTAAGATATTCCACAACTCCTTCATATATCTCGTTGGTGCGTCTTAGATTCGGATCCCTGTAGGACATGAAATATCCGTCCCCAATTCGCGTAAAGTTACTCATACACCCGTATGCCCCGCCCTTTACACGGATGTTCTGCCACAAATAATCGTAGCTTAAAATAACCTTTAATATCTGAAGTGCACCTGTATAGGATGCCCCATTGTCAATAAAATTGCCGGTACGGGCAACATACTGCACTTTAGAGGCTGTCTTAAAGCCCTCATTTTTCTTTTCACAATGAATAACGCACAAAATGTCCCTGGCTGCTTCCTTATAAAGCTTATTTTTAAGTCCCTGTGTAAGCTCTTCCATTCCTGCAAGGCCGCTTTTTGCTGCCGTAAAGCTGATCATCATATTATCTGGACGGAAAATAGAATGGGAAAGCTTCTCAAGCTTCTGTGAAAGATCTTCCTTAACCGTCTCATAATTCTCTGTAAGCTCCACGATTTTTTCATAGAAGGCAATTCCCCCTGTCATATCCTTAAATTTCGCAGAAGGTGACGCATAGGAGAGCGCCCGAAGTGCCGCCGTTGTGTGCCCCGAGGACTGGAATTTCATAAGAAGCCTTGATTTGACCATATCAAGAATCTCCTTAATTCTCTTCGTGTCAGAAAGCTTTGAGGCCGTCAGGATTTCTCCCATCATCTCAAAGGTTTTGGAAAGCTTCGGATAAAGTGCCTTTCCTTTAATCTCAAAGACCGCCTTAAATACCTTTTCTCTTACCTTTGTTACATCATTGTACACCTCAATGGACGAGCCGATTCCTCCTGTATGCACATTGATTTCATTAAACAGCCCGCCGTACTCATAATTTTCCGTATCAATAATGCCAAGCACAGACTGGAGAATTCCCACATAGGGCAGATCCTCTTCCAAAATACCCGACAAATCAAACATAACATCAACATAACCAATTCCATTTGTCTCTATCTCGTGGAACACTGCCAAAATTCCAGAAAGTTCCATTTCCTCATTAAATACAGGCTGGATTTCCCGGGAAATATCTTCCCTTCTCAGTACAGGAATTTTATTTAAGTCCTCTTCCCTTTCCGGCTTTGACTGATATTCCTCAAGCTGATGAGTCTTTATAACAAGAGCCTCTATCTCTTCTCTTTCTAGGCTCTCCTTATACTCTTGAAGCTTTACCTCGAGCTCTGCCTCCATGCGGGCTGTACGTCCCTTTTCAGGTTTCACAATAACGATTGCCCCATGTGTATTTTCCAAAAGATATTTTTTTATTAGATCTTCATAGTATCCTGTTCCCACCTGGTTTTTCAAAAATTCAAAGGTCTTTAACGCATCAATATGAAGAAACGGCTTTTCGTCATCATAAAGCCAGCTGTCCATCATCTGAAGGCCGTACATAAGCCCCTTGGGATAATTTCCAAAGTCAGCCTCACGATAGCGGAATTCATGATAATTAATGCCTGCCTCAAGAGCTTTTCTGTCAATACCTTTTTCCACAATACCTGCCAGTACATCTTCAATCAGCTTTACAAAAGCTTCCTTCTGTTCCACTTCTGCATTTTTAGAAATAACAGAAAAAATCGGCTGATAAATCCCATTGTCATAGGAGCCCATAATGTCCTTTCCAATTCCTGCATCTGTAAGTGCTTTCTTAAGAGGCGCTCCCGGTGCAGACAAAAGAGCATAATCTAGAATCTCAAAAGCAAGGTAAAGCTCCCTGTCAAGGCTCGTCCCGATAACTTTGTTATAGGAAAGATACGTATTTTCCTTTTCCGATTCCTCACTGGCAATAGAATAAGGGAATACAAGCTCACACATTTTTGTGAAAGGAGCCTGAAAACGAATCTCTGAATCAATCTCCTTTTTATCAAAATGGCTTAAATATTCCCTGTCAAGCCAGTCAAGCCGTTCCTCCATATCCATATTTCCATACAGATAAATATAGCTGTTGGACGGATGATAATAGGTTTTGTGGAAATCGAGAAACTGCTCATAGGTAAGGTCCGGTATAAATTCCGGATCCCCGCCTGATTCATTTGCATAGGAGGTGTCCGGAAACAATGTATTTAACACCACCCGGTCTAGTACACCCTCCGGAGAAGAGAAGGCTCCCTTCATCTCATTATATACAACACCATTATAGCTAAGCTTATCCTCTGTACTGTCAAGCTTATAACTCCATCCTTCCTGACGGAATATCTCTTCATGCTCATAGATGTTTGGATAAAGTACTGCATCCATATATACATGCATGAGATTCTTAAAATCCTTATCATTGCAGCTTGCCACCGGATAGACTGTTTTATCTGGATAGGTCATAGCATTTAAAAATGTATTAAGGGACCCTTTTACAAGTTCTACAAACGGATCCTTCGCCGGGAAGTTCTTCGATCCGCAAAGCACCGAGTGCTCCATAATATGCGGAACCCCCGTACTGTCCTTCGGTGGTGTCCGAAATCCGATACTGAACACCTTATTTTCATCATTATTTACAACAAGAAGCACTCTCGCGCCGCTTTTTTTGTGTCTTAAAAGAAATCCTTCCGAATGAATTCCTATTAGCTTTTCCTCTTTCACCAGTTCATAGGTATTTAAATCCTTTATACTCATACGCTTCTTTCAACATACTCCTTTCCATTCCTGAAACATGCAATACATGCATTATACCACCTTTTATATCATTCTTCCATCCTTTCCGCCAGAATATTCCATACCTATTCACTCTCCGTTTGGCAGCCTTAAAAATTTTCATAAAAATTATACTTATCAACAAACAGACATCCCAGCCATACCCCACACAGCCAATAGACTATGTGGGGTATGGCTGGGATGTCTGTCCCCTTTTTCTTTATTTCTCAATCTTCTTAATGACCACTAGCGTTCCCACCATCAGCACAATCCCAATAGGAAGGCAGATAAAGGGATTCCTGATAAACCCTGCAATCGCATAAGTCACAAATGATACAGCCGCTGCAGTTACTGCATAAGGAAGCTGGGTTGAAACATGATTGACATGATTACACTGGGCACCCGCCGACGCCATAATCGTGGTATCGGAAATAGGTGAGCAGTGATCGCCGCACACTGCTCCTGCCATACATGCGGAAATTGACATAATCATCATATTTTCATTAGTTCCTGCAAACACTGCAACAACAATCGGAATTAAAATACCAAAGGTTCCCCAGGAGGTTCCTGTAGCAAATGCAAGGAAGCATCCTACTAAAAAGATAATTGCCGGAAGCAGGCTTACGAGTCCGCCTGCAGCGGTTTTCATCATTTCTGCAACATATTCTGCCGCACCAAGGCTGTCTGTCATAGCTTTTAAGGTCCATGCAAAAGTAAGAATTAAAATTGCTGGAACCATAGCTTTAAATCCCTCCGGCACACATGCCATTGACTCACTAAATTTAAGTACCTTTCTTAATGCATAAAATACAATTGTAATAAGGAATGCAAAGAAGCTTCCAAGCATTAGTCCTACCGATGCGTCACTTCCTGAAAATGCTTCTACAAAGCCTGCCCCTGAGAAGAAGCCGCCTGTATAAATCATACCAATAACACAGCAGATAATCAGCACAATAATTGGAAATACAAGGTCAATCACTGACCCCTTACTGTCTGCCACTTCCTCCTCTGTATTTGCGTACGGCCTGTCAGGAGTCGTATATAGATCTCCTTTAAGGGCATTCTCCTCATGCAGCCTCATCTGCCCGTAATCAATATTTAAAACAATGATTGTAATCATCATAACAATTGTAAGTAGTGCATAATAGTTATACGGAATTGCACGTATGAAAATAGAGAATCCATCCTCTCCCTCTACAAAGCCTGTAACTGCTGCCGCCCAGGAGGAAATAGGTGCAATGATGCATACCGGGGCCGCCGTGGCATCAATCAGATAGGAAAGCTTTGCTCTTGAGACATTGTGCTTATCTGTCACTGGACGCATTACGCTTCCTACAGTCAGGCAGTTAAAATAATCGTCAATAAAAATCAGAACTCCAAGGGCAACCGTTGCAAGCTGTGCGCCGACACGACTTTTGATGTGCTCACTTGCCCAGCGTCCGAAGGCGGCAGATCCGCCTGCCTTATTCATCATACACACCATAATCCCTAGAACAACCAGGAATACAAGAATACCCACATTATAGCTGTCAGATAATACTCCTACAATACCGTCCTGGAATACATGGGTAACCGTAAGCTCAAACTGAAAGCCCGAATAAAATAAACCGCCAATCACAATTCCTACAAATAAGGAACTGTATACCTCCTTCGTAATCAATGCCAATACGATGGCAACTACCGGCGGTATCAACGCCCAGAAGGTTGCGTACATACCCGGTACGTACTCTAAAGCTTCGTCTGCCGCAAATGCAGTCATGGAGCTGTACATTAAAATACTAAAAAAAATCAATACGCCTACAAATGTTTTCCTTTTTCCTCTCATCATCTTATGTCCTTTCTTAATCTTCTGCCACACAAGGCCATGAACCGCGGGATACATTTCCCTTTAACATAAAAATGCCATGAACAACGCTTGTGCGGCGCGCTCACGGCATAATTCCGTCTATATTTACCCAATTAAAACTTTGCAAATATATAAATTATACTCTGATAGCGCTCCACTCTTGTGACAGTACGCAGCATATTCTGCCTGCGTCCCAGGGATTATATATGGGGTATATCATCCCTTCGGCGGCTTCCCCTTTCCCTAAAAGGCAGTCTCCCCGACTGTTCGCCTTCTGGTACTGATGAAATCCGCGCCTCTATCAAGCTTTTTTATATTATATATACATTTTTATCACTTTTACATGAAAATGTCAATAAAATAAATTTTAATGTCACCTTTTCCCTCCTTTTTGGCATCTAATAAGTATAATAGCTATTATACAAGCATTTAAAAACACTTTTATGGAGATAGTGCAAATGATTAATTTGGTAAAACAAGCGCAAATGGGAGATGCCGCGGCTTTCGGCGAATTGATTCACATTTATCAGGATTCTTTCTATCGGATTGCCAGAAGCAGGCTGTATAATGACGAGGATGCGGCAGATGCCATTCAGGAAATGCTTTTGGCCGGCTGGGAAAAACGGAATACCTTAAAAGAGCCAAAATATTTTAAAACCTGGATGATACGGATTCTCATTAATAAATGTAATGAGCTTCTCCGGAAAAAACAGCCGGCAGAAAGTCTGGAGCATATTCCGGAGCCCTGCGTTGAAAATATGGAGGAAAACATTATGTTCAAGACAATGCTAAAAGAACTTAGCGAGTCAAACCGTATGGTCATGGCCTTATACTACGGAGACAGCTATACCATTCGCGAAATTTCACAGATTTTAGAGCTATCAGAGGACGCAGTAAAACAGCGCCTTGTAAGAGGGCGGAAGGAGGTATTAAAAGCCTATGAAAATGAATGATAAAAAGCAAGATCAAATCATACGTGGAATATATAGGAATACACAGGCACCGGATATAGTGAAAAACCGAACAAAAGAAACATTAAAATTTCTACAGCAACAGGAGAATGCAGAATATTCTGTACAGAGGAAGAGGCGCAGGAGGAGAAAACCTCTGACATTTAAAAGGGCAGCCGTTCTTGCGGCAGCGGCAATTTTATGTATTGGCGGAACCGTATTTGCGGCCGAACGTATTTATCAAATGCAGCTAAAGAGGGAAAAAGAATATCAGGCAAGCCTTCAGATTTCCTCTGAAGAAGAGCTTCCTAAAGAGGTCTCGGAGGTTAGTCTGGAAGTTAATTATATTCCAGAAGGGTTCGTATTAGATCCAAAGAAATGGGATCATTATTATATAAATCCCGAAGAAAAAGATGTGGGCTATTATATCGATGAACCCATACTGGCTGACCAGGCTGACCCGCTGACCGTATCCTATGTAAAAGATGCCCAGTCTCTGACCATAAACGGACACGATGCCATTTATATTAACAATGCCTATGGCTCGGGATCGGACCCGGACTGGAAAAACGAGACGATTTTTATCCTGTATGAGGATGTAAACCGGATACTCTCCGTCAACTCCTGGGGACATGCCGACAAAAATGAGCTGATAAAGATAGCAGAGAATATTTCTCTTACTCCTACTGGAAACATGGTAACAACAGACGGAATTTCCCGCTGGAGCGAATTTATCGGTTACATGAATGAGTCAGAAGAAAAAAGGGATGAAACTGTAGAAGACGATTTCTATTTTACTGAGACAAGTAAGTCACAGATGGCAAATACACACCAAATCGGCAAAAAATTCAAGATTCGCAGCTTTCTGGATAATGAGAATTTAACTGACCTTCAGCTGGAAGCCACTGTAACAGACATACAGACAGCCGACGACTTTTCACTTTTAACAGAGAAAGACCGAATCCCAGATTATATGAATGAGCTCATTGGCGGGGACGGGAAACTTATCTGTGACACACTGAATTATATTAAAGACGGCGACGGTGTAGATACTCTGCCAGAAATTGTCCGTACGCAAGAAACTGCTTTAAAGCTTTTATATGCTACTGTAGAATTCAAAAATCCCAGTACGGAAACGATACACGATGCGTGGTACATGGTTTCCCTCATGCCGGTTGTAAGAGACGGAGATACCTATAAAATCTTCAACCGGGCAGATAACACCTGCGATTATGTAGAAAATGAACATGTTGGCGTAAAGTATGAAATGAGCTATATGGATGTGTCCGGCGGTTCAAAAAATAATAACTATATCCCGGAAATAAAGCCCGGAGAAAGTGTAACAGTACATCTTGCATGGGTTGTCAACGAAGACGAACTGGATACACTATATCTGGATTTCACCGGAGAAGGGCTCTTTACAGAAGAAGGGCTGAAAACCGGATATGTAAATATTGGAGCTAAAGATAGTTAGGAGCAAACGAGTTGGGAATATAACTGGGGACAGGGTAAATGCAAATTGGGGACGTAGTAAAATTAATTTTACTACGTCCCCAATTTGCATTTACCCTGTCCCCAGCTCTCCTGCCGCTTTTATTTTGACTCGGCTAGTATTCCCTTGATAATATGCCAAGGGCACATCTTCTACTTCTATGATTTCTATGGTCCCTGGAACTGCGCCGGCTGCCGCAGCTAATTCTTTTGCTTCTTCTTTTGCCTGCGCCAGCACCTCATCTCTTGGTGTCTCGTCGTAATTTATCAATTTTTCCAATGTCCCGCTTACTTTGGAGATTGCGGAACCGATTGCGTTCGCGCATCCGAAATGCTCTGGCTTTTTCACTGTAGATGCTCCTTTTATGTTTTCTGGAAGAATAATAGAACCGCCGCCTACCAGCGCTACCTCACAATCTGCATTTGTCACCTTCATAGTATCTATTCCTTCCTCCACCATCTGACGGATGACTTCCATTGCTCTTTCTGCAAATGCCTGTGGAATATTTTCCACTCTTGAAGCATCTCCAAGCTCTGCCATATGAAGACGTACCGCTATATCTGTGGCTGTCATAACATCTCCGCCAAAAACCAGCGCCTTTTTTGTAATCTCATATCCAACGCTGTCCGGCCCTACAGTTATCTCTCCATTTTCTTTTTCTCTTACAATAGAGCCGCCGCCAAGGCCGATGGATATAATATCTGGCATACGGAAATTTGTACGCACACCGCCAATAGTTACCGCCACACTAGACTCTCTCGGAAAGCTGTTTTGTATCACACCAAAGTCTGTGGTAGTGCCGCCAACATCTACCACAATGGCATCCTTAAGCCCGCTTAGATAGCTTGCTCCGCGGATAGAATTTGTTGGTCCGCAGGCAACTGTGAGAATCGGATATTTCCTTGCATGCTCCATTGTCATAAGAGTACCGTCATTCTGGGAAAGGTAAATATCCGCGTTTACAATTCCTTCTTCAGCAAGGCTTTTTGCAAAGCCCTCCGTAAACTGCTCTGCCACCTTCCAGAGAGCGGCATTTAAAACCGTAGCATTTTCTCTTTCAATCAACCCCATAGAGCCGATTTCACTGGAAATAGATATATGCACGTCCCCACCCATAATCTCCCGGCACAGTTCTGCCGCTTCTAATTCATGTTCATTTCTCACAGTAGAGAACACACAGGAGATAGCAATGGACTTCACGCCTTTTTCCTTCATCTTCCTGAAAAACTGCGCAGCGCTTTCCCTGTCAAAGGGTGCAAGCTCCTTCCCATCATACTCAAAGCCGCCGCCCACAATGGCAATACCTTCGGCTATCCTGCTGATATCCTCTGCCCAGTCTACCATAGGAGGAATACTTAGAGTTGCGGGCGCACCAATACGTAAGATCCCGATGGGGGCAAGATTTTTACGCTCTACAATCGCGTTTGTACATTGAGTCGTGCCAAGCATAGCCTGTCCGATTTCCTCCCGTCTGATTCCCGATATCTTAAGAACCTCTTTAAGTGCTCCCAGAATCCCATCATAAATGTCTACTGATGTAGGATATTTTATATCTGCCGCCACATGCAGATTCTCGTCAATCAGAACCGCGTCTGTATTCGTTCCGCCCACGTCAATTCCAAGCTTATACATGATAAAGCCCTCCTTTGCATCTGTCTTCTAAGGGAATATAATCTGTATTACATCCGAAATATCTCGGCCCCACAAGCTTGATTCCCTCTTCGGACCTCCATTTCTCATGACATTTAAGCCCCAATAAGAGTACACGCTTTCCATATTTTAATGCATCCGTTGTAACAGGTACAAATGTCTCTGTGTCCACAAGGCAGATCAGATCCGGGGTTGTTGCCACGATTGTACCTTCTACAGATGCTACAAGGTTTTCATTCTGAAATTCCACATAAGCACTTTTTCCTTTACACTCTCCGATTCCTTCCAAAATTACCTTTCCGAAATTAAAACCTGCTCTCGTCTCTCTTAATACGTCCGCAATCTTGCCCTTGAACAGCTTATAGCCTTCTGCCGCCTCAAGGAAATGGTCCTCCGGTGATTTATTCGGATTGCTTTTTACTGTCCGGATTGCCTCCCCCAGCTTTTGGCTCCTTGTTACAATATCACGGACCGCGTACTCCTTAAGCTTAGCTCCTGTCATTGGATACAGGGAGACAGATACCGCACCGCCGCAGCTCATCGTAACTGCTCTTGCAAGCTCCTCAGTCCATTTATTCGTAATTGTCTCAAAAATAACGCTGTTCCCCTTTTCGTCTGTCAAAGCCATAGGTGAAGCACTCATACCTCCCATTGTAAAGGTAACCATCTGAAGCTCTGGAAATGCCCGTCCCATGCCGTCTGCATCCACAAGGGGAAGATTAAGCCTTGCACTGGCGGCAATAGGCAGCATAGAGTTAACTCCGCCTGCTTCTATCGGCATAAATGCATAGATATCTTTTCCAAAAAACCGGGAAACCATCTCGAAAAGAGTCTGGTACTCTTTTCCCCCGATTCCTTTTTCTGCAAGAACTGTCGGCGCTCCCATCATTGCAATTGGAACAATGAGCGCATCATCCGGCACCTCATCAGGACTTAATAGAGTAACATCCCCGCATTCCTTCACTGCTCCCAGAGCTACAAGCTTTCCCACATACGGGTCTCCGCCTCCTCCTGCGCCAAGAAGCGCCGCTCCGAGAGCTATATCCTCTATTTCATGGACTCCTAATTTTCTCACTTCAAGTTTCTCCTTTCCTCCTAAAGGCCCTGTCACAGGGCGCCTTTTTAATCTTTCTTATAATACTAAAACTAATTTTTAGTATACTGCCTGTATTGCATTCCAATCATCGTTCTAAAAACAGAAAAAAAGGAGGAATTCTTTGTCCAAATGGACAAAAGATTTCTCCTTTTTTTCTAATCATTCCTAAGAATAGGTAAGAAGCCTTCTTACAACAACAGCCTGATACAGTCGGATTCCCTCCGGCATCTTATCCGGCCGATACCCTAAGAGCTCCGTAAGCCTGTGGATTCTATACTTAATTGTATTTCTATGCAGATATAGAAGCTCTGCTGTCTTCGTAACACTCGCCTCCGCGTCCAGAAGATAGACGCTTAATGTGTCCAGAAGAATATGCTCCTCCCGGTCTGATTTCAAGCATTCCAGACACCTAAGCGCCCGCTGTATCTCATTTTCGCCTCCTTCAATCAGTTCACGGCATTTCCGTACAAACTGAAGCTCTCCAATCTGAAAACAGCTTCTCCCGGGAAATACACGTCTGCTGTCCGCAAGATAATCTCGATGGCACAGATATGCCGCCCTGACATCACCGGTATTTCTGAGATTATTACAGCGTGTCAGCGTCATCCCGCCGTCTGTCGTCTGAATCTGTCTTATCATTGAGGAAATCTGTTCCTGGGCTTCCTTTTGTGAATAAGGATCACTTAAGAAAAATAATAGACTCCCCTCATAGCTGTCTGCCACAACCGTATCGGCACAGTTCTCCGCAAAATCACGCAGAAAACCTGTCTCTTCTTTTAGGTACTGCCCTGCTCTCACATTTGTTCCATGTACAATCCACATTTCATGAATCGCTTCTACATCAATTCTGAAAATATCCGCAAGCCGGCGCATCTTCATGGGTTCATCCTGAATAATCGAGCGGACCAGCTCATGGACCGCCACTTCACAGTGCTGCTCTCCCCAGATATTTACTCCGAGACGGACAACGTCTGTAATCTGTTCTATTACCGCCGGCGGCAGTATATATTCTTCTGCCCAACCTGATGCCGTTTTCTGGCAGAACAGAAAAAGCTCCTCTACCTTTCCATGCCCTAATTGAAGTGTAAATCGTCCCACATATCCCTCTTCAAGAAAAGGACACTTCTGAAATTCCCCATCAGCCGGAAACATCCTGCATTCTCTCATCCCGTTTTTCAGTATACTTTCCAGGCTTCTCGGCCACGCCACCAAATTCAATATCCTCATGGAAGAATCGCACAAAACAAGAGAAACTGTCATCCTGTCACTCACCATCTGCAGCACTGTGTTTACAGAACGAAGCTGGGGCGGTAATACTGAAACCCTCTCTAGAATCTCCGATACAATCGAATCATTTCTCGCACGGTCCCTGTAAATACAGTCCATAACATCACTAATCACTTCACTGTAACGGAGATTCTTTTCCCCCTTCGGCATACAGATCAGCACAAAATTCAACTCATCAGCAAGCTCAATCAGCCGCTTGTCCACATACGGGAGATAAACCCCAACATAATAAAGTATAAGCCCGGCTTCTCCACCCTCTGCCATCCGGCGGATATTGGCGCACTGGCACTCCACATCTTCCAGAATATTCATAAATCCGGTAATAACAATCTCACTGCCGAAAAATTCTCCCTGAGGAAAGAGGCCCTCCACCAGAATATCTGGATCTGTTGATTCCAGCACAGATATGGAGGACACTATTTTATTAAGTCCCTTCCTGCCGCCCAGTATCTCTGCACGGCGAAGCGATGGAAGCTTTAGCAGATCACTCACCGTAACGCTCATATATCATCTTTCCTCCTGCTATTGTGCCTTTTCATATAAGAATCCGATGTAATCATAAATTCCCGCAAAATCTCTACTATTCCATATCTATTATACTATTTATCACTCCATAATTCAGCCATTGATCCATATATTTTCCATTATATTTCCGTATCTCTTCCATTTCAGCGCTATATAATTATTGTTAATTGGAAATTTTCGTTTGTGTAATCATCACCTAAATAAGTAATTTTGTGTTATACTTACTGAAAAAGCAGATGAAAGGAAATAATACATGAATATTCGAAAACCAGTTATGTCCGAACTAGACAATATTCTCCGTATCTATGCCTGTGCCAGAGAACAGATGAAGAAAAACGGAAATCCCAGCCAATGGGGAGACGATAAGCCAAAGCTGCAGACCATTATTCAAGATATCAAAAATGAATACAGCTATATAATTGAAAATGAAGGAAAAATCTGTGGGGTGTTCGCACTTTTATTCGGCGAGGAGCCTTCTTACCGGATAATTGAAGGAAAATGGACAAATGACAAACCTTATGGAACCATACACAGAGTTGCCAGCGACGGCTCTGTAAAGGGAATTCTAAAGGAATGTCTTGATTTCTGTGAAAAACAGGCCGGAAATATCCGTATAGACACCCATGAAGATAATAAAATCATGCAGCATCTTCTTGGAAAATATGGATATATAAAATGTGGTATAATCCATGTGGAGGACGGCTCTCCCAGAATTGCTTACCAAAAATGCACTCTAGATATTGGCAGACCTTGACTACTTTAGGCCTCTTGGAACTCGAACGGGGACAGGGTAAAATGAATCTGGGACGGGGTATTTTTAAAAATACCCCGTCCCAGATTTGTTTTTTTATTCTTCTCCGTACAGAGTTACAAGCTTCTTGAGGTAAGCGTATCTCTCCATAGCCTCTTCTTCATTCTTAGTGAAGAGTTTTGCTGCCTTTTCCGGATTTGCTCTCTTAAGTGCATTGTACCGAACCTCTCCGTCAAGGAATTCCTGGTAATCTCCCGTCGGCTCCTTGCTGTCAAGTGTGAACTTCGCACCCTCTGCTGCAGGATTAAAGCGGAAGTTATTCCAGTATCCGCATTTAACTGCTAATTCTTCCTCTGTCTGAGCCTTGCTCATACCCTTCTTAATACCATGGTTGATACATGGAGCGTAAGCGATAATAAGTGACGGTCCTGGATAAGCCTCTGCCTCTGCAATAGCCTTTACTGTCTGATTAAAGTCAGCACCCATAGCAATCTGAGCAACATACACATAACCATAGCTCATTGCAATACCTGCAAGATCTTTCTTCTTCGTCTCTTTTCCACCTGCTGCAAACTGCGCCGTAGCTCCTGTCTTTGTAGCCTTAGAGGACTGTCCGCCTGTGTTAGAGTAAACCTCGGTATCGAATACCATAACATTGATATCCTCGCCGCTTGCCAGGACATGGTCAACACCGCCGAATCCGATATCATAAGCCCATCCGTCGCCGCCGAATACCCACTGGGACTTCTTAGCCAGGAAGTCTTTGTTCTTAACAACATCCCTGCATGTCTCACAATTACAGCCGTCTAATGCCGCAACTAATTTATCTGAAGCATCTCCGTTAGATACGCCGCAGTTAAAGGTATCAAGATATTCTTTGCAAGCTGCTTTTACTTCCTCAGAAGCCTTATCAGAACCTGCAATCTCTTCTACCTGCGCTTTTAATCTATTTCTGATTGCCTTCTGTGCTAATAACATACCATAACCAAATTCAGCATTATCCTCAAATAAGGAGTTCGACCATGCCGGCCCTTTTCCTTCCGGTGTTACAGTATATGGTGTGGATGGTGAAGAGTTACCCCAGATGGAGGAGCATCCTGTTGCATTTGCTATATACATTCTGTCACCGAATAACTGTGTAATAAGCTTTGCATACGGAGTCTCGCCGCAGCCTGCACATGCGCCTGAGAACTCGAGGAGTGGCTGCTTAAACTGGCTTCCTTTAACAGTTTCTGGTTTAAACTTCGCTACGACCTCTGGCTTAACCGGAATCTCTCTTCCAAAGTCAAACGCTGCCTGTGAACCGATATTCTCTTCCATATTCTTCATAACAAGAGCCTTCTCGCCCTTCTTACCCGGACATACATTTGCGCAGGAACCGCAGCCTGTACAATCAAGTGCAGATACAGTTATAGTAAATTTCATACCCGGCATACCGATCATATCAATTGACTTTGTTCCTTCCGGTGCTTTAGAAAGCTCGTCCTCTGTAAGGGCAACTGGACGGATAACAGCATGCGGACATACATATGCACAGCGGTTACACTGAATACAGTTTTCCGGAACCCATACCGGGATATCTACTGCGATGCCTCTCTTCTCAAATGCAGAAGAACCGGATGGAGTGGAGCCGTCCACATATTCATTAAATGCAGATACCGGAAGTGTATTACCTTCCTGTGCATTTACCTTTGTCTGTACATTCTTTACGAAATTAACAACATCTTCTCTTCCGCCCTTAACCTCTGGTGAGAATAATCCTTCATCCTCACAGGATTTCCAGGAATCTGGAACAGTAACTTCTACAACCTGCTTAGCGCCTGCATCGATAGCGTCATAGTTCATCTGTACGATCTTGTCGCCTTTTCTTCCATAGGTAGCTTTTGCCGCTGCCTTCATAAGGTCGATTGCTTCCTCTTCCGGAATAATCGCTGCCAGCTTGAAGAATGCAGACTGAAGGACTGTATTAATACGTCCGCCAAGACCGATTTCCTTACCAATCTTAATACCGTCGATGGTATAGAACTTAATATTATGGTCTGCAATAAATGCCTTCACCTGTCCTGGCAAATGCTTCTCGAGACCTTCCATATCCCATGGACAGTTCAAAAGGAAAGTACCTCCATCAACAAGCTCCTGCACCATATTATATTTATCAACATAAGAAGGATTGTGGCATGCCACGAAATTAGCCTTGCGAATCAGGTAAGTAGACTTAATCGGCTTCTTACCGAAACGAAGGTGTGACATAGTAACACCGCCGGACTTCTTGGAATCATAATCAAAGTAAGCCTGTGCGTACATGTCTGTATTGTCACCAATAATCTTAATCGAGTTCTTATTTGCTCCTACAGTACCGTCTGCTCCAAGACCCCAGAACTTACAGTTAATAGTTCCCTCCGGAGTTGTAACAAGCGCATCGCCTGTCTCAAGAGAAAGATTTGTCACATCATCCACGATACCGATTGTAAATCTTGCCTTCTGTGCATTGTTAAATACTGCGACAATCTGTGCAGGTGTTGTATCCTTGGATCCTAAACCGTAGCGTCCGCTGTTAACCGGAACTGCATCGAACTTTGTTCCTTTAAGTGCTGAAACAACGTCAAGGTATAACGGCTCTCCCTGAGCGCCCGGCTCTTTTGTCCTGTCAAGAACATTGATATACTTAACTGTATCCGGAATTGCATCAATAAGCGCCTGTGCGCAGAACGGTCTGTAAAGACGTACCTTAACAACGCCTACCTTCTCGCCTGCCGCTACAAGGTAATCAATTGTCTCTTCAATCGTATCACATACAGAACCCATAGCAATAATAACCTTCTCTGCATCCGGCGCTCCGTAGTAGTTAAAGAGCTTATAATCTGTACCAATCTTTGCATTTACCTTGTCCATATACTCCTGAACGATTGCCGGCATAGCGTCATAGTACGGGTTACATGCTTCTCTTGCCTGGAAGAAAATGTCCGGATTCTGAGCGGAACCTCTCTGGCATGGATGATTCGGGTTTAAGGCATGCTTTCTAAACTCGTCAATTGCATCCATATCTACAAGCTCTTTTAAATCATCATAATCCCATGTTTCAATCTTCTGAATCTCATGAGAAGTACGGAAACCATCAAAGAAATTAATGAAAGGAAGCTTACCCTTAAGTGCTGCACAATGTGCAACCGGTGTTAAATCCATAACCTCCTGTACGCTTGACTCACAGAGCATAGCCGCACCTGTCTGACGGCAGGAATATACGTCTGAGTGATCTCCAAAGATTGACAGAGCATGACTTGCAAGGGCGCGGGCAGATACATGGAACACACCCGGAAGCTGCTCTCCTGCTACTTTATATAAGTTAGGAATCATCAACAATAATCCCTGAGATGCCGTAAACGTCGTTGTCAAAGCTCCTGCTGCAAGTGAGCCGTGTACTGCTCCTGCTGCTCCCGCCTCTGACTGCATCTCTGTTACCTGCACGGTCTGTCCAAAGATATTCTTTCTTCCCTCTGTAGCCCATTCGTCTACATGCTCCGGCATAACTGAGGATGGTGTAATCGGATAGATGGCTGCAACTTCTGTATACGCGTATGAAGCGTGAGCCGCGGCCTGATTACCATCCATGGTCTTCATTTTTCTTGCCATTTTTGTTGTTCCTCCTTAAATTGTATTACAAAATGTTATAGTATTGACATATACAATTATTATAGTCCACAGAAATTTAAAAGTCTAGTAATTCTTGCGCTTATTTTGTTCATTTTTTGGTACATGCCGCCGCTTTTTCCCCGCTTTTATCCTCCCACATACAATCAGGAATAAGGAAATGATAATCAGGGCTCCCGCCAGTATCTGGGAAACTGGAAATGCGGTTCCCGGAATCAGAAGCTGGTCTGTCCTAAGACCCTCTATCCATACTCTTCCGAGTCCATAGCCGGACAGATAAAGAAGAAAAACCTCCCCATCAAACCTTTTATGCCTGCGGTATAAAAGCAGAAGAATAAGAAGGGCCAGACACCATATAGATTCATACAAAAAAGTGGGATGCACCTGTATATAGGAAATGTCCCCTGCCGTCTCCATATGCTCCTTCATAAGGGCCGTAACATCAAAGCTTCTGACTGCACTTAAAGGAAGCCGCATGGCAAACAGACTGTCTGTGTATTCCCCAAAAGCTTCCCTGTTAAAAAAGTTCCCCCAGCGGCCGATTGCCTGTCCTGCTACAAGTCCAAGTCCTGCTGTATCAAAAATAAGGGGGGCCGACATTTTCTTTATACGGGCAAAAATAAACACGGTAATAATTGCTGCGATGACACCGCCGTAAATGGCAAGCCCGCCCTGCCGTATATTGAAAATACTTTTCAAATCATCCTTATACATATCCCAGGAAAAGGCCACATAATAAATCCTCGCGCCAATAATCGAAAATATAACCGCATAAATCGCTAAATCAAAATAACTTTCCGGATTCTGCCCTGTCCGTTTTGCCTCTGCTGCCGCTATAAAAATCCCTGCTAAAATTCCCAGTCCAATAATCATCCCATAGAATGCAATATCAAAGCCAAATACAGTAATATGGTCTCCTACGGATGTCAGATGGATACCAAGATGGGGAAATTCAATCATCCTGTCCATAATGCACTAGTTTCCTTCCTATACATTAAATCTAAACAGCATAATATCGCCGTCTTTTACAATATAGTCCTTTCCCTCCAGGCGGATAAGCCCTTTCTCCTTCGCCGCTCCGTGGCTTCCGCATGAAATCAGATCGTCATAGGCTACAACCTCTGCACGTATAAAGCCTCTCTCAAAATCAGTATGAATCTTCCCCGCTGCCTGAGGAGCCTTCGTTCCCTTTGTAATTGTCCATGCACGTACCTCCGGCTCGCCTGCCGTCAGATAGCTGATAAGTCCCAAAAGACGGTAGCTTGCCTTAATCAGCTTTTCAAGCCCCGACTCTTCTAATCCTAAGTCCTCCAGGAACATCTTCTTTTCATCATCATCAAGCTCTGCAATTTCCTGCTCAATCTGGGCACATACAACAAATACTTCACTTTTTTCTTCATCCGCGTATTCCCGCACTTTGCGTACGCCCCCATTGCCTGCGCCGTCATCCGCCAGATCATCCTCCGCCACATTTGCTGCATAGATAACAGGCTTATAAGTCAGAAGATTGTAACCTGAAAGCCAATCCTTTTCTTCCTCATCCTCTGCTCCGTCAAAGGTTTTTGCCGGCTTCCCTTCCTCCAGATATGCCTTAAGCTTTTCTAAAAGCGCCAGCTCCTTTGCCGCAGCCTTATCATTTCTTGACACCTTTACAGTCTTTGCAATTCTTCTTTCTAAAATCTCAAGGTCAGAAAAAATAAGCTCCAAATTAATGGTCTCAATATCACGAAGCGGATTAATACTTCCGTCCACATGAACGATATTGCCGTCTTCAAAGCATCGAACAACATGTACAATAGCGTCAACCTCTCGTATGTTTGCAAGGAACTGGTTTCCAAGTCCCTCTCCCTTTGAGGCCCCTTTTACCAAACCTGCAATATCTACAAATTCAATTGCCGCCGGAATAATTTTCTTTGTCTGATACATCTCTCCCAATACATTCAGACGCTCATCTGGTACGGTTACAACTCCCACATTAGGGTCAATAGTGCAGAACGGATAGTTCGCAGACTCTGCACCTGCCTTTGTGAGAGAATTAAATAATGTACTTTTTCCGACATTCGGCAGTCCTACTATACCTAGTTTCATTTATCTCATTTCCTCCTTATCGCGTGTCTCCATCAAAATTACAATTCCTCCTGAAAATTCAATCCGGGCCTCATCCTCCTCAATCTCATTGCTTACACACAGGCTGTCATAGGGGGTAAGCGTATGATTTTTAAGAGGCCATTTTGCACCAGAAATATTAAATGTAAAAATCTCATTTCCAAGGGGAAATACTGAAAAATACGGCCCATATGTTTCTGACTTTTTAAGCACTGTATCCCCGCCGATAAGACGAATTCTGTTCCTTGTATCTAAAATCTCCGCCTCAATTCCAGCCCGGAAGGGAATTGTAAGAGTCTGCACATTTGCCCACAGATGGTCAATCCTCCCGCCTGTCGCACCGAGAATCAAAAGTCTGCTGCATCCAAGCGTCACGGCAAGCCTTACTGCAATCTCTGTGTCTGATGCATCCTTCATCGAATTATATTCCCGAATCGGAACATTCGTATGATTCCGGTAATAGTCTGCTATCTCCTGATTCACACTGTCAAAATCTCCTACAATATAATTAGGCGTAATCTGGTTCCGGTAAAGAAATTCCATTCCCTTATCTACGCCAATTACACAGTTTGCCCCTTCCTTTTCTAAAACAGACAGTGCAAACTCTTCCTTTAACTCTCCTCCACTTACAATAACAATAGTTTTACCCATAATTTTTTAATATCTCCATAAATTTCCTCGTGTTTTCCGCCGGGTTTCCGTTAAAAACTGCTGAACCTGCTACAACAATGTTCACTCCTGCATCAAGCACCTCTTTTACATTATTATGGTAAATTCCTCCATCTACCTGAATGTCAAGCTCAAATCCCTGCTCCTTCGCCATATTTCTTGCAATGCGTATCTTTTCCAAAGATTCCGGAATAAATTTCTGGCCCCCAAAACCTGGATGTACACTCATAATGAGCAGCATATCTATCTCTTTAATAAGTGTCTCTGTCTCTTTTATATCCGTCTCAGGACAGACAGACAGACCCACCTTCATGCCACATTCCCGGATTTTCTCTATTGTTGCATGAATATCCTCACAGGCCTCAAGATGCACGGTTACGATATCCGCTCCTGCCTTCTGAAAGGCTTCTACATAGCGGATGGGCTCCTGCACCATAAGATGGGCATCCATCACCTGGCCTGTTGCGCCTTTAATTGACTTTAATACCGGCATGCCAAAGGAAATACTTGGAACAAACATGCCGTCCATTACATCAAAATGCAGATATTTTGCCCCTGCCTCCTCTGTTTCCTTCATCTGTTCTCCAAGCACTTTAAAATCAGCCGATAAAATCGACGGTGCAAGAATATATTCCATATCAGTACCTCCTTTTATTTTTTAACTCCTCGTAAATTTCTCTATAGTCCTCATACCGGACGGTATGTATCTTTTTCTGCCCTACCGCTGCTTTGACGGCACAATCCGGCTCATGGATATGGTCACATCCATGAAATCTACATTTCCCTTCATATGGTATGAACTCACGGAAATAATATTTTAACTCTTCCTTTTCAAATTTATTTACATATAAAGAGCTGAATCCCGGTGTATCCATGATATAGGAATCCTCATCAAGCAGTAACAGCTCTGAATGTCTGGTTGTATGCTTTCCCCTCTCTATCTTGCGGCTGATACTGCCAGTCTCCATATCAGCCCCTGGGCTTAAAAGATTAATAAGTGATGATTTTCCCACACCAGACGGCCCTGCAATAGCTGTTGTTTTATCTTTTAAAAGCTCCTTTATTTTTTCTATATTAATCTTTCTCTTTACACTGGTAAAAACAACAGGATAACCGCAGCCTTCATAAATATCCTGAAGTCTCTCTATCTGCTGGGCTTTCGCAGCATCCGTTTTATTGAAGCATAAAATCACGGGAATATCCTTGCTCTCCATCATAACAAGAAAACGATCCAAAAGGTTAAAATGTGGACTTGGCCTTGCCGCCGCAAAAACAACCAGTACCTGATCAATATTAGAAACAGCAGGGCGGATAAGCTCACTCTTCCTCGGGAGTATATCTGTAATATTCCCTTCCCTGGAATCTCTATCTAGTATTTCAATCTCTACATTATCCCCTACAAGGGGCTTCATCCTTTCTTTTCTGAAAATTCCCTTCGCTTTACATTCATAAACACCGGATTCTACTACATGAACGTAGTAGAATCCGGCAATTCCCTTAACTATCTTTCCCTGCATATATGCTGACCTGACCTTATTCTGTATCGCCTTCTTCTTCGCTGCCATTACCCTGATCCGGTCCAGACGGCTCTGGCTCTGGCTCTGGCCCCATACTAATTACATAGCTGATTGTCTCACCCTTTGTCATCTTACCCGAGGTCTTTGACTGAGAAATCACAGTTCCATATGGATATCTCGTATCACTCGTATATCTCTCCTCCGATACTATCGGATTCAAACCGTTACTCCATGCCCAGTTTTCAAGCTCACTGGCAGGCTTTCCCACAAAGTTCTCTACCGTAACCTTATCTGAGCCTGTACTAACCGTAATCGTAATCACTGTTTCTGGAGCCACCTTTTTACCGCCGGCAATATCCTGCGCTGTAACAATATCAACATCATATTTCTCGCTTGCCTCATAGATAATATTAGGAATCAGATTCACTGCCGCAAGCTCGTTCTGTGCGTCGGCCACATTCTTTCCTACCATATTCGGCACAGCCTTTTTCTGTGCCCCCTTACTGACAAGCATCTTGATATCTGTATCCTCTGTAGCCTTAGCGCCTGACGCAGGCGTTGTACTAATTACATCACCCTCCGGCACACTGTCGTCGTACTGATAGTCTGATGACACCTTTTTAAAACCGTGATCAGTCAGTGTTCTCTGTGCATCCTCCTCACTCATGCCTGAAACTTCCGGTACAACAATCTCCTCTCCAATAAGCCCTGTACTTATAACTACCTGGATAGTAGAATTTTTCTTTACTCTTGAGCCTGCCTTCTGCTTCTGTTCACATATAATTCCTTCGTCATATTTATTTGATTCTTCTCTTGCAATTACCTTAAGTCCAATATTCTTTTTCTTAAGGATTTCTCTTGCCTCCTCCTCATTCTTTCCGACAATATCAGGAACCTTTACTGTAGTCTCTTCGTCCTCTTTAACAAGCCCTGTTCCAAAGGATTTGAATATGCCTGCTGCCTTTCCCACAGCAAAAATTGCAATAAATACAATAATTACAGCTACCACAATCATCAGTATCTTCATGACTTTGTTCATGCGGGGATTTACTTCCTCGCTGCCTTTTCTGCCCTTTTTATCTCTTCCGTCAGAACGTCTCTTATAGTCGTCATACTCGTAATCGTCGTCATCGTACCTGTCATCATCATAATCGTCGTCATCATACCTGTCATCATCGTAATCGTCGTCATACCTGTCATCATCATAGTCGTCATCCCCATATCCGTACTCATCTTCTTCATAAGACTGTCGTATATCATCAAGCTCATCATCTCTGATGATAACTGTATCCGCATTCCGTAGGGGTGGTATCACGACAAAATCTCCGTCCGGGTCAACGAGTGAACGCTTCATATCCTGGACTAATGCTGCTGTACTGGCATATCTTCTCTCACCATTTTTCTGTGTACATTTTAAAATAATCTGCTCTAAGCTGTACGGAATACCCGGCACAATCTCAGAAGGCGGCGTAACTTCCTCCTGCAGATGCTTGATGGCAACAGATACTGTGGAATCCCCGTCAAAGGGCACCTGTCCGGTCACCATCTCGAAAAGAGTAATACCAATAGAATAAATATCGCTTTTTGCGTCACTGTATCCTCCCCGCGCCTGCTCCGGCGACGTATAATGGACAGAGCCCATGGCATTTGAACTGATGGTATTTGAGGTAACTGCTTTGGCGATTCCAAAGTCCGTTACCTTCACCTTCCCGTCCCTGGATATGATAATGTTCTGGGGCTTGATATCCCGGTGGATAATTCCTGCCGCATGGGCAGCTCCAATACCATTACACATCTGAATGGCAATGCTTATCACCTCTTTATGGGACAGTCTCCCTTTTTTCTCTATATAATCCTTCAAAGTAATCCCGTCTACCAGCTCCATAACCATATAGTAGAGTCCCCGGTCTTCTCCTACATCATATACATTTACAATATTAGGATTTAACAATCCTGCTGCTGCCTGCGCCTCAGAGCGAAACTTACGGACAAAATCTTCATCCTCCCGATACTCTTTTTTTAGTACCTTAACAGCCACATAACGGTTCAGCATCGTGTCTCTCCCCTTGTACACGTCTGCCATGCCGCCGGCGCCGACCTTGCTTAACACCTCATAGCGCCCGCCAAGAAAAATACCATTCTTCACATTACCCTCTTTTACCATGTACTCACCTCATCTGCAAGTGGCTCTGCCATAACAACCCCTATGTTATCTCTCCCGCCATTACTATTTGCCTTTTCTATTAACATCAACACTGCTTCTACTATATCCCGTGCACTTTTCACAATATCAAACATATCTTCATCTTCCACCATATTACTAAGGCCGTCTGTACACATAAGAATTAAGTCTCCTTTTTTCAGCCGGTATTCATAAATATCAGCCTCCACATCTTCCTTTGCTCCCATAGCTCTTGTAATAATGTTCTTATCCGGATGATGCTTTGCCTCCTCTGCTTTAATGCCTCCAAGCCTTACCATCTCTTCCACAAGAGAATGGTCTTTTGATATCTGCTTTATCTTGTCATTAATCAGATAAAGACGACTGTCTCCTACATTTGAAAAATAAAGTGTGTTGCCAATCACGGTTGCCGCCACAAGAGTTGTTCCCATTCCTTCAAGCTTCACATCTGACTCAGATGCCTGTATCAGCTTATGATTTGCAACTGCAACAACGTTTTGCAGGATTTCTTCCGGTTTATTAAGTGTTGTCTTCTCTAACTCCTCACGAAGTACCTTTACTGTGTATTTTGACGCAAAATCACCCGCCTTATGGCCTCCCATCCCGTCAGCAACCACCAAAAGGTTTGGAAATGGCCCTATCGGCTTATCTGTCACATATACATAGTCCTGATTTATCTCTCGTTTTCGTCCCACATCAGTCATTGCATATAATTTCATCTAATTCTCCCTCTTACTGACAGCATACCGTCTCCTTAGCTGTCCACAGGCTCCATCTATGTCTGAGCCTCTTTCCCTTCTTATAGTAACATTTATTCCGTTTTTTTCAAGTTTATTTTCGAATTCAACCGCTTTTTTACTGTCCGGCTTCTTAAAATCTCTTTCTTTTACTGGATTAACCGGTATGAGATTGATGTGGCAGTTTCTGCCTTTAAGAAGCTCTGTAAGCTCCTTTATATCACTGTTAGAATCGTTGACATCCGAAAGAAGGCTGTATTCAAATGTCACCCTGCGCCCTGTTTTCAAGAAATAATAATCGCATGCCTCCATTACATCTTCAAGGCTGTATTTATTTGCCACAGGCATGAGCCTTCTTCGTTTCTCCTGGTTTGAACCGTGGAGAGACAGTGCAAGTGTAATTTGAAGGCCCTCTTTTGCGAGCCGCCTCATATTCGGCACAATACCACAGGTAGATGCCGTTATATTTCTCTGACTGATATGAAGTCCATGCTCATCACTTATCATATGTATAAATCTAACAAAATTATCATAATTATCAAGGGGCTCTCCTGTTCCCATAACTACGATGTTTGAAACCCGCTCCCCTGTTATCCTCTGAATCTGGTAAACCTGCCTTAACATCTCAGAGGCCGTAAGGTTCCTGTTAAGGCCGTCGATCGTGGAAGCACAGAAACGGCATCCCATACGGCATCCTGCTTGGGAGGAAATACAGACAGAATTTCCATAACGATACCGCATCAGCACACTTTCAATTTGATTTCCGTCAGACAGCTCAAATAGAAACTTTTCTGTGGGATCCTTCTTTGATATCTGCCGTTCCACTGTCTCCATCCTTACAATCTCGTATTCCGAAGAAAGCTTTTCTCTTAATGCCTTAGAAAGATTAGTCATCTCCTCAAAGCTGTCTGCCCCCTTTTCGTGAAGCCAGGCATAAACCTGCTTCCCTCTATATGCTTTCTCACCCAGGACTTCCATCTCCTGTATCAACTCTTCAAACTTTAAAGAAGCAATATCCTTTCTTTCCATTAGACCTCCTTCTGAAAAACAGCAATATAAAAGCCGTCACCTGGATCTATCCCTGGAAGCATCTGCTTTTCACGTATCATGTGAAATTGTGGAAACTGTCTGGCAAACCATACCCCATTTTCTTCATTCTCTTCCCGGTTTACAGTACAGGTGCTGTAGATGAGCCTTCCTCCCGGTTTTACATACTGGTTCACAACCGTAAGAATTCTTCTTTGCAGACCTGCAAGCTCTTTTATCTGCTCTTCATTCATTCTGTACTTAAGGTCAGGTTTTTTCCCTAGTACCCCAAGTCCTGAGCAGGGAAGATCCGCCACAACAATATCTGCCTTCCCACAGGCTTCCTCGTCTAAAACAAGAGCATCCTTCCAAACTGCCTCTATATTTGTCAGGCCGCTCTTTTCTATATTTTCTTCTATCATAGATATCTTATACTCTGTCAGATCCCGGGCCTCTACATGCCCTGTTCCCTTTAAAAGCTCCGCCAGATGAAGGGCCTTGCCCCCCGGCGCCGCACAGACATCAATCACATAATCCCCTCTTTTTACTTCTGCCCACTCTGCCACATACATAGAACTAACATCCTGAACATAGAAGCTCCCATTAAGAAAGCTTTTAAGCCCGGATAGATGATCATAGCCGCTTATGTAAAATGCATAAGGAAGAACACTATAATCTTCCACACAGATACCCTCTTCCTCCAAAAGCTTTCTAAGACTTTCAGGCGTAATCTTATGTGTATTGCACCGGATGGAAAGGGGCTTTTCCTTTAGAAACTCCTCTCCCATCCCAATTACTGTGTCTTCGTCATATCGGGACAGCCACTGGCTTACCAGCCACTTAGGAAGAGAATATTTTACAGAAATATAAGAAAGCTTGTCTGTCTTTTCAGGGTAAGAAATCCTCTCCTTATTCCGGCTGATATTTCTTAAAACTCCGTTTACAAATCCCTTTAAAGTTCCAAAGCCTTTTTTTACAGCAAGCTTCACCGCTTCATTGCATACCGCACTGTCCGGTACGCTGTTCATATAAATGAGCTGGTATACACTGCTTCTTAAAATGCACCGTATAACCGGCTTCATCTTTCCTGTTTTTACTTTGGAAAAACAGTCTATTATATAATCTATCTCTATCATGCGCTCAAGCGTGCCCTCTACAACTCTTGTTATAAAGGCACGCTCTCTCTTCTCCAAATACTGATATTTTGAAAGAACATGAGAAAGGGCAATATGACCATATTCCCCGTCCCGTGTAATAAGAAGCAGCGTCTCAAGCGCAATCTCCCGTCCTGTTATATGTGCCATCCTTCTAATCGTCCCTTCTGTTTCCTGTTAGAATAAGAATACGCAGAAGCTGCAGGATGGCAGACGCCGCACCTGCCACATAGGTAAGCGCCGCTGCTTTAAGCACCTTTCTTGTTGCACTCACCTCTTCCGGATATAACATTCCAGACTCTCCTAAAATCTTAATTGCCCGTCCGGATGCATTAAATTCTACCGGCAGTGTGACAATCTGAAATAATACTGCCAGTGAAAATGCTAAAATTCCAAGATTGATAAATAAAAGCGAAGAACGTGAATTAATAAACATTCCTATTATAATCAAAGGCCATGCAATCGTACTTCCTAAATTTACCACAGGGACAAGAGCCCCCCGGATAGACAAAGGCACATAGCCTGTCTGATGCTGGATTGCATGCCCGCACTCATGAGCCGCCACTCCCATAGCCGCCACAGAGGTCTGATTATAGACAGTGTCAGAAAGCCTTAATACCTTTGAACGTGGATCGTAGTGATCTGTAAGACTGCCGGAGATATGCTCTATACGGACATCATAGATGCCTGCCCTGCGAAGAATCTCCTCTGCAGCCTGTCTTCCTGTCATGCCCGAATGACTGCGGACTCTGGAATATCTGTTAAATGTTGACTTCATCTTCGCAGAAGCTGCCAGACATATGATAACTCCGATAAGAACAAGAAAATAGGTAGGATCAAAATACATTGGATAATACATCTCTATACCTCCTTATCTGTATATACAGATATTATATATGATAACAAATTAAAATACTTCATTTTCATATATTTTTAACATTTTTTAAGAATTTCTCCAGTTTTAATGCTGCAGCCTCTTAAAAATGCACCTGCATCCATTTTCTTCTTTCCTGGAATCTGAAGCTCTGTCACCTTTAAAAGTCCATCTCCTGTCTGGACAAAAAAGCCGTCCTTTTCCACCCTGACTATTGTTCCTGGTGCATGGCTGCTTTCTTCCTTGTACACATCTGCCTGCCATAACTTCATAACCCTGCCATTCCAGTCTGTATAGGCGCTCGGCCATGGATTTAAGCCGCGGATTAACCGCTCAATCTTCTGTGCACTGTCCTCCCAGTTTATGTTTCCCATAGTTTTATCAAGCATACGTGCATAATTAGTAGGGCTGTCTCCCTGCTTTTTAGGCTTAAGCTCTCCTGCCTTAAGAGCCTTAAGTGTCTCCACGCAGAGCTTCGCTCCTTCTTCTGCAATCTTATCATGAAGACTTCCGCCTGTTTCTTTTTCATCGAGAACAATTTCTTTCTTTAACAGCATATCTCCTGTATCCAGCCCTTCGTCCATCTGCATGGTTGTCACTCCAGACACCTTCTCCCCGTCAATTACAGCCCATTGTATGGGCGCTGCACCTCTGTACTTGGGAAGAAGAGATGCATGGACATTAATACAGCCATAAGGAGCCATCTCAAGGATACTTTTGGGAAGTATCTGTCCAAAAGCAATCACCACCATGACATCTGCCTCATATTTCCGGATCTCCTCAATGCATTGTGCATCCCGGATTTTTTTTGGCTGATATACCTTAATACCATAACCAAGTGCTGCCTCCTTCACCGGCGTATACTGCATCTCCTTTCCTCTCCCCTTCGGCTTATCCGGCTGTGTCACCGCAAGGACCACCTCATGCCCTGCTTCTATGAGTGCCTTAAGGGTTCCTACTGAAAGCTTGGGAGTTCCCATAAATATAATCTTCATTGTATTATTCCCCCTCCGGCTCCACATCATGAAGTCCGCCTTCAGCCAGCTCCACATACATCTTTCCGTCCAGATGATCTATCTCATGGCAAAAAGCTCTTGCAAGAAGCTCTTCGGCCTCCACCTCTATCTCCTCCATATTCTCATTGAGAGCACGGACCTTTACATAATTAGGCCTTGTTACTACCCCGGCCTTTCCTGGAACACTTAAGCATCCTTCTTCTCCACGCTGCTCCCCGCCTGTTTCCAAAATCTCCGGATTCATAAGAATATATGGGCCTTCCCCAATATCAATAACCACAATTTTCTTTAATACTCCCACCTGGGGGGCGGCAAGTCCGACTCCGCCTGCCTCATACATAGTATCAAGCATATCTCCTATAAGTATTTTCGTGCGAAGGTTCATCTTCGTCACATCTTTACACCTTTTTGTTAATACTTCATCTCCCAGCTCACGGATTCTTCTTATTGCCATAATCATTTCTCCTTAAAATATTTTCATTGGATTAAAATCAAACTGAATTCTAAGCATCTGAAATCCCTTATTCATTTCAATATACTGCTCCATATGATCTTTCATCACTGTTAAGCTTCTATAATCCCCACTTTTTAAATAAATCACCCTGCGGTATACATCATTTACCTTCCCCACAAAGGGACTGGCAGGGCCGATAATCTGAAGCCTTTTCTTTCTTCCTGCACGAAGGGCAAAATCCTTAAGATACTTTACTGCCGTGTCAAGAAGCTTTTCATCCTCTCCTGTCACCAACACTGCAAGAAGCTCTGCTGCCGGAGGATATCCTAGAATTCTCCGGTAGTCCATTTCCTTTTCATAAAACCCTTCATAATCCTGCTCTGCTGCTTTTTCAATACTGTAATGCTCTGGATTATAGGTCTGTATCACGACTTCACCTTTTATGCTTCCCCGCCCGGCTCTTCCTGCTGCCTGTGTAAGGAGCTCAAAGGTCCTCTCTGCTGAACGGTAATCGTCCCCATAAAGGGACATATCTGCTGCCAGAATGCCTACAAGTGTAACATTGGGAAAATCATGTCCCTTTACAATCATCTGTGTCCCTATCAGGATATCTGCTTCCCCGTCTGAAAAGGCAGATAAAATCTTCTCATGCCCTTCCTTTTTCCTTGTTGTATCCATGTCCATACGAAGCACTTTTGCATCTTTAAACTCCCGTCTGACAAGCTCCTCTATAGCTTCTGTCCCTGCCTTAAATCCGCCAATATACGAAGATCCGCAGGAAGGACATGTTTTCATTGCCGGTATCTCGTAGCCGCAGTAGTGGCACACAAGCATACCGTTCTTATGGGAGGAAAGTGAAACATCGCAATGAGGACATTTTACTACATATCCGCAGGAACGGCAAGAAACAAATCCTGCATAACCCCTCCTGTTAAGAAAAAGCATCATCTGCTGGCCTTTCTTTAGTCTCTCATTCATCAGCTCCTTAAGCTTGTCGCTTAAAATCGAACGGCTGCCCCTTTTTAATTCTTCCCTCATATCCACTACATATACGCAGGGCAGCTCTTGTTCTTTTGCTCTTCTTTTAAGCGTAAGACAGGTATATTCTCCCTTTTCACACCGGTAAAATGCCTCAAGGGACGGAGTTGCAGAGCCCAGCACCACACTTGCATCCTCAAGCCTTCCTCTCATGACAGCAGTTTCCCTGGCATGATATCTGGGAATCTGTTCGCTTTTGTAAGCAGCCTCATGCTCTTCGTCTATAACAATCAGCCCAAGATTTTTAAAAGGAGTAAATAAAGCTGACCTTGGCCCAATCATTACATCCACTTCTGCGTTTTTCACTCTCTCTATCTGATCAGAGCGCTCTCCTTCGGAAAGTCTGGAATTTATAATAGACACCCTCTCTCCAAACCTCCCGTAAAAACGCAGCACTGTCTGATAGGTAAGGGCAATCTCTGGAATCAGGACGATTACTTGTCTCCCCTGTCTTACCACATGCTCAATCATTTCCATATATACTTCTGTTTTTCCGCTTCCTGTAACACCGTATAAAAGATAGGTTCTAAACTGTCTGCTGTCATAATCCCTTTTGAATGTGTCCACTGCCCTCTGCTGCTCTAATGTAAAGAAAATCTCCTTTTGTTCCTTTTTTTGGTACTTGACAGGATTACGAAAAGACTGCTCCTCTGTAATCTCCAGAACTTTCTGCTCCTTAAGCGCACGGATAACGGAAGAAGAGATACTCAGCTTTTTTGTAAGAAGCTCATAGTCCTGCTCCGGCTGCTCTAAGAGCCCTTTCAGGGCTCTTGCTCTTGCTTTCTGATTTTTATTCAGATAAAAATCCATCTTTTCCTTTCCTTCTTCCTTTGTAAGCAAAAGACGGATTCTTTTTTTCTTAATTGTTTTCTTTATTTTTTTAATCGGAAGCACTGTTTTTAATGCCTGAATCATCGTACCGCCGTAATATTCCTTCATCCACGCGGCAAGCGCCACAAGCTTAGACTCAATTGCCCTTTTATCCTCTTCATACCTTAAAATCTCTTTAATCTGGTCAGGGGCATAATCCGGTGTTTCGGAAAATCCTACAATATAGCCTCTCATTTCCCTGTTTCCCCGTCCAAAGGGCACAAGAACCTCTGTACCGACTTTCAGCACCCCCTCAAGCTCTTCGGGGATGCTGTACTCGAAAACCTTATCCAGTTTTTCATGTGTAATATCTACAATCACCTTTGCGTACATATGAATTATTTAAGCTCCTCAAGCACTTCCTGAATTAATACACGTTCATCCATGTCATATTTTACGCCTTTAATCTCCTGATACGTCTCATGCCCCTTTCCCGCAAGAATAATTACATCCCCCGGCCTTCCGTTCGAAATGGCGTATTTAATGGCTTCCTTGCGGTCACAGATAGAAATATATGTTCCGTCTGTCCTCTCTATTCCGGTAATGATATCGTCAATAATAGCCTGAGGCTCTTCAAATCTCGGGTTATCTGATGTAATGATCGTAAAATCAGAAAGTCGTCCTGCCACCTCGCCCATCTCATAACGGCGGGTTTTTGAGCGGTTTCCTCCGCAGCCAAATACTGTTACAATGCGCTCTGGATGGTAATCCCGGAGTGTGTGAAGAAGGCTTTCAAGGCTCATGGCATTATGGGCATAATCAATCATTAAGGTGAAATTATCTGACACCTTCACCATCTCAATGCGTCCCTTTACCTTTGCCACCTTAAGAGCGTTCTTAATATTCTCCACCGGAACACCAAAATGTCTGCATACTGCAATAGCTGTCAAGGAGTTATATACACTGAATTCTCCCGGAATATCAATCTCTACATCAAAATCCAGAAGCCCTCTCACATGATACTTCACACCCAGATAGCCCGGCTTTGAAATATGCTCCACGTCTACTGCCTGAAGGTCTGCACCTTCGTTAAAGCCAAAGGTCTCCCTCCTGCACGTAGCTTCTTTAAATACATCCTCATACCATAGGTCATCTATATTTGCAATTCCAGTCTTACACTGCTTAAATAGCAGTCCCTTGCACCGTTTATAATCTTCAAAATCTTTGTGCTCGTTCGGACCGATATGGTCCTCTCCCAAATTTGTAAAAATACCAATTTCAAAAGGAATCCCTGCTGTCCTGTGAAGCATAAGACCCTGGGAAGACACCTCCATCACTACACTGTCACAGCCGGCCTCTGCCATCTGGGCAAAATAACTCTGGATGGTATAGGATTCCGGAGTGGTATTATTTGCCGGAATAGTCTTATTCCCAATAACTGCCTCAATGGTCCCGATAAGTCCCACCTTGTGTCCTGCTCCTTCAAGAATGGATTTTACCATATAGGTTGTGGTTGTCTTGCCCTTGGTTCCAGTAATCCCTATAATTTTAAGCCTCTCTGCCGGATAACCGAAATAAGCGGCGGACATAAGCGCCAGTGCATATCTCGTATCAGGAACGCGGATGACAGTAAGTCCCTGTGGCACCTCTACTTCCTTTTCCACGATAACTGCCAAAGCTCCTTTTTCATAAACCTCCTGCACATAGGTGTGCCCATCGGATACTGCGCCTGAAATACAGACAAAAACACTACCCTCTTCCACCCTGCGGGAGTCATTAATCAGAGTAGTGATTTCAATATCACTGCTGCCCTTTATGACTTCATATTCTAAACGTTCTAATAACTGTGATAATCTCATGTACCTGCCTCCATGTGTTTTTCAGTTTTTGCTTAAGCTTTATTATAGCATTCTTTTGGTTTGCCGAAAATCCCTTTTTTTATTTCTATAAAAATCCCAAATCTCTGATTCTTTTTTATTTTATCACCAAAGTATGCTATACTAGACCAATACAGAAATATGCAGAAAGGGGAATAAAATTGAAAGCATACGAAAGATTATTAAATTATGTAGTTGTCCGTACACCAAGTGATGAAAACAGCGAAACCCTACCTTCTTCCGCCTGTCAGTTTAATCTGGCAAGGCTCTTGGAAAAAGAGATGATGGAAATGGGCCTTTCGGACGTTCATCTTGACGAGCAGTGTTATCTCTACGGCAGGCTTCCAGCCACACCGGGATATGAGAATAAAGACTGCATCGGCTTCATC
Source organism: Lachnospiraceae bacterium (assembly GCA_910575605.1). GTDB lineage: Bacteria > Bacillota > Clostridia > Lachnospirales > Lachnospiraceae > CAPEBR01. Next base: position 53,748 of record CAJTEW010000007.1, read on the forward strand.
GCCCACATGGATACAGTGGCCGACTTCTGCCACAGCGATATCCACCCAGTTATTACGGAAAATTACAATGGAGAAGACTTAGCTCTTAAAAACAGCGGCCGTGTGCTGAGCGTGCAGGATTTCCCGCATCTTAAGGAGCTTAAAGGACGTACGCTTATCACAACGGACGGGACAACAGTTCTCGGCGCTGATGACAAGGCAGGTATTGCGGAAATTCTCACGATGATCGAACGGATCCAGGCGGAAAATATCCCCCATGGACCGATCAGTGTTGCATTTACACCAGATGAAGAAATCGGAACAGGAGCTTCACACTTTAATGTGGAGGAATTTGGAGCAAAGTATGCCTATACCCTGGATGGAGATACCGAGGGCGAAATTCAGTATGAAAGCTTCAATGCCTGCAAAGCAGTTTTTGATATCAAGGGCTTTAATGTGCATCCTGGTTCTTCTAAGGATACTATGATTAATGCTTCTCTCGTGGCCATGGAAATCAACCAGATGCTTCCAGGCATGGAAACTCCCAGAGGAACTGAGGATTACGAAGGCTTTTACCACCTTACAAATATGTCCGGCGATGTAGCGTTTGCACAAACAAGCTATATTGTCCGGGATCACAATGCAGCCTCCTTTGAGGCCCGGAAAAATACTCTGCGCCTGATTGAAAAGAATCTGAACGAAAAATGGGGGGAAGGCACGGTACAGCTCACGATAACAGAGCAGTACCGGAATATGGCTGAGATCATTTCCGGATGCATGTTCCTCATAGATTATGCAAAAAGAGCCTGTGAGCAGGCAGATGTTGCGCCTCTTATTCTTCCTATCCGCGGAGGAACAGATGGGAGTCAGTTAAGCTTTAAAGGACTTCCCTGCCCGAATCTTGGGACAGGCGGCCATGCATATCACGGGCCTTATGAGCATATTACAGTGGAAGGAATGGAAAAAAGCGTGGATGTTATTGTAGAATTAGTAAAGCTGTTTGCGTAAAATGAAGCGGCCGAAAGCAGGGGGCAGGGTTGTAAAATCCCGTTCCCCGTTTTGGGCCGCAAAATGGCAACGGCAAAATTTTCTTTTATCTTGACAAATTCTATTTCGGAGGAATTAAATATGGATAAAGACAAAAGGCAATTAACAGAAAAGGAGTTGAAACGTAAAAATAATTTTGAACAATTCAATTCTAAAATGCAACAAAATGGATATAAAACGAAGAATATGATTATCAATATTAGACAAGCGAATTGTTTAGGCCCTTTAAGTATGCTGCCCTTTATGGCATTCACCTTTTGGATTTACCATAATGTGAATGGGTTTGATTTTGAGGGGATTTCTTTAGGACTTGCTGTAGTGGTATTTTTACTTCTCCTATGTCTAACCATTCTGCATGAGTTAATACATGGAATCACTTGGGGGATTTTTGCAAAAAACCATTTTCATTCGATCGATTTTGGAATTATTTGGAGTAGTTTTTCTCCATACTGCACTTGCTCAGAACCATTAAAAAAGTGGAAATATTTGCTAGGAATCGCTATGCCCACATTGATTTTAGGGGGCGGAGCTGCAGTGGTTTCGGTGACAGCAAATCAATTACTGTTATTTTTCTTGGCTGAAGTGATGCTTCTTTCAGGTGGAGGGGATTTTCTAATTACGCTGAAAATCTTATTATACCGCACTGATAAGAAAGAAAGTGTGTATTGCGACCATCCTTACGAATGTGGTTTTGTTGTTTTTGAGAAATAGAAGTAAACACTATAAATATGTCACGTATATCCGTCCTCACAGCTATAATGGATACCGCATCCCCATCAGGTACGGACTGCTTCTTAAACATAGCAACTGTTTTTAGCCATAAGCATTACAAAAATGCTTGACCATGATAATATATTTATTGAATACTTTTATTCATACCCTCAGTGTACAAGAGATATACGCCCTTTGTACGCTGAGGGTATGGTTTCTTTAAAAATGAATACGGGCAGAGGGGGATTGTTTTTGCGGTTATAATACTGATTTACAATTACGGTGTACTCTTTTGGCGGAAGCTTTTTTATATATGCCAGTATCTTCTCTTTCTCTTCAAAGCCTGTATCGCCGCCGCTGTACACGCAAAGACACAGCATGGCGCCTGGTTTCAGTATTTTTAACGCCTTACTGACAGCTTTTATGCTTGTATCGGAAAGGGTTGCAATATTATGGCTGCCGCCCGGAAGATAACCGAAGTTGAAAACAATTGCATCAGCGGTGCTTTCCTTCACATATCTGTCCATGTGCTCATGTCCGTCCAAAATCAGTCTGGCCCGCTCTGACATTCCATAAGAGAGCAGTAATTCTTTTGTCTGCTCAAGCGCCTTCTCCTGAATATCAAAGGCATATACTTTCCCTGTATTTCCCGCCATCTTGCAGAATAGTAATGTATCATTTCCATTTCCCATAGTAGCGTCAATATAGATTCCGCCTTCCGGCGTTTTAGACCGTATCATTTCATGATACCAAGATGTCACCTGTGAATATCTCAATTTTACCTCCTATCTTCTCAACCCCTCAATCTCCATCGAAAGCTTCTCTATCTCTGCCTGATGCTGCCGCAGGAGTTCTTTCTGCCCTTTCCTTTTATTATAGACAAGCATCACTCCCGCCATTGTACAGATAATCCCGTAACCCAGCCAGCTTAAGCCGTCCGGTGTCTGTCCGAACACAAAAAAGCCAAGTACTGCTGAAAAAATAATCTGTGAATAATCATATACCGATATTTCCTTTGCCGGAGCATAACAGTATGCCGCAGTAATCGAAAATTGCCCTCCCGCGGCAGAAAGTCCGGCAAGAAGAAGTATTACAAGCTGAGCCCCGCTCATAGGATGATAGTCAAGGACAATCCACGGCAGTGTTACCAGACAGGAAAAAGCGGAGAAGAAAAAAACAATATAGGATCCCTTTTCTCCCATGATACCGAGCCGTCTGACCATGGTATACGCCGCTCCCGCGCAGATTCCCCCGGCAAGCCCCAGAAGAGAGGGAAGCAAATCCAGATTAGAAAAGGATGGTTTTACTACAAACATACTTCCAGCAAAAGCCCCGGCAACAATTAACGCCTGTGGAACTGTCACCTTCTCCTTCAAAATCAAGAAGCTAAAAAGTACAGCAAAAAACGGCGACATCTTATTCAGCATAGATGCGTCCGCCAGTACCAAATGATCCACTGCATAAAAATTACACAGAATCCCCACCGTCCCGAACACTGCCCTGAATACCAAATATATAAAGCTCTCTCTCCGGCATCTGAACGAAGCCCTATCCTTAACAAGCAGAACACAGGCAAAAATTGCCGCTACAAAATTGCGGAAAAAACTCTTCTGCACCGAGGGAAGATCTCCGGCCATATGCACAAACATATTCATCAGGGCAAAACAGAAAGCTGATATGACGATGTATAGGATTCCTTTATATTTTTTCTTCAAACATGAACACCCCAGTTTTATAATGTTATTTTTTACAGTCAACGGACGCTGTTCTACAAATCAAACAGCGACAGCTGGTTGGACTCCGGCAAATCTCCTAAAAGTCCCAGCTCTCCCATATAATCAATTACCGTCTGGCTGGCCTTTGTCCGCTGCCTGAAATCGTCCTTTGAAAGATACGGGCCGTCCTTTGATGCCTCCTCTACCGCCTCTGCCGCCTTTTCTCCCATGCCGTCAATACTGGAAAAGGGCGGCATCAGCTTTCCGTCAATGATGCAGAATTTGGATGCCTTTGCACGGTAAATGTCTATAGGAAGAAATTCAAATCCTCTTGCGTACATTTCCTGTACGATACGCATATCTTTCATAGTATCCTGTTCTTTTTTGCTAAGGGTGTCTGAACGTCTGTTGTAATCATCAATATGAGCCTGAAGTCTTTCCTTTCCCTGACACATCAGCTCATAAGAAAACGCATCCGCACGGATTCCAAAATAGGATGCATAATATGCAAGAGGATAATTTATCTTACAATATGCGATTCGATACGCCATCATAACATAGGCAGCCGCATGAGCCTTTGGGAACATGTATTTAATCTTCTCACAGGACCAGATATACCAGTCAGGGATGCCATTTGCTATCATATCCTCCTTAAACTTTGGCCAGTCTTTACACTTCCCCTTTGCTACAGCACCTTTACGGACTCGTTCCATTATAGTAAAGGACTCTTCACTGTCCATGCCTTTATTAATAAGATATGTCATAATATCGTCACGGGTACAGATTGCAGTAGAAATCGTTGCTTTTCCGCTCTTAATCAGCTCCTGCGCATTATTAAGCCACACATCTGTCCCGTGGGACAGACCAGAAATCCTTATTAAATCAGATAAATTCTGGGGCTTTGTATCCACTACCATCTGTATAACAAAGTCTGTTCCAAACTCCGGTATTCCAAGACAGCCTACTGGACAGCCTCCAATATCCTCCGGCGTAATTCCAAGGGCCGAGGTGTCATGAAACAAAGAGATAACCTCCTTGTCATCTAGTGGAATCTTTGTGGCTATAAAGGGATTATCCGTCTCATTATATTCATTTTCCATTGCCGGAGAGCTGATATAGGCTTCCAGCGACCTTATCATAGTCGGATCATCATGTCCCAGAATATCAAGCTTTAACAGGTTGTGGTCAATGGAATGATAGTCAAAATGAGTGGTAATAATATCCGTATTCATATCATTTGCCGGATGCTGCACCGGAGTAAAGGAATTAATATCCTCCCCGTGGGGAAGTACGATAATACCGCCTGGGTGCTGTCCGGTACTCCTCCTTATACCTGTACAGCCCTGCACGATCCTGTCAATTTCACATTTTCGTTTCCTGCTTCCCCGTTCCTCATAATAATTTTTCACATAACCAAAGGCCGTCTTATCAGCCAGGGTCCCGATAGTTCCTGCGCGGAAGGTCTGACCTTCCCCAAAAATAACCTCTGTATATTTGTGGGCATTACTCTGATAATCGCCGGAAAAATTAAGGTCAATATCCGGCTCCTTATTTCCCTTAAACCCAAGAAAGGTTTCAAAGGGAATATCAAAACCATCCTTTACAAGAGGCTCCCCGCAGACTGGACACAGCTTATCCGGCATATCCCACCCACAGCCTCCTGCAAACGCCCTCACCTCTGAAGAATCAAAATCACTGTAGTGGCATTTGCTGCAGTAATAATGGGGGCTTAGCGGATTTACTTCTGTAATTCCCGCCATTGTAGCCACAAAAGAGGAACCCACAGAGCCCCGGGAGCCGACCAGATAACCGTCCTCATTGGATTTCCACACCAGCTTCTGGGCGATAATATACATAACCGCAAAGCCGTTGGAAATAATAGAATTTAACTCCCGCTCCAGACGCTCGGTTACTACTTCTGGAAGATTTTCTCCGTACATAGAGTGCGCTTTTTCATAACAGATATTTTTAAGATCCTTATCTGAATTTGGAATGACCGGCGGGCATTTGTCCGGACGCACCGGTGAAATTTTCTCTACCATATCCGCAATTTTATTTGGATTATCTATCACAATTTCTTTTGCCTTGGCAGAACCCAAATATTCAAACTCCGAAAGCATCTCCTCTGTAGTGTGGAAGTAAAGAGGCGCCTGATTATCTGCATCGGTAAATCCCTTACCAGTCATGATAATCCGGCGGTAAACCTCATCCTCCGGATCAAGAAAATGTACGTCGCAGGTAGCCACTACCGGCTTATTAAACTTTTCCCCCAGCTTAATAATCTGGCGGTTAATGTTTCTTATATCTTCTTCACTGTTGATAATTTTAATTCTGGGGCTGTCGATCATAAAACGGTTGTTTCCCACCGGCTGCAGCTCTAGGTAGTCATAATAATTTACAATCCTTGCAATGCGCTCATCTGATTTTTCATTTAAAATTGCCTGATAAAGCTCCCCCGCTTCACAGGCACTGCCCACAATAAGTCCCTCCCGGTACTTTGACAGTTCGCTTTTTGGAATCCTCGGCCTGCGGGCAAAGTATGTTAGATGGGACTTTGATACAAGCGTGTAGAGATTTACTCTGCCCACATTATTTTTCGCAAGGATAATTACATGATAAGTAGGAAGCTTCCGTACTGCCTCAACATTGTGGGCACCAAACTGATTCAGCTTTCCCAAATCGTGAATATCCATTTCATGCAGCATCTCTATAAACTTCACATAAATCTCTGCCGTAACCCTTGCATCATCTACCGCCCGATGATGATGCTCCTGGGAAATATTAAGTGCCTTTGCCACCACGTTAAGCTTAAATTTAGACAATGTTGGAAGCAGAATTCTTGCAAGGGCAACTGTATCCACAGAAGTAAAATCCGGCGTAATACCCTGATAGCGGCAGTTCTGTTCAATAAAGCCAACATCAAAAGAAGCATTATGTGCCACCAGAACCGCATCTCCCACAAAGGAAAGAAACTCTGGGAGAATGGTGTCGATATCCGGAGAATCCATTACCATCTGATCGGTGATACTGGTAAGCTGGGTAATCTCAAAAGGAATGGGAACACCCGGGTTTACGAAAGTGCTGTAGTTATCCGTAATTACACCGTTCTCCACCTTCACCGCACCGATTTCAATAATTTTGTCTTTTATGGGGCTAAAGCCTGTTGTCTCAAGATCAAATACTACGTAAGTACCGTCAAGGGACTGTCCCTTTCCATTTACTGCCACGTCCTGGAGATCATCTACCAGATATCCCTCTACCCCATAAATAATCTTAAAGGGATCCTCCTTATCCAGTGTTTCAATATAATGATTTGCATCAGGAAAAGACTGCACCACGCCGTGATCCGTAATGGCAACAGCTTTATGCCCCCAGTCATGTGCGCGTTTCACAATATCTCTTACCTCGGACACACCGTCCATATCGCTCATCTTTGTGTGACAGTGAAGCTCCACACGCTTCTCAGGAGCAGTATCCTTTCTTGACTCCGTGAAGTCCGGGATTTTCTTAATTCCAAAAACAGAGCCAATAGTAAGCTCTCCGTCAAATTTATCAATAGTTGTAACACCCTTTATTTTCAGAAATGCTCCTTCCTTAACCTCTCCTAATATATCAGGAAGCTGTTCATTCCTTACAAACATCTTTACCATAATCGTATCGGTAAAATCTGTAATGGCATACATGACAATTGTTTTTTCATTTCTTATTTCTCTTGTATCAAGACTTAATACCCTTCCACGAAAAGTAATCTCTCCCATCTCGCCTGCAACCTGGACAAGTTCTATCGTCTCATCATCAAAGGGACGTCCATAAATCAGTCCGTCTGAATCAGGTCCTTTGCTTCGTGGAGTAAATGTTTTCCTCTCCCCGGATTCCTTTTTCCTTCCCTCCGTCTTTACAACGGTATCCTCCATCTTTTTCTTATGCTGCTTAGCCTGTGAGAGAATAGAATCTACTTCCTGCTTAAGCTTCATGTCATTATATTTAAGCTTGCTTTCCTTTGCCTCCTTATAAAGAATCCGTACCTCAATAGGTGTCCCGAAACGCTTGTCATATACCTCTGTCAGATATGCAGCCATAGACTCCTTTTTCCCCTGGGCCACAATCGTATCTGTAAGCTGCAGGCAAAGGATATTTTCATCCTCAAAGGCATATTTTGCATTCTGAAACATGCTTCTTTCCACAACACTTCTGTCATTCAATTCTATAAGAAAGCTCTCAAAATATTCTGTCATAATATTTTCCGGCGTATACTGTCCGGAAAGCTCAAAGCTTTCTAATATCTGCACTGTAACCCTGCTCTGGCAGAAAAGCTGCGTTTTTATCAGATGCTCCATCTCATAGATATAGACTTTCTGAATCAAATGACTGCTTTTTAAGTACACTTTAATAAAGGTACGCATAGAATTGGTCGCCACCTTCATAACCTGTACCCCCAAAAATAATCCTTTTAACTCCTCTTTCAGTTTTAATGTAGGAAATACTTCAAAAAACGGTTTACCTGTCTCTATTCTATTCATTCCAATGCAGCAGCTCCTGTCTTAATACTTCCTGCAATTCCTCTTCCTTTACCTTTTTTACAATCTTGCCTTTCTTAATCAGAAGCCCTTCACCGATACCTCCTGCAATGCCGATATCTGCCTCTTTTGCTTCCCCTGGGCCGTTTACCACACAGCCCATTACGGCAACCTTAATATCAAGAGGAATATCAGAAACCATTTCCTCCACCTGATTTGCAAGACCGATCAGGTCAATCTTCGTTCTTCCACAAGTCGGACAGGACACTACCTCGACTCCTCCCCTTCTAAGACCCAGCGTCTTTAAAATAAGCTTTGCCGATTTAATTTCCTCCGCCGGAGCCCCAGTAAGAGACACACGTATCGTATCCCCGATTCCCTGATAAAGGATTAGTCCAAGTCCAACAGAGGATTTTATATTTCCTGCAAGAAGTGTTCCAGCCTCTGTGATCCCCACATGAAGCGGATATGGACATTCTTTGGCAATCTGTTCATGGGCTTTTACGCACATCATAACATCCGAAGATTTAATACTGATCACCAGCTCCTCATACCCCAGCCTTTCAATCATGTGAATTTTGTCAAGGGCGCTTTCTACCAGGCCTTTTGCTGTCACACCGTTATATTTTTCTATCAGCGGTTTTTCAAGAGAACCACTGTTTACACCGACACGGATGGGCACATGATACTCTTTTGCCTTATCAACTACCGCTTTCACGCGGGAAGCGTCCCCAATATTTCCCGGATTGATCCGTATCTTATCTGCGCCGTGCTCAATTGCCGCTATTGCGAGTCTGTAATCAAAATGAATATCTGCGACAAGCGGAATATGTATCTGCTTCTTAATTTCTGAAATAGCCTCCGCCGCCTCATATGTCGGGACCGCACAGCGGATAATCTCACAACCCGCACGCTCAAGAGCTAATATCTGGGACACTGTTTCTTTTACATCCTCAGTCCTGGTATTCGTCATGGACTGAATTGCAACAGGGCTGCCTCCGCCGATCGTTATATTGCCAATGGTTATTTTTTTTGTACGTTCTCTATGCATGAATCTTTTCTCCTTTTTGTCTTCCTCATTTTATAGAAAAAAGACACCTCATATTCCTATGTGAAGTGTCAATTTCAGATTATATTACCGCTGCTCCTTACATAAACTACACCTTCTTTTTACTTCTTTATAAAAGCAAGCTGTTCTCCATATTCTCTTTCAGTTAGTATCAGCTCTCTGCCTTCTATGCTATAGTTAAAGGTTGTCACTACCCCCGCAACCGCACTTTTCAATGTCTCTGCGGTATAGGCTCCATCTGAAGCCGCGGCAAGCTCTTCTAGCTCTGCCATGTCCTCCTTAATGGTCACAGTCTTTGTATCCTTATCCATTGTATATGCCATGCGGACATCCACATCTCCATCCTCAGAAATGTCAAAAGCTCTTACTGTCATTGTACCATTTACCGATACAGTGAGCCGGATGTTCTCATCCTCACATTCCCATGTTCCTTCCAAAGGATTCGCTGTAAACATCTTCATCAGCAAATATACTGCAATCACCACAATCAAAACAGACGATATAAATACTGTAACTCTCCATATCCTGCTGCGCTTCGCTTCATCATTTTTCGCTATTATCATGCCAACATACCCTCTCATGTATGATTTCATCTGTATTGATTAAAATTATACCACATTGGACATTCTTTATTCAACAGCTATCTTTTATGTTCCAATCAGAAACATTTCACGCAACATTTTGTTGAATGTCAGCACTAGATATGTTCCTTTTGTTGCACAATTGATAATATTATACATATTTCAAGGAGGTGGATATTCTTATGTCGTTTGACAAGAAGCTGAAAGAATTACGACGTAAAAATGAAATGACGCAAAAATATGTTGCCGCACGTATAAGTGTCGCCCGTTCAACCATTGCAGGATATGAGACAAAAAGCCGCCAGCCTTCCCATGAAAAGCTGACAGCTCTTGCAAATTTATTTCACGTATCTATTGATTACCTTATAGATGATAATACAATCCAACTTGATCCGGCACGGAATATTACACACCATGCCGAGGAACAGGCTCTTCTTTCACGGTATCATAATCTATCTTTAAAGTCCAAGCAGAGCCTTATGGAATACATGGAGCTTTTAGAGCTGCGCGACAAAAATTAACATTCCTCCGCAATTTTCATTATCAACTTCTCCGTATCCTCCCAGCCGATGCAAGGGTCTGTAATCGACCTTCCATATACCATATTTCCGCCTATATCCTGCCTGCCTTCCTCTAAATAGCTCTCCACCATAACCCCTTTAATTAATGTTCTAAGACCCGAATTCATCTTACGACTATGAAGAATCTCTCTGACAATCCGAATCTGCTCCTTGTAGGCCTTGCTTGAGTTGGAATGGTTCGTATCAATAATTACTGCCGGATTTTTTAACTCCTTTTTTTCATATAAATCAAGCAGCCTTACACAGTCCTCATAGTGATAATTGGGAATATTCATGCCGTACTTATCTACGCCTCCCCGCAGAATTGCGTGGGCAAGCTCATTTCCGTCTGTTGTAACATCCATGCCCCGGTAAATAAACCTGTGCCTGTGCTGTGCCGCAACAATAGAATTTAACATAACTGACAAATCCCCGCTGGTAGGGTTCTTCATTCCTACAGGAATATCCATGCCGCTTGCAGTCAGCCGGTGCTGCTGATTCTCCACAGAACGGGCCCCGATTGCCTCATAGGATAAAATGTCATCCAGATAGCTTCTATTTTCCGGATACAACATCTCGTCGGCACCTGTAAGTCCGCTTTCCTCCATTGCCCGAAGATGCATCCTGCGAATTGCAAGAATCCCTGCATAAAGGTCCGGCGCCTTATCCGGGTCCGGCTGATGCAGCATCCCTTTATACCCCTCTCCGGTTGTCCTTGGCTTGTTTGTATAAATTCTGGGAATCAAAATAAGTCTTTCTGAAACTTTTTCATTTAATCTTGAAAGCCGATTTACATATTCGCATACAGAATCTTCATTGTCAGCAGAGCAGGGACCGATAATAACGGCGAATTTCCCGGACTCCCCAGAAAACACTTTGCGGATTTCCTCATCTCTTCTACACTTTAATTCTCTTAGCTTATCGGACAAAGGATACTCTGCCTTTAATTCCTGCGGTGACGGCAGCGCTTTATTTATTTTCATTGCCATAGTTTATCATTCTCCAAGTCTTACTTTATCATCTCGTCAATCTGGGATGTCTCGGGCATGGAGCGGATGGCGCCCTTCTTCAAAGTAATAAGCGCAGCTCCGGCATTAGCATAGGTAAGGATTTCTCCTAATACCTCCTCCGTCAGATTTTCTATACCATATTTCAAAAGCCCGTTAATGGCACATCCGCAGAAGGTATCTCCGGCTCCGGTAGTCTCAACTGCCTTTACTGGAAAGCCTGCACATTCCACCCTTAAGTCCTTATAATAGGCCCGGCTGCCTTCCTTTCCCATTGTGAGGAAAATTACCGGAATATGGTACTTTTCCTGAAGATATTTAATTCCCTCATCATAATCCTCTTTTCCAGAAATAAACTGAATCTCATTGTCTGATATCTTCAGCATATCGCAGTACCGGAAGCCGTACTCCATTGCCGCTTTGGCATCCTCTAAGGATTTCCACAGAGGCTCTCTTAGATTCGGATCAAAGGTAATAAGACATCCAGCCTCCTTAGCAGCTTCAAGAGCCTTTTTTGTCGCTGACTTTACCGGCTCGTCCGTCATAGAAAGTGTCCCGAAGTGGAACACTTTTGACTTCTGTATTAAATCATAATCCACCTCGTCTTCTGTAAGCATCATGTCTGCACCCGGTTTTCTATAAAAAGAAAATTCACGGTCCCCGTCTGGGAAGGTATGTACAAATGCAAGTGTGGTATTAATCTCTTCGTCAAAAATCAGTCCCTTTGTTTCAATTCCAATTTCTTCAATAGTGCTTTTTAGCAGACGGCCAAACTGGTCTTTTCCTACCTTGCCGATAAATGCAGTCTTTCTTCCAAGCTTATTCAGCATGGCAAGCACATTACACGGTGCGCCGCCCGGGCATGCCTCAAACATGCTGTTGCCCTGTTCGCTTGTTCCGTTCATAGTGAAATCAATCAACATCTCACCCATTGCTGTTACATCAAATACCTTTTCCATTTTCTTCACTCCTCGTCTTTATTTATTCTGTTTTATTATCCCATAAGGTTAACTTTACCAAGCAGTACATATGAAATAAACCACATAATTACCGTTGCCATACAAATACCGAGTATGACGGCTGGGAATGCCTTTTTGAACTTAATTCCTAAAAGCGCCGCAATGAGTGACCCTGTCCACGCTCCGGTTCCGGGAAGGGGTATTCCTACAAAAAGAACAAGACCCCAGAATTCATATTTCTCAATCTTATCGCTTTTGCTCATAGCCTTTGCCTCAAGCTTATCAACCATGGGCTTAAAAAGCTTCGTTCCCTTCATCCACTTAAAAATCGGAGTGATTAAAAGAAGGATAAAAGGTACCGGAATAATATTTCCAATTACACTTAGTGGGATCGCCGTCTGCACCGGTACACCAAGAAGCGGTCCTGCCACAAGGAGCGCCCCTCTAAGCTCGAGAATCGGAACCATAGAGATAAGAAATACAATGGCTTCCTTTCCAACCCTTCCGCCAAGTGCATCAATAATTCCCTGTACTAATGTTTCTGTCATAAAGCTCTCCTTACTTTTTCATATATTTTCTTAAAAACGCAAACATAGTCTGCATATCTTCTCTTGTACCGACTGTAATCCGGATGTATTGCTCAATACGTGGACTTTTAAAGAAGCGGACATAGATTCCTTCTGCCTTCATAGACTCAAAAAGCTCACAGGCGTCATATTCTGGATGTGTAGCAAAGATAAAATTGGCTTTAGAATCCGTAAATTGAAAGCCTAAATCTTTAAGCTCTCCCTTTGCCCATTCCCTTGTATCAATAATTTTACGAATATTTTCTTCAAAATATTCCTTATCCTTCACCGCCTCCACACCGCAGATTAAGGATATCTGGTTCATCGTATAAGAATTAAAGGAATACTTTGCATCATTCAAATACCTGATAAGGGCCGGACTGCCAAGCGCATATCCAATTCTCATCCCTGCCATGGAGCGGGCTTTTGAAAAGGTCTTAACAACAATCAGATTATCGTACTTATTAATCAGCTCTATTGCCGAAGCTCCTGCAAAATCCACATAAGCCTCATCTATAATTACAATCACATCTCTATTGTGGGCAATAATGTCCTCCACTACAAAAAGCTCCTCGTAAAGGGCTGTAGGCGCATTGGGATTCGGGAAAATAACGCCTCCATTTTCCTTATAGTAATCCTCCTTTACAAGACGGAAATCTTTGTCGAGCTTGGGGCATTCATAGGGAATCCGGTAAAGCTCTGCCCAAACCTTATAAAAGGAGTATGTAATATCAGGAAACAGCACTGGCTTTCTCGAATTAAAAAAAGTTAAAAAACACATGGACAGTACGTCATCCGAGCCTACTCCTACAAATACCTGTGAAGAATCTACCTGATAAAAGTCTGCCAGTGCCTTAACCAGCACATCTGCCGTCGGGTCAGGGTAAAGCCGAAGCATGTCCGTATCCATCTCTTTAAGTGCTGCACGGACTCCCGGGGCCGGTGGATATGGGTTCTCGTTTGTATTTAGCTTTATCACCTTTTCCCGGGGCTGTTCACCCGGAACATAAGGCTCTACCTTTCGGATATTTTTTTCATATTCTTTCATATTCTTTTGCAAGCTCCTTAAACTTTGGCAGTGAACGGACAATTGTCTCATAAGAAACACAGTATGCAATCCTTACATAGCCCGGGCATGCAAAAGAGCTTCCCGGTACAATAAGAATATTGTATTTCTTCGCTGCCTTGCAGAATTCCTTTTCATCCGGCACAGGGGACTTCATAAAGAGATAAAATGCCCCTTCCGGCCTGATACATTCAAAGCCACATTCCTTTAATCCGTTGTACAAAGCTTCCCTATTGCGGTCATAATAGGAAATGTCTGTCTTTTCGTTAATACACTTTGCCACAACCTTCTGCTGCAGGGTAGGAGCATTTACAAATCCTAAAATTCTGGTAGCTACATTAGAGGCTGCAAGCAGCTCCTCGCTGTCTGACACTTCATCTGGAATCACCAGATATCCAATCCTCTCTCCTGGAAGAGATAAAGACTTACTGTAGGAATAGCCAATAATTGTATTTGCATAGTACTTTGTCAAGTAAGGCACCTCTGCCCCGTCATAGACAAGCTCCCTGTAGGGCTCATCGGAAATCAAAAAAATATCTGTGCCATACTCTTTCTGCTTTTTCTCCATAACAGCCGCAAGCTTCTGTATCGTCTCTTCGGAATACACAACTCCTGTAGGATTATTGGGGGTGTTTACAATGACTGCTTTTGTCTTTGGGGTAATCTTTTCTTCAAATTCTTCAAGCTTCGGCTGGAAATTCTTTGTATTGGGTGATATCTCCACAAGCACGCCGTCGTAATTATTCGTGTAGGACCGATATTCTCCGAAATAAGGTGCAAAAGCAATCACCTCATCTCCTGGATTAATAAGAGACTTAAAAATTACATTCAAGCCTCCCGCTGCGCCTACAGTCATTACAATATTTTTCCCTGTAAAGTGAGTACCAAACCGCTCATTCAGGGAGGAGGCTATAGTTTCCCTGACATCTGCATAGCCGCTGTTGCTGTTTGTATAGCCATGGAGGACAATCGGATTCTCCTCGTCAAGAAGCTCACGGATTGCTCTTTTTACAGCCTCCGGCGCTGCCACATTGGGATTGCCAAGGCTGAAATCATATACATTTTCTGCGCCGTAAATTCCGGCAAGACGGTTTCCCTCCTCGAACATAGCACGTATTGCAGAGCTGTTTGCCACCATGTTCTTCATCTTTTCTGCTATCATCTGCCCTCTCTCCTTTCTGTCACATTTCCCTTCTCTACCAGAAATACAGGACGATAGGAGAGCTTGGCTCTTCTTAAGCCCTCAGCTCCTGTATCCTCTTCTCTGTTTACGTATTGATAACCCATACATTCATGTTCGACAAACTGCTGGTTTATCATATTATAGGCACCCGGTATCTCTGCATATGCCTTCTCAATATGCACTACAAAAGTGTCCAAACTTATGGGCTCTCCTATGGTGAAAGCTACTATCTCACCATCCACCCTAAGTACGCCTCCCACAAGCTCAAGCTCCTCAAAAAGGCGCAGAGAATTCAGGGTTACACACATCTCTGCATTTTTCTCTATATCCTCCTCACAGCCATTATCATTGCGCCATCTGAGAGCCATCTGGAAACACTCTTCTATATTTTCCTTTGAAATAGACTCGTAGCCCCAGCGGTTTCCGTAGACTGCCTTAAATTTGTTCACATGATTCCTCTTGCTGTGGAGCTTTTTGCCTGGAAGGGATGCAAGCTTCTCTGATTCATACACATAATCTGCATCATCCCGCACATATTCTATCTGAAATCTTCCCGGATACCACTCTTCAAGTTTTGCAAAATTATCTGGAGTCACGTTATACATGCTAAAGGGCCAGCCCTTCTTTTTACTATACGCCTCCATAGCCTTCAAAGCTCTCTTCACATTCTCGTCCTCTCCCGCCGGAAATGCAAAGGAAACATGGTTTTCATCCTCGCTTTTAAAAACAAGCGCATCTTCAATAACTGCCCATTTAACCGGATACTTCCTTGACCATAAAAATACATTGACAAAGGTACGCTCACAGCTTCTGCTTGTATAGTTTTTAAAATATTCTGAAATAATCTCTTTGTCTGCTAGTTCTGCTCTTTTAAATGTGATTTCGTCCATAATTTACCTTCTATAATATAATTTCTACCTGTACTTCTTATACATGTGACTTAGTATACCACATTTCCCTTGAATCTTACAACATTTCTTATGATGGCTCAAAATTCATGTTATAAAGTGATTCATAAATTCCTTTTTTCGCCATCAGCTCCTTGTGGCTTCCCTGCTCTGCAATTCCATCTTCAGTAAGCACAAGAATTTTGCCTGCATTGCGGATAGTACTCAGCCTGTGAGCAATAACAAAGGTTGTTCTGTCTTTTGCAAGATTTTCGAGAGACCTCTGTACTACTTTCTCACTCTCATTATCAAGGGCTGACGTTGCCTCATCGAAGATAAGAATCGGCGGGTTTTTCAGGAATACCCTTGCAATGGAAAGCCTCTGCTTCTGCCCGCCAGAAAGCTTTACTCCCCGCTGTCCAATATCTGTATGATACCCTTCTGGAAAACTCATGATAAATTCATGGGCATTGGCTGATTTCGCCGCCCGTACCACATCCTCGTCCGATGCCTCCGGGCGTCCGTAACGAATATTGTCCATAATCGTTCCTGCAAACAAGTATACATCCTGCTGCACGATTCCAATATGGCCCCTAAGATCATTTAGCTTCATATTCCTAATATCAGTTCCATCAATGTAAATCGCACCCTCCGACACCTCGTAAAATCTGGGAATCAGGCTGCAAAGGGTCGTCTTTCCAACACCTGACGGACCTACAAGTGCAATGTATTCTCCTGCATTTACCTTCAGGTTGATTCCGTGAAGCACTGCCTCTGTCTGGTCCTCGTACCGGAAAGATACCTCTTGAAATTCGATATCTCCTTTCACCTTTTCCACAGGCACCGCATCCGGCCTGTCCGCAATATCCGGCGCAATAGAGAGAATCTCAAGGAAACGCTCAAAACCAGAATATCCATTCTGGAACTGTTCTGTAAATGTCACCAGCTTTTTCACCGGATCCGTAAAATTCGTGATATAGAGAATAAAGGTAATCAAATCTGTAAGCGCCACGGTTCCGTCAAGCATCATCAGTACTCCTGACACGAGTACTCCTACCGTTACAAGAGTTGTCATGGCACCCAGACCAGAATTGTAAATTCCCATATATCTGTAGCTGATTTTTTTCGCTGCTACAAAATTATCATTTCCTGCTTTAAACTTCTTCATCTCTTCCTTTTCATTGGCAAAGGATTTTACTACACGGATTCCTGCCAGACTATCTTCAATCTGACTGTTAATATCTGCAATCTTCTCCCGGTTCCGCTTAAAGGCACGCTTCATTTTACCGTTAAAGTAAAAAGCAAATACTGTCATCACAGGAATAAATGCAAAGGCAACAAAGGCAAGCCTTACATTTACCATTAGAAGAATGACAAAGGAGCCTGCAATCTTAATGATGGAAATCACTAGGTCCTCCGGGCCGTGATGAAGAAGCTCGCTGATATCAAAAAGGTCACTAGTAATCCGGGACAAAAGATGACCTACCTTCTGGTTGTCATAAAAGGCAAATGTCAGCTTCTGGTAATGCCCGAAAATATCCCGGCGCATGTCGGCCTCCATCTTGGCACCCATAATATGTCCATAGTATGCTATATAAAAATTACAGAATATCTCAACTAAAACCAACCCTACTAAAACCGCACCCAAGGTAAGGATGGACTGTCTTGCATCCGCTGGCTCAAAATAAACTACATCGTTTGTGATGTAGCGGATAACAAGGGGAATGATGAGGGTAATTATGGCGCCAATAACGGCAAAAAACATGTCACTGTAGAACAGAGACTTGTAGGGTGTATAATAGGCGAATAATTTTTTTAATTTCTCTTTCATAGGTTCCTCCAATTTTTTAGTTCAGACAGAAATATATTTTATCGCTGAAATAAGGCTACGGGAAGGGTTCCTGCAGCCTTTTGCCTGATTTTTTTCTGACTATTTTTTATCTGTTGCTTCTAAAATTCTGTATCCTATTGTTCACGATGGAATACGTCTTCTAAGTGTTCTACGAATGTATGTATAATGGCTGCATCTTCAATGATGGTTTCGTAGATCTTTGAGGAGGATTCGGTCAGCTCACCCATCTGGTTGGCTACGATACGGAAGCCTTTTCCGGCGTCGCCGGCGCGGCCGGCTTCTATGGATGCATTGACAGAAAGAATCTTTTGTTCTTTGGATATCTTTTTAAGTTCTCTTGTCTTGGATGTGATGTCTGCTGTCCGGGAAATCATGTTTTCAATGTCTTCTTTCAGGGCAACTATCTTGGCCTGGTTTTTCTGGGTTTCATGTCTGAAGTTTACAAGAAGGCCCACCATGTTGCCTAAAAGCTTCGCAGCTGTAGCTATAGATTCTTCTGTGTGGACTGGTAGGTCTCTTGATGATGAGCCATAGGTGCCGTCTGCGGGCATCTGGCCGCCTAAAACTCTGCCGCAGAGTTCTCCTTCTATGATGATGGGCTCAGCGTATTCCATGAAATCTGCATAGTGTAAACTAGTAAAATTACTTGGCTTTGTAATGAAGCCGCCCTTTGTATCTACGATGACAGATGCAATGCCGGTTGCAGAAGCCAGCATGTCCTGCACTCCCTGCAGCTCCTTTATGTCGATGATATCTAATATCTGCATATATGATATTCCTCTTTTCTTGTGCGAAATATTATATTTAACACTTACTTTTTTGCACTATTAAATTATCGCACATAATTATACAAAAATCAAATATTTCAAAAATAATCGCATAATTTGAAGTCTACTCATTCATATTCATGAGCTTCGCTGCCTGGTCTGCTGCAATGCAGGCATCAATAATCTCCTGAATATCCCCGTTCATAATCTTATCAAGCTTATATAATGTAAGCCCGATCCTGTGATCTGTCACACGCCCCTGCGGGAAATTGTAGGTCCGTATCTTCTCGGAGCGGTCTCCTGTACCAATCTGGCTCTTTCTCGCCTCAGACTCTGCGTCGTGGCGTTTCTGGCACTCTATATCATAAAGCTTGGCACGCAGGAGCGCAAACGCCTTATCTTTGTTCTGAAGCTGTGACTTCTCTGTCTGGCTGTAGATAACGATTCCTGTGGGATAATGGGTCAGACGCACGGCAGAGTCCGTAGTATTGACACACTGTCCTCCGTTTCCTGACGCACGCATAACATCAATACGAATATCCTTTTCATCTATCTGAATATCCACCTCTTCCGCCTCCGGCATAACAGCTACTGTAATTGTAGATGTATGGATGCGGCCGCCGGACTCTGTCTCAGGCACACGCTGCACACGATGGACGCCCGACTCATATTTCATCACCGAATATGCCCCGTTACCGGTAATCATAAAGGTCACATTCTTCATTCCGCCGATACCGATTTCCTCGCACTCCACCAGCTCCACCTTCCAGCGTCTGCTTTCTGCAAAATGCAGATACATACGATAAATCTCTGCCGCAAAAAGCGCTGCCTCGTCGCCGCCGGCGCCAGCACGGATTTCAACAATAACATTTTTATCATCATTAGGGTCCTTAGGGAGGAGGAGAATCTTAAGCTCATGCTCCAGCTCTTCTATTCTTGCCCTGGCTGTATTTAATTCCTCCTTTGCAAGCTCCCTTAACTCTTCATCAGACTCCTCGTTTAACATCTGGAGACTGTCGTCAACTGTTTCCTTACATTTTTTATATTCTTTATATGCTTCTACAATAGGAGTCAGATCATTCTGTTCCTTCATAAGCCTGCGGAACCTATTCTGATCATTTGCCACATCCGGCTCCTGCAATTCACTTAAGATTTCCTCCAGCCTGATAAGCAAATCCTCTAATCTGTCAAACATAACATTTCCTCCTTAAATTAAAACACTTATGGACTATTCTCCATTGTACCTGCCCGCTGCAATCCGGTCAAGACCTGCCAGATCCTTTTTGACGCAGATATCCTTGTATCCGGCATTTTTTAAAAGTGAAGTTACAGCTTCCCCCTGTTCGCAGCCGATTTCAAACATGAGATAACCGTCCTTTTTCATATAATTAATACTGTCGTGTATAATTTCTCTATAAAAATGCAGGCCGTCCTCTTTTCCGTCAAGAGCAATATACGGGTCATAAAGACGCACCTCATCCTGCAGTTCATTAATTACCTTTGTAGGAATATACGGCGGATTTGACAAGATCATATCAAATCTTTCTTCCACCTGCCCAAACAAATCACTTTGTATAAAATCTGCACGGACACCGAGACGCTCTGCATTTTTTACTGCCACAGCAAGAGCCTCCTCTGATATATCTGTCCCGGTTCCCACAACACATCTATCTGTCTTACCTTTTCCGTTTGTGAGCTCTGTACACTTTTTCAGAAGGCTTAAAAGTATACACCCAGAGCCAGTGCAGATATCGAGAATATGCATCCCCGGCTTCACAAGCTTAAGCGCCTCCTCTACCAGTATTTCTGTATCCTGCCTGGGAATCAACACATGCTCATTTACCAGAAAGGAATAACCCATAAACTCCTGCTCACCGGTAATATGCTGGAGCGGAATCCGGCGGCTGCGCCTGTCAATACAGTCAGAATACCTTCCTGCCTCTTCTTCGCTGACACATCTGTCAGGATATCCGTAATAGACAGCCTTACTGATACCTGTCACGTAGGAAAGAAGAAGCCACGCATCCTGTGCTGCATCGGCAATTCCCGCCTCCTTAAGACACGCTGTCCCCTCTCTATATATCTGCTGAAGTGCCAAAGTTTTCTGCTTCATAAGCTCTCCAATCAAAAACTGCTTCTACAGCCTGTATTGCCACCTCTATCATACTGTCGTCCGGCTCCTTGGTGGTAAGCTTCTGAACGGCAAGCCCAGGCCTGCTTAAAAGATTTACAACCGGATTCTCACTTCTTCCCGCCAGCTTAAGTACCTCATAGGATATCCCCGCAATTACAGGGAGAAGGGCAATACGGACAGCCACCCGCATAACCGGAGATTCTACATGGATTAAAAGCAGCAGGATAATGCTGACTGCCATGACAAAAAACAAAAAGCTTGTTCCGCATCTTTTATGCTGTCTGGAGCTTATCCTCACATTTTCCACTGTAAGCGCAAGGCCATGCTCAATACAGTTAATGCACTTGTGCTCCGCACCATGATACATAAACGTACGCTGAATATCCTTCATTCTAGATACAAGCAGCACGTATGCAATAAAAATTCCTATACGCACAAAGCCCTCAATAACTGTTCTTACAAAATAAGAAGTCACAACCGGCTTAAGAAAAGAGGACAGTACATAAGGAAGAACCATAAATATAGCCACTGCAAGAACAACTGAAAGACCGACAGTTCCTGCCATAAAAAGCTTCTCCTTCTTCTCCTGCTTTAAGGCCTCCTCTTCTGTCAAAGCCTTTTCTTCTTTGTCGTCCTCTTCTTCGTAAAACTCAGCGGAATAGGTCAGTGTCTTAATTCCCAGCACCATAGAGTCTATAAAATTAAATGTCCCCCGGATAAACGGAATCTTCGCTGCCTTCTCCCACTTGATAATACTTTTATAACAGTCTTTCTTAACAGCAATTTCCCCGTCCGGCTTTCTGACTGCCACAGCATACTCATCCTTATGCTTCATCATAATTCCTTCAAGTACAGCCTGGCCTCCAATATTAGATGATTTCATAAGTGCTCCTTTAAAACATGATAAAAAGGGTTGAGATCCTGAAACCTCAACCCAATACCTGCAAACTTATTTACCCATTCCGTACTTCTTATTGAACTTATCAACACGGCCACGTGCCTGAGCAGCTTTCTGCTGTCCTGTGTAGAACGGATGGCATTTAGAACAAATCTCTACGTGAATGTCCTCTTTTGTAGAGCCTGTTACAAAGGTATTACCACAGTTACAAGTTACAGTTGCCTGATGGTATGCTGGATGTATTCCTTCTTTCATGATTTTCACCTCTTCGTTATTTTAATTGCGTAAAACGCTATTAATATTCGTTTTCTAAACAGCTTTCTTATTGTACCATGAAATAAGGTTCTTGTCTAGATTAATTTTGTCTTTTTTACTAATTGGATGAATTCCATATTGTTCCTTGTCCTTGCGAACATATTTAAAATATTGTCTACTGCTTCGTCGGCACGCATTCCATTGAGAGCACGCCGCATGGTATCCACTGCCTCCTGCTCTTCTTTGCTAAGAAGAAGGTCTTCTCTTCTTGTACCGGATTTCGGAATATCAATAGCCGGAAATACTCTCTTCTCTGACAGCTTCCTGTCAAGTACCAGCTCCATGTTACCGGTTCCTTTAAATTCCTCGTAAATAACATCATCCATCTTGCTTCCTGTATCTACAAGTGCTGTTGCAAGAATCGTAAGGCTTCCTCCCTGGCGCATGTTCCTTGCCGCACCAAAGATTCGTTTGGGCATATGGAGGGCTGCCGGGTCAAGACCACCGGAAAGCGTTCTTCCTGACGGTGGTACAGTCAGGTTGTAAGCTCTTGCAAGCCTTGTGATACTATCTAAGAGTATCATAACATCCTTCCCGTGCTCAACAAGACGCTTTGCACGCTCAATTACCATCTCAGACACCCTCTTATGGTGCTCTGGAAGCTCATCAAATGTAGAATAAATCACCTCTACATTATCGCCTTCTATACTTTCCCTGATGTCTGTAACCTCCTCAGGGCGCTCGTCAATTAAAAGAATCAGAAGATGCACCTCTGGATTGTTCTGCTGTACTGATAATGCAACCTGTTTTAAAAGGGTTGTCTTACCTGCCTTCGGCGGCGATACAATCATACCACGCTGCCCCTTGCCTATAGGCGAAAGCAGATCTGTAATTCTCATAGCCGTGCTTGTCCGTCCGCATTCCAGTCTTAATCTCTCATTTGGAAAGATTGGAGTCAAATCTTCAAAATTGGGGCGTCTCATGGCTATGAGCGGGTCAATCCCGTTAATTTTAGTCAGATATAAAAGGGCGCTGAATTTCTCCTGCTGTGTTTTAATCCGTGTGTTACCTTCCAGAATATCTCCTGTCTTCAGGTTAAATCTTCGAATTTGAGATGGGGATACATACACGTCATTGTCTCCCGGCAGGTAATTTTCGCTCCGTATGAACCCGAATCCATCCGACATAACCTCAAGAATTCCACTTGCAGCAATTCCACTGTCCAGCTTATCAATGTCGTGCAGCTCCTTGTCACCGGTGTTCGCGGACATTTCCTTTACAGTTTCTCTTGAATCCTTCTTTTGTTCTTTAGTTTCCTTTGCTTTTTCCTTCTCGTCTTCCTGCAGCATTGCCTCAATGACATCTGCCTTTTTCATAGTAGAAATGCCTTTGATTCCTCTCGCCTTTGCAAGCTCTTTTAATGTTGCAAGGGGTAACGTTTCATATTTTTCTCTCATCATATTAATTATCCTTTCACATCTCCAAGTTTGTCTTACCGGGAATATCAGTCTGAAATGACTCAAATGACGTTGAGGGTATTATACTACAAACGAACAGGTTTTGAAAGTGTTTTTTTCTAAGATTTAACTTGTCAACATTTTTCGCTATAAAACGACGTTACAAATACACCACCTCATTGCTGTCAGCAGACCGTCTGATGGCATCCATCATACAAATCACTTCATAGCTCTCTTTCGGTGTTACAGCCTCCGGCTGACATCCTTTTTTAATACAGTCTGCAAAATACTGAAGCTGTCTCTCATAAGCATCATACTGCTGTATTGGGACGGTTTGAAATCCTTCTCCCCTTTTCCAAATGCTCATATTGCAGGTACTCACCGCACAAGTGCCTCCCGAATGATTTACCAGTGTAGAAGCCCCGGAAGCATACTGATATTCTACTGTCGCCTCACTCCCCGCAATGTCTACAGAAAAGCTAAAAGGATATCCTGTCTGTTGGGTAAAAGAAACCTCTGCCAGAGAATGAACACCGTTTTTATGTACAATATTCGCCATTACGTTGTTGTAGCATCCTGTTTCATCCTTTACTGCATGGGCATATACACTTTGGAACGGTCCAATGGCATAACGCAGATAATCCACATCATGCACCAGCATATCACCCATTGCGCCGCCGCCCAGAAGGGGGTCAAAGATCCACTGGCTGTACTCCCCTGATCTGTGGGAAACTCTTCGCAGATGCATCATATGAATTTCGCCCGCCTGCCCCTTTTGGAGCATACTCTTTATCTCTGCATACCCGGCCCAGAAGCGTACGACCTGCGCGGTCATAAAGATAATCCGGCCTTTTTCTGCTGCGTCTGATATTCTCCTGCACTCTGACGGAGTTTTTGCAAGGGGCTTCTCACATAGTACATGGATATTCCTTTTTGCACATTGCTCTACATGCTCTGGATGTAAATAGGTAGGGGTACAGATAACCGCTGCATCCGGTCTGATTTCATCCAGCATAGTCTCCACATTTGTATAGGCCTCACATCCCTGCTCCTTTGCAAATTTAAAAACTGGCTCTTTTCTTCTGCCGCAGACTGCCGCCAGCTCTGTTCCATTGCAACTGCGAATCGCATTGGCATGGCTTCCTGCAATCAGCCCGCATCCAATGATCACAAATT
The DNA here is from genome assembly GCA_910575605.1 of Lachnospiraceae bacterium. Taxonomy (GTDB): domain Bacteria; phylum Bacillota; class Clostridia; order Lachnospirales; family Lachnospiraceae; genus CAPEBR01. Next base: position 78,134 of record CAJTEW010000007.1, read on the forward strand.
TCATTTTCCTTCCTCCTTCCCGGAAACAAATTCTGACTTACCAGGTAAGTATTCTCCCCGGGTTTACTTTAAAAATTTTATTTAACTGGCTTTCCGAAATTCCTTCCTGTCTCATCATCGGAAGGAAAACCTCCAGAATATATGTAAGCCCTATCGCATCCTCACAGTAGCTTTTTAAACGAGCCCGGGTAGTATCCAGAGACATTAAAAGCTGCTCTTCATTTTCTGCCAGAATCCTTTTTACCAGCCTAAGTTCTTCCTCATCACTGTGATACCGGAAGCGTCCGATTGTATCAAATTCCAGCGTAACTCCTCTCCTAAGAACCTGACGGAATACTTCCCAGTTCCTGCATGCCCGGTCCATATGGCAGAAATAAACTCTGTGAAGATCGACCCCTGTCTCTTCCAGAAAACGCATAAGACTTACCGGACTGCTTCCCTCCTCAATATGAACCATCATCGGGGCATTTGTCTCCTTCTGTGCTTTTGCTGCTGCCAAAAATAATTCTCTGTATGGTCCATCCAGTCCGCAGCTGTCCAAGGCTGTCTTTATAATTCCTGCACAGGTTCTGGTCTGAAAGACCTTTCCTTTTAAATCCGTCCGTCCGTCAGACGTTCTGTTTTCAAAAGGGGAAGCATGCTCTGTCCCCACATACATCCCCTTTGTCAGTTCTTCTATAAAAAAGCCTGCAAGCCTGTCTCTATCTGTATTTCCAATCCAGTGTCCCTTCGGATAGAACTGCATTTTATGGAAGCCAGTGGAGGCTACAATATGTATCCCTGTGCGTGCTGATATCTCCTTCAGCTCTTCAGACATCCGATTACACCCTCCAGGCTGGGCCTCCACAAATGCTGCCCCGCCCATTTTCCGGTAAGACGTTACCTCTTTTACAGAAGCCTCTATATCGTCCATCCACAAGGAGGGATTACACTCATAAGATATTCCTTTGCTCAGCATAAGATGCTCATGGCATTGTGTGAAACCCAGCTTTTCAGGAAACAGAGACCCCAGCACTGTATGTATTCTCTTCATATCCTCTTACCATTTCAGATTGTCAATCACTGCCGGTTTCCCGTCTCTGGCTACTACCCTCTTATGATATCCCTTTGTCTCAATGGTACCGTAATTATGCCCTGCATCAGCGTCAAATACAAAGAATAAAATCAGCGGGACGCTGCCTGTATTTACAGTTCTGTGGGCATAGCGCCGGGGCACGTAGACAGACTCATTCTTCTTAAGGGGTATTTCGGCCGTGCTGCCTTCCGGATTTTCCATTACCATATACCCTTCGCCGCTTAACGTATAGTAGACCTCCGATGTTTCCAGACGGGTATGAAAATGACCTTTTGTCATATAAAATTCATCTCCCACCATCCCCGGATAAAGAATCGTTGTACCAAATGCAAGATCACCCTGCCGCTCCGGACATCCCAGCTCGTAAAACTCATAAATCAGCGGGTCTTCCTTCTTTAGAATTTCCTTTACTGCTTCCGCGTCAAAAAACATCTCCTGCATCTGCGACAAATATCTTCTTGTTGTTTCCGCTGCTTTAGAACGTCCCGTATTTAAGTCAAAATCTACAGGAAATCCTCTATCCCAGTCAAATTGTTTCATGCTGTTCCCTCCATTTCCTTTTAGTCCACTTTATAAATTCTTTCAAAAACATCCTCCAAAGCAAAATAATATTTATCAAAAATATCCTTTATCCTTTTGTATTTTTCTACAGAGTCTCTGTCCGGTATCTGTACCTTGTCAATTCTAATAAAATGCTCAATTGCAGAAAAATCCTTATAAATTCCTGCACCTACGCCCCCAATAACTGCCGCGCCCATAGCGCCTCCTTCCTCTAACAGTCTGGGAACTTTAATCTTAGCATCATAAACATCCGCCATAATCTGCTGCCAGACTTCACTTCTGGCCCCGCCGCCTACAACTGTAATCTCCTCTATCTTTGTCTTTGTCCTCAAAATATCCAGACAAATGCACAGGTTCATTGTAATTCCTTCCAGCACACTCCGCAGCAGATCTCCCCGTGTATTCTCCGGCTTCATCCCGAGCCAGACTCCCTTTGCATAGGGATTCCATCTTGGAGCGCGTTCACCTAGCATATAAGGAAGGAAAATCACTCCGCCTGCACCTATGGCGCTTTTTGCCACCTGTTGGTTCATATAATCATAAGGAGACACTTCCATCATTTTTGCCATCTCAGATTCCATACTGCAAATCGTATTTTTTACCCAGCTAAAGGATCCGCCCGCATACTGCATTGTGCCATTAGGTGCATATAGCCCCGGAATTACGTGCGCCCATGTAACAGTACGCATCTCCTCATCGAAAATCGGCTGCTTTGCTGTTGTTGTAATCCATGCTGATGTTCCCATACAGCAGTATGTTTTTCCTGGTGCAATGGAACCACAGCCAATATTAGCAACTACTCCGTCTCCGCCGCCCATAACTACCGGTGTCCCTTCTGCCAGCCCGGTCTTAGCTGCTGCCTTCCTTGTCACTGTGCCTGCAATGTACGTGGAAGGAACGATTTCAGGAAGCTTTTCACCGTTAATACCAGTACAGTCTAATATTCTGTCAGACCACTTAAACTCTTTCAAATCAAAGCATCCAAAGCTGTTGGCATCACTGGGCTCTGTATAAAAATTTCCTGTAAGCTTGAATACAATATAATCTTTGGCATTAAAAACCTTGTACGTCTTTTTATAAGTCTCCGGCTCGTTATCCCGGATCCACATCAGCTTCTGGATTCCATAGGAGGCAGTGTTCCTATGTCCTGAAATATGGTAATAGTCCTTCTGGCTAATCTTCTTTTCTATCTGCCGCACCTGCTTCTGCGCTCTTGAGTCTGCCCATATAATGGAAGGCCTAAGGGGCCTTCCCTCCTTATCCACGCACAGACATCCCATCATCTGCCCGCTGAAGCTTACAGCAGCAATTTCTTTTGCCTCTATCCCGGCATCACAGATCAGCTCTTTACTGCTTCGGCATACTGCCTCCCACCAGTCCTCTGCTTCCTGCTCTACCCATGTATCATGAAAATAATGTGCCTCATAGGATACGGTTTTGCTTTTAATCAAATCCCCTTCCGTGGAAAATAATGTTGCTTTATTTCCCGAAGTTCCAATATCATGTGCTAATAAATATTTTGACACCAGCTATCCCTCCATCACATAACATCAATATGTAATTGCCTGAATTCCCAGCATTTCACATAACATAACCAGCGCTTCCTCATGGGATCCATAGCCAAATACACTGTGATTGCACCGAAGATTTCGATAAAACTCCATTGGGTCGCACTGAAGTCTTATAAAAGCCTGCACCCATGTCCTGACAGCCTTAAGCTCTTCCTTCGGCTTTTTAAAAGCTCTTCCTTTCGCAATATTCATGACATATTCCCCGTTTTTCCTGCCGAGAGTACCAAAGGTCACATCTCCCTCCTTTAAGCAAAACAGAGTGCATGCCCCGCGTCCCGCGCCCATATACTCATATTGCTCTACAATGTCAATATCCTTATAGCTTTCCGCCAGCTTCCCGGGCCCGCTTCCGCAATGAATCATCCGGGCAGCACCCTCTTTTGTGTCTACCATATTCACATCCCCGAAAAAATGCGGCTCTTTAGAAAGTGCAGAAAGAATATAGCCGGATAGCAGAGCATTTAGATTGCACTGGCAGCCACAGATGTATCCTTCATCATTCAGCATGGACAGTGCAACACAACAGGAGCAATAGGAATCCATAAATTCGCCGATACATTTGACAGTAACCATATGAAGAGAATATTCTTCTATTATTTCTTTCAATGCATAATATATACTGGCACATTTTTTCAGAGTTTCCTCCGGAACATCAACCGAGCCATATTTTTCTCTTATTTGGCCTGCCAAAGCCTGGCACTTTTCCTCTGCTATATTTTCTGCTTTCTTTAGGAGAACCATCTGGTCAATATGCTCTACCTCGGTTCCAAAGATCTTTTTTATCTGAACCGGGTCAGCCGCGGTCGGATAGGCACTGATGGCTCTGCCGCCCAGTACACCCATACGTGTATGTGCGAGTGAACTTTTTACAGCCGCCGCCTTTGTAAAATTCTCTATATGTTCCAAAACATCCCTGTCATCCGGCATCCCGTAAAACAGCCAGTGGGAAATACCCATCTCGTCCAATGTACCGTGGAGCACATTTGCTCCCACAGAGGAAAAAGAAGCTGCTTCAGGAATTCCCCATATACCAAAGGGAACCTTTATTTCACGCACTGCATCCACCACATGACAGGCAAGAAGCCATGTCCCTGCAAGATACACTATACTCTGTGCGCCGGATGACAGGCACTCTTCTGTCTGATCTTTCACGTCTTCACCTGTAAGTGTAAAAGTACTGTCCGGATTTACTATTTCAATACCGATGTTCTTAAATGCCCTTTTGGCCGCTTCATGGAACTGTCCACCCAAATCGTTTCTTTCCCCATCAAGTCCCACGCAGACCAGCCCTGTCTTTACCTTTATCATACTGCCACCTCAAAACTTGCTTTCTGCTTCTCTAAGGCAGCGGTCAAGCACGTCAAGAATAATGTCAATGTCCTTTTCCGTAATAACATACGGCGGCATAAACGTCATCCGGTTTCCATAATAACTGGAAAGATTAATCAAAACCCCGTACTCTAACGCACGCTTTACGATAAACTCTGTCTCCTCTTTGGCCGGCTCTTTTGTATTTTGGTCTTTTACAAGCTCTATGCCAAGACCAAGTCCCATACCTTCCACACAGCCAAGAAGCCGGTGCTCCTTCTGAAGCTGTAAAAGTCCTTCTTTAAAATACGCCCCTCTTTCTTTCGCCTGGTCAAGCAGATTCAGACGCTTAATTTCCTGAATCGTAGCAGTAGCAGCCTTACAGCCAATTGCGCTGCCGTGCCATGTCCCCATATGCTTATCTGGGTGTCCGCTCCACACATCCATAATCTTGCGTTTTCCGATAACTGCGGACAGCGGCCACACACCGCCTGACAATGCCTTAGATGTTGTAATCAAATCCGGCACTACATCATAATTCTCAATACACCACCACTTTCCGGTTCTTCCCATTCCAATGGCTATCTCGTCTGCAATCATCACAATGCCAAATTCATCACAAATCTCACGTACCCCTTTAAAATACTCCAGGGGTGCATACACTCCGCCGCCATGGAACTGAGCAGGCTCTACAATCAGCGTGGAAATCAGGTTTGTCTTTGTATTGGGGTCATAAAGGCCGCACTCTGGCGTCTTAAACATCTCCTTGAAGGCTTTCAAACAGAACATATCGCAGGAAGGATACTCTCTCCCGTAAAAGCAGCGGTAGCAATAGGGGAAAGGAATCCTGACAATATCATTTTTTACAGCGGGTACCTTTTCCCTGTAATAAGCACAAGGTGTTGCCGACAGGCCCGCAGACATCCTCCCATGGTAACCGCCATAATAAGAAATAATCCCGTGCTGAGGCTGGGGAGTATAATATTCTGCAATCTGCAGCGCCAGCTCTACAGCCGCACTTCCGCCGATTTCCGAATGGATCACCGGATCCATCCCTTCCGGAGCAATAGAAGCGAGCTCCTTTACAAACTCCGCTCTTGGGATGGTCGGCATATCTGCCACATGCATCATTGTTTTTCCCTGCTCATATACTGCATCCAAAACAACCTCCGGTGTATGTCCCAGACAGGATGCTGCAAATGGCCCGTAGGTATCTATATACTCGTTTCCATCTGCATCCCACTGCCTTACACCGCTTTGCTTTACAAATACTGGAATAGTTTTTTCGTTATCAAAAGTTGCCCTCCAATATGTACCTCCGGATTCATACCGGAATAAATCTTCTTTTATCTGTGAGGATTTTTCGCCTGGAAGCTCTCTTAACTCACCACATGAACATCCTGTACAGCTTTGACATTCTTTGCATTCTATCATCATACTCACTTTATCCCCTTTCTATTATTAAGAAATTTCTCTTCAATCTGCTGTAATTCATGATTCAATTCCGCACCACTGTGCCATCATTAGCGCCATGACCTTTGCATTTTTTATCAGCTCTTCAATCTCCACATATTCATTTGGTGCATGAGCCATGGCAATATCGCCGGCGCCGAACATCAGACCCGGCACCCCAAAGTTCCGGTTCAAAAGCCTCATATCTGTTCCTGCTTCGAATCCGTTTACCATAGGCGTCTCCCCCAGCATGGCCTGATAGCTTTTCTCTGCCAGCTTTACAAAGGGATGGTCAGGCTCTGTATGAGCAGGGTTATAAAACAGCCCGAACCATTCCACCCTCGGCGGATGTTCTATAAGCCACGAATCGTCCTTACAGGCTCCCATTACAGCCTCTTCTAAGGACTTTGCCACTTCCTCTACATTTTCACCCGGTACCAGCTCAATACATCCTTCAATCATGCAGTGCTCCGGAACTCCGCTTGTAAACTGTCCTCCGCAAAATATCCCCACCGTCACAGGAGCGCTTAAAGGATAATCCTTATAAAACACATTTTTACTGCATATTTCCCGGTTCCTTATATCCTCCAGCTCCTGCAGTGCTGCTACAACTTTAATCCCTTTTTCCACTGCTGAGATGCCTTTGTATTTTGTTCCGCCGTGGGAGGATCGTCCGTCTATGTAAATCCGCCAGAATGCTGCTCCCCTGTGTGCCGGCTGAATCTGGTTCGATGTAGGCTCAGGGAAAATGGAAGCATCCGCCTTTGTATATCCCCGTAATAATGATGCCGCAGTACCGTTTCCCCCATTTTCTTCTCCAGGGACACTGACAATGGTGATATCGTTGTTCACTCCGCCAAAATATTTTTTTAAAAGCCAGATGCAAAAGATTCCGACACAAAGGCCGGTTTTCATATCTGAAGCCCCTCGTCCAATAAGTTTCCCGTCCTGAATGACTGCACAGAAAGGATCAGTATCCCATTTATCCAGCGGTTCAGGAGTCACCACATCCACATGACCATTAATCAAAAGGCTCTTTCCCTTTGCTGGGAATCTTCCCTTTAAAATCCCTGCAACTACAGGCCTGTCCTTAAAGCTTTCTCCGGTATCTGAATACAAAGAGTAATTTTTCATCTCCTCATCATCCGGAATCCAATAATCTGTCTTAAGTCCAATCTCTTCAAATATTTTTTTCACTTCATTCTGGACATTCAGTTCATTGCCTGTCACACTTTCAATATTCATTAGGCGTTCGCACAGCTCAAGCAGTCTGCCGCGCTCCTTCTCGACAGCGTCTGAAATCTTTTTTTCTAATAAATGATTGTCCATATCCGTATCCTTCTAAAATTATATTCCATATAAAAGCACTGCAAAAATAATCAATACACCCTGGATGATTTCCTGTGTGTAGGCGCCAACTCCAAGAAGATTCATAATATTACCGATCATAGCAATACACAGTGCTCCGGTTACTACCTTAAGTACGCTTCCACGTCCTCCTGAGAGGCTGGCCCCTCCAAGAACACAAGCCGCTACTGCATTTAGCTCAGAGCCCTTCCCAAGAACTGCACTTGCCGTTGAGGTTCTGCAGCAAAGCCACAGTCCCGCAAACGCAGACATAACACCAGAGATAATATATGCTGCTACAATATATCTTTTTGAGCGGATTCCTGAAAGCTCCACAGCATTCCTGTTGGAACCTACAGCAAGAATTATTCTGCCAAAGGTCGTATACCTTTGCATAAGAATAAACAGGATAATTACAATGATTGTAATTATGATGACCGGATATCCAAAAGCTCGTTTACTTAAATTCAGCAAAATATCTCCTTCAACCCTGACCGTGCTTCCTTTCGTTAATACAAGTGCGATACCTTTTATAATTGTCAGGGTAGCAAGGGTCACTACAAATCCTGGCATATTACAGTATGCTACAATTACACCGTTTACCATTCCCCAGAGCAGTCCTGTCAAAAGGGTAATACCGACTGCCATAGGAAGGTTTGCATTCCCCTGGCTGATGGACATGCAGACAACTGATGCTGTAAATCCCATAATAGAACCTACCGACAGATCAATGGTTCCTATAATAATCGGGAACAGCATTCCAATTGCCACAAAAATCGGATAGCACTGTTGAAGACCGATATTCAAAAGGTTAACCGGCAGCAAAAAATTCTTAGATGCAAATGAACATACAATAAATAAAATTCCAAAAATCAAAAATACATTATAGTTTAAAAGAAAGCGCTTTAAATTGAATTGTTTTGTCATCCTTATACCTCCATTGCGGATTTAATCATATTATCCTCGGTCAGTTCACTTCTTTGAAGTTCACCTACTACCCTTCCTTTGCTCATAATAATTACTCTGTCACACATTCCAATGAGCTCCGGCATCTCAGAAGATATCATAATTACAGCCACACCTTTCATTGCACACTCATTCATGATATTATAAATTTCCATTTTAGCCCCCACATCAACTCCCCGGGTGGGTTCATCGAATATGATACACTTACAGTCCGCTGCAATCCATTTAGACAACGCCACCTTCTGCTGATTTCCTCCTGACAAACTGCTGACATCATGCTCTGCAGAAGCATATTTGGTTTTTAGAGTGCCCAGAATATTTTTCACAAATTCCTTTTCCTTTTTATGGAAAATAATATTGTGGGTTGTATCTGTTACCTTATACAAGCTGGCAAGAGTTGTATTGATACGAATTGACTGATTAAGCAAAAGCCCTTCCGATTTCCGATCTTCTGAGAGCATTCCTAGTTTCCTGCGCACCGCATCCCGGGAATTTTTAAAATGTACCTCTTCACCAAGATATGTTACTTTTCCAGATTCCATTTTATCTGCTCCAAAAATAGCCCGCATAGTTTCTGTACGTCCTGCTCCGACCAGTCCGGAAAAACCTAAAATTTCGCCTGCATGCACTTCAAAACTGACCTTTTGGACCGACGGTCCTGCACATATATCTTCTGCCTTCAGGACAACCTCTCCTATTTTTGCTCTACGTTTTGGATACAAGTCTGTCATCTTACGGCCAACCATTAAGTGTACAAGATGTTCCTTATCTATATCTCCTACTCTAACTGTATCTACATAAGCACCGTCTTTAATGACTGTAATTGTATCGCAGATTCTAAAAATTTCTTCCAGCCTGTGTGAAATATAAATAATACTAATCCCCTGCTCTTTCAATCGGTTCAATATTTCAAATAAGTGTTCCGTCTCCTTGAACGTAAGCACTGACGTCGGTTCATCCAGCACAAGAACATCAGCATTTCTAGATAAGTTTTTACATATCTCAACCACCTGCTGATATGCTACACTCAATTCCCCGCAGACCGCATTCGGGCTGATATCATTAAATCCCAGCGAATCAAGAAGCGCCCTTGTTTCATCCTTGAGTTTCTTCCAATTAATAAATGCTGAACCGCTTGCTAAATTGTCAATAAAAATATTTTCGGCAACGGTTAAATCCGGCGCCAGCATTAATTCTTGATAAATTACCGCTATCCCGTTATCCTTTGACTCTTTGGGGCTGTCAATCTTTGCTGTCTTTCCGTCAATCAGTATCTCGCCGCCGTCCCTTTTGTAGGCTCCCGATAAAATCTTCATCAAAGTTGATTTTCCCGCACCATTTTCTCCAAGCAAAGCATGAATTTCGCCCTTTCTTACCCGGAGGGAAACCCCGGACAACGCCTTAACGCCGCCAAAGCTTTTCGTAATATCATGCATCTCGAGCTTATAACTGTCCTGCATTGTTTTTCCTCCAAATTTTCCAAAGTACTCTTTACAAATTTTCCACTAAACACATGTACACGTAGGTTATCAAGCGCTACGTGTACATACCTGTATAGCTTCAAATATCACCCATGTCACAAAGTCTCTAAAACAATACTATGTCCTTTCTTTTTTCCGCCAGGTGTTAGAATCCAAGATATCTGTATTCTTCTACATTATCCTTAGTCACACAGATTGCATCTGGCGTCATTGTATCTGGATAGCTTGTAGGATCCTTACCCTCAACTTTAACTTCATATGCAACTTTAGCTGCAAGTTCTCCTACCAGCGCCGGTGAATTTAAGGAACAGCAGAACATCTCTCCCGCTTCAATTTTGTCAAATGCCGATTTCAGACCATCCGCTGCCGCCACATGGTCTACACCAGTTACATTAGCATCTTTACATGCCTGGATTGCACCATATGACATAAGATCTTCCTCTGAAAATGTGGTTGTAAGCTTGCCATGCGTCTTTACAATTAGATCGTTTGCGTCATCCATGATACCATCTGTAGACCAGTTACCCCATCCTTGTCCTGCAATAGTCAGCTTTGCCTCCGGACATTCTGCGTGGTTGTTTGCAATGAGCTCATCGTTGATCTCATATGCTTTCTCAAAAGCCTTCTCTTCATCAAGCCCAAGTCTGGTAGCAAGAACACCTGCAATCATTCCTACACGTCTTTCTTCGCCGGCAATATTTCCTTTAATACCAGACAGCATGATGGAGTAAATTTCAAAGTCATCACCTTTTGCCTCTGCGTAAGTCTTACCTGCTGCAAAACCATTTCCCTTATTATCACCATAAACTACTGTTACACGGCTGCATTCTGATACGTAGGAGTCTACGCAGATTACTGTAATCCCTGCTTCTGTTGCCTGGTCAATAAGCGGAATCATTGTGTCCGGATTTGTAGTATCTATAAATACTACATCATATCCCTGTGCAATAAATGTATCCATATTTTCCACTTCTGCCGCAGTATCCCATGCTGCATCAAGAACAACCATATCATCCGCTTTTTCAATCAGTCCTTGATCCGCACACCCCTGTGCAAGAGCATCTGCAAGAGTTACAAAAAAATCACCATCCATTGTAATTGCAGCATAACCGACTTTATAATATTCCTTTTCTTCTGCCTTGCTGTTATCTTCTGTCTGCTGTTCTTTATCTTCTGTTTCAGTCCCGCTGTTATCTGCTCCACAGCCTGCAAACATCCCTATACAAAATACAGATACCATTAAAGCTGCCAAAATCCGTCCTAAATTTTTCTTCATTTTCATACCTCCCAGTTATATATTTTTCTTTATATAAATTCATCTTTGTAACACAGGTGTGTGTAAAAAGCTTCTCTTCTCTTTATTTATATATGTTTACATGTAATAACCTTCCCTGTTCGTGCCGATTCCATAATATCCAAAAGCGTCAAACATACATTTGCACAATCCTCAAGAGAAATATAGAATTCCTCACCAGACTCTAATTTCTGAATGAAGCTACGGATACTTTCATAAGCAAAGCCTTTATGATGTCCAAAAATCTGATTTGATACGATACAGTCACCGGTATCCATCCGTTCATCACTTGTTATCTTTAATAGGTTATTATTCGACGCATCAATATCAATTTTTCCACTTTCACATACACAGGTAAATTTAATGTCATTTACGCAGGGGTTTCCATTAGGAGTAATCCAGCCGTTCTCCATCTGGGCAATAACACCATTTTCAAATACAAGGCTGCTTAAATATACATCTACAGCATCCACTCCGGCAGCATCCAGAACACCTCTGGAGGAAAGAGCATAAACCTCTTTCACCCTGCTGTCCACTATCCAGCTAAGTGTATCCAGACAGTGGCTTCCGAGAAACCACAAAATCGAGGATTTTGACGCCCATGACAACATATCTGTTGCAACAGAACGGACATCATTCAAGCGGAAATATGCATTTACCGGTCTGCCAAACCGTCCGCTGTTTACAATATATTTTGCATTATTAAAAGGCGGTGAAAAACGGTTATGCATATCAACCATGATACGTACATGGTTCTTCGCTGCAGCCTCCAAAATCGTAAAAACATCCTCTTTTGTTGTCGCCAGCGGTTTTTCAATCAGCATATGCTTCCCTGCATTCGCCGCATCTACCGCAATATGTGTATGCAGAAAATCCGGAGTTACAATAGAAACCGCATCACATCCTGATTTTTCAAACATTTCTCTGTGATTATAATAGACCTGGGGAATATGGTTTCTGGCTGCGAACTCATCCGCACGTTTCCTGTCCACATCACAGATTGCCACACATTCGGCATCCTTCATCTCCGAAAATATCCTTGCATGCTCATTGGCCCACAAGCCTGCACCAACAATTGCCATCTTTATCATAAGAAGTATCTCCTTTTCTTAGTAATATTTTTCCTGCCTGTTCGAAAGTCCCTATCGCGCTCTTTTGACTTCTACATAGGACGCAGGCCTGATATGTTCTGCCAAAGCTTGATCAAGAAAGATTGTACAGTCCTGATGGAATTTTAAAATAGTTCCCTGGCAGTCTGGCGTCACCTCCCCGTCCTCTAGTATTTTCTTCATAGCATCCAGCTTTTCATCCCCTGTGGCAAGGAACACAATTTTCTTTGCCCGCATAATTCCTCCAGCGCCCATAGTAATTGCCTCTGTGGGGACTTCCTCTACGGATGAGAAAAGACGCGAATTGCTTTCTCTTGTTTTTTGTGCAAGCTTCACTGCATGATATCTGTCATAAAATACGTCCGAAGGCTCATTAAATCCGATATGGCCATTTACACCCACACTTAAAAGCTGTACATCTATTGGGTTCGCATCAGCAAACAGGTTCATTCTATAAATCTCTTCCTGTACATCTGCCATACCATTGGGAATCATGATCCTTTCTGATGGTATCTGACATGCATCCAGCAGATGCTTTCTCATAAAATACAGGTAAGAATTCGGATCCTCTCCGCTAAGCCCGATATACTCATCTAAATTAATCGTCCTTACCTTTCCAAAATCTGCCTTTTTCTGCTGTACTGCCTCTGTCATATATCTGTATACCGATAACGGCGTCGTCCCCGTTGCCAGGCCCACCAGTGCATCCGCTTTTTCTCTTATAACATCCAGTATCATCTGTGCAGATAGATAAGCACTCTGCTCGTAGCTCTCTGTAACAATCAGCCTCATCTATGTCACCTCGTAAAACGCTCTAAAAGTTCTTTTGCTTCCTCATAGAAATTAAGTATCAGCTTTAATGTAAATTCTTCTATATCTAACCTGGGATTTTCAATCAATGGCGTTAAGTCTACCCCGATATTGCATGAATTTGTCACATCATTGTCACGGGGAGCCTGAAATGTAGCATTCCCCAGGCGTCTGCCGATAGCAGCCAGGTCAAATCTTTTAAGCGGAGTACACTGAGATTCAAATGCTGTAATAACACCCGATTCAATCTCGGAATGCATTGAGGTATCAAAAACAAGCCTGTCCTTTTCGCTCAGCCAGTCTAAAGAACGCCATACTTCCATGCCATAAACTTTTTTGGGCCTCATCTGAGGTGGAAGCTTTCTGAGCGCCCCTATCGCACGCAGGCATGCCCCAAGATGGGTCTCGTGACGGTCTGCCGGATTGTGAATAAACATATATTTTGGCCTTGCTTTTTTAATGAGCTCTGCCAGCTCCTCTTCAATTATGTCTCTTTTAGCTGTACGGACGTCCTCACTGGAATACGCAAGCTGCACAACTGCCCCGTATCCTCCTACATCTGCAGCATCTCTTTGTTCCTGAGAGCGTTTGACATGAATCTGCTCGTTGGTATAGTCCGCATATTCGCCTGAACGGGGCGAACCTCCTCCGTCAGTCAGCACTACCGCAGTATACCAATCATCTTCTGCGCCATAGCACTTAGCAATGGCATGGTATGCCATAATCTCGCAGTCATCCTGATGCGCAGCTATACTCATATACGTAGTGCGCGCCAGTGCCTCTTCTTCTGCTGCCCCGTCTGGCACATGGATGTCTGCCCCTGAATTATAAAATTTCATTGTTACTGCCACCTCCTTAGTTTTATTGAAAATATTACAAATCGGAAATCATTGTGCCCTTTACTTTTCTAAAGACCTCATCCACCTCGTCCTTGTACGGCATATTCGCAATAACCCCCGGCATCATTACCTGCATCCCTGCAGCAATGGCTGCGTATTCCGCCGCTTCTATTATGCTATGAGCTTCCAGGTATTTAACGGACAGCGCTGCATTGTAGCAGTCACCTGCGCCCGTGGTATTGATTACCTTTCCCTTAAGTGCTCCCACATGGAATCTTCCTTCATTCCCGGAAACGATAGAACCTTGTCCGCCCATCGTAATGATTACATTAGCTGCACCAAACCCATGCAGTATATCAAGTGCCTTGTCTACGTCCAGCGGCCTTTCAGGATCCATCCCGGCTAATATAGCTGCTTCTGTCTCATTTGGTGTGAGTATTGTAATGTATGGAAACAGCTCTGGAGGAATCTTCCGTGCCGGGGCCGGATTGTATATAATTTCTATTCCTGCCCTTCCTGCAATCTTCATTACTTCGGAAAGTGCCTCGGTAGTCACTTCATTTTGTAACAGCATAAGTGAACTTTCCTGGATAACAGAAGTATACCTCCTGATATGCTCCGAAGTTACATGCCGTATAGCTCCAGGATAAACATATACTTCACTTTTTCCCTCTTCATTGTTAATAACAAATGCACAGGCTGTTTTAAGGTCTGGAAACTGTATAATATATCTCCCTCCTACTTTTTCAGAAATTAAGTCTGACTCACACCGGCCTCCAAAATCATCTCCTCCTACTGCCGTAATAAAGTTGACATCTGCTCCCAGACGGCTTGCAGCAATTGCCTGATTATACCCCTTGCCCCCAGGCTCTGTCTCCAGTCCAAGACCTTCCACCGTCTCGCCGACAGCCGGAAAATGTCCCACATCCATTAACAGAGACATTCCATAATGCCCAACCACTGTTATCGTCTTTTTCATATCCACCTCTCCTTCTTAATCATATTTCGAAATAATTGTCTTTGCCTCCTTTTCCCTATACCTTTTTCATACCAATATTTAGTAATGTTTTCATATATTTTAATAACGTCATTATCTTTTATGAATTTATCATAAGCACTTTTTTTATATTTGTCAACTTAATATTTACTTTTCTGCTATTATTACTATATTTTTCGACAATAATTTGTATAA
Organism: Lachnospiraceae bacterium; assembly: GCA_910575605.1. Lineage (GTDB taxonomy): Bacteria > Bacillota > Clostridia > Lachnospirales > Lachnospiraceae > CAPEBR01. Next base: position 93,139 of record CAJTEW010000007.1, read on the forward strand.
TTTTCATAATATTCAGATGATTAAAGGTATTTATTTAGCGATTTTCAATTTACATATCCTCTTCGTTTCTTTTTTGTTCTGTTTACTGGAAAAATTTGACTTTTTTTAGCAAAATATTATTGTTCCTCCCAGTTTTGTGTACTATAATTGGAATCATAATAACGATCCCATTCTACAGCAAAAGGCAGACGGCCTTTCGCCAGGCAGGAGAATACAGATGTCATTTTATAGTGCACAATTAGACAAAAATGTTCCTATACCTCTATATTACCAATTGAAGGAACTCATTATTTCTGAGATAAAAAAGGGAAATTATGAAGAAAACAGCATGATACCTACAGAAAAGGAATTCAGCGATATTTTTTCTATCAGCCGTACAACAGTCAGACAGGCAGTTACTGAGCTGGTGCAGGAAGGCTGGCTTTACAGAATCAAAAGTAAAGGAACTTTTGTGACCTTTCCAAAGGTTAATCAGGCTTTTATTCAATATCTTGAGCCGTTTAATGAACAAATTCGGCAATCCGGCAGAACTCCGTCCACACATCTGTTAGACTTTCAGGTAACAGAGGCAGACGAACAGACTGCAGAGCACCTTGATATCCTTCCCGGTACAAAAGTATTCTTTCTCCATCGTCTTCGTTTTGCCGATGGAGACCCCATTGTATTGGTAAAAACATTCCTCCCCTGCGATGCATGTCCGGACCTTGGCATTCATGACTTTTCCAAGGTCTCCCTGTATTCTGTACTTGGGCAGAAGCCCTCTTCCCGCATCCACCACGTTCATAGACTAGTGGAGGCTGTGGGGGCTACAGAGGAGGACAGCCGCTATTTAGGGCTCGCCGTCGGGGAGCCAATACAGTTTTTTACTTCTATAGGATACACAGAAGCACAAAGGCCAGTAGAATATTCCCTTGCCCGTTATCGGGGTGATAAAAATCAATTTGAAATTATTGTGTATTCTAAAAGTGTAGAAAAAGTATGAATCCCTCTTTTATAATAACCTTTCTGTATTCAACCCGAAAATTCATATCTTTTTTTTGTAATGTTTCCTTCAAAATACTATTGACTTTTTCAGCTTAATGATTTATTTTAGTATTGTAACCAAAAGGATATTCGTCCAAAAGGGTCCTTAGCATTTAGTAATGTTTTTGTTATGACAGGTGATAGTTATGGCATCAATACCCATGTACAAGACAGTTTATAATGGTATAAAACAGGCAATCAAAGATAAAGTCTATGAACCAGGCACATTTCTTCCGACAGAACCACAGTTAGAGGAAATCTATTCCACAAGCAGGACAACAATCCGAAAGGCAGTCAAACTCCTTGCTTCCGAAGGTTTTGTAATTGTTCGTCAGGGACGCGGCACAGAGGTGCAAAATATTTCTACACTGCAAAAGCTTAATAGTGTAACTTCCTTTACCGAAACACTGATTAAAAAGGGATATACCGTCACTACACAGGGGATGTGCATCCAGCTGGTACAGGTTCCTCCGGCTATTGCTCCTCTGTTGAATATCAGTACAGATGAAAATGTTTACCATGTACAGCGCGTGCAGTGTGCAAATAAAGAACCTATTTGTATTATGGAGACTTATCTCATCCGCTCCCTTTTTCCCGATTTGGAAAAGTATAGCGGCACTTTCATAAGCCTCTATAAATTTCTGGAAACTAATTACGGTCTGGTCATCAAAAATGCAACTGATAAAATTAGTGCTGCCTGTGCAGATTTTATTGATTCGCAGATACTGCAGATCCCCCTTGGTTCTGCCCTATTAGTCAGTAAACGGCTCTCCTACACCGAATCTGGCCCATTTGAATACTGTCTTTCTAAAATTATCGCTGACAGATACGAATATGGAATTTATCTGAACGGTCGAGATTATAATTAATTTATCTTTTTATTATTTCATTCATCCTATACCTTCTTATTTTTAACCCATTATGTTATTACATTACAATATTATTATCTAAATACAATACAACAATCAGGAGGATATGCGATGTTTTACTATGAAAAAGCAACACAGCCTACGATTTATTTTATTGGTGTAACAACTGCCAGTTCATCAATCATGAAAGTGTTTCCCGCATGGGCAGAAGCTCTGAAACTGGAAAATACTGTTATTAAGGGAATTGATTTTGCTCCCCACTCTCCGGCTTTTGAATACCGTAAAGCAGTAGAATTTATCAAAAATGACCCTCTATCTCTTGGCGCATTAGTTACCACGCATAAGATTGATCTCTACAATTCATGTAAGGATTTATTTGATTATATAGATCCGTATGCAAAGCAGCTTGGAGAGGTCTCCTCTATCTCTAAAGCAGGCGGTCAATACTGCGCCCATGCCAAAGATCCGATATCCAGCGGACTTGCCCTTGAAAATTTTGTTCCTCAAAATTACTGGCGCACCTACGGCGGTGATGTTCTCCTTTTAGGCGCCGGCGGAAGCAGCCTTGCGATGAGTATCTACCTTGGCCAGGATAAGTTTGGCAGCAATATTCCGAAAAAAATTATAATTGCCAATCGAAGCCGGCCGCGTCTGGAATCAGCAAAAAAAATATTGGAATCTGGGAATCCGAGAATTAAATTTGAATTTGTCCATAATCCTGCTCCAGCAGACAATGATGCCACTCTGCAGTCTTTAAAACCTCATTCTCTGATCGTCAATGCAACCGGATTGGGAAAGGATGCTCCTGGCTCCCCGCTGACTGATGCCTGTTCTTTTCCGAAGGACAGCCTGATATGGGAAATCAATTACCGAGGCAGCCTGCTTTTTAAAGAACAGGCTGAAAAACAGGCTGAAAAGAAAAATCTACATATAGAAGACGGATGGATTTATTTTATACACGGCTGGACCCAGGTTATTGCAGAAGTGTTCCATATAGAGATCACAGACAGCATGTTAGGCAGGTTAAGTGAAATTGCCAGGAAAGTTGTAAATTCCTGATAACTACAAGTAATAGAATATCAAATGAAAAATCATAGAAAAGGAGTGACATACTGTGTCAGCGCAAAAAAATATACTGAAACTGATTGAAAGCAGGAAAATTGTCCCCGTTGTAAAGCTTGATAATGCCCAGGATTCTCTTCCCTTATGCGAAGCATTATGTGAAGGAGGCCTTCCTGTTGCTGAGATTACTTTCCGCACCGAAGCTGCAGAAGAATCTATCCGCCGTGCATCGAAAGCGTTTCCCGATATGCTTATAGGGGCAGGCACAATCGTGAATACCGAGCAGGCAAAACGTGCCGTAGACGCTGGGGCAAAATTTCTTGTAACCCCGGGATTCTCAAAAAAAGTAACCGAGTATGCAATTGACAGCCACATTCTTATGTTTCCAGGCATCTGCACCCCTACCGAAATTATGGGCGCACTTGAATACAATCTTGATATTGTAAAGTTTTTCCCCGCAAAGCAATATGGAGGACTGGATACAATCAATGCCTTGTCTGCGCCTTTTCCATCTGTACGGTTTATGCCCACAGGAGGAATCAATGCATCAAATATACGTGATTACCTGAAATGTGAAAAAGTAATTGCCTGCGGCGGAAGCTGGATGGTGAAGGATACATATATAAAAGAACATCAATTTAATGAAATCATCCATCTCACCTGCGAAGCTGTAAAGCTTACAAAGTAGCTAAAATGCGCCGCCCGTTTTGGCGGCAGAATGGAGTATCTTTATGAAAATATTAGTAACACCCACTTCCTTGCAGCCCGGGAAAAATGAGCAAATGCTGGAGCGCCTTCGGGCATTTTCCGATGATTTGATATTTAACACAAGCGGACGGCCGCTTACGGAAGAAGAACTGATTCCGCTCCTCCATGACTGTGACGGATATATAGCCGGACTTGATTTTGTGACAGAAAAGGTTATCAAATCCTGCCCAAGGCTCAAGGTCATCTCCCGCTATGGAGCCGGCTACGACCGCGTAGATATTGACACGGCAAAAAAAATGGGAATCCCTGTAACTAACACTCCAGGCGTTAATGCCCAGGCAGTAGGGGAGCTGGCTTTTGCCCTCATTTTATCACTTGCCCGGAAAATCCCTTATCTGGATGCAAAAACCCGCAAAGGGGAGTGGATTCGTTCCACCGGGGTAGAATTAAAAGGAAAGACGCTTGGCATTATCGGACTGGGCGCGGTTGGAAAAGTAGTGGCAATGTGCGGGCAGGGATTTCACATGAATATCATTTCTTACGATCCTTATATCGACACTACATATTGTAAGAAACATAAAATCGAGATATGCTCCTTCGAAGATGTTATACAGCATGCTGATGTCCTAAGCCTTCACCTGCCTCTAAATAAACAGACACGACATATTATCAGCAAAGAAGTAATTTCAAAAATGAAACCAGAAGCAATTTTGGTTAATACTTCCCGAGGAGGAATTATTGACGAAGATGCAGTCTTTGAAGCACTGCAGTCAGGTCATCTTGGCGGTCTGGGGCTAGATGCTTTTGAAGCAGAACCCCCCAAGAATTCACCCTTGTTTGAGCTGGATAATGTTGTGGTTACTCCGCATACTGGCGCCCACACCCAGGAAGCAGCCATGAATATGGCAGGTTCTGCTATTCAGAACTTGATTGATGTACTTTCAGGCAAGGATTGTCCATATATTGTCAACTAATGGATACGCGAGTATGCATCGTAATTGATGCATACTCGCTTCTGCAAAAAATTATCACCCAAATTGTAATAGCAGGCTCCTTTAAAATCTTCAGGCTCCCCCCTGGCTCAAATTTTTATTTTTAAAGTAAGCATCTATTTTCTGTTTGATTTCTGCCGGCTTTAAATATTTTGCCAGATATCCGTCTGGTTTCAAAGCGATTAATTTCTTAACGGTCTCTGGATCTGTCCTTCCTGTCAGAAAAATAACTGGAACATCTGCAAGCGCCTCCTCTGAACGGATCATTTCCAACACCTGTTTTCCGTCACAGACCGGCATCTCATAGTCCAAAAGAACCAAATCCGGCTTATCTAGAATAATGCTCCGAATTGCCGCTGTTCCAGACGGTACGAGAGTTACATCGTAATCCCCTGAAAGCAGCCTCTTGATTCCCTGGCGCACTGTACTGGAATCATCCACCACAAGTATCTTCGGTCTCAGATAGGTCTCCCTTGCCATAAGATATTTCTCAACCTCAGCCATAGCGTTATCCGTATTGATAGGCGCTGCCTCTACCTTTTTCAGTACATTTCGTGCACTTGTACAATATGCAAAATATCCTTCTCCTGTATCAATAAGCAGGCTCACCTGTAATTTTTCATTTTCAAACACCTCCTGGAACTGCTCATAGGTAAGAAGGTTTTCTTCCTTTAACTCATAACCTTCCATATCCGGCAGATGCACCCTGACATGCTCCACAAAGTTACGAGCCATATATCTCGCTGCATTCATTAACAAGGTGTCAAGCTTATTTGTCTTAATTCCCATAGCTTTTCCCACTGTATTGATTAATAGCTTTTCCTCAAAAACTAGAAATATTTCACACTCTTCTCTTCCTTGCCCGGAGCCATAGATTAAACGCTGATATATTCCTTTTCCGAATTTTTCTCCTCCATATGCCTCACTAATTACATATGATTCCAGATGAAATAAATCGTACATCAGCTGAAGAATAACCTCTTTTACAGCCTCCTGCTCCTTCCCTGGAAGAAGGGCCATCCACCTGTTTTTTCCTCTCCCTGTAATTGCACGGTCCTCCATCAACGTATGACCTATCAGCCATCCGGCACAGACACCCAGAAAATGCCCTACTGAATTCGGACTGTACTCTGTCCGCTCCAGCTCTTCTTCAAGCGCCGGAAGTGTTCTTTCCCGAAATTCTTGATGAATACGCTTGTGGATATCAAGTCTTTCATAACTGATAGATTTCATGTATTCCTCTTCCTCTATAAAATGCTTCGCTGCATGTTCCTTAAAGAATTTAATTCCCTCCTGGCACGCCCACTGGCTTTTGCTTTTTTCATCGGTAAAACTGAATAATTTATTAATAATTTTAAAAAGTCTTCTATGCTCTTTATCAATAATATCTACACCAATATTGTACTCGTCTTTCCATACTAACTGAGCTTCCAATTATAATCCTCCTTAATAAACTAATCTTCTTGTATACTTTTATAATATTCATATAATACATTTTAGGAACTTACTGTTCACTTCGTTCATAGTAACAATCTATTAATACAACGTTTATTAATCAGGGATTTCATCTTGATTTGCTTTCTCCTGAATGGTATGATTATATGCAGTGAATTTCAACTGGCATGGGGATGTAACTGCTATGGCTTTATACTGGGGTGAAAAACGATACTATTGTCTCGATTATTTTTTAAAACAGTCTTACGGAGAAAAGCTGTATAAAATTTCCTTAAACGGCGGTATGACCTGCCCGAATCGGGACGGTACTCTGGGAAAGCGGGGATGTATTTTCTGCAGCAGGGGAGGTTCCGGCGACTTTGCAGCGGATGCTTCTTTTACAATTTCAAAGCAGATTGAAGAGGGAAAGAAGCTTGTCCAAAGGAAGCAGACCGGAAACGCTTATATTGCATACTTTCAAGCATATACGAATACCTATGCACCCCTTCCATATCTGAGAAAGATTTTTACAGAAGCCATTATGCATCCTGACGTTCGAATTCTGTCTATTGCTACCAGGCCGGACTGCCTTGGCAGAGAGGTTATCAGGCTGCTTGATGAGCTTAATCATATAAAGCCTGTATGGGTAGAGCTGGGACTCCAGACTATGCATGATTCAACGGCGGAGTTTCTCCGCCGTGGATATGCGCTTCCTGTTTTCGAGGAGGCAGTGGCTGAGCTTAGGAAATGCGGTATATCGGTTATCACTCATACCATTCTCGGACTTCCGGGAGAGGATGAAAGAATGATTCTTGATACTATATATTACCTAAACCGAATGGACATCCAGGGAGTAAAGCTGCAGTTATTACATATATTAAAGGATACAGACCTTGCAGGCTATTACAAGCTGCATCCGTTTCACATCTTATCCATGGAGGAATATTTTTCACTTCTTGGATTATGTATCAGTAATCTTAGACAGGATATTGTGATTCACCGGCTTACAGGTGACGGTCCGAAGGATCTTCTTATTGCACCTGTCTGGAGCGGCAATAAGCGTTTTGTTTTAAACCAGTTAAATTCTTATTTTAAAAGACATGATATCTGGCAGGGAAAGGAGCTGTGACTATGACAGAAGCTTTTAAGCTATACAAGCTGATTATTCTTTATATGTTGAATAAGGTTGACTTTCCTCTCACCAATTCCCAGATTTCAGAATTTGTTCTGGATGAGGGTTATACGACATATTTCAAATTACAGCAGGCAATAGCAGAGCTGATTGAATCTGGATTTATCAGAGAGGAATCTACCAGGAGCCGTACATTTTATCATTTAACAGAAGATGGGGCTGAGACGCTTCGTTTTTTCAAAAACGATATTTCCAGGGAAATCCAGAAGGATATCGATACCTTTCTCAGTCAGAAAAACTATGAGCTTAAGAATGAAGTCGCTGTAAAATCTAACTACTACAGAAACTCCAACGGGGAATACTCTGTATGCTGCCAGGTAATTGAGCACGATGCACCTCTAATCGAGCTTACCCTGACTGTTCCCTCCAGATCAGAGGCGGAGTCTGTTGCAGGCAGCTGGCAGAAAAAAAATCAAGAAATCTATGCGGCTATTATGGCAAAATTATTATAGATTAAGGAGAAGTTTAAATGATGAGTATACGAAAATTAGGTGAATTATATGTAAGCTTTTTTAAAATTGGCGGCCTGACCTTCGGCGGGGGGCTTGCCATGCTTCCCATGCTACAAAGGGAGGTGGTCTCGGACAGGAAATGGTGTACAGAGGAAGAAATTCTTGACATGTACGCCATCGGACAGTGTACGCCGGGAATTATTGCTGTAAATACTGCTACTTATGTAGGCTATAAGCAGGCGGGCTTTATTGGAGGGGTTTTCGGAACACTGGGCGTTGTTTCTCCGTCTATTATTATTATCTGCCTTATTGCCTCTATCTTGAAAAATTTTATTGATCTGCCTGTGGTCGTTCACGCCCTTGCAGGAATCCGTGTAGTAGTATGTGCCCTGATGATGAATACTGTATTTACAATGGCAAAAAAAGGAATTGTGGATAAGCTGGGCGGCGGGCTTTTTGCAGGAGGATTTATTCTTGCCTGCTTTACACCGATTCCGACTGCCGTAATTATTGTCCTGGCAGGAATCATCGGTGTATGCGCGAAAAAGTTCGGAGGGAGGAAAGAAGCATGATTTATCTGACATTAGCAATCGAATTTTTTAAGATTGGTCTGTTTTCTATCGGCGGGGGCATGGCAACCCTTCCATTTCTTATGGACCTTACTACAAGATATGACTGGTACACTGCAAGCGAGCTTGCAAATATGGTGGCAATCAGCGAAAGCACTCCCGGGCCTGTGGGGATCAATATGGCAACCTACGCAGGCTATAATGCTGCCGGGGTTCCCGGGGCTATTGTAGCTACACTGTCTTTGACAGCACCGGCACTGATTATTATTGTTCTCATAGCTAAATTTCTAGAAAATTTCAGCGAAAATCCTACAGTAAAGGCTGTATTTTATGGAATCCGCCCTACTGTAGCGGCCCTTATTGGGTATGCTGTGTGGGAGCTTCTTAAGATTGCACTCATTTCTACTACTGGCGGAGTGACGCAGGTGGACTATACCAGTCTGTTTATCTGCCTTGGGGCTTTTGGGCTTTTGCAGGTAAAGCAGCTGAAAAAATTGCACCCTCTTGTGTGGATTGCGGCAGGGGCTGTTATTGGGATTGTGTTTCGGATGTAGCCGGCTGGGGACGGTGTAAAATGAAAAAGTGCCTGTCCCCAACCGGGGTGGGGACAGGCACTTTTTCATTTTACACCGTCCCCAAAAAGCCACTCATCACATAATTGCTGATATCTATACCCCGCCCTGTCAGCCTCACATAATCTCCTTTTTCTTCCAGAAGCCCTTTTTCTTTCATATCCTCTATTACTTCACCAAATATTTCTTCCATATTGCTTCCAAACTCTTGCTTAAATCTCTGTTTTGATACTCCTTCCATTTTCCGCAGTCCCAAAAACATGTATTCTGCCATCTGGTCTTCTCTGCTTAATATCTCGGGTACTCCATCTTCTATAAAACGCCTGTTATCTATAAGGGATGCCGCTCCCGTACCAATTCCCAAGTATTCTGTACGTTCCCAATAGCCGAGATTGTGGCGGCATTCGAAGCCTTGTTTTGCATAGTTGGATATTTCGTATCGGTGATAGCCGTATTCCTTCAAGATTTGCTTTGTATCCTCATACATCAGCCGTTCGGTTTCTTCATCGGGGATACATAAGGGGTTTCTTCCTTCTCCATACAGCTCAAAAAACGGAGTGCCTTCTTCAATCATAAGACTGTATGCGGAAATGTGTTCAGGACCAAGCTCTGCTGCCACCCGCAGTGTCTTCTCATAGCTTTCTCTTGTCTGATTTGGAATCGCTGACATCAAATCTATATTGATATTTTTGAAGCCAGCCTCTCTTGCCATATAATAAGAGTCAAGAAATTCTTCATATGTATGAATACGTCCCAGTGCTTTAAGCTCTCTGTTGTCTGCTGACTGAAGACCAATACTTAGGCGGTTGATTCCGATTTCCTTGTAAGCGGCCAGCTTTTCTTTTGTCACTGTCCCAGGATTCATCTCTATGGTCGTCTCAATGGGGCCCCCTTTATAGGCTCCTATCTGAAAGGTCTCTTTTATGGCTGTAAATATACGCCTCATCTGTTCTGCCTCAAGTATAGATGGGGTGCCGCCGCCCACAAAAATAGTGGTAACACAATAAGCCTTCGCAAGCTCCGTATATGAGCGGATTTTTCTGCAAAGGCCCTCTACATATTCTGCCCGCTCCCTTTCACTGGCAGGAGCGGACAGGAAATCACAGTATTTACATTTTTTGATACAAAATGGAATATGAATATATAATTCTAATAGTTTCATTATTTATCATCCAGCTTCAAGACACTCATAAATGCTTTTTGCGGTATCTCTACATTTCCCACCTGACGCATGCGCTTCTTTCCTTCTTTCTGCTTTTCCAGAAGCTTCTTCTTACGGGTAATATCACCGCCGTAGCATTTTGCAAGGACATCTTTTCTCATTGCTTTTACAGTCTCACGGGCAATTATCTTACTTCCAACAGCCGCCTGAATGGGAATTTCAAAAAGCTGTCTTGGAATCTCCTCTTTTAACTTCTCGCACATCTTCCTTCCCCGCTCATACGCTGTTCCTGCATGTACAATAAAGGACAATGCGTCAACCTCTTCCTTATTAATCAAAATATCAAGCTTCACAAGTTCTGACTGCTCGTAGCCTGCCATCTCATAGTCAAAGGAAGCATAGCCTCTCGAACGAGACTTTAAGGCATCAAAGAAATCATATATAATCTCATTGAGGGGCAGCTTGTAATGAAGGACTGCCCGAGTTTCTTCAATATACTCCATTCCCTCGTACATGCCGCGCCGTTCCTGACACAAATCCATAATAGCTCCGATAAATTCGGAGGTTACCATGATTTCAGCCTTTACAATAGGCTCCTCCATGTAATCAATCTCAGAAGGGTCCGGAAGATTTGACGGATTGGTAAGCTCTATTACTTCACCGTTTGTCTTGTACACCTTATAGATAACACCTGGAGCTGTTGTGACCAGATCCAGATTGTATTCTCTTTCCAAGCGTTCCTGAATTATCTCTAGATGCAGAAGTCCTAAAAAACCACACCGAAAACCAAAGCCAAGAGCAATAGATGTCTCCGGCTCAAAATGAAGGGAAGCATCATTAAGCTTTAGCTTTTCCAGTGCATCCCGAAGGTCCGGATATTTTGCCCCGTCTGCAGGGTACATGCCGCAGTATACCATAGGGTTTACCTTCTTGTAGCCTGGAAGAGGCTTATCGCAGGGCTTTAGGGCATTCGTAATCGTATCACCCACCCGGGTATCCTTTACATTTTTAAGACTGGCAGTAATATAGCCTACCATTCCAGCTGTGAGTTCCTCACATGGAATGAACTGTCCGGCCCCGAAATAGCCTACCTCTACAACCTCCGCTTTTGCACCGGTTGCCATCATAAGAATAGGAGTTCCTTTCTTTACCGTGCCTTCTTTAATCCGGCAGAAAACAATAACCCCCTTATAGGAGTCATAGATGGAATCAAAAATAAGCGCCTGAAGAGGTGCGTCTGCATCTCCGCCGGGTGCCGGTATTTTTTCCACTACCTGCTTCAAAACTTCTTCTATATTCATACCTGTTTTTGCAGATATCCGGGGTGCATCCTGCGCCTCAATTCCAATAATATCCTCAATTTCCTCAATAACACGCTCCGGCTCTGCACTTGGCAAATCTATTTTGTTAATAACCGGCATCACATCCAAATCATGGTCAAGTGCCAGATATACGTTTGCCAGTGTCTGGGCCTCCACACCCTGGGCAGCATCCACAACAAGTATGGCCCCGTCACAGGCTGCAAGGCTTCTTGATACCTCATAATTAAAATCCACATGGCCCGGAGTATCTATAAGATTAAAAATGTATTCCTCTCCGTCCTCTGCCTTATATACGATACGCACTGCCTGGGCCTTAATCGTAATACCCCGCTCTCTTTCAAGCTCCATATTATCAAGCACCTGGGACTGCATTTCACGGCTTGTAAGAAGACCTGTCATCTCTATAATACGGTCCGCCAGTGTTGACTTTCCGTGGTCAATATGGGCAATGATACAAAAATTTCTAATTTTACTCTGATCTGTTCCTGCCACGTATGTTCTTCTCCTTCATCTTTTTATTGGGATGCTGCACTATATTTGACAATGAAAAGCTCCACGCTCATTCTGTCGCTTAAGCGGCCTGTCTTTACCATTTCCTCAATATCTGCCGCATCCTCCATAATTTTTCTAAGCTCTCTTCCCGAAAAGCTTTTGCTCTGCTGCATGTATTTTCCTGCCACAAAAGGATGGAGGCCTGCTGTCTTTGCAATCATTCCTTTGTCACAGCCTTTTTTCTGAAGCTCCTTTACATGAAGAAGCAGCCTGAACTGACGGGAGAGCAGGTATAATATACGCATGGGAGGCTCCTTTAAAGCCAGGAGGTCATAATAATATTCCAGGGCTTTTTTCTGCTTTTTCATGGCCACTGATTCCACCATATCAAAAATCTGGTTCGTGATCTGTACTGTACAGACTGCATCAATATCCTCTGCCGTGATCTCTGTCCTATTGAGAGTATAGGAAAAGAGCTTTTCAAGCTCATGGACCAGCTTTTCCATATCGTCTCCTGTCTTAGAAATGAGATATTTCGCCGTCTGCTCCTTAATCTGCTTTCCCTCCCGTTTTACATTTCCCGCAATCCAGTAAAGAAGTGTCTTCTCATCCTGCCTTTTAAGCTCGACTGCACGGCCTTTATTCTTTACCGCTTTATATATACGGCCGCGCTTATCCACTTCATTTTCGACAAATAGGAAACAGGTAGAATCTGGCATAATCTTAATATAATCTGCAAGCTCTGGGACTGCATTTTTAAAAAATCCGGAATTCTCTACCACTATCAGCCTGCGTTCTGCAAAAAAAGGCATAGTTTCTGCCAAATCAATAAGCTCCGCCGGATTGATTCCTTTTCCCTCATAATAGGCATAATTCATCCTGTCGTCCTCTTTAAGAACTGCTTTAGAAAGCCTATCCTTGTACTGCTTTTTAAGATAAGCTTCTTCGCCGTATAGGAGGTAGGCTCCTTTTAAATTTCCTGTTTTGATATCTTCATTTAAGGTTTTCATCCACTATCTGACCATATCTCGTGTAATCTCGTCAAGACTGTGTGCGCCGCACATTGCCATTGTATCTTCTAATTCAGCAGTGAGCTTATCAGTCAGAGCCTTCACGCCTTCTGCCGCACCGCCGTATACCGCTGTCACATAAGGACGCCCGATTAGTACAGCGTCTGCCCCAAGAGCCAGCGCCTTAAATACATCCACACCAGAACGGATACCGCCATCTACAAATATCTTCATATCCTTTCCTACAGCATCTGCGATCTCTTCTAGCACCTCTTTTGTAGGCGGGCACTGGTCAAGCACGCGGCCGCCATGGTTAGATACAACAATAGCGGCAGCTCCTGCCTCCTTAGCCTTTAAGGCGCCCTTTACAGTCATGATTCCTTTTAAAATAAAGGGAACGCCGGCATTCTCTATAATATCTCTAAGCTCTTCTGTGGATTTGCTTCCTGCTGGAGGAGTCATATTTTTAAGGAAGGGAAGTCCGGCCGCATCAATATCCATTGCACAGGCAAATGCACCTGCTTCCTTTACTAGTGTGAATTTCCGAGCCAGTGTATTGACATCCCACGGTTTTACAGTCGGAATACCTCTTCCTCCTGCTGCCTTGATGGCTTTTGCAGCGCCCTCCATTACTGCTGGGTTAGTCCCATCTCCGGTAAATGCCGCAATCTGCTCGGCGGCACATGCAGATACAAGGATGTCGTTGTATTCCAAATCGTCATATTTATCACCATAATGAAGCTTCATTGCTCCAATCGGACCTGCGAAGATTGGTGCCTTAAAGGTCTGTCCGAATAGCTGAAGCTTAAGGTCTGCCGGTTTATTTTCACAAATAGTATCCATATTTACACAAAGCTTCTGCCATGCGTCATAGTTCTGGACTGCTACTGTACCCGTTCCCTTTGCTCCTGGGCCGGGTATTCTGCTGCCGCAGGCTTTACCATTACATACCGGGCAGGCTTTGCAGATATCCCCCACACAGGTTCTTGCATTTTTTAATACTTCTTCGTAAGTCATGATTTATTTCCTCTTTTCTTCTATAGTTTAAATGTGAATTGTAAACAGCTAATTACCAATTTCTCACTATTCCTATTATATTCACAACAGCGGGTAATATCAAGTGGATTGCATAAAAAATACTTACCGTTGTATAGTAATCTTTCGATATACAGTCCGATATTTCTTTAAAATTAAAAGTATCTGTAAGTCTTTCTATTGTTTCCTGGTGTAGATGCATGCCGATTCTTCTGTTCTGTCGATATTAAGATATTAAGGTGTAAATAGACCGAACCTGACGCGGGAAATCCTCAGTTAATGAATTTTTAATCCGTGATGTGCCACCTTGAATCCTCACACGTACACTTCCTGTACTGTTCTAGCTTCTATAAACAAGTTTTGTCATAGTAAAAGAGCAGAATATTAAAAGTGTCATTCTTGGTTCAACGCACATCCGGCATTCCTGATAGTCAATATTCTCAAGTAAAACAAAAAAGCCCTGAAACATGCTTGCTTCAAGGCTCCCATTTTTATTTGATTTATTATTTTTGTCCCAACATGACCCTGCATCGTTTTTTATAGCATGCTATCCCGTATTTCAGGATGTTCTCTACCCCGTCGTCAGCAAGGTCATCCTCATATCTGGTATACTCAATCTGCTTTAATGCTTCCTTGCAGGCGGCATCCAAATCTCCATCATGTGCATATTTTACTTCTATGATGATTCCCATATCTCCGGTATCCGGTTCTGCAAGAATGTCCGCATATCCTTCGCCCATTTCCCGGTTAGAAGAAATTCCCCATCGGTTTTTCACGCTTAAAATTCCAAGCAGAACGCCATGGTAAAAATTCTCTTTCATGTCAGTTCTTACTGCTGTATCCCGGATGCTGATGGTCTTTCTTAAATATTCTGCGAAAATCTTCTCTACATTTTCTGGATCTTCATTTTGCAGAGCATCACAGAAACGATTCAGCATATCTCCGTCTTCCCGGACATTCTCTTTAAAAAAATCCATGATCTGTGTCACGTAAATATCTCGAATCTCCAGATTCGGAATTGCCAATTTCATCTGCCGTCCCTCTGCTTTTCCCCGCTGGGTCAGATAGCCTGTGGTAAAAAGCAGGCTCCAGATATTATCTATCGTCTGGTAAATCTCCGAATATGTGAGTTCCTGATGAATTTCTTTCATAATGACTTCACCTGCTACCAGACGCTCAATCTCCCGTTTGGTAGTAGCATTTGCCGATTCCTGAATAAACCGCTTTACTGCATCATTGCTGCTGGTATTGATCCAGTAGTTTTCCGGCTGTACATGAGGTTCGCTTCTGATCCTGTCACAATGGTTCAGCACATCCCACGGGCAGTACACCGATGCATTTCCAAACTGATAGCCATCATACCACCTTTTTACTTCCTCATAATGATCCACCACATCATAATACTCCAGAAGTTCCCTCACTTCTTTGTCCGTAAAACCAAAGTAATCATCAAAACGCTCGTCTGCAACCGTCAGTACTTTCAAATTATTCAGCCCAGTAAAGATACTCTCCTTTGAAATTCGAAGGCATCCTGTCAATACTGCAAGTTTCAGGCTGTTATTTGTTTTGAGCGCCTCTCCAAGGAGACTTCGGATCAGAGAAAGCATCTGGTCATAGTATCCATTTGCATGAGCTTTTGCCAATGGGACATCATATTCGTCAATCAGCAGGATAACTTTTGTACCATGATGCTTTTCTAACATTTCTGACAACACTCTCAAGCTGTCACAAAATGTAGATTCGTCCATATTACTGTCCAAAAGACTCTGATATTCCATTTTGTCACTTTCACTCAACGCATCACTTTCCAAAAGATACTGAACTTTTGACGCTGTCCGCCTCACGGCCCGGGCCCCCATTCGAAAGGCCATTTCAAAATTGAGCGCATCTATCCCTTTTAGGGAAACAGAAATAACCGGATATTTTCCCATGTATTCCTCACAGAGCGCAGTCTCTTTTGATATTTTCAGCCCTTCAAAAATACTTTTATCTCCATCCAATGAGAAAAAGTGTTCAAGCATGCTCATATTCAATGATTTCCCAAATCTCCTGGGGCGTGTGAACAGATTCACCGCTCCCCAGTTATGAAGTAATTCGACAATAAGTCCCGTTTTATCGATATAGTAAAAATCTTCTTTCCTGATTTCTTCAAAATTTTCAATCCCTATCGGAAGTTTTTTCTTTCGCATCTCCATCTCTTTCCACGCTCCTTCCATCATCCTCAAGCCATTTCCTGCCTTAGATTATTAACTACATTATAGCAATTAAGCGGCGGCATTTCTATAGAAATCTTCCGCTTCTCATCCACTTCTATTTCTGCTTTCTATTTCCCAACTTTCATTGTTTCCCCGTCTTCAACCTCCACTATAATCGCTCCATTTTCCTGCGTAGAATATATTTTACTTCCAATATCTGCAAGCCTCTCTATCGTTTCCTGATGTGGATGTCCGTATCGGTTTTCTTGTCCCGCCGAAATAAACGCATATACAGGCTTAATCTGTCGAAGAAATTCTTCTGTCGATGAATTCTTCGATCCATGATGCGCCACTTTCAAAATCTCCCACGTACAGTTCCGGTATTGCTCTTCCAACTGTCTGGTAAGCTGTTCTTCACCTTCTCCCTCTACATCTCCGGTCAGCAGCATATCAAACTCTCCGAACTTAACTGCCAATACCATAGACGCTGCGTTCCCCGGTTCATATCCTTCTTCTGCATCTCGTCCCTCAGCTTCCCCGTTCCCAGCTTCTGTCTCTGGATTCCCCGGCTGTATACATGTAATCGACATATTCCCTTCCTTAATGTTCTGCCCTGGTTCAATTACAGCTATATGTGTACCATTAGCTAACGCTTTTTCTGCCAATCCCTTCAATGCCTCATCCCATACCTCCTGTACCGGCATTACCAACGTTCCAATCCTTACGCCAATATCCTGCCTCTCAATCAGCTCTTCCACACCATTCATATGGTCACTGTCGCCATGGGATATCAACACATAGTCAACCACCACGACTCCCTGAGATTTTAGAAACGGTTCTATCCTGTATTGCCCTGCTTTCTTCACATCACTGCTGCCTCCGTCCACCAGATATGTGCCGCCCTCCGGGCCTCTCATAAAAATACCATCTCCCTGTCCTACATCTAAAACCACTGTCGTCAGTTTTCCTCGTTCTCCCCATCGATTTGTAAGGATAATAATACCGATCATTCCAAGCATAAGTGCAAATCGTCCAAGCCTTGCCGCACGTTTCTGTATACCTGCATCTGACTTACCAGCCATATGTTTTTGCATATTTACATCTGAACCGCTGACCGCATATTTTTGCATGTCCACATGCTCTATCAGCCTTTCCTTCTCTCTCAAAAGCAACAAAACTATTATCAGTATCCCATAATACGCCACAATCTGCCATACATCCGGCCTTCCAACCACAAGCCTTGCTCCCGGCAGATGAAGTATCAGCTTGCAGCTCATTTGATAAATCCACAGGATTTTGCCACATACCAGAAACAATAAGGAGGATACTGGCCCACACCACAGCACAAACAAACTTCCTGCTATTCCTAAGAATAATAAGACAGACATCAGCGGGATCACAAAGAGATTTAGAATAAAAGAATAAAGCGGAAACTCGAAAAAATAATAAAGCAAAATCGGAAAGATGACCAGATTAATGCCAATACTCACCGTCAATCCCTGTAAGATCCCTTGCCACATATGTTCCCGGATTCCTTCAAAATATGCAGACAAAGCAGCGCCGTATGCATTCTGTTTTTGAAAACTGTATGATACTCTTATAAATGCGTCCTGCACAACCGGCACCACCGCAAGGATCGCAAACACCGCGCCAAAGGACAGCCAAAACCCTCCGTCATACAAACTAAGAGGTCTCCACAGCAGTACCACAACTGCTGCTACAGAAAGAGCCGTCGACGCATCATAATGCCGTCCTGTCATATCCGCACCAACGCGAAATAAAAACATCACCAACGCCCGCACCACAGATACAGTAAGGCCAATCATAAGAATATACAGCACCAGAAATAAAATGCCGCATGTGCCTCCTATCGAATATGAACCGGTAGTCCTGCGTATCATCTTATATATCCCGATTCCAATAAAGGACAGATGTAATCCTGAGATAGCCAGCACGTGCCCAATTCCATTGACCTTAAAAAGCTCGCGAAGCTCTTCATCCATCCCGTTTTTTTCTCCTAATATTACAGCCGTAAGAATAGCTGCATCCTCCTTTGGCATATTTTCTACAAAAATATCTTTAAAATACTGCCGCAGATTATATAGTCCGTCAAGAAGCACTGATTTTCCCGGATCCGTAACACTAATCACCTCGACCCAGACACTGGCATGAATATTCTGTTTTTCGTAATAAAGCTTGTTATCAAAATTTCCCGGGTTATATGCAGGCTCGAAAAAAGAGAGCTCTCCTTCTACCTTTACCTTCTGCCCGATATGAACTTTTGTTTTCTTTTCATCATATAGGATAATTCCAGATTCTTTTATGAATTGTTCCTGATATTTAATAGAATTGTGTTTCAGATATAAGATTTGACAGGTATCTCTGTTTTCCTTCTTATATATTTCCCCTGTAAGAAGAATCTTTTCTCCCTCCGGCACGTATCCTTCAAGCAGGGAAGGATGAAGCTTCCTAATAAAGCTTCCCCTCCCGGCCTGAATTATAATACACACTACTAGAAAGAGGAACAGACATACACTGCATAATGGCCTGTTCTTCATATTTTACTCCTCAATAAGCTCTCCGTCTCTTGAAAAGGGCTTGCTTAAATCTATAATTTCCTGATAAGCTATATTCGTTTCCCCGTTAACCAGTATCTGTACCTGGCTTGCAGCGCCGCCGTCTATAATAGAATTGACAAGTGCATATACGGCAATTTTGGGGTTTACCTGCTCTGCCACGCCAAGATAGCCCTCATCAAAATTTACATAGCAGACATTTTCTCTTACAGAAACGCCGAGAATCTTTGTACCTGCAGGTATGACTGCCTTATTTTCAGGAGCAGCAGGTCCCTTTATAAGCTGCTCTACAATGAGCTTTTCTATAGAAATATTACTATTATAGCGGACGCTCTTTTGCTCTGGTGAGAGTCTGTCACCATCGCTGTTTGAGAAATACAACGTCAGATTTGCCGTCTGGTAGGAATGAAGAGTTGAACCTACATTCTGGACAAAATCCTCTGCCCTCATATACCCGATTTCATTTCCTGTTCCGTCTGTCAAAGGATTCCCGCCAACATAAAAGCGAATATAATCCACGCCTGCTGTCTGTACCAGGGACTGCACCACTGCTGCCCTAAGAAGAAGCTGTGAGGGCGCGTCCAGACTATAGTATTTTTCGTTAAAATAAAGGCTTAGCTTTGTCTCCTTAATCTCCCAGCTCTCCACCCTTACACCGCTGATAAAAACACTTTTGCACTCGATATCTTCCGGATCTTCTGAAAGAAGCTTAAGTATCTCTTCTATTTTTCCCTCAACTGTATCTGACTTAAGAGCATATGATTCCTCAACAAGCTGTGTCTCTTCTGTATCTAGATAATAGATACGGCTTTTCCCCACCTCCGGCTCCTTTCCCTTTCCGCATCCAAAGCATACACATACCAGCATACAAAGAACCAGAGACAGACACCAACCTTTATGTTCTCTTTTTTTCCTTTTCATTTTTCTTCCTTCCTATGACACATATGTCAGGGGGATACGGACAGTAAATGTCGTACCTTCGCCAGGCTGACTGTACACCTTTATTGCTCCCCTGTGCATGACAATGGCACTTCTTGCAATAGACAGGCCGAGACCTGTCCCGCCGATTTCCCTTGAATGTGACTTGTCCACCCGGTAAAAACGCTCGAAAATATGCTCTGTCTCCCCCGGGCTGATTCCGATTCCTGAATCGGCTACCTCTACAAAAAGGGATTTGTGGTCCGCATTTAGTGAAACATGCACCCATCCATTTTCGTTATTGTATTTAATGGCATTTTCCACAAGATTGCTGACGGCAAGGGAAAGCTTCACCTCATCCACCTCGGCTGATACAGGACGAAAGCTTTCAAATACAACCTCTATATTACGCTGGGCTGCAATAGGACGGAGACGCTTTAATATCCGTTCCATAAGAGCATTGATATTTTCTGTCTTAATATTCAGCCCGCTGGCTGTCTTATCCATTTTTACAAGAGACAAAAGGTCATTGATAATCTTATTTTCACGCTCAATCTCCTCTGATAGATCCTCCATAAACTCTTGATACAGCTCCACCGGAGCCTCCTTTTGTATGAGAAGGGAGTCTGCCAGTACCTTCATGGAGGTAAGAGGTGTTTTAAGCTCGTGTGAGACATTTGACACAAACTCCTGTCTTGATTCGTCTAACACTTTAAGCCTTCCAAGCATTTTGTTAAAAGCCTCTGACAAAAATACTGTCTCTGCATAAGCATTTTCGTGAAGGTAATTATCCTCATACCCCTCTGTCACTGCCTCAATGGAACTTGTAATCCTACGAAAGGGCCTTACTGCCCCTGCACCGGTCACAACTGCAAAAATCAGTAATATAAGCCCGGTCACAACCTCTATTGTACGCGCCCGTTTTTCAAGGACAAGAAGGCTGTCAATAATTGTATCCGTGGATACACTGACAAGCATAACACCTTCTGTCATCTCAGATGCTTTTCCCACAATCGGCGAGGTAACCTCAATATAACGGTTTCCTGCATCATAACGGCTCGTTCCCTCTCCTGAAAAGCAGCGGATAACATTTCCTGAAACAATGGTTTTCCCAACATCCATCCCATATGTATCTTCTATAATACGGAATTCATGATCGATAATCATCACCCGTCCATTATATATATTAGACAACTGGACAAGCTGCGTTCTGACAATATCAGATGTATCTCCCTCTTGGCCGTATAAGTCTCCAAGCTGGTTACATAGAATCGTACATTGATTCTGTATATCAGCGGTCCGTACATCTACCGCTCTTTTCTCATAACTGTTAAGAATCACCGCCTTCAGCACAATCATGGGCAGCATGCCCGCAAGAAACATGAGTATGATGAGCCGAAAGCGGAGACTCTTAAATATACTTTTCCTGAAATAATTCCTAACCCCTAAAATAATAACCCACTCCCCATTTTGTATGTACATATTTCGGGTCGCTGGGATTCTTTTCTACCTTCTCCCGAAGCCTTCTTATATGCACATCCACTGTTCTTGCATCACCCGGATATTCGTAGCCCCATACAATATTAAGCAGATTCTCACGGCTGTATACTTTATTGGGGTTCGTCGCAAGAAGCTCAATCAAATCAAATTCCTTTGCTGTCAGATTCACTTCTCTTCCATCGATCACTACCCGCCTGCTCTCGCAGTCAATACTCATGCCGCTCTTTACAATCATCTTCCCTGACGGCTTTGCATGATCGCGCTTTCCGGTTCTTCTCATAATTGCTTTGATTCTTGCCTTTACCTCAAGTATGTTAAAGGGCTTTGTAATATAATCATCAGCACCATATTCAAGCCCAAGAATCTTATCCATATCATCGCCCTTAGCTGTCAGCATGACCACAGGTACATCGGAGAACTCCCTTATCTGACGGCAGACCTCAAAGCCGTCAAGCTTCGGAAGCATCACATCAAGAAGAACCAGCTCATATGTATGCTCCTTTATAAGCTTAAGAGCCTCCTCTCCATCGTAAGCTGCATCCACCTCCATGCCGTCCTGCTCCAGGCTGAACCGTATGCCCTTTACAATTAATTTTTCATCATCAACTACTAATACCCGTTTGCTCATTATCTGTCTCCCCTGTTATATCTTAATCTGGTCCTTTACCTTATTAAATACACCTTCCTTGATTCCCTCAATCCCTTTGAGTTCTTCCACAGATGTAAAGCCTCCCTTTTCCTCGCGGTACCGTAAGATAGCCTCTGCCTTTACTTCTCCGATTCCGCTAAGTGTCATAAGCTCCTCCTTTGACGCTGTATTCAGATTAATTCTTCCGTCGCTTAGCTCCTCTGTGCTCTGGCCGTCTCCGCCCTGCGCCAAAGCTTCCTCCTGTGAAGGTACATAGATCTTTTGTCCGTCGCTTAACTTTTCCGCCTGATTTAAATAAGCATACGCCCCAGTCTCCTTTATGCCTCCAGCTGCATCAACAGCCTCATATACCCGGCTGTCCGCCGGGAGTTCATACACTCCGGGAGTATTCACCTCACCGCATACATATACAAAAATACTCTGCGGCCCGCTGGTGACTGCCTCCTGTTCATCAGAAAACGTCTCTTCTTCTGTAGGAGTAGAAACCTCCCGAAGTTCTGAACCTTCACCTGAATGGGTTCCACATCCGTTTAACCCCAGCACGAAAATAGCAATAAAGAGTGCTGTAACAAAAAAGGCGGGGAGCTCCATCATTGACCATGTCTTTCGCATAAATATCCTCCTTTACAGTCTGTTTTGACTGCAAATACCCCTCTTACGCTCAGACAATTTTATTGTACTATTTCCACTGGAAAATTGCAACTCCAATCAATGCAATTCCCATACCAATTACCTTCCTCCACTCAAGTGGTTCCTTATCAACCCCGAAAAGCCCTAAAAGTTCGATAATATATGCCACAATAAGCTGAGCAATGACAATAAGAAGTGCTGCCTTGGCGGGTCCAAGCTGCTCCATACTCTTAATAACTGTCCATGTGATTCCCGCACCAATAACTCCGCCTAAAAGTACATACTTTGGCTCTACCTTTGAGAGTGTCATCACATTGTCACGTCCTGCAATAAACCATGCAATTACACAGACCGCAAATGCCGTAAGCTGGACCCATGCGTTACTAACCCACATACCCGTTGTCTTTGTCACCTGTGTATTAAACACCCCCTGCACACTCATAAGAGCACCGGACAGAAGGGCAATGAAAAAACCAATCACATTTATATACCTCCATTGTTTTAATGGTTAATATATCCAATAATCTGCTATTTATGCCTATATTATAAAATAATGAAAAGAGATGCCATAATTGCATCTCTTAGAATCCTGCCGGTTACAATATTTTTTTCAATATATTAATCATTTCATCCACGTGTTCTTTGGTAATAATAAGAGGCGGCACAAGCCTTAACACATTATCACTGGCACTAATAATAATGAGTCCTTCCTTAAGCGCCTGATTGATAACCTCCCCTGCCTGCCTTTTTATTTTCAATCCCTGAATAAGCCCTGTTCCCCGTCTTTCTAATATTTCCCCAGAATACTCTTTAAGCTCTTTAAGCTTTTCCTCAAGATAACTTCCTACTTCTTTTATATGGTTAAGAAGGTTGTTACGCTCAAATATCTCCAAAGTCTTTACCACAGCCGCGCAGGCAAAGGGGTTTCCGCCATAAGTGGTGCCATGGTCCCCAGGCTTTAGAGAATATTCTGCTATATCCTCTGTCATGGCAAATGCCCCCACAGGCACGCCGCTTCCGATTGCCTTTGCCATTGCCATGATGTCCGGCTTTGTACCGTAGGACTGCCATGCAAACATGGAACCGGTTCTTCCCATGCCGCACTGAATCTCATCGCAGATCATAAGAATTCCCTCTTCGTCACAGAGCTCTCTGATTCCCTTCATGAATCCGGCATCTGCCATATGGATGCCTCCCTCTCCTTGAAGGGGTTCTAAAATAATAGCGCAGGTTTTATCAGTAACCAGTGACTTTATACTGTCCAGATTGTTAAACTCTCCAAATTTGACACCAGGGAGCATGGGTTCAAAGGGAGTTCTGTAATGCTCATTTCCTGTCACCGATACTGCACCGATACTGCGGCCGTGGAAAGAATGTTCCATTGCAATAAACTCATAGCGTCCGGTCCCCTTTTTATAAGCATACTTTCTCGCAGCTTTCAGCGCACCCTCAATTGCCTCAGTGCCGCTGTTGGTGAAAAATACTCTGTCCATTTCTGTGACTTTTTTCAGCGCTTCGGCCGCCTGCCCGCAGGTTGTGTTATAAAAGAGATTAGAAGTATGAATAAGACTGTCAATCTGTCCCTTTAGGGCCTGGTTCAGCTCCTCATTTCCATAGCCAAGGCCACATACCGCAATTCCTGCAGCAAAATCCAGATATTTTTTCCCTTCTGTGTCGTACAGATATACTCCCTCACCTTTATTAAGCACAACCGGAAAACGGTTGTAGGTATGTAAAAGTCCCTGCTCTGTCATTTCCATATATTCATTCATACTTTTATTCTCCATAATAATATCTCTGTTCCCCGTTGTTTATGATTGCTGTTCCGATTCCTTTGTTTGTAAATATCTCAAGGAGCAGGCAGTGGGGAATCCGTCCATCAAGAATATGCACTCTGGATACGCCGTGTTCAATAGCTTCAATACAGTTGTGAAGCTTTGGAAGCATGCCGCCTCCTACGTACCCGTCCTGCATAAGTCTGCGGGCTTCGGAAGCTGTAAGCTCTGAGATGAGGGTTTCCGGGTCTTTCGGATCTTTATAGACTCCTTCAATGTCTGTAAGAAATGCAAGCTTTTCTGCCCGCATTGCCCTTGCAATGGCACATGCTGCGTCATCTGCATTAATATTATAGGTATTATAATTATCATCTAAGCCCACAGGACACACAATAGGAAGGAAATCCTTTTCCAAAAGGTCATAGAGAACAGTTGCATTTACATCCTTTATCTCCCCTACAAAACCAATATCTGCTCCGCCTGGGTATTTTTTATTTACAGAAAGAAGCTTTCCGTCCTTTCCGCTGATTCCGATTGCCCTTACCCCAAGGCTTTCCACAAGCTGAACAAGTCCTTTGTTCACCTTTCCAAGCACCATCTCCGCAAGCTCCATAGTCGCCTCATCAGTCACTCTTAGGCCGTTTACAAATTCCGGTTCCATTCCGGCCTTCTCGGCCCATCTGCTGATTTCCTTACCGCCGCCATGGACTATAATTGGTTTAAAGCCTACCAGCTTAAGAAGCGTTACATCCTGTATAACCTGAGCCTTTAACGCTTCGTCTATCATTGCGCTCCCGCCATATTTTACCACAATAATCCTGCGGTTAAAGCGTTGGATATATGGGAGTGCCTCTATGAGTACCTCTGCCTTATCAAGAAATTTCTGCATATCCTTATTCATCTCGTCCTACTTCCCTTCTGTCGATTTCTTCTATTGCTCTATCAGACTGTTTTGCACTTTAAGCCCCTTATTTTCTAAAAATACAGAGGATCAGCTTCGGTAATCTGCGTTAATGTCTATATAGCCGTGGGTCAAATCACAGCCCCAGGCAGCAGCAGTCTTGTCTCCCATTTTTATATCTGCAGTTACCGTTACCTCCGGCTGAGACAGAATTTCTGCGGCCTCTTCTTCGCTGTAATTTACAGCGGTTCCGTTTTCGATAATCTGTATTTTCCCTGCCCTGCTTTCAAAAAACAAGTCTACCTTCTCCGGTTTAAACTGTGCCCCAGAATATCCCATTGCACAAAGGATTCTTCCCCAGTTTGCATCATGTCCGGCAATTGCCGTTTTTGTAAGATTGGAACATACGACTGCCTTTGCCAGTATCTTTGCCTGTTCCGTGCTCTCACAGCCTTCCATCTTTACCTCAAATAAGGCTGTGGCGCCTTCCCCGTCCCCTGCAATCTTCTTTGCCAGATATTCATTTACTGTATGAAGGGCCTGTGCAAATTTTTTATAATCTTCGCTTCCATATATAATCTCTGCATTTCCCGCAAGACCATTTGCAAGAAGAAGCACTGTATCATTAGTTGAGGTATCTCCATCTACGGAAATCATATTATAGGTATCTGCCACATCTTCACTTAAGGCCTTCTGAAGAGCATCCTTTCCAATAACTGCATCTGTCGTGATAAATGCAAGCATAGTGCACATATTTGGGTGAATCATGCCGGAGCCTTTAGCCATTCCTCCAATGGTTACCTTCTTACCGTCAAGTATAATCTCCACTGCCAGCTCCTTTTCGCAGGTATCAGTAGTCATAATCGCTTTTGCCGCTTCTGTTCCGCTTACAAGAGAAGTATTTTTCTTTCCCCCTAGAACTTCGATTCCTGCTGTCAGCTTCTCTATAGGGAGCTGCATCCCTATCACCCCTGTGGATCCCATCATAACGCTGTCTGGAGAAATATGAAGTGCTTTTGCAGCGGCCTTTGCGGTATCCTTACAATAGCCTAAGCCTTCCTCTCCTGTACATGCATTTGCAATACCCGAATTTACCACAACTGCCTGCACCATATGCCCGTTTTCTACTACCTGTTTATCCCATTTCACCGGAGCTGCCTTTACTACATTTGTTGTAAATGTACCGGCTGCAACACAAGGGATCTGGCTGTAAATTAATGCCATGTCCGTCCGCTCCTTATATTTGATTCCCGCTGCCGTACTGGCTGCCTCATATCCTTTTGGTGCAGTTACTCCGCCTTTTATCTGTTTCATAATATACTCCTTATTTTTCGTTATTTTAATTTATAGCTGCTTCTACTTTTAAATGAAGGCTGTGATATTCTCTTCATTTAGCGTAAAGTCATAATAATTCAAATCTTTCCGTCTGGTCCAGCCTACTTCCTTCCAGAATGTATTTCCAATATCATTTTTTGTAAATGCAATCAGCGACACTTTATTTATGTTTTCTCTTTTTAAAGCCTCCATTGCAAAAACCACCATAGATTTTCCAATTCCTCTCATACGGTATTCTGGATCCACACATACATGGTAAAGGCAGCCCCGTCTGCCGTCGTGTCCGCAAAGAATTGCGCCGACAATTCTTCCGTTCTCCTCCGCAACAACACTGGTTTCCGGGTTGCGCAGAAGGAATCTTTCAATTCCTTCTCTTGAATCGTCTATGCTGCGTATGCCAAAGCCGCTGATTTTCTGCCAGAGAGCATATACTTTGTCATAATCTTCCGTTTTCATTACCCTTAACATTGATATAATCTCCTTTTACCCCTTACTTACGGAAACAGGGGAACAAGTCTAAGTCCTTCATCCTCAGGAAGCCCAAACATAAGGTTCATATTCTGTACTGCCTGACCTGCGGCCCCCTTTACAAGATTATCAACAGCCCCCATCATAATGATACGATTTGTTCTGGGATCCAGCTTAAATCCAATATCCACATAGTTGCTGCCTTCCACCCATTTTGTCTCCGGACAGGTTCCCTCCTTAAGTACGCGGATGAAGGCTTCTTCCTTATAATATTCATCATAAATCTCTTTTATCTCCTGCACGGTAACCTTTCTTTTCAAACCTGCATATTCTGTTGCCAGAATTCCACGGTTCATGGGGACAAGGTGGGGAGTGAAACTTATCACTATCTTCTCTGCAGATGCATACCCTAGCTGTTCCTCAATCTCCGGCGTATGCCTGTGGGATGCAACACCGTAAGCCTTCATATTTTCATTTACCTCACAGAAAAGGTTTGGAACCTTTGCACTTCTTCCTGCACCGGAGGTTCCCGATTTTGCATCTATAATGAGTGTATTCATGTCAATCAGCCCCTCCTTTGCTAGAGGATAGGCCGTCAAAATCGAGCAGGTTGTATAACAGCCCGGATTTGCTGTCAGTCTTGTACCTTTTATCTTCTCACGGTTTACCTCACAGAGCCCGTATACCGCCTCATCAATAAACTGTGGGCTTTTATGCCGTATGCCATACCATTTCTCATAGATATTTACATCCTTAAACCGAAAATCAGCGCTTAAATCAATGATTTTAGTCTTGGCTAATATTTCCTCACTTATAACTGAAGAACAGTATCCCTGGGGCGTTGCCGTAAATATTACATCTGCCTCATCTGCTAACGCCTCTAGATTATCATCCAGACATTTCGCATCAACAAGTTTAAACATATTTCTGTATATATCTGCATATTTCTGGTCTATGTAGCTTCTCGATCCATACCAGACAATCTCCGCGTCCTTATGAGACGTTAATATCCTTACTAACTCGCCTCCTGCATAGCCGGTGGCGCCAATAATACCTGCTTTAATCATCACACTACCTCCATTAGAAATGTCCCGTTGGCACAAAACTTAAAAGACTTGCATAATTATACATCTTATATGCATAATATGCAAGTCTTTTTTATAAATTCTAGTTTTATTTGTTTCTTCTATTTTTCCAACACTCTGCTGTTATTACACACTGACAGCAATATTCCCATATAAAAATAGGAAATTAACAAAAATGCTCCTCCTTCTGATATGAACGGCATATATATTGTTCCAGGGGGAAGTGCACTGAAATTCATCCCCACGTATATCACTGTTTCAAGGCTTAAAAAAAGCACACATCCCAATCCCACCATATGGCCGAACTGATTTTTCTGTCTGTTTACAATACGAAACAAAAATATCCAGAAGGATAGTATCATGGCCGTAAGTGCAGTCCCCTTTCCGTCACCCAGATATTTGAAAAGGAAAAGCCAGAAATAAGAATTTTTAATTTCCTGCAGCATATTGATTGTGAGATGCATGTCCTCCTGTCTCACAAGTCTGCCTGTTTTTTCCACTTCCTGGGCAAAATAATACAATTCCTCATATTTCTCTGGATGAAGCCATGCATCTATCCGTGCTGCCTGATAATCTGCTAGAAGCCTGCCTCCAGTTTTTAGAAATATAATGCTCAAAAATACCGCTGCCGTAAGAAACAGTATTCCCCAAAGCTTTCCCAAAAGTAAAATCCTTCTTTCTCCAAACCATTTCTTATATATTGCCACATGTATAAGAATCATCCCGGCAAGGCCTATTATAAATATGACGGAACTTCTACAGTAAGAAAGCATAATTACAAGTGGAGTACACAAAAATCCTACGCTTTTCACCAGCCCCTTAAATCCCTGTCCGCGGAAATGATACAAAATTCCCACATAAAAAGGAATCATCAGACAGGACACATGAACCAGATAGTAAGGTATTCCATTTATCACCGGACTTTTCAGAATGCATAAAATGAGCAGCACATTTACGAAAATCCATAAGGGAACTGCATATTTATTAAGAAAGGTATAATCTATCCAGCAAATCACAAGCATAAGCAGTATCCCCGCCAGCATAAATGCCAGACGTTTCCCCAGTCCACTGTCTAAAATATCATATTGTATTGAAATTCCTGCTGGATACGCTGTTAGTGTGACAGCATATTGAAGTGCGAAACCTAATATACTGATAAAAAGTACGGCTGCCAGTACACTCCACTCCATCCGAGGCCTGTGTATCCTATCAAGGGCTATACCCGCCTCTACCGGATCACCCATCTCCCGCACAGCTGCCGCCTCTGCCTCCAGTCCTGTCATTCCCTCAGCGAGAAATGCCTTCTTCTGATCCTCAATATGATTTTCCATTTCCTTTCTAATCATGGGGCGGGCACGTTTTGTCCGAATCTGCTCCTCCAGGGTTGCAAGAAACTCACGCCTCTCCATAACATACACCTCCCAGCACGCCGGCAACGGCCTTTGCATATTTCCTCCATTCTGCTTCTTTTCCCTTTAGCTGCCTCTTTCCCTCATCTGTAAGGGAATAATATTTCCTGGTCTTTCCCAGCACTTCCTTCTCGTAGCTTGTTACATATCCCTTATCCTCCATACCATGTAAAAGCGGATATAATGTTCCTGCTTTCAGCTCAAATACATTCTCAGAACGCTTGCGCAGACTTTCAATCATCTCGTACCCATACATATCCTTTCCATCCAAAAGCTTCAATAAAAGCAGCATCGTACTCCCCGAAATAAGATTTTTGTCAACTGCCATCTCTCCTTCTCCTTTCTTTTTCAAACTGATACACTTCATACATCATTATGATTTTCACCGTATACAATATATAGATTCTCTATATATCGATTAACTATATAATATATCGAAATTCTATATATGTCAAGTCCTTTATTTTTCATCTAAACATTACTTTTATATAGGTTACTGTCCACTCTATTCACAACGGCTTTCACAAATCCATTGAAATTGCCTTTCACGCATTGTATTTATTCATTTATTTTGTATATTATGTATAAATAAAACTTTTTTCCTATTTTTTCTTGCATATTTATAAATTTTGGTGTATAGTAATGCTTGCAGTTGAAAAACTAATCTGGTTTACATAAAAACATTTGACATAAGGAGGACATTTTTAATGAAAGAAAAAGTTATATTAGCATATTCTGGAGGACTAGATACTACCGCGATTATTCCGTGGCTTAAGGAACATTTTGATTATGAGGTTATCTGCTGCTGCATCGACTGCGGTCAGGGCGAGGAGCTTGAGGGTCTTGAGGAACGGGCGAAGTTATCCGGCGCCTCTAAGCTTTATATTGTAGATATTACAGATGAATTCTGTGATGAATATATTGTTCCATGTGTTCAGGCACACGCTGTATATGAAAATAAATATCTTCTCGGCACCTCAATGGCACGTCCCTGCATGGCAAAGCATTTTGTTGAGATTGCCCGCAAAGAGGGCGCTACAGCTATTTGTCATGGTGCAACCGGAAAGGGAAATGACCAGATACGTTTTGAGCTGGGCATCCATGCGCTGGCACCGGACCTTAAAATTATTGCACCGTGGAGGATGACAGATGTGTGGACTATGCAGTCCCGTGAAGATGAGATTGAATACTGTAAGAAACACGGTATCAATCTTCCCTTTGATGCCAGCCACAGCTACAGCCGAGACAGGAATCTGTGGCACATCAGCCATGAAGGGCTTGAGCTTGAGGATCCGTCCACACCGCCGGACTATGACCATCTGCTTGTCCTCACTGTTACACCGGAAAATGCGCCCGATGAGGCTGAATATGTGACTATGACTTTCGAAAAGGGTGTTCCAAAAAGTATCAATGGAGAAGAAATGAAGGTTTCGGATATTATCCGCAGGCTGAATGAGTTGGGAGGAAAGCACGGTATCGGCATCTGCGATATTGTGGAAAACCGGGTGGTAGGTATGAAATCCCGGGGTATTTATGAAACTCCGGGCGGCACAATTCTGTATGAAGCACACCAGCAGCTAGAGGAGCTTATCTTAGACCGTGCTACCTACGAAATGAAAGAAGAAATGGGAAATAAACTGTCACAGATTGTATACGAAGGAAAATGGTTCACACCACTTCGTGAGGCTGTTCAAGCATTTGTGGAGAAAACGCAGGAATATGTAACAGGAGAAGTAAAGTTTAAGCTTTATAAGGGCAATATTATAAAGGCAGGAACAACTTCACCATACTCTTTATACAGCGAATCACTGGCAAGCTTTACGACAGGTGACCTTTATGACCATCACGATGCAGACGGATTTATAAATCTGTTCGGGCTGCCTCTTAAAGTTCGGGCAATGATGATGCAGAATACATTAAAGTAAGACTACTATGCCAATCTAAGTTGGAGCTGTAAAAAAGTCTCATAAAGAACAGCCATGATGTCACCGATTGGTGGCTATCATGGCTGCTGATTTTTCTTTATAGGACTTTTTTTACAGCCCCTATCCCTTATTTCGTAAAGCCTATAAGCACTGCCCCCAGTGCCACATACATATCCGCCAGATTAGCCGTGAGCCTGGAAAGAAACTTATTCCTGCTCTTCACACCAATATAGTCGATCACCTTTCCTCTTTCAAGACGATCATAGATATTGCTGGCTGCTCCGGCAGATAAAAAGACCATACCGAATTTTTTCAGTAATCTTCCTTTTCTGATAAACAGCCAGATATCGTAAAGAATAATACCTGCCCCGGAACTGACTGACACGCCTTTTATAATTCTGGGATATTTGTCTAAGGTGTTCAGTATAAAACCTTTATTATAGACCTTCCTGAGTACCACCTTATCAATCATTGTCTCATGTTCTTCCTTCTCTTTGTACGTACTTTCAATATACTGCTTAATTCCCATATCAAAGCTTAGAAGTATGACAAAAAGTCCTCCCATTACCATAAGCATCAGAATACCTCTTTAATCCTCTGGATCTCTTCTTCATGCTTTGACACTTCCTCGTCTCTCTTTTCTATGGCCTCGCAGAGTGCCGTATAGTCCAAGTCTGAAACCTCACCGCCCCGGAACTTGTCGTATACCATCTGGCCGATTTCTATAAAATCTCTCTCATTAGCACGCTTTAAGGAGCGAATCTGGCTTTTACGCCGCTCTACCTCAAACGTGTCACCGGCCTTCTTTCCGATATCATCTGCCACCTCTGTTATTCTTTTTCCTAAATCTTCAAAAAAATCTGACATGTTGTTTTCTCCTTTTCCCTATGTATTCTACAGGCTTCTCAAATGGTCCAGCGACTGATAGACATCCATGGTTCCATATCCCCATTCCCGATTAGGATATTCTGGAAGAACCCCCTGATTTGTTCCTAATATGATAATATTCTTTACTTCACTGGTTGTAGCTCCTGAAGTTACCGGCTGCTGAAGCAGCCATTCTATGATAAGTGCGGCCGCCCCCGCGGTAATTCCTGCCGCAATGCTGGAACCACTGCGCTTTTCAAATCTGCCATCAGGACCTGCACCGGTTACCTGTACACCCGGCGCTGCAAAGTTAGGTTTTATAATATTATTTCTAGTATACCCTCTTCCTGAATTAATATCAACACTATTGTTATTTCCATTATAATAAGATACTGTAATTCCCTTCCTTGTGCTTCCTGGCTCTGTCACAGTATAATCTGGATTTGCCTCAAGAAAATATACTTCTCCGTCCAAAAAGTCCTTCATAGATAGCCAAATATGGAACTTTCCGTCAGCAATACGAAGCGGTTCCACTCCAATACGCCAAATTCCTTTTGTTGCACCCTTAAAGCGGAAAAAAAGAAGCTGAGAATCATTATTATCCATGAGAAGGCGATATTCAATGTCTACTATTGTTCTGTCAAAGGTAAATTTCAAATTATAACGGCTGGCCTGACGGACAGAAATGGTCGGACTCTTCTCACCGGAAGGCGAAACAAGGTACACGGTTACTACATTAGGAAGTGTTGTCCATAATTCTGCCGCAAAGCCTGTGTTCTCTTCCTCCACACGAATCTCCACCTCCTTGGCTCCCTTTCCTTTCTCCAGTTGACTAAAATAATGATGCCTCTGGCTTGCCTCGTTTCCAGCACCAACTACAACACAGCGGTTTGTCGTATCTGCATAGCTGTCAAGAATCCCTGAGAGGATTGTTGTACCACTGTGTCCCCCAAAGCTGCTTCCAAGAGCCAGACAGATAACAAGAGGCATTTTTCTTTTTTCAGCCAGCTTGTGGAGGTAATATATTCCCTGCATAATATCATTTTCCTGATAGCAGCGGGCATTTTCACTGATTGCATAAAAATCCTTCAGATATGTTTTCGCCGGCTTCAGTTTAACCATAGCAATCTCCGCCCTGGGCGCTGCTCCCAGAAAACGGTTATCCGGGCTGGGACTTCCGGCGGCCACACTTGCCATGAAGCTCCCATGTCCTTCGTCATCCACGCTTGGAACTATTCCCAGCGGATTTTCTGAGCGGAGCGCTTCATTAATCATTTCCCTCGTATATTCGCTTCCATAAGTAAAGCCTTCTGGAAGATTTCCGGTCTGTATAGTCTGGTCCCAGATTCCGGCAATGCGGGTGCTGCCTTCTGAATCTCTGAAAACCGGATTCCGGTAATCAATCCCCGTATCCACAAACCCAATCATAATCCCGTCTCCCTGGAGCATTAGGGTCGGATAATTCTGCACTGCACTGATCCCAGCCTCATTTATAGCATCTGTATCAATTAGTGCGTAACACCCTGGAATACTGTTATAGCTGTATCTCTCGATTGTAATCTCCCCTGCCAAACTCTCGTTCACATAGGCAATCCTGTAATCAAATCCAACCTCCTGGATACAAACCTGGCTTTCTGGAAATACAATCTTTGTATCCTTCTGATAATCTGGTATGATAAAATCCCTCGTATCCTGGGATAAAATCATTTCCCTGCATTCTTCCTCTGACATGGAAACACCTCATATACTTTTTTTCAGTATATGAGGTGTTTCCATGCTCTATGCACCATTTCCAATCCGGTTTACCCCCTGGCTTCGCAGAGTGATAATAGGACCGCCGGTATTTCCAATATATTCTTCTGTAATCGTCACCTGCCCGATACTGTCATCCTTTGGAATCTCATACATAATATCAAGCATAAATTCCTCGATAATAGCACGAAGCGCTCTTGCTCCCGTATCCTTTTCCATAGCTTTCTTCGCAATGGCAGACAAGGCTCCGTCTGTAAAGTCAAGCTTCACTTCATCTAAAGCAAGCAGCTTCTGATACTGCTTTAAAATAGCATTTTTC
Source organism: Lachnospiraceae bacterium (assembly GCA_910575605.1). GTDB lineage: Bacteria > Bacillota > Clostridia > Lachnospirales > Lachnospiraceae > CAPEBR01. Next base: position 127,337 of record CAJTEW010000007.1, read on the forward strand.
GGTTCCTTTAATATCTGGACAAGCATCTCCTCATTCAGCCCCTCCAGGGTAAACACAATCGGAAGCCGTCCTAAAAATTCCGGTATCATGCCAAAATTCCGAAGGTCCTCTGTGGCCACCTTACTGAGTATCGTCTTATCCTTGTCATACTTATCCTTTAGATCCGCTCCGAAGCCTATAGAAGACTGCTTTGTAAGACGCTCCTTGATAATACCATCAAGGTCCGGAAATGCGCCGCCGCAGATAAACAGAATATTTCTTGTATTTATAGTTGTAAGAGGGACCATAGCATTCTTACTGTTAGCCCCCACCGGCACTTCAATATCGCTTCCCTCTAAGAGCTTAAGCATCCCCTGCTGGACAGACTCACCGCTTACATCCCGCTGGTTTGTATTTTTCTTTTTTGCAATCTTATCGATCTCGTCAATGAAAATAATTCCCTGCTCCGCCTTCTCCACATCATTGTCCGCTGCGGCCAGAAGCTTTGATACAACACTTTCAATATCATCACCTATGTAGCCTGCCTCCGTAAGAGAGGTTGCGTCCGTAATAGCAAGAGGTACGTCAAGCAGCCTTGCCAGGGTTTTTACAAGATAAGTCTTGCCAGAGCCGGTTGGCCCTATCATAAGCATATTGGACTTCTCAATCTCAATATCATCCATCGTATCCGTGGCCACTCTCTTATAATGATTATAAACTGCCACAGATATTGCTTTCTTGGCATGTTCCTGTCCTACCACATACTCGTCTAAGCTAGCTTTAATCTTATGGGGTGCCGGAAGGTTCTTAATATCTACAAGGGGCTTTCTCTCCTCCCCTTCCTTTTTCTTCTTAATCTTCTGTCTTTTCGGAATCTGCTGCTCCATGTCCGCCATATTGAAAATCTGTACGCCCGGTATGTTCATGTTCATAAGCTGGCTGTAGTCAATCTGTCCGCTTGACATGGCGTCAAAGCTTTTCTGCATACAGTCTTTGCACACACAGATGTTATTTGGAAGATCAATCATCTTTCCCGCCGTGCTTTCCGGCCTGCGGCATACGAAACAGACCTTTTCATATTCGTCTTCTTTTTTCGTATCCTCCACCTCTCCTGTTACTGCTTTTTTCTTGTCTACCTCCGGAGTCTCTTCTCTGTAATCCTGTTCAGACATTTTTTCTTCTCCTTCTATCTGCCTTCTTCTATCATTTTTAAAAGCTGTTCCTCTGAAATAATCGGAACATTCAGCTCATTCGCCTTTTTATTTTTTGATGATGTAGAGGCCGCATCATTATTAATCAAATAATTTGTCTTTGAGGTGACAGAGCCTGTCACCTTTCCTCCTAAGCTCTCAATCATCTCCTTTACCTCGCTCCGGTTTGCAAAATGCTCCACACTCCCGGTAATAACAAAGTTTACGCCTGAAAATATCTGTTTTTCCTCACTCTTTTCTTCCGGTATCTCAAGCTCTAAAAGAAGCTTTAAAAAACTTTCAACATGCTCCGGGGCTTTAAAATAGTCTGCAAACGCCTTTGCAAGTACTCCGCCTACACCTGGAATCTCGTCTAACTCCTCCTCTGTAGCGTGTATCATCTTTTCTACATTATAGTCAAATTCCCTGCAGATTACCTTGGCATTGGCCAGCCCAATGCCGGAAATGCCAAGTGCATAGATAACCCTGGGAAGAGTAGTCACACGCGCCTTTTCTACACTGGCAGTCAGGTTTTTATAAGATTTTTCCCCAAAGCCTTCAAGCGAAGTAATCTCTTCGGCATAATTTTCCAGATGAAAAATATCTGCAAATTCCTTAATATATCCTCGGGCAATAAATTTTTCCAGTGTAGCCTCGGATAGTCCTTCGATATTTAATGCATCCCTGCTTACAAACAGGGAAAATGCTTTTACATGCTTCGCCTGACAGTCCGGGTTTGTGCAGTACAAAGCCTTCGCATTGCTGACCTTACGCACCTCGGTTTTGCCGCCGCATACGGGGCAGGTCTCTGGAATATTCTTTACCCCGCTTTTCGTCAGGTTCTGTGCAATCTGGGGAATAATCATGTTAGCTTTATAGACTTCTATCCTATCCCCCACGCCAAGCTCTAGCTCCTCCAAAATACTGATATTGTGGACACTGGCGCGGCTTACTGTCGTGCCTTCTAACTCTACAGGTGTAAAAATAGCAACAGGGTTAATAAGCCCTGTTCTTGACGGGCTCCATTCAATTTCAAGAAGCTCTGTCTCACGAAGCTCGTCCGCCCACTTAAAAGCGCAGGAATCTCTCGGAAACTTAGATGTCTGGCCCAGAGACTGACCGTGCGCTATATCATCATATATTAGCACAAGTCCGTCAGATGGAAAATCATTTTCTGATATTTTTTCTGAAAATTTAATAACTTCCGCCTCTACCGTATCTCTAGTCACTTCATGGTACTCTACAGTCTCAAAGCCCTGCTCCTTAAGCCATTCCATCTGATACATTCTAGAATTATGAAAATCCACATTGTCAGCCTGAACAAGTGAAAAGGCATAGAACCTCACATTTCGTTTTGCTGTAATCTCATTATTAAGCTGCCTGACAGAACCGCTGCATAAGTTTCTTGGGTTCTTATACTTTGCCTCCGCCTCCTGAATCTGAGCGTTAATCTTTTCGAAATCCCTGTAGCCGATAACTGCCTCCCCTCTTAAAATTAACTCCCCCTTATACTGAATTTTAAGCGGAATATTTTTAAATACTCTTGCATTATTGGTTATAACCTCGCCCACATCGCCGTTTCCCCGGGTGACTGCTTTATAAAGCTCTCCGTCTCTATAGGTAAGTACAATGGTCAGTCCGTCTAATTTCCACGACAGCACAGCCTTCTGTTCTCCCAGAAAACTTTTTAATTCCTCCACATCTTTTGTTTTGTCAAGAGAAAGCATGGGGTGCTCATGGCGCTCCTTGGGAAGTTCACTTAACACCTCATATCCCACATGGATGGTCGGACTGTTAGAAAGAGTAATGCCAAGCTCCCTTTCCAGAGAAACCAGCTCGTCATAGAGCCTGTCATACTCATAATTACTCATAATCTCTTCTGCTTCCTGATAGTAGGCACGTCCCGCCCTATTAAGAGTCTCCACTAATTCCTGCATTCGTTGTTTCTGCATATTCATATAATTCCTTTAACTCCTGTCCCGTTAGTTTCCGGTACTCCCCCGGTTTTAATCCTCCAAGCTCTACATTCATCACCCTTACCCTCACAAGCCTTTCCACCTTATAGCCAAGTGCTTCACACATGCGCCGTATCTGGCGGTTCAGTCCCTGTGTCAGTGTGATGAAGAAGGTATATTTACCGATTCTTTCCGTCTTACAGTGCCTTGTAACCTCATCAAGCCTCTTTTCCTTATCCCTGATATGCACGCCCTCTGATATCTTCCGTAAAAAATCTTCTGTAAGCTCCTTGTTTACCGTCACCTTATATTCCTTCTCATGAGCATATCTTGCACGCATCATCCGGTTAATCAAATTCCCGTCATTTGTCATAAGAAGAAGGCCCTCTGAATCCTTGTCAAGCCTTCCTGCATAGGTGACGCGCACCGGATAGTTTAAGAAGCGGATAATATTATTTTTCATACGCATATCCTCTGTGCAGATAATGCCTGCAGGCTTATTTACAGCAAGCACAAGCTTTTCTGTCCGGCTCTCAATCACCTTTTTTCCAATGCGTACAATATTGCCTTCCTCCACCTGCGTCCCCAGATCCACTTTTTTTCCGTCCACTGTTACCTTTCCGCTTTTAATTAAGCGGTCTGCTTCTCTTCTGGAGCATACTCCTGCCTCACTTAAATATTTATTCAGTCTTACCATCTGCTAACACTCCGCTTATACTACTGTCTTCCATAAAAGTATTTCCACCATACAAAAATAATACACTTGTAATCCTGTATTCCTCCATTACCTGCGCCACAGTTCCCTTATATATGGATGGGTCGACAAGCACAATCTCCCTGTAATACGGCGCAAGAAAAGGAACCAGACAGTTTGCAAAGGAGTCCTTCACAATAAGGAGACGCTCTGTACTGTCTGCCGTTGTGCGGATATCTACCACAGGAAAGTCCCCTCCCAGGAACACCTTATACTTATCTTTTTCCTCTAATTTCCCGCTGTCATACAGGGCTGCTGTCTTTTTCTGCTCCTCCACATAATTTACAACAATATCTGTATCCTCAGCCGGATTTTTCGCACTGTAAATATAAACCGGTTCCCTGTAGCCAGGCTCATAACCGCTTATCTGGGATAATCCGCCGCTGAAATCACCGGCCACTGCATACCGTTTTAGTTCCGGCTGCCCAGATGCATCAATCCCCATATGCTTTAAGAGCTCCTGATATCCATAAAGCGCTCCCAGGGTTGTCCAGCGGCTGTCTGTATGGTAATAAATGGCCTCATCTTTATGCTTTTCAAGCGCCTTTTGTACATCCACCCAGACAAAACCGTCCCCCAGCCCTTTTTGTACTCTCTTAAACTGCTCCTTCTGATTGGCTGTTACCGCAAGAGAAGGAAGCTTCTCAGACAATAGATTTGCCGTATCTGGTACAAGCATCATATAAAAAGTCACCTTCGGGTAAGCTTCTCTATATACCTTCATTGCCTCTAAATTCTCTTCCAGCTGTTTATCCTCAGGTACTGCAATGTCTGCCAGCAGATAATTGTCCTTTCCCTTAAAAACACCGTTTGACTCCTGCTTTCCCATAAGACGGCCGGCAGATGCCCTTACACTCATAAAAAAATCCTTTCCCAAAAACAGCTTATCCTTTACAGCCAGATTAAGAATACCAGTTATTACAATTATTGCCGCAAACATAAGAGCTGCCGCCCTTCTGCCCTGTATGCGCCCTTTTTTCCTCTTCTTCCTGCCTTTCTTATTCTGTTCCATCATATTCTCCTAAAACCTGAAATATAAAAACGGCCTGTACGGCTCTGTCACAAGATAAGCAACAGATAAGAAAAATAATACTGCATATACTGTACAGTTAATTCCTGTTTTTATCCGTCTTCCTTCATATATAATGCGCTCATATACCTTATGCACAGCCGGCGCAGCGCCCAGCACAAGTATAAGCCATATCCCCCCATTTGTCACAAGCAGGTAAAGTCCCTGTTTGTCTGTAAAACCGCAGCCTCCCATTCCTATCATAAGCCCTAGATATTTCATAGCGCTTCCAGGTGACGGGCTAAAAAACAACACCCAGCCGGCAGTCACAAATATCAGGCAGTACAGATGGCCAAAAAATGACGGTAGTCTCTTAAGAACGCCCCTCCACACGTAATTTTCACAGAGAAACAAAAGAGCGCAGTACATTCCCCACATAAGAAAATGAAGGGATACACCGTGCCATAGGGCTGCGAGGAGCCATATAATTATAATATTTCCCCCATAACCCTCCTGCTTCCCTCCAAGAGGCAGATAGACATAATCCCGAAACCATGCTCTTAATGAGGTGTGCCATCTATGCCAGAACTCTGCCACACTTCTAGCCACATATGGATAGGCAAAATTATTTTTAAGATGAAATCCAAGCATCCTTCCAAGACCACACGCCATGTCACAATAGCCGCCAAAGCCATAATATATATGAAACCCAAAAGCAGCACATCCAAGCCATGCAGTCAGAGCAGAAACCCGTCCAGCTTCCATAGAAAAAACCTTATTAAAAATCAGACCTGCCTCCCCTGCAAGAAGAACACGTTTTGCAAGTCCTCTGATAAAAAGAAGGGACCCTTCACCTAGATTTTCCAGTGTAAGCTTTCTTGTCCCATACTGCCCTTTTATATCCTTATACCGTACAAGGGGGCCTGCTATGATACGGGGAAACATAACTGCAAAAGCTGCAAAATCCAAAAGCCTTTTCTCTGCTTTCGCTTCTTTTTGGTAAACGTCAATAGAATAGGACAGCATCTGAAGAGTCAAAAAAGAAATTCCCATCGGATATACAATACCGACAGAGCCATACAGTGTTTCTCCATATTTCAGAAAGATCATAAAAAACAGATTCACTGCAATATTAAATATAAGTCTTCTCTTTGCTCTTTTCTTATCCTTTAGATTCTTCCCGATATACAGCGCACTGACATAATTGAATAAAACAATGGCTGCTACAGGCAGAATACGCAGCAGGGCGTCCCATGTATAGAAAACCAGGCTGCCTGCAAGGAGCACCGCATTTTTTAACGGCCGCGGCACCAGATAATATACAATTAAAAAAACAGGTAAAAATGTAAATAAAAATACAGTACTGCCAAATAGCATGTTATTTTTCCTCTATCATAAAATCTTATACAGTGTTATAAAGATGTCACAGCTCTGTCTGTTCTGCCATATAGGAAATCCAGTCTGAATAAAATGCCGCTGTCATATGAGCCTTATCTTCCTCATAATATTCTTCCTTCATAAACTCTGTATTATCAATAAATATAAGCTTCATACTCTCACATAGTTCCGAAAGCTTTCTATTATATTCTGGTATAAGCGCATATGCTTCATTCTCCCCGGCTGTCTCCTCACTTACAGGCAGTATACTGTTCACATAAATCTCTGAATCTGGGAGACTTTCCTTAAGACTGTCAAGCATCCCTTTGTATGCCTCTGCAAAGTCTTCCGCCTCCTCTCCCCTGGTCTCAATATCCCCTCTGCCCAGCACAAGGAAAATCTTTTTAGGAGCATCCGCTGCAGCCTGAAGAAGCATATCTGTAAGACCTGTTTCATCCGGGGCAGCCACACATAAATTCTGTCCGGCACTTACAATGCCGGCATCCAGACACTCATATTCATAAATTCCCTGACAGACTGCATCCCCTAATATAAGGCAGTCTGCAAATCTTTCCTCTATCGTCCGGTTCTTTCGTTCCTCAAGCGCTTTCTCTTCCTCTTCTTCAAGTTTTTTTATCTTCTCATCTATCTCCTGTACATCTCTCTTTTCAAGCTCCTTAAGCTTTTTCTCACCTTCTGAAGAATCCACCCGCAGATTCTTCATTCTTAAACCAACTATAGCAGTACCGGTTACAAGCAGAGCTGCCATCATAAGAACTGCAAAACGCAGCACGCGGTCTTCTCCTGCAAAGTGTCTTTTTTTCTTCATATAAATATCTCCAATAATGATACGATAGGCATATTTATTAATTATACTATCTCCCGGACCAGAAGTCAAAAAAATACGGCATTCTCATGCCGTATATATAATTAGTAATTTACAATCTCTGTGACATTGGAGACAAGGGATGCGGTTGATGCTGCCATCACATTGTTAAGGAACAGAACTTCCTTAATTCCTTTCTCCTTAATTAAACCCATTAAGCCTGACGGATAGTAACGATAGTCTACCACATAAACATATTCATAATGGTCAACCAAAAATGGAACAAAAGCATTCCCATAGGATTCCTTTACTACCAGACACGCACTTCCGTCACTCATTGCTGGATTATGAATCCATGAAAGAGGTTCATCACCTCCTATAAAGCAGTTATACTTTGAGGATTCATTCCAGTCCGTCACATCTGCAATGATTTCATAATCTACCGTGTTCCCGTTCATATCCAGATACTGCATCTCATTTGTGGACAGCGGAATATATGCTGTTACTGTATCCGGATTATTTCCCAGCGCCGTAGACTGGTTACAGTAAGAATACATAGTTCCTAAAAAACCGTCAAATGTTTTTGTCTCGTATTTATCAATAGAGGTCGGCTCCGCCTTCTTTGTATCCATGAACTCACAATAAGCATAATATGCTGCCAGGGCTGTCCAGTGGTGGTCGCTTCTGAAATACAGATATTCATCGTTGTGGTTTTCCAATGTCGCAAATACATCCACTGTCGTTACTTTTTTATCCAGCTTATCATAAATATACTGGATTGCCTCCTTCTGATCCGCACTTCCCAAATCCTTTTGAAGTTCCGCGTCCAGATAAATGCCGCTGCTGATGGGGACAATCAAATCATAGACTTTCACGTCCTTGTCCACCCTGCCTGCCAGTGTATTCACAGAATCCGCATACTCGTCTGCGGCTGCTTTGTCAAATCCAAACAAATTAAATGCTGTATCCTCCGCCAGATAAACTACTCCGAACTGCTCCTGAACCTGGGTGATTTCCCGCTGCTTTTTCCCATCCTTTAGCTTTTTGTCCTGGGTTTTGTCTTCCTCTTTTTCCTTCTCCTTTTCGTCGGGAGCACTTGCAAAGGCCTGAGTGCTTCCATATATCTGATTTTTCTGCATGCCGTATGCAGAATGGATCTTCATATTTCCTGAAATCAGCCTGTCACGAAGAGGAAATGTATCAGCGTACCACAGATTCACTCCCTCGAAAAACTCACCGTTCCATATGGTTTCCAAAGTGGGCTTCGGAAACTTTTCAAGCTTGCGCTTCTCAACATCCGACTCCTTCGGACGCAGCGGAATTATTAGTGCAATCAGGGCAAAGAAAAACAGCACCCCTGCAAACGCATATATTTTAAACTTTATATACTTTCTGACTTTTTTCTTTCGTCTCATATACCTCTCTCCTAAAATTGAAAATACAGGAATGGATTATAGCTGTTCCCAACAAGGGCCATTGTTGCAAGCAGTACAAGTACAACCGGCCCTGCCACCTCAATGGCCGCATAGACATAGCTTACAGCCATTATTCTGCCAAATTTCTTTCTCACTACATGGTATACATCTCTAAGCAGAGGCGTACAGGCAATGACAGACGCAATGATAAAGAAAATATTATTCTGAAAGTTTACCCGCACCTCCATATTAATAAATCCATTTTTGTTCAGTCCGAACATACCCAGTAAAACATGCCCCAAATAGGACATATCGCTAAATTTAAAAAGAATCCACCCAAAATACACAACTGCAAGTGTATAAGCATGTCCCACTGCTTTTGGAAGAGTCTTTAGCTTATCAAGAAATCCATTCTTTTCCACCACAAGAAATAGATAATAAAACAGTCCCCAGAACACAAAATTCCAGTTTGCACCATGCCACAGCCCTGTCAGTGCCCATACAATAAACAGATTCAGCATGGTCCTCTTCTTTCCCTTCCGGTTACCTCCAAGGGGGATATAGATGTAATCCCTGAAAAAGGTACTTAAGGAAATATGCCAGCGCCTCCAGAATTCTGTCACAGAATCAGCAATATAGGGATAATTGAAGTTCTCCTTAAAATGGAAACCAGTCATCCATCCCATACCGATTGCCATATCTGAATAGGCTGAAAAATCTAGATAAATCTGAAGCATATACATCAACACGCCCAGCCACAGACCCACAGCCGGTATTCCCTTTAAAGCTTCGAGAGAGGGAGGGAGCATCGTATCCGCAATCTGTGCACATGAATTTGCAAACACTGCCTTCTTCACAAGACCAATGGTGAACCTATTAATTCCCGCGCCTACCTCTGAAATCTTGGTTCTTCTTTTTACAATTTCATCTGCCACATCCTTATAGCGGACGATTGGCCCTGCAATACATTGAAAAAAGAGGCCTGCATAGAGTAAAACAAGCCAGTATTTTCTCTGAGCCTCTACATTTCCCCAATACACATCAATAACGTAGGAAATAAGCTGAAAGGTATAAAAGGAAATCCCGATGGGCAGCACAATTTCCGGCAGCTTTTCAGGGAATCCTGTGATATTCTTAAGGTTTCCAAGAAGAAACCCTGCATATTTAAAATAGCCCAATAGTCCTAGCTGCAGACCGACCCCGGCAATTAATCCGGCCTTTTTCACAATGGGATTATCCTGATTCTCCTCTATAAAAAGTGCCGCCACCCAGCTAATCAGACACATCAAAAGAAGGAGCACAAGATACCTCGGGCCACCCCATGCATAAAAGATCAGAGAAGCCACAAGAAGCACAAGATTCTTTTTCTCCAGTGTGCCCATGGAACAATATACAAGCATTGTAATTGCAAAAAACAAGAATACAAATAAAAGACTTGAAAAAACCAAAACTCTCTCCTCCAAAATAACAAAGCCTAATATAGAACAGTGTAATACATTTTTATACATTATTCAAACATATTCTCTAAAATTCGACAATTTTTACAGATATGAGAATTTTTTATATTGCTTGATATTTTCTCTAATATCATAGATAATAAAAGAAGGAGAGATATCATTTAAGGGTAAAGGAGACTTTATGATTGTTATAGATCTAAACGCAAAAATCTGCATGGCACATCTGCTTCTGAAACCGACATTTCACCACTATTCCTTTATCGAAGGAGAGGTTACAACCTTTAATAAATTTCATATCGACGGGCGCATACATAAAGATTTTTTTGATGAGAAACTAGAAAAAGAATATTCTTCCTGGGGGGAAGTGCAGGAGTATTTTCTTGCAGTTATAAAAGGAAAACGTACGCCCCTTAATTTTAGGCTTATACTGTCAATGGCGCAGGAGGACTTTGCTACATTTCTTAATTCCCGCAGTCTGTCCTTCCGACAAGAAGAAATACGGGGATTATATTTGAATTTTCGGTATGACGGCAGCAATCTGCAGTGTGTAACCGGAGTTTCAATGAATACTTTTACCATGGACAAGAGCCTGGAACAGGAGTGGGACGGGTATGCAAAAGAGGTACTTAAGTTGGGGACGGGGTAAAATGAAAAATACCCCGTCCCCAACTTGCATTTATTTTGTCAGCATCATCATGATCTCGTTGCTTCTCTGTACAAATGCCGTCATATCCTCCGGCTTTAGCGGCCTGTGGGCCAGCATTGCCAAATCATATAACTGCCTGCAGATAACGGATACATTTTGATTTTCCTTGTTTTCTACTACGAATTTTACAAGAGGATGATTCGCATTGAGTACCAATGTGCTCTCACCGCCCATATCCATATCGTTCATGCCGTACATCTTCATCATTTCCTGCATACGGCGGTTCTGTTCGGATAGGGTAATCATGGACGCCACCTTATCATCTTTTAGCTTTTCTATCTTAACATCCAGCTTGTCATTATTAAGCTCTTTTCGGAAGATCTCAATGAGGCTGTCGGAAGTCTCTTTAAATGCTTCCTTATCTTCTTCTGCTACTTCCTCCTTTGCATTATCCGTCACATCTGCATCAATCCTCTGGAAACGGATTGTTGGATTGCGCTGCTCCAGCTGTGTGATAAATGGGGAATCAATATTGTGGCTTAAGATAACTGCATCCTGTCCCTGATTACGGAACATATTAATATACTGACTCTGCTGGATCTCGTCTGTCACATAGTAGATGGTAGTCTTAATCTCCTCTACCTTGTTCTCATCACCATTTTCTTCCTTCTTTTCGTTAGCCTCTACCACTTCGCCGCCGTTTTCCTCGATGCAGTCCTTAAGGGTCAGATATTTTCCGTCAATGTTCTTAAAGAGAATTGCATCCTTCATCTTATCGCAGAATTTCTCATCCTTTAAGCAGCCGAACTTGATAAAGGGACTGATGTTATCCCAGTATTTCTCATAGTCCTCTCTCTTTGTCTTGCACATGCCGGACAGCTTATCCGCAACCTTTTTGGAAATGTAGTCCGCAATCTTATTTACAAAGCCATCGTTCTGCAAAGCGCTTCTTGATACGTTAAGCGGAAGATCCGGACAATCGATAACCCCTTTTAACACCATGAGGAACTCCGGAATTACTTCCTTAATATTATCCGCGATAAATACCTGGTTGTTATACAGCTTGATGGTGCCCTCAATGGAATCATACTCTGTATTGATTCTCGGGAAGTACAGGATCCCCTTTAAATTAAACGGATAGTCCATATTCAAATGAATCCAAAACAAGGGCTCTTTGTAGTCTAAAAATACCTTGCGGTAAAATTCCTGATAGTCCTCGTCGGAGCACTCATTCGGATGCTTTGTCCAAAGCGGCGCCGTATCGCTTAAGGAAACCGGACGTTTCTCTATCTTTACCTTTTCTTTTGCCGGCTCTATCTCTACGATTTCTTTCTCCCCATTTTCATTTTCCTTTTCTTCCGTCTTCGCCTCCTCGTGAATATGCTCGACAACGACATCATCTTCCTTTAAATCTGCCTCGTCAATCGTCTCATACTCTGTCTCTGCATTTGCCTTGGAAAGATAAATCGGAACCGGCATGAAAGAACAGTATTTCTCAATGACTTCTCTTACACGGTATTCGTTGGCGAACTCAAGGCTGTCCTCGTTAAGGCATAAGGTAATCTCGGTTCCAACCGTTTCCTTATTCCCATCCTCCATCTCGTATTCTGTGCCGCCGTCGCTTACCCAGTGTACCGGAACCGCGCCCTCTTTATAAGAGAGTGTATCAATATGCACCTGGTCCGCCACCATAAATGCCGAATAAAATCCAAGACCGAAATGACCGATCATATCGTCCTCTGTTGTCTTGTCCTTATATTTCTCAAGAAATTCTGTTGCGCCGGAAAATGCAATCTGTGTAATATACTCTTCTACTTCTTCCGCAGTCATTCCAAGACCATTATCGGTAAATTTCAGCGTTTTCTCCTCCGGATTTACCTCGATCTGAATACATGCCTTATAATCATCCGGCATCTGGTATTCTCCCATCATGTCCAGCTTCTTAAGCTTTGTAATGGCATCACATCCGTTTGATACCATCTCGCGCACGAAAATATCATGATCCGAATATACCCATTTCTTAATGATTGGGAATATGTTTTCACTGCTGATTGATAAGCTTCCTTTTTTTGCTGCCATCTTTCATCACTCCTATTTTTATTTTCTATATGAGACTTTAGATACTCTCCTCTTTTGTCCTAAAAGATATGATAATACTCCGGGAATTAAAAGTCAACAGCAAATTAGCACTCTTTAATAAAGAGTGCTAACAATTTTCTTAATAATATAAATTTTTTATAAACTTACTCAATACTTTTTAAGGACTCTACCATATCTATTTTCTTAAGCTTAAAATACATGACTCCGTTAATCAGCATGGAAAATCCTACCGTAAGCAAAAGACTGTACAGAAAGCTGGGCAAATTAATATTTCTCCCAAACATCGCAGAATCTACCTCTACTGTTTCTATAATAAAGAGATGAAGAAACTTTCCAAGGACGACGCCTACGATTGCGCCTAAAAATGTAAGCAGTATATTTTCTCTGTATACATACTGGGCCACTTCTCCGTTATAAAAGCCCAGCACCTTAAGGGTAGCCAGTTCCCTTTTCCGTTCCGCAATATTTACCGTATTCAGGTTATACAATACGACAAAGGCCAGCATGCCGGCGGAAATAATAAGAACTACAATTACCAGATTCAGACTCCTTAACATATCGTCAAGCTGTTTCTCAATATCATGGGTATAGCTTACACTCAGCGCACCGTCCATCTTCAGGACATGCTTTCCGATCTCCTCCATCTGCTTTGAAGTACATTCTTCCTTTACAGAAAAGAACATGCTGTTGTACTCCGGCTTTTCTCCAAATACTTTTTCGTAGTATGCGGGCGTAAAATAAATGTAATGTCCCATATAATTTTCACAGATATGCTCGACACGTACCTTCTTATTCCCGTTTTCCTCATCTTTAATCTCCACCGTATCGCCTGCATCCGCTCCTAAAAGCTTCGCCGTCTTTTCGCTTATGATTACACCCTCATCAGAGAGAATATAGGGTTCCTTACTTTTTCTGTCGTGGAAATCAACAAATTGGGGAATCTCCTCTGTATTTTCAAATACACAGCTATATGCCGCGCGCTCCTTCTTTCCATTTACCAAAGTAATATTCTGCATATTGGCGTCCATAAATCGGGTAACAAGCGGCTCTTTCCCAAGCGCCTCTGCTATCTCCTGCCTCTGTTCCTCTGTAACATCTGACTCCAGAAAGATACTTCCATCATAAAACTGAATCTCTGCATATTGAAGTTCTGCGATCTCATAGCAAGAGTCCTTAAGCCCAAAGCCCACAAGCATCAAAGCCATGCATCCTCCGATTCCGAAGATTGTCATAAAAAACCTCTTCTTATAGCGCATCAGATTACGAATGGTGGACTTCCATGTAAAGTTCAGACGACGCCAAAGGATACCAATACGCTCCATAAATACTCTGCGGCCGTTTTTCGGCGCCGGAGGACGCATAAGGACCGCAGGCTGAGCTTCAAGCTCCCTGTAGCAGGCCATAAAGGTTGCAAACATGGTGCAGAAAACAGCGGCACCGGACGCTATTACAGCATAGCTCCACTGATAGGGTACTAAGATGGCCGGCAGATGGCGATATAAAATTCCATAGGCATACACAATGATATAAGGTAGCACTTTCTCCCCGATAAGCACGCCGATGATACTTCCGCCCGCCGTGGCAAGAAGGGCATAGCCCATATATTTAGAAACAATTGCCGCCTTACTGTATCCAAGCGCCTTCATAGTTCCGATGGAGGTTCTCTGCTCTTCTACCATACGTGTCATACTGGTAAGGCTGATTAATGCCGCCACGAGGAAAAACAATACTGGAAATACGCTTCCAATGGCTCCAAGACGTTCCGCATTCTCTCCAAAACCACTGTACTCTATGAGCGTACTTCTGTCATAGACGTACCATTTCGGAAGTGCAATGTCCAAAAGTTCCTCCTCTGCCTCCTCTATCTCCTGTTCGGCGTCTTCTATTTCTGCTTCTGCCTCTTTTTTTCCTTCCTCATACTCCTTTTTTGCATCGGCAAGTTTCCCTTCGTTTTCTGTAATCTCAGACTCGCCGCTGTTAAGCTCCGCTTCCTTTGCATAAAGCTCCGACCATCCGGAATGAATCTGCGCCTGCCCCAGGTCCAGCTGAGAAGGCACGCCGGAAAGCTTTTCCTCTGCGGCGTTAAGCTCCGCTTCTGCGGCGTCAAGCCCGGCTTTTGTCTGTATCAGTTTTTCCTCTGCGGCGTTAAGCTTTTCTTCCGCGGCGGCAAGTTCGGCCGCATTCTCTGCATACAGGCTTTCCTGTCCATTCAGGGTATTTTTTGTTTCCTGGGCCATAATCTTTAGCCCCTCTAATTCCCCAAGCCAAACATCATATCCCGGATCATCCGGAGGAAGAGGCGCCGCCTCCATATCCGCAATCTGCTGTTCCATCTGCGCGGCTCCTGCCCATCCTTTATCTAATTCTTCCCGGAAGATAACGAGTCCCTGTCTGCCTTCCTCTATCTTTGCCTCCGCCCCTGGCTTTTCCGCTTCAAACTGTGCCTTTCCATTTTCGTACTGTGCCTTTCCATCCTCATACTGGCTCCTGCCTTCTGATAGCTGCTGCAGACCAGAAGCATATTGCGCCCGGGCGTCGTCAAGCTCCGCCTGTTTTGTAATAAGCGTCGTCCTGGCATTTTCAATCTGGATTCTTCCATCTGCAAGCTTCTCCTTTGCTTCTGCAAGCTTTTCCTCCGCTTCTTTTATCTCCCTGGCAGCATCTGCAAGCTCCTCGTCCGCCTCTGCTTTTCCATCCGCAAGCTCCTGCCTCGCCTTATTAAGCTCCTCCTTTGCTTCGTCAATAATCTCCTGCCTTCGTGCTTCGGCTCTCTCCCCGGTAATCTTCTCTACATTTTCAAGAACTTCTTCAATCCTTTCGTCATAGGCGTCGGTAAATGCCACCAATTCCTCCGCCCCTTCCACCTTAAGGTAAACCTCTGTATATACCTCCATAGCAAAGGTCTCCTCTGGCACAAGAAGAAAGGCGCTGATACTTCCGTCCCCCACTGTGGCACTCCCCCGGCCATAGGAGAGATAACAGGGGCTGTTTCCAAGACCCACCACCTGAAGTGTATCCGTCTGAAGCGTATCCGATACCGGATCGTCCGTTCCAGAATGCAGGACAATGGTATCTCCTATTTCAAATCCGCCCTCATCATCTGCCAGACATTCTCCTGCCTTCTCTGGGAATCTTCCTTTACTTAATGCAGGCTGGTTCATATGCTCCAGTATGGACATCACATGAAGTACCTGCTGTTCGTTTGCAGTATTATACAGGAAATCTGCACTGTACGCTCCCTCTGCAAAAGCAACGCCGTCTGCTTCTTCCATCGCACGCACATCTTTTTCTGTAACGCCAAAGGTACTTATAGCCTTTATATCCATCAGCCTGCTGTCATCAAAATAAGAGTCGCCAGAAAGCCGCATATCCGGCTCTGATGCACGGATTCCCGAAAAAAACGCAACACCCAGCGCAACAATAAAAAGAATCGACAGGAATCTTCCCGGACTCTTTTTTATTTCCATATAAAAATCTTTTCTTGTCGGCTTCACTGTCTTTTTCATTTGTCATCCCTACCACTCTATTGTCTCAACCGAAACCGGATGAGAATTTTCCGTAATGCCGGATACCCGTCCGTTTTTAATCTTAATGACCCGGTCCGCCATAGGCGCTATGGCAGAATTATGTGTAATCAGGACGACCGTCATCCCTTTCTTTCGGCATGTATCCTGTAAAAGCTTAAGAATCGCCTTTCCCGTATTATAGTCAAGCGCTCCTGTGGGCTCGTCACAAAGGAGAAGCTTCGGATTCTTGGCAAGGGCTCTTGCAATGGATACCCGCTGCTGCTCGCCTCCGGAAAGCTGGGCAGGAAAATTGTCCAGACGTTCGCCAAGCCCAACCTCCTCCATGACCTCCCTTGCATTCATCGGATCCTTACAGATCTGAAGGGCAAGCTCTACATTTTCCAGAGCAGTTAGATTCGGAATCAGGTTGTAAAACTGGAACACAAAGCCAATATCATCCCTTCTATACGCAGTCAGCTGCTTCTGAGAATACCGGGCAATGTTCCTGCCGTCTACCAGAACCTGCCCCTTTGTGGCTGTGTCCATGCCGCCGAGAATATTAAGGACCGTCGTCTTTCCAGCCCCGCTTGGTCCAACAATAACGGCAAATTCACCTTTTTTTATATCAAAGTCGATTCCGGCGGCCGCCATAATCTCAACCTCACCCATTTTATATATCTTTTTTACATCCTTTAATGAGACAAAACCGTCCATATGCTTCCTCCGCCCTTGATTTGCAGTACACACCCGGAAAACAAAAGGTTTTCCGTATTGCTTTCGTGAACATTATATCATCTATACCCCCAGAAAGAAAATGAATTTTCTATTAAACACAGACAAAAATGGCAGTTGACTTTATTCCCGATTTAGTGAATACTATTAATAGTACATTTTTTTAGGAGGAACCGCGCTATGCCGCTAGTAAAATACGTTGATCGTAAAAACACAAACAGTAATAAGTGGGACGGACAAACCGGTATGTTCGGCGAAGAGGGGCTTCTGCCCTTATGGGTGGCCGACATGGATTTTCAGGTGCCGGACTGCGTCATAAAATCTTTAGATGCGTATATATCCAAAGGAGTTTTCGGCTACTATCAGATTCCTGATTCCTATTACCAGGCTTTTATAAACTGGGAGAAAACGTATCATTCCTACGAGGTTCACAGAGAATGGCTCCGCTTCTCGCCGGGTGTTGTGGCTGCCTTTAACTGGATTACGCAGTTTATCACAAAAAAGGAGGACGCCGTCATCGTCCTGACGCCGGTATACTATCCGTTTCTCCATGCAGTAAAGAACAATCGCCGCCGTCTGATTACTTCCGACCTGATCAATACAGACGGAGTGTATACCATTGATTTTCAAGATTTTGAAGAGAAAATCATAGAAAACCACGTGTCTCTTTTCATCCTCTGCTCTCCCCATAATCCGGCTGGACGCGTATGGACGCGGGAAGAGCTGAAAAGGCTGCTTACAATCTGCCGGAGGCACAATGTATTTGTTATCTCTGATGAAATTCATCAGGATATTACCTTTAACGGGCACACACATATCCCATCTTTTACCGCAGGCGCTTATGATGATATGATGATTACGGTTACCGCACCTTCCAAAACCTTTAACCTTGCGGGCTGTCAGAATTCCGTCATTATCATCCCGGACGAAGCCCTTCGCAAAAAATGGGACGAATATATTACCGGAATCCGGATTTTAAACGGCAATGCTTTCGGATATATAGCTGCAGAAGCCGCTTACAGAGACGGCCGGCAATGGTTTGAAGAAGTGAGGGAAATTATTTACGGAAACTACCTATTTGTAAAAGACACCTTCGCAAAGGAACTTCCGAAGGCAGTTGTCTCTCCCCTGGAGGGGACCTATCTTTGCTGGATCGATATGAAAGCATATGTAAAACCGGAGAATATGAAAGAATTTATGCAGAAAAAATGTCGGCTTGCCCTGGATTACGGAGACTGGTTCGGCGGGGAGCGCTTCGCCTCCTTTGTAAGAATGAATCTGGCAACCTCCAGGGAAAATGTAGAGAAGGCTGTAGCCGCCATTGTCCGGGAAGTATAAAGAACTATTACAGATAATGAAAAACAGTCCGTGTATGCATTGACATACACGGGCTGTTCTCCTATGAAATGATTTTCAATCTCTGTTATTCTTTCCCATTAAAGCAATAGGTACACACCTTACACGGTGCAATCCCGATGGAATCCAGCAGATCATCCAGTCTGTGGAACCGAAGAGACGTAAAGTTCTGCTGCTTTCGGATGTCCTCTATCATCTGCGCATACTTGCAAGAGCATGGATCTGCATACTCATCCAGCACCTCCTGCGGACAGCCGTCGCCTTCCCGTTTCTTAATCGTCTGTCTCGTAATCAACTCCATCTCTGATTTAGAACGTGAAAAGTTCAGATATTTACACCCATAAAGGAGAGGTGGACATGCCGGGCGGACATGTACTTCCTTTGCACCGCTGTTATATAAAAATTCTGTCGTCTCCCGAAGCTGGGTGCCGCGGACAATGGAGTCATCTATGAGCAGAAGCTTTTTATTTTCAATGAGAGCCTGCACCGGTATCAGCTTCATTCGTGCAATGAGATTCCGCTGATTCTGATTGGTCGGCATAAAGGAGCGTGGCCAGGTAGGCGTATATTTTATAAAAGGCCTTGCATAGGGAATACCCGACGCATTGGCATAGCCGATGGCATGGGCAATACCGGAATCCGGCACACCCGCAACAATATCCGGATGCACACTGTCCCCGTCGCGCTTTGCAAGCATACTTCCGCATTTATAACGCATCTCTTCTACATTTACGCCTTCATAAGAAGAGGTAGGATATCCGTAATATACCCACAGAAAAGAGCATATCCGCATTTCTTCTCTGGGAGCGCTTAACGTCTCCACACTCTCTGGTGTGATGTACGCAATTTCAGAAGGGCCCAACTCTCTGAAATCTGTATATCCAAGATTGATATATGCATGGCTTTCAAAGGATATGCAGTACGCCCCTTCCTTTTTTCCTATCACAAGGGGGGTTCTTCCGTACCGGTCTCTTGCCGCATAAATGCCATCCTTTGTCAGAACCAAAAGGGTCATAGAACCTTCTACAAGTTCCTGCACATACTTGATTCCTTCTAAAATAGTATCTTTCTCACAGATTAATGCTGCCATCAGCTCTGTAATATTAATCTGTCCATTGGTCATCTCCTGAAAATGAGAACGAGCATTCTCATACAGCTCCCTCTGAATTTCTTCATAATTATTTACTTTTCCGACCGTTGTAATTGCAAAGCTTCCAAGCTTAGAGCGAATCAAAAGCGGCTGCGGTTCAAAGTCAGAAATACATCCGATTCCCAGGTGCCCTCTCATCTCTCCTACGTCCCGGTCAAATTTTGTACGGAACGGTGAATTCTCAATATTATGAATGGCGCGGTTAAAGCCTCCCTCGCCGTAAACCGCCATTCCTCCTCTCCTTGTTCCCAAATGAGAATGGTAATCTACCCCGTAAAACAACTCTAATACACAGTCTTCCTTTGATGCTACTCCAAAAAAGCCTCCCATGTGACTTCTCCTTTCTCCACAAGCATTATTGTCTTCGCTTATAACAGACAGCAGGCTCCGCCTGTTATAATAGTTCCCTTAATTTCTTATGAACCATGCCAGGGTCCGCTTTCCCCTTCATGGCTTTCATAGTCTGTCCTACAAGGGCTCCGAGTGCTTTCTCCTTACCCCCTTTATAGTCTACTACAGCCTGTGGATTCTCGGCAATAACTTTTTGAAGGACTTTTAAAAGTTCCCCCTCGTCGCTCACGTTTCCAAGCTTATGTTCTTCTACATATCTATCCGGTTCCACGTCATCGGTAAATATTTTTTCAAATACTGCTTTTGCCACAGAGTTATTAATAATACCGCTTTCTGTAAGCTGAATAAGCTTTGCCAGATTCTTGGGCGAAAAAGAAATCTCCTCCGGTTCCATACCATATTCCTTTAAAAGGCGCATAGTTTCTACCATAAGCCAGTTGGACACTTTCTTTGGTTTTTTGCATATGGCAGACGTTTCTTCGAAAATGTCGGCCATATGTCTGGAGGATGTGATAATCTCTGCATCATACTGAGGAATATCAAACTCCTTTTTATATCTTTTAATCTTTTCATCTCTCATTTGGGGCTGGCGTTCCCTTATTCTTTCAAGCCATTCCTCACTGATAACAATGGGCACAAGATCCGGCTCCGGAAAATAGCGGTAGTCTTTTGCATCCTCTTTGGAGCGCATAGCATAAGAGGCCTCCTTGTTATCATCCCACCGCCTCGTCTCCTGCACCACCTTCTTTCCCGCCTCCAAAAGTTCAATCTGTCGGGTCCGCTCCCCTTCAATTGCTCTGGCAATCGCCTTAAAGGAATTCAGGTTTTTCATTTCAGTCCTTGTTCTATACTCCTTCATCCCTGTTTCTCTTACGGACAAGTTGACATCCACTCTCATGGAACCCTCCTGAAGCTTGCAGTCTGAGGCTCCCAAATACTGAATGATTGTCCGAAGCTTCTCTAGATATGCAGTCACCTCGTCAGAAGAATGCATATCTGGCTCCGATACAATTTCCACAAGAGGCACGCCGCTGCGGTTGTAGTCCACAAGAGTAGTATCGTCCCATTCATCATGAATCAGCTTCCCCGCGTCCTCCTCCATATGCATCTCATGTATACGAATTTTTTTCTTCGTACCGCCTGCATCGATTTCCACATAACCGTTTTTTGCTATGGGCAGATAGAGCTGGGAAATCTGATAGTTCTGCGGATTATCCGGATAGAAATAATTCTTCCGGTCAAATTTACATACCCTTGTAATCTCACAGTTCGCAGCAAGTCCGATTGCTGCTGCGTACTCAACAACCTGTCTATTTAGCACAGGCAGAGCACCAGGCATTCCGGTACATACCGGGCAGGTATGTGTATTAGGCGTACCGCCGAACTCCGTACTGCAGGAGCAGAAAATCTTTGTTTTCGTCGCAAGCTCTACATGAACCTCCAGTCCGATTACTGTCTCATACTGCTTTGCCATTCTCTCTCCCTCCTTCCATTAAAGCCCTTTCCTCACCCTGCCCCTTTTTCACAAGATTTGGCCTCTCATATATCTTTGTCTGTTCATATGCATAAGCTGCACGCAGTAATTTTACTTCATCAAAACAGCTTCCAATTATCTGCATACCTACAGGAAGCCCTTTCGAATCTGTCCCCACTGGAATACTGATTCCCGGAAGTCCGGCCAGATTTACAGAGACAGTATAAATATCGCCAAGGTACATTTTCAGCGGATCATTTAAGCTGGCTCCAAGCTTTGGCGCTGTAGTAGGCGCCGCCGGAGCAAGAATAATATCATATTTTTGAAATGCCTTATCAAATGCCTGCTTAATCAGCGCCTTTGTCTTAAGCGCCTTCAGATAATATGCGTCATAGTAGCCAGAGCTTAAGACAAACGATCCGAGCATAATCCTACGCTTCACCTCCGCCCCGAAGCCCTCGCTCCTGCTCTTTTTATACATACTATGAAGCCCTTCATATTCCGGCGTACGGTAACCGTATTTTACTCCGTCAAAACGGGACAGATTGGAGCCAGCCTCTGCGGAAGCGATAACATAATATGCCGGTATCGCATACTTGACAAGACTTAAATCAAACTCTTCTACAATGGCCCCCTTTTCCTCCAGTACTTTTGCCGCATGCTGAATATGTCTCTCTACTTCCTTATCCAGTCCCTCTGTAAAATAGTCCTGGGGAATTCCAATTCTCATTCCCTTGACGTCATCCACAAGCGCACTTGTAAAATCATATGTTTCTCTCTGCATTGAAGTACTGTCTTTGGGGTCATGAGAAGCAATTACCTCAAGAATCACCGCACAGTCTGTCACGTCTCTTGCTACCGGCCCAATCTGGTCAAGAGAGGATCCATATGCAATCAGCCCATACCTGGAGACCGTTCCATAGGTCGGTTTTATCCCTGTCACACCGCAAAAAGAACTTGGCTGCCTGATGGAGCCGCCGGTATCCGAGCCAAGTGCGAATGCACATTCCTCTGCCGCCACTGCCGCGCAGGAGCCCCCTGAGGAGCCGCCAGGGACATGCTTGAGATTCCATGGATTTCTTGTCACTCCAAAATAAGAGGTTTCCGTGGTACTTCCCATCGCAAATTCATCCATATTTGTTTTTCCGATAATTACAGCGCCGGCATTTTCAAGTTTTTTTACTGCTTCTGCTGTAAAGGCTGGGCTGAAATTTTCCAGCATTCCTGAGCTGCAGGTGGTAAGCATGCCCTTTGTACACAAGTTGTCCTTTACTGCCACGGGGACACCTGCAAGAGGGCCAAAAAGCTGTTCTTTATCTATTTTTTTCTGGATTTCCCGGGCTCTTTTTAATGCTCCTTCCTGATCGACTGTCACAAAGCTGTGGACATCTGACTCCAGTCTGTCAATCTGCACGAGGTAAGCTTTTACAGCCTCCACAGCCGACAGCTCTCTGTTTTTAATTCTTTCCCCCAGCTCTGCCGCTGTCATACTTGTAATGTCCATTTCCTGCCTCCTCCTATCCAATCGTTTTAGGCACCTTAAAGCTATTATCCTTTTTTAAAGGTGCATTAGCAAGTGTATCCTCACTTCCGTCCCCATTTATAACAATATCCTCCCGAAATACATTTTTTACAGGGAACACATGGGACATAGGCTCTATCCCCTCTGTGTTCAGTTCATTTAAGGTGTCAATGTAGTTCAACATTTTCTCCATGTCAGCCTTTGCATCCTGCTTTTCCTGCTCCGTTAATTCAAGCTGTGCAAGAATGCTGACATATTCGATAGTTTCGTCTGATATTTTATTTGTCATTATTCATTCTCTCTCCTTTCAAACAACTGTCTTTTGCCCTTTCTTTAGGGCTCCAGCCTGCTTAAGTCTCTTGGAAACAGGGTGGTCTCTCTTACATTATCTTCTCCAATTAATTTCATGGTTAAACGCTCAAGTCCGATTCCAATCCCCCCGTGAGGAGGCATGCCGTGTTTAAATGTAGAAAGGTACTGCTCCATTCCGTCAGTTTCCATTCCTCTGTCCGAAATTTTATCCATCAGCATCTTATAATTATGAATACGCTGGCCCCCGGTTGTAATTTCCATTCCCCCAAATAAAAGATCAAAGCTTAAGGTATACCTGGGATCTTCCGGGTCATCCATTGCATAGAAAGGACGTTTTTTGGACGGATAGTGAGTAACAAATACAAAGTCGCTGCCCCACTCTTCTTTTGCATACCGGCTGATAAGCTGCTCCTCCTCCGGCTCTAAATCAAAGGGATTTCTCATCCTATGTCCATATCTTTCACAAACCTTCTCCTTAATCTCACTGAATTGCACTGCCGGAATCCTTTCTGCATTCGGCAGGATAACGTTAAGAATCTCAAGCTCTTTTCCATACTCCTTTTTTAAAAGCTCCATGGCATACTGAAGATATCCTGTTTCCATGTCCATCACATCCTCAAAGCCAGAGATATATCCCATCTCAAAGTCCAGGCTTGTGTACTCATTCAGATGTCTCTTCGTATTGTGCTTTTCTGCACGAAACACTGGAGCTGTCTCAAATACCCTGTCAAATACGCCCACCATCATCTGCTTATAAAACTGGGGACTCTGTGCCAGCACTGCAGGACGGTGAAAGTATTCAAGCTTAAAAATATTTGCTCCACCTTCTGCACCCTTTGCTCCGATTTTCGGTGTATGAATCTCTGTAAATCCCTGGCTGTACAAAAAATCTCGAAATGCCCGGGTAAGTCCCTCCTGAATCCTGAATTTGGCACGTTCCCTGATATTTCTAAGAGAAATAGATCTGTAGTTGAGCTTTGCTTCAAGAGAAGTGGTAAGCTTCCATTTAGAAACTGGCAGCGGCAGCATCTCCTCCTCAGGCAGGCTTAAAATAATCAGCTTTTTCATCAAAATCTCAATTCCACCTGGCGCCTTATCATTTTCCGTAAGAACCCCTTCTACTTCTATTGTGGAGGCTTCTCTTATATCTTTAAGTTTAAAATCGGCAGTGCCTTTTTCATATACGCACTGAAGCAGTCCTTCTCTCTTTCTAAGTATCACAAATGCTACTGTCCCCATATCCCGGACTGCATGGACGGCCCCGTTTACCTTTACCTGCTGCCCGGCTTTAACCTTTTCATGTAATTCACTGATTTCCAAAGTTTTCTTTTCTTTTACGCCTGTTAAAAATTCCATAGCCCATGCCTCCTTAATGATAAAAAAATCCCGGAATACAAACATTGTATTCCGGGACGGATATATTTTTTAAGAATCCGCGGTACCACCCGCATTTGAACTCGCCCTTGAGTTCATCTCTTACACTTAACGCGTGCCCACGTACCGGCCTACTTACTCTTTACAAGGTTCAGACGGTATGCTCAGGAGTGTTCCCTATTGTTCTTATTCCTCAAGCGGCGCTCTCAGTCGGTGACGCCACATTCCTGTCAAGTTCCAAAGAACAGAGTCTCCTTCATCGCTCTGTCAATTAAAATTATTTTTTAATGTTAGCATAGGTAAAGAAAAATTGCAAGGATAATTTTTCAATTCTATTATAACAATAGATTGCAGTCATATGCCATGATATGATATAGTCGATGTAAAGGAGTGTGTATGCCATGACAAAAGAGAATGTAACCAGTAATCAGATTACAGAAGGCGTCATCTGGCGCCAGCTTCTGTTTTTCTTCTTTCCAATCGTGATTGGAACTTTATTTCAACAGCTTTATAACACAGTAGATGCTGTTATTGTGGGCCGTTTTGTGGGGAAACAGGCACTTGCAAGTGTAGGCGGCTCTGCTGCTGTACTTTCTAATCTTATTATTGGATTTTTTACCGGACTTTCTGCCGGAGCTACAGTAATTATTTCACAGCATTACGGAGCGAAAAATTCGAGAAGCCTTCATGAAAGTCTTCATACTGCCTATGCGTTTTCCATTATTGCCAGCATAGGAATTGCTATACTTGGGTGGTTTCTGACTCCTTGGCTTTTAACGGTTATGAATACTCCTGCGGATGTGTTGACAGATTCTATTTTATATCTCAGAATTTATTTTCTGGGAATGATTGCCGTACTTATTTTTAATATGGGTTCAGGAATCATGCGGGCAATCGGTGATTCTAAACGCCCCCTATACTACCTGATTGTCTGCTGTCTGTTAAATATTGTGCTGGATATTATTATGGTGCTGGTTTTCCATCTGGGGATTGCCGGAGTTGCAATTGCGACCATTATTTCACAGGCTGTCAGTGCTCTTCTGGTCACTAGAACGCTGATGAAAGGCTACGATCTGCTGAAATTGTCACTAGACGCAATCCGCATCTCATCTCCTATGCTAAGGTCTGAGCTCCGCATAGGATTTCCAAGCGGGCTCCAGTCCTGCATGTACGGAATTACTAACATAATCATTCAGGCTTCTGTGAATGGTTTTGGCACTGATCCTGCGGCAGCATGGGCGGCATATGGCAAGCTGGATGCGATTTTCTGGACAGTATGCGGCGCCTTCGGTATTGCAATTACTACCTTTGCCGGCCAGAACTATGGTGCAAGACGATATGACCGGATATTTAAAAGCGTCCGGGTCTGTCTTGGCATGTCCCTTGGAATATGTGGGGCACTGCTTGTTTTTCTGATGGTTTTCTGCCGGCCGCTGTTTCATATTTTTACAACGGACATTAATGTTATTAATATTGGGGTTTATATGTTGCGTTATATTACACCCAGCTATATTGTTTTCGTATTTATTGAAATCCTTTCCGGGGCACTGCGGGGAATCGGCGATGTACTGGTTCCTACTTTGATTACACTTGGCGGTGTCTGCTGTGTCCGCCTCCCCTGGATCCTGCTGTTTGTTCCGAGAAACCATGAGCTCTGGGCAATCCTCGTCAGCTATCCTATGTCCTGGATAGCTACTGCAGTGCTGCTTATTATCTATTATTTCTACAAGAAAAAGCTTATATCTGCAAGGACGAATATAAAATAAGCAGCTTAGGCGCAGGGGACAGGGAAAAACGAATCTGGGACGGGGTTTTTTGAAAAAAACCCCGTCCCAGATTCGTTTTTCCCTGTC
>CAJTEW010000008.1 GCA_910575605.1 Lachnospiraceae bacterium
ATAATCGTAAGCGGATACATAGCTCTATTGGTTATTTGACACCACAGCAAAAGGAGGATGAGGAACTAAAAAAAGCAGCATAATCTTTCGACTTTTTTTGTCCAAAGTATTGACATAGGTCCAATTTTATGCTATAATGATATATAAAAAAGTATCATGTATTTAAAAGAAGGGAGACAGAGTATGATGAGGCTGCTGGCAGATACAGCAAATATTAAGGAATTAGAAATATTAAAAAAGAGGAAGCTGATAGATGGCGTAACAACAAACCCATCAATCATTTCCAGGGAAGGAAAGGATGCGTTAAAGATATTGGACGCCATATGCCGGCTGCTTCCTGATATGGAGGTTTTCGGACAGGTAGTGGGAGAGACAACAGAGGACATGATAGAGGATGCCAAGAGGATTAATTCTGTGGGACCTCACATGGTAGTTAAAATTCCGGCTGATTTTTGCGGTGTTGAAGCGATAGCAAAGTTAAAGGACTTAAAAATCAGGACCTGTGCCACTGCAGTACTTACTGCTGCGGAAGCACTCCTGTGTGCCCAGGCAGGAGCGTCCTACGTTGCTCCATATACCGGGCAGAACGATATTATTGGATTCAGGGGAACGGATACTCTTACACAGATTTCAAGGGTTTATCAACAGCTGAATATTGAGACAAAAATACTGGCAGCATCAATAGAAAAGCCTCAGGAGACAGTAGACTACTTTTTGGCAGGCGCAGACTGCCTGACACTCCCTTATTCTGTTTTTGAGGCTTCCTTTACGGCGCCGGGATCTTTAACACAAAAATATGTGGATAATTTTAGAAATGACTGGGATAAGGCAGGATGTTTTATAAAATAGCAGCAGAGCTAAGTGAAGTGTAAACATAAAGAAATGAGAAAAAAACGGGCCGCTTACACAAGCGCCCGGTTTTTTTCTGTCGTTTCCCGTATAATATTTTGGCAGTATTCACTGATATTCTTCTTCTGTGCCTTATCCATATCCTTCATATAAATAGGCTTTCCATACTCAATAATAACATGAGTTTTTCGCACAAAAGGCAGGTGGTTTTCAAAAATTTCGGCTGTATTGTTCATGCTGATAGGGATAATGGCACAACCGCTTTTTTCCGCTATTTTAAAGGAACCGCTGTGGAAGGGAAGCATACTGCCTTCCTCTCCGTCATTTCTTGTACCCTCTGGAAAGATACAGATTGAAATTCCGTTTTTCACGTAATCAATTGCCTGGAGAATGGTTTTTAGGCCTTCTCTTGGATTCTCCCTGTCTAAGAAGAGGCAGTAGAGCCGTTTCATCCAGTCACGCAGCAGAGGATATCTTAGCATTTCCTTTTTCGCTACATATCCGGTAAGCCTTTTGCAGCGGGAATAGGTTAACAAGATATCAAAATAGCTTCTGTGGTTTCCGATAAAAAGGACTGCTTCATCTGGTATATTTTCCTCACCGATAACAGTAATTTTAGCGCCAGTAACTTTAAGCATCAGCTTAAAAGTCCACTGCACCAGACGTAGACACTGGTAATCTTCCTTTTCTTTATTGAATTTCCCGATTATCCATTCAACTCCAAGCACCGGAATACCAAGGAGCAGATATAAAAATAAAAGAATTGCAATCGTCAAAAATCTAAGCATATCTAAGCATCCCCCCCTAATATCTTCCATATAATACTGCCATATCCTTAAGTTCCTCAGCAAGGCAGGGAAGAAGGGCGTCTTTTTTATACCGCCAGTTCCAGTTCCCGGCAGGCACTCCCGGAACATTCATGCGTCCTTCGCTGCCAAGACCGAGTATGTCTTGAAGGGGAAATACGGCATAGGCTGCAATGCTTCCCATAGCAAGCCGCATAAAATCAAGATTCAGACGTTTCTTATTGGAATTATTTGTATAACACAGTACCTTTTTCTTACACTCATCAGAAAGCTTATCAAACCATCCGAGGGAAGTGTCATTGTCATGGGTTCCGGTGTAGCATACGCACAAGGGATTCTGATATCTGTGGGGTAGATAATCACTTTCACCTGTAGACTCAAAAGCAAACTGCAGCACCTTCATGCCCGGGAAGCCGAAATGCTCACGGAGAGCATTAACCTCTGGAGTGATAATTCCAAGATCCTCCGCAATAATTGGAAGCTCATCTCCCAGACTATTTTTTACGGCGTTAAAAAGCTCATACCCCGGCGCTTTAATCCATTGTCCCTTTATGGCTGTTTCCTCCCCGTAAGGGATGGACCAGTACGCCTCAAAGCCGCGGAAATGGTCTATACGCAGAATGTCAAGGTTGGTAAGCTGGGTGCGGATGCGGGAAACCCACCATTTATAGTTCTCATCCCGGTGTGAATCCCAGTTATAGAGAGGATTCCCCCAGAGCTGGCCCGTAGCAGAAAAATAGTCCGGCGGTACGCCTGCAACATTTGTGGGAAAGCCTTTCGTATCTAACTGGAACAGATGCTGGTTTGCCCATACATCGGCACTGTCCATGGATACAAAGATAGGAATATCTCCGATAATTTTTATTCCTTTTGCATTCGCATAGGATTTAAGCTTCTTCCATTCACTAAAGAAGATGAACTGCAGAAACTTATAATATTCTGCATCAGATGAAAGGGCCTGCAGGAGTTCTTCCTTAAAGCTGTGTGAAGGTTTACGGTACGCTTCCTCCCATTCGAGCCAGCTTACACCTTTATGAAGCTTTTTGCATGCCATAAAAAGGGCATAGTCAGAAAGCCAGTGGCGTTCTTTATCACAGAAAGTATTAAAAAGGTCGTTAAGCTTCTGATCTGTTTCCTTCTTCTCGTGGAAACGCCTGTAGGCAAGAGAAAGTATCTTTTCTTTCCAGGGAATGATCATACCATAGTCAATATGCTGGGAATCGGCCCGGGGACAGTCAGAAAGCTCCGCCTCCTTTAAGAGGCCTAAACTTATCAAATGCTTCGGGCTGATTAAGAGCGGCTGTCCTGCAAAGGCAGAAAAGCTCTGATAAGGGGAGTCTCCGTATCCGGTATGTGTAAGAGGCAGAATCTGCCATAAATGCTGTCCGGCCTCCTTAAGAAAATCAACAAACTCATATGCTTCCTCGCCTAAGTCTCCGATTCCATATGGAGAGGGAAAAGAGGTAGGATGAAGAAGCACACCGGAAAGTCTTTCATACTGATTCATGTTTTATTGTCTCCTTAATTTTGTAAATGTTCTTTTAGTATACAACATTTTTGTAATTTTTCCTAGAGGTGTTGTGTATGATGTTAATAAGAATGTGGAAAAGAGGGTATTATGAAGAAACGCTATGTGTACATACTTTCCATGTTATTAATACTTTTACTTCTGACGGCCTGTCATGCAGGCAGGGATAACAGGAAGAAGTTAAGGGATATTGAATTTACAGTAGTAAGCAGGGAGGAGGTTCCAGAGGAGCTTGCGAACCTGATCACGGAGAAAAAGGAGGAGGAATTTCAGCTTACCTATGCAGATAAAGGCTATCTTTACATGGCACACGGCTACGGGGAAAGAGAAACCAGCGGGTACAGTGTTAAGGTGGAGGAGTGCTTTGAGGCTGAGGATGTTATCAGCATGAAGACAAATCTTATCGGGCCGCCTAAGGATGAAGAGATTATAGAAGAAAGTACATACCCCTATGTTGTGGTGAAGATAGAATATATTGAAAAAGATGTTGTGTTTGAGTAGAGGAGGAGCATGGTATGGAATGTGAAAAAAGAGATATGGAGGTATACCGGCAGGGAAAGGTTATTACAGACCAGTTTTATATTGATGATGACTATAATGTGCCGGATGTCAAGAATGATGTAAAAAATGTTATTTTAGGAGAAGGAAACCTTTCTATAGAAGACATGAAGGTTGTAGAAAACTATATACGTGTGTCAGGAAAGCTAATCTTTAAAATACTTTATATGGCTGAGGGAGAGGATGTACGGTTAAGTGCCCTGGAGGGGCGGATGCCTTTTGAAGAAATGGTTTATATGGAAGAAGCACAGGATGGGAATCTTTTTATGAAGCTTGCCCAGGCTGAGGTTACAGTGACTATGATTCATTCAAGAAAGCTGAATATCAAAGCGCTCTGCGAGCTTCAGATTTGCCCGGAAAAGAAAGAAACACTCTCCCTTACAACAGACATGAGTGCTGATTTTCCTCTCTATAAGAGATACAGGAAAGAGCAGATTTTAAGGCTGTTTACAATTAAAAAGGATACATACCGTATTAAAGAAGAGGTGACGATTGGGGGAACAAAGGAAAGCATCGGGAACCTTCTGTGGACGGAGGCGGTGAGCAGGAAGCTGGATACAAGGCTTTCAGGTGATGAACTGCTTCTGACAGGAGAGCTTCTTATTTTCTGCTTTTATGAATCCATTGATGGAAAGGTTGACTGGATTGAGCAGGCAGTCCCTTATGAGGGCCGTATGGAATGTTATGGTGCGGGAGACCATATGTATCATCATATTTATCCGATCCTTACGGATATCAATATTGAACCGCGGATGGATGAGGACGGAGAGATGAGAATGGTGGGCGTAGAGGCAACCCTGGAGGCAAGACTGTTTATCTGTGAAGAAGAGACGGTGGATATCTTAGAGGATTTATATTCTCTTACGCGGGACTGCGTACCGCAGATAAAGGAGGAAAAGGCAGAGAAGCTTTTAATGCAGAATCATTCAAAATGTAAGGTGGCAGAAAGACTTTCACTGCCGGAGATAAAGGATGATATTCTGCAGATATGCCATAGCAGCGCAAGGATTCAGGTAGAGCATACGGAAATAGAAACGGGAGGCATCCGCATTGAAGGAGTGCTTCATCTGTATTTTCTGTATGTGAAGTCAGACGATACAGTTCCATTTGGCGTATGGCAGGGGATGATACCATTTTCCTATCTCCTTGAAAGCAATGAGACGGAAGAAAACATGAATTATGACATTACCTGTCAGGTAGAGCAGCTCTCCGTAGGACTGCTTGGCAGTGATGAGATAGAGGTAAAGGCAGTTCTTGCGTTTAACAGCTTTTTAAGAAGCCCGGTTACGATTCAGAATATTGAGGAAACACAAGATCTGCCTATTGACATGGAGGAGCTGGAAAAACGCCCCGGGATTGTTGGATACATTGTAAAGGAAGGGGATAATCTGTGGAACCTTGCCAAAAATTACAGCACAACCAGAGAAGGAATTATGGAAGTAAATGAACTTGCCACAGAAGAAATAAAACCAGGAGATAAAATCTTGATATTTAAAGAAAATATGAGTATACTATAAGTATATTGTATACAAGATACAAAATACAAGGAGATAAAGCATGGATAAATTAGAATTAAAGGCAATGGGAAAAATTAATCTCGGGCTTGATGTACTTGGCAGACGTGAGAATGGATATCATGATGTACGTATGGTTATGCAGACCGTATATTTATATGACACTGTAGTCCTTGAAAAAAGGCATGTGCCGGGGATAGAGGTTAAGACGAATCTCTTCTTCCTTCCTGCTGATAAAAGCAATCTTGCCTTCCAGGCAGCAGATATGCTGATGGAGGAATTTAAACTAAAAGAAGGCATTTCTATTATGTTAGATAAACGGATTCCGGTATCAGCAGGAATGGCAGGGGGAAGCGCGGATGCGGCGGCAGTTCTCTATGGCATGAACCGGATGTTCGGCCTGGGGCTTTCTGATGAAGGGCTAAGAAGGAGAGGGCTTAAGCTGGGCGCAGACGTACCTTACTGCATTATAAGAGGCACAGTTCTTGCACAAGGAATCGGAGAGATACTTACTCCTCTTCCCAGATGTCCAAAGTGTTATGTACTTCTTGCAAAGCCCCCTGTCAATGTATCTACGAAGCTTGTATATGAAAGACTGGACTCATCAGAAGAATACGAGCATCCAGATATTGACGGTATTCTCAAAGGGCTGGAGGAAAAAAGTATAAGAAAAATCGCCTCCAGTATGGGAAATGTGCTGGAGCATGTGACCATGAAGGAATATCCGGTTATTGCAGAGCTGAAAAAGGTTATGAGAACAGAAGGTGCCTTAAATGCTATGATGAGCGGAAGCGGGCCTACAGTTTTTGGACTCTTTGAGGAGAGGGGCAGGGCAAAGGAAGCGGCTGACAGGATAAAGGAGCTTAAGCTGGCAAAGCAGGTGTATGTGACCAGTATCCATCACGCAAGGAGGAACGAAAGATGACCCCAAATTTTCAGGTTAATATGAACGAATATCTTCCCCTTCGGGATGTTGTTTTTAATACGTTAAGGCAGGCAATCCTTAAGGGTGAGCTAAAGCCCGGAGAGAGGCTGATGGAGATTCAGCTTGCAAATAAGCTTGGAGTGAGCCGTACCCCGATCCGTGAGGCCATAAGAAAGCTTGAGCTTGAAGGGCTGGTCCTTATGATCCCGAGAAAAGGTGCAGAGGTTGCGGAGATTACAGAAAAGAGCTTAAGAGACGTACTGGAGGTGAGAAAAGCCTTAGAGGAGCTGTCTGTCCAGCTTGCCTGTGAGAGGATAACGAAAGATATGGTAAAGGAGCTGGAAAAAGCGGCAGAAGACTTCCGCAGGATATTAAAGAGCGGGGATGTTACAGAGATTGCACAGGCAGATGTACAGTTCCATGACGTAATCTACAGGGCAGCGGACAATCAGAGGCTTATGCAGCTTCTAAACAATCTTGGTGAGCAGATGTACCGCTATCGTGTGGAGTACTTGAAAAATCCAGAAGTGTTCGGGCAGCTTCTTAAAGAGCATGAAGAAATTATCTGCCATATCAGAAAGGGCGAAAAGGAAAAGGCTGTTAAGATTGTATGTGAGCATATCGATAACCAAGTGGCGGCAGTCAGCGATGTTATTAGAACAAAGCAGGGCTGATAAACAGAAAAACATGTGAAAGTATGAATAATGTGCACCGTCTATGTGCATACTCTGTGAAATGAAATACACGAGGAGGTACATATATGGTGCACAGGGAAGATATTTTAAGAAAAAAAGATAGAAAGAAACATGTTATTTGTGTTATAATTGGAATCTGTATAAGTTTGGTTCTGACAGGTATGATTACAAAGAAACGTTTGGAAGCTGTGGACAGGAAGATGGCTGAAGTTCAGGAGCGGATTTCACAGGAGGTATTCCGGTTTCATGTTCTGGCTAACAGTGACAGCGATGAAGACCAGAAGATAAAGCTTGAGGTACGGGATGAGGTGCTTTCTTATATGAAAGATGAAATGGGTGAGGAGGCATCAGCAGAAGAGACAAAGAAATGGGCAGCTTCCCACCTTGAGGAGCTTAAGGAAACAGCACGTAAGGTTCTTATGAAGGAGGGCTTTGATTACGGCGTGAGCGCAGAGGTGACCACATGTTATTTCCCAGAGAAGAGATATGGGGATGTCGTATTTCCAGACGGAGATTATGAGGCACTTCGTATTGAGCTTGGAAAGGCATTAGGACATAACTGGTGGTGTGTCCTGTATCCAAATCTATGTTTTATAGATACAACCTGTGCAGTTGTAAGTGAGGAAGGGAAGGAAGAACTTGAGGAAGTGCTTGAAGAGGACGAATATGAGATGATCACGGCTGCCTCTGAGTTTAAAATCCGATGGTTTTTCTTTGGAGAACAGGGATTTGCAAAGAGTACAAAAGAAAAACAGTAATATATGAGGAGGAGCTATGACCGAATTTTTGGTGAGGCGTTTTGTGAAGGATTGTGAGGCGGTGGAAAAGATGTCTGTCCGGACAGCATACGGCGTGCTGTCCAGTGTGGTGGGCATCTTTTGTAATGTTATTTTATTTGTAGCAAAATGGATAGTCGGGTATTTCCTTCACAGTATTTCGGTCATGGCAGATGCCTTTAATAATCTGTCAGATGCAGGTTCGTCCATTATCGGGCTTGTAGGAGTAAAGATGGCAAGTAAGCCTGCAGATAAGGACCATCCCTTTGGACACGGACGGATTGAGTACATAGCGGCTCTTGTAGTATCATTCCTTGTTATAGAGGTTGGATTTACCTTTTTAAAAGAAGCAGTGGGAAAGATACGGGAACCTCAGATGCTCAAGTTTCAATTTGTATCAGTTGTCATATTAATTATTTCGGTGGGTGTAAAGCTTTGGCTGGGAATGTTTAACAGAAAGCTTGGAAAGCGTATCGATTCTAAGGTGATGCTTGCAACGGCAGCAGACGCAATGGGAGATGTGATTACTACCTCGGCAACAATTGTCTCTCTTATTTTTTTTCGTGTGACAGGGGTGAATATTGACGGCTTTGTAGGTCTTGGGGTTGCCCTTATTGTCATATGGGCGGGTATCGGAATTGCAAAGGACACATTAGAGCCTTTAATCGGGAAGCCGGTGGACCCAGAGGAATATGATAAAATTACTAAATTTGTAGAAAAATATGACGGTATTGTAGGAAGTCATGACCTGATTGTACATAATTACGGACCTGGGAGAAGTATGGCATCCATTCATGCGGAGGTGCCAAATGATGTGGAAATTGAAGTATCCCATGAGATTATCGATAAAATAGAGCGTGATGCAGCAAAGACGCTGGGGATATTTCTGGTGATCCATATGGATCCGGTGGAGATGAAGGATGAGCATGTCCTTTCTGTAAAGAAACAGGTGAGAAGGATTCTGGATGCCCTTGATTCTGAAGTAAGTATTCATGATTTCCGAATGGTGGACGGTACGGACCAGATTAATCTGATTTTTGATATGGTTGTTCCGTTTGAGTATGATGATAAAAGGAAGAACGAGCTGCGTACTTCTCTCATGAAGCTTCTAAAAATTGCTGACGAGAGATACGAGTGTGTCATTACGGTGGAAAGGAGTTATATTGGAAATGCACAGGAATAACAGTTATACATTTGACACTAGAATCAGATTCAGTGAGGTTGACCATACAAGACGGCTTACAATTCCGGGGATGATTAATTATTTTCAGGACTGCAGTACGTTTCAATCAGAAAAAATAGGTTTTGGTTTTGAATACCTGAATGAGAGGAATCAGGCATGGGTTTTATTGTCATGGCAGATTGTGATAGAGAGGTATCCAGAATTTAATGAAAAGATAAAGATTCATACTTGGGCGACGGACTTTAAAGGCATGCTTGGGGGCCGTAACTTCTGTATGGAGGATGAGGACGGGAGGGCGGCTGTATATGCAAACTCCCTGTGGATGTATATGGATATGAAAAAGGGGCGTCCTGTAAAGCCTGATATTAAGGAAATAGAAGCATATGGCATTGGACAGGCCCTTGAGATGGAATACGCCTCACGGAAGATTACTCTTCCTGAAAGCATGAAGGAATTTCCCGTTATTCCGGTAAAGAAATATCAGATTGATACGAATGAGCATGTAAACAACTGCCAGTATGTGCAGATGGCGCTGGAGCTTTTTACAAAAGACAGGGAGGCCAGGCAGATTCGGACAGAATATAGAAAGTCAGCAGTTTACGGCGATGTGATTCTGCCAAAGGCGGCGGAGGAAGAAGAAAGGGCAGTGGCAGAGCTTTGCGGTACAGATGGGAAGCCATATGCAGTCGTGGAGATACAGTGGGCGTAAACAGTATTGATTCATAAGTATAAAAATACGAGGAGAAAAGCAAATGAGATTAGCAGATGAACTTGGAAAAAAAAGAAAACTTATGGTAGTCAAGAAAGTTGACTTCGGAGTTTATCTAGGGACCAGTGAAGAGAGGGTGCTTCTGCCAAAAAATGAAGTGCCGAAGGGACTGGAAATCGGGGACCCGGTAGAAGTATTCTTATATAAAGACTCTGACGATCGTTTAATTGCAACGACTAAGATGCCAGAGCTTACGCTTGGGGAGCTTAATGTCCTGGCTGTAAAGGATACAGGAAGGATAGGAGCGTTTCTTGACTGGGGACTTCCAAAGGATCTGCTTCTTCCTTTTAAAGAGCAGACAGTCAAGGTGAAGAAGGGGGATAAGGTTCTTGTATCTCTCTATGTGGATAAGAGCAAAAGACTGTGTGCTACAATGAAGATATACGAGATGCTCCGTACAGATTCTCCCTACAAAAAGGATGATATGGTAGAGGGTATTATTTATGATACGAGTGATAACTTTGGGGTTTTTGTGGCAGTAGATAACTGCTATAGTGCGCTGATTCCAAAGAGGGAGGCATACGGGAGCTTGCAAGTAGGCGGTAGGGTACATGCAAGAGTTGTTAAGGTAAAGGAAGACGGGAAGATTGATTTAAGTGTGCGGGAAAAGGCATTTCTGCAGATGGACGCAGATGCACAGATGCTTATGGATAGAATGAAGAAAAGTGGAGGAAGTCTGCCGTTTACAGACAAATCCGATCCGGAGCTTATAAAAAAAGAACTTGGACTTAGTAAAAATGCCTTTAAAAGAGCTGTTGGACGGCTCCTAAAAGAGCAGAAGCTACAAATCGTGGAAAATGGTATTGAAATCCTGAAAAAATAGTCTATAATAGGGTGCGTGAATGAAAAATAGAGTATTGAAAGGAGAATTGTAATGAAGGTCCAGAACATTACAGACATTGAGAAGTTTTTTAAGGTAGTAGATGAGTGTAAGGGAAAGGTAGAGCTGGTAACAGGAGAGGGAGACAGGCTGAACTTAAAATCCAAGCTGTCACAGTACGTTTCCATGGCAAATATTTTTTCTAACGGAGAGATTCCTGAGCTTGAGTTAGTAGCACACGAAAAAGAGGATATTGACAGATTAGTTTCATTTATGATTAACGGCTAGAAGAAACTTTTCGCCCATAAGAATGGGTGGATAAGACAAGATTATAGCGGTTTGCTTTAAAAATTAGAGATATATATAAGAATTAAAGTATATGCACAAAAAAGATTAAAATACGCACCTTATATTTGTGAAAAACTCACGAATATAAGGTGCGTATTTGTGATGTTATGCGAATTGAATAAGTAAATTAATCATTATAGAATAGAAATTATGAGAAGTGCTTCTATTTATAAATGAATCAAAATTAATGTATGACAAGGAATAAGGAGGACGATGAGATGCCAAATGATAAAAAAAGAACCAGAGAGAAGAGGAAGCCGACATTTTTTGAGGCTATTCTACCTATTATTGTAATGCTGGTTGTACTTACAATTGGAAAAGGTATTATGGGCCTTGCTACGGAACCCTTCCTTCTGATGGTTACAGCACTTGCTGGAATTCTAGCGTGGAGGATGGGATACAGCTGGGACGAGATGATGCAGGAAATCAGCCAGAAAATTGCCCGGGGCATGCCGGCGATTCTGATTTTGATTTCGGTAGGTGCAGTTGTGGGTACATGGATGATTTCAGGTACGATTCCCATGATGATATATTATGGCGTACAGATTATAAATCCCTCATGGATGCTGGTGACATCGTTTATTATCAGTGCGATTGTGTCTATCTGCACAGGAACATCATGGGGAACAGTAGCTACCATGGGAGTGGCCCTGATGGGTATTTCGGGTACTTTAGGTGTCTCTCTGCCTGCAACGGCAGGCGCAGTCGTGGCCGGTTCCTATTTCGGAGATAAGTTATCTCCACTCAGCGACACAACAAATCTTGCACCTATTGCAGCGGGAAGCCAGCTTTACGAGCACATCGGACATATGCTTTGGACAACAATACCGGCAAGTATTATTTCTCTTATCGTATACGCTGTAGCAGGAAGAGGAGTAGCATCCGGAGCAGACGCTACATCCGAGACAGTGACAATGATGCTGTCACAGTTAGATCAGATGTTTAACTGGAATATTCTTCTTCTTTTACCAATTCTGGTAGTGTTAGTGGGTTCTGTGATGCAGAAGCCTACGATTCCAGTTATGATGCTGTCCAGTGTAGTCGCAGGAGCAGAAGCGATTATTTTCCAGGGTGCTTCTTTTGCGAATGTAATTACAAGCAGTGCCAGCGGATTTTCCGTTTCCATGGTGAACCGTGCAGGATGGGATGCAGGGACCGCTTCAGAAGAGGTGGTGAAGCTTCTTGAAAGAGGAGGACTGGCAGGTATGATGAGTACATGTCTTTTAGTATTCTGTGCATTCTGCTTTGCAGGTATTATGAGTAAATCCGGCTCTTTGGACGTAATCCTGAATAAGATCCTGTCCGTAGCGAAAAACACAGGAACATTGATAGCTTCAACTGCAGCTTCCTGTATCATTATGGCCTTCTCCACAGGAAATTCATATTTGTCTATCCTGATTCCCGGCGAGATGTTTCGGAAGGCTTATGTAAAAAGGGGGTTGCATCCTAAGAATCTTTCACGTACACTAGAAGATGCCGGAACCGTTTTTGTCCCGCTGGTTCCGTGGTCTGCTGCAGGCGCCTATATGACTTCCTGTCTTGGCGTGGAGGTACTGGATTATCTGCCGTGGGCTGTCCTTTGTTATGTAGGATTTATCATTGCGATTTTCTATGGATTTACCGGTATCGGTATACGAAAGCTTACAGAGGAAGAAAAAGAAAAATATGAAGCGGAGATGGAATAGGAGGAAAAAACTATGATTAAATTACTGAAAAATGCAAACGTTTATGCCCCGGAGCCGCTGGGTCATAAGGACATTCTGATTGTTGGAGAAAAAATATGCTCTATGGGGGAGGATTTGAGGATTTATGAAAATCTTCCGGATGTGGAAGTGTTTGACTTGGAAGGTAAATATGTAATTCCTGGTTATATTGATATGCATGTACATATAACAGGAGGCGGAGGAGAGAAAGGGCCAGTGTCCCGGGTTCCGGAATCACAGCTTTCGTCATTTCTTGTAAATGGAGTTACGACGGTAGTAGGCCTCCTTGGAACAGACGGAGTTACGAGAAGTGTGGAAAATCTCGTTGCGAAAGCAAGAGCGCTTACAGAAGAAGGAATTACGGCTTATGCGCTGACCAGCTTTTACGGGTATCCCCCTACAACCGTTACCGGAAGTGTGGAGAAGGATATTATGATGATTCCACCGATTATCGGAGTCAAAACCTCAGCCTCTGACCATCGAAGCTCTAATATTACCGGGGAGGAGCTGATACGTCTTGCAACATCCGCAAGACGGGCAGGTCTTTTAAGCTGTGCTCCAGGCCTTGTAATTATTCACATGGGGGATGGGAAAAAGGGACTTGAGCCGATTTTCTATGCACTTGAAAATTCGGATCTTCCGGCGGATAAACTACTTCCTACACATATCCACAGAAACCCCAGACTAATAGATGAAGGTGTAGAGCTTGTGCGCAGAGGAGGCTATATAGACTTTACTGCAGGCTGCGATGACCAGGAGCTTTTAAAGAATGCAGACTCTGTTTTATATGCACTTGAGCAGCAGGGTGCTAATCTGGATCATATTACCCTGTCCAGTGACGCTTATGGCAGCCAGCCCCGGTTTGATGAAAATGGTAAGTGCATTGGTCTTACTTACGCCTCTCCGAAGTATCTCCATAAGACGGTTCAGGTTCTTGTAAAAAAAGGACTGCCGCTGGAGAAAGCAGTCAGACTCCTTACAACAACGCCGGCATATCTTCTTGGAAAAACCGGATTAAAAGGCTGTGTTGCAGTTAACGCAGATGCGGATCTGCTTGTGCTTGACGACAGTCTGGAGATAAATGGAGTGTTTGCAAAAGGGCGGGAAGCACTTTGGGAGAAAGAGCTTAAGATGAAAGGGACCTTTGAATAAGAGATATAGAATGGGGAGATTCTTATGGACGTTTTGGGGCAAATCAGAAGCCAGTATGATACATTAAGCAAAACTCAGAAAAAGATCGCTGACTACATCCAGCAGCATACAAATACCTGCTGCTTTGCAAGTTTGAAGGAGATTGCGGCTTTAACAGGAACAACGGAAGCAACAGTGCTTAATTTTTCCCGAAAAATGGGTTATGCCAGCTTTCTTGATATGAGAAACCAGCTGAAAGAAGGGGCGGCGAAATGGACGACCCCCATTACAACGGAGGCATTTTTGGACATTCCGTATGAAGAGCTTTTCAAACGGAATAAGACACAGCAGGAGGAAAATTTCGCAGCCATATGGAAAGAAGGAAATGAAAAGTCTGTCAGGGAGGCAGTAGAGCTTCTTCAGAATGCAAAAAAGATCTACTGCGTTGCCTGTGATTTTTCAAGCGCCTTGTCTCATTATTTTCAGGCCCGATTTACACGGCTGGGGCTTAATGTTGAGGATATAGGAAGTAAATCTACGACAGATGTTCTTCATTCCCTGGCCTTTGCGGACAGAAACGATTTGGTGGTTATATTTTCATTTGCAGAATATAGCAAGATGACATTAGCGGTAGAAGAATACCTGAGTATGAATGGAATAAAGATTTTATGCTTTTCTGACGGGGAGGCAAGTCCGGCTTCTCTTATGGCAGATGTATCTATCATATGCTGTACCAGGCATTTTATCCTTCTAAATGTCATGACGTCTGTGATTATGCTGATAGATTTGCTGGCCATAACATTTTTTAATGAGAATAAGGTGGTATTCATACAGCATAAGAAGAAACTGGATAAGATGCAGAGATATCTTTTTGAGAAAAAGGTCATGCCCCTTGACCGGATGGATCCCCTTTGATAAAGGAATATAAAAGCGGTACTATGTCAGCTAGAAGGCATAGTACCGCTTTTTGCTTTGGATATGCCATTTGGTCTGCAAAATATAGCAGAAGTTCTATAAGTGTGTTATACTATTCCTCAAATATACTATGAAAGAAAATTAGGAAGGAAAAAACCATGAGTTTTGCACATCTGCATGTTCATACAGAATACAGTCTTTTGGATGGCTCCAACAAAATCAAGGAGTATGCAGCCAGAGTAAAGGAACTTGGCATGAACAGTGCGGCCATTACAGATCACGGCTGTATGTTCGGCGTTATTGATTTCTACAAGGCAGCAAAGACGGCAGGAATTAAGCCTATACTTGGCTGTGAGGTTTATGTGGCCCCTGGGTCTAGATTTGACAAGGAGGCGGCAGGAAGCGGAGATGACAGGTATTATCATCTAGTTCTTCTTGCAGAAAATAATGAGGGCTATCAGAACCTTGTAAAAATTGTCTCAAAGGGCTATACTGAAGGTTATTACTATAAGCCCCGTGTTGATTTGGAGGTGCTGAGGGAATACCACGAGGGAATTATTGCCCTAAGTGCCTGCCTGGCGGGAGAGGTGCAGAAGAATATTACCCGGGGCATGTACGGAGAAGGAAAGGCAGCGGCGCTTAGGTATGAGGGAATCTTTGGAAAGGGCAATTTCTTTTTGGAGCTTCAGGACCATGGTATACCGGAGCAGCAGAGGGTGAACCAGTCCCTTCTTCGGATGTCCCAGGAGACAGGGATAGAGCTTGTGGCCACCAACGATGTGCATTACACTTATGCAGAGGATGAAAAGCCTCACGATATTCTGCTTTGTATCCAGACCGGTAAGAAGTTAGAGGATGAGGACCGCATGAGATATGAGGGCGGCCAGTATTACGTCAAATCAGAGGAGGAGATGAAAAGCCTTTTTCCTTATGCACTTCAGGCACTTGAAAATACACAGAAAATTGCCGACCGGTGCAGTGTAGAAATTGAGTTTGGTGTGACAAAGCTTCCCCGGTATGATGTGCCGGATGGCTATACTTCCTGGGAATATTTAAATAAATTGTGCTATGAAGGCCTGGAAAAGAGCTATAAAAATCCAGGCCAGGACTTGAAGGAGCGCCTTGAATACGAGCTGTCCGTTATCCAGTCTATGGGATATGTAGACTATTTTCTTATAGTGTGGGATTTTATCAAATATGCAAAGGACAACGGGATTATGGTTGGGCCGGGCCGCGGCTCTGCAGCAGGCAGTATTGTTTCCTATTGTCTGGGAATTACAACTATTGACCCAATTCGGTATCAGCTTCTTTTTGAACGTTTCTTAAATCCGGAGAGAGTGTCTATGCCGGATATTGACATAGACTTCTGCTTTGAGAGAAGGCAGGAGGTTATTGATTATGTGGTGAGGAAATACGGAGCCGACAGGGTGGTGCAGATTGTAACTTTTGGTACTCTTGCCGCAAGGGGTGTTATCAGGGATGTAGGAAGAGTTATGAATCTTCCCTACGCCTTTGTAGATACAATTGCGAAAATGATTCCGAAGGAGCTTAATATTACGCTTAAGCGGGCGCTTAAGACTAGTTCGGATTTAGGAAAATCCTATGAGGAGGACCCCCAGGTTAAGGAGCTTGTGGATATGTCCATGCGCCTTGAGGGGCTTCCCAGACATACATCCATGCATGCGGCAGGGGTTGTAATCAGTCAGAAGGCGGTGGATGAATATGTGCCTCTGTCTCTTGGCTCTGACGGTTCTGTGACGACACAGTTTACCATGACTACTCTTGAAGAGCTGGGGCTCCTTAAGATGGATTTCCTTGGACTGCGTACGCTTACTGTTATCCGCGACGCTGTGGCACTTGCCCAAAAAAGTGCAGGAAAAGTAATCAATATGGATGAAATCGATTATGATGATAAAGAAGTGTATGATTCTGTCGGAAGTGGAAGGACAGATGGCATTTTTCAGCTTGAAAGCGCCGGGATGAAAAGCTTTATGAAGGAGTTAAAGCCCAGGAGCCTTGAGGACGTTATTGCAGGCATTTCCCTGTACCGTCCGGGTCCTATGGACTTTATTCCTCAATATATTAAAGGGAAGAACCATCCGGAGCTGATTACCTACGACTGTCCCCAGCTTGAGGGTATTTTGGAGCCGACCTACGGCTGTATTGTATACCAGGAGCAGGTTATGCAGATTGTGCGTGACCTGGCAGGATATACGTTAGGACGGAGCGATCTTTTGAGGCGTGCCATGTCTAAGAAAAAAGGCGATGTCATGCAGAAGGAGAGGCAGAGCTTTGTCTACGGAAATAAGGAGGAGCATGTACCGGGCTGCATTGCAAACGGGATTGACGAGAGGACGGCAAATAAAATCTATGATGAAATGATTGATTTTGCAAAGTATGCATTTAACAAATCTCATGCGGCGGCTTATGCGGTAGTAGCGTACCAGACAGCGTGGCTCAAATACTACTATCCGGTGGAATTTATGGCGGCTCTTATGACATCCTGTATTGATAATCCGTCTAAAGTATCCGAATATATTTATACATGCCGGCAGATGGGAATCAAGATTCTGCCGCCGGACATTAACAAGGGTGTGGCCACATTTTCTGTGGATGAAGGAAATATCCGGTTTGGTCTTGCAGCAATTAAGAGCATTGGGAAGTCTGTCATAGAGAATATTATATCCGAGAGGAATGAACGGGGAGACTTTAAAACGTTGAAGGACTTTATCGAGCGGATGGCCGGTAAGGAAATTAATAAGAGAAGCATTGAAAACTTTATCAAGTCTGGAGCCTTTGACAGCTTCCGGGGAACGAGAAAGCAGTTTATGTTCATCTATATACAGGTGCTTGATCAAGTTCTTCAGGAGAAGAAGCATTCTATGGCGGGGCAGATGTCGCTGTTTGATATGGTGGATGAGGAACACAAAGAGGAATTTGATATTCGCCTACCAGATGTGGGTGAGTATGAGAAAGAGACAAAACTTGCTTTTGAAAAGGAGGTTCTGGGCGTTTATCTAAGCGGCCACCCGATGGAGGACTATGAGGAAAAATGGAGAAAAAGTATTTCTCATACTACGCTGGATTTCCAGATTGACGAGGATATGGGACGTACGAAGGTACGGGACGGTGCGCGGGAGACTGTGGGCGGAATTATTGCCGGAAAAACAGTGAAATATAC
Organism: Lachnospiraceae bacterium; assembly: GCA_910575605.1. Taxonomy (GTDB): domain Bacteria; phylum Bacillota; class Clostridia; order Lachnospirales; family Lachnospiraceae; genus CAPEBR01. Next base: position 17,702 of record CAJTEW010000008.1, read on the forward strand.
AAGGAACAATAAGACAATGTGCTTTCTTACTTTAGAGGATTTGCTTGGTACAGTGGAAGTTGTGGTATTTCCAAGAGACTATGAGAAATACCGGCAGTATCTTGAGGAGGAGAACAAGGTATTTGTCCGGGGCAGGGTATCTGAGGAGGATGATGCACCTAGTAAATTAATCTGTGAATCTATTATTCCTTTTGAGCAGACAAAAAAGGAACTATGGCTGCAGTTTACAGATAAGGAAGCATTTCTTAAGGAAGAGAAAATGCTTTATGAAATGATGGGAAGCTCCGACGGTGAGGACATGGTTGTAATTTACTGTAAGGCGGAGCGGGCGGTGAAACGCCTTCCGGCTAACAGGAATGTCCGTGTAGAGCCAGGACTGTTGAGCAGATTGACGAATTATCTCGGAGAATCTTGTGTAAAAGTAATAGAAAAATCCATTGAAAACATGAGATAATTCATGTAAAATGTGGCATGACAGAAGTGTTTCAAAGAAACATACCCACCCGGTCATACCGTAATATATGCTCCTTATGGAGCAGACGACGGTTGAACGGAAGGTATACGTATGGAGGAGATAATCATGGCACAGAAAATAATTCGTACAATTGGTGTTCTTACGAGCGGAGGAGATGCCCCGGGAATGAATGCGGCTATCCGTGCAGTAGTGAGAACAGGACTTGGAAAAGGCCTCAAGGTTAGAGGAATCAGAAAAGGCTATCAGGGACTTTTAAATGAAGAGATTATTGATTTATCTGCGAGAGATGTATCTGATACGATTCAGCGCGGCGGTACGATTCTTCAGACAGCACGCTGTGATGAGATGCGTACGGAGGACGGACAGCAGAAGGCTGCGGCTATCTGTAAGAAGTACGGCATTGACGGCCTTGTGGTTATCGGAGGAGATGGTTCCTTCGCGGGTGCGCAGAAGCTTGCTAATCTGGGAGTAAATACAGTAGGTGTTCCAGGTACTATTGATTTGGATATTGACTGTACAGAATATACAATCGGTTTTGACACAGCGGTAAATACGGCGATGGAGGCCATTGACAAGGTGCGTGATACTTCCACATCCCATGAGAGATGTTCGATTATTGAGGTTATGGGAAGAGACGCGGGTTATCTTGCGCTGTGGTGCGGAATTGCAAATGGTGCAGAACGTATTCTTCTGCCAGAGGAGCATGATTACAACGAGGAAATTATTGTTAAGGATATTCAGGAGAACAGAAGACGAGGAAAGAAGAATTATATCATCATTAATGCAGAGGGAATCGGTGATTCTATTAATATGGCAAAGAGAATCGAAGAGGCAACCGGCATGGAGACACGTGCTACGATTATCGGACACATGCAGCGCGGCGGAAGCCCGACTTGTAAGGACAGAGTATATGCTTCCATTATGGGAGCAATGGCTGTTGACCTTCTGATTGCAGGAAAATCAAACCGTGTCGTAGGCTACAGACACGGACAGTATGTAGATTTTGACATAGATGAGGCACTTGGCATGAAGAAAGAGATTCCGCCATATCAGTATGATATTGCGAAGCTTCTTGCACTGTAGTTAAGTGTATCTGCCTATGACGAAGGACGTACTAATTACAATATCCGGACTTCATTATGAGGAAAATATAATGACAGGGGAAGAAGAGACAGAGCCGATAGAGGTCATCTCCCCTGCCACATATTATTTCAAAAATGGAAAGCACTATATTCTCTATGAAGAGCCTGTAGAAGGAATGTCCGGAACAATCAGGAATAAGATAAAAATAAAAGAAGACGGATTTTTAGAGGTTATAAAATCCGGTGCCACCAATACCCATATGCTTTTCGAGAAGGATAAGCTGAATGTTACACAGTACGAAACTCCTTACGGAGCTATTATTGTGGGGACTCATACAAAAGAGTTCCATGTAAATGTGACAGAGAACCAGATAGAAGTATATATCCGGTATGCGCTGGACATAAGCGGGGATAAGATTGCGGACTGTGAGATACGGGTAAAAGTAGAAGCAAAGTTGGGGACGGGGTAAAATGAAAAATACCCCGTCCCAGATTGAAAAAACACTGTCCCTTTTGAAATACTGACAAGGTTAATTTTGTTATGATAGCTCCGTGTGAATATTAAAAACAGAAATGCTCCGTTCTAAGATTCCTTTCATATAAGCAATTGCCGTTCCATAATTGGTAATTGGAATTCCAGCATCTTCTGCACATTTCAAACGGTATTTCATCTCACGTTCATTGAGCGTACAGCCGCCGCAATGTATAATAAGCTTATATTTTGTTAAATTTAGAGGAAATTCTGTTCCGCTGGTAAACTCAAAATTTAGTTCCTTACCTGTATATTTACGGAGCCAGTTTGGAAGCTTTATGGTTCCAATATCCTCACATTGCCTGTGGTGGGTGCAGCCTTCGGAAATCAATACTGTATCTCCGTTTTCTAAAGCATCAATCACTTCTGCTCCGTTTACAACTGTTTTAAGACTGCCCTTATATCTTGCAAATAAGATCGAAAAGGAGGTCAGGGGGATTTCAACAGGTATGATTTTGGCAGCCTGTTCAAATACCTGACTGTCTGTAATGACAAGGGAAGGCTTTGTGCCAAGGCCAGCCAAAGTTTTTTTAAGTTCCGTTTCCCTTGTGACAATTGAAACAGCACCAGTATCCAGAATATCCCGTATTGTCTGCTGCTGGGGCAGAATCAGACGGCCCTTTGGCGCAGCCTTGTCAATGGGAACCACAAGTACGACAAAATCTCCAGGACTAATAAGATCACCTGCGATTTGGTGGTTTGCGTCCTCTTTTGGTGCGATTGAAGCAATTTTTTCCTTTAGTTCATAAATGTTCATCCCTGTTTTTGCACTGGCCGGAATAATAAGATTTTTGTGTGTCTGAAATTCAAGTGAAAGATTTTCTATTATAGCCTCATGGCAGTCTGACTTATCAGCTTTATTTAAAATAATAAGAAATGGGATCTGCTTTTGGCGGATTCGCGTTAAAATATCAATATCTTCGTTTGAAATCCCAAGAGTGCTGTCTATAACAAGAAGTGCGATATCTGTTTTATTCAATATCTGGAACGCTTTCTGTACACGAAGCAGGCCCAGTTCTCCCTCGTCGTCAAGTCCCGGCGTGTCAATCATAACCACTGGACCAAGGGGAAGAAGTTCCATAACCTTCGTTACAGGGTCAGTTGTTGTGCCCTTAATATCAGATACAATTGCAAGCTTCTGATTGGTAAGCGCATTGATAATACTTGATTTTCCAGCATTTCTTCGGCCAAAAATGCCGATGTGCGTTCGTTCAGACGAAGGGGTAATGTTCATGCTCATAGTAGTATCCTCCTGTGGTCTACTTGGGGACAGGGTATTTTTAATCTGGGACGGAGTATTTTTCATTTTACTACGTCCCCAACCTGGCTAAAATCGGAAGTCTCTGCGGTTATTTTCGCGGATTAATCTTAAGTTTTCCAGTACAACTGCCCGTGCTTTTTCATTTGGGATATTAAGTACTTCTTTATCTATTATTTTATCTCCAGCTGCCCGTGTCTTGGGCGACGCGTAGTCCATCAGATATTCCTGCAGTGTCATGAGTGCATTCGGGTGGCAGCAGTTTTGTATCTGTCCGCTCTTGCACAGAGACATGAAACGGTCTCCAGTACGTCCCTCGCGATAGCAGGCGGTACAGAAGCTTGGAATGTAATTCATTTCCATCAGCCACCGGACAACTTCGTCTAAGGTACGGTTATCAATAACATCAAATTGCTCGGATTTCTTATCCTCCGGTTCCGGCTCGCAGTAGCCGCCCACACTTGTACGGGATCCGCCGCTGATCTGGGAGATGCCGAGATGGAGGACGCGTTCGCGGACTTTCTGGCTTTCTCTGGTGGAAATAATCATGCCTGTGTAAGGCACAGCGATTCGGATGCATGCAACAATCTTTGCAAAGGTTTCATCGTCAATACCGTTTGTAAATGCTGCTGCGTCGATATCATCTGCATTTCTGAGTCTCGGTACGCTGATGGTGTGGGGGCCTACGCCGAAGGCGGCCTCTAAATGCTCGGCATGCATGAGAAGTCCGGCAAATTCATAGCGGTATTTATCAAGTCCAAATAATACACCGATACCTACGTCATCAATGCCGCCCTCCATTGCCCGGTCCATTGCTTCTGTATGATAGTCATAGTCGTGCTTGGGCCCAGTTGGGTGAAGCTCAAGGTAGCTTTCTTTGTGGTAGGTTTCCTGAAACAAAATGTAGGTTCCAACCTCTGCTTCTTTAAGAAGGCGGTAATTATCCACAGTGGTAGCTGCAATATTTATATTGACACGGCGGATAGCACCGTTTTTATGCTTAATGCTGTAAATGGTATTAATGGAGTCCAGATAGTATTCCATTGTATTGTGAACCGGATCTTCGCCTGCTTCTAAAGCAAGCCTCTTATGCCCCATATCCTGAAGGGCAGTGACCTCACGCCTTATATCTTCCTGGGAGAGCTTCTTGCGGGGGATATGTTTGTTTTTTAAATGGTAGGGACAGTAGGTACAGCCGTTGATACAGTAATTGGATAAATAAAGGGGTGCAAAAAGTACAATCCTGTTTCCATAGAAATCCTTCTTAATCTGCTCTGCAAGACGATATATTTTTTCATTCAGATGTTCGTCCTGACAGGCCAGAAGAACAGAAGCCTCCCTGTGGGACAGGCCCTTCCGTAAAGAAGCCTTTTTAATTAATGATTCAATAAGAGGGATATTGCTTTTGTTTTCATCTGCATAGTTTAAAGTATCAAGGATTTCCTCATGATTAATAAAATCCTCTGCATGTTTTGAGTTTACGTCATACATTTTTGTAGTTCCTCCTTTTGTGAAAATAATAAAAGTATTTATATGCTGCTTATTAAAGAATCACCCCGTGCAGTTACAATTTGATAGCCGATAGCATCCATACGCTCTTTTAAAGCCTTACTGCCTTCGGCGGCTTCTTCCCCGGTACATATTTTATTATCATACAGGCTGTAATCCTTACGTACACTTATAGGTGACAGGTTGGGCATTACCACATTTGCTCCGGCAAGGATTCCAAGCTCCCGGCCGTTTTTGGCAATAGTTCCAAGTGCGGTCGTGGCTGGGAGCAGAACCTTTGGGAGCATAAGCCTTAAAAGCCCCAGCATGAAAAGAGTAAGCTCTAGTGTCCCGGCCTTTTTATCTGCAAATGGAGTGTCCTGATGGGGAATAAATGGTCCTATGCCTACCATGTGAGGGTTTAATTTTTTTATAAAAAGCATATCCTCTGCCAGGTGCTCTGCCTTTTGAAAAGGAGAGCCAACCATAAAACCGGTTCCGGTCTGGTAGCCAATTTCCTTTAAATTCCATAAACATTCCTGCCTCTTTTTAGCACTTAGACATAGGGGATGAAGCCGTTTATAGTGAGAAAAATCAGCGGTCTCATGTCTTAACAGGTAACGGTCAGCACCTGCGTCAAAAAAACGCTGATAGGTTTCGTAAGATTTCTCACCTGCAGATAAAGTTAAGGCACAGTCAGGATACAACTCTTTGACTGACTGAATCAAATGAACCATACGTTCATCTGTATAAAACCCATCCTCACCGCCCTGCAGCACAAAGGTACGAAAGCCCAGTAAATAGCCGGTATGGCAGCATGTCAGAATATCATCTTCACTTAACCGATAGCGGTGTACGAAGGCATTACTTCTTCGAATACCGCAGTAAAAACAGTCGTTTCGGCAGTAATTGGTAAATTCAATCAGTCCCCGAATGTAAATATCTGTTCCGTAATGCCGGCATCGCTCCTTGCGGGCAAGAGAGAACAAGTAGTGGGACAACTTTGGTGTTCTACCGGATATGAGGGAAATCCATTCCTCCTTTGAAAGGTTTCGTTCTATATGAAGTTTATCAATAAGCTCCTGTAAATGTTTCTGGTTTGCCATTATATATCACCTGTAAGTAGATTCATCTGTTAAATAAACAATGTGAGATAAAAAAATCCTGACGTATTTTAAGCGTCAGGAAACAGCTCCAGCAGATATTGCCAGAAAAAGCAATTATATAATTCCGTGCGCCTTCTCACGCAGGTACTGCCCTTTGTGATTAGTACGTATTTAAAATAACCTTTTATATTATTATATTTAATTTTAGCATACATATTTAATAGTTACAATTAAAAAATTTAAAGATAAATTGACATCTTCTCCTTAAAAAGCTTATACTAACTTAAGCAGCTGCAGGAAGATAAAGACATATGGACAGATACAGGCAGCCATGAGGAGTATAGAAAATGGAAAATCTGATATTCAGTTTAAATGCGACAGTTCCGGTATTTCTGCTTATGGTACTAGGACTTTTTCTTAGGAAAATAGGATGGATTGATGATTATTTTGCCGATAAGATAAATAAATTTGTATTCCGGGTTCCGCTACCCCTTGTTTTGTTTAATGACTTGGCGACAGTAGATTTCAGTATGGCGTGGGATACAAAGTTTGTACTGTATTGTTTTGCGGTGACAATTATTAGTATCACAATATCGGCGGCAGTATCCTGTCTGTGGAAAGATAAAGATATAAGAGGAGAATTTATTCAGTCATGCTACAGAAGCAGCGCCGCTCTTTTGGGGATTGCATTTATCCAAAATATTTACGATAGTGCGGGAGTGGCGCCCCTTATGATTATAGGGAGCGTACCCCTATATAATGTGATGGCAGTGCTTGTGCTGTCTCTTTCCGGGAATGGAAGAGGGGACCATGACAAAGTGGCACTTAAAAATGCACTGAAAGGAATTCTGACCAATCCGATTATTTTAGGGATTACCGCAGGGCTTCTCTGGTCGGCGCTTAAGATTCCCCTTCCTTATATAATGAAACGGACAGTGGAAAACGTTTCCGGTTTGGCCACACCTCTTGGACTTATAGCAATGGGAGCATCATTTGACATAAAGAAAGTATTTGCAAAAATCAAGCCCTCTGTTACAGCAGCATTTATTAAGCTTATAGGTTTTTGTGTATTATTCCTCCCGGTGGCTGTTTACCTGGGCTTTCGGCGGGAAGAGCTGGTGGCAATTCTCGTCATGCTTGGATCGTCTACTACAGTAACCGGTTATGTAATGGCAAGAAATATGGGGCATGATGGTGTACTATATTCGGGTGTGGTCATGCTTACAACACTATGCAGTGCATTTACTCTGACAGGATGGCTGTATGTGCTTAGAAGCCTGGGGCTGGTCTGATGAAGGCCAGCTTTTTTGAATGAGGGCGCTAGTAAAATATGCTGTAATCCTTTGACAGCTTATACATAATTTTTTATAATATTCTTATTATTTATTATAAATGTGAGGAGGAAATTATATGAAAAATCCAATTGCAACAATCAATTTTGATGACGGACGTACAATTGCTGTCGAATTATACCCTGAAATAGCACCAAACACAGTCAATAATTTTATACAGCTTGCAAACAGCGGACGCTATGACGGCCTGACTATTCACCGTATTGTGAAGGAATATATGATGCAGGGAGGCTCCTTTACTGGAGACTGCCGTCAGGAGAATGATGAATTTTCTATTAAAGGAGAATTTTCTGAAAATGGATTCGAAAATCCGTTAAAGCACGGGACAGGAGTTATCTCAATGGCACGGGGTACACATTTTGACAGTGCGGCTACTCAGTGGTTTATTATGCACCGCCCTGCAGAAAGGCTGGATGGAAAATATGCTGCATTCGGAAAGGTGATAAGGGGACAGGAGGTTGTGGAGGAATTAGGATATCGTCCTACAGATGAGACCCCGGGAAAGAATAATCCTCCCCTAACGCCGATTATAACAGAAAAAATCCGTGTAGAATTAAATGACTGGATTTATTCAGAGCCAGAACGTATTGTGCCGGGTGTACCTCTTTTTTCGTAAAAGGAATAAATTCCTCTTTTTAGACTAATTTGTATAAAAAATATCATTGACAGAATTTGGTGTGCAATTATATTATTATAGTTGTACACTAAAATAATTTAAGGAGGGAATGAGATATGGAATATCTTCCATTAGTTGGTATTGTTGTTGTTATTTTAGGGTTTGCATTAAAGCTGGATAACATACTTACAGTTATCGTTGCTGCAATCGTGACCGGACTGGCAGGAGGACTGGGCATTACAGGGCTTTTAGATACCCTTGGCGCTAGTTTTGTTGCCAACAGAAACATTACAATCTTTCTTACCGTTTTAATTGTTACAGGAACTCTGGAGCGCAGCGGATTAAAGGAAGCTGCCGCTGCCCTGATAGGTAAGGTTAAGAATGCGTCTGCAGGCGCCATTGTCTCTGCGTATGCAGTCATGAGGGCTGTGTTCGCTGCATTTAACATCAGTTTTGGCGGGGTTGCCGGATTCGTAAGGCCGCTGATTATGCCTATGTCAACCGCTGCTGTCAAGAACAAATATGGTGAACTCAATGAAGAGCATGAGGAGCAGATTAAAGGTATGGCATCTAGTGCAGAAAATGTCGGAAACTTTTTCTTCCAGGTATTATTTGTGGGTGGAAGCGGCGCTCTTCTTGTGCAGGGAACGCTGGCTGGTCTGGGATATGATGTTGAGCTTGTTGATCTCGCGATGGCAGAGATTCCAGTTTCATTAGTAGCCATAATTGTGGCAATAGTATACTACAATGTCAGAGACAAACGGCTGATAAAGAAATACTATAATTCGGAAAATAAGTAGGAGGGGGGAATACATATGTCATTTTTTACAGACGCAGAAGTTGCATTAGGAACAAAAATACTTGAAATCATATATATTCTTACAGGATTTGTTACGATTTATACTGGAATTAAAAACTTAAGAGATTCAGAAAATCCTTCCCGCATTGGAACAGCAGTATTCTGGATTATCCTTGGCTCTATTATTTCCTTTGGAAGATGGATTCCTACAACAGCAGTTGGACTGCTTATTATTCTTATGTGTGTTCCTGCAGTCCTTAAAAAGGTTAAGATGGGAAATGTTCAGAAAATGACAGCAGAAGAGACGAAGGCTAATTTTGACAAAATAGGTATGAAGGTGTTCATTCCTGCATTTGTAATTGGAGTGGGAGCTCTTATGTTCGCCGTATTTACAGATTTAGGAGCGCTTGTTGGTGTCGGGTTTGGTGTCCTTGCATCAGCGATTATTTTAATGGTACTTCTTCCGTCAAATAACCCAAAGGTTATTATAAATGATGCAGAGCGCATGATTTCTACAGTTGGACCTCTCAGCATGCTGTCCATGCTTCTTGCATGTCTTGGCTCAGTATTTACAGCTGCAGGCGTCGGGGAGACAATTGCAAAGATTGTAAGCGGCATTATTCCTAAGGGAAATATTACTGTTGGAATTATTATCTATGCACTAGGCATGATGCTGTTTACGATTATCATGGGAAATGCATTTGCGGCAATTACAGTTATGACAGTAGGTATCGGCGCACCCTTTGTACTTGCCTACGGCGCAGATCCAGTGTTGATTGGTATGCTTGCACTTACATGCGGTTACTGCGGTACACTGCTTACCCCGATGGCGGCAAACTTTAATATGGTGCCGGTGGCTCTTCTAGATATGAAGAAACGGTTTACAGTTATCCGCAACCAGTTTGTGATTGCATTGATTATGATAACCTTCCAGATTATTTACATGATTATTTTCCACTAAGAGGTTTGCATTAGATTAAAAAAGGAATGCAGTAAGGCTGTTGCTGCATTCTTTTTTAATACAGATTATTTGAAACGCAATCATATCTAAACTTTTTATTTCGGGGAGATGCTTAGTGAAATGAGGAATATTGCAGCTGCACCTTTTCAGATATATACAGACCGCATTTTAGAATTGACAAACAAAAAAGGTATGGTATGATAACTCCATACTCTATGCAGATAAGGAAATCAGGCTATATTTATCCGCGGAAGGCAAGTACAGGAGGTAAGAAAAATGATTAAAAAGTATGTATTTGGGAACCCATTTGAAACAGAGGCGGTTGTAGAAAAAATAAAAACAGAGCGGGGTCTGCCGGAATATGGTGATATATCAGCAGAAAAAGGATTTTCTCTTTCCTATATAATGGAAGAAACAGATATTATATACGGTCTTGGTGAGGCAAACAGGGGAATTAATAAAAGAGGATATCGTTACATCAGCAACTGTACAGATGACCCAAATCACACGGAGGATAAAAGTTCTTTGTACGGGGCCCATAATTTTATTGTTGTGTCAGGGGAAAAGCCCTTTGGACTGTTTTTTGATTATCCGTCTAAAATGACCTTTGACATTGGATATACAAAATCAGAGGTTCTTGCTGTGAGCTGTGGGTCAGCAGATTTGTACCTATATGTAATAGAAGGAAAAAATGCTTATGATATTGTAAAACAGTTCCGAAAAATTATCGGAAAAAGTTATATTCCGCCAAAGTTTGCCTTTGGTTTTGGGCAGAGTCGCTGGGGATATAAAACAAAGGAGGATTTTTGGAATGTATTGAAAGGGCACCGAGAGAATCATATTCCGTTGGATATGATTTATATGGATATTGACTATATGCAGAATTACAAGGATTTTACAGTAAATGAAGAAAATTTTCCAGACTTTGCAGAGACTGTCAGGGAATTTAAGGAAGAAGGTGTGAGGCTGATCCCTATTATTGACGCAGGTGTGAAGATGGAAGAAGGCTATTCTGTATATGAAGAAGGAGTGGAAAAGGGATATTTTTGTAAGCGCGGAGATGGAAGTGATTTTGCGGCGGCAGTATGGCCGGGGTATACACATTTTCCTGATGTACTAAACAGAGAGGCCAGGGAATGGTTTGGGAGCCATTACAAATTCTTGATTGACCAGGGAATTGAGGGCTTTTGGAATGACATGAATGAGCCTGCAATTTTTTATTCGCCGGAAGGGATAAAAGAACTTAAAAGCTATATGCGTGAGTTTATCAGAGCAGAGAAGGATACCTCTTTGTGGGAACTGGGAGATAAGGTACAGGGGCTTGCCAACAGCGCAGACGATTACAAACGATTCTATCACTGTATCGACGGGAAAATGGTTCGGCATGACAAAGTCCATAATCTTTACGGATACAATATGACAAGGGCAGCAGGAGAGGCATTTAAGAAAATTGCTCCGGATAAAGAGTTTTTATTATTTTCCCGTTCTTCTTATATAGGCATGCACCGCTATGGCGGAATTTGGACAGGGGATAATAAATCCTGGTGGTCACATCTGTTATTAAATATTAAGATGATGCCGTCACTGAATATGTGCGGATTCTTATACTCTGGTGCAGATTTGGGCGGTTTCGGTGCAGATGCCACAAGAGATCTGGTGCTCCGCTGGCTGGCTTTCGGGGTGTTTACACCCCTTATGAGAAACCATGCGGCTGTCGGCACAAGAAAGCAGGAGGCATATCAGTTTGAGAATAGGGATGATTTCCGGGGGATTATAGAGACAAGATACCGCCTGATACCTTATCTTTATGACACCTATATGAAAGCGGCAGAGGAAAACGATATGTATTTTAAGCCATTGGCCTTTGAGTACCCAGAGGATTCATTTGCGGCAGGCGTGGAGGATCAGTTGATGATAGGCCAGGAGATTATGACAGCACCTGTATATACACAGAATGCAAAAGGGCGCTATGTATATCTGCCGGAGGAAATGATGCTTGTAAAGTTTACGAAAGATAACTGCTATACAACAGAAATTTTAGAGAAGGGACATCACTATGTGGAGGTAGCGCTTTATGAGGTACCAGTATTTATACGGAAAGGGAAACGGATTCCGGTGGTACGGGCAGCACAGTGTGTAGAGATGATTGACATGCAGACAGTAGAATATATAGGATATTAGGGCGCTGGGGACGGGGTAAAATGAAAAAGTGCCTGTCCCCAACCAGGGTGGGGACAGGCACTTTTTCATTTTACCCCGTCCCCGACTTGCCTTACACTTCTGATGGTACTTCCGGATTATTATTTGCAAAGTTCTGAAGAATAACTAATGGCTGATAAGGGCTTGTATTCTTTACAGTGATTCCCTTTTTTGCCGAAGCTTCTGATACGAAATATTCATCACCAGTAATATCTTCATACCGGACAAGCTCTGGTGCCTCACAGGTAAACGCGCCGAAGCTTCCGTGTCCCTGTACGACAATTGCGCAGTAGCATGCCTGGTCGGTAAGAGTGTAAGTCTGTCCCGGCATTACGGTTACTTCTTTTGCAGCAACCCAGTCGTTTGCATAAGCAACCCATTTCTCGACAGCTGATTCTGATTCGCATTTAATCTTCGGAGCACGGAAGTAGGTTTCTTTATAATCTGCTCTTGTGCTTTCCTCCCAGTCAATTTGGTTAAAGATTGCTTCAAGGTCGTTCTTTTCCTCTTCAGGTGCGCAGTCAGTAAGGAGATTGTGCGGATTTACTTCGCCCATAGTTACATTTTCCATAATGGTATTTACATCACTGTTCCACTGCGGCTCAAAGGTAACAACAGATGCCGGAGCATGGATAACGCCTGCCGGGGTATACCAGCCGGTTCCAAGCTGGATACGGTATGCGCGTGAAAGCTCTGTAATCCTTGTATCCTTAATGTCGTAGTTCTTAAGACATTCCATAACCTCTTCCTTTGTAGTAGAGGGGTCAAATCCAAAGTATGTAAGCGGGAAACGTCCCAGGTAGCTTGAGTTATACTGAGGTGGAAAATAATATGCTTCCGGCTTGCCGTGCATTCCGATTTTGTTCGCCATCTCTTCGGTCAGATGTAAATGATGGAAGAGGGGCTTATCATAGTCATAAAGCTTTGCAAAGGTGGGCCAGGTTCCGTATCTCTTCATTAGAGCTTCACCAATTAAATCAGCGCCCAGTTCATCTACATAATTCTTAAAAAGGCACGTAGTCTTTGTGTCAGCATCCTCCAGAACATAACTCATACCTTCGGTCTTACCGGTCTTTGGACCGTTGAGAGCCTTGGCAAGTGAACCCAGCCACCGCTCACAGATACCGCCGCGGTCCATTCCCAGAGCAAAATAATCATCCGGGTGAAGACGGAGGCGCTTTCCAGGCTCATTAAATCCACGGGGAACCCAAGTGGGCATTAAATGAAGGACACCGTCTCCTTGTTCAAATACTTTTCTTACATTGCTCATGATAGAAAATCCTCCTTTTACATAAAATACATGAAAAATGTTTTCATAAAAACTAAAACCAATATGTTTTAAATATATAATAGCACAAACAAATAGAAAAATAAATATGAAAATGGGACAAAATCAACAATTAAAATAAAAATAATTTTCGTCACTTATTGACAATGATGAATATGTGAGATAATATGTAAATGAAATTTAGTAACCTTAAAATGATGAGAGTATCAAGGAGGAAAACACATGTTACTTAATATGAAAGAGTTATTGGCAGTTGCTAATGAGCACAATTTTGCAGTACCGGCATTTAATATCGGGACAGGACAGATTTTAAATGGCGTTATGGACAAGTGTGAGGAATTAAAGGCCCCGGTTATTCTGGCTATCCATCCATTGGAGCTTGAGTTTCAGGGAGACAGCTTTTTACATATGTGCATTGATAGAGCGGCAAAATCTCCGATTCCGGTATGTATTCATCTTGATCACAGCGAATGGGGGCCGATTGTGCGTGCAATCAGGGCAGGCTTTACATCCGTTATGATAGATGCTTCCCACCTTCCGTTTGAAGAAAATGCTGCAATTACAAAGAAGGTATGTGAGCTTGCACATCCCCTTGGTGTTTCTGTAGAGGGCGAGCTTGGAACGATTGGTACGACAGACGGAGATACAGAGGGCGGCACAGACGAGATTATTTATACAAAGCCTGAGGACGCAGTACGTTTTGTTGAGGAGACAGGCTGTGATACACTGGCAATTGCAATCGGAACTGCACACGGCATTTATCCGGCAGGCATGAAGCCTGAGCTTAAGCAGGACCTGCTGTCTGAGATTAAGAGCAGGGTGTCTGTACCTCTTGTTCTTCACGGAGGTTCAGGAAACAAGGATTCCGAGATTGCCGAGGCGGTAAAGAGGGGTATTAATAAGATTAACATTTCCTCTGATATCAAGGATGCTTTCTATCAGGAGCTTAGAAAGACATTAAAGGACCCGAAGATTCGTGAGCCGTTTGAGCTGTATCCGGCAAGTGTGGCTGTGATGCAGGAAGTTATTGAGCACAAAGTAAAGCTATTTAATGATGACGATAAGGTAAAATACTATTCACTTAATGAGATGCTGTAGAAATGAAAAGACAGGATGGCGCCACTATGAATGGACATAATAACTCTGTAATTGAAAACATTAAAATGAATTATGATAAATTATTTTCTGCCGAAAAGAAGGCGGCGGATTATATACTTTCGAACCCGGGTGAGGCGATTATGCTCAATATCACGGAGCTGGCCCAAAAAAGCGGAAGCAGTGAAGCGACAGTAGTACGTATGTGCAAGCATGTAGGCTATCAGGGATATTATCAGATGAGGCTCCTTATGTCTCATGACTTGGGAAAGACTAGAAGCGCTTATGACGATAATGAGAGAATGAACTCTACCAGACATTTATTTGACCGCAGCGCTGCAAGAATTGCAGCGCTGCAGGAGCAAATTGATATTGAGCTTTTAGTAGGTGCGGCACGCCTTCTAAGAATGAGCAGACTGGTACATGTGGTTGCAGCGGGAAATACAAGCCCCATAGCCACAGATCTGGGGTTCCGGCTTGAGCGGTGCAAAATTCCGTGTTCCTATTCTACAATGCCGGAACACTTTTTAAATCATGTAAGCTTAGGAAGCAGTGACGACACCATTATTGCGATTTCCAGGTCCGGTGCGTCAAAACAGGTAGTACAGGCGATGGAGCTTGCAAGAAAGAAGCATATGCATTCGATCGTGATTTCAGGTGAGAGCAATTCTCAGCTTTCGGAGCATGCAGACTATACTATTAAAGTAGTGGACAAGATGAAAAAAGTACCGGGAATTGAGCCGGATTCTCATCTTCTGGAGATGGCAGTCAGTGATGCTATATTGTATATTGTCCGCCACTTTGATTCCTTTGTCAAAAGTGCAGAAAGAGAAAAGAAATCAGATGTATATGGTGATGATGTTGAGTTGTTGTTAAGTGAGTATAAAATATAAGAGTCCGGAGGGTAAAAATGGCTTATCAGGATAGATATATGGAATATCTTGAGGCGGTGCCGGAAAAAATCAAACGGTGCCGTGAGACAGGGGGAAGACCTGTGATAGGGTATTCCAGTGATTACGATGCGATTGCAGAATGGGATGTGGACAGCTTCAATGAGCTTTTGTCGGAGTACCTTAAGGAGGAGCCGTCCTTTAATGAGGGAGAAACTATCGACAATATGGAGGACTTTGCAAGGATAGTCAGCTACTTTGCAATTCATGGACTTGGCGGGGAGGTAGATATTACTTCCGGAGAAGTTATTGAAGAGTTAAAAAAACGTTTTAAAATGCAGTATGCCCTTGGAGGAACCTGTGCGCAGGGCGCGGCAGCGCTTGGAGCAATGGGAATGCCGGTGCTGGTACATGTGACAGACCGCTCAAAGGAGGTGCTGGCATGTATGGATTATGAAGGAATGGAATCTGTAAAGGGTGAAAATAAGGTACCTCTTAAGGAATGTGTGACAGAAGAAGAACCTTTGATTCATCTGATTATGCAGTATACAAAAGGGGATGTTCTGCGTGTTGGAAAAAAGGAGTATCCACTCCCATTATCCAACCGATTGATTATAGACTATGATCCGGTATATAAGTTTCTGCCTGTACAAAGAGATTTTCTTAATTATGTGGAAAATCATGCAGGGGATATATACTGCTATGATATTTCCGGGTTTAACGGAATGATTGAGCTGGAGGTTTTAAAGGAACGCCTTAGTGAGCTTAAAAGACATTACAGGATTGTGAAGGAAATAAATCCTGATGTCAGGATTTATTTTGAAAGCGCTCATTATATCAGCACAAAGATAAGGGATTATGTGTATGAATCTTTATCAGAGGCAATGGATATCATGGGCATGAATGAAGAAGAATTAGTGGATCTGACAATGAAAAAAGCCCATCCAGTGGATAAGGAGAGCCTGGAATCTGTTTTGGCTGGACTTGATTATCTGCTTGAATTGTATCCAGTGAAAGGGATTGTCATGCACAGCAAGGATTATTCTCTCTATTATGGTGAGGCTATGGAGGACATTGATTTGGAAATGGGCCTGACACTTGGGAACCTGATGTCAGGGACAAGGGCAAGAATTGGACGGTACGGTACCCAGGAGGAGTGCAGGGAAAGTCTTAAGCTAGACTTAAGCCCTACAGGAGTCAAATTTGCAGAGCAGATTACGGCGATGGAGCTTAAGCACACGGCAATACTTGTGCCGTCGAGATACATGGAAAAACCACGGTACACGATTGGACTTGGAGATACGTTTGTAGCTGGGATGCAGATGTGCTTCGTGAAATAATATTTCTTTTATATGAAAAATATTTTCGTAAAAGGCAGAAGATAAATGTATATATTTAACAAAAATAGACATTAAAAAGTGTTGTGATTTAACAAAATGTCGGTTTTGGTAAAAAAATATTTCGCTTTTTTGTTGACATTTACCCTCT
Source organism: Lachnospiraceae bacterium (assembly GCA_910575605.1). Taxonomy (GTDB): domain Bacteria; phylum Bacillota; class Clostridia; order Lachnospirales; family Lachnospiraceae; genus CAPEBR01. The sequence continues at coordinate 34,331 of CAJTEW010000008.1, forward strand.
TATTTTATTATAATTTTCATATAGAAAGCGGTTTGGAAATGGAGGATAGAAAGTGGGATATTTGTTGGGAATTGATTTGGGAACCTCCAGCCTGAAGTCAATATTAATTACAGAAGATGGAGAAGTAAAGGGACTAAGTGCGAAGGCGTATCAGTTTGCTTCTCCATATAATGGATATGCAGAGCATGACCCGGAGGAATGGTGGCAGGCGTGCTGCGAGACGATTCACGAAGTTCTTGCTAGAGCAAAGGTGCCGGGAGATGAGATAAAGGGCTTAAGCTTTTCCGGGCAGATGCATGGAGCTGTTATGCTGGATGAGGATTTCAGGCCGGTAAGGCCGGCGATCCTGCACTGTGATGCAAGGTCCGGGAAGCAGGTTTTGGAGCTTAAGAGCAGCTTAGGTGCAGAGCGGATTAAGGAAGTTGTTATGAATCCCATTTATACGGGATTTCTGCTTCCATCTCTTTTATGGGTGAAGGAGACGGAAGCAGAGAATTTCAGACGTATTGCACATGTGATGCTGCCGAAGGATTACTTAAAGTTTAAGATGACAGGGGAGGTTTCAACGGATTATTCGGATGCATCGGCTACACTGGCCTTTGACATCAGGAAAAATGAATGGTCTTCAGAGATACTTGCCTGCGCGGGAGTACCAAGGGAATGGTTTCCAGTGTGTCTCGATACAGCGGCGGCGGCCGGTACAGTCTGCAGGAGAGCGGCAGAGGAGACAGGGCTGTCTGTAAAGACGATAGTTGCGCCAGGAGGCGGCGACCAGGTGATGCAGGGAATCGGAAATGGTATTACAAGAGCAGGGGAAGCCTGCTCCAACATAGGGACCAGCGGCCAGGTTTCTTTCCAAAGTGATATTCCGGTACAGAATCCAGCGCTGAATACAAATACCTTCTGCGGCTACAAAAAGGGAAGATGGTTCACAATGGGAGCCATTATGAACGCAGGACTTTCCTATAAGTGGTTTAGCAGCCTGTTTGATAAAGTAGATTATGACGCTATGAATGAGAGGATAGGGAAGGTGCCGCCGGGAAGTGGCGGAGTCATTTTCCTTCCCTATCTGAACGGGGAGAGGACTCCTCATCTGAATCCGAACATTAGCGGAGGTTTTATGGGACTGAACGTAAATACCGGACGTTCGGAGATGGCAAGGGCCGTTATGGAGGGGGTTGCATTTGCCCTGAATGAGTGCATAGAGGTATGCAAAGAGCTGGGACTTTCGGCAGATGTGATGACAGCCTCCGGCGGGGCGGCAAAGAGTATGCCGTGGCTTCAGATTCAGGCAGATGTGTTCGGATGTTCTCTTAAAGTGGCGGATACACAGGAGCAGGCCAGTATGGGTGCAGCCATTGCAGCTGGAACGGCGGCAGGGATTTACCGGGACATTGAAGAAGGATGTGCTCAGGTGGTCCGGTATAAGGACTTTATGATTGAGCCTGTTATGGAAAACCATAAGATATATCAGGAATATTATGAGCTGTATAAGGAAATGTACAGAGAAAGCAGCAGTGTTATCGAACGGCTTACTCTTGTTGGGAGAAGAAAGCCGTATAAGGATAAATAAAGGGATGAGGTGAGATATTTGGCAGAAGAGATGAAAAAGAAAGAAGAATATGTGCTTGAATGTCATGGAATATCCAAAGCGTTTGGAGGTACACAGGCGCTTAAGGATGTTGAGCTTCTCGTAAGAGCAGGTGAGGTACATGCGCTTTTAGGTGAGAACGGAGCAGGTAAGTCAACGCTTATGAAGTGTATCATCGGACTGCACCAGCAGGATGAAGGTACGATTCAGTTTGAAGGAAAGCCCTATTCTGTAAAGGGGCCTGTCGAGGCGCTCAATGCAGGAATTTCCATGATTCACCAGGAGCTTAATCCAGAGCCGCACCTTTCAATCGCAGAGACGATTTTCCTCAAGAGAGAGGATACGAGAGGAATCTTTCTGAATAAGAAGGCACAGAATGAACGTGCAGAGGAGATTTTACGGAAATTTGATTTTCCGCACAGTGCAAAGACTCTTATGAAGGAGCTTACACTGGCGCAGATGCAGATGGTGGAGATTATTAAGGCAGTGTCCTGTAATGCAAGGCTGATTATTATGGATGAGCCGACCTCTTCATTAGACAGCGAAGAGACAGAGCATCTGTTTAGGACTATCAGGGATCTTAAGTCAAAGGGTGTGGCAATTATTTATATTTCCCATCGTATGGAAGAGATTTTTGAAATCTGCGACCATGTATCCGTATTCCGTGACGGTACATATGTAGGTGAGCGCTCTATGGAGGGCGTTACAAGAGACGAACTGATCTCTATGATGGTAGGCCGTAAGGTTGAGAATGTTTTCCCAAAAACGGATTGTGAGATTGGGGATGTTGTATTCAAGGTTGAGGGGCTTTCAGGAAAAGGGTTTGAAGATATTAGTTTTGAAGTCAGAAAGGGAGAGATCCTTGGTATTTCAGGTCTTGTAGGCTCAGGACGGAGCGAGACTATGAGGGGGATTTTTGGAATGGACCCGATTACGGCTGGACAGATGTATCTGGAAGGTAAAGAGATTAAGATTAAGAAGCCGAGTCAGGCGATAAAGCAGGGAATCTGTATGGTAAATGAGGACAGAAAGAATTTTGGCCTTGCCCTTCACCGTTCGATTCGGGAGAATATGGCGCTTCCTACACTGCCTTTGAAACAGAAGGCACCGCTTCTTAATAAGAAGCAGGAGGAGAAGGACTGCCTGGATATGGGTAAGATGCTGACTCTTAAGGCGGCAAGTATTGAGCACGAGGCGTTTTCATTAAGCGGCGGTAACCAGCAGAAGGTAGTGTTAGCAAAATGGCTTTTAGCAAATCCAAAGGTGCTTATATTGGATGAACCTACAAGAGGCGTAGACGTAGGTGCAAAATCAGAGATTCACAGCCTGATGTGCGAGTTTGCAGCAAAGGGGATGGCAGTTATTATGATTTCATCGGAGCTCCCGGAGGTTATGGGAATGAGTGACCGTATCTTGATTTATCATGAAGGAAAGATTAACGGAGAGGTAAAACGCGAAGAGATTCTAAGCGGAGATGAAAATCAGGAGTCGATTTTAAGAAGAGCGTTTGGCGGGAAATAGGAGGAAGAGTCAATGGCAAAGAAAGAAGAAAAGGTTTTAGGAATGGATAGAGAAAAATTCCGTATGTTTATGGGTAAATACGGAATTGGAGTAATTCTGCTGATTATGATGGTATTTATCTCTATTATGGAGCCAGCTTTTAGAAGCGGCAGCAATATGGTTAACGTTGCAACACAGGTATCCATCAATGCAATGATTGCGTATGGTATGTGTCTTGCAATTACAACAGAAGGTATTGACCTTTCTGTTGGTGCACAGCTTGCACTTGTAAGCTGTATTTTGGGACAGCTGATTTCCAACAAGGGCTGGGGAATTATACCGGCAATTGTAGTTGCAATTTTGGTTTCCACGGCATGGGGGACGATTAATGGATTTCTTATCTCTAAGTTTAATATGTTCCCGTTCGTTGTAACCTTGTCCACGCAGCTTATTATCCGCGGACTTGCCCAGGTAGTCAGCGGCGGCCAGGCAATTCCGATAACGGATACAACCTTTAAGCAGATTTATTCAGCAAAGCTTGGACCGATTCCGTTTCCGATTCTTGTGCTGATTTTGGCGACGGTGCTTATGTATCTTGTGCTTCACTGGACAAAGTTCGGACGTTATGTCTTTGCAGTAGGTGACAATATGCAGGCAGCCATTGCTTCCGGTGTAAGTATTATTAAAACAAAGACAGCAACCTATGCGATTTCTGGATTCCTTGCAGGAATTGCAGGAGTTATCTTTACAGCTAAGACGGCATCTGCACAGTCTAATATTGGTGTGGGCTATGAGACAGACGCGGTTGCAGCCTGCGTACTTGGAGGTACCTCCTTTGCAGGCGGTGTAACGACAGTTCCTGGTGTGCTTATGGGTATTTTCATTATCGGCTTTATTTACAATGGCATGAACCTGATAGGTATTGATTCCTATTACCAGTCAATGACAAAGGGTGCAGTTATTATCGGTGCAGTACTTCTTGACATGGTTATGAACAAGAAGAACGGCTAGTACATATTTATTTTTAAGGTAGTCTGGAGGTGAGCTTAACACCTCTTGATTATAAAAAGTTTATTTCAATAGTAGAAGGAGGAAACAAAACTATGAAAAGAAGAATCTTAAGCGTATTATTGTGTGCTGCAATGGTAGTATCAATGGCAGTTGGCTGCAGCAGCGGAGACGACGGCGGAAGTGAAGAGAAGAAGGAAGATGCTTCTACACAGGAAGAAGGCTCTGATGATTCTGCAAAGGCCGGAGATGTAAACGGAGACGGCAAGATTGTAGTTGGATATATTTCTAAGAACATCGTTGACCCATTCCATGCTCCAATCAATGATTACGCGAAAGAGACACTTGACGGACTTGTATCTGACGGAACAATCGATGACTGGACAGGTGTTCTTGACGGTGAGACAGATGCAAACAAGCAGAGTGACCGTGCAGATGAGTGTATTGCAAAGAATTGTGATTATGTAATTATGCTTCCGGCTGAGGCTACTGCTTCAGACGCTGCTGTTACAAAGATGGCAGATGCCGGAATCCAGGTTATTGTTGTTAACTCTGCAACAGACAGCACAGCTGACGTGGCTATGGCTTACTGCGGACCTAACGATGTTGAAGCTGGAGAGATGCTTGCACAGTGGGTAATCGATTCTGTACCAGACGGCGGAAAATATGCACACTGCCAGGGCGTTATCGGTAACTCAGCTCAGATTCAGCGTGGCGAAGGTATCGAGAACCTGATGAAGGACAATGATAAGTTCGAGTCTGTTGGTGATTATCCATGTGAGTGGCAGGCAGATAAGGCTGCTAACGTAGCAACAGATATGATGAACAAGTATGGCGATGAGCTCGTAGCTATTATCTGTGATAATGATGATATGTCCTCTGCAGCTCAGAAGGCTTGTAACGATGCCGGAAGAAAAGATATCGTTTGTGTAGGTGTTGACGGAAACCAGAATCCTCTTCAGATGGTTAAAGACGGCGACCTTGGAGCAACTGTACTTCAGGATGGTCCTGGACAGGTTGGAGCAGCTATTGACTTAATTAAGAAGGCTCTTAACGGCGAGTCAACAGAGAAAGAAGTAATGGTACCATTCGTTCTTGTAACAAAAGATAATGTAGATGAATATCTGAAATAAGACTTTTTAGAGGCTGTTCTTTAGAGGACGGCATAAAATGAGAAAGTGTCTGTCCCTGTGTAGGGCCAGGCACTTTCTTATTTTACACCGTCCCTTAAGCAACTCTTAAGACTTTCTGAAAATTTTTCCTCCAGCCTTGACAAAATCCTTTCCGGTAGCTATGATATTCAATAGTTTAACACTGCAAAGGCATTGAAGAAGAGGAGTACGCATCCTTTACCCTGACAGAGAGAGCCGCCCGGGGGCTGAGAGGCGCTTAAGAATGTAAGATGCGGAAGGTAGCTTCCGAGCTGGATGACTGAACATACTGCCGGTATATATGGACCATTGCGGCAGGTCTGCTAGGCTGTCCCGGAGTCGTTCCCGTTATAGAATAAGAGAAGAACCAATAAAGGTGGTACCGCGACGACAATCGCCCTTTACAAAAAAGGGTGTTTTTTTATACCCTGAGATGTGAATAAAATGTGAAGTACATAAGATTTTATGAAGAGAGCGAGGAGGAAACTATGAGTCAGAATCTGGAGACGACTTACAATCCAAAAGCAATTGAAGAGAAGCTTTATGAAAAATGGTGTGACAACAAATATTTTCATGCTGAAGCAGACAAAAGCAGAAAACCCTTTACAACAGTGATGCCGCCGCCGAATATTACCGGTAAGCTTCACATGGGCCATGCCCTTGACAACACTCTTCAGGATATTTTAATCCGTTATAAGAGGATGCAGGGATATAATGCTTTGTGGGTTCCGGGAACCGATCATGCGGCTATTTCTACAGAGGTTAAGGTTACGAACCAGCTAAAGGAGGAAGGAATTGATAAAAAGGAATTAGGACGTGAGAAATTTCTTGATAGGACCTGGCAGTGGAAGGAAGAGTATGCCGGGACAATCGAGGCCCAGCTTAAGAAGCTTGGTTCTTCCTGTGATTGGGACAGAGAGCGGTTTACGATGGACGAGGGCTGTTCGAAAGCAGTAGAGGAAGTATTCATTAAATTATATGAAGAGGGCTACATCTACAAAGGCTCCAGAATCATCAACTGGTGTCCGGTATGCAAAACCTCTCTTTCCGATGCAGAGGTTTTACATGAGGAGCAGGAAGGACATTTCTGGCATATTAAATACCCGATTGTGGGGACGGATGATTTCCTTGAAATTGCAACTACGCGTCCGGAGACTATGCTTGGGGATACAGCTATTGCAGTACATCCCGAGGATGAGCGCTATAAGGATGTTGTAGGAAAGACAGCGCTTCTTCCGCTTGTAAACAGAGAGATTCCCATTGTTGCGGATTATTATGTAGATAAGGAATTTGGAACTGGTGCAGTTAAAATTACGCCGGCTCATGACCCCAATGATTTCGAGGTTGGTAGGCGCCATAACCTGCCGGAAATTAATATTATGAATGATGATGCGTCAATTAATGAGAATGGCGGGAAATATGCAGGAATGGACCGTTATGAGGCAAGAAAGCTTATAATAAAGGAATTAGAAGAGCAGGGGCTTCTTGTGAAGGTAGTTCCTCACAGCCATAATGTAGGTACTCATGACAGATGCTGTACGACGGTAGAGCCTCTTATTAAGCAGCAGTGGTTTGTGCGTATGGAAGAGCTTGCAAAGCCGGCAATTGAGGCGGTAAAGAACGGGGATCTTAAGTTTGTACCGGAGAGGTTTGACAAAATCTATCTTCACTGGCTTGAAAATATCCGTGACTGGTGTATTTCAAGACAAATTTGGTGGGGACACCGTATTCCGGCATATTATTGTAATGAGTGTGGTGAGGTTGTTGTATCAAGAGGTACTCCAGAAAAATGTCCGAAGTGCGGATGCACTCATTTTACACAGGATGAGGATACCTTAGATACTTGGTTCAGCTCTGCACTGTGGCCTTTTTCTACCCTTGGATGGCCGGAGAAAACGGAAGATCTTGACTATTTTTACCCTACAGATGTGCTTGTGACAGGGTATGATATTATTTTCTTCTGGGTCATCCGTATGGTATTTTCAGGGTACGCCCACACCGGAAAATCACCTTTCCACACTGTATTCATTCATGGACTGGTGAGAGACTCTCTTGGACGTAAGATGAGTAAGTCCCTTGGAAATGGGATTGATCCGTTAGAGATTATAGATCAGTACGGGGCGGATGCTCTGCGTATGACGTTGATTACCGGAAATGCGCCGGGAAATGATATGCGTTTTTATAATGAAAGAGTAGAGGCAAGCCGGAATTTTGCCAATAAGGTATGGAATGCTTCTAGATTTATTATGATGAATCTGGGGGACAAGGAGCTTACTAAGCCTTCTGACTTTACGATCCATCCGGGAGATATGTGGATTATGTCCAGATGCAACTGTCTGGTAAAGGATGTCACGGAAAATATGGATAAGTTCGAATTAGGGATTGCCTTATCGAAAATATATGATTTTATGTGGGATGAATTCTGCGACTGGTACATTGAGATTGCAAAATATCGTATTTATCATGCTGAGGAGAATGCTGAAAGTGCAAATGCCGCGTTATGGACACTGAAGGAAGTACTTAAGAAGGCGCTTAAGCTTCTGCACCCGTATATGCCTTTTGTAACAGAGGAGATTTACAGCAAGCTTGTCCCTGAGGAGGAATCACTGATGATGTCTTCCTGGCCGGTATATGAGGAAGAGTGGAATTTCCCATATGCAGAGTATGCTGTAGGCCACTATAAGGAAATCATCCGAGGAGTCCGTAATGTACGTGCCAAGATGAATGTACCTAATTCCAGAAAAGCAACCGTATATGTTGTGTGCGCAGATGAGAAGCTTAGCGGAAGCCTTAATTCTTTAAGCAGTGCAGCAAAGATGATGGCGGCCATGAATGATTTTATTATTCAGAAGGATAAAAAAGGAATTGCGGAGGATGCAGTGTCTATTGTTGTGCCGGACGCAGTTGTATACATGCCGCTTGAGGAGCTGATTGATTTTAGCCAGGAAATAGAAAGACTCAAAAAGGAAGAAACTCGTCTTACAAAAGAAATTGCCAGGGCAGAGGGAATGCTTGGAAACGAAAGGTTTGTAAGCAAGGCGCCAGAGGCAAAAGTACAGGAAGAGCGGGAGAAGCTTGAGAAATATAAACAGATGATAGCAGAGGTAAAGGAAAGACTGGACGGGTTAAGAAGAAAACAATCGTAAACTAACTAGGATTTAAGGGGTAATGATGAAGAAAATTCATATTAAGAAGCCAGATATAAAGGGCGGACTTTCGAGGCTTAAGAATCTTAAAAAAGAGGATATAAAGGCATACTGGAAAGCGAGGAAGGAACGGCGCGAGCGTATTCTTGAGGAACGAAGGAACAGTGCATTTGCCAGAAAGATGAAACCATTGTATAAAGTCATGAATCTTTTGTCCCCGGTGCTTCATATACTCTTGGCATGTATGATTAATTTTGCTATAGAAGCAATTTCCAGGCATTCCGTGGCTGAGGCGTGGGAGTATATGACTGGGACTCCCCTTGTGTTTCTTTACAATGCATTTATGATATTTATGACATTTTCAGTTGTGTACCTTTTCAAACGGCGTGTGTTTGTACGGATTATTATCAGCGTACTGTGGATGGTGCTGGGAGTAGCTAACGGATATATGCTTATGAAACGCGTTACGCCCTTTAATGCCCAGGATCTTAAGGTGGCAAAGGATGCTGTAACGCTCATCAATAATTATTTTAATTCTTTTGAACTGATTATTGTAGGCGTGGGGGTTGCAGCAGTCATTATCTGGGTGGTTTCTATGTGGAAACGAGGAGGACAATATGAAGGAAAGGTGCATAGAATCTGGGGAGCAGCATTTATTGCAGGATGTGCAGCGCTGTATGCATTTCTGACAGATGCAGCCGTTGAAAACAGAGTTGTGTCTACTTATTTCGGAAATATTGCCTTTGCATATGAGGATTATGGTTTACCTTACTGCTTTATGGCAAGTGTATTTAATACGGGTATTAACGAGCCTAATGGATATGATGAAAATACGATTAAGGAAATAGGCGGCGGCAGAGAAATTACAAAAAATGAGACAGGGCGGTCTAAGGACGAGCTTCCTAATATTGTATTTATCCAGCTTGAATCCTACTTTGATGTGGCAGAATCAGAATTTTTTACTACGTCTCAGGACGCCAGTCCGAATTTACGAAAGATGTATCAAAATTACTCCTCCGGATACTTTAAAGTACCCTCTGTGGGGGCAGGAACGGCGAATACAGAGTTTGAGGTTCTCACAGGTATGAATCTGCGTTATTTTGGTCCGGGGGAGTATCCTTATAAGACAGTTCTTAAGGACAGACCGTGCGAAAGTGCGGCTACAGCTCTTAGTGCTCTTGGATATGGGACTCATGCCCTTCATAATAACGGCGGTAATTTTTACAGCCGTTCCAGAGTATTTAACAATATTGGCTTTGACAGCTACACAAGTAAGGAATTTATGAATATTTTACAGCTTACGGAAAATGGCTGGGCAAAGGATGATATTTTGATAGAGCATATTCTGGAGGCAATGGATACGACCAGGCAGCAGGACTTTATTTTTGGCATCAGTGTACAGGGACATGGTGATTATCCAGAGGAGAAAATCATTGAAAATCCAAAGATTACCGTAGAAGGAATTGAGGATGAGGCAGTGAAAAATAAATGGGAGTATTATGTGAACCAGGTATATGAGATGGATCAGTTTGCGGGAAATCTTGTAAAAGCACTGGAGGAAAGAGGGGAGCCTGCAGTTGTTGTATTTTATGGTGACCATCTCCCTACAATGGGGCTTGAGGCAAAGGATTTAAAGAGCCGTTATCTGTATAATACGAACTACGTAATTTGGGATAACATTGGGCTTGAGAAGTCGGATAAGAATATTCCGTCCTACCAGATTATGGCGGAGGTTCTTAACCGTCTTGACATTCATTCAGGAACTATATTTAATTACCATCAGGAGAGGCAGCAGACAAAGAATTACCTGGCGGATTTGGAAATCCTTCAGTACGATATACTTTACGGAAAGCAGTATATTTATGATGGGAAGCCGCCTATAGAAGAAGGACATATGATGATGGGAGTAAAGGATGTTACTCTGAAAAACGTGGTGCCTTATCTTGAAGAGGGCTACAGCCTGTACGGAGAGAACTTTACAAAGCAGAGCAAGGTTTTCGTAAATGGGGAAAAACAAAAGAGCAGCTTTTTAAATAATACGAGAATTGTACTTCCAGAGACAGTTCTTGAGAATGAGGATGTAGTAATAGTTGTCCAGATGGGTTCCAGCAGCACGGTATTCCGCACATCAGATGAATATGTCTATGAGGACGGCATGCTTACGGTAAGAGAAGGAACAGGAACAGATGTTACGAGAGCGTGGACGGAGCAGACAGGTGATGAGTAATATGACGACAGGAAAAAGACCTTCTGATTACAGTAGTGCAGTACAGTATATTGAAGAGCTTCCGAAATTTACAAAGAAGCATACTATAGAGCATACGAAGGAATTTTATAAGAGACTTAAAAGCCCGGCATCAGACAGAAAAATTATTCATGTTGCAGGCACTAATGGCAAAGGCTCTGTGTGTGCCTATATACAGGCGATTTTAGAGAGCGAAGGGAAAAAGACAGGTTTTTTTACATCTCCCCATCTTGTATCTATCAACGAGAGAATCCAGATTGGCAGGAAGAATATTTCTGATGAGGAGTTTTACCGGGTGTTTGAAGAGGTGTATGACACAGTAGAAAAGATGGGCAGGGAAGGGATTTCCCACCCGTCTTATTTCGAATTTTTGTATGGAATGGGGATGAAGGCATTTTCTCATACAGATGTGGAATATATTGTGCTGGAGACAGGGCTTGGGGGCAGGCTTGACGCAACCAATTCCTTTGATTGCCCTGCCCTTACAGTGATTACCTCCATCAGTATGGATCATACGGAGATACTTGGGGATACAATTGAAAAGATTGCGGCTGAAAAGGCCGGTATTATAAAGCCCCGGGTTCCGGTTTTTTTTGACGGGAATGACAGATGTGCTTCAAAGGTAATACGGGATACGGCAGAGTCATGTGGTGCACCTTGTAGAGAAATCACGAAAAATGCGTTCGAAATACAGGAAGTGAACCGAAAATATATTGCATTTTCCAGAGCAAATGCGTATGATAAAGATATTAACTGGAGGGTTCCTGTCTGCGGACTTTATCAGGCTATGAATGCAGAGCTTTCTATTCAGGCAGCGGAGTTTCTTCTAAAGGATGAATTTAACCATAAGGAATTGTGGCGTGAGGCTGTAGCTTCCATACACTGGAAGGGGCGGATGGAGGAAAAACAGGGACGGCTTGTGATTGACGGAGCGCACAATCCAGGAGCTATTAAAGCATTTGTTGAAAGCGTACATGCTTTAGAGGGGGAAAGTGAGGCGCAGCCTGTCATTTTGTTTTCAGCAGCGGCAGATAAAAAATATGAGGAGATGGCGGCCTGTCTCTGTAAAAATCTTCCGGCTAAGGCATATATTGTTACAGAAATTGAGGATAAAAGAAGAATTTCAGCAGCTGAACTGGGGAAAATATTTAAAAGAAATACAAAGAAGAAAGTAATAGAAAGAAAAAGTATAGAGGAAGCTTTGAAGGAAGCATATAAGGAGCAGGATAAGGACGGGTATATTTATTGTGTCGGTTCTTTGTATCTTGCAGGGACAGTAGAAAAAATATTAGAAGGAGCCGGGTCTGATGCTTAATTATGAAGAAGAGTTAAAAAAATTTCAGCCAAGCCTTGAGGTGGAGGATATAGAAACTGCGGTGTATCAGGAGGACTTGACTGATATGACAGATATTATTCGAGAAGTGGTAGAACAGACCAGATAGAAGGGTTAGTGATATATGGATTATTCAACAAAGCTAGTGTATCAGTCAAATTACTGGTATAATGACGGCATTAAGAGGGCAGAGATCCGGGATATGTCTGGAGCTATCGCCTCTCTTCGGAGGAGTCTTCAGTATAACAGGGCAAATGTTGCGGCCATGAATCTTTTGGGTCTGGTATACTATGGACGGGGAGATGTGGTTGAGGCGCTTGTGGAATGGATTATCAGCAAGAATGTGAAGCCCCATGATAATATAGCAAATTACTATATCAGTAAGGTACAGGAGACACCGGGAGAGCTGGAGCAGATTAATCAGGCGGTAAAAAAGTATAACCAGAGTCTCCAGTATGCAGCCCAAGGCGGCGAGGATCTGGCGATCCTGCAGCTAAAGAAAGCAGTTGCTGCTCATCCATCTTATGTTAAAGCATATCAGCTCTTAAGCCTTTTATATCTTCATACAGAGCAGTATGCAAATGCGAGGCAGATGCTGCGTATAGCATATAGGCTGGATACCACAAATGAGCGGACGCTTAAGTTTATGCATGAGCTTAACCAGGTACGAAAGGATTCTTCCGTGCCTGTGAAAAAGGGCGGTAAAAGGGAACAGCAGACAGTTACGTATAATCTGGGCAATGAGACAATCATTCAGCCTGTATCTACTTCATTTAAGGAAAACACAGGACTTCATACAGTGGCAAATATCGGTATCGGCGTGCTGGTAGGAGTTCTTGTTATGTGGTTTCTCATTATGCCGGCCATTGATTCGACGAAGCAGAAAAGAATTAATAAGCAGACAGTCGCATTCAGCGACCAGATAGAGACGCAGAAATCACAGATTAATGCACTTAAGACAGAGCTGGAAGGATTCCGGTCTACCAGTGAGGAGACAGAGAATGCACAGGCAACAGCAGCCTCTACCCAGGAAAGCTACGAGATTCTTATGGAGGTTGCCCGCCATTACCGCGCAGAGGATATGAGTAATGCTGCCATGGTGGAAGAGCTTCTCCGGATTAATCCCGAATCACTGGGAATCGGAGGCCGTCAGACCTATGATGAGATGAAGGATGATTTGTTTCCATCCATGTGCGAGGAGCTTTATGGATTGTCACAGCAGAATTATGAGGTTGCTAATTACGATTCTGCAATCAGTAATCTGGAAATGGTTATGAGGATGGATGAAGGATATGAGGAAGGAGCAGCGATGCTTCTCCTTGCGCAGTCCTATGAAAAAAGCGGCGGTCAGGATAAAGCGAATTTAAGGTATCAGAAAATTGTGGAGAGCTACCCGGGGACAGAGGCAGCAGATACGGCAAAGGAAGCTCTTGATGCGCAGCAGGGCGGAGGCACACAGGAGGAAAACACCCAGGACCAGGATGATGGTACTGCGGATGGAAGCGGGGATGACGACGGTACTGCCAGCGCAGGTGCAGATGATGGAGGCGGTACAGACGATACAATAGATATAGAAGAATAAGGCGGTAATGTACGAAAGAAAAGGATATGCGGGAACGCATATCCTTTTTTGGAAATCTGGGAAGGTGAGGAGATTATTGATGAAATATCAGGTGCAGGAAAACTGTCTGACAATCTTTCTTCCAAAGGAGCTTGACCATCATAATGCAGAGGAGATAAGAAGAGAGGCGGACTATGTGATTGAACGCAGTCATATCCGGTATATTATCTTCGATTTTGAGGAAACAAAGTTTTGTGACAGCTCCGGAATTGGCGTCATTATGGGAAGATATAAAAGAATTTATATGCTGGGAGGAGAGGTGTGTGCCGTGCACACTAATGAGAGGATGAAAAAGATGCTTACTATGTCAGGTGTAACAAAAATCATGCAGATATATGAGGAGGAAAAGTAGATGGAGAATACGAATGAAATGCAGTTAATCTTTGACAGCCGTTCTAGTAATGAGTCCTTTGCAAGAGTGACAGTGGCAGCATTTATGACTTCACTGAATCCTACAGTGGAGGAGGTTTCAGATGTAAAAACAGCGGTGTCCGAGGCAGTGACGAATGCGGTTATACACGGATATGAGAACGAGGTTCACGACATCTATATCCGGTGCCGTACAAAGGAGCGCTCTCTTTACATAGAAATAGAAGACAAGGGAAAAGGAATTGAGGATGTGGAGGCTGCAATGGAGCCGCTTTTTACAACAAAACCGGACCTCGATCGCTCCGGCATGGGTTTTTCTTTTATGGAGGCTTTCATGGATGAGCTTAAGGTTGAGTCAGAGCCAGGAAAAGGAACGGTTGTAAAGATGAAGAAAATAATCGGAAAAGGGCGGAAATTATGGACCGTACAATCGCTTTAATCAGGAAATCCCACGAAGGAGATGAAAAAGCGAGGACACAGTTAGTAGAGGAAAATGCAGGGCTTGTATGGTGCATTGTAAAACGTTTTTATCACAGGGGCGCAGAGGCGGAGGATTTATTCCAGATTGGAAATATAGGGCTTTTAAAAGCAATTGATAAATTTGATCTATCCTATGACGTAAAATTTTCGACATATGCTGTTCCTATGATATCGGGAGAAATTAAACGATTTTTAAGAGATGACGGTATGATAAAGGTGAGCCGCTCCTTAAAGGAGCTGTCTTATAAGGCATATCTATGCAAAGAAAGGCTGTGTGATAAATGGGGCCGTGAGCCAACTATATCAGAAATTGCAGATGAGCTTATGGTTGACAGAGAAGAACTGGCTATGGCACTAGATGCCGGCGGAGATGTAGAGTCTCTTCACAAACCCATTTTCCAGAAAGATGGGCAGGAGATCAGACTGATGGACAAGCTTCCGGAAAAGGAAAGGGAAGAGGATAAAATTCTAAACCATATGCTCCTTAGCGAGCTTCTTCTGTCTCTTGACAAGGAAGAGCGGAGGCTGATTTATCTGAGATACTTTGCAGAAAGAACACAGACACAGGTGGGAGAGGAGCTTGGAATCTCACAGGTGCAGGTATCAAGGCTGGAGAAAAAAATTTTAAAAAGACTAAGAGAACGAATATAGAAGGCATATCCGTGCATATTTTCCGGGGGAATATTCCATACTAACTATCGTAGAAGAATCTAAAGAGAGGCGGTGTCAGTATGGAAGAGGCCAGAAGGAAGCTTCGGATATGCCTGATTTTTGTTGTGGCATTGGCAGTATTAGTCGGGTGTATTTATTATTTTGGCGACGTAAAAAAAGGGGAGAGCATCAGTGAAGGGACGCTTGTAATGGCAGATGATTTAGAGCGGGGTGGAGTATATGGCGTCGAACAGTGAGACAGTCTATATAAAGGCCGACAGGAACGTGGAGGTTACAAAACCTCAGGTCACACTGGGGGATGTACTGAAGATGGAATGTGCAAATGTAGAAATGCTTCCAAAGCTTAAAACAATTAAGCTTTTAACCTTCCATCATACGGATAAAAAAAATCAGAACCGTACGGCAGTGTCAATTTTAAGAGTAATTGAACTGATTCATGAGCAGTATCCTAATATAGATATTCAGAATATGGGGGAGCAGGACTTCATTGTAACTTATGAGGAACAAAAGACTGCAGGAGGCGTCCTGCATACAGTAAAGGCTGTAGTAGTGGTTCTTATCAGTTTTATCGGGGCGGCATTTTCCATCATGGCGTTTAACAACGACGTGGATGTGACAAAAATGTTTGGACAGATTTATGAGCTCATAACAGGAACAGAGAGTAACGGATTTACCATGCTGGAACTTACTTACAGCATTGGGCTTGTAATAGGAATCCTTACGTTTTTCAACCATTTTGGCAAAAAAAGGTTTTCTGTGGATCCGACTCCTATGGAGGTGGAGATGCGTTTATATGAAAATGATCTCCAGACAACACTTATAGAAAATATATCCAGAAAGGGGAAGGAACTGGATGTGGGTAAAAGAAATACTTCTGGCAGTCATCGGACTTAGTGCCGGAATGGTTGTAGCGGGAGGGCTGTTCTCCTTCATTATCGGTCTTGGAGTTATATCAGACTTTGCTGACCGAACGCACACAGGGGAGCACATTCTTCTATATGAAGATAGTGTGGCTTTGGGTGGAATACTGGGGAATATCTTCTGGGTATACCATTTAAGCATCCCTCACGGAGAATGGCTCGTCCCTGTGTTTGGCATTCTGTCCGGTATCTTTGTAGGCTGCTGGTCAATGGCGCTGGCAGAAATATTAAACGTATTCCCTATCTTTATAAGAAGGATAAAACTACTAAGGTTCGTCCCTTACCTGATATTGGGTGTAGCTCTTGGAAAGGGATTTGGAGCATTATTATTTTTTGCACAGAGATGGTAAGGAGAGAGGGTGGGGTGGGGACGGGGTATTTTTAAAAATACCCCGTCCCCACCCCATATATTGAAAGGAGCAATTAATTTTGGATAAACAAAAACAACAACAGGCTTATGAAAATTATGTCAAACAGAAAACCCCTGTCCACAACCTTCCGGCTAACATGGCGAAAGCATTTGTAACCGGAGGAGCTATATGTGTGATAGGACAGTGTATTTTAAATTTTTGCAAATCACAGGGCATTGATAAGGAGTTGAGTGGTGGTTGGACATCTATGCTTCTTATCTTGCTAAGCGTTCTGCTTACGGGATTTAATATCTATCCCAGTATTGCAAAATGGGGAGGAGCCGGTGCTCTTGTACCCATTACAGGCTTTGCAAACTCTGTGGCGTCACCAGCAATTGAGTATCAGAAGGAAGGACAGGTTATGGGAATCGGATGTAAGATATTTACAATTGCCGGACCTGTAATTCTGTATGGGATTTTTACAAGCTGGGTGCTGGGGCTCATTTATTGGATTGGGAAGTGTTCCGGAGTATTTTAGGAAATTTGAGGATCACTGACAATAAAATTCGTGAAAAGTAATAGGTCCTAACTTGTCGCAAAGAAGTTTCAAGAAAATCTAGCCATGATAATGCACAAACTCAAACCTTTTTGCAAACCGAATTATTTTCTGTATTCCGCTGTGAAGATAACGTTCTTTTTTCCAAACGAGTGCAATATGAGTTTGGTCTTTTGGAATTCGGCGGTCAGGTGGCGGTGTGCAGCAGCATTAGGCCTCAAAAGAAAAACGCAGCAGGGCTTGAATATGTAAAATCTAAAGCCTCGCATCCTATGGGGACGCTGATGAGTACGTTAGCTGCACTTAAAAACATTCCATTTACCAATAATATAGATATTCATGAAGCTTTGTGGCTGTATGGTGAAGGAGTTGCAGAAACAAATAAAGTTTTAGGAATGATGAGGGAGTGTTTGAAATATTCTCATATTAATAAAGAACGAGCTTATAAAATGGCGAAAAAAATTTTTACACGGTGACAGGTCTGGCAGATATGCTGGTTAAGGAATGTGATATTTCCTTTGAGCAGGCGCATTATATTGTAGGAACAATGGCAGGAGAGACGATTCAGTCAGGAAAAGGTATTGACGGAATGGATTCAGTACTGCTTAACAAAACGGCAGAAGAGTATCTTGGCAGAACCCTGGAAGTATCAGATAAGATGATTTCTCTGGCACTGGAGCCGTATTGTAACGTGCAGTCAAAGGTGACATTTGGTGGTCCCCGGAAGGAGTCAGTTGATAAGATGATTATCAAAGCAGAAAAATGTAATGCAGAGGAACAGACATGGCTGAATGAAAGAAGGCGTGGTATAGGTGAGGGGTATGAACTACTAAATTCTGAAGAAAAGAAAATATTGCAATAGTTATGATTAACTAGTATATATCAAGAAGCGGGCAGTTTGGCCCGCTTCTTAACTCTTTTTGTTATATGGCTTTCAAGCGGTAATATAAACAATTAGTTATGGAAACTATACAATTATAAGTATTTGCATTTTATCACATAGATTTTTATAATAAAATCATGAAAAACGACTTAAACGTTTATAGGAGGAAAAGAATGAATTACGCAGAAGAATCACTAAAAATGCACTATGACCTGAAGGGAAAGATAGAGATCTCTGCAAGGGCATCTGTAGATTCTAAGGAAGCATTGAGTCTTGCCTATACGCCGGGAGTTGCAAAGCCATGCCTGGAGATTCAGGAAGACAAAAATAAGAGCTTTGATCTGACCCGTAGATGGAATACAGTTGCTGTAGTGACAGACGGAACAGCAGTGCTGGGCCTGGGGGATATAGGACCAGAGGCAGGAATGCCGGTTATGGAAGGGAAATGTGTTCTTTTTAAAGCCTTTGGAGATGTAGATGCAGTTCCTTTATGTGTCCGCAGTAAAGATGTGGATGAAATTGTAAAGACAGTAAGTCTTCTGGCAGGAAGCTTCGGTGGTATCAATCTGGAGGATATTTCTGCTCCAAGGTGTTTTGAAATTGAGGACAAGCTGAAGGAATGCTGTGACATCCCGGTTTTCCATGATGACCAGCACGGAACAGCAGTAATTACACTTGCAGGCCTGATTAACGCTTTAAAGGTAGTAGGAAAGAAGATAGATGAGATTAAAATCGTCACATCAGGCGCAGGTGCAGCAGGAATTGCAATTATCAGGCTCTTAATGTCCATGGGCTTAAAAAATGTAATAATGACAGACCGTAAGGGAGCTATCTATGAAGGCAGAGAAGGCTTGAATGAAATCAAGGAAAAGATGGCTAAGATTACGAACATGAATAAAGAAAAAGGGACCCTTGCAGAGGTCATTCAGGGGGCAGACGTTTTTATCGGTGTTTCAGGACCGAAAACATTGACGGCTGATATGGTAAAGACGATGGCAAAGGATCCGATTATATTTGCCTGTGCAAATCCTACACCTGAAATCTTCCCGGAGGAAGCAAAAGAAGCCGGGGCTGCAGTTGTTTCTACAGGGCGTTCTGATTATCCGAATCAGGTGAACAATGTACTTTGCTTCCCTGCATTATTCAGAGGTGTTCTGGATGTTCGTGCGTCGGACATAAACAATGAGATGAAGGTAGCGGCAGCGTATGCTATTGCAGGCCTTGTAGATGAGTCAGAACTTAATGCAGAGTATATTTTACCACAGCCTTTTGATCCGCGTATTAAGGATACAGTAGCCAGTGCAGTAGCAAAAGCGGCAAGAAAAACCGGAGTGGCAAGAATTTAGTATAAAATTTTTAAAGGAGAATAGAAAAATGGAGAATACAGAAACGAAGAATATGGAAAAGAAGGACTACAGAATAGAAGAGGATTTTATTGGTACTAAGGATATCCCGGAAAGTGTATACTACGGAGTACAGTCCCTGCGTGCGGCAGAAAATTTCCGCATTACAGGTCTTAACATGCATCCTGAAATCATTAACAGTCTGGCATATATAAAGAAAGCGGCAGCAATTACAAACTGTGAGGTGGGAATCCTTGACAGAAAGATTGCGGATGCCATTACAAAAGCATGCGATGAGATTTTAGAGGGCAAAATGCATAAGGATTTTATTGTAGATCCAATACAGGGAGGAGCAGGAACCTCTATTAATATGAACGCAAATGAGGTTATTGCAAACCGTGCTATTGAAATACTGGGAGGAAGAAAGGGAGAATATTCCATCGTAAATCCAAACGACCATGTAAACTGTGGACAGTCCACCAATGATGTAATCCCGACTGCCGGGAAAATGACATCTCTGCGTCTTTTGAAAAATCTCAAGGAAGAGCTTCTGCGCCTTCACAAAGCACTGGTGGCTAAAGCAGAGGAATTTGACCACATTATTAAAATGGGCCGTACACAGATGCAGGATGCAGTGCCGATTCGTCTTGGCCAGGAGTTCCGTGCATATTCTGTTGCCATTATGCGTGACATAAGACGTATGGACAAGGCTATGGAAGAGATGTGCACACTGAATATGGGCGGTACTGCAGTAGGAACAGGAATTAATGCAGACCCTGCTTACTTAAAGAGAATTGTACCAAACCTTGCAGAGTTGTCAGGCATGGAGCTGGTGCAGGCATTTGACTTGATCGACGCAACCCAGAATCTGGATTCTTTTGTTGCTGTATCTGGTGCAATTAAAGCATGTGCTGTTACACTATCTAAGATTGCAAATGACCTCCGTCTGATGTCATCAGGCCCGAGAGCAGGGTTTGCAGAGATAAATCTTCCTGCACGCCAAAATGGTTCTTCCATTATGCCTGGAAAGGTAAATCCGGTAATTCCGGAAGTGGTTAACCAGGTAGCATTTAACATTATTGGTAATGATGTAACAATTACAATGGCTGCTGAGGCAGGACAGCTTGAGCTTAACGCTTTTGAGCCGATTATCTTCTACTGTATGTTCCAGTCTATTGATACACTGTCATATGCGGTTCAGACATTTGTTGATAACTGTGTTTCAGGTATTACGGCAAATGAAAACAGATGCCGTTATCTAGTAGAAAACAGTGTTGGAATTATTACAGCAATCTGTCCTCATGTAGGATATCAGAAGGCAGCTTCTATCGCAAAGAAAGCTATGGCTACTGGAGAGCCAGTACGTTCTCTTATTCTGAAGGAAGGGCTTCTGGAGGAAAAAGAACTGGATGAAATTCTGGAGCCTTCACATATGACAGAGCCGGGAATTTCAGCTAAAGAGCTTTTAAAGAAGAAAGGTAAAAATATCGGTTAATATTTTCGTATATTTTTTTTCCACATACACATAATAACTCTGAAAATACTTATAGAAAGCGGAGAGTTATTATGAATCAGGAAGGCTGTATAAAAGGAGCACAAAGTATAGAATTTACACGAGCCCCCTATCTTATCAGCAGCGCATCTGTTGCTGGTAAGAAGGAGGGGGAAGGTCCACTTGGAAAAATGTTTGATATGGTGGGAGAAGACGATTTGTTTGGTGCAGATACCTGGGAGGAGGCAGAAAGCACCATGCAGAAGGAGGCGTGTCTTCTTGCCATGGGTAAGGCTCACGTTAGTCCGAAACAGATACGATATCTTTACGGTGGGGATCTACTCCGCCAGGGAATCGCTACATCTATAGGTGTAGAGGGATTAAACATCCCCATGTTTGGACTATACGGGGCCTGTTCTACTTCTGGGGAAGCTTTAGCCCTCGCATCTATGAGTGTAGCAGCGGGATATGGGGAATATATGCTCGCAGTTACCTCAAGCCATTTTGGGAGCGCAGAAAAAGAGTTCCGTTTTCCTTTAAGCTACGCGAACCAGCGTCCCCTGTCTGCACATTGGACAGTGACAGGAAGCGGTGCATTTCTGGTAGGAACAAGGAGGAGCCATGTAAGGATTACCGGAGTTACAGTGGGAAAAATAGTAGATTTTGGCCTTAAAGATTCACAGAATATGGGAGCATGCATGGCTCCTGCAGCCTGTGATACGATTATCAGGAATTTCGAGGACTTTGGACGAAAGCCGGATGATTATAACCGGATAGTAACAGGAGATCTAGGATATGTGGGACAAAGCATCCTTTTTGACCTTGTTACAGGAAAGGGATACGACATTAAGAAAAACCACATGGACTGCGGAATGACAATTTTTGACCAGGAAAAACAGGACACACATGCAGGAGGAAGCGGCTGCGGCTGTGCAGCAACAACATTGTCTTCATATATTCTTCCCAAAATAGAGAGGGGAGAATGGAAACGTGTGCTGTTCGTGCCTACAGGAGCACTGATGTCAACGGTGAGCTTTAATGAAGGCGCAAGTGTCCCGGGAATCGCCCATGCAATTGTACTGGAGCACTGCTAGGATATGCTGCGGATGGCAGGAGTAGATTTGAAAGGAGCAGATAAAATATGGACTATATCAATGCATTTTGGGTAGGCGGATTAATCTGTGCACTTGTGCAGATACTATTAGACAGAACAAAACTGATGCCAGGACGCATCATGGTGCTGCTTGTGTGTACAGGTGCGGTGCTGGGAGCTTTAAAGCTCTACCAGCCGTTTCAGGATTTTGCGGGAGCCGGTGCAAGCGTGCCTCTTGCAGGATTTGGAAACCTTCTTTGGAAAGGCGTTAAGGAGGCAGTGGACAAAGAAGGCTTTATTGGTATATTTTTAGGCGGCTTTAAGGCAAGTGCCGTGGGAATATCGGCAGCGCTGGTATTTGGGTATCTGGCTTCACTGGCGTTCAGCCCTAAGATGAAAAAATAATATGGAGATAATAGGCTGCTTCCAATAAAAACTATTGTATTCTTCTTCAGCAGATGTTATTGTAAACTTGATATGAATATCACAATGAGAGTGCTGTATGGGAGGAAAGAAATGAATTATCTTGATATTGTAATTCCCTTTGCGGGAGGATTGGGAATGTTCATCTACGGCATGCAGATTATGGCCCAGGGGCTTGAGAATGCAGCCGGAAAGAGGATGAAGTCATTACTGGAGGTGCTGACAAAAAATAAGTTAATGGGTGTTCTGCTTGGGGCAGCAATTACGGCTGTGATTCAGAGCTCTTCTGCCACTACGGTTATGGTTGTCGGTTTTGTAAATGCGGGAATTATGAATCTGACACAGGCCATGGGCGTTATTATGGGGGCTAATGTCGGTACGACGGTAACTGGATGGCTTGTATCAGCCGTAGAATGGGCTAAGTTTTTAAGCCCGGCGAAGCTTGCACCAATTGCAGTTATTGCAGGTGTGGTGGTGATGCTGACAGGGAAACGCCGGTCATCAAAGGAAATTGCCAATATTGTAATTGGTTTCGGACTGTTGTTTATAGGAATTACCACTATGTCAGCAGCAGTGGAGCCTTTAAAGGACTCAGAAGGCTTCCGCAATATTTTTGTTGTACTGGGACAAAGCCCTATACTTGGGATTCTGGCAGGTGCGGCAGTGACAGCCATTATACAAAGCTCGTCGGCATCTGTTGGTATTCTACAGAGCCTTGCAGCGGCCGGGCTTGTACCTTTTAGTGCTGCCATTTACATTATTATGGGGCAGAATATAGGTACTTGTGTTACGGCGATTTTGTCAAGTCTTGGAGCAAAGAAGAATGCAAAGACAGCGGCACTTATGCATCTGTTGTTTAATATTATCGGTACTGTTATATTCAGTGCAGCAGCAATTTTGTTTTTTGAAATTCTGCGTCCGCAGGCAGGTGCAGGCTCTATTACACAGACAGAGATCAGTATGGTGCACACTATATTTAATGTTGGCACGACAATTCTGCTTTTCCCGGTTTCCGGCTTTATTATCAGGCTGGCGAAAAAAATCGGCCATGTAAAGGAAAAGGAGCAGGATCCGGCAAAGGTGCTTCTCGACGAGCGTATGCTTGAAACGCCAAGTATCGCGCTGCAGTCTACAATCAGTGAAACAATTCGAATGGGTGAGATAGTAAGGCAGTCTCTGGAAGTGGTAAAAAGAGTATTGTATACAAAAAAAGAGGAAGATATTGCACTCTTAAAAGAGGATGAGGATACAGTTGATAAGCTGTGTGCCGGAATAACAGACTATACGATTAAGCTTGGCACTCTTCAAATCAGTGAGAGGGAACACCAGACAGTGGCCCGTCTTCTCCAGGTACTTTCAGATATAGAGCGTGTCAGTGATTATTGTGAAAATATTTCTGAATTTGCAGAGACGCTCCTTGAAAAGAAAACCTCATTTTCTGATGTAGCAAAGGTACAGCTTGATGAGATGTTAAAGGATTCTGTTGACAGCTATATATATGCTTTAGAAGCCTTTGCGGAGCAGAGCAGTGAAAAGGCACTGACAGTTATAGAGAAGGAAACAAAGATAGACTCTCTGGAAATAGAGCTTAGAGGTAAGCATATCAGGAGGCTTTCAAAGAACGAATGTAATACAGAAGCAGGAATTGTATTTTTAGATACTTTGGTATGCCTGGAACGTATTTCAGACCATGCACGTAATATAGCAGAGGAAGTTTTAACATAGGGAAAAGATAAGGAATTGTAATACTTTTGTCATATATAGATAGAAATATTACAAAATCTTAAGAAATACTTCATATTTTTTATCGGAAGTATTTCTTTTTTTGTTGTATAATGAAAAAGACGAATGAGGAGGGGCCTATGGAGAAAGTAATTGAGGTAAGAAATCTATATAAGCTTTACCGGGTCGGGGACGAGATTGTCAGAGCTCTTGATGGTGTGGATTTTGATATTTTCCGCGGGGAGTTCTGTGCGATAGTCGGAACGTCTGGTTCCGGAAAGTCAACACTTCTTAATATGCTTGCCGGCCTTGAAAAGCCTACAAAGGGCCATGTGGTTATCGGAGGAGAGCATATTGAGAACCTGAATGAGGAACAACTAGTAAGCTTTCGGAGGAAGAATGTGGGATTTATCTTTCAATCCTTTCATCTGCTGGGGACCATGAATGCAGTAGAGAATGTGGCGCTGCCATTGAGCTTTCGTAAGGTGCCAAGAGGCATACGCATGAGGAAGGCGGAGCGAATGCTGGAGCTTGTGAATCTGAAGAAACATAAGAAACATTTTCCCAATCAGATGTCAGGAGGGCAGCAGCAGAGAGTAGGAGTGGCAAGGGCGCTTGTGGTAGATCCGAAGATCATATTTGCAGACGAGCCAACAGGAAATCTTGACTCTCATACCTCAGAAGAGGTTATGGAGCTGATGAAAAAGGTGGTAAAGGAGCAGAATAAGACGCTGGTTATGGTAACCCATGATGCGCACCTGGCTACTTATGCTGACAGAGTATTTGATATAAGAGATGGGAAGATATTGAAGATAGAAGACAACAGAAAAGAAAGGACAAGAAAGGGTGAAATATATGAGTAGGGGAAGGAAAGCTTTGCGTAAATACATAGTTGGTCTGCTGGCAGTGGTTATGGCGGTATCATTGGTGCCGACGAATAGAATCAGGGCAGCGGAACCGGATGAGCAGGCAGAGAGTGTAGTAGATTTGAGCAATATTGAATTATTATCTAAAAATGGTGTAGTTCCCAAGTATATTGCAGGTGGTAAAACAGAATGGGAATTAACAGTTACAAATAAAAATTCTAGTGGAGATATACAGGACATTGTAGTTAAGCCAGAACTTGGGGATATGGTGGAGAACTGGCCTTTCCAAATAGAACAGCAGGAATATGAGCAGAGTATTCCAGTGCTGACTGCAAATGAAACAAAAGAGATATCCTTTGCATTTACCCAGCGTGAGGATGTACCGACAAAGCCATATATGATATCTTTTTCAATATATGTTAAGGGATCCCCGGTAAAGACGCAGAAGCTTTATGTAAATACAACTGCAAAAGAACAAGAATCTAATAAAAACGAGGATACGCAAACTGATGATAACATGTTACAGGATGGGATGGCAGACTTTGGCGGCATCAGTAACGGTGAAGCTGTATACAGCGGGGGTGGAGGTGGTTCTGATTCCACTTCCGTACCGCGTGTCATTGTGACTGGATTCACCACAAATCCTGCAGAGGTTCGTGCAGGATCGGACTTTACATTAACAGTACACCTGAAAAATACATCGAAGGCTTCCAGGGTACAGAACATGTTGTTTGATCTTCAGGCGCCGACAGAAGGAGCAGATGAGCAGACAATGGCGCCGGCCTTCCTCCCGTCGTCAGGTTCAAGCTCTATATATCTGGAGGGAATAGATGCAGACGGGGCAGCGGATATCGCAATTAATCTTAATGCAAAGTCAGATCTGCTGCAAAAGCCGTACAGCATTGACCTTTCTATGAAGTATGAAGACGGCGCAGGCGCTCAGGTTGAGGCAGCTTCGAGTATTTCCATTCCTGTAAAGCAGGACGCAAGATTTGAGCTTAGTGAGTTTGAAATCAGCCCTGAGAGTATTGCAGTCGGCGAGGAAGCTAATATTATGTGCAATCTCTATAATCTGGGAAGAATTAAGCTGTATAATGTTAAGGCGGTTTTTGAGGGTGCATGTATTGAAAAAGAGGAAGTATTCCTTGGAAATGTGGATTCCGGCGCTACAGCTTCTATAGATGCAATGCTGGAAGGCAAGAAGGCGACAGAGGGACCGGCAAAGGTAAACATGACATTAAGCTATGAGGACGAGGCAGGAAAGAGGTCAGAAAGTAAAAAAGAATTTCAGATTATGGTTACAGACGTGGTGGAAGATGATATGATGCCGATGATGGAGGAGATGGAAGAGGAGGGGAGCTTTCCGATGATTCCTGCGGCTATTGTGTCAGTGCTTGTTATTGTAATCGCCGCGATAGTATTTATTGTAAAACGAAATAAGAAAAAAAGAATGAAAAACGAGGAGGAGGCGCTGTTAGATGAGTTGGATGGACCTTCTGAGGATGAGTGGCAGTAACTTAAAAAGACGTAAATTACGTACCTTCCTGACGGTTCTTGGCGTTATCATCGGCACAACCTCGATTGTAGTTATGATTTCCCTCGGGCTTGGGATGCAGCAGTCTCTTTACCGGGAGGTAGAGCAGTCCGGCGGCCTCACCAGTATAAAGGTAACCGGAAAATCAGCGGGAGATTCCATGTATTATTTCAGCTATGGTTCAAGTGATGATAAAGTAGATCCTGCAAAATATATTGATGATAAGGCAGTTGAAGAGCTAGGGAAGCTTGAGCATGTAACCTCCTCATATCCGGTATATGAAATGTCAGTTATCATGCTGAAGGGAGCATATGAGGGCTATGGCTCTTTGAAGGCTATGCCGTATGAAGGACTAAAAGCGCAGAATATTCCTCTTGCAGAAGGGGGAAGCCTTCCCAAAAAGGGAGGTCCTCTGGAGCTCATATACGGCAACCTGGTGATTACAGATTTCAGAGAAAAAAACAGTAATCAGTATTACTGGGAGACTGGAATACTTCCGGATATTGATCTTGCAAAGGATTCAATATTTCTTATTTTGGACCAAGACGGGTATTATGACAGCCAGTCGTCAGGTATCAATATGGGAAGTGACACAGGCGGAGGCGATGGTCAGGCTGTAAAAAAGAATGTGAAGAAGCATGTTGTAAAAGCAAGCGGAGTTGTGGAAGGAGGCCCGGATGACTATAATTCCTTTGGATACTATGTTTATTGTGATTTAGATGCACTCCAGCAGGAGCTTAAAAAGGAATTTTCAGGCAGGGTTATTCCAGGACAGCCGTCAACAAAGGCAGGAAAGCCGTATAAGGATTTTTACTATTCTTCTGCTGAAGTAAAGGTGGACGATATTGACAATGTAAATGCAGTGGCAGATATAATCAGGCAGATGGGATATAATGTAGAGACAAACGCAGAATATTTGGAGAGTATGCAAAAGGAATTTGCCATGATACAGGCAGTCCTTGGAGGTATTGGTGCGGTTTCCCTGTTTGTTGCGGCAATTGGCATTGCGAATACCATGATGATGTCCATCTATGAGCGTACAAAGGAGATTGGGGTTATAAAGGTTTTAGGATGCAGTCTTAAGAATATTAAGCAGATGTTTCTTATGGAAGCGGCATGTATCGGGTTAATTGGAGGCGTTATTGGCAATGCTCTGAGCTTCCTGGTGTCAGCTCTTATTAACGCTGTAACGGGGCATGGAGCAGTTATGGGATTTGACGGTGATATTTCTTATATTCCTCTTTGGCTTGTACTTGTTTCCATGTTGTTTGCGATGCTGGTAGGAATCACGGCCGGGTATTTCCCCGCAAAGAGAGCCATGCAGCTAAGCCCTCTTGCGGCGATACGGAGCGAATAAAAGGCTCATTCTTCAATTACATGGATTTCCAGGTAATCGAAATCAATGGAATCTACAAAATTATCTTGATAGAAACGGGCCTTGTCGTGCCGCCTGAACTCTTCGATTGTAGAGTCCAGCCAGATAGGCCTGCTTAAGTCAAATTCATAACAGACAGCATCTAATGCATGAAAGATTTTATGAGTGCGCGTGTCCGTCGTGTCATCACATACGACGGTATCGCGCACTAAACGGTTATCCTTGAATTCTTTTCCCCATAAACGAAACATGAGCTGTTCATTCCTTTCTACTGTATATCTAAAAGGAATTATACAAAAGATATATAGATTAGTCAAAAGGGTTTTGGGAAAAAATAGTTTACGATAAGGAGGGCGGGTATGATACATAGACATATAAAGTTGAAGAAAGATACACAAGAGGGGTACGATGAACATCAGGCCAGGGTGCAGGCAAGAGGGCCTATTACCAGACATCAGCCTGAGCCGGAAGCAGGGCTTACAGAGGCACAGGTACGAGAGAGGCAGGAAAATGGATGGAGGAATACACAGGTAGCTCCCCCCTCCCAGACAATAGGAGAAATTATATACGAAAATGTATTCACATATTTTAACTTGATTTTTGTAGTGCTGGCAGTACTTTTATGTCTTGTAGGTTCCTTTCGAAACCTCACTTTTCTGCCGGTTATTATTATTAATACACTAATTGGAATTGTTCAGGAAATCAGGGCCAAGAAGGTTCTTGAGAAGCTGAACATGCTAAATGCGCCTCATGCAGCCGTGGTACGTGACGGCAGAATCATACAGGTGGCATCAGAAGAACTGGTAATTGATGATATTGTTATTTTTAAGGCAGGAAACCAGATTTGTGCTGATGCAGTTGTAGTGGGTGGGGAAGCTTGGCTAAACGAGTCACTTCTTACAGGGGAATCGGATGAGATTACAAAGATCTGTGGAAGTGAATTGATGTCGGGGAGCTTTGTTGCTGCCGGGGAGTGCAGGGCAAGGCTTACGAAGGTAGGCGAGGATTCCTATATTTCCAAGCTTACCCTTGAAGCGAAGGCAATGCAGACGAAAGAACGCTCGGAGATGATAAGGTCTTTAGATAAGCTTGTGAAATTTGTCGGTATTGTACTGATCCCCATTGGAATTATGCTCTTTGTACAGGGATATTTCTTTAATCAGGAGACATTTAGAAACAGCATAACTTCCATGATAGCGGCAATCATCGGAATGATACCAGAGGGGCTGTATCTTCTTGCTAGTGTGGCACTTGCAGTCAGCTCTATGCGTCTGGCGCGTAAGAAGGTTCTGCTCCATGATATGAAGAGTATAGAGACTCTGGCCAGGGTGGATGTATTGTGCGTGGATAAGACAGGGACTATTACAGAAAATATTATGAGCGTGAAGCAGATGGTGCCTGCAGGGCTGTATGTGGAGGAACAGACGAAGCTGTCTCTGCTTATAGGAGATTTTGTGCGTGCAATGAGCAGCGATAATAGTACAATGGAGGCGATGAAGGACTATTTTACAGAGAATTCAAAAACAGAGGCAGACCGTGTACTGCCCTTTACCTCTGCTACAAAGTACAGCGGCGCTGTTTTCGGAGAAAAGTCATATGTTTTGGGCGCGCCGGAATTTGTACTCCGGGAGGATTACGAAAGCTTTAAAGCAGAGATACAGAAATACGCAGGAAGAGGATACCGGGTTTTGGTGTTTGGAAGCTATGAAGGTGAGTTTGAGGGAAAGAGGCTTACCGGGAAGGTTACGCCTTTTGCATATATCCTTCTTGCAAATCCAGTCAGAAAGGAAGCGCCAGAGACCTTTGCTTATTTTGAAGAACAGGGTGTAGAGGTTAAGGTAATATCAGGAGATAATCCTCTTACTGTATCTGAGATAGCAAAGGAAGCAGGAATAAAGAACGCGGAAGAATATATTGATGCCGCAGCTTTTACAACAGAGTCGGATGTGGAAAATGCGATTGCGAAGTACACCGTGTTCGGACGGGTAACGCCTGCCCAGAAACGGCAATTTGTGCAGGCACTTAAGAAGCAGGGACATACCGTTGCTATGACTGGGGACGGGGTAAATGATGTTCTTGCACTTAAGGACGCAGACTGCAGCGTGGCCATGGCATCCGGGAGTGACGCAGCAGTACAGGCCTCCCAGGTAGTACTTCTGGAATCCAACTTTGCAAGTATGCCATCAGTTGTACTTGAGGGACGGAGAGTTGTAAATAATATCCAGCGCTCAGCAAGCCTGTTTTTGGTGAAGAATATTTTTTCACTCCTTTTGTCTTTGTTCTCGGTGATTTTTATGATTACGTATCCGCTGGAGCCGTCACAGGTTTCCTTAATCAGTATGTTTACCATCGGAGTCCCTGCGTTTTTCCTTGCGCTGCAGCCGAATAAGGAAATGATACAAGGGCATTTCCTGACAAATGTATTTTTAAAGGCCCTTCCCGCAGGACTTACGGATGTCATTGCAGTAGGCTCTCTGGTTGTATTTGGACAGACCTTCGGTGTAAATTCCGTAGACATATCTACAGCGGCAACAATGCTTCTGGCAATTGTAGGATTTATGATTCTGTATAAAATATGCCAGCCTTTTAATGCTGTACGTATTGCAGTGTGGGCCGGCTGTATCACAGGGCTTTTAGGATGCAGTATTTTTCTGCCGGACTTGTTCGCCATTACAGGAATGTCCACGGAATGTATTATGCTGTTTGTTGTATTTTCCATTGCCACAGAGCCGGTGCTTCGGTATCTGACGCTTTCGGTAAAATGGTTTCGAAAAGCTTACAAAAAGTGCATGAAGGCTTCAGATATTTAACAAGCTTCCTTCAAGATCCTTCCAAAGGAAGCCTTTATCATAGAGCATATATCCGTGGGCGGAATTATTTTTAGGAATTGCAACAGATCCTGGATTCATATAGGTGTATGTGCCCATATTCTCATTTGCCGGGATATGGGTATGTCCATTTAAGAGGATATCGCCATTTTTTAATGGAGGTAGACTGCCAGGATTGTGGTGATGGCCGTGAGTGGCAAAAACAGTGTGTCCGTCAAGCTCAAGCAGACAATAGTCGGCAAGAATGGGAAAATGCAGGACCATCTGGTCAACCTCGGTGTCGCAGTTTCCGCGGACACACAGAATTTCCTGTTTTAAAGGGTTGAGCATGTCAATAACAGCCTTTGGGTCATATTCCTTTGGAAGATCGTTTCTTGGACCGTGATACAGGATGTCCCCGAGGAGAAGCAGGCGGTCCGCCTGTTCGCGCTCATAGGCGGCAAGCATTTTACGGCAGTAGAGGGCAGAGCCGTGGATGTCAGATGCAATCATAAGTTTCATAAGAGTACCTCGCTTTTGTTATATTATTTTTATATATTTTATTATATCAGATAAAAGTAAAAGTAGAAAAGATTATAAGTTCAGATATCCGTGTTTTCCTTCCTTTCGTTCACAGTAACATTATTGTAACCATATCTTAAAAAACACCGTCTAATAAATATAAAGATATCTTTTAAATAAGCGTTAACGCCTGGAAAGGAGGAAAGAGATAACTAAAATGAATACAGTAAAACAGCTTAAGCTTGTAAAAAAAGCAATAAAAGGGAGTCCAGACGCTTACGGAGAGCTTATTAAAGAGTATCAGGATTATTTGTATAAGACAGCCTATTTATATGTAAAAAATGATGAGATGGCATTAGATGCTGTTGGAACAGCGGTGTTAAAGTCGTACCTGCAGATTCATACATTAAGGAATCCGGAGTATTTTAAGACTTGGATTACGAGGATACTTATAAATGCAGCATATGACGAGCAAAGAAAGCTTATCTGCTACAGTGAATTGTCAGACACTTTAAAAGAGTCCTCATATGAAGAAATGTCCTTGGAGGAAAAATATGATATTAATACAGCTGTTACCCGGCTGCCGGAGAAATATCGTACAGTAATTATTTTAAAATATTTCAATGAGTTTTCCATAAAGGAGATTGCAGATATCATGGATGCGCCGGAGGGTTCTGTGAAGGCATATTTAAGCAGGGCAAGAAATGAGCTCAGGAGAATATTGAAGGAGGATTATATATATGCAGATTAGATTCGACCAAATTCCAGTACCAGAAGAAAAGCTTGATGCAGTTGTGGATGACAATATTAAGAAGGTAAGAAATATATATAAAGCAAGACAGAGGACAAAGCGCGCAGCAAGATGGTTATCTGTTGCGGCAGCAGTGGCATTTATCACAGTCTTTTGTTATACAAACCCGGTACTTGCGGCAAAGATACCGCTTATCGGACATATTTTTGAGCAAGTGCAGGATGAACAGAGATATTCAGGAAATTTTGATGAGGTGGCACATCTCCTTACGGATAATAACAGGAGCACTTCAGAGGGAGTTACAATTACGCTGTCAGAGATTTACAGCAATAAAGAGGCAATGTATGTTTCAGTGATGGTAGAGACAGATGAGCCATTTCCAGAAGAAGCGAAGGAACCGAATATTGTTGGAGACGATAATGCCGGCTATTACATGTATCTTTCCATAGAGCAGGAATTTGATTTTATGGAAGCCCCAAAAGAATATGAGCCATTTGAATGGCCGGGAAAAGAATACAAGTGGACAGAACTTGATATAAAAGGGGAATATATGGACGAGCATACATTTGCAGGGGTTGTCCGCATTGATTACAGTCTGTATCCAATCGGGCTGTTTGAAGTGCCGGATACATTTAACTGGAAGCTTAGAGCCAGCAGAATTGACGTCCTGGGAAAATATTCGAAGGAGGGAAACTGGGAATTTGAAACAGAAGTAACAGTTGACAGTAGAGAGCCTGAGGTGACAGAGGTGAATGAAAGCGCACCGAACGGGTCAGTTCTTACGACAGTGACAAAGACGCCGTATGAAGTAAAGGTAGATTATAAATATGATGAATCAAAGGTGCAGCCGGGATATGAAGACTATAGCTCTGTGCAGGGGATTATGCTTGATGCAGATGGAAAACGTATTGAAGATAAGGCAGGCATGTTCCCGGCAGCAGGATATAACCTGTCCAGGATATATGTATATTATTATGAAGCCCAGACAGAGGATGAGCATATGGAGATTCAGGAAAGGATATATGACGAAAATCCAGGGGATGACCTGCAGGAATATCTGGAAGATATTTCAATACAGAAAACAGTAATAGATTTAGAATAGAAGGATGCTGCGTGCCTGGTCTGGGCACGCAGCTTTGGATTTGCTCACTCCTGAATCATTTTCTTATGGATTGGGCGGTAATATAACAAAAGACAAATTTCGACAAAATACGGACATATTGTGAAAAATCTATAAAAATGTGGTATGATATTTATAATACGGTTTTGCCGTTTCGGAAGTATATGAATGAATATGAGGAGAAGTATTATGGCAGTACGCAGGAGAGGACGAAAAAGACGTAAAAAGAAGATGGATAATAACAGCAGAAAGCTGCTCCTTGGTATAGCAGGAGGAAGCGCAGGTATTCTGCTTTTGTCATACATAGGTGTGGGGATTTATTATTCTGCCCATTTTCTACCCAATACGGAAATTAACGGACATGACTGCTCTGGAAAAACAGCCTCGCAGGTAGAGGCGGTCTTTAAGGAAGAAATGAAAGAATATACCTTGACGATTACGGATAAAGACGGTCGGAAGGAAAAGATTACTAGTGAAGAGATTTCTCTTGAATATAAAGAAAGCAAGGAAATGAAAGCAGCACTTAAGGAGCAGAGTTCATTTCTGTGGCCTGCATCGTTTTTTTCAAAGGATTCGGCAGAGGTGACAGTTGATTTATCCTATGACTCCCAAAAGCTTGAGCAGAAGCTTCAGACTCTTCAGGCTGTAACAGAGGAACAGGTTCCTCCCCAGTCGGCATATCCTGAATTTAACGGGGAAAAGTTTGAGGTGCACCCGGAAACCTACGGAACAGCAATTGATACGGAGGCTTTAAAAGAGAAAACTGCTGCTGCAATCCGGGAGCTTAATCCAGAGTTAAACCTTATGAAAGATAAATGTTACGAAGAACCGAAGTATACTTCTGATTCGGCGGAGGTTGTACAGGCCTGCAAAGAGATGGACAAATATTGTCAGGCAAGTATTACCTATCCTATGGACGTGCCGGTGGTTGTTGATGGAAATGTAATTTCTACATGGCTTTCCCTGGATGAAGAGATGAATGTGTCTTTGAATGAGGAGGCAATAAGAAGCTGGCTTACGGAATTTGGAGATAAATATGATACTATGGGGGCGGAGAGAACATTCACAACTCCTACAGGCAAGACGGCGACAGTATCTGGAGGAGATTATGGCTGGTCTATTGATGAGGATACAGAGTATACTGCGATTATGGATGCACTTACAAAGGGAGAGACACTTACAAGAGAGCCAGCCTGCTACGTGGGCGGTACGGCGGCATCCCACGGGATGCCTGATTGGGGAGGCACCTATGCGGAAGTAGATCTGACGGAGCAGCATATGTGGTATGTGATAGATGGAGCGGTGGCTTTGGAGTCGGATGTTGTTACAGGAGAGCCTATTCCAGAGAAGATTACGCCGACAGGAGTTTATGTGTTTAAGGAGAAAGCGCTTAATGCAACCTTGATTGGAGAGACTGACCCGGCAACAGGTGAGCCCAGTTATAGGACACCGGTGGATTATTGGATGCGTATTACATGGGAAGGGATTGGATTTCATGATGCAAACTGGCAGCCAGCTTTCGGAGGAGAGCTATATAAAGTAGTTGGCTCTCATGGGTGTGTAAATATGCCAGTTGATAAAGCAGCAGCGCTGTATGAGATGATTCAGGTGGGAGTACCGGTTATTATCCATTATTAAGTGAGGAACAGCATGAGTCTGATGAATGTAAGAGTGATGGTAGTTGAAGATGAGGCAGAGGTCAGAGAAAAATACCGTAAGCTGATTTCCGGTCATCCGATGCTACATTTTGTTGCAGAAACCGGTAATGCAAACGAAGCGTTGCATATTTTACAGACAGAAACGATAGATGCTGTTATTCTTGATTTAGAGATGCCCCAGGGCAGCGGAATTATTTTCCTGTCAGAATTACAGATGCTAGAGATAGAGAAGCCCTTTATTGCGGTTGTTACAAATGTGGTGTCAAAAACTATTTATGATGCAGTACGGCAGATGGGAGCAGACTATATCTGCGCAAAGGGCAGTGCAGGATTTTCCTGGGACACGCCGCTGTCTATTATAGAGCTTACGGCTCCTTACAGGAGAACAAAAGAGGCAGCAGCAGATATTTCCCATAATGTCAACCACAGGACAAGGATGAACATCTATCAAAGAAGTATATCGCTTGAGTTGTCCAGAATGGGTTTCCCGTCTAAGAGGGTAGGAACAGTATATTGTGAGGAGGCTATTCTCGCAGTGGCCATGTCAGATAAAAGAGATATTATGATTACAAAGGAAATCTATCCGCGCATAGCTCTTAATTATCAGACCAATGCTAAAAATGTTGAAAGGGTTATAAGGCTGGTGATAGAGAAGGTATGGACAGAGCAGGATATCAGGATTTTACAGGAAGTGTATCCATATGAATGGAATTCCAGGGCAGGACGTCCGACAAATGCAGAGTTCATTCATAATATGGCACAAAAAATAATTCGACATTAATCGAACTTTTATATATGAAAAGACGGGGAAGTGAAGGGAAAAAGCGACAGAATTAGAATATAATCGAATAAAGTACCTGCTCCTGACGACAGATTTATTTTTATTCCAATGGTATGTTTAAGAAAAAACAGCAGGAGGAATAAAAATGAGTTTTTGGGAATGGTTATTATATGTATTACACAGATCATAAGCAGACATTAAGCAGGTGGTAGGTAACTATCACCTGTTTTGCTTTATGAGGGGTATAATATGATAAAATATAGAATTCTAAATGAAATATTAAGGTGGATACTCATATTATATTGTCTAAATCGGATGGGGCGTAATAGAATTTGCAAAAAGAAGATCATAGGAATATTATGCGATTTTTTTACGCTATATGTATTATCGGATATATTGAATATTTTTTTGGCACTAGTATCCTTTCCTGTAATTCGGGTCTGTAGAATGCAAGGAGATACATTAGAGATTGATATATGCATTCTAATTCTTAGAGTCCTTTTGTATTTGGCGATTGCGTATATCTTTACAAAAAAGCAGATCAGACCTCCATATGAAATTTCAAATGTTGTGCAGACAGGAACTATTTTTATTTGTGCGATATTGGAGTTTGCCTTTTTGAAATTAAAACAAATGATTTTTGATGAACGAGATGTTATACAGTATAGGATGTTATTTTTTATTATTGCTTTCGGTGTTATTATACTGATTTTATGGGGAATAGATAAAAGTCATGAGAGAAAAAGAATTCAAGAGCTTACAGCCTATATGCATCGTACAAGAGAGGTGATTCCGTCTGTAGAGAGGATGCTTGCACGGCTCGAAGAAGCATCGGATCATATTGATAAGAGTAATGAGATTATAAGAGAACTGCGTCAAATATGCAGTACTGATATGGAGCGGACGAAAAAAGAAGTCAGCAATATAAAGACTTTTCATACAACTGGAAGCGCTGCTCTAAATGAGCAGCTGGAAGGTTATCTTGAAGAGGCAGCAGAGAATGATTTTGAGATGGATATTATGGTGCAGGCGCCGATAGATGAACTGTTGAAAACAGAACATATTGAGGTATACCTTTTGATGCAGATTATCGGGGATTTATACAGAAATGCATTTAAGACTGTGACAAAAGGGAAAGTAAATGGAAGGATACTTATATGTTTTGGGTATAATGCCGAGGGCTATTATGAAATATCTATCTATGATAATGGAGAGCCTTTTGCATCTCACATATTGAAACACTTGGGTGAAAGAGGCAATACAACAGGAGGCACAGGACATGGTATTGCAGATGTTTTTGAAGCCCTGCATAAAAGCCGCGGGAGCTTTATCCTGGACCAAAATCTTCCGGGAGGAAATGTATTTACAAAAGGAATTCATATAGTGTTTGATAGAAAAGGAGAAGTAAAGGTTCGATAATTGTCGAAAAAGTGTCAAATGTATCGACGGATTTTTCTTTTTCCAGAATGATAGAATGTCGTCAAGGGAATGACGGCATTTTTTTATTTTTTGAAAGGGAGGAAAAATAGTGAAAAAGAAAAGCACAAAAAGATTAGCAAAATCATTTCTAAGCTTCCTTATGGCAGTTTTACTGGCATTTCAGGGAACAGGACCTATTTTTGTGCAGGCGAAGGAAGCAGTTGAAAACATTCCTAGGACAGTAGACTTTTCCAGACCGGCTGCCCTAAGCTCCATTGAGGAGGCAGGTATAGAAGACACCTCTGGGGAAGAGGATGGGCAGACGCAAGGAGACGCTGACAGCCAGTCCCCGGAAGATACAGGTGGGACAGACGAGGGAACGGTTCCGGAAGAGGATGCAGGACAGGCCGAAGCTCCTGTGCCAGACACACAGCCGGAAGAGGAACAGCCGGCGGATATGGAGGAGGAAGAACCTCCGGCAGAAGTGGAATTAAAGGAGCCTGCAGATTACTATCCTATTCCTACGGAACCGGAAGGGGAGCTTGTAGCGCAGGATAAGGATTCCCGAACCTACAAGACCGGTGAAAAGCAGTATACTACCATTATCGGTGGCTATACAGGAACCTATGAGGACGAGGACGGAAAGATACAGTCTGTTGATAATACTCTGGAGATTCCGGAACAAAAAACAGTAAGGAAAAAGGTGCGCTCTGCAGCCGGAGCCTCCGGGACGGCTGAAGGAGAGGTTTACCAGAACAAGGCAAACGATTATGTTGTTACTCTTCCGAAAAATATCACCGAAGAAGCAGGCATGGTCATTGAAAATGATGATTACCATATAGAGATTATCCCGGCAGGCGGCGACTATACCCATTCTGTTGTAAAGGATAATGCTATTCTTTATAACCAGGTCTATGACGGCATTGACGTACAGTACACAGTTCTGGGTCAGAGCATTAAGGAGGACATTGTTCTTTATAAGCCTGTAGAACAGACCGAATATACATACGAGCTTAAGATTCCGGGACTAAAGGCAGAGTTAAAAGATAATCAGGTCTGCCTGCATCCCGAAGATAAAACCATAGATGAAGCAGAATATATTCTGGAGGCTCCGTCCATGGAGGATGCGGCAGGAGAAGTCAGCTTCCATATCACCCTGTCCCTGCGGGAGGAAGAAGGCAGGACATTTCTCATAGTTACTCCGGATGCACAGTGGCTGTTCGACGAAGCAAGACAGTATCCGGTAAGGATAGATCCGAGCGCAGTTAATATCGGCCCTTCTGCCTTTAATATGAATGGCGTGGAGCAGGGAAGCCCCAATGCGTTCATTGGTGATAATAATTATCCCTATGTAGGTTATGATGACGGCATCAAGTCCGGTAATCTAGGAGCCTTTGGGACCATGCACATGATCTGCCGTACCTATATCAAGGTCAACAGCGACTTCAGTATGATACCGGCGGATTCCAAGATAGACAGTGCCACCTTCTCCGTAAGCCAGCGGACAGCCTACAGCGGCGGCGCGTCCCAGTTCGGGCTGTACCGGGTGGATGATGCATGGGAACTTCCCTTAAAGTGGACGAACCAGCCCTATAACCATACCTTTATCGACGTGAAAAATGCATCGCTTTATACCAACACCTACGTAGGTTATGACGTAAAGGATTTGGTCAATGACTGGGTACAGGGGACATTCGCTAATAATGGCATGGTCCTAAAGGCAGTGGACGAGGCGGCAGGATTGGCGGCAGCCATGCAGTGCGAGGTATTAAACAACCGCAATTCCGTCTACGGACCGGTGCTCTCCATTCAGTGGTCCCCGGCAGAGGATCCGTTCCTCCGTGACATGTCCATTGACGATACGACTGTGGTGCTGCGCCCTATGACAGAGAAATCCCTGGGCGGAAAGTTACAGTTTGACGCTGTGTTTGCAGATGGAATCGCAAAGAGCAAATCAGCAGTAGAGTACTACCTTGTACCTGACGAGGAGGCAGAGAAAAACCATCATACTACAGATGCCAAGCCTCTTTATACGTATCCTGACAGTACGGAATATAATAAGCTGTTTCCGGAGGCGAATAAGTATTATAGTAAGGACAGCAACTGGCAGAGCATGCTTTATGCTAACTTAAGCAAAGACAAGCTCTACCAGATAAAGGCAAAGGCATCCAAAGAGATCGACGGAGAGATGGTGACCGGGAAGGAAGTAACAAGCGACAGCTTTATTATCTATGAAGTAAAGCAGTTTGATACACTTCCGAAGATAGCCAGGTATTACGGAACATCCTTAAAGGATATTATGAAAGACAATCAGGTGCAGGATGCACTGGCCGTAGCCAAGAATACTCTATTTATCCGCAGTCCCCAGACCAATGTTCCCTATAATCCACCGGCTCTTACAGATATTGATAAGATGAAAATTGACGGCGCCCTTATGGGACGGGGACTTCACTGCGAATTTGGGTTTGAACCGGTGAACTTAAATACCGGAAACTTCTACATGGATCAGACGGATGCTTCGCTGAATGAGCTTGGAGGAGAATTTGGCATTACGAGAAGCTATAATTCTAAAGGCACGGATCAGAATTCCCTGTTGGGGAGGGGCTGAAGCTTTAATCTGGAGCAGTCTCTGGTACAGATGGAGGACGGAAGTCTCCTCTACATGCGGGGAGACGGAAGCTATCTGTTCTTTACAGAGAACGAGGACGGCAGCTACACTGCTCCGGCAGGCTATGTGTATGACCTGAAATCCGTATCATATGAAGGGACAGACCATGATGAAATCGGCTGGGAGATAAAGGATGCAGACCAGAGCATATGGTCCTTTGACAAATACGGCGTGCTCCGCTTTGTGACAGATGTGGATGGGTTTAAAACTACCCTGGAGTATGACGAGGACTATAATCTGAACAAAATCTGCACTTCGTCAGGAAAAGAGTTCGGCATCAAGCAGGATAAATCCGGCTATATAAGGGAAATCACACTTCCCGACGGCGGTAAGCTTTCCTATACCTATGATAAAAAGGGGAACCTTATATCTGCCGAAAACGCAGACGGCGGCGTGCGCAAATATCATTATGATGATGACAGCCGCATGATAAGCTGGGAGGATGAGAACGGAAATACAGTTATTACAAATACATATGATAAAGAAGGAAGAGTTGTTAAGCAGGCCGACGCAGAAGGCGGGGAAGCCTTATTCGAGTATGGAAAGGGGAAAACAGTTACTACAGATAATGAAGGAAACCAGACTACCTACCTGTATGATGGCCAGTATCGGACGACTACGATTAGTTATCCCGACGGTACAAAGTGCCTGAAAAGCTATAACGGCGAAAACCAGCTGGCAAAGGAGGTTACTGCAAATGGCACAAAGGCGTGGACATATGACGGCTTCGGCAACATTTCCTCCGAGACAAGGGAGGACGGGAACACAGCATCCTATGCTTACAATGAGCAGAATAAGCTGGTATCCTTCACCGATTATAACGGCGCTGTCACAAGCTATGAGTATGACGCCTCCGGCAATGTGGCTCTCCAGTGCCAGCCTGACGGAACCACTGTCAGCTTCGTCTATGACGAGCTGCACCGTTTGATATCCATGACAGACGGGAGAGGCGTTACCAGCACCTTCGGCTACGACGGCGCGAACCTGATAAGCTATACCGACGGAGAAGGCGGTACATGGAGCTTTGCCTATGATGCCATGAACCGCATACTGTCAGAGACGGATCCTCTGGGGAATACTAAAAGTGTGTCCTACAATGGGAAAGGGGATGTTATCTCTGAACAGGCAGGCGACAGGGGCACCATAAAGTATGGTCTGGACGGGGCAGGAAACATCATATCTATCACAGATGCTGTGGGAAATGTGACTTCCTTTACCTATGACGCCATGTATAATATCACCGGAGGAACAGATCCGGAAGGACACAAGGTATCCTACCAGTACAATAAAAATTATCAGGAAATCCTGACTACAGATGACAAAGGAAATACGACTGCCTGTGAATACGACAGCATGGGAAGACTTATTAAGGAGACAAACGAGGATTTCGGGACAAGGCTTTATGAATATGACACGGCAGGGAATCTTGTCAGAACGACTGACGGGGAAGGCGGCGCTACGGCCACCGTATATAATAAGCAGGGTCTTCCGCTAAAGGTGACGGACGCCCTTGGAAATGTGACCCAGTATTCCTATGATGCCCTTGGAAATGAGACAGAGGTCCTTCATGCTGACGGCGGAAGCCGTAAAACCACCTACGACAGCATGGGCAGGATTGTGACTAAGACAGATGAGCTCGGGGCAGTCCTTACCTACCAGTATGATGCCAACGGGAATGTTATCTCCTTAAGCGACGACAGCGGGCGCACCTACACCTTTGAATATGACCGGAATAATAACCGGACAAAGGAGACAAATCCGGAGGGAGGTGTAAGCCTCTATGCCTATGACGCAGCCGGAAGGCAGATAAGCTTTACCGACCCGGAAGGCCGGACAGAAGCTTACACCTATGACGGCGCAGATCGCATGACCAGCGTGAA
Source organism: Lachnospiraceae bacterium (assembly GCA_910575605.1). Lineage (GTDB taxonomy): Bacteria > Bacillota > Clostridia > Lachnospirales > Lachnospiraceae > CAPEBR01. Next base: position 75,610 of record CAJTEW010000008.1, read on the forward strand.
AAACGCTCTGGGCGAGGTCAGCACAAGCGAGTATGATAAAAACGGAAGGCTTAAGAAGAGCACGGATGGAAGGGGAGGCGCCAGCAGCTTTACCTACAACGGCGTGGGAAATATGACCTCCGTAACGGATCCTCTGGGAAATATTACAGCATTTAAGTATGATGAGACGGATAATCTCTCCCAGACCATAGACGCCCTGAAGGGAACCTCTGTCTACGAGTATGATTCCATGGGCAATTATACAAAGACGACAGACGCCCTTGGGAATACCTACAGCTATACCTACGACAAAAATGGAAACCCAGTTTCTGTCCTTGCCCCAGACGGCACGGAGACGGTGTTCTCCTATGACAGCACGGGCCGGATGGTAGAATCTTCCGACGCCCAGGGTCTGACGGTTACCTATGAGTATGACAGCGAGGGGCGCCTGATTCATTCCGAAGATAACAGCGGAAGCAGTATGTCCTATACGTATGACAGGGCAGGAAATGTTTTAAGCCAGACCGACGGACTTGACCGGACTGTATCCTTTGAATATGACAAGTACGGCAGGCTTTTAAAAATTACCGAGGCAGACGGAAGCGTCACTTCTTATGAATATGATGTCATGGACCGTATCACGGCAGTGACGGACGCGGAAGGAAAACGGACCTCCTTTATCTATGACAAGGCAGGAAACCGCCTCTCCATGACCGAGGCAGAGGATGCAGTTTACCAGTACGCTTATGATAAAAAGAACCGGATTATATCCAGTACGGACCCATTAGGCGCTTCTTCTTATTTTAAATATGACGCCAATGACAATGTAACAGAGGCAGTGGATGAGAATGGCATAAAAACTGCCTATACCTATGACGCTAATAACAACCTGACCTCCATGACAGACGGAAACGGCGGGAAGACGACCTATGAGTATGACGAGCTGGACCGAAAGATTAAGGAAGCTTCTCCGCTTAAAGAGACAGCAGAGTACCGTTATGACGCACTGGGAAATCTGACAAAATACAAGGATCCCATGGGGCTTATTACGGAATATAAGTACGACAGCCTGGGGAACATGACAGAGGCTGTATCCCCCAAAGGAGCGGTAACAAAATATACTTATGATTACCACGGAAATGTTACCTCCGTTATGGACCCCAAGGGAAATGAGACTGCCTACACCATGGATCTGCATGATAATGTTACGAAGATTACCCAGGTGGACGGCGGGGAATATTCCTACAGCTACGATAAGGCCGGGCGGCTGACCTCTATGACCAGCCCCCTGGGATATAAGAAGAGCTTCACCTACGATAAAGCAGATAATATCGTAAAAGAGACGGATAGCTTAAAGAGCCAGACTTCCTATACCTATGACCGCGTCCACCGCATGACAGGGGCAGTGGATGCCCTGGGAGGGAAGACAGGCTTTGGTTACGATAAGTTCGGAAACCTCATATCCGAAACAGACCCTCTGGGGCGCACCAGCACCTACAGCTATGACCTTGCAGGACGGCTTACCCAGGCGGCGGATCCTCTGGGAAGGCTCACAAAATACACCTATGATCCGGCAGGAAGCCTGATTTCCCTGACAAAGCCGGGAGCCAGGACAACCAGCTATGGATACGATAAGAACTATAATATAGTTTCTGTCACTGACCCCATGGGTTATGTGGAAAAGACGGTTTATGACAAGGATAACCGCATTACCAGTGAGACAGACGCCCTTGGGCAGAGCCAGGCTTATGTCTACGACAAAAACGGGCAGGTCACATCAGCCACAGATAAGAGAGGCTTTGTAACCGGCTTTGATTATGACGCCCACGGCAACATTATAACCATAACCGACAAATCCGGAAGAAAGACCCACCGGGAATATGATGACAACGACAATCTGGTTAAGGTGACAGACGCTCTCGGAGGCATTACCGCCTACGCTTATGACAATATGGACAGACTTACCGCCTTCACAGACGCAGCCGGAAAGAAAACCACCTATACTTACGACAAGGAAGGAAACCTTACGTCTCTTAAGGATGCGGCAGGGAAGAAAGAAACCTTCGGCTATGATGAAAAGGGCAGGCTTACCTCCCACACCTATGCAAGCGGAAAGAAGATTTCCTATGATTATGATAAGCTGAATGAGCTTCTTAAGAAATCCTATGAGGACGCCAAAGGAAAAGAGACAGAGGAAGCAGTCCTCTATGCCTACAACAGCGCAGGCGAGCGCATTTCCATGGAGGATGCGACAGGAAAAAGCTCCTATGAGACAGATGCCCTGGGACGGCTTATAAAGGTTACGAACGGCTCCGGCAAGGAGGTAGGCTACGCCTATGACGAGGCGGGCAACTTACAGGAAATCACTTACCCGGATGGCAGAAAGACTTCATATGAGTATGACTTAAATGATAATCTCATTAAAGTAACAGACTGTGACGGGAAGGGGACCAGATATAGTCATGACGCCCTGAACCGGGTAACAGAGGTAATCCGGGGGAACGGTACAAAAAGCACCCTTACCTATGATGAAGAGGATCATGTCACAAGGATTGTGAATATCTGCGGCTCCTGCGGGAAGGAAGTATCTTCTTACAGCTACAAGTATAATGAGCAAGGCTATATTATCGGCGAGGAAGCTTCTGAATTAGAGTCAGGAACAAGAAAGGAGCCCAGCTGGGAGGACTGGTACAACTGGGGAGGAAAGAAAAAGGAAACCAGCAAGGCGGACTGTGAGCATCAGGAGAAGATAGTAAAAATCTACAGAGAATACGAGTATGATGAGAATTACCAGCTTACCCGCTGCACGGAGAAGGTGGATGGCGGCAGCAAAACTGTCCATAATTATACCTATGACATGACAGGGAACCGTACAGAATATGAGCGTATAATAAACGGAGTGACAAAGCTTAAATACAAATATAAATACAATAATTCCAACCAGCTCATAAAGCGTACCAATGCCAAAATCTGGGGAGATCCGGGAACCATATACAACTATGACGGCAACGGAAACCTGGTGAAGAAATGTGACAAAACCAACAGCGCCGACCCGGTAGAGTACGAGTATACCCCGGAGAACCGCCTGAAGGCCGTAAGGGAAGGCGGAACTGTCCTGATGGCGGCCCTGTATGACGGCGACAATAATAAGGTATTTGAAATAGACAACACCTATAAATGGGAGGACTGCTACGGTGACGAGGTTCTGATACCAGAATCCCAAAGGACGGAAAAAGGAGATAGCCCGAAGGAAGAGCTGGCATCTCTTGTAAAAGGCGGCGTAAAAGCCAAGGGCTATACACTGACAGAGTATGTCAATGACGTGAACCGGGAGAATACCCAGGTACTCGCAGAATACAGCGCAGCGGATACCCTGCGCCAGGCATACACCTATGGGGAAGAGGGGATCGGAGAGCGGACGGCAGTTGCTAAATCCGGAGAAAGCAGTTATTATTTATATGACGGAAGAGGAAGCGTGACGGGCGTTCTTTCGGAGACAGGAGCTCTTATCAACAGCTACCGCTATGATTCATACGGGAATCTGACATCAGGAATCCCGGAGGCAGTGAATTACTACGGGTATAATGGGGAATCCGCGAATGTAAAGACAGGCTTCCAGTACCTGCGGGCAAGATACTACTATGCAGAAAACGGCACCTTTATAACAGAAGACAGTGACTTAGGGACAAAGGAGAATCCGCTTACAAGGAACCGGTACAGCTATGTGATGAACAATCCGCTGAATTATGCGGATCCGACAGGGCACAGGGCGAAAGCCGCATCAGGAATCGGACGTACAGGCGCGGTAGTAAAAAGCATAGGAAATATTGCGAAAACTGTTACCAATGCGGTAAAGGCAGTAGCGGGCGTGGTCATGGCAGTAGGAAGTATACATGCACAGGCAGCGCAGACAGGCGGGACAAAAGGCCAGACGCGGGGAGCATATCAGAGCGGATATGTGCCATCAGGAAAGTTTGGAGGCAGATTAAGCTATATACAATATATGTCTAAGATGGTTACACAGCAGATGAGAGTTGTGTTGTGTACAAACCAGAGGCAGAAGGTGTCGGGTGCATCTGCTACGGCAGTACCGGCACTGCCATGGGTGCTTCCGTGGCTGGAGAAGGCCGGAGAAGTCTTTGGTGCAATAATTTTAGGTATATTCTTTTATGAAGGAACCAAAAAGGAACAGGACAAGCGGGATGAGCAACAAGAAAAAATTGATGAAGCGGAAAAAGCCAAAGAAGCTGGGGAACCTAGGGAAAATCATAAAGTAGTAAGGAATAAAAAAAATTTACCACCAAATGGTGATCCGTATTCTTCAGCGGATTTGTTGAATCCAGATGGAACTGTGAAACAGAGAAGATATTATGGCCCAGATGGGAGAGCGGAAAGAGATATAGATTTCAATCATACTGATGATGGCACTCATGAATTCCCACATATACATGATTGGGACTGGAGCAAGAAAAGCCCAAGACAACAAGGAGGATAGAATGTTTGAATTACATGATAGTTTATTAGTAGCATATGAAGTTGATATTAAACATAAAGAAATTGTATTAGAAGTGGAGAAAGGAGAAAAATCTAAGAAGGTTGTTTTTAAGGAAGTACTAACACATATGTTTGAGAATATTTTATTATATAATATTATTCTCCAAATAGAAGAGTCTAAAATAGCATATTTCATAAAAGAAAATAAAAGCGAGTTAATGCAAGGACAACCATATTTATGGCCTATGGATTATGATTCTCTAGAAAATTTAGAAAAATATTTGGTTTTAAATGAATATAAATATATACAAATCTATTCATCTATGGGGCTATGTGGATGGATACTAGCCAAGGATTGGAATTGTATATAGATGGTGAAAGTGCTGTATAGCTAAAGGAATTATTCAGCTGAATTATTTGAAGTGGTTGATTCCCAAATGCACTTTGACAGAAAAAAAGGAGGCATCTATCTTAGTGCCGGGACTATTACGGTAACAGGGAGAACAGAGGCAAAATACAGTCAGGGGCTGTTGCACAATAAGGATAAATAAAAAATCTTGTGTGAAACAGCCCTGAAAAATATGAGAGGAAACACATAGAGCAGAGCAATCGGAGGAGCCAAGAAAGTTGCATCAGGAATCGGACGTACAGGCGCGGTAGTAAAAAGCATAGGAAATATCGCGAAAACTGTTACCAATGCGGTAAAGGCAGTAGCGGGCGTGGCCATGGCAGTAGGAAGTATACATGCACAGGCAGCGCAGACAGGCGGGACAAAAGGCCAGACGCGGGGAGCATATCAGAGCGGATATGTGCCATCAGGAAAGTTTGGAGGCAGATTAAGCTATATACAATATATGTCTAAGATGGCTACACAGCAGATGAGAGTTGTGTTGTGTACAAACCAGAGGCAGAAGGTGTCAGGTGCATCTGCTACGGCAGTGCCAGCACTGCCATGGGTGATTCCGTGGCTGGAGAAGGCCGGAGAAGTCTTTGGTGCAATAATTTTAGGTATATTCTTTTATGAAGGAACCAAAGAAGATAAGGATTCCAAAGATTCGTTAGAAGGATGGGGGGATGAACAGGAAGAAGATAGTGATGAAGAAATAGAATCACAAGATGTTGATGTAGATAATCTCCCTGAAGGATGGAGTAAAACAGAACATAATGGTTTTATACATATACGTGATGAAAATGGTACTATACGAATTAGGATAGATCCACCGGATAAAAATACTCCATATCCGCATAAGCACTTATATGATAAAAGTGGAAATCCAATAGATATAAATGGAAATCCTGTTGATCGAAGAAGTCCAGATGCACATATACCGTTAAATGAATAATAGGATATATCTAGTATTTTATAATCTAAAATAAGTGTTCTCTATTTTATAAAAAGAGAACACTTTTGTGAAAAGTAATTTTAGTGTAGTATTGCGACTTTTTGGGAGTAAATTTTTTTGTGTTTAACTTTGTAAAAGAGTCATTGTAATTAGTTGAGATTTCCAAGTGTTGGCAATATTCTTTTGTATGGATAGAGTTAATTACATAGCAACATTAATCTGGCACTTGGAAGTCTTGCATGATTATAGAGATATTGTTATTTTATAAGTTGGTTAGATGCAAGAACTAAAGGAGACTGGTTTAAGATGACAATAAATGAAATTCGAAAAAAATTGGATGAAATAAATTATTGGGATTGTAAGGCTTTGGATTTTGCTATCCAGTATTTTGGTGATGAAGCAGAAATTGTTATAGAAATACAGGAAGGTCTTTGCTATTCTATAAAGTTTTTGCTATGCCATAAAGTAAAATATGAAACTGATGTAAAAGACAGGTGGAAGATAACAGAAGTCAGGAATATGAGTAAAAAGCAGTTGGGCTATTATGTGCAAGACATTACGGTGAAAGAAAATGAGGAAAGCGATTTTATAGAAGTGCAGATAATATTGGATTTGTTGTATGTAAACATAGTGTGTAAGGATGTACTTTTTTCACAGTTTCCATATGAAATGAGAGAATTTTTTTGGCATAGGAACGAATAATGCAATTTACAAGAATCCTCTTACAGCTATAAGTATAATGAGCAGGGCTATATTATCAGCGAGGAAGCTTCCGAATTAGAGGCTGGGACAAGGAAGGAGCCCAGCTGGGAGGACTGGTACAACTGGGGAGGAAAGAAAAAGGAAACCGGCAAGGCGGACTGTGAGCATCAGGAGAAGATAGTAAAAATCTACAGAGAATACGAGTATGATGAGAATTACCAGCTTACCCGCTGCACGGAGAAGGTGGATGGCGGCAGCAAAACTGTCCATAATTATACCTATGACATGACAGGGAACCGTACAGAATATGAGCGTATAATAAACGGAGTGACAAAGCTTAAATACAAATATAAATACAACAATTCCAACCAGCTCATAAAGCGTACCAATGCCAAAATCTGGGGAGATCCGGGAACCATATACAATTATGACGGCGACGGAAACCTGGTGAAAAAGTGCGACAAAACCAACAGCACCGACCCGGTAGAGTGCGAGTATACCTCGGAGAACCGCCTGAAGGCCGTAAGGGAAGGCGGAACTGTCTTGATGGCGGCCCTGTATGACGGCGACAATAACAAGGTGTTTGAAATCGATAATACTTACAAATGGGAGGACTGCTACGGCGACGAGGTTTTGATACCGGAATCCCAGAGGACAGAAAAAGGAGACAGCCCGAAGGAAGAGCTGGCATCCTTTGTAAAAGGCGGCGTAAAGGCCAAGGGCTATACACTGACGGAATATGTCAACAACGTGAACCGGGAGAATACCCAGGTACTTGCAGAATACAGCGCGGAAGACACCCTGCGCCAGGCATACACCTACGGGGAAGAGGGAACCGGAGAGCGGACGGCAGTTGCTAAAATCCGGAGAAAGCAGTTATTATTTATATGACGGAAGAGGAAGCGTGACAGGCGTTCTTTCGGAGACAGGGGCTCTTACCAACAGCTACTGCTATGATTCATACGGGAATCTGACATCAGGAACCCCGGAGGCAGTGAATTACTACGGGTATAACGGTGAATCCGCAAACATAAAGACAGGCTTCCAGTACCTGCGGGCAAGATATTATTATGCAGAAAATGGCGCCTTTACAACAGAAGACAGCGACTTAGGGACAAAGGAGAATCCGCTTACAAGGAACCGGTACAGCTATGTGATGAACAATCCGCTGAATTATGTGGATCCAACGGGGCACAGGGCGAAAGCCGCATCAGGAATCGGACGTACAGGCGCGGTAGTAAAAAGCATAGGAAATATCGCGAAAACTGTTACCAATGCGGTAAAGGCAGTAGCGGGCGTGGCCATGGCAGTAGGAAGTATACATACACAGGCAGCGTAGACAGGCGGGACAAAAGGCCAGACGCGGGGAGCATATCAGAGCGGATATGTGCCATCAGGAAAGTTTGGAGGCAGATTAAGCTATATACAATATATGTCTAAGATGGTTACACAGCAGATGAGAGTTGTGTTGTGTACAAACCAGAGGCAGAAGGTGTCAGGTGCATCTGCTACGGCAGTGCCAGCACTGCCATGGGTGCTTCCGTGGCTGGAGAAGGCCGGAGAAGTCTTTGGTGCAATAATTTTAGGTATATTCTTTTATGAAGGAACCAAAGAAGATAAGGATTCCAAAGATTCGTTAGAAGGATGGGGGGATGAACAAAACGAAGAAGATCAAAGGGATGGGACTAATTCAAAAGAAGAACCAGATACTATAATAGATAAAAAGCGAGTAGGGCATATTTTTAGGGATAGTGAGGGACATATGTCAGAAGATACGGAGGAAAATAGACAAAGATTAGAGGATGCTGCTAACAATAAAGATAATTATTTGGGAAAAGATGCTTATGGAAACGAATGGTATGCAGAAAACAACCCAGATGGGACTCAGACATGGGTACAGGTTAGAAATGGCAAAATTATAAATGGTGGGGTTAATAATATACCTAAAGAATATAACCCTAACATCGGGCTGTCTAGGCCCACAAAACCAAGCCAAAAGTAATAATACTTGTTGGATTTGTGTAAAAATTTTTTAACAACATTTAAGAAAAGAATAGGGCTTCTTAAAAAAATTATCAATGCTACCAAAGTGATTATATGCTAAAACTTATAGAAGGGAAAATGTAAAATGAGATATACAATAAAGGATATTTTTCTGTATATGAGGAAGTTTCTAGAAATTTATTATATCAGCTCGCAGTCCGATGATCTCGGCACGCTGTTAGGAGACACAATGTTTTTTGAAGAAGGTAATAGTACTGCAGATCCGGCGGCATGGTTTGATTGGAAAGATTCTATATTGAAAGTGACAGGAGGTTTTGCAGAAAATATGTATTTGAATGTTTATGATAGTTATTTGTGTATTGTTGAATTTATTGATAGATATGGTAGGAGAATAAATTCCGTAGAAGTTTCAGACATGATTAGTGAAATGAAAATGATAGATAAAGATGAGAGAGAATTAGAATACTGGCGGCTATGGAAGGAACTTCTGAAAGAAACTAATGTGGAACTGTGAGTTGGGAAAGATAAGTGCTTTTTATTGCTGTTTCTAATATCAGGAAACTGTAGGTTAGAAAAGATGGTATTTATTTTGTTGGTCCGATTACAAAATCCAAATAGCAGAGAGAACAGAAAAGCTCCCATTTTTCAGGCGGGAGTTTTTCTGTATAGGTACTGAAGGTATTGTACATTTAAAGGAAAGGGACAATTATGTTGTCAAAGATTTTGGGTAAGACTGCTAAAATATGGGAAGAAGCATATAAAGCAGAGATAAGGTTTTATATAAAGAATGGGGGAATACTCGGAGCATATGCGCTCACAGAGGATACGGACACTGTTTTACCGTGTTCGCCTGATTTTCAGATTGACGGGACTCCTGTCAAAATGCTGGAATTATGCCTGATCACATTTGACGGAGGGCCACAAATTGGTAGTGTTGACTACCGCACTGCTATAAAGGTATTAAAGCAGAATAATCCCCTGGAGAAAAAGGGACATATATTAGTGAAGGGCATGAGCAGGGAACAACTGACTCGTTTATATAATAAGTGTTTGCTGCTGTAAGATTTTAAATAGAAATGTGAGGATACTGGATAGCTATAGATAATTAGATTTTATGGAGGGCTAAGATGAGAAAATATATAGAAAAAATAGCTGTTGTATTAATGCTGACATTATTTATCGGTATGACAGGATGCTCAAAAGCAGAGGATTTTAATGCAGAGGCTTATATGAAAGACTGTATGGATGCCCGTTACCGCGGAGAATACAAGGGATATGCGGACTGCCTGGGGATTTCTGAAGATGAAGCAAAGAAGCAGATAGAGGAAAGCTTTGAGAAAAGTATTGCCGCACAGTTTGAGGTTTCTGACGGGATATCCGAAGAGGGAATTGCTGCTTATGTAGAAAAGATGCGAGAGGTTAATAGGCTTGCAAAATACGAAATACTTGAGGCAGCAGGGATGGAGGACGGGAGCTATACGGTAAAGGTACAGGTAGAGCCGTCGGATGTATTTCAGACGCTGGAGAAAAGTGCGGGGGAGGTAAGCAGCGAACTGATTGTACAAGGGAAGACAGAATCGGACCCGGGTATATTTGAGACTGTACTTTGCGAGAGTGTCCAGAAGAGTATTGACGGGAATACATATGGAAGCCCGTTTATAGTGGAAGTGACAGTAACAAAGGATGATTCCGGTGTATATGTTTTGGAGGAAATGGAGATGGACAGGCTGGAAGCAGCAATGTTTCCGGGAGAATAGAAGAAGATTATTATTGGAAAAGGGAGATTTTAACGGCTGCTGTAAACCGGGGAACGGCAAGTTAATATGTTTAAAGGAAGTGAATAGAAAGATACTGTGCATACCGGGAAAAACTAGAAATCAATCGACCTTCAAAATTCCATGATCAGCCACATAGATTTTTCCTGAAATTTAAGAGGCGGCTTTCCCAGCACATCTTCTCCTGCGAAGTTGGGGACGGGGTAAAATGAGAAAGTGCCTGTCCCTACCTTAGATGGGGACAGGCACTTTCTCATTTTACCCCGTCCCCGACCCACTTTAAATATTCTCATTTCGAATCATATAAATCTTAAGAGCTAGTTCAATCTCTGTATGGAGTGTTGCATCATGCAGATCCAGATCAAGGATTTCACAGATCTTCTGAAACCGATACTTTGCAGAGTTATAATGGATAAACAGCATTTCTGAGGCAGCCTTTACATTCCAGCCGCAGTTTACAATTGTCTGCAGTGTTTCAATAAGCGTAGAATTATGCTGGCTGTCATATTCTTTTAAGGGCGCAATATATTTTCGGCAGAATTCAATTGTCTCCTTCTGGTCGGAAACGGAAATCAATAGTTTAAAGATTCCAAGCTGTTCATAAAACAGAATACAGTCAAACCTCTGCAGCTGATAAATAATCTGTATAACGTTTTTTGCCTGTTCAAAGCTTTGATGAATATCAATTACATCATCTATATATGAACCGACAGCCATAGAAACAGTAAAAGGAACAATCCCGGCAAGGGATGTGCGCAGCTCTGCGAATACTCTCTCCAGTGCCGGCCTTGCAGACGAAGCTTCCTTTCCCGGAAGGAGGAAGGAAATAAAATCACTCTGCTGATAGTATTTGGCACACGGAAAAGACCGGGTCATATAGGTGATGGAGGAATCAAATATAAGCTCGGTATAAGACTGCAGCTTGTCATTTGTTGCAGGGTCAAGCTTTTGTAAATAGTGCTTTTTAATATTGTTTATATCTATAATAACAGCACAGCCTCCGCCGCTTAAATCCCAGTCATAGAGCTGAGATCTTGTGTGTATCTCTTCCTTGGTCTTAACATTGTGGAGCATCAAATCCTCCACAAAGGAGGAATGGTACTTTTCTTCTATGAGATTTGTACTGATGAGCACCTGCATACGAAGGATGATAACGACAGCCGCATTTTCAACAGCCGTCTTATAAATGTTAATTTCCCATTCGCTTTTCGGCGTCTCAGCCTGTTCCCGGAAAATAAGTATATAGCCGAACCGCCTTTTTTTATTTTTAACAACAAACTGCTCAAAAGTATCTGTTTCTGCAATTTTAGAGAGAATTTCACTGTAAGGGAGTCTGCGCAGGGCTGACAAGGCAGGATGTTCATTTTCGGAGAAGTATATATTTTTAAATACAGTATCCACGTAGGCGGAGGGGCGGTGAATTAGGGAGCTTAAGGTGTGCAGAATTTCCGGTATGGTATTGTCGTTGATGGCCAGAGTCGTGAATTTCTCATGAATAAGGCTGGCCTCCTTAAGCTCTGCCGCCTGGGTTGCAATAATGCTGGAGAGTGCAGGTGTAATAATATCTGCAAAGGAATATCTGCCCGGACAGAAAATGAGAGGAAAATCATATGCATTTGACAAATCAATGGCTCTTTGAGGGACTTCCTTTAGGTAGCGTCCTGTTTTTACGAATAGAGCGCTGGCATTGCGGGAAATCAGTTTTTGCACAAATTCACAGAAGGAGGCTTCACTGTCTCTTGATGCATAGGTGGTTGTGATTACTACTTCATTGCCGTTCAGCCAGTTGAATCCATCGGGGGTGTCGATTACCGTTACTGTAGATATTTTTCTGTGAAGCCCAAGCTCTCCGGATATCACCTTGAATCCTGACAATGTTGGAACCTGTAATAATTCATAAACTGTCATTAAAGAAATTTCCTTTCATTGAGTACTTTTGTATATTGGGTATATTATAAAACATTTTAAAAAATATGTACTTGTATCTGAGGTATAAAATGGAAAATTAAAAATTGTTTTTGGAATACAAAAAATAGGTCTGAAATACAAAACCATAGGGCTGGCTTTGGTCTGTGAACATATATATTTTGTGCTAAAGGAGTGATAGACTGTTAATAATAAATAAGGATAAAGGAGTGAGGAACTTATGGATTACGTAAAAATTTCAAATTCATTCACAGTGTATCTTTTGTGTGGAATTACGGTAGTAATTGCCCTTCTGCAGGCTGTTCTTTATATAAGAATGGCTAAGAAGATGACAGTGAAGGCAAATGTTCCGGCAGCAGTGCCAAAGCAGGCATTCAGAATCGGACTTATCTCGGCGATTGGGCCTGCCCTTGGTGTATTCATTGTAATGGTAGGTCTTATGTCCTCTATCGGCGGGCCGATGGCGTGGATGCGTCTTTCTATTATCGGTGCGGCGCCGACAGAGCTTACGGCTGCGACCTTAGGAGCAGAAGCGGCGGGAGCAGAGCTTGGCGGTGCTGGGTTTACGCTGAATGTAATGGCGATTACCTGGTTTGTCATGGCGCTTAACGGAGCCGGATGGCTGATTGTGACAGGATGTTTTACCCCGGCGCTTGAAAAGGTGCGTGACAAGATGTCCGGCGGAGATTCAAAGTGGCTGGTTGTTTTAAGCGGGGCTTGCTCAATTGGTATTTTCGGTTACCTGAATGCAAACGATATTGCAAAAGGTATTGGGAATGCAGCGGCAGTTATCGGCGGTATTATTTCTATGGCTCTTCTGCAAAAATTTTTGGTACCCAAATTTCCGAAGGTTAAAGAGTATACTTTGGGTATTGCAATGATTATTGGAATGGCGTGTGGAATTATTTATGACATGATGGCAGGCGTATAGGAGGTATGTGAGATGGATAATAAAAGTTTGATGAAAGAATGGAAAAGGGGAAGTGTGCGTATTGGTTCTCCGACAAATCTCCTTGCGGCGTTTACCGCATTTCTGCCGGCTCTTTGGCTGTGTATTACATATAACTGCTGGCCGGATCCGAAGGTTGTGTTAGCTGGCTGGGGAATGGTAGCATTATCCTTTGGAGCATTTTATGTGGTAGAGCCAGTGTCCTACTATGCAGCACTGGGTATGACTGGAACCTATTTAAGCTTTCTGTCCGGTAATATCGGAAATATGCGTGTGCCATGTGCGACGATGGCGCTGGAGGTAACAGACAGCGAGACTGGTTCCATTCAGGCAGAAATCGTTTCTACGATGGCAATATGCGGCTCTATTATTACAAATCTGGTTGCGACAACGGCAGCGGTATTTTTAGGAGCAACAATTGTAGCAGTACTTCCGGAATTTATTGTAGCCGGACTTACAAAGTATGCAGCATCTGCAATTTTTGGTGCGACCTTTGCTACATATGCCCTGAAATATCCGAAGGTAGCGGTATTTGGACTTGGCGTGCCATTGATTCTGAAATATACGCTTGCTCCGCAGGCATGGATTCTTATAGTAGTGGCTGTATTCGGAAGCCTCGCATGGTCGAGAGTATTATATACACTAGAAAATAAAAAAGCATAGGCGTATGATTATTGGAGGGAATAGAATGAATATGTGGAAAGAATGTGAAGCATTACAGGATGGGCTGGTCAAGATGAGAAGAGAGCTCCATCAGATTCCGGAAATCGGTAAAATGCTTCCAAAGACACAGCAATATGTTGTAAAAGAACTGGAAAAGCTTGGAATACCTTACCGATGTTCAAAGACTGACAGCAGTATTATTGCAGATATAACCGGAGGAAAGCCCGGAAAGACAATTGCGCTCCGTGCAGATATGGATGCTCTTACCATACAGGAGGCAAATGAAGTAGACTATATTTCGACACATGAGGGATGTATGCATGCATGCGGACATGATGCTCATATAACAATGCTTTTGGGGGCAGCTAAGATACTGTGTGAGCACAAGGAAGAATTATGCGGAAATGTGCGTCTTTTGTTCCAGACTGCAGAAGAGCTGTCAAAAGGTGCACAGATTATAATTGAGGACGGAGCAATGGATGGCGTGGATGCTGTATTTGGCCAGCATATCGGTACAATTATTGACAAAACAGCGCCGGCAGGAACCATTATTGCTGTACCAGGGTGCTGCATGGCTTCCTTTGACCGTTTTGTTATTACGGTAAAGGGAAAGGGCTGTCATGGCTCGTCACCGGAAAAGGGAGTTGATCCTATTAATATTGCTTCCCATATTGTAATTTCTTTAGAGGAGATAATTGCAAGAGAAATAGCAGCGACAAAGGCTGCAGTTACGACTATCGGCTCCATACATGGAGGAAATGTATATAATGTTATTCCAGAGACAGTTACAATTGAAGGAACAATTCGTGCACTTGAGGAGGAAGTAAGGCAGTATCAGGCAAAACGTATACAGGAAATTGCCTGTGGCGTGGCAGCGGCCTTTGGAGGAACGGCAGAGGTAGAGATGGACTGGGGAGCTCCTCCTGTTGTAAATCATGACGAGATGACGAAGCTGGCACAAGAATCGGCAAAAAATGTTGTGGGAGAGGAACATGTTGTCGTTTCACTTCCAGCGCCGAATATGGGTGGAGAGGATTTTGCATATTATCTTCAGAAAGCACCAGGTGCATTCTGTTTCTTAAGCTCGTCAAATACAGAGAAGAATACAGATGTTCCGCATCATAATCCAAAGTTCAATATTGATGAGGATGTGCTGTATAAGGGTTCTGCATTATTTGTTGACATAGTGGAGAGGTTTTTAAACCGATAAAATATCGTCCCCTGGGGGCAGAAGGCGTAAGTCTTCTGCCCTCTCTCATGCTGGGGAGGGGACGGTGTAAAATGAGAAAGTGCCTGTCCCCTCCCTGGATGGGGACAGGCACTTTCTCATTTTACACCGTCCCCGAAGTATTCATCCTCCACATATCCAAGTGCTTTTTTTTGTTCTTCATCAAATAAAAAGGTATCCACCTCAGGAGTTCCGGTATCTGCAAGCGTACAGTCAATATATCTTCTCTCACCGTCAATATATACAGCATTCCAGCAGTGCTTTGTACCATTATACTCTCCCAGCAATGTATAGCACGGAAGTCCGAGCTGGCCGCAGAGAGCCTGAAATGCCCTTGCATAGCCGGTACAGACGGTTTTTCTGTCTACTAAAGCGCCGTAGGCGCTTCGCTGCCTGTGCATGTCGGCGGTTACATATTCCGGTCCCATAAGTGTAGCCTGTGAAAGTGTTTCGTCATATTCTACATGCTCCAGCAGAAAGTCGTAGACTGCCTTATAAAGTCCGCCGCTGTTTTCTGCCTGAGAAATGTGTGAGGCAGCATTAACAGCTGCCTGGTAAAGCTCATCCTGCCTGGCCTGGAGGACTTCTTCATCAGCAGGGAAACTGGCCCAGGTAAGAATCAGTTTTTCTCCATTCCTAGGAGGGAATATGGAATAGGTGAGTTCAGTAGCTTCATATGCCATGAGGCTGCAGTTGACTTCTGCACTGTTCATGCAGTCAAATATCTGTGCATCAGAAATGGTATTTTCTTTAAGAAGCACAGCTGTAATCTTCCAGTGCTTAAGATAACCTTCTGTAAATAAATCTTCCAGATCTTCTATGTTATTTATTGTATAGACGGCTTTGCAGCCTTCGTAAGCATCTATGTAGGACATTTTATAGTCTACTGCCAGAACATCTCTGGTCTGGTTATATTTTATGGAAACATCCTTAAGTAGACACTGCATCAGATATCTGTCCTGGAAGTGCTCTTTTACTGTTTTGGTTATTTTCTCTTTAAGCCCGGGCGTGTAAGTATATACCATTTGAAATTCAGTTTCTCCTTTTCTTAAGGCCTGCTCCATTGTGTCCAGTACGAGCTGGCAGGAAAAGGTGGGAAGAGTTTCTTTACGGGCAGCGTCTGTTTTAGAGCAGCCAGTCAGACTGCAGGCAAGTAAAAGAAATAATAAGATATCAGTTAAATAAATTTTCCGCATTTCTCTCCTCATTCTTTTTACAAAACATAGTGCATTTTTAGTTTAACATGTAAGTATGAAAAGTAAAAGTGAAATGTGTGTGCTGTATATTAGGGAAAAAAGAAGAAATTTTATTTTTTATACTATTATTTACAAAAAAGGTATTGACAACATGAAATATTATTTTATAATATAGCTATACAAAAAGCACAAGTAAATATCGAAAAGAATTGTCGAAACATGTCGATATTCACAAAAATAGGACATGCTTTTCGTGCAAAAAGCTAGATATTTCCATGTGCTGAAATAAAATTTCTTTTAAAGGAGGAAGAATTATGAAATTCAAAACAGTAGCAAAGAAGATTCTTTCAGCAGCAGTTGTAGGTACTATGGTACTGTCACTGGCAGCATGCGGCGGCAGCGGCGGAGGAACTTCAGATGACAGCAAGGATGAAGGCGGTTCAGATGACAGCGGCGACGGAGTGACACTTGAATTCCAGCAGTGGTGGGGCGTAGAGATTCCAGACGGCGCTCTTGCAGACATCTGCCAGAAGTTTACAGATGACACAGGCATTAAGATTGACCTTTTAAGCAATCCTTACGCAGATACAAAGACACAGATTGCATCAGGTGCAGCTTCCGGAACGATGGCTGATGTAGTTGGTCTTGACGGTTCATGGGTATATGACTTTGCAAAGCAGGGCTCTATCGCTAACCTGACAGATCTGATGGGAAGTGCAGGCTATGATGACAGCCAGTTATCTTCACAGATTCAGTTTGAAGGCAATACATATATGATTCCGGTTGTAAACTTTGCATATCCGATGTATGCGAATATGGATATCCTGAAAGAAGCAGGCGTTAATGAGCTTCCGACAACCCGTGAAGAGTTCCTTGCAGCATGCGAGGCTGTAAAGAAGAACGGTGTTGCAGGATGGGCAATTCCATTATCTTCAGAGTCACCGAGTGGTATTCAGAACCAGTTTATGACATGGCTGTGGGCATCAGGCGGTTCTATGCTTAAGGATGGCAAGCCGAATCTTGAAGGTAATGCAGAGCTTGAAGCTACAGTTGAATTTGTAAAAGAGTTATTTGATAAGGGCTATATTGCAGAAGGTTCCTATTCTATGAAAGAGCCTGACATGGTTGAAGAGTTTACAAACGGACGTGTTGCATTTATGACAGACGGTGTTTCCCATCTGACAACTATCAAAGATGGTGCTCCGGATCTTAACTTTGACTATATCACCGTTCCTACAGTAGAAGGATTCTCAGGAACAAGCGGAATGGATGTTGCTAACTGGGGTATTGGTATCGCTGAGAACTGTGAGCATAAGGAAGAGGCTTGGAAATTTGTTGAGTATCTTATGAGCCCGGAAGTAAATGCTGAGCTTGCAGTACTGGCTAATGCATTCCCTGGAAATTCCAAGGCTGAGCCGGATTACTCATCTTCTGACGAGTTATTCGTAAAAGCATATGAGCTTTTCCAGAGCTGTGAAGCAGTCAACGAATTTACAGGTGCACCTACATCTGAAGATTTGATGAGAAGCTTTGGCGAAGAATTACAGTTATATCTTGACGGAGATACAGCTTCAGCAGCAGATATGCTGAAAGCAGCTCAGGAGCGCTGGACGCCGGCATTTGAGTAGGATGCAGGCTGCCTGTTAAGAGATAAAAGAACAAGGGGCAAAGATTATGGGCTGTGCGCTTGCTTTGCGTACAGCCCATTTACTCTAAAGTGAAGGAGATGAGTTTGAGTTGACGAAAGGGAAAAAGCTTATAACACCGTATTTATATCTCCTGCCAACAATCGTATTGATGTGCATTTTGCTGATTGTACCGATTGTTATGGTTATTGGTTATTCTTTCTATGATAATGTTATCATAAATAAGAATCCGGTATTCGTTGGCATGGAGAATTATGTTAAAGTATTATCGGATCCTGTATTTTTTGTAGCAATCAAAAATACGCTGTTTTTTGTACTTATCAGTATTGTTGCGCATTTTCTCATTGGAATGCTTTTTGCAATGCTTCTGAATACGAGATACTTAGGCGTTATGACAAAGGGAATCTTCCGTGTTATTTATGCACTGCCGTGGATGTTTACGGCATCTGTAATTGCAATTGTATGGCGAATGATGTTAAACCCTAATGGCGTGCTTAACTATCTGATGACAAATGCTGGAATCATCAGTGAGAAGATAGAGTGGCTGGCTTCAAGGGATGTGGCCCTTGCCTCGGTTACACTTATTAATATATGGTCCGGTTATCCGTTCTATATGATAAGTATTCTGGCTGGTCTGCAGGGAATTTCCACAGATTTATATGAGGCTTCCGCTCTTGACGGAGCTAACGCGGTGCAGACCTTCTTTAAAATTACGATTCCGCAGCTTAAGCCAATCTTAATAAGCCTCCTTATGCTGGATTTTGTATGGACACTGCAGCAGTTCGCGTTAATCTGGATGACTACAGGAGGCGGACCGGTAAATGCAACAGAAACAATCAGTACCTACATATATAAGCAGGGCTTCAGTAAGTACCAGTACTCCATGGCATCTGCTGGAGCGGTTATACTGCTTATTGTATGTACAATCATAGGAATCTTCTATGTAAGACAACAGAAAGCGGGGGATTAAGCATGATTGGAAAGAAAAAATTATGGGTACAGATTATTATTATAATATTACTGCTTATCGGAACTGTATGGGCAGGGTTTCCGATTTTATGGATGATTTTAAATTCTTTTAAGCCAAATTCAGAGATTTTTGCATGGCCGCCCACATGGATTTCTGAGAATTTCAGCCTGGATGCATATAAGGCTATTTTTACAAATCCTGAGCAGGTACGTTTCTTTATTAACAGCTATGCCATATCAGCAATTGTAGTTACGGTTACATTGATTATCGGTATTCTAGCTGCCTATTCCTTCAGCCGGTTTAATTTTCCGGGAAAGGGAATCATCAATACAATTATTGTTGCAGTCCAGGCAGTACCGCCGATTACACTTTTGATTCCGTACATGAGCCTGATTGTATCATTGAAGCTGTTTAATACATACGGAGCGCTGATACTCACCTACATGGTATTTACACTTCCTTATGCAATATTAATGCTGACCGGATATTTTAATACTCTTCCAAAGGATTTGGACGAAGCAGTTATGATTGACGGTGGTTCCAGATTTAAGGCACTTTGGAGCGTTCTTGTTCCGCCGTCAGTTCCAGGGCTTGTTTCTGTAGGTATGTACACCTTTATGCAGGCATGGAATGAATATCTTTTTGCTTTGGCTTTGACAAAAACAAATGATATGCGTACAGTACCAGTAGGTATTAACTTACTGATGGGGCAGCATGCGTATGAGTGGAATCAAATGATGGCCATGAGTGTGCTGGGCTCTCTGCCGATCTTATTTTTGTTCTTATTCTTCCAGAAATATTTTATCGCAGGTATGACGGCAGGTTCAGTAAAGAACTAGTACAGTTAAGGACATAAAGCCCTGTGGAAACGGGGCTTTTTCAGAAAAAGGAGAGAGTTATGAAGGTATTATCAGCAGGTCTTGCGTTTTGCGACATTCCATTATCGCCGGTTCCGGGAAATATTCTTGAGATTGATAACAGCAGTATTGAGATGCCTGTTTCCCATACGGGCGGTGATGCGCTTACAGTAGCGGTTGTTCTTTCAAAGCTGGGAATCCAGGCTTCCTTTGCCGGGAAAATCGGAAAGGATATAAACGGACAGTTTATAAGGAAAGAGCTTGTAAAAAACGGTGTGAACACGGATATGCTTATTGAGGATGACTCTTATGGCACAGCAGTTTCCTATATTTTGATAGAAGAAAGCGGGGAAAGGCATTTTCTGGTAAATCGAGGGGCGAATGACGGGCTTTTGAGCAGGGATATTCCAGATGAGGCTGTAAGGGAAGCTGACCTTGTATTTTTTGGAAGTGCGCTGGCCATGCAGAGGATGACGGATGGAGAGATTGCAGACTTATTTAAACGTGCTCATGCATATGGGAAGATTACGGCAATGGACGCCAGCATTGCGACAGAGGCAAAAGCACAGAGAAATCTAAAGCTGATTGAGAAGTCTCTTAATGAGACAGATATTTTCATACCAAGCTATGAGGAGGCTGTGTTTTTTACAGGAAAGACGGATGTAAAGGAGATGCTTGAGATATTCGGCGGGTTTTCTTTAAAAATTCTCGGAATCAAGCTGGGACACAAGGGATGTGTTTTGACAAACTTTAAAGAGACAGTCTGGCTTTCGGCTTACCCTGATGTGAAGGTAGTGGATACGACTGGGGCGGGGGATTGTTTTATGGCAGGCTTTTTGTGTGGATACCTTCATGGGTGGGATTTGAGAAGAATCGGTGAGTTTGCCAGTGCTGTGTCGGCACATGGAATTGCTGCTTCGGGAGCGAGCACCGGAATACCGGATTTTGAGACGGTTCTTAAGTATGCAAAAGCCAATGGAAATAAGCTTTGTATTTAGTTACACTGACAGGATAGAAAAGGAGTAGGCATAGATGGATTTAAGACAGAAATATTATGAGGCATATGAGGCTCTTGACAGAACAATTCAGGCACGGATAGAAAAAGAGTGTTATCCTGCAATGGGGTATACGAGCAATCTTGATTTATTGTGTGATTTTAATACGAAACGGCTGAATGAGCTTCTTAAGGAGAATATGCCGGAGGCGGTGCTGGCTCAGATGAGGGCAGCATCTAAGATTCAGACAATGCAGGATCTTCTCGAGACTATGGTGTACTATTGTTCTCACGGAATTGGCGGCGAGGTTGATGTGGAGAATGTAGAGCTTGTAAAGTCGACTTTTGACTTTAAGTATGGCATGGGTGGTACGGCAGTACAGGCGGCTATGGCGCTTGACAGTGTAGGCTGTCCTTCTATTGTACATCTAACGGATGATTCGAAAGAGGTATGCGATATTCTAGACACGCTGGGAGTGTATACGGTTTCACAGGGTGGAGAGCTTGTGCATACAGACAAAATCAGCCAGACACACGAGCAGGAGCCTCATTTTATTATCCAGTTTAAAAAGGATGATAAAATCTGCCTTGGAGAGCAGGAGCTTGTAATTCCGTGCTCTAACAGGCTGATTCTGACAAAGATTACAGTAAATGAATATGTGCCGTTTTCGGAAGCCTATTTTAAGTGGATAGAGGAGAATGCCGGAAAAGTAAGCAGTAATGTATTATCAAGTTTTAATGCGCTTTTAAGTCCAGAGCTTTTAAAAGAGCGCCTGGATTTTGCAAAACGGCATCTTGCTGTATACAAGGAGAATAACCCAGAGGGCGTCGTCTTTTTCGAGGATGCACATTTTCACAGTATTGATGTGAAGAAGCTTTGTCTGGAGACCGTCTGCCCGAGTGTGGACATTTTAAGTATGAATGAGGAGGAGCTGAACCATACGTTAAATGATATCTATCACATAAAGGTAGATACAGAGGATATTATTTCCTGTGTGGAGGGCGCAAGGTCTATCCGCAGTATGTTTGGAGTCCGTAAAGGAGTTATTATTCATACGAAGGACTATTCCATGTATGTAGGAGATTCCCTTAAGGCAGATATTGAAAGAGGACTTATATATGGCAATATGCTGGCAACGGCAAAGGCAAATAATGGGTGGTACGGCACAAGAGAGCAGATAAAAGAGGTTCTTGAGTTTGATTTCAGCGAAAGAGGCATGAAGAATTATCAGATACTTAAGGAAAGCAGATATGCACAAGAGGCAGTACTCATCCCATCAAAATACATAGATACGCCGAGATTTACAATCGGGCTGGGAGACTCCTTTGTAGGTGGTGTACAGATGTGTTTTTAGATATAAAAGAAATTTTATTTCTTGGAATTGTTGACAGAAAAATTAGGGTAGATTAAAATAGTTAGGAATGATTTAATAATCTAAAATAGTATTTTGTGGAGGTAAGGACTATGTTAATGAATATGAAGGACATTTTAGCAGTAGCAAAGGAGAATAGATTTGCGCTTCCGGCGTTTAATATCAGTGATTATTCTATGTTTCTTGGAATCATGGAGGTCTGTGAGGAGACAAACTCACCGGTCATTATTGAGATTCATCCTGATGAGCTGAGCTTTATCGGATCTGAGATGGTAACAGCGATTAAGGAGAAGGCTTATAAATCACCGGTTCCGGTTTGTATTCATTTAGACCACTGTAGTGATTTTGGAAAGATTGTATGGGCAATCCAGAGTGGATTTACTTCTGTTATGTTTGACGGAGCGGAGCTTCCGTTTGAGGAGAATATTGCAGGAACAAAGAAGATTATTGAGGCGGCACATCCTGTAAATGTTTCTGTTGAGGCAGAGCTTGGAACTATTGGAACAACAAATCCTGACGAGATGGAGGGCGGAGCTGCAAAGATTATCTATACAGACCCGGAGGATGCAGTTAAATTTGTTGCTGAGACAGGCGTTGACACTCTGGCAATTGCTATTGGAACCTGTCATGGACTATATCCGGCAGGTATGAAGCCGGAGTTAAAGCTTGACATCTTAAAGGATATTGCTTCCAAGGTGGATATTCCGTTAGTTCTTCACGGCGGTTCCAACAATCCGGATAAGGAGATTGGCGAAGCTGTTACACTTGGAATTAACAAGATTAATATATCTTCTGATATTAAGGTTGCATACTTTGAGAAGATGAGGGAGGTTCTTCAGGATAAGAGCTTAAGAGAGCCAAACGTTATTGAGCCAGAATGTATTAAGGCAATGAAAGTTGTTGCAAAGCATAAGCTTGAATTATTCCAGACAATTGGAAAGGCAGATTTATATTAATATATCAGTAGTTGGGGTGTCAGAAGTTGAGTGAGAAGAATTTTCTGGACAGGGAAGTACTTAAGGTTATCAGGGAGCAGTATGACCATATTTTTTCAGCAGAAAAAAAGGTAGCTGCCTTCGTGCTTGGTAATCCACAGAAGGCAGTAGACTGTAATGTCTCAGAGCTTGCCAGAAACAGCGGAGTCAGTGATGCCACAGTTGTGCGTATGTGCCATCACATCGGTTATACAGGGTATTATCAGTTTCGTATTACGCTTGCAAGAGACTTGGGAAAACGGCAGTACAGCAGTGTGAACGGGGTCGAGAGCAAGGACAGTGTTGAGGAGATGTTTGCAGGCTTTGCAAAGGCGATGCTTGTAATTGGAAGACGTCTGGAGCTGGATGTGATGCGTGACTGTGTGAACCTTTTAAAGACCTGCAAGCAGGCACATATTATGGCAGTAGGCAATACCTGTCCGCTGGCACAGTATATGGGCTTCCGCCTGGGGCGTCTTGGTATTAAGAGCACGTATAATATTGCGCCGGAATATTTTCTCAACCATGTGAATCTTGCGGACGAAGGAGATATCCTGATTGCTATCTCACAGTCAGGAACTTCCAGGCAGGTCATCCAGGGGATGGAGCTTGGGAGGGAAAAAGGACTCAAGATGATTGCTATTACGGCGTTTGCCCAGTCGCCGGTATCGAATCTGGCAGATTATGTTCTTTTGTCTGCAGGAGAGGAAGGCCCGTTCAGCTATTACAAGGGATATGCACATCTGAACGAGACGGCGATTATTGATGCGCTGCTTAACTTTGTCACCAACGAGGAGCTTATTAAGACAAGACAGGCTGATAAGCCGGAGATGATTTTGTCAGAGTATAAGATATAAGGAGATAGAAATTTGAAGCGTTCAAGGATTAATGAAGTAATTAAGGACATGGAAGCATTGATTAATGAGCACCGGTTCGAGATTCCGCCGTTTGCAAAGTGGAGTCAGGCGGACTGGCAGAAGGCAGGGCATGAGTATGATGAGATACGGGACAACTGCCTTGGCTGGGATATTACGGACTATGGACTTGATAATTTTGATAAGGTGGGATTCTCCCTTCTTACCATCCGCAACGGTAACCAGAAGATGCCAGAGAAATATCCAAAGACTTATGCAGAAAAGCTTCTTATGCTTTATGAGGGACAGACAGCGCCTATGCATTATCACTGGAATAAGATGGAGGATATCATTAACCGAGGAGGAAATGATATTTATATCACCGTATATAATGGGGCAGAGGATGGAACCATGCTGGATACAGATGTAACGGTGTATTCAGACGGAAAAACAGAGGTGGTTCCCGCGGGGACGAAAGTTTTGTTAAAGCCGGGACAGAGCATTACGATTACACCATATATGTATCATGATTTTATTGTGCCAGAGACGGGAGGAGCAGTGCTTCTCGGAGAGGTTTCTATGTGCAATGATGATGAAAATGATAACCGCTTTTACGAGCCCATTGGGCGGTTCCCGGAGATAGAAGAAGATGAAGAGCCGTACCGTCTGCTCTGTAATGAGTATCCGGCGGCGGAATAAAGGCAAATATTTTTTATAAAGGGGGATGTCTCTTGAAGGGGCATCCTCCTTTTTTTGAAAATTTATTCACGGCCGTAAGCTAGTGTGAACGGAGTAAACAGCAACGTGCTTGTGGCTTTGCTTGTTTTAGAGTATAATACTTGAAAAGGCTGTGAAGCTTAACAGCGTATGGCGGTGAGGCAAGTCAGCAATATAGAAGGACACGGAGGAAAAAAGAGATGGAGTATCAGATAAGAAATGGAAACATACAGGCGGTAATATCAGATTTAGGCGCAGAGCTTCAGTCGATTAAAAAGGATGGCACGGAATACCTGTGGAATGGGGACGAAAGATATTGGAGTGAACGTTCTCCTATACTATTTCCTTATGTAGGAAGGTTTACAGAGGGGAAGTATCTTCTTGATGGAAAGGAATATGAGATGAATATCCACGGGTTTGCAAGGAAGTTTGCCTATCATGTTGTCTATCAGGAAGAAGATATGATAACCTTTGAACTTAGGGATAATGAGGAAACCTATGGAATGTATCCGTATCATTTTATCCTTCAGGTATCTTATGAGCTTAGGGACAATGAGATAGCTGTTGCCTACCGCGTCTCAAACTGTTCAAAAGAGACTATGTATTTCGGAATCGGCGGACATCCAGGGTTTATGGTTCCCCTTGAGGAAGGGCTTGTTTTTTCGGATTATTACCTGGAGTTTGGAGGAGCGGCAAGACCAGAGAGGATTGGGCATACTTCTGGATGCTTTGTAAGTGGAAGGAATACGGAATTTATGCTTGAGGACGGTATAAGGTTACAGCTTTCTCACAGTATGTTTGACGATGATGCAATTGTGCTTCGAAATATGGCGGATGAGATTACGCTGAAATCTGATAAAGGTACAAGACAGGTGAAGATATCTTATCCTGATATGCCCTGTCTTGGAATCTGGCATGCTCCTAATACAGAGGCTCCTTATGTCTGTATCGAACCGTGGACGTCGCTCCCGTCCAGGCAGGATATAGTGGAGGAATTTAAGTATAAGAGTGATTTGATCCGGCTTACGCCGGGAGAGCAGTATGTGAATACATGGACTATTTCCATTGAGTAAAATGAGTGATATGGAATACTATAAGAGAACCGCAATAGAGAATAAGCTGCATATAGCAAATTTTATCAGCTTTCATTATTTTGAATATGTCAAAGAGTTTGAGGGAATTGGGGAGAGCCATAATTTCTGGGAAATGGTATATATTGACTATGGAAATGTGAAGGTTGTATCGGATGATAGGGAATACTATGTGTCCTCAGGGGAGGGCTTTCTTCATGCGCCTGACGAGCTGCATAATATTCTGTCTGTAGGTGATTTTGCCAGTGCATTTATTATAAGCTTTGACTGCGAATGTGAGGAGCTTAAGGGTGTTCAGAGCAGGGTTCTTAAGTTTTATGGGGAGGAATTGCAGATTGTCAAAAAGCTATATGCGGCAGGGCAGGAGGTTTTTGAGGGGCCCTATGACATTTTTGACCAGCAGAGGCTGAAGCTTAAAAAGGACGCACCATACGGAGGGATGCAGGAATTGAAAAATCTGATGGAGCTTCTGCTTCTTATTTTAATAAGGAACAGCTATATGAAGGGAGATATACCTGACAAATATCTGGACAGGGATTTTGCCAATGAGCGCATGATTGTGGATAAGGTAATTAAGATTATTCTGTCGTCTGTTTACACAAAGGTATCGCTGGATGATATATGCAGCCGCCTGTCCTTTTCGAAAAGCTATATTCTTAAGGTGTTTAAAAAGCAGATGGGCTGCAGCGTGATGGAATATTATAATCAGATGAAGATTAAGGAAGCCAGACGGCTTATCAGTGAAGATAAATATACTTATACCCAGATAGCCAGGCTTTTGAATTTCAGCTCGGTGCACCATTTTTCCAGCAGCTTTAAACAGATTACAAATATGACACCAAGCGGCTACCAGAGGTCAGTAAAAAATCGTTCTGTAATATAAACATAAAATAGTCTGTAAAACTCTAAGTTATTCGAAAGAGTTTTACAGACTTAAATTTTTTTAAAATGATTTTTGTTAAAAATATAACATAAAAACAAAGAAATAAGAGCATATTTTGTACAAAATGAATAATAATCAATAAATACAAATATTTTTAGGAATTATATAATAGACGGTAGAGGTTATGCATAACAGATCAAAAAACAAATGGAGAACCAAAGAATGGAGGAAAGCTATGAAAAAAAGAACTAAAAAATTGTTGTCTATGCTTCTTGTTGGTGTTATGACAGTGAGTCTTGCAGCCTGCAGCTCTAAAGGCGGAGAAGAAAAAGAGGGCAGCAGTGAGGGCGGCAGCGGTGAGCTTAGCTTTACAGCAGAAGAGTCAAAGACTCTTGAGGACTGGGGCGCAGCTGTAAAGAAGAATTTTGACGGTACAGAGATTACAGTAGCTATGGCTTCACATCCGTCTACAGATGCTTTTAAGA
Source organism: Lachnospiraceae bacterium (assembly GCA_910575605.1). Classification (GTDB taxonomy): domain Bacteria; phylum Bacillota; class Clostridia; order Lachnospirales; family Lachnospiraceae; genus CAPEBR01. The sequence continues at coordinate 102,713 of CAJTEW010000008.1, forward strand.
AGATGGAGAAGGAGTTTACGGATCTTACAGGAATTAAGGTTGTATGGGATATTGTGGAGGAGACAAACCTTAAAAACAAACAGCTTTTGGATGCCCAGGGTGCAGGAAGCTATGATGTATTCATGGTTGACGCTTTCTGGATGAGCGAATATGCATCTAAAAATGTTCTTCTTCCAATCAGTGACTTTGCAGAAGATGAGACAAAGACACCGGAATGGTTTGATTACGAGGATATTATGCCGGCATATAGGAATGGTATTGCTGGTGCAGGCGGGGTGAATTATGGAATTCCAACTGCAGGCGAGACAAGATTTATTGCTTACAGGACGGATTTATTTGATCAATATGGAAAAAAGGCTCCTAAAACAATGGATGAATTTTTAGAGCTGGCTCAGTTCTTTAACGGAAAAGAAGAGGGCCTTTACGGTGTGAGCATGAGAGCACAGAGGGGTATTCATTTTGCGTCAGGATGGATGAGCCTAATGTACAACTTTGGCGGCGGATTCTTAGACCAGGAGACTATTGGCTCTGATGATGAGGTAGTAACCTGTACGACAGATGAGACAAAGGAATCTTTGAAATATTTTGTAGACCTTTTAAAATGTGCACCTCCAGATGTAGGTTCTTACACTCACGAGGAAGCACTGGGCGCATTTATTTCTGGAAAAACAGCAATGTGGTTAGATGCTACGGCACTTGCAGGACAGATTACAGACCCTGGTTCTTCCACAGTAGCTGATAAGGTTGCATTTGTTCCGACACCGACAGGACCGGCTGGGAACGGCGCTGCACTTGCAGGCTGGAATCTTGGTATTCCAAAATCCTCCAAGAATCAGGATGCTGCATGGGTGTTTATTTCCTATATGGCAAGTAAGGAAAAAGTAAAAGAATATGTTGAAAACGGAGGAGTGGCAACAAGGGCATCTGCGTTTGATGATGCTAATCTCCAGGAAGCTAATCCATCCTACGAGGCGCAGAAGCTCGCGCTTGAGTCTGCAAATGGTCTTGTAGAGAAGGGATTATCATGGATTCCGCAGCATGATTCCATCAACCAGATTCTTGATATTGCGGGCGGTTATGGAAGTTCTGCGCTGACAGGAGATACTACTACTGATAAGGCATGTGAGGACATGCAGAAGGATATTGAGGATTTGATTAAGTAAAGGAAGAGGAAGGTTATGCGAAGGAAAGAGAAAGAGTATTTAAAATACATTGCGCCAGCCATGGTGACGATGATTGTGCTTTCCGTAGTACCAACGATATTTCTGACAATTATCAGCTTTACAAATTATCAGCTTGGCTGGGACTTTTCTAAGACAGAATTTGTAGGAATTAAGAATTTTGTGAGACTGTTTTCAGGTGCAGACAGGGACTTCTGGCACTCAGTATTTATCAGTCTGGCTTTTATGGTTCTGGCTTCGGCGATTGAATTAGTGCTTGGATTTTTAATAGGTTTATGCTTAAACTCTTCGGAGTTTAAGCTAAAACCTATTGTGATTGGCATTATGATTATTCCTCTTGTCATCACTCCGTCTATTGCGGCACAGATGTGGAAGCTGATGCTCAATTCCGAATATGGAATCGTGAATCATTTTCTTAATACACTATTTGGGATTAAGATAACCTGGCTGTCTGAAAAGATGGCGTTTTGGTCGATTCTCATGGTAGATGTGTGGCAGTATACACCTTTTGTTACATTAATTGTGTATGCCGGCCTTCGTTCCGTGCCGGACGAGCCCTATGAATCAGCGGCGATTGACGGTGCAACGAGGCTGCAGGAATTATTTTACATAACGATTCCAATGATTAAGAAGCTGGTATATCTGACTCTGTTATTCAGGGTAATTGACTGTCTGAAGCTGTTTGATATTGCATATGTTCTGACCCAGGGCGGGCCGGGAACTGCTACGGAGTTCTTGAGTCTTCATATTTTCCGTATGGCAAATGCCCAGAACGGATTAATTGGAAGGGCGGCAGCGATTGCACTTGTACTGCTTGTTCTGACTACATGTATCAGTAAGGTGCTGATTAAGAAAATGAGGAAGGAGGAGGCAGTATAATGAGTAGAAAAGGAAAACGAAGGGCTATCAGCCTTGTACGAGGTATATTTCTATTGCTGGTATGTCTTGCCTGCCTGCTTCCTTTTGTATGGATGATTATGGTCAGCTTTCGTAACAGGGTAGATATCCTTGATCCGTCAAAAATTTTTGTTGTACCGACATTGAAGAATTATCAGACTATTATTGAGGAGAGCAATATTCTGGATTTCTTTAAAAACAGTCTGGTTATTGCAGTAATATCTACCTTAATTTCGCTGGCTGTAGGCAGCTTTGCGGCGTATGGTTTTGCCAGGTATAATTGGAAAACCCGGGAGGATAGGGCGTTCTGGGTGTTAAGCCAAAAGTTTCTGCCGCCGATGGCAGTTGTAATTCCATACTTTATGATGGCATCAATGGCCGGGCTTTTGGATACAAAGCTGGTACTTATTATCTGCTATACAACCTTTAATATTCCGTTTACGATTTGGATGATGCGGGGGTTTATTGAAGATATGCCTATTGAACTGGAGGAAGCAGGATGGGTGGACGGCTGTTCAAGATTTACCGGGATTGTTAAAATCCTTCTGCCTCTTATTACACCGGGGCTTGTAGCAACATCTATTTTCTGTGTTATTAATTCATGGAATGAATTTGTATTTGCAAATTTTCTGACCAGTATTCAGGCGAAGACAATTCCTACATCCGTTATGATGTATTTGTCGGTATCAGGAGTAAAATGGGGTGAAATGGCGGCTACAGGTGTACTGGCTGTACTGCCGGTATTAATTTTTGCGATTATGGTACAGAAGCATATGATCCGTGGTCTGACATTTGGTTCTGTAAAAGGATAAAACAATGAATTTAGGGGGAACAATCATGAGTTCAAAACTTAAAATGGCAATTGTGGGTGCCGGAATCTGGGGGGAGAATCATGCCCAGATTTATCAGGAGCATCCCTTTGCGGAAATAAACGCAGTCTGTGATATGAACAGGAGCAGGGCAGAGACGCTGGCAGGGAAACTTGGAATTTCAGAGGTTTATGATGACTATAATGAAATGTTTGAAAAGGCGGACTGCGACGCTGTTGCAATCGTAACGCCTGATTTTGCTCACGCAGATATTGCAGAGTCGGCAGCAGAGCATAAAAAGCATATGCTGATTGAAAAGCCTCTAGCCACAACAAGGGAGGATGTATACCGTATTGTAAATGCTGTGGAAAAGAACGGTGTACGTGCGATGGTAGATCTTCACAATCGCTGGAGCCCACCGTTTAATGCGGCTCACGAGGCAGTGGACAGGGGTGAGCTAGGAAACATTTACAGTGCATATATGCGGTTAAATGATATTAAGTGGGTTGCTACAGATATGCTGCCCTGGGCTTCTAAGTCTTCGATTCTGTGGTTTCTTGGAAGCCACAGCTTAGATACTCTGCGCTGGTTCTTCCATGACGAAGTAAAGCGCGTGTACAGCGTAAGCCGTGAAGGTGTATTAAAGGGACAGGGAGTGGATACTGTGGACGAGTATCTGACGACAATTGAATTCTGCAACGGCGGGATTGCACAGATGGAAAACGGGTGGATTACACCGAATGCCAATCCCTGTGTGAATGATATTAAGTTCAATGTAATCGGTGATAAGGGCATGATAAGTATTGACGCAAGCAATCATAATATGATTCAGCAGTATACAGACAATAAGGTGACTGTGCCGGATGTGATTGTACAGAACAAAATCTTTGGAAAGCACCACGGGTTCGCATTCCAGAGTATCAGCGGGTTTGTGGACTGTATCTTATCAGGGAAGGAATTCCCGGTTACTCTAAAGGATTCGGCAAATACAGTGCTGGCAATTCTTGCAATTATGGATTCGGCGAAAACACGGATGCCGGTAGAAGTAGAATATTAATTAGGTGGGGACGGGGTTTTTCTAGAAAAACCCCGTCCCAGATTTGTTTTTCCCTGTATTATATTTAAGGGAATTTTCATATAGAAACTTCTTTATATTTTCGGATAATTTCATTATAATATAGTTGTGTGCGATGCCAATGTGTCAAATGTATATAAGGTAAGACAGGGGGTAAAAAACAATGAATTTATTTCCACCGGCTGAAATAGCAAAAAATTATATTGCAATAGGAAAAGGAAAGGTAAACACACCGGTTCCAAAGATGTTTCTTCTGGCAGTTCTGGCAGGGATATTTATTGCAGCGGGAGGAGTCGGAGCAACAACTGCAGCAGTATCCGTTCCCTTTCCGTCTGTGGGAAAGCTTGTAGGTGCATGTATATTTCCAGGTGGGCTTACAATGGTCCTTCTTGCGGGGAGCGAGCTTTTTACGGGAAACTGCCTGCTTACAATTCCGCTTTTAGAAAGAGAAATTCAGGCGGCAGGCCTGGTAAAAAACTGGATAGTTGTGTATCTTGGGAATTTTGCCGGAAGCCTACTTGTAGCGGCAGGAGTAGTTTTTTCACATCAAATCAGCCTTTTTAATAACGGTATGGCTGTATCTGTTATTTCCACGGCGGCAGTCAAGTGCGCACTCCCCTTTGGAGATGCGCTAATAAAAGGAATATTATGTAATTTTCTTGTATGTATTGCAGTATGGGTTTCCTTTGCGGCAAAGGATGTGATAGGAAAGATTGCGGGCCTTTTTTTCCCGGTTATGTTTTTCGTGCTCAGCGGATTTGAACACAGTATTGCAAATATGTACTATATATCAGCAGGCCTTTTTGCAGAAAGTGTTCCTACTTACGCACAGGCGGCGGCAGAGGCGGGAGTAGATATAAGCGCTCTTACCTGGGGGAATTTTCTTGGGGTGAACCTTGTTCCGGTTACGATCGGAAATATTATTGGCGGTGCTGTATGCGTGGGCTGTGCTTACTGGTTTATTTATCTGAAAAAAACAGAGAAATAAAATCTGTTTTCTAATTGTTCAGAATATGGTATACTGAACTCGATAACTAATTTATTGGATTCATCAAAGGGGGTATTACCATGACAGAAGAATTGATTAAAGAGGTAAAGCATATCCAGAAGTGCCTGATTAACAAGGAGATGTCAGGTGAGGAGTGGGAAGAGAAGATGGAGGCTGTCCGTAAACTGGAGGAGGTAGCTGCTTATTTGAAGGATTTGCTTGGAAGGGGTATTGAGTTTTGATATCAGCACTTGTATTTGATATGGATGGGCTTCTTTTGGATTCGGAAAGGATTGTAAAGCGTTCCTGGGAAGAAGCAGGAGAAGTTATGGGGATAGCCCGTATGGGTGAACATATTTACCACACGCTGGGAATCAACAGGGCAGGAAGAGATGCATATTTTAGGAAGGCCCTTGGTGAGGACTTTAATATTGAAGAGTTTTCAAGCCTTGCCAGTAGATGCTTTTACCAGATTTTGGATAAGGAAGAGATGCCTTTAAAGCCGGGGGCAGAGGAGCTCCTTATATATGCCAGGAGCTTCGGTTATAAGACTGCCGTTGCCACTTCCTCGAGCAGAGATTACAGCATAAGAATGTTAAAAAGTGTGGGGATTTATAAATATTTTGACGGCGGAATTTTTGGGGACATGGTTCAGCATACAAAACCGGATCCGGAAATATATAGAAAGGCATGTGAAGAGATTGGGATGGAGCCGGAGTGCTGTCTTGCACTGGAGGATTCTTCGGCTGGAATTCGTTCGGCACATGCAGCGGGACTTAAGGTAATTGCAGTTCCGGATTTGTTAGAGCCGCCAAAGGAGGTACTTTCCCTTGCATACCGGCGGTGTGATTCACTGCATGAGGTGATTCCGCTTCTGAGGGAGGGAATTCCTAGAAATATATAAAAAGAATAGGCATCTGCCTATTCTTTTTATTACCCTATTCTTCTACGAATACACTCTTGTCCATTCCACATATAGGACATACCCAGTCATCAGGTATATCTTCGAACGCAGTTCCTGGCTTGATTCCGCTATCCGGGTCGCCGATTTCTGGATCGTATACATATCCGCAAGGTTCACAAACATATTTTTTCATGATTTTTACCTCCATAATTTAATATTTCAAGTTTTATGAATTTTATTACTCTTTATAGGATACACGAAAACCTTGGTGATTTCTATAAAAAATGTCTTAAATTTTACTTACTATGCTTCCCATCTGCCGGATGCTCCGCATGGAAGGACGAGCCCGGAAGCTGTTACAGGAAGCCCGATTTCCTGAGAATCTACCTGGCCTTTAAACCTTTTAAGCTCCGTTGCGAGCATATAAGTCAAAACAGCAGGTGCAAGGCCGGTTGTGTAGGAATTTATAAGAAAAAATAGTGGGTTATCAGATAAAATCTGTACACACAGCTTAATGAGGGGGTGAATGGCGTCTTCAATTTTCCAGATTTCCCCCTTCGGGCCTCTGCCGTAGGAAGGCGGGTCCATAATAACAGCATCATAATGATTCCCACGGCGTATTTCTCTTTCTACAAATTTTACACAGTCATCTACAAGCCAGCGGATTGGTCTGTCAGAGAGATTGGAAGAAGCAGCGTTCTCCTTTGCCCATGCGACCATTCCCTTAGAGGCGTCAACATGTGTTACCTGCGCTCCGGCGGCTGCTGCTGCCAGTGTAGCTCCGCCAGTATATGCGAAAAGATTTAAAACCTTAACTGGACGTCCTGCATTTCTGATTTTATCCGAAAACCAGTCCCAGTTAGCGGCCTGCTCTGGAAAAAGTCCTGTATGTTTGAAGCTAAAGGGCTTCAGGTTAAAAGTCAGGCTTCGATAATGAATCTGCCACTGCTTTGGAAGCCCGAAGAACTCCCATTCCCCGCCGCCCTTTGAACTTCTGTGGTAGTGGCCGTTTCTATGCTTCCATTTTCCAGAGGCTTTCGATGTATTCCAAATGACCTGCGGATCCGGGCGTACTAAAATATACTTTCCCCAGCGTTCCAGCTTCTCGCCGCTGCTACAGTCTATTACCTCATAATCCTTCCAGTTTTCTGCAATCCACATATTTATATTTCCTCCTGAAATTCATTAGGAGTATAACACAAGGACTGGCTAAAATCAATGAATTTATTATTGACGATTAATATCAGAATAACATATAATATACTTGCTATTTATAAGGATTTATATAAGTATATAAATAATGTTATGATAGAGAAAGGAAGCTCACAATGAAACAATTTTTTGGAATGAGCCAGCGGGGGGATTTAAAAGAAGCGGTCCGGGGGCTTATGAAACCACAGTTAATCATGCTTCTTTCCAACGGCGAACAGTTTGAATCACATGTAAAGGAACTGGAGGCGCTGTATCCCGGAGTACCAAGCATCGGCTGTATCGGTATGAGCTACGATACAAAAATTGTAGAAAAAGGTGTAGGTATTATTGCATTTTCAGACGGAGTCAGTGTGGCGGCCAATGTACTGGAACAGGTATCTACTATGCCGGTAAAGTATATTGAGCGTTTGGAACAAGACGTAAAAAGTGTAAATGGCTCAAAGGAGAACACAGTATGTATAGATTTCTGTGCGGGAAATGACGCCTGTGTACTGACTACGATTTACAGTGTTTTGAAGCGTAAAAATATCTCTCTGGTAGGAGGAACCGGCGATGCCGGAAAGGTGTCTGCCAATGGAAGGATATATGAAGACGCAGTAGCATACGCTGTGGTGAGGAACCAGAACGGAAGAGTAAAAGCGTATAAGGAAAATATTTATCATCAGATGAAAGATTACCGCTTTATTGCCTCTCGGACAGATAAGGCAAAATATATTATCGGAGCTTTGAACGGCCGTCCTGCGAAGCAGGTATATCAAGAGATATTAGGCGTTACAGAGCAGGAGATAACAACACAGACATTTAAAAATCCTTTTGGAAAGCTTAACGGAGATGATACCTGTATTGTATCTATTAAAGAAGTGAACGGGGATGCCCTGACATGCTTTCGACAGGTTAATGATTCGGATGTACTTGTTTTGTTGGAGCTAGGTGATTACAAAGAAACTGTTAGAAATACAATTCGCATGATACAGCAGGATTTTCCCAGGGTTTCAGCCGTATTTTCAGTGAACTGTCTGTTCAGATATCTTCTGTTCAGCCAGAATCATTATATGGAGGAATATCTGAAGGAAATGGGAAGATTAGGAAGTCATGCAGGTTTTGTAGGATATGGGGAGCATTATAATAATCGTTTTGTAAACCAGTCTATGACCTGTGTGGTTTTTGAATAGGGGGAAGGAAGATGTCATTTTGGAAAAAGAGCAGGAAGGAATTAAGGGCAGTCCCAGAAAGTGGGAAAAGCCTATATCCGGTGCTGCATGTAATGAACAGCTTAAAGGACTACCACAGAGATCTTGTTCAAAAGGAAGTGGATTCGCTGGGTGAAGTGAGTGCAATAGGGACTTCTTTTGCCAGTGTACTTAATGAAGCAGAAAGCTTCCAGGAAAAGCTTCAGGATTTCGGATATCATTTTTCAAGTATTGAACAGGTATCCGGGGAGTTTGTGACAGTAAAGGATACGATTGCAGAATCGGTGACACATGCACAAAGCGGTGTTGAGGAGCTTAAGAGCAGTTCTATGCAGGTGGAAACGTACTTTGTAGAAATGGAACATACATTTGAGGATCTGCAGGAGGCTGTGGAGAAGATTAAGCAGTGTACGAATAAGATTGTTTCTATTGCTGAGCAGACAAATATTCTTGCGCTGAATGCATCTATTGAAGCTGCGCGTGCCGGCGAGCAGGGCCGTGGGTTTGCGGTTGTGGCTGTAGAGGTGAAGAAGCTTGCAGATGAGATTAAGAACTTGACAGGAGAAGTGGATTCCGGAATTCATGATGTTGAGCAGGGAACAGAACATCTATATGGAAACATTACTACCTCCCAGAAAGCTTTGGGAGAAAGTCTTGATAAGGTTGATGAGACTTATAAGAAATTTGATGATATTATACATTCTGCAGAGGGTGCAGGGGCAGTACATAATGAGATTTCCAGAGTAATCGGGGAATCTAAATCAGCGCTTCAGATGTTGTGCGGATTCTTTGAGCAGATTAAAGGCCGGTATCAGGAGGTTATGGGCCATATTAAAAAGGCAGGCAGGCTTGGAACAACGAAAAGCGCTATGTTTGAGGATATTGACAATATGATGTCCCAGATTCCGCTCATTATTGACGACTATACTTCTGATAAATAATAACCAGGCATATATGAGAATAAAGCAGGAGCTCCGGTTACCGAAGAGGAAACCGGAGCTCTGTTTTAAAGATATTATGATGTATCTCTGCTGACATTGAGCCGTTTAAAAGATTCATCATGTTCTGGACATTCTTAAGTCCGATATTATTGCTGCCTTCCTGTGAATGTTCCTGTTTCACTGAGTTTGACACAGAAATTATGAAGAATTTTTTGTCTGTTTTTCCTTCTATTTTAACTGCCTCTTCTTTATTTCCATATTTTAAAATATTAGAAAAAAGATTGTTAAATATCCTTTTTATCATAGTTTTGTCACTTTCCAGCACTCCGGCAGCAGGGGGCATAAGGAGACGGAAGGTAAAGCCGGCAAGCTTTATAAAATCACAGTTTTCCAGAAGGCACTGCTCTATATAGTCTGTGGAAATCCATGTCATGTCGGGAGTTTCCTTTTCCTCGGATACCAGTGCATATTCAAACATTTTGTCTGTCAGTTCTTTGATATCTTCAGTTTTTTTAAGGCACCGTTTTAGATATTCCTCTTCATTTTCCGGGCTTCTTTTAAGACGCAGAACTTCCAGATAACCGGTTAAAACTGTAAGGGGAGTGCGCAGATCATGGGACAAGGCAGTAATAAGATCCTGATTTGCCCTGCGGCTTTCCTGCTCCTTCAAAATCGTTTCGTTTAAGGAATTTCTAAGGCCGTCTAATTCTTTTCCAAGTATTCCGATTTCGTCGCCGCCGAAGTCTGGTATCTGGTGTGTCAAATCGCCGGAGGCCATTGTAAGAATCTCCTTTTCTAATATGAGGATAGAGTGCATTTTACAGTTTAATAGAAAAAGAACAATGCCTAAAAAAAGAAGACAGCAGAAAAGAAGGCATCCTGTAAAATAAGGATAGATGAAGATAGAGGACTGGTAGTTGTATATCATAACCATCGCGGTGCCGTTTCGGAATTTCAGAGGTAACACACTGAGATGTTCTCCATCGCCGTTTAATATGCCATATCCAAAATCAAAGAAGGTACGGAAGCTTATGGAGTCCATAATCTGGGCATATTTTCCGGCCCTGTAATATCCATCCTCCAGCCCATAGATGTAGACAGATGTATATTTATCGGTCATATCAAAAAAGGGCTCTAGAGCTTTAGCAGCTTCTTTGTCCTCTTCAGAATCTGGAATATCATAATTTTTGGCAGCTTCATAAAAGGCATCCATAAAATCTGTGTCATCCATTTGTGTAAGGGAATAATCGGTTCCTGTAAAAAATTTAGCAATTGTCCACTTGTTTGTCCATAGTTTTATAAACAGAATGAAGCAGAGAATTCCTGTACATAAAATTAATAATATAAACTGGGTGCGTATTTTTACGCTTTTTAGCTTTTTAATCACAGCGGTACCCCTTTCCCCAGACGGTTTTTATAATGGAAGGATTTTTCGGGTCTTTTTCTATCTTAAGGCGCAGGTTGCGGATATGTACGGTAACCGTATTATTTGCACCATAGTAGTAGGGGTCATTCCAGACTGCTTCATAGAGCCGGCTGGCAGAGAAAATCTGACGGCGGTTCTTAATGAGCAAATGAAGAACCGCATATTCTGTATCTGTAAGCTCTATGAGGTGTCCTCCAGCCCTTACCTCTTCCTTTTTTTCATTTATTTCCAGATGCTGATAGAGAAGAGGACCGGCAGTTTCTGGGAGACTTTCTGCTTCTTGTGCTTCTTTTCCTTTATACACCTGATAGCGTCGAATAAGGGCCTTACTGCGGCTTATCAGTTCGTTGTAGGAAAAAGGCTTTGCCAGATAGTCATCTCCGCCGCTTGAAAAGCCCAGAGTTTTGTCGCTGTCCTTTGTGCGGGCACTTAAAAATAAGATGGGGGCATTGCTGCATTTTCGTATTTCAAAGCAGGTCTGGTAACCATTTAGGCCAGGCATCATGATATCCAGGATAATAAGGTCAAAAGGGGTTTCTTTTATTAGCTTAAGGGCAGCTGCTCCTTCGGAGGCTTCAGTGATGTGAAAGCCTTCTCCTTTCAGAAGAATGTGTATAATTTCCCGAATTTCAGGGTTGTCGTCTACAACTAGTATTTGTGGGTTTTCCATAACAAATCAAATCTCCTTTGTTAACTACAATTGTAAAAGAAACTGTATTTATCATAACAGATTTTCTTTAAAATTTCGGTGCATCTTAATAATTCTTAAGATATAATTTAGGCATTTCTTAAGAGGTTAGGATTAAAGTATGTAATTGTCGGGAAGATATAAAATGAGGTCATCAAAAAATAAGACATTTAATAGGAAAGTATTTTGGAGGTGTAACAAATGAGTAAAATAAGTGTGGTTGTTCCTTGCTTTAATGAAGAGGAGGCACTGCCTGTATACTACCGTGAGATGTGTAAGGTTATGAAAAATATGTCAGATGTGGAATTTGAGCTTTTGTTTGTAGATGATGGTTCAAAGGATGCGACACTGGCATTTTTGAAGGGCTTAAATGAGACGGATGCACGTTGCAGATATCTATCTTTTTCTAGAAATTTTGGCAAAGAAGCGGCTCTTTATGCGGGGCTTAAAAATGCCCAGGGGGATTATGTGGCAACTATGGATGTGGATCTTCAGGATCCGCCGGGACTTCTGCCGGAAATGTACAGGATTCTTGTGGAGGAGGATTATGACAGTGTGGCTACCAGACGTTCTACCAGAACCGGAGAGCCAAGAATCCGTTCTTTTTTGTCAGAGAGCTTTTATAAATTTATTAACAGCATTTCCAAAACTGAGATTGTAAACGGGGCCAGGGACTACCGGCTTATGAAGCGGAAGATGGTAGATGCGGTGCTTGGAATGAGCGAGTATAACCGGTTCTCTAAAGGAATTTTTGAGTGGGTGGGATTTCGTACAAAATGGCTGGAATTTCAGAATGTGGGACGCTGTGCCGGAGAAACGAAATGGTCGGTAAAGAAGCTGTTTTTTTACTCTCTGGAGGGAATTACAGGGTTCTCTGTAGCTCCTCTTTCTTTAGCGGCAGTTGTGGGCGTTTTATTTTGTCTCTTGGCATTTTTTATGATACTTGTGATTGTTGTCCGCACGGTTATCTGGGGAGACCCGGTATCAGGATGGCCATCCCTTGCGTGTATTATTTTTATGGTGAGTGGGATTCAGCTTTTCTGCACGGGAATTGTGGGACAGTATCTGTCTAAGACGTATTTGGAAACAAAGCACAGGCCGATTTTTATTCTGAAGGATTCCAGTGAAGAAAAAGGGGGAGGAAAGCATGAAAAGGTTTCGGCATAAGGAGATGCTAAGCTATCTTTTGCTGTTTATTCTTATCGCTTTATTTGCCAGCGTGTTTGTGCTCCGCCTTGGTATTTTCGGCGGTAAGGTGGACTGGATAAGCCAGCACAGTGTACTGCCGGATTATTTCCGCAGACAGTTTTATGAAACAGGAGAGCTTTTCCCGGAGTTTGCCTTAAATATCGGGGGAGGGCAGAATATTTATAACTTTGCCTACTATGGGCTTTACAGTCCGGTTGTGCTGCTGTCATTTCTATTTCCTTTTGTGGAAATGTCCGGCTATATGATGACAGCACAGCTTCTGTGCCTTGGGGCCTCAGTAATGCTTCTTTACAGATGGCTTCGGGGAAGAAAATTTTCAGGAAACATTTCTTTTTGTATGGCTGTCATTTTCCTGCTTTCAGGACCAATGATTTATCATTCCTATAATCAGATTATGTTTGTAAATTATATGCCCTTTCTCTGTATGGGGCTGCTTGGAGTGGACAGATATTTTGATGATACGAAAAGGCATCAAGGCCAGGCAGGGAAGTACAAAGAGAGAAAATGCAGATGCTTCGGGATGCTTTTTGTCAGTGTTTTTCTTATGATCATGACCAGTTTTTATTTTAGTATTGGCGGGATGCTGGTGCTTATTTTGTATGGACTTCACCGGTATTTTGAGGTGTGGGGATGGAAGAGGGGATATATTGGTTTTAAGAATTTTCTTGCAGAGGGTGTAAGATTTTCTCTTCCTTTTGTACTTGCCGTAATGCTAAGCGGCGTGCTTCTGGTGCCGGCAGCTATGGCACTTGCAGGGCGGGAGGGGAACAGGGCTGATGTGGGAATTATGGAGCTGCTTCTTCCACAGGTGCATATGGATAGATTTTTTTATACTCCCTATGGAATCGGCCTTACGACATTTGGCCTTACTGCTCTTATTGCAATGATGTTTTTTAGAAAAGCTCATGAGCGGGTGCTTGGGTGGGGGTGCATGGTTGTACTGACGGTGCCGGCGTTTTCTTATGCCCTCAATGGAGGACTATATATCAGAGATAAGGTGATGATTCCTTTTCTTCCGTTGTTCTGTTATGTAATGGCTTATTATTTAAGATATATGGAGGAAAAAAATGAGCATAGGATATGCGAAATGCTCCCATATCTGATACCGTTGATTTTTGTTTTTCTGGGCCGGCAGAAAGGAGATGTGGGGAAATACTGGGAGCTTGTGCTTTTTGACGGGGCGGTAATGCTTATATGCTTTCTTATGTTCCAGAAAAAATCTTATAGAAAGAAGAGCTCTCTTATACTGCTCCTGCCGGTAATAGGATTTCTGGCTGTATTTGGTGTGTCGTTACATACGAAGGCTGAGTATGCGGTGAAGAGGGAATTTTACAGAGATATTACGGATGAGGATGCACAGGGTCTGATTAGAGAGGTAACAGGAGATGAGGATGGTTTTTACCGGACGGAGCAGTTAGGGACGGACGAGGAAAATGCGGCAAATCTTAACCGTATCCGGGATATGGGACAGTATGTGTCGTCAATTTATTCTTCTTCGTACAATAAGGAGTATCAGACATTCAGAAGAGAGACCTTCCGGCTGGAGGAGCCATACCGGAATTTCTTGATGCAGCCGGCGGTATACAATCCCATATATCAGGATTTCATGGGAGTAAAGTATCTTGTTTCAAAGGAGAAGCTCCGTGGATATAGGGCTGTAAAGAGCAGGGGGAAGTGGACGGTGTACGAAAATGTGGATGCCCTGCCGATTGCCTATGTGACAGATAAGGTGATGGACGAGAAACAATATGATGAGCTTTTATTCCCTTACAATCAACTGGCGCTTAGGGAGTATGCAGTGGTGGCAGAAAACAGCAGTAAAGAGGAAGCAGCAAGGGCAGAAAATAGCTTTTTTAAGAATCCTGAAAGCCAGATTGTGAGCAGTGTCAGGAAGGTGGATGCAGAGCTTCCAGAAAGAATATCGTCTACAAAAAATGAAGAGTTTGTGATAGATATTTCAAAGGAGGGAGCTGCCTTAGAATGGGATGCACAAAAGGGACAGAGAGTGATGTTTTTACAGTTTCATGTGAAGAACCTTAAGCCTTCAAGGGATGTATCTGTCTGGGCAGCCAGGACTCGGAATAAACTGACCTCTGTAAAGCATTTTTATTATAATGATAATACGGAATTTTGTTATGGTATTGTGCTTCACGAAGGGCAGACGCAGGTTCCGGTGACCTTTGGGAAGGGAGAGTATGAAGTATGGGGAGTGAAGTGCTATGTGGCGAAGCTTCCGGAAACAGATACTGGACTTTGCCAGACAGAATTTAAGGTGGATAAGGACGAGACGAAAGGGAAAGTAGTTGCCGGGAAAGTGGAAGTTATGAAGCCGGGATATTTTATTACAAGCATTCCGTATGACGAGAACTTTGAGATTCTGATAGACGGGAAGGCAGTGGAAGGGGAGAGAGTGAATACGGCGTTTCTCGGATGCAGGATAGGGGAAGGCGATCATGAAATACAGATTATTTATCATGCACCGGGGGCAGGAGTGGGAAGGCTTATATCTCTGGCAGGAGTAATTATAATCGTTGTTTATACAAGGTTTTGTAGCAGATGTAAAGTCTGTAAGAATGCTTTCCATTTGCGTGTAAAAGGATATATGATAAATTAAAGAGCGTATTTGAGCATATGCGCGCGGGAAAAGCAGTGTGGATATTGGATATGTGAAACAGATTTGGGATGCTGCATGTGTGTTATGGGGAAAAGTTAAAACTCTTCCTGAAATCCAAACTTTTTCCCCTCCAAATACTACATTCATTGAGGTTATGAGTAAAATGTTTGGATTTCTTTAAAGTTTGGATTTTCGGGTGAATGAATAGCATACGGGCTTGTGCAATGGAGAGTGTGAACAGCGAGATAATATATACATAGGCAGTATGGCGGCAGAGGGTAAAAGCTCTGTCGCCGCTTTTCTCAAAAAATTTCAAAATACATATAGACAATTATCTATGTGACGTATATAATAACATATAGATAATTATCTATGGGAGGTGGTTTTAAGAGATGGACGAAAGAAGAGCTGCGGTAATCTTCAAAGCTTTTTGTGATGAAAATCGAATTCGAATTATAAAGTTATTGCGTTCGGGTGAAAAATGCGCCTGTGAACTGTTGGAAGAAATCAATTTGACACAACCCACGCTTTCTCATCATATGAAAATACTTTGTGATGCTGAGATTGTTGTTAGTCGCAAAAAGGGAAAATGGACGCACTATTCCATTTCAGAAAAAGGTGTGAAACAGGCAAAGGAATGTTTGGTACAGTTGTCAACACTCGATATTAGATGTGAAAACAAGTCGTGCTGTGAAAAGTGAGGAAGATTATATACTACTTTTCCGCACGACTTATAAAATCATTGATATATTGACATATTTCAATATATCAATATGAAAGGAGCTTTCTATGGAAACATTAAAAATTGTATGGGACTTTTTTCAAAATGAAGTCCTCGGTATGGGTTGGCTGAGTAGGCTCATATCAACTATCTTAATCTCCTGCGGATTAGATACTACAAGTAGAATTGGCGGTAGCGTTCAGTTCTTTATTTATGACACTATAAAAATTATGGTACTGCTCGGCGTGTTGATTTTGAATATTTCGTTTATTCAAAGTTATTTTCCACCTGAAAGGACAAAAAAGATACTTGGCAGATTTCATGGAATATGGGCAAATATCATCGCCGCATTACTTGGTACGGTAACGCCGTTCTGTTCGTGTTCCTCTATTCCATTGTTTATTGGATTTACAAGCGCAGGTTTGCCGCTTGGCGTTACATTCTCCTTTTTGATTTCTTCGCCAATGGTTGACCTTGGCAGCCTTGTTCTGCTGATGAGTATTTTCGGCTGGAAAGTTGCGGTTATCTATGTTGTACTCGGACTTGTCATTGCCGTTGTCGGCGGTACGCTTATTGAAAAACTGCACCTTGAAAATCAAGTGGAGGAATATATCCGAAACGCTCACGCTATTGATGTTCCACAGGAAGAACTGCATTTCAAAGACCGTATGAAATATGCTTGGGAACAGGTAGTTGCAACAGCCAAAAAAGTTGTTCCTTATGTCCTAATTGGCGTAGGTATCGGTGCAATTATTCACAACTGGATACCTGAAGATTTTATTGTCAAGGTGCTTGGGGATAACAATCCGTTTGGTGTTGTGCTTGCTAGTATCGCAGGTGTTCCGATGTATGCGGATATTTTTGGCACAATCCCGATTGCAGAAGCCTTGCTTGCAAAGGGTGCTTTGCTCGGTGTTGTCCTTTCCTTTATGATGGGCGTTACGACGCTTTCGCTCCCCTCAATGATTATGCTTCGCAAGGCAGTTAAGCCGAAACTGCTCGGTATTTTCATTGCAATATGTACAGTTGGTATTATCGTTGTAGGTTATTTCTTCAACGCAATACAATATTTAATTGTTTAATTTTAGGAGGTTATCATTATGGCATTATGCTGTATTAAGGTATTGGGTGCAGGCTGTAAATCCTGCCACGAACAGTATAAGAACGCTAAAGAGGCAGTAAAGGACATGGGGGGTTCCGTAGAGGTCGAATATATTACTGATATGCAGAAAGTAATGGAATATGGTGTTATGAGTATGCCAGCCCTCGTTGTCAATGAAAAGGTTGTTGCTATGGGTAAAGTATTGAAAGCTGCTGATGTAGTTGATTTGCTACGCAGATTAGATTTAGAGTAGCAAGCCCAAGCTATATATAATCTTGTTCCTTATTCTCCTCAGCGTATATACCTACATAATCAACGTATTGGTTTAGTTAAACAGATAAGTGCGGCTCTACCACTTTCTTATATTTATTGGCATATGCGTAGTTACGAATACCACATGTGCATAGTTGGCAGTATAATGAGTGAGACTTGGGGACGGAGTAAAATGAAAAAGTGCCTGTCCCCAACCCTCTTGGGGACAGGCACTTTTTCATTTTACTCCGTCCCCTACTTGCCTTTCGCCTCTTTACATGATAAAGTTAAGAAAATGTTTTTTAGGAGGAATGAGAGATGAGGAAAAATAATCCGATAGCGTTATTGCCAATCGGCGTATTTTTAGTGATGTACTTAGGACTTGGAATTTTATTTGAGTATGTATTATTAATCCCAATGGGATTCTATAATATCCCGATTGTGGTTGCGTTTCTTGCGGCAATTCTGGTGGCCTGCCTGCAGAACAGGGAGGTGAAGTTTGATGATAAGCTGGAGCTTATGGCCCAGGGGATGGCGGATAAGAATATTATTACTATGCTTCTGATTTTCCTTGTGGCAGGCTCCTTTGTCGGGGTGGTAGGAAGAAGTAGTGCGGAGAGTGTCGCATATTTTATGCTTTCACTCATTCCGGCGCGGTTTGCAGTGGCTGTACTGTTTGTGGTTGCCTGCTTTGTGTCTACAGCTATGGGAACCTCTGTGGGGACCATTACTTTGATTGCTCCTATTGCAGTGGCTGTGTCTCAGGCTTCGGGCTTTCATCTGCCTCTTTGCATAGGTGCGGTTATGGGTGGAGCAATGTTCGGAGACAATCTTTCATTTATCTCGGATACCACGATTGCAGCATGTAACGGGCAGGGCTGTGCTATGAAGGATAAATTCAGGGAAAATTTTGGAATTGCATTTCCGGCGGCCCTTGTTACCCTGGTGCTGATTCTGTTTTTGTCTTTTCGGACAACCTTAAGCGGGACAGTAGCCCATGAATATAATCTGATTCAGATTATCCCGTATGTTTTAGTATTGATTGGAGGTATCATTGGCATCAATGTATTTGTTGTTCTTCTGATTGGAATCGCCTCGGGCTCTTTGATTATGCTTGCAACGGGGCAGACTGCGTCTACAGAGCTTCTTGCAAATATGGGATCTGGGGTGGCAGGAATGTTTGAAACCTGTATGGTTGCAGTTCTTGTGGCTGCCATGTGTTCATTAATTCGTGAGTACGGCGGTTTTGAAGCGCTTCTTTCTGCAATCCGCCGGGTTTTCAAAGGGAATAAGGGGGGACAGCTTGGAATGGGAATTCTGGTTGGTGCAATGGATATTGCAACGGCAAATAATACGGTTGCTATTGTGATGGCGAATCCCATTGCCCGTGAGATGTCAGAGGAATATGGTATATCCTCCCGTAAGGCAGCGTCCCTTCTTGATACGTTTTCCTGTATTTTTCAGGGTGTGATTCCTTATGGCGCTCAGATGCTGGTGGCAATTTCTGCAGCAAAGGAACTGGGTTTGAGTGTGTCGGCATTTGATATTATCCCGAATCTGTTTTACCCGGGGATGCTGCTTATTAGTTCGCTGGTATTTATATTTCTGATACCGCAGAAGAAGGAGAAGAACTAAACAGGAGATAAAGCAATGTAAATAAAGATTAAAAAAGCACAGGAGTACGAGCTGCGTTGCTCCTGTGCTTTTTTACAGCAATATTTTGCAAAAGCTTTTGGCGGGTGCAGTGTGTTCACGGCTGTTTAGAGATATTCCCGCAGCTCTTTAGAGAGCTTTTCCTCAATTGAGATTAATTTCTTGCAAATCCCTTTTGAGATGTGGTCTGCATTTTCATATTCGTTGAGATATTTTTGCAAAGATTTCATTCCCATGCTGCAGCCATCTGTAATGAGACTGGCTGCAGTTTTATCACTTTCATCAAGCCCTAGCATTACGTTTGTTTTTATCCAGGACATGCCTTTAGAAACAATACTGGGTTCTTTGTACATACCGCCATGTTTTGTCAGAAGGGTATGAATTTCATCTCCCAGTTTTAAATGTTCCTCTTTGCTGTCAGTAAGTACCTTTTTCAGATTATTATCCTGAATTTTTTCAAGAGTTTCATCGATAGATGTTACAGCCATTTTTGTGCCTGCGTCACATTCCTGGAGCAGACAGAGGGTATCCTTATTTTCCATAAAAGCCTCCATTATGATTTTATGTATTAGTATTTCCAGAATATAAAAAAATATTTATAAAATATTTCATTAAGGTATAATAGATATTGTTTTTACGTTATGTTAAAATATTGTGGCAGGAACTTTGAATATTACCTTAAGCACCCGTTCCTGACCGGAGAGATGGCGGGTGCAATTACAAGGGGCCGTGCAGCAGGAGCAAAGGAGGGTATGCTATGGCAAAGTATATAATGGCACTGGATGCGGGAACGACAAGCAACCGCTGTATACTTTTTAACAGACAAGGGGAGATATGCAGTGTGGCTCAGAAGGAGTTTACACAGTATTTTCCAAAGCCTGGCTGGGTGGAGCATGATGCGGATGAAATATGGTCTACACAGCTTGGAGTTGCAGTGGAGGCAATGAGCAAAATTGGGGCATCGGCAGAGGATATTGCGGCAATTGGCATTACAAATCAGAGAGAGACTGCCATTGTCTGGGACAAGGAAACAGGAATGCCCGTGTACCATGCAATCGTGTGGCAGTGCAGGAGGACGGCGGAATACTGCGACAGCCTAAAGGAACAGGGATATACGGAGTTTTTCAGGAAGAAAACAGGACTTATTATTGATGCATATTTTTCTGCCACAAAGGTAAAATGGATACTAGATAATGTAGAGGGAGCAAGGAAGCGTGCTGAAAATGGCGAGCTTTTATTCGGCACGGTGGAAACCTGGTTAATCTGGAAGCTTACCAAGGGCAAGGTTTATGTGACAGACTACTCAAATGCTTCAAGAACTATGCTTTTTAATATTAATACGCTTACATGGGATGAGGAAATTCTAAAGCTTATCGGGATTCCCGCGTCTATGCTTCCAGAGGTGAAGCCGTCAAGCTGTATATACGGGGAGGCGGATCCTTCCTTTTTCGGCGGGCCTGTGGCAATAGGCGGAGCGGCAGGAGACCAGCAGTCGGCTTTATTCGGACAGACCTGCTTTAAAGCGGGAGAGGCGAAAAATACATATGGCACAGGCTGTTTCCTTTTGATGAATACAGGGGAAAAGCCCGTATTTTCTAATAATGGTCTTGTAACAACTATTGCATGGGGACTTGACGGAAAGGTGACCTATGCCCTGGAGGGTTCTATTTTTGTGGCAGGAGCAGCAATACAGTGGCTTCGAGACGAGCTGCGTCTGATTGACTCAGCTATGGATTCCGAGTATATGGCAAAAAAGGTGCCGGATACCAACGGATGCTATGTTGTGCCTGCATTTACAGGACTCGGCGCACCACACTGGGATCAGTATGCAAGGGGAACTATTGTAGGAATTACAAGGGGTGTGAATAAATATCACATTATCAGGGCAACACTGGAATCACTGGCATATCAGACAAATGATGTATTAGAGGCAATGGAAGCTGATTCGGGTATTACCTTAAAGACTCTTAAGGTTGACGGAGGCGCTAGTGCAAATAATTTCCTTATGCAGTCTCAGGCGGACATTATTGATGCTCCGGTTGAGCGTCCCGGCTGTATTGAAACAACGGCAATGGGTGCGGCATACCTTGCGGGGCTTGCGGCAGGCTGCTGGAAGAGTAAGGAGGAAGTAAAAAAGAACAGGGTGACAGACAGGATTTTCGAGCCCTCCATACAGCCGGAGGACAGAAAAAAACGGATAAAAGGCTGGAATAAAGCAGTGACCTATGCATATAATTGGGCGAAGGAGGAATAAAAGACAGGATGAAAAAACTAAAAACAAGCTGCCATGCATGCAGGAACAATTGTGAGCTGGTAATAAAATATAAGGACGGAGAGGTCATAGAGGTAATAGGCAATGGGTGCATGAGGGGGATGATGCATGCGCAGAGCGAGGTGAGGAGACTTGAGGAGAATGATGACTGAGGCCAGCTGATGTGAACGGAGTAAATAGTAATTAGAGGTCGTGCATATTGCCAAGTATATAACAATTTTATGTAGACATTTATATAAAAATGTAATAAAATAACAATGTTGACGTAAACACAAAGAGGAAGGGATTAGATTTTATGGAGAGAAATGTAATTGTAGGACAGTCAGGGGGCCCGACAGCAGCGATTAATTCGAGTCTTGCAGGCGTGTACCGTACTGCAAAGGACCGCGGAGCAAAGAAGGTATATGGGATGCTTCACGGAGTACAGGGATTATTAGAGGAAAAGTATATTGATCTTGCAGATCATATTAAGACAGAGTTGGATGTGGAGCTGCTTAAGAGAACACCAGCGGCATTTCTTGGTTCATGCCGTTATAAACTGCCGGAAATCCATGAGGACAGAGATGTTTATGACAGAATTCTTGCTATTTTAGATAAGCTTGATATTGAGGCATTTATCTATATCGGTGGAAATGATTCCATGGATACAATTAAGAAGTTATCTGATTATGCAATTATTACCGGTCATCCGACGAGGTTTATTGGCTGCCCGAAAACGATTGATAATGACCTTGCGCTTACAGACCATACACCAGGCTATGGAAGTGCGGCAAAATATATCGGTACTTCCATGAAGGAAATTATCCGTGACAGCTTTTGCCTGGAGTACAACAAAGGACTTGTTTCTATTGTTGAGGTGATGGGAAGAAACGCAGGCTGGCTTACAGGAGCAACAGCACTTGCAAAGGGTGAGGACTGTGAGGGACCGGATCTTATATATCTTCCGGAGATTCCGTTTGATCTGGCAAAATTTGGTGAGAAGGTTAAGAAGATTTTAGAGAAAAAGACGTCTGTTGTTGTGGCTGTATCAGAAGGTATTCATCTTGAGGACGGAAGATATGTCTGTGAGCTTGGAAGCAGTATTGATTTTGTTGATGCGTTTGGCCATAAGCAGCTATCAGGAACAGCAGCATACCTTGCAAGCTATATTGCAGGTGAAGTAGGCTGTAAGACTCGTGCTATTGAGTTCAGCACGCTGCAGCGTTCTGCTTCCCACTCTGCATCACGTGTGGATATTTTAGAGGCATACCAGGTAGGCGGTGCTGCAGTAAAGGCAGCAGACGAGGGAGATTCAGGTAAAATGGTTGTACTTCAAAGATTATCCGATGACCCGTACCAGTGTGGAACAGAAGTTAAAGATGTACACAAGATTGCCAACGATGAGAAGCTTGTACCAAGAGAATGGGTAAATAAAGACGGAAGTTATGTAACAAGTGAATTTGTATCCTATGTAAGACCGCTTATCCAGGGAGATGTGTCTCCGGTAATGGTTGATGGAATTCCAAGGCATTTGTATACGCCCAGGGAGCTTAGCCAGAGGTAAATTGGGTGTACGGATGCCGCTATAAATAAAAATATGCTCTTAGAAGATAAGGCAGCGCTTTTAGTTAGCAGTTAGTTCACTGAAGCGCTGTCTTGTCTTTTAAGAGCTCCTGCGTGCCTTTTCCTGCGGCCTTGCAATCGAACGCCCAACACATGCAACACATTGTTGCTTGCAATTCTTGAGAAAATGGATTACTATATAATCATTCTTTTATATCTGGTTTTTATTCTTCATTTCGTGAAGTATTATCTAACCAATCGGAAGTATATTCCAGAATAGTAGTTAACAAAAGGAAACGAGGTGGTGCAGATGAATGATGCAGAAGGTTATGATGTACTGCGCCTGATTGAGCACAGTAAAAGCTGTTATGTGAGCTCTGAATATGTGAAGGGCACACCGCTTATAAGGTGGATTAAATATCATCCTAATCTTTCGAAGGAGCAGTTGTTTTTTTGGATTCATGATATGGCGGGGCAGTTGGAACGTATCCACAAGTGCAGGGGAAAGCCTTGTTATAGATATGTAAATCCATATAGTATTATTGTTACACAAGAAAAAGAACTCTATTTTCTTGACACAAGTGCGAAATCAAATGAGAAACAGCTCCAGATTATGAGGAGGAGGAGTGTAAGAGAGCATTTTCTGCCGCCTGGTGAGGAGTATTATCAGTCCGAAAGTGAATTTCTCGATATTTACGGACTAGGTAAAACGATTCAGTACCTGCTGTCAGTGTCAGAACCAGAGCCGGGGCTTACAAGAGGTGAGACGGTGAGGTTTCAGAAGATTATTTCAAAAAGTCTTAATAGACATTCAAAGAGGGCATATGTTCAGGTGTCCGAATTTCGAAAAGATATTCCGGTTTATTATATGGAAAAGAGACATTCCATAAGGGGAAGGTTTCTGCTTGGACTGCTGGCAGTAGTTATAGGTACAGTGGCAGCAGGTGTAAGCGTGTACCGTAATATTGTAAATGTGTCTGCATTTCCGGCAGAAATTGAAAGTATGGAAGTAGGCTTAGGGGAAGATTCAGAAGAAAAAACATCTGGGGAAAATGAGCCAGGAAATAGAGGCAGCAAAAGAGCAGATGAACTTGCAAAAGAGCTGGGATTTCTTTATTTCCTGGAAAAGCAGGATTATAAGAAGGCGAAAGAATATTTTTTGGAGGCTGAAGAGGCAGAGGGATTGGCAGATTTATCAGAGTATATGCTGACAAAGAATATTTCCGGAAGGGAGGGAGATTTTTTGATTTTATTACAAGAAATAGAAAAATCTGCACCTTCAGGAGACAAGGAAAGCTATAATTTGTGCCTGATTGAAGGATACCGTATTTTGAACAGTGAGGAAGCAGCAAAGAATATGGTAAGACTTTGTGAAATATGTGAAAAGACAGCCAGTGAGGATATCAAAAGGAGACTTACTACCTATATGGCATATGGCTATGAGACAACAGGGGAAATGGTAAAGTCAGCAGAGAAGTATATGGATATGCTTACATGGACAGATACAGATGCAGCTAGGGAGGAGATTTATAAAAAGCTGGTATCTTTGCGCCAGGAAATGGGGGAGGCTGATGCAGCAGGCACTATCTGCCGTCAGGGGATAGAAGAGCTTAAGGGTTCTGTGGAGCTTAGGCTTATGCATATTGCCATGCAGTGCGCGGATGAAGGAATTGAACGTGAAGTGTGTGCACAGACGGTACGGGGATACATAGAAGAGATGCCGGAAATAACAGAGGAAGAAGCTTTTAAAAAGCTTGTAAGAGAATATGGAATTGTTATAGAAGGAGAGGACATATGGGTAGGAAGATAAAAAGTATTGTATTGTTAATTTTTATTTTAATGATGATTTATTATCAACATTCTCCAGTGATTTATGCTGAAGGACCAAATTATAAAGAAAAAGAGATGGAAGATGATGAAGATAAAAACAGCGGGGAGGGAAGCGGCGGGAAGGAAGAACCTATTACAGAGTACCGGTTAGAAATATCAGAGCAGGATGGGAGAAATGGGTACTATGTTACCATTCCTAAAGTAAAAATTGAACATGTAAGTAAGAAGGGAACCACGGTCTATTGTCTAAAGAAGGACGATACTATTTTGGCAGAGGGAAGGCTTTCTAACGAGGGTAGTCTGGCGCTGCTTGGAGAGGGGCAGTTCGGAGAAGGATACTATGTTTTAACCGTTTTTATGGAGGACGAAAATGGAGAAAGGATGAAGGACTATGAACTGGAAAAGGAGTTTATGGTGGACACAATTCCGCCGGTGCTTAAGATGAGCACATCGAAAGGGTTTCAGGCGTGGTATCAGAATGAGACATATCTTTATGTATCGGCAGGAGACGGAGAGTCTGGAAGCGGGATTGATACAATTTCCTGCTATTGCGGCAATGAATTTATAGATGCAGTAAGGGGAACAGAGGGAACATTTTTAATAAACCAGCCGTCCAGGAATGGCAGCGGGGCAGAGATTAAGGTTGTTGCAGCTGACAGGGCAGGTCATCAGACAGCAGATATAAGAATGATATTTATTGACAACAGTGCTCCGGGAATTGAATTTGAGGGACTTACAGATTATATGATTACAGGCAGAGAGGTGTTGGTTTCTTGTAAAGTATTTGAGGATAATAGATTAAGGAGCTGTCAGATACAGATGGAGCGGGAGGATACAGACGGGAAGATTACGGCGCTTGCTGAACCGGAGTGGATAAATGAGGGGGGAATAACAAAGTCAGAGTTTACGCTTAAAGAGGATGGTATATACCGCATGAAAGTTATAGCTTTGGACTTGGCAGGATTTAGGGAAACAAGGGAGGCACAAGTGATTATTGACAGCCAGAATCCAGTTATACGGTATGTGGATGAACTGGAAGGAAAGTACATGAAAAAATTCCGATGGGACTATCAGAAAGAGGACTTTATTTCGGACTTTACAACCTATGCATATCAGATTCAGCTGGATGGGGAGCTGTATCCTGTAGGGCAGGAGGTGGAGACGGAAGGCAGGCATATGTTGTGTGTACAGGCGGTGGATTCTGCCGGGAATAAGGCGGAGGCAGAGGCTGGATTTGTGGTTGACCATACACCACCGGAAATATTGTTTTTAGATCTGGAGGATTCAGGAATTTATGAAGAGGAAAAGACCTTCACAATTACATCCGAAAATTCAGAAGATGAGATACGGGAAATCTGGATTAATGGAATACAGCAAAAAGTTTCAAAGGAGAATAAGGAGTATTCATTTATCCTGCAGGAAAAAAAGCCTTATGAAGTAGCAGTAAAGGCCTGTGACAGGGCAGGAAATGAGTCACAGGCTAGTATTGTGTTTGAGGTGGTTCCGAAAAAGAATGTGTTTGAGAGGGTAATAAAACCTGTCAGGAAGATGTTTATGAAAGAAGATAAGCCGGAGAAGGTAAAGGGGAAAACGAAGGAATCAGTAAAGAAGGAAAATAAAGTTCCTGTAGTTTTAGCGTGGGGGGCTGTATGCAGTGCCTGTGTAGCAGGGGGGATGTGGTGGAAAAGGAACGGAAGAAGGTGAGAAAGAAATGGATAAGAATAAAGATATATGTTTTTGAATTATAGTTGTTACAGTGGGATTTTTTGAAATATATTAGAAATTTCAATTAATACATTGACAAATAATATAGTATTTTGTAAAATATCAAGTAAATTTATTTTTTTAAGAAAAATTTAAGAGTAAAATTATATACTCTGCAAAATAAATTTTTTATGGAAATAAAAGGGAAAGGAGAGCTGTCAAACATGATTGGCAGCAAAGAATGAGTATGGTTTTGAAAAATGCAACTCTCCATATAGGAAATGGAGAAGTCCTACAGGGAGATATGAAGATTGAAGAGGGAAAGATTATAGAAATAGGAAAATCTTTATCTGGTGAAGAAGTACAGGATATGACCGGAAAGGATATTTTCCCGGGATTTATTGATTCGGGTAATTTTCTGGGCACACAGGATATGGCCTATTTTGCAAAGGACTATAATGAAAATTCTAGTCCAGTTACTCCATATCTGGATATATGGCATTCACTGGACCCAGATGAACTTTCTCTACAGGAGCTTTATAAAGCCGGAATTACCAGTACTGTTGTTACTCCCGGTAATGAGGGGCTTCTTGGAGGAACATGCGCTGTTGTAAAGACTGTAGGAAAAAACATCAATAAAATTACCGTCCGCAGAGATGTGGCTTTGAAAGCTTCATTTACAAGTGAGGTTATTCGTGTATTCCAGAATAAGGGCGGCCCCAAAACGCCGATGGCTATGGCTGATGCACTGAAAACAGCTCTTAGTCAGACAGAATATGCTTCAGATTACCGCGGTCAAAGGACGAAAGAGGTTATGGATGCAGTTCGTTCTGGAAAGATGCCTGTTTTAGCTGCGTGTGAGAATGTTTCAGAGATTGAGCGTTTCTTCGATGTGACAAAATCGTATCCGGATATGAAAATCATTCTGACACTTTCTTATGAGGCGGACCGGGCAGAGGAATCCATTAAAGAAAGAAATGCCGCAGTTGTTCTTGGAGATACCTCCAGAAGTTCTCTTCAGATGGCTCATAAAACAAATTTTGCAAAGTTAGTCGATATGGCAGAGAGTGGCACAAAGTTTGGCTTGACAGTTCTTGGAACAGATATGGCATGGGGGAAAGAGATGCTTTTATGGAGCGCTTCCAAGCTGATGCAGACTTGTAAGAGCAGTGAAACAATTGTCAGTATGCTGACTGCAAACCCGGCGGAGCTTTTTGGTGTTTCGGATCGCATAGGCCTGCTGAAAGCGGGTCTTGATGCCGATTATGTCGTGTATGAGGGAGATCCTGTTAAGAAGTGTGGAGCAAGGCTTTTAGAGACCGTCATTAACGGTGAGACGGTATATCAGGCATAAAGAGGAGGCAGAAAGAACATGTTATTATTAAAAAATGCAACAATTTATCCTCAGACACAAGAACAGCCTTTTATAGGAGACGTCCTTTGTGAAGACGGAAAGATTAAACAGATCGGGAAAAATATCGAAATGGCTGGAGCAGAGATTTTAGATCTTACCGGGTTGAATCTTCTTCCAGGACTGGTTGACAGTCATTCTCATGCAGGACTTGGACCTGTAGGGGATATGGGCGGCATTGCCTATAGTACGGATGCATCGCATCCGGTTAAACCGGAAATGGAAGCTATTTACAGCGCGGATCCGACAAGTCCGGTATACCGTTATGCGTTAGAGAATGGAATTACAACTCTGGGAGTAATTCCAGGAAGTATGGATATCATTGACGGCACCGGGTTTGCGGCCAGGACGTGGGGCGATAATATTTTTGAAATGTGTCTGAAACGGGGAATGTGTTTGAAGCTTTCACTGGGTGAAAATCCGAAGGGTGTTTTCCAGACTCAGAAGATGGAGCCGGATTCACGTATGGGAGTTACATTTATTCTGGAAGAATATTTCGCAAATGCAAAGGCTTATATGGAAGCGAAGGAACGCGGTGAAGAGGTAGCGTATAACCAGCAGTATGAGGTTGCCATTCCTGTATTTAAGAGAGAGATTCCTGCCAGGATTCACTGTACACACAATGATATGGCATCAGCTATTAAATGCCTGACAAAATATAATCTCTGGTTTACGATTGAACATGCGTGGGGGGCAGGAAACTACCTTGACGAGATAGCGGAAAGCGGATGTGGAATTGTATTTGGTCCAATAGGCGGCCGCAAGTCCTTTTATGAATCTCGTTTTGTTGATATTGATGCAGTCGCTAAGCTTGATGCCCGTGGGACAGAGTGCTGTCTGACTGTGGATTCGCCGCTGGAGGGACTAGATGCTTTATTAAGCCATATGGAGCAGGCGGTCCGGGAAGGCACAGATCCCCTGCAGGTGATGAAGATGGTTACAATTCATCCTGCGAAGGTAATGGGGCTTCAGGACCGTATTGGTACAGTTGAAGTAGGTAAGGATGCGAATTTTGCTGTATTTAAGGGAGTTCCTGGTACAGATATGGGTGCGCACGTTGTATATACGATTGGTGAAGGTGATATTAAGTATCAGAGGAATTAAGTGAACATCAGGAGGAAAATACATGGGAAAATTTGTATTAAAACGTTTATTGGCGTTAATACCGACCATTCTAATTATTGTATTTGTGGTTTACTTTATTCTGGATTTGACGCCAAGCAGTCCGGGCCAGCTGATTCTGGGCCAGATGGCTACAGAAGAGGCAGTGGAAGCAAAAAATATAGAATTGGGGTATGATAAACCATTTTTGGTTCGTTATGTAAAATACATAATACAGCTTTTTCAGGGTGACCTTGGGACAAGCTGGGTGACAGGAAAGGGAGTGCTTGAATCTGTCTTTGCACGTTTTCCGGTTACCGTAACCTTGTCTGCTGGAGCGACTGTGATTGGAATTGTAATCGGCGTGCTTCTTGGAATTCTGGCAGCAGTGAAGCAATACAGTATCTTTGATGCCGCAGGGACGACGCTGGCGATGATATTGGCCTCGTTTCCGGCCTTCTGGATTGGAATGATGCTGGTTATCCTTTTTGCACAGGAGTTGGGATGGCTTCCGTCTTATGGCGCGGACAGCATTGCGCATTATATTCTGCCCTGGTTTACGACAGCATGTGCTTTCATAGCTTCACAGCTTAGGATGACGAGAACCTCGCTTTTGGAATCCATCCGTATGGATTATGTTCGTACGGCTAGGGCAAAAGGACAGAAGGAAAGTGTAGTTATCTACCGTCATGCACTTCGCAATGCGCTGATGCCAGTTGTTACTATGGCAGGTATGAATTTTGGTACTTTGCTTGGAGGTACCGTAACAGTAGAAACAGTATTTACTCTTAATGGTGTGGGTACTTTGATACTAACATCTATCCGCAGTAAGGATGTGCCAGTAGTTATAGGAGCCATTGTTATTCTGGCAATATGCTATACACTTGTTATGTTGGTTGTTGATATCCTGTATGGCTTCATCGATCCGCAGGTTAAGGCTCGTTATATAAAGAACTGAGAAGGTAAGAGGTAGCTATGAGTAAAGACAAAGAAATTGTAAAGGCAGAACAATCAAAAGTTAAGAAAAAGAGCCGGGCACAGGAAACCTGGCGGCGTTTTAAGAAAAATAAGCTGGCAGTATTTGGTATGATTTTATTTTTTATTATTTTATTAGTTACAATATTAGCTGATGTGATTGTCAGCTATGATGTGTCTGTTACACAGGTGGCTTCAGAGCGTCTGCAGGGACCTTCTGCATCGCATTGGTTCGGGACAGATAACTATGGCCGGGATCTCTTTGCGCGTATTGTGCATGGAGCACGTAATTCTCTGCTTGTGGGATTTGGCTCGGTTATTATCGGCGTGACAATTGGAGGACTCTTGGGAGCAGTCTGCGGCTATCTTGGAGGCAGATTTGATGCAATTGTCATGCGGATTCTCGATTCTATTATGTGTATACCCAGTGCGATGCTGGCGCTGGCGATTGTTGCGGCGCTTGGAACAAGTCTGTGGAATGTTTTGATGGCTATGACCATTTCAAGTGTTCCCCGTTACTGCAGGATTATCCGATCTTCAGTACTGGGTGTTACGGGGCAGACTTATATTGAAGCGGCACATTCCTGCGGTACCCCTGATTTTCAGATCATTTTGAAGCATGTCCTTCCGAATGCGATTGGTCCTATTATCGTAGAGTCGACAATGGCAGTGGGAAGCGCCATTATTTCGGCAGCGGGAATTAGCTTTGTGGGTATGGGAATCCAGCCTCCGGCTCCGGAGTGGGGCGCTATGCTGAATGAAGCAAAGACATATATGACAATGTATCCTTATATGGTCCTGTTCCCAGGTCTCGCTATTGGTTTCACAGCATTGTCTATGAACCTGATGGGCGACGGTCTGCGCGATGCGCTTGATCCGAAGCTGAAAAACTAAGGGGGGACGAACAAAATGGAAGAGAAAAAAACATTGCTTGAAATTAAAGATCTTGAAGTAATATACCAGACGGATGAGGCTACCGTCCATGCTGTAAACCGAATTAATTTTTCATTGAATGAGAAGGAAACGATTGGCCTTGTGGGTGAAACAGGAGCCGGGAAAACAACTACAGCTTTGACGGTCTTAAGACTCCTGCCGGAGCGGACAGGACGTATTAAAGGCGGACAGGTTTTGTTTCGCGGGGAAAATCTGTTGGATAAGTCTGTTGCTGAGATGCGCCGTGTGCGGGGGGCCGAGATCTCCATTATTTTTCAGGATCCTATGACAGCATTAAATCCTGCATTGACGGTAGGAGATCAAGTTTTGGAATCTCTTGAGATTCATAATACCGCAGGTAAGTCCCGGCAAGAGCTGAATGCACGTGTAGATGAGCTGTTTAATCTGGTTGGAATTCCGGCAGAGAGAAAAACTGAATATCCGCATCAGTTTTCAGGAGGTATGAAGCAGCGCATTGTGATAGCTATCGCATTAGCCTGTGCGCCGCAGCTGTTAATCGCGGATGAGCCGACAACTGCTCTTGATGTCACGATTCAGGCGCAGGTTCTGAAGCTGATGGAAAATCTCAAGGAAGAATTGGGAACATCGATGATTATCATTACTCATGATTTGGGTGTTGTGGCAGAGACATGTGATAAGGTGGCTATTATGTATGCCGGTGAGATAGTAGAGACTGGTACGGCGGAGGATATATTTAACGGTAAGGAACATCATCCATATACGGTGGGGCTTTTCAATGCGATTCCGAATCTGGATGAAAAGGAAGAGCGTCTGCGTCCGATTGACGGATTGATGCCTGACCCTGCGAATCTGCCAAAGGGATGTAAATTCGGTCCGCGGTGCCCTCATTTTACAGAGGCCTGCGGAATTGAAATGCCATATATTTATAAAGAAAAAGAGCACAGAATTATGTGCAATCTGTTTAAGAAGGAGGCGGCCGATGAGTAATCTGGTTGAAACAGTTGACCTCAAGAAATATTTTACAGTGGGTAAAAATCGTTATCTGCATGCAGTAGACGGCGTTAATCTGGAGATTCCGGAAGGAAAGACACTGGGAGTTGTAGGAGAATCCGGCTGCGGTAAATCTACGCTTGGGCGTGTTGTAATGGGACTGCTTCCTGCTACCTCCGGACAGATAAATTTTGATGGACAGGATATTGTGTCCTGTTCTAAAAAGGAATTCAGGCAGGTCAGGAGAAAGGTGCAGATGATTTTCCAGGATCCCTATTCCTCTCTTGACCCGCGTATGTCCATCTATGAGCTTATTGCGGAGCCACTTATTATGAACAAGGTTTATAAGGACAAAAAGGAAGTCTTAAAGAGGGTTCAGGATCTGATGGATACAGTTGGTCTTGCAGAGAGGTATATTAATTCTTATCCACATGAGCTTGACGGCGGCCGCCGTCAGAGAATTGGAGTTGCCAGAGCTCTCGCATTGAATCCGAAGTTTATTGTATGTGATGAGCCGGTTTCCGCGCTAGATGTCTCTATTCAGGCACAGATCTTAAATCTGCTTATGGATATGCAGCGCGATTTAGGACTGACATATATGTTTATTACGCATAATCTGGCAGTTGTGAAGCACATCTCAGATGTCATTATGGTTATGTATCTGGGGCAGTGTGTGGAGATAGCGCCGGCCGATGAGCTGTTTGCTAATCCGAAGCACCCGTATACACAGGCCCTGCTCGATGCAATATTAAAGCCGGTGATTGGTTCCAGTAAGGAACGTAAATTGATTCGCGGCGAGGTTACAAGTCCAATCAACCCGCCGGCGGGATGTCGTTTTGCCGGCCGGTGTGAGCATTGCAGGCCAGAATGTACTGGAAGAAACATAAAGCTTGTAGATGTCGGCAATGAGCATAAGGTTGCCTGTGTGCTTGCCGGCAGTTAGAGCTGTCGAAATACAAATTTTGCTATTGTCGGCCTAGGAAGTGTAAGTAATATATCGGCCGGTGATATATAAACACGCAGTTTTTATCTGCATAAAAAATAATAGGAGGAGAATTAAATGAGAAAGACAAAACGGTTACTTGCAGTGGTTCTTACTCTCTGTATGGTGCTGGCTCTTGCAGCCTGTGGAGGAAAGAGTGATGACAAAAAAGGAGGAGAAGCAGCAGGAAGCAGCCATGACAGAGAAGTGGTATACGGAAGCACCAGCATGATTGTAAATTTTAATGTAAAGTATATGACTACTGCGGCTGATATTGCTGCGGCTGATCAAGTGTACGATACGCTTGTGCGCAAGGTAAACGGTGAACTTGTTGGTTATATTGCAGAGGATTGGGAGATATCTGAGGATGGAAAGGATTATACTTTCCATTTAAACAAGGATGCGGTCTTCAGTAATGGTGATCCGATTACAGCGGAGGATGTCAAGTTTTCTATCGAGTATATTCGTGATGAATGCAGTCAGTGGTCCTGGCTTCATAAGGAACTTGCAGATATAGAGATTGTAGACGATCATACCTGTATTTTCCATTACAATGTTCCGGATGCTTCCCTTATTTCCGGAATTACCTATGTTCAATACGGCGGTGTATTTTCAAAGAAAGCCTATGAAGAATACGGTGAGGATTATGGTACTTCTGTAGATAAGATTGTTTCTTCAGGTCCCTATGTTGCTACGAACTGGGAGGACAATGTTTCCGTAAGCTTTGAAGCACGTGACGATTATTACGGAAAAGAGGTTGACCTTAAAAAGTTAAAATATGTTGCGATTGCAGATATGAATGCAGCAGTTGTTGCGCTTCAGACCGGGGAGTTGGACTTATACTTCAATCCTGTTTCAGGAGTTGCACTTGACAATCTGAAGGCAGCTGACAATGTTGCTATCAGTGAAGCACTGACTTGTAGAAATGAATCTATATATATGAACTGTGAGACAGGACTATTTACAGATGTACGTATGCGTAAGGCAGTTGCTTATGCTATCAACAAGGAAGAGGCTCTTGAAGTGTGTGGAAGCGGGCAGGGCCAGATTGTTACCTATCCATGTGATCTTGGCGATAAGGTAATCGGGAATCCAGACTTTACACCTTCTACCACTTATGAATATGACGTAGAAAAGGCTAAGGCACTTGTAAAGGAGTGTGGAAATGTTGGAGCTTCCTGTACAATCAAGTCTTATAACACAGAGCCTTATGCGACACTTTCTGTATGGCTTCAGGGTGCTTTGAATGAGATTGGCCTTGATGCTAAGGTAGATACGATGGAGCGTTCTGCGTTTATTGAACAGTGTACCAATGGGGAAGTGGAAATCTGCCCATTCAGCTGGTCAAACAACTCCTTTGACTTTGGTGCAGGTGCTGCTATCTACATGAACTCTGCAAATATTCCAGTTTCCGGTAACTATGGCCGTTATTCCAATCCAGAGGCCGACAAGCTTGTTGCGCTAGGCAACAGCAGTACGGATGAAGAAGTGCGTAAGTCCTATTATAAGGATTTGATGGAGCTCTATATGGAAGACGTACCGTCAGTTGCTATGTACGCGGTTATCAATGCGATTGCTCATAGTGATCAGCTGACAATGGAGGATGCCGGTCTCGAACAGATGGCACTCGTTCACTGGGCTGACTGATATATCTTGCAGAATGTTAAAAGGACTGCTTTGGCAAAGAGCAGTCCTTTTGACGTATAACACTTATATATTGGAGGATAATCATATATATGAAAACAGCAGATTCACGACTCGGGACTCCGGATTACAGCAGAGTTTTTCTGGCAAATCTGCTTCTTCTGATGGCAGGAAACGGGATGGGCAGTATGTTAAACCGAGAGAGTTTCAAGTTTTGTGTAAACTGAAAAAACTGATATAAGATATATCATTAGTTACTGTGGACAGAGTCTTATCTTAAGGGTTCTGTCCTTGTTTGTATTATAATGCAGTTTTTGAACATGTCAAGGAG
>CAJTEW010000009.1:0-126825 GCA_910575605.1 Lachnospiraceae bacterium
AATCGTAAGCGGATACATAGCTCTATTGGTTATTTGACACCACAGCAAAAGGAGGATGAGGAACTAAAAAAAGCAGCATAATCTTTCGACTTTTTTTGTCCAAAGTATTGACATAGGTCCAATGTTCTGCGGTAGGGGAATCTTCCTTAATGGATTTATCCCAGTAATCCCCGGTGAGCTTCCCGTCATAATGAGATGCTTCTGTGGGGAGCGTAAAGTTTGCCGAAAGCAGGCGTGATATGAATTTTTTTGCGGCATCCGTAAGGCCCTTGAGAAGATGGAAACGGTCACTTACCTGCTGTATATCCCTGCCTGTTCAATGGCGCTTTTATAGGAAACAGAGCCGTCTCGTGATACGATTCGGATATTCGGGTAGCTTCTAAGCCATTCCGCCACATCTTCCACCTCACGGGATGCAAGCAGGTCTACCACACGGTGTGTATCAATGTCCACCATGATAGTGCCATAAGTCTGTCTTTTTCTGAATGCGAAATCATCAATACACACTTTTGTTATGGAATGCTTTTCAGGGAGCGGTATCTCTTTTTTTTAAGAGATTGCAGATGGTGCTTTTCCTGACCTCTGCAATCCCGTCCTTTAATGTCCTTGATGCTGCAACAGAACTGGTATTCAATGATATGTCTATAATCTTGTCAATAAGACGTTTTGTCTTTTTACCGTTCTGCTCTAAAAAATCAAAACGCTCTGCGAAAGTGGTAAATGTACAGTCCGGATTGTCACAGAAGAATTTCCTGTTCTCGATGATAACCTTCGTTTTCTTTCCCATGATGGGCAGATCCTGAAAACTTTTTTCGTATCGGCTGTGAATACGCATAGAAGTGTGCCCACAATATGGACACCTACATGATTTACGGTTTGATGCCACATATAAAATAACCTCGTCCGCCGTTATTTCATGCTCTAAATAATCAAGGTCTGCATCAAGTTCTTTAACAAATTCATCCATGGTATAAACCCCGTATACACTCAAAAATTTATATTTATTATACCATTTTTTACCTCCAAAACAAACCTTTTTTCAACTAACTCTGGAAAGATTCAAAAAGTCCTTTACAAAACGTCACTGGACAGTCAGGAAGTAAATTATGAATCCCCCAATGTAATTCTGGAAGAATTCACAAAGGAATATATTATTGAAAAGAAGCTGTTTCCTTATATTCCGTTCTATATTGCAAGGTATGAAAAAGATATGATATCCGAAGGAAGTATAGAGAACGCAGTACGGGATTTAGAATATATCAGGGAGGAACTGGTTCATTTGTATGAAACGGGTGAATTGACTGAGAATGAGCTGATTGACTTAAAGGGATTTATCAATACCATCATTACACATATTACAAATGGAAATCAAAATGAGGAAAGGCTGGTTAATATTATGGGTGGAACAGTAATTGAGACAGAATCGGAAAGGTTGATAAGCCAGGGAAAAGCGTATCTACTTATAGTGCTAGGGCAGGAAGAAGGTCTTGATGACGCAACGCTCCTGAAAAGAATGCAGGAACGGATAGGTCTGTCTCTGGAACAGGCATCTGCCTATTTAAAACGGTATGGAAAACAGACTGTATAGATTTGCGAAGACGGGTGACAATTTGAAGTGAAGGGAGTATTTTCGTCAAAAACGAGAGTACTCCTATTTTTACGAAAGAACGGATGTTTCGGAACGTTTGTTCTAAAACTTCTCGTTTTTATCTGTACAAATAAAGAACCATATGCTATAATCAGAATACTTTTTGGAACGTCAGATTCATGGTGTCCGGTTGGGTATAACCAGTCCGGGAAAATGAAATCAGTGAACAAAATTCGTCGAAAGGCAATTTTACAAAAAACGGAAGATGTGCCTCGACGAATTTCTGCCTAATAGGCGAACTTTTTTTAATATGGATTTTGGAGGTGATTTTTGTGCAGGATGCACAAGAAAAAGGATATTCGCAATCCGCTGCGCTACTTGCTCATGAAGACGCTGCAAAAGGCGGCAGCATCTTCAAATTACACAGTGATTACGAACCCACCGGAGACCAGCCGCAGGCCATTGAAGCCCTTGTCAAAGGATCCCAGGAAGGCAACCAGTGTCAGACTTTACTGTTACGGGTTCCGGTAAGACATTTACTATGGCGAATGTCATCCAGAAGCTGAATAAGCCGACTTTGGTAATAGCGCACAATAAGACCCTTGCTGCACAATTATACGGTGAGTTCAAGGAGTTCTTCCCTGAAAACGCAGTGGAGTATTTTGTGTCCTAATTTGGGGACAGGGTAAAAAGAGCATTATTTAGTGTTATTTAGTGCTGATTGTACCGTATTTTGTGGACAAGATAGGGGATTATGGACGAAATAACACTAGGCGGACGGGTGGAGTTTGTGACCTGGATTCGTGTAATGGACCGGATAATACTAAATGGATAAATCAAAGGAAGTAAGTGGATAATTGCATAAAAAGACTAATTCGCTACACATGTGTAGCGAATTGGTTGGAAAGATCCACAGTAAAAGGCCTGTCAGAGCATGTTTTATTTACGGATCAAGAATATAAGACTATTCATCTCATAATGTATGGAGTATGAAACAAGTTTATGGAACATATAAGGATAGATCAGGACTTTTAACATGGTTGAGAGAAAATATATAGTCAATTGTAATTATTAAAGTTTGGTAATAAAGGATATAAATCAAGATGTACAACTATAATAATTTAAGTGATTTTGAGTTTGAGATATTGTGCAAGGATATTATGCAGAAAAAGCTGGGCGTCAAATTATTTACTTTTCAAAAAGGAAGGGATGGGGGGATTGATGTTACGGATGACCCTAAAAACAAAAAAGTAATTATACAAGTCAAACATTATATAAATAGTAAATATAGCGATTTGCTCGGAACGTTAAAAAAGGAAGTACAAAAAGTAAAAGAATTGAAACCCGAAAAATATTATATATGTTGTGCCATAAAACTAACAGCAAAAAATAAACGGGAAATATATGATATGTTTTCGGAATACATGGAAAGTGCCAATGATATTATGTCTCTTATAGACATTGATGATTTTTTGGAATGTCCTGAAAATATGGATATTGTAAGGAAACATTATAAATTATGGCTTGAATCAACAAATGTTTTGAGTATGATATTTAACCAGAGTGTTTTTATTGACTGTGAATCGCTCTTATGTGACATTGAGGAAGATAGTCGAAGGTTTGTGGAAACCAGTTGCTATAATGAATGTATAGATATTCTTGAAAAGAAAAGGATGTTGCTTCTGCTAGGTATGCCCGGCGCTGGAAAGACTGTGACCACCAAGATGCTTGCCATATATTATGCTTCAAAAGGGTATAGAATCCGTTACACAACGAATGGGGATATAAGTGATATTAAAAATGCGATTTCGATACAAAAGGATTTACCGGAAATCATATTGCTGGACGATTGCTTGGGGCAGCATTATTTTAGGATGAAAGAAACTCAGGGGAATGAACTTTTAAGTTTGGTAAAATATGTTGCTTGCCATAAGAATAAGAAATTGATTATGAACTCTCGTGTGACTATTTTTCAGCAGGCCAAAGAACATGTGATTGAATTTAGGCAATTTGCAGAAGACGAAAAATTCAAAATTAAAATATTGGACATGGGGACGTTATCCCTTTTAGACAAAGGCAGAATTTTTTCACAACCACATATATTTTAAAGGCTTGCCAGCGGCTTATTATCAGGATATATTAAAAGAATATCATTACAGAGAAATTATTAAGCACAATAATTATACACCACGTATAATGGAATTTGTTACGCGGGAATATAATTTCAAAAAGATATCCAGCGACAGTTATTATAAATATGTACTTCGGTGTCTGGATAATCCGACAGAAATATGGCAGGATGAGTTTTCGGAAAAATTGCAGCAGGAAGACAGGATTTTGTTAACAACTTTATATTCATTGACAGATACTAGTATAGATGAAAATATACTGAAGCGGGCATTTAATTACAGATTATGCAATAACACTATAGTGGATACAAGCAGGAATATATGGGAAGATGTTCTTAAACGGTTAGAAGTTGCATTTATACAAATTATAGAAAAAAACAGAAAAAAGAAATCGGTGTTATTAACCCATCTGTAAATGATTTTTTGAAAGAATATTTACAGAAAAATGATATAGAAAGAGAAAATATCCAGAAAAATGCCACGGAATACGAGCAGATAAAACGTGGATTTTCTGAAAGCATGGAAGATATTATCCAAGCGGGAAAGGCAAATTTATACAATTATGCCAGTTTGAATGAAGAAATGTATGTTATATTGACTTATATCTGTAGGTTTGACGTGTTTCATGATAATTACGGATATGTAGTTGAAAGATTTTTTAAAACATTGTCATATGATTCTTTTGAAGGAATGATGGGAAGGTGCGAACTATTTATCAGATTGCTTTCAAGAAAATTTGATGCATTTTATCATACATATAATTATCTAGACGAAGGTGTATTAATGGAATTTTTCTGGAATTTAGATTTAGGGGAGTTCCATAGTCTTATTGAGTCAGCAGAAAAATATAGCATTGATTTTTTCTATACGGAATACAGGGATGTGCTTCTTGAAACGATACAAGCTGCAATTTATGCACATATGGAAGATGTTGAAGCAGATGATTATTATGGAGATTATGATATAGATGACCTTTTAAAGCAAAACATGAGATATAATGGTTATTATGAGGATATAGATACAGAATCTGTTGTGGATACTATATGTGACTTTATAAAAGAGGATGTGGAACAGGAAGTTTCAGAAATGATTGGAAAACTTCCACAGGATATTTTAAACAGAATTATAATTTCAAAAAGTAACGTAAATGTAGAGAGATCAGATGTTGAAGGGTATATAGAAGGTTATTTGCAACCATCAGAGCCGGAATATGACCATCACGAAAGGGATTATGGGATTTCCGGCGAAATGGATGTTTTAGATTGTATTTTTAAATAGATATTACAATTCATTTCGGCTGGGAATTCATCTGTTGTGCAGAAAGTTTTGTAAATTCGGTAATTAACAATTACCGAATTGGAAAAGGAGATATTTGGAATGAAAGATATGAAGAACGGTGATAAATTTTTTGGCCAAGTTGTGCAATTATTTCGGGATGCAAAACGCAAAATGAGTATGGCAGTGAACATGGCTATGGTTTATTCCTATTATGAGGCTGGTCGGATGATTATAGATGAGGAGCAAAATGGCAGTGAGCGTGCAACCTATGGAAAATATATTCTTCAGGAGTTGTCCAGACAGCTGACAGAAGAATTTGGCAGGGGATTTTCCTATGAGAATTTAAAACTTATGCGTCGCTTTTATGTGGTATATTCAAAAGATGTGATTTCCGATACGGCTTTTCCACATTCAGAGCAACTTCCCATGAATGATGAAGGCAGGCGATTTTACTTAAGCTGGTCGCATTACCTTATTTTGATGCGGATAAATAATTTAGAAGAACGACA
This sequence comes from Lachnospiraceae bacterium, assembly GCA_910575605.1. Taxonomy (GTDB): domain Bacteria; phylum Bacillota; class Clostridia; order Lachnospirales; family Lachnospiraceae; genus CAPEBR01. The sequence goes on from CAJTEW010000009.1 coordinate 5,505, forward strand.
TTTCTATGAAATAGAAGCATATAAGAATGGATGGAGCAAGGATGAACTTGGACGACAATATGGCAGTTCTCTATATGAAAGGCTTGTATTAAGCAGAGAGAAAGATGATGTAATGCGCCTTGCTTTGGAAGGGCAGCAAGTTGAAAAACCGGATGACATTTTTAAAGACCCCTATATTTTGGAATTTACTGGATTGCCAGAAGAAGCTGTTTATTCAGAAACTGAACTGGAAAAGCGTTTGATAGACAATCTACAAATGTTTTTGCTGGAGTTGGGGAGAGGATTTACGTTTGTGGGACGCCAAGTGCGGTTTACATTTGAGGAGGAGCACTATAGAGTAGATCTGGTATTTTTTAATCGTCTGTTAAGATGTTTTGTTCTATTTGATTTAAAGGTTGGACAGTTGAAACATCAGGATATTGGGCAAATGCAGATGTATGTAAACTATTATGACAGGAAAGTAAAACTTGAGGATGAAAATTCAACAATTGGCATCATTGTTTGTAAGGATAAGAAAGATGCAGTGGTAGAAATGACTTTGCCAAAGGATAATAATCAGATATTTGCGAGTAAATATCAAACGGTGCTTCCAAGCAAGGAGGAGTTGCAGCAGTTAATGAATGAAAAAGAATAGATAGCTGGTTAGTATGGATGGGAAGAGTATTTTGGAAATACTTCACAGGGAGAATATTATCATGGATCATTTTGAATTAGTATCGCAATATCAGCCAACCGGCGACCAACCGCTGGCAATTGAGGAATTAGTAAAAGGATTTCAGGAAGGCAACCAGTTCCAGACACTTCTTGGCGTAACTGGTTCCGGTAAAACCTTTACGATGGCAAATGTTATCCAGCAATTAAATAAACCGACCCTTGTGATAGCACATTTAGTCCCAAAGCGGTATCACAGCTCATGGGACATGCGAAAGAAATTATTACCATAGATGTTTATGGAGACACTGCCGAAATAATTGAGGACTGCTTAGACGATCTCCAGCCGTTTATTGATGAAGTAATCCCGAAAGAAGAAAGTGAAAGCGGTACAGATTTTTCACAAGATAATTATATAGAACAAATTAGTGAATTTCTTGCATGAAACTAAGATACTGGCATAACTGAATCGTATAAAAAGACATAAAAAAGTACAGAACAAAAGTTCGGTTTTGGTCTGTACTTTTTTTGACTTATGTGTTATAATGAAAAACCAAATGACTGGATAATACTATCTGTACTGACTGATGTTATTCGGTGTTGTTTCGTTTTAAAAATATGGTTTTCCCAAAGGGATACTGCGTAATGTGACCTGCATTTGTGTAATTGCTATTTTAATGCTTATTCGCCAGCTTTGCAAGCCCATTTTACACGAATCGAAAACTGAATTACACGAATTTCGGGCGAATAAGCAAACTTTTTTCGGTCAAAAATTGGAGGTTTTCATATGCCAGAGTTCAAATTACAAGCCCCCTACAAGCCCACAGGCGACCAGCCTCAGGCCATCGCCGAGCTGGTCAAAGGCTTCAAGGAGGGCAATCAATTCCAGACTTTACTAGGGGTTACGGGTTCCGGCAAGACATTTACGATGGCGAATGTCATTCAGGAATTGCAGAAGCCGACGCTGGTAATCGCCCATAACAAAACGCTTGCGGCGCAGCTCTACGGAGAATTCAAGGAGATGTTCCCTGAGAATGCAGTGGAGTATTTTGTGTCCTACTACGACTACTACCAGCCAGAAGCTTATGTCCCCTCTTCGGATACCTATATCGCTAAGGACTCATCCATCAATGATGAGATAGATAAGCTCCGCCATTCTGCAACAGCTGCCTTATCTGAACGCCGGGATGTTATTATCATCGCTAGTGTATCGTGCATCTACGGACTGGGTTCTCCGATTGATTATCAGGAGATGGTAATTTCCCTGCGTCCAGGGATGATAAAGGACAGGGATGACGTCGTGCGTAAGCTGATTGAAATACAATATGACAGAAATGAGATGGATTTCAAACGTGGAACCTTCCGCGTACACGGAGATGTGTTAGAAGTAATTCCAGCGGTTCAGGAGGGACTTGCATATCGCATTGAATTTTTTGGAGATGAAGTGGAAAGAATTACGGAAGTGGACGTGCTGACAGGAGAGATTAAAGCGGATTTGAATCATATAGCGATCTTTCCGGCATCCCATTATGTTGTTTCAAAGGAAAGTATGGATAGAGCAGTCCGTGCGATTGAGGAAGAGCTGGAGGTACAGATTCGCTATTTTAAAGGGGAAGGAAAGCTTTTAGAGGCACAGAGGATTTCCGAGAGAACAAATTTTGATATAGAGATGATGCGGGAGACCGGGTTCTGTTCGGGAATTGAGAACTATTCCAGACATCTGACAGGACTTGCACCGGGTCAGCCACCCCATACGCTGATTGATTATTTTCCGGATGACTTTATTCTTATGATTGACGAGTCTCACAAGACAGTTCCGCAGGTAGGGGGAATGTACCACGGTGACCAGTCTAGAAAGCGGACGCTGGTGGAGTATGGGTTCCGCCTTCCTTCAGCACTTGATAACCGTCCTTTAAGTTTTGACGAGTTTGAAAGCAAGATAGATCAGGTGCTTTTCGTTTCTGCCACACCGGGACAGTATGAGGCGGAGCATGAGCTTTTAAGGGCAGAGCAGGTTATCCGCCCTACAGGGCTTCTTGACCCGGAGGTGGTGGTCCGTCCAGTGGAAGGACAGATCGACGATTTGGTGGGAGAGGTAAATAAAGAAACGGCGAAAAAGAATAAAGTGTTGATTACAACGCTCACAAAACGTATGGCAGAGGATTTGACGGACTATATGCGTGAGCTCGGTATCCGGGTACGATATCTTCATTCGGATATTGATACGCTGGAGAGAACAGAGATTGTACGGGATATGCGGCTGGATGTTTTTGATGTACTTGTGGGGATCAATCTTTTACGGGAGGGATTAGATATTCCTGAAATCACTCTTGTGGCGATTCTGGACGCAGATAAGGAGGGCTTCCTTCGTTCCGAGACATCGCTGATTCAGACTATTGGGCGTGCGGCGAGAAATGCAGAGGGGCATGTGATTATGTATGCGGATACAATTACAGATTCCATGCGTGCGGCTCTTGATGAGACAAAGCGGCGCCGTGACGTTCAGATGAGGTATAACGAGGAGAATGGGATTACGCCGACGACGATTCAGAAGGGCGTGCGTGACCTGATAAGTATTTCACGAAAGGTTGAGGCAGAAGAGATCCGTATGGAGAAGGATCCGGAATCTATGAGCGTGGATGAGCTTAAAAAACTTGTGGGCGAGATAACAAAACAGATGAAAAAAGCGGCGGCAGAACTTAACTTTGAGGCAGCAGCAGAGCTTCGTGATAAACTAGTTGAGCTGAAAAAAATATTACAGGAGAATGAGTAATACGATGGCAGAGAAAAAGGGAAACAGACAATTTATTAAAATACGAGGAGCAAATGAGCATAACCTGAAAAATATAGATTTAGATATACCGAGGAATGAGCTGGTCGTTCTTACTGGCATCAGCGGTTCCGGAAAATCCTCACTTGCGTTTGATACAATTTATGCGGAGGGGCAGAGAAGGTATATGGAATCTCTTTCCTCCTATGCAAGACAGTTTCTGGGACAGATGGAAAAACCGGATGTAGAAAGTATTGAAGGGTTGTCACCGGCAATTTCTATCGACCAAAAGTCCACAAACCGGAATCCCCGTTCAACAGTAGGTACAGTGACAGAGATTTATGACTATTTCCGCCTTCTGTATGCGAGAATTGGAATTCCCCACTGTCCGAACTGTGGGAAAGAGATTAAGAAGCAGACGGTAGACCAGATGGTAGACCAGATTATGGAGCTTCCGGATAGAACAAAGATTCAGCTTTTAGCCCCGGTTGTGCGTGGAAGAAAAGGACGTCATGAAAAGCTTTTAGAGCGGGCCAAAAAAAGCGGATATGTCCGCGTGCGGATTGATGGGAATCTTTATGAATTGTCGGAGGATATTACTTTAGATAAGAATATCAAGCATAATATTGAAGTTATTGTTGATCGCCTTGTGGTGAAAGAAGGCATTGAAAAACGTCTTACAGATTCTATAGAAAACGTACTGCACCTCGCGGAAGGACTTATGGTTGTAGATGTCATTGACGGAGAGCCCATGAATTTCAGCCAGAGCTTCTCATGTCCGGACTGTGGAATCAGCATTGACGAGATTGAGCCCAGAAGCTTTTCCTTTAATAATCCCTTTGGTGCCTGTCCAGAGTGCTTTGGACTAGGATATAAGATGGAGTTTGACGAGGAGCTTATGATTCCGGATAAAAATTTAAGCATTCAGGAAGGTGCGATTGCGGTGATGGGATGGCAGTCCTGTAACGATAAAAAGAGTTTTACGTATGCAATTCTGGATGCTCTCAGTAAGGAATATAAGTTTTCACTGGACACGCCGTTTAAGGATTACCCAAAGAAAGTTCATGATGTGCTTCTCTATGGAACTAACGGAAAAAATATCAAAGTATATTACCGGGGACAGCGCGGGGAAGGAACCTATGACGTTGAATTTGAAGGGCTGATTAAAAATGTGGAGCGTCGTTACAGGGAAACCTCTTCTGATACAATGAAAGCAGAGTATGAGGAGTTTATGCATATTACGCCCTGCAGCAAGTGTAAGGGCCAGAGATTGAAACCAGAGGCTCTGGCTGTGACAGTAGGCGGTAGGAATATTGCAGATGTGACGGCGTTGTCCATTGAACAGCTTCAGATATTTATGCAGAATTTAGAGCTTGGGAAACAGCAGATTCTTATAGGTGGCCAGATTTTGAAGGAGATTCAGGCAAGAATCAAATTTCTTATGGATGTAGGGCTTGATTATCTTACGCTGGCACGTGCCACAGGCTCCCTTTCTGGCGGAGAGGCACAGAGAATCCGTCTGGCGACTCAGATTGGCTCCGGCCTTGTGGGTGTGGCATATATTCTGGACGAGCCAAGTATCGGACTGCATCAGAGGGATAATGATAAGCTTTTAGGTACACTTAAGCATCTGCGGGATTTGGGGAATTCCGTTATTGTAGTTGAGCATGATGAGGATACAATGAGAGCCGCGGACTATATTGTAGATATTGGACCGGGAGCCGGAGAACATGGAGGCGAGGTGATTGCGGCAGGGACGGCCAGGGAGATTATGAAGAATAAAAAGTCCCTTACAGGTGCGTATCTAAATGGAAGTATCCGCATACCTGTTCCAGAAAAACGCGGGGAGCCTACAGGATGGCTGACAATTACAGGAGCAAGAGAAAATAATCTGAAAAATGTAGATGTGAAGATACCTCTTGGAATTATGACCTGTATTACAGGTGTTTCGGGGTCGGGAAAAAGCTCTTTGATTAATGAAATTTTGTACAAGCGTCTTGCAAAAGAGCTTAACAGAGCACGAACAATTCCAGGAAAGCATAAGGATATTAAGGGAACGGAAAATCTGGATAAGGTAATTAATATTGATCAGTCGCCAATTGGCCGAACTCCGCGTTCTAATCCAGCTACCTATACCGGTGTATTTGACTTGATACGAGATTTGTTTGCATCAACTGCAGACGCTAAAGCAAAAGGATATAAAAAAGGAAGATTCAGCTTCAACGTAAAAGGCGGACGCTGCGAGGCATGCGCGGGGGACGGTATTTTAAAGATAGAGATGCATTTTCTGCCAGATGTGTATGTTCCTTGTGAAGTATGTCATGGAAAACGGTATAATCGGGAGACTTTGGAGGTAAAATATAAAGGTAAAAGTATTTATGATGTGCTAAATATGACTGTGGAAGAGGCGCTGCATTTCTTTGAGAATATTCCGAGTATTAAAAGGAAGATGGAAACATTGTACGATGTAGGGCTTTCCTATATCCGTCTGGGGCAGCCATCTACTCAGCTTTCTGGAGGAGAGGCACAGAGAATCAAACTGGCGTCGGAATTAAGCCGCAGAAGCACAGGTAAGACAATATATATTCTGGATGAACCTACCACAGGTCTACACTTTGCAGATGTGCATAAATTGACGGAAATTCTGCATCGTCTGGCAGCAGACGGCAATACTGTTGTCGTAATTGAGCATAATCTGGATGTGATAAAAACAGCAGATTATATCATTGACATGGGACCGGAAGGCGGAGATAAAGGCGGAACTGTTATCGCCCGGGGAACACCGGAAGAGGTTGCAGATAATCCGGTTTCTTATACGGGAAAATACATCCATCCCATGCTTGACAGATAGCTTTGTTTTTCGACAGAGGGTCATCCGTATTCACAAATAATTAAGGAAAAAGGGGTTTCCAATTGTCCTTGATTTGATTATAATGATACTTGCATTAATCTAAGAAACGAAGGATAACGATATAAGATAGATGGTATAACGAAAGGGGTTTCGTAAATGGCAGTAGATATAGGGATTGACCTGGGAACAGCCAGTGTCCTTGTGTATGTCAAGGGGAAAGGTGTAATCTTGAAAGAGCCTTCCGTAGTTGCATTTGACAGGGACAGCAATGAAGTGAAGGCAATCGGGGAGGAAGCACGCCTGATGCTCGGCAGGACGCCGGGGAATATTGTGGCTATCCGTCCCTTAAGGCAGGGTGTTATTTCTGATTATACAGTTACAGAAAAGATGATAAAATATTTTGTGCAGAAGGCACTGGGAAAACGAACCTTTAAGAAACCGAGAATCAGTATCTGTGTGCCAAGCGGCGTTACAGAGGTGGAGAGGAAGGCAGTGGAGGAGGCTACCTATGCGGCAGGAGCTAGAGAGGTAAAGCTGATTGAAGAACCGGTGGCAGCAGCAATTGGCGCAGGAATTGATATTTCCAGGCCATGCGGGAATATGATTGTAGATATTGGCGGCGGTACATCTGACATTGCAGTCATCTCCCTTGGAGGGACGGTGGTGAATACGTCCATTAAGCTTGCAGGAGATGATTTTGATGAGGCTATTGTACGTTATATGAGAAAGAAGCATAACCTGCTTATTGGGGAGCGGACGGCTGAAGATATTAAAATCAAGATTGGTACGACCTATCCCCTGATTGAGAATGAAGTAATGGAGGTCCGGGGCAGGAACCTTGTGACTGGACTTCCAAAGACCGTTACAGTTACATCTTCGGAAACAGAGGAAGCATTAAGGGAGACTACAGGCCAGATTGTGGAGGCAGTAATAAGTGTTCTGGAGCGGACCCCTCCGGAGCTTTCAGCAGATATTTTGGACAGGGGAATTGTACTCACAGGCGGCGGAGCTATGTTAAGAGGCCTGGAGGAGATGATAGAGGAAAGAACAGGTATCAACACAATGACTGCAGAGGAGCCGATGCAGGTTGTAGCAATCGGAACCGGTCAGTTTGTAGAACTGATGAGCGGCCGGAAAGATATTTAAAATTGATGGAAAAGATAAAGGGATATGTAGAGCACATTGTGTATCGTAATGATGATAATGGATATACAGTATTTAATTTAAATAATGATGATGGTGACCTTACCTGTGTAGGAAAGTTTCATTATATTGAAGAAGGCTCACTTATGGAGCTGACAGGAGAATATACAGTTCATAAATTATATGGGACACAGCTTCAGGTAGAAACTTCCCGGATCTGCGAACCGGAGGACCTGGTATCTATTGAGAGATACCTTGGCTCAGGTGCAGTAAAAGGAGTCGGGGCCTCCCTTGCAGGGAAGATTGTAAAGAAGTTTAAAGAAGATACTTTTCGAATTATTGAAGAGGAGCCTGAACGACTTGCAGAAATAAAAGGAATCAGTGAGCGTAAGGCGAGAGAGATTGCCGTCCAGGTAGAAGAAAAGAGAGAGATGCGTAAGGTTATGATATTTCTGCAGAAATACGGGATATCTACAACTCTTGCAGCGAAGATATATGAGCGTTATGGACAGAGTGTTTACCGAGTGATAGAGGAGAATCCTTACCAGATGGCAGATCATGTTCCAGGAGTGGGATTTCGGACCGCTGATGAGATTGCGGCGAAAGTTGGAATTCATACAGATTCTGACTACCGCATACGCAGCGGCATTTTCTATACCCTGCTGCAAAGTGTGGGAGAAGGCCATATTTACCTGTCCCAGGAGGCACTTCTTTATCGCGCTTTAAGACTTCTGGAGGTGGAGATTGCCCATATTGAAGGATATTTAATGGACTTGTCCATGGAAAAAAAGATTATATTGAAAAAGACAGAAAACGGAACAAGGGTATATGTGTCAAGATACTATTATATGGAGCTAAATGTGGCAAGGATGTTACATGATCTGAATGTAGATTTTGATATGTCAGATACTGCACTTACGCACCGCCTTCATGCAATAGAGGAAAATACGGGACTTTTTCTAGATGAGATGCAGAGAAAGGCAGTTCTTGAAAGTATTTGTCATGGAGTAACAGTACTGACAGGAGGTCCGGGAACAGGCAAGACAACAACAATCAATGCAATGATTCATTTCTTTGAGAGCGAAGGGATGGAGCTTTTGCTGGCAGCGCCTACGGGAAGGGCCGCAAAACGCATGACAGAAGCTACAGGGTATGAAGCCCAGACAATTCACCGTCTACTAGAGGTAAACGGAAACCCGGAGGAGGGAGGAAATACTGGATTTGGCAGAAATGCAGAAAATCCTCTTGAAACAGATGCTATTATTATTGATGAAATGTCTATGGTAGACCTCCCGCTTATTTATGCCCTTGCGGATGCTATTATGCCGGGAACAAGGCTGATACTTGTGGGAGACAGTAATCAGCTTCCAAGTGTAGGGCCTGGAAGTGTGTTGAAGGATATTATTGGTTCGGGCTGCTTTTCTGTTGTAAAGCTGACGAAAATTTTTCGGCAGGCAGGAGAGAGTGATATTGTCGTTAATGCCCATAAGATTAACCGGGGGGAGAGGGTTATTCTGGATAATAAAAGCAGAGATTTCTTTTTCCTTAAAAGGCAGGATGCGAATGTTATTATCAGTGTTATACTTACGCTGATTCAGAAAAAGCTGCCAAAGTATGTAAATGCAGGAATCCATGATATTCAGGTGCTGACCCCCATGAGGAAAGGGCTTCTTGGTGTTGAACGGCTGAACAAGATTCTTCAGGAATATTTAAATCCGCCGGATAAAAGCAAAAACGAAAGAGAGTATGGGGAACGTATTTTTCGTGAAGGCGATAAGGTTATGCAGATAAAAAATAATTATCAGCTGGAGTGGGAAGTAAAGACGAAGTATGGCATGACGGTAGATAAGGGACTTGGTATATTCAATGGGGATATGGGTGTGATTAGAAGTGTTAATACTTACGAGGAGACTGTAACAGTGGAGTATGACGAGCACCGGCTTGTAGAATATCCATATGCGCTTTTGGAGGAACTGGAGTTAGCATATGCTATTACAGTACATAAATCCCAGGGAAGTGAGTACCCGGCAGTTGTGATTCCTCTTCTTCAGGGACCGCGGCAGCTATATTATAGGAACCTTCTTTATACAGCTGTTACAAGGGCAAAATCCTGTGTGACACTGGTGGGAAGTGATATTGTTTTTCAGGAAATGATTCAGAATACGAGAGAACAAGAAAGAAATACAAGTCTGGCAGAGCGGATTCGTGAATTTATATGAAAACAAAAATACAGGAACTCTTATGGCCGGTTACCTGCCCCTTTTGTGGAAAAATAAATCAGAACGGGGTGTGTTTGTCGTGTACAAAAAAAGTAGAAGCACTTCTTATACGAGGGCCCAGATGTCTAAAATGTGGCAAACCTGTGAGGTACAAAGAGCAGGAATACTGCTATGACTGTACCCATATCTGGCATCATTATGACAGAGGCATAAGCCTGTGGGTTCATAGGGAGCCGGTCAGTATGTCCATTTATCGGTTTAAGTATCATAATCAGCGGTTTTACGCTGGATTTTATGCCTCCAAAATAGTGCAGGAACATGGTGTGCTCATTCGAAAGTGGAATCCTCAGGTGATTGTCCCCGTTCCTCTTTATCCGAAACGTAGACGAAAAAGAGGATATAATCAGGCGGAGATTCTTGCTGTGGAGATAGGACGTATACTGGGAATTACTGTTGCAAAAAAAATGGTAGAAAGAGTACAGAATACAAGACCACAGAAAATGCTGGACAATAGAAAAAGGAAACAGAATCTAGAACGGGCATTTGTTGTCAGGACTGCATCCTTAAAATTAAAAAGTGTGCTTGTAATAGATGATATTTATACAACAGGAGCTACGATAGACGCAGTAGCCCGTGTGCTGAAGGATGTAGGAGTCCAAAAAGTTTATTTTTTGACTATAAGTATTGGACAAGGATACTGATATTTGCTATACTAAAAATGATGTTTAGACGTAGGAATATGCACTTAGAGGTGAGTTATGTTAGATGAACGGAAGGTAAGGCTGATGACAAGCCTTGCGATGTACGAACAGGGACAGGGAAAAGAGGATTTCAAGGTCAGCGAGTATTATCGGAAGGATTATACGGGTATGCATATCTTATTTTCTATTTTTTGGACAACCGTTGGATATGCATGTATTGCGGGACTTGTGGTGTTGGCAGGACTGAAATATTTTATGGAGAATATGTCTGTAAAGCTTTTTGTTACAATTGGAATTGCTGCAGTTGTCGGATACCTGGCAGTTGTTATTATATATGCGGTTATAACAAGCCATATATATAATAAGAAGCATAAAGATGCAAGACAGAGGGTGAAGAGATATAATCATAATTTGACAAAATTACTGAAGATGTATGAAAAGGAGAATAAGTAAATGGATAGTTTATTCGTACTTAGAGAAAGATTTCAGGAGCTGTACGCTAGAAATTCTAAAATTATAGATAAAGCAGTCCAGTTTGTTGTTGCGCTGACCGCATTTTATTTGATCAATAAAAATGTAGGGTTTATGAAGCTTGCTTCAAGTCCGGCAGTGATTCTTGCCTTGGCAGTTATCTGTACATTTTTTCCCATGCTCATGACAATTATTGCTGCAAGTGTGTTGATATTGGCACACATGTATGCAGTGTCTTTGGCAGCATTAGGTGTAACGGCAGTGATTTTTTTGATTATGTATATCTTCTATTTCAGGATTACTCCTAAGATGGCACTGGTTGTTCTTCTTACACCTATGGCGTTTGCCTTTAAAATTCCTTGTGTAATACCTATCGCATATGCACTTATTTCTGCTCCGTCAGCAATTGTTGCCGTTGGATGTGGTGCGATTGTATATTATATGATGGAATATGTAAAGAAAGCAGCAGCCGGAATGAAGGGCTCTGATGCTGCAGGACTTATGGGACAGGTATCGGCATATGCAAAAACAGTGTTTCAGAATAAAGAAATGTGGGTTGCGATTGCCGCATGTATTATTTGTTTCTTGGTTGTGTATACTGTGCGCAGACAGTCTGTAAATCATGCCTGGAAAATAGCAGTTATAGCCGGAGCGGTTGTAAATATTATTATTATTACTGCTGGAGATATGTATTTTGGACTCAACAGCCAATTTGGTTCATTGATTATCGGAGGAGCAGCAGGAATTGTAGTAGGCCTGATTATGGAATTGTTTCTTTTTTCTGTTGATTATTCTAGAAGTGAACGTTTTGAATATGAAGATGATGAATATCATTATTATGTGAAAGCGGTGCCGAAATTATCGGTATCAACTCCAGAAAAAACAGTAAAGCGTATTAATGGACATAGAGAGACTGAGATTATTGATGCAGCAGAGGTAAGGAAAAGGAGCAGGAAGCAGGGGAGAAATCCCCAGATAAAGGAAGGTGCACCATCCAGAAGCCACGATATGGACGAAGTGGAGAAAATGCTCTTGACCCAGAGCCTGAAACAGGATTTAAATCTTAAGTAACAGCCAGATAATGACGAAGATATAATATAGAAGCTGAGAAAAGGAGGTGACCAAGATGGAACGGTATATATCAGCAGTACTGGGAGAATTCATGACAGGCGTGTATCTTCCGGATATTCGAATAACCGATATTGTGGAAGTTTTGATTCTGTCATATATGCTCTATCATGTGATGATATGGATTAAGAATACAAAGGCATGGATGCTGCTTAAAGGAATAGTTGTTCTTGGTGTGTTTATTTTGGTCGCTTTTGTTTTTAAAATGCATACAATTCTGTATATTGCAAAGAATTCAGTTACAGTATTGGCAACAGTAGCGATTGTTGTATTTCAGCCGGAGCTTCGAAGGGCATTGGAAAAGCTTGGGGAAAGGAAGTTTTTGACGTCTATTGTACCCTTTGAATCAGGCAGGGAACGTGTAAGATTCAGTGAGGAGACAATGGAAAGCATTATTGATGCTGTATATAATATGGGGCGTGTAAAAACCGGAGCCCTGATTGTTGTTGAGCAGGCGATACATTTGACGGAATATGAAAGTACAGGGATACACATGGATTGTGTAGTGTCTATGCAGGTACTTATGAATATATTTGAACATAATACGCCGCTCCATGACGGGGCGATTATTATTCGTGGTGATAGGATCGTATCGGCAACATGTTACCTTCCCTTATCTGACAATATGGGACTTAGCAAGGACCTTGGAACGAGACACAGAGCAGCGGTAGGCATGAGTGAGGTAAGCGATGCACTTATTATTGTTGTATCAGAAGAAACCGGTGCTGTATCAGTGGCACAAGGAGGTTTTCTTGACCGTAGAGTAACTAGGGAAGAACTGCAGGAGAAGCTTTCTAATATTCAGGACAGAAAGCTTGAAACTAATAGATGGGCAACGTTGTGGAAAGGAATGCATAAGAATGAAAAAAGGGCTGATGAATAATATTGGTCTTAAGGTGTTAGCCTTCCTCTCGGCTGCTATGCTGTGGTTTATAGTGGTTAACATTGACGATCCAGAGACAACACAGACTTATCATAATATTCCGGTTAGTGTAATAAATGAAGAAGTTTTAGCAGAAGCAAACCAGACTTATCAGATAGTGGATAATACACAGCTTGTAAGTGTAACAGTAAGTGCTAACCGTTCCGTTCTTAATAGAATAAAAAGTGATAATATAGTTGCAGTGGCTGATATGAAGGAATTGACACTTAATACGCAGATTCCGATTGATGTACTAATTAACGGGTATGAAGGTGAATATAAAGATGCCTATACTACGCCAAGAAATCTTCAGGTCAGGCTTGAAGAGGAACAGACAAAGAAATTCCCAATTGTTCCAGCGACTACAGGAACAGTAAGGGATGGGTATGCACTGGGCGAAATAAAGGCAGTCCCTGAAAATATTTCGATTAGAGGTCCAGTATCTGTTATTAGTAAGATTAGCAGGGTTGAGGCGGCAGTAAGCGTGTCTGGCTTATCCACTGATACAGTACTTCCGTCAGAACTTGTATTATACGATGATGAAAATAATGTAATAGATCAGTCTCTTCTTGCAAATAACCTTGGTGTTGATGGCGTGGCGGTAAGTGTACAGCTTTTAAAAACAAAGAGTGTTCCTCTTCTTTTTGACACATCAGAAATTATGGCGGCCGCTGGATATAATTTTGCTGGAATCACATATGAGCCGCGGGAAATTCAAGTGTCAGGGGTAAAAGAAGCGTTGGCTGCTCTTGATGAGATAGAGATTCCTTCATCAGCGTTATCATTTGACGGACTGATTGCCAGAACAGAGAGTGTGGTAGATATTACAGAGTTTATTCCTGACACGGTAAGACTGGTAGATGCAAATGCGGGTTCTGTTGTTGTAACAATTTCAATTGAGAAAGACGGGACGAAAACATATGACGTTTCGCTGGGGACGTTAGTAGTTAATGGATTAGATGAGGATCTATCTCTAAAGTATGAAACAGTAGATGTACTGGTGGTGCAGGTAAGAGGGCCTAGGAATATATTAGATAAGCTTACAGTGGATAATAGTATAAGTATTGACTTGTCTGAGTACACGGAAGCCGGTAATTATAAAGTTCCAGTGAAGGTTGAGCTTCCAGAAGGATGTGAGCTTGAAAAGTCTTTGACGGTTAGTGTTATACTAGAAAAAAGGAAGTAGGGATTGTGGTATGGTAAGACAAAAAGTAGTAATAAGTAATCCAACAGGTCTTCATCTGAGGCCCGCAGGTTTGTTTTGTAATATGGCAAACAAATTTGACTGTAAAGTTATGTTTGAATATGACAATACAAGTGCGAATGCAAAAAGTGTGTTGAGTGTTCTCGGTGCCTGTATTAAATCTGGTGATGAGATTACTCTGGTCTGCGACGGGAACGGTGAGGAAGATGCTTTAAAAGCAATGGTAGAGGCTGTGGAGAGCGGCCTGGGAGAATGAGATATAAAGGGTTGAAGGACCGCCTGTCAGTTCAGGCGGTCCTTGTGTGTTTTCAAATAGTGATGTAGAATATCGATAAACTCGCTGTTAGTTAGTTTTTGAGTCAGCTCATAGCCAGCCATTTCGATAAGAAATTCCCGATTTCCTTTTTCCCAGCATATTGTGACCACCGTTCGTATACAATGTTCTACACTATCTCTGCTTACATTATAGTATTGTGCGATGTCTAAATACAGATGCTTATAAACGGACAGAAGATAATCCTCATTCTGTTGGCAGAGATATAAAGCATAAGTAAGATAACGGAATCCCTGGTATGTTGAGCGGATACCGAGGCGAAAGACAAGTTTGTGGATTGTATCCATAATAGTTCCCCCCTTAAATATAATTATGAAATGAAATTATTGTATATGATAAATTACAAAAATGGAAATAAAAGGAAATAAATAGACATTATTAGATAAAATTAGATGTAATTCGACAAAAACAGACAGAAAACCTATATTAAATTTTACCAGAAAGAGAAAAGGCTGCAGCCATGAAAAACATATTTTAATCGTTTAATGCCTTTTATCTGTACGTCCTAACAGATAATCTGTAGTTACCCCAAAGATATTGGCAATATTAACGATGATATCTAACTGAGGATGCCGGTTTTTGGTTTCATATCCGGCAACGGTGGTGCGCTGTACATGTAATAAGAATGCAAGTTCTTTCTGCGTCATATCCTGCTCCTGGCGAAGCTGACGGAGTCTTTTTGACAAAATTTCCATGATTTCACCTCCTCTTTTTTATATTGTATCTGTAATAGGTCAGATATGCAAACAATATCGAGGTTTGAGAGTGCGGCAGGATGGAACATTTTGTCATATTATGTCGAGACATTTGTTTATAAGTATTTATTTACTTTTTCTGTTTTGAAAAATAAAGAAAAAACCAGGATTTTGACCCTGGTCCTTCGAAAATCATATACTGTGATTAAGTGATGAATTTGTTTTCTTGATCTTTTAATAAATTTTATGAAACGACCGATAATTATAAAAAATTGGTGCTGGGGATTATCCCCAGCACCAGCTTTGTCTACAGTCTGTTATGCCATAATATCAATATTTTCTCCAAGACCCTCTATAGCATCTGCCATTTGTACGAGTGCCTGGCCGGTGGCTTCTGCTGTGTCAAGTACCTTGGACATTACGGCAATGTCCATATTCAGGCTTAAATTATTCATCGACATATAAGTCGATAATGCTGGTATATCCATATAAATCACCTCTTTAATTCTTAGTTTATCAAAAGAAAGGGAATATTGCAAGATAAAAATGCATGCCAGATTGTGTATTGGTGATGCTGCTTATTCGATATGGCTTTTCGAGTGTTGCTGTAAAGAAGAGTGTGTGGTAAAATTTTAGAGTGGAAGGGAAGGAAATAAAAATGAGAAAAGGGATTGCTGACTATGAATGGATTCGTTCTTCCAGAAAAACGATTGCTATTCAGGTAAAGATAAATGGGTGCGTAGTGGTGCGGTCGCCATATGGGACAGCTAGAAGTCAGATAGAGCGTTTTCTTGCGCAGAAGAGTGAATGGGTTCAGGCGCAGCAGGAAAAAGTTCGCAGGGTGGAGGAAAAGCAGTGTGTGATTACAGATGAGATGCGCAAGCGAGGGATTGATATGGCGAAAAAGCTTATTCCGGAGCGTGTGGAGTATTATGCAGGAATTATGGGTATTTCGTATGGCAGAATTACGATAAGAGAGCAAAAGACGAGATGGGGAAGCTGTAGCAGTAAAGGGAATCTGAATTTTAACTGGAAGCTTATGCTTATGCCAGAGGGAACATTGGACTATGTTGTAGTACATGAGCTGGCGCATCGGATAGAGATGAATCATTCAAAGGCATTTTGGAGAATTGTAGAAGAGGTGCTGCCGGATTACCGGGAGAGGAAGGCGCTGCTTAGAAAAGGAGATGGCATTTAACGTCAGCCTTAAAAATTCTGCATATGCAGCTGGGGAGAAAAATTTATAAAAATAAGGAGAGAATTACGGTTATAATTCCGCAGATTCCAATAGCCAGACCGCTCATTGCACCTTCGGTTTCACCAATTTCCAGTGCCTTTGAGGTGCCGATAGCATGGCTTGAGGCTCCGATGGCCAGACCTGCGGTCATAGAATCATTTACATGGAACAGCCTTATAAGGACAGGGGCCAGGATGCTGCCAAGAATTCCTGTAAAAATAACAGCAACAACAGTTACTGGTACAACCCCACCGTGGCTTTCTGCAATGCTGACTGCAATAGGAGTAGTAACAGATTTTGGAAGCAGAGAGGCAGTCATGGCATCATCGAGGCCGAACAGCCGGCATAACCCATAGACGCTCAACATAGAAGCAAGAGAGCCACAGGAGCAGCCAATAAGGATGGGAAGCCAGTTATCTTTTAAAATCTGTATTTTTGCATAAATCGAAACCGCAAGACATGCTGTTGCGGGGGCAAGGAACATATTAATAATACTTCCGCCCTGCTGGTAGGCTTCATAAGGAATTTTAAAAAGCAGTAAAATGCCGATAATCAGGACAATAGCGATGATTAACGGGTTTAATATTAGCAGTCCGGTCTTTTTGTTGAGCATTTGTCCGCACCAGAAAGCGAAAATACTCAGTGCAATGCCAAAAAACGGCGATTCAAATATTTCCGACATGTTCTATTTCCTCCGTTTCGTTAGGCTTAAAGTAAATCTGATGCTGAATGCAGTGACTGCAAAGGTAATCAGCGTTGACAGGATACAAATGATTAGAAGAGAAAACCAGTTTTTCTTTAAAATATCGAAATAGTTCATCATTCCCACTCCGGCAGGTATAAAGAAAAATGCCATATTGGATAAGAGAAAGTCCGATTTTTCCTGTATGTGCTCTACCTTAAGTAGTCTAGAAAGCAGACAGAAAAAAAGAAGAATAAGTCCGATTACGCTTGCAGGAATCGGTAAGGGAAGAATCTGCTGTATAATGATGCTCAGCCAGCAGATGGTAAATATAATGCCAGTTTGTTTTATAATTTTCATAAGCTTACTCCTGAATCACTTTCTTATGGACTTTGCGCTAAAGAACCAATGTTGTGCTGGATAAAGACAAAGTCTTGTCTTGAATTATCAGATTTCAGCATACTACTACAGTGGAATAAAGTCAATATAAGATTGGAGCTTTGTATTTAATATAGCAGGGTCTGTATTATTTCCTATAAGTATGTTAAAATAGTCACGAAGTTTAAAAAATGAGGAGAAAAAATTATGAAATCATATCGTAAGGAATTACATTTTCGTTTGTCTGTAAGGAGGGGACTTGTCAACATTACGGATAAAGTACAGCAGGCGCTCAGGGAAAGTGGGATAAAAGAAGGAATGGTACTTGTAAATGCTATGAATATTACAGCCAGTGTGTTTATTAATGATGATGAGAACGGACTTCATCAGGATTATGAAAAATGGCTGGAAGGGCTGGCGCCAGAAAAGCCATATAGCCAATATAGGCATAACGGCTACGAAGATAATGCAGATGCGCACTTAAAGAGAACCATTATGGGACGGGAGACAGTTGTAGCAGTTACGGACGGAAAACTGGATTTTGGGACATGGGAGCAGATCTTTTATTTCGAATTTGACGGAAAAAGAGATAAGCGGGTGTTGATTAAGATTATTGGAGAATAGGCAGGGCGTTTGTCTTGAGATGAAGAATGGAAAGTGGTAAAATATATGAGAGAAAATAGTTGCTGCCCATAGTGTGGACAGTGACAGAAAATGTTACAGGAGGAGACGTTCCATGCAAATTCCTATTGATTCTTACAACAAGGAGTATAAAGACCGTTTTTTAAAATACTATGATGAATTCAAGTGGCTGTATTATGAGTTGTACAGCGGCCGTACAGATATGTTTGAAAGCCTGTGCGGTGAGATGTACCGGTGGTATAAGGAGAGAAAGCCAGAGCTTAAACGAATGGATATAAGCAGGGAAGAGAACCCGGACTGGTATAAGGGAAATCAGATGCTTGGCATGATGATGTATGTGGATGCTTTTGCAGAAAATCTAAAGGGGGTCCGCGGCAAGCTGGATTATATAGAAGAATGTAATGTAAACTACCTCCATCTTATGCCCCTTCTTGATTCACCGGAGGGAAGAAGCGACGGCGGCTATGCGGTTTCAGATTTTCGTAAGGTAAAGCCGGAGCTTGGGACAATGGAAGATTTGGAGAATCTTGCAGACGAATGTCACAAACGGGGAATCAGTATTTGTCTGGATTTTGTCATGAACCATACTTCTGAGGAGCATGAGTGGGCAAAGAGAGCAAGACAGGGTGACCCAGAATATAAGAGCAGGTATTACTTCTATGATAATTATGATATCCCGGCACAGTTTGAGCAGACCATGCCAGAAGTATTCCCCACAACGGCACCAGGAAATTTCTCCTGGCTTCCTGATATGGAGCAATTTATCATGACTACCTTTTACCCATATCAGTGGGATTTGAATTACTGGAATCCGGTTGTGTTAAACGAGATGATTTATAATATGCTGAATCTGGTAAATAAAGGAATTGACATTATTAGGATTGATGCAGTTCCATATATATGGAAGCAGCTTGGTACAAACTGCCGCAATCTACCACAGGTACACAGTATTGTGCGCATCATGCGTATTATTACGGAAATAGTGTGTCCGGGGGTTCTGCTCCTAGGCGAGGTTGTTATGGCTCCGGATAAAGTGGTTCCTTATTTTGGAAGTGTGGAGAAGCCAGAGTGTCATATGCTTTACAATGTTACAACTATGGCTACTACCTGGCATAGTGTTGCAACAAAGGATGCCATGCTTTTAAAGCAGCAGATGAATGTGGTAAATACGCTGCCTAAGGATTATGTATTTCTCAATTATCTACGCTGTCATGATGATATTGGCTGGGGACTTGATTATCTGTGGCTGATGCAGTTTGGAATTGGTGAGGTAAGCCATAAGCGGTATCTGAATAATTTTCTTACGGGACAATATCCGGGTTCCTTTGCAAGAGGGGAGCTATATAATTCAGACCCTGCATCAGGGGATGCAAGGCTGTGTGGGACAACGGCTTCTCTTAGTGGTATTGAGAAGGCGGCATATGAGAAGGATGACGAGGCTTTGGACCGTGCGGTCCGCCTGGATCTTATGCTTCATGCTTACATGCTTGTACAGTCTGGGATTCCGGTTATTTACAGCGGCGATGAGATCGGACAGGAAAATGATTATACTTATCACAAGGACCCGAAAAAATGGGAGGATTCCCGGTATCTCCACAGAGGAAAGTTCCAGTGGGAGAATGAAAAATTCAGGAAACAGAAGGGTACTGTGCAGCAGAGAATCTTTGACGGGCTAAAAAAGCTGGAAACTGTTCGTATGAGAAAGAAGGTTTTCTGCGGTGATGCAGATGTATGGACTGTGGATACATGGGATAAATCCATTCTTGGTATTATCCGTGCCAATGAGGAAGAAAAGCTGATTGCACTTTTTAATTTCAGCGAGTTTGATAAAACTGCGTGGATCAATGAGGAGGACGGCATATATACTGATTTAATAACAGGCCGTGAAATGGAGGCCAGAGGTGTGAATATTCCTGCGTACGGAGTATACTGGCTATATAAAAAATGTGAAGGGCAGAAGGAAGCTTAAGGTATGAAATATTATCTTGCACCAATGGAAGGAATTACGACGTATATTTACCGGAATGCTTATCATCAGTGTTTTATGCCTGCGGATAAATATTTCACCCCTTTTCTTGTACCGCATACAAAGAAGGGATTCAGTATAAAGGAGCTTAAAGAAATTCTCCCAGAGCATAATGAGGGAATGTGTCTCGTGCCGCAGATTTTGAGCAATGATGCAGACGGATTCCTTGCTACTGTAAAAAAACTGCAGAGATTTGGATACAGAGAAATAAATCTAAATCTTGGATGTCCTTCAAAAACTGTTGTATCAAAATACCGTGGTTCCGGTTTTCTGGCAAAGCCGGAAGAACTGGAAGGATTCCTTGACAGAATTTATAGTGAGGCCAAAACAGAGATTTCCATTAAGACAAGAATCGGGAAGGATTCACCAGAGGAGTTCGAAAGACTTCTTCAAATATATAATAAATATCCGGTAAAGGAGCTGATCATTCATCCAAGAGTGCAGCAGGATTTCTATAAAAACATACCGAGACTTTCCGTATTTACAGAGGCAGTAAGAGAGAGTAAAAACCCTCTCTGCTATAATGGAGACATTTTCCGTGGCCAGGATTACGGGCAGATTGTTGAAAAATATCCAAAGCTTTCTGCAGTCATGCTGGGACGCGGAATTATAAAAAATCCAGGACTTCTGGGCGAAATAAAGGGAGAAGAGCCTGTGGACGCCGGGCGCCTTCGGGCCTTCCATGATAAGATATTGGAGGATTACAGGGCGCTTGACTTCGGAGAAAAGAATGTGCTGTTTAAAATGAAGGAAATCTGGTGTTATATGGGCAGCCTGTTTTCAGAGGGAGAAAAAGAGCTTAAAAGGATAAAGAAAACAGAGCGGATGAAGGACTATGAGGCAGCGGCAGACCAGCTCTTTGCTTCATTAGAATAAAATAAAAAGGAGATATATATGGAAGATCAGAAAAAAAGAGTATATGATGCTCTAGACAAACTCAAAATCAAGTATGAGGTGGTTGAACACGAGCCGGTTCATACAATGGAGGATATGGACAGACTTGGGCTGCCGGAAAAAGGCACCTTATGTAAAAATTTGTTTCTTCGTGACTCTAAAGGAAAGAGACATTTTCTTGTCACCTGTGAGGAGGAGAAAAAGGTAGATTTAAAAGCTCTTGGCAGGCAGCTTGGCGGCGGAAACCTAAGCTTTGCCTCAGAGGACAGACTGGAGAAATATCTCGGATTAAAGCAGGGAAGCGTATCGCCTTTCGGGCTCATGAATGATGTGGACCATGCAGTGGAATTTTTTATTGACAAGGATTTGAGCAGATGTAAAAGTCTGGGGATTCATCCACTGGAGAATACAGCAACTGTATTTTTATCTTTTAAAGATTTGGATAAATTTTTGTGGGAGCTGGATGTAGATGTGGTGAAAATTAAGCTGTAAAAGGAAAGACGGCCGCCCGGCCGGCCCCGCAGATACGGGGTGACCTAGCGGCCTGAGGGTTAGCTCCTGGTTTGTTGTTTTACTATGTTTAGTGCTTTTGTTACTGGAGGAAGGGATATTATTATAAGTGTAACAATTCCTTCAGTGCCCAAGTAGCTTCCTTGATAGAGGGAGGAGTAGATGAGAGGATTCATTCCTTCGGGAGCGTATGCGGCGAAGAAGAATACTCCTGATAGTGTAGAGAAGAGGAATCTTCCGAGGACTCCGGCTATGTATCCGAGCTGGAGGCCGTATTTTTGATTTCGGAAGAATCCGGATAAACCGAGAGCTCCGAATGCAAACGGGTAGTCAAAAAGAACCTGTGGGACAGACAGCATGTAAGGGTCTATAACAAACTGCAGAATTCCGTATGCAGCTCCGGCTGCTATCCCATATCTTGGTCCGAACCAGAACCCGATAAGACAAATGAAAAGCATGGATAAAAGTGTGACGGAACCTCCCATTGGCATCTCCCATACCTTTATGTAGGAAGTGACCATTCCAAGGGCAATCCCCATAGCAGAAAAAACAAGTTTTTTGACAGTGTCAGTTGTGGCAGATACACTTCTGCCAGTGTTAGAATAATTTTTTGACATTATGAAATTCTCCTTTCCTTACGCCGGCATTACCCGGATCAAGTTTGAAGGGTCTGCATGCATAAACGCATACATCTCAGCCTTATTCAGCGCCCCTAGATACGTTATAAGAATAATGCGGGATGGGGGAAATGTCAAGAAGAATATGTAATTTAAGGTTTGTTTTTAGGTGCGTGCAAAGGACTGTCCTTTCTCTAAAATCCTTCGAAAAATTTATCTTTTTTTAATTGAAACTTTCTCTAACTGGAAGTAGAATAGTAGGATATACATAATAATATTTGGGAAAAGAGGTTTTACATGGAACGGAATCAAAGCTATGGAAAGCATATGTGGAATATATGGTCTCCTTTACTTATAAAGTTTGGTATTTCTATTATTCTAAGTATGATGTTTGCATTTGCGCTTGTATGGAGATACATTGCAGGGCAGGAGATGGCGGGTGATACGCAGGCCCTTATGGAGTTTATGAATAATGCGGACAGGATGCGGGAGATGTCCGCACAGGTACTTAAGTGGGCTATGGACTTTGCTGTTCCCATGGAAGGTGCTGCAGCGGTTATTACGATTCCGGTTTTTTTGTTTCTGATGCACCGAGATAGAGTGAAGGAACGAATCCGGGCAGGGGAAACTCCGGTAAAAAAGGCGGCACTGTGGAAATATCCGTTGATTGTAGGGATTGCAGCGGCAATGTGTCTGGGGCTTAATAATTTGATATTCCTTACCAATCTATCTTCCTACAGTGCATCCTATGAGGATACGATGGAGATGCTTTATCAGCCTTCGTTTGGGATGCAGATTATATGTCTGGGAATACTGATGCCGGTTTGTGAGGAGCTGGCATATAGGGGGCTTATGTACCGGCGTATGCGTGTGAGGGTAAAGTTTCTGTCTGCAGCTCTTTATTCCTCTTTGATTTTTGCAGTTACCCACGGCAATCTGGTACAGGGCCTGTATGGGTTTACCATGGGAATGATGCTGTCGTATGTTTACGAAAAGTATGGCTCAGTCATGGCTCCGGTTATCGGACATGTTACGGCTAATATACTGGCAGTGGCAGGAACATATTATCAGTGGTTTGACTGGATGCTTGAGGATATAATGCGTATTGGAATTGTGACGGTTATCTGTGCTGCCTCCGCTTCCACGATATATGTAATTATGCAGAGGATGGATCCTGCATTTCCTGACATAACGGCGTCTTCTGACAGCTTCTTCTAGAATAAGGACGCATTAAAAACTGTTGAAAATTAGGACATAGGGTTGGAAAGGATGCCGAAGGTAAGACAGGCAATGGAGTTGGAATTCTGTTACAGATTTCTCACAGATTTTTCTCCAAGGTTTGTAAGCCTTTCGGCATCTTTTTAGGTTTTGAAAGAGATTATGTGATGGGAAAGTTCTTTTTCCCTCAGGAGGAACTAAAAAATCAGGCAAAAATATAGTTTGAAGTAATTGTGAAAAAAGAGGTGTGAAATACCCTGGTATACTCCAAGTTCAGTACGGACATGAATCCAAGCTGGGAGCGCGCCCATCCCGACCGGTTTATTGTACATAACGGAGAGATTAATACTATCCGGAGAAATGTAGATAAGATTAAGGAAAGGGCAGAAAAGAATCCATGACTGGAGTGTTTGGGGCGGTGTTTGTGAAGTTTTCACTGACTCTCACTGAAAAAAGATAAAAAACAGGACGTATGATGATGGCAGGGGCGCCACGAAGTGAATATACTGTTCAGACGGATCTTGTTAGGTTGGTTTCTTGTAGCATGGGCAACACGGGAAGGCAGACCGCTAGATGAATTTAAGTCTGAAGGAATAATTGAATCTTAATACTCGGTGAATGAATCCGAGAATATATCTTGGGAGAAAAATGTTACAAAAATGTTAAAATATGTTGCAAAAATGTACCTGCTCATGTATAATCAATCTAGATGTGGGGTATAGATGGGGTAACTGTGTCATAATCTAGCTGTATATGACGAAAATAGTTAGTATAGAAGGAAGATTAGATATGAAGAAATTTGGCAGGATTGTACTTGTTGCTGCATTTGCAGGTACAGTGATGGTAACCCCGGTTATAGCAGCACCAGAAGTTAGTGAGCTTGAGCAGGAAAAGCAAGCAGCACAGGAGAACGTAGATGCGCTTAAGATTCAGCTTACTGAAACGATAGGAAAGATCAGCCAGCTTGAGAAGAATTTAGTCGACAAAGGAAAAGAAGTGATTCAGGCAAAGGAAGAACTGGCAGAAGCACAAGAGACAGAGAAAAGACAGTATGAAGACATGAAGCTTCGTATCCGCTTCCTGTATGAGCAGGGAGACAGAAGTCTTTTAGAAGCTCTTATGACTGCAGAAAGTTTTACCGATCTTGTAAATAAAGCAGAGTATATCCAGAACGTACATAGTTACGACAGAGATAAGCTGACAGATTATATTGAGGCCAGACAGAATGTCTATGCACTTAAGACAGCGCTGGAGGAAGAGCAGAAGAGCATGGAGGCCATGAAGGCAGATTTTGAGGCGGAGGAGAATAATCTGAATGAGATGATAGCCGCAAAACAGGCAGAGGTTGATAATATTGGAGAGCTTCTTAAGGAGGCTCTTGCGGCAGTTACACAGAAACAGTCAGCTGTGGCTCCTGGCGGAGCAGCAGCCGGTAACGCGGGTGAAACACAGAGCGATCCTTCAGGCGGCGGATTTACGAATCCGGTTTACAGCGGCACAGGAGATTCTTCTCTTGCACAGATTATTGTAAGTACAGCTTACAGTCAGCTGAACGTTCCTTATGTATGGGGAGGAGCTAGCCCTTCAGGCTTTGACTGTTCCGGGCTTGTAATGTATTGCCATAATGCAGCCGGTGTTTCCCTGGACCATTATTCAGAGTCCCAGGGGGCAGGCGGAGCGGTAAGTGACCCGCAGCCGGGAGACGTGGTATATTATCCGGGCCATGTAGGTATTTACATTGGAAACGGCCAGATGATTCATGCACCCCAGGAGAATGATGTGGTGAAGATATCAAATGTTTATGATGTTGGTACACCGACTTTTGTACGTTATTGGTAACAGCAGGTATATAGTAAAAATCTGTTAATTTGAAAAAAATTATTGAAATCAATCGAAAGTTGTAGTATTCTAGTTATGCATGTGGGAGTAAAGTTGTATTGTTTTGAGGGAGACGTATAAATGCAGCTTGGAAGATTGATGAATAATTAGGTAAGGATGGGTGAGATTATGAAGAGACGACTGGTAAGAGCGCTTATTGCATCTGTTGTGATGAGTTCTTTAATGATAATGACTGTTTCGGCGACGCCGTCAGTAGATGAACTTAAGAATAAAAAAGCGGCAGCAGAGAGCGAGGTTAGTGATCTGCAGACAACGCTTAATACACTTATGACGAAGATGAATGAGCTTCAGAACCAGCTTATTTCTACAGGTGAGAAGCTGATACAGGCAGAAGAAGATCTGACTGTGGCAGAGAAGAAGAAAAAGCAGCAGTATGAGGATATGAAGCTTCGTATTAAGTACATGTATGAAGAAGGGAATGGTTCTGCACTCGAGAAGGTTGCGTCTTCGGGAAGTATTTCAGAATTGCTCAACCAAGTTGAGTATGCTCAGAAGGTACATACATATGACCGTAACATGCTTCATGAATATGAGGATACGGTGCAGGAGGTTGAAGATATTAAGACCGGCCTGGAAGAAAAGAAGATGGAGCTTGAGAATCTTCAGGTAGAGTATGAGGCACAGTCTCAGGAGTTAAATACAACAATTGCAGAGAAAAGTGATGAGATAGAGAATCTGGATGGGATGATTCAGGAAGCTGTAGCAGCTGCATTAGAGGCAGAGCGTAAGCGTCAGGAAGAAGAACAGAGGAGACAGGAAGAAGCGCAGGCACAGCAGAATCAGATTCAGGATCAGGTGACTTCCTCTGATTCGCCGATTTCTGGAGGCGGCGGAGGAAATGACAGCTATGGAAATGACAGTTATGTAGAGCC
The DNA here is from genome assembly GCA_910575605.1 of Lachnospiraceae bacterium. GTDB lineage: Bacteria > Bacillota > Clostridia > Lachnospirales > Lachnospiraceae > CAPEBR01. The sequence continues at coordinate 31,569 of CAJTEW010000009.1, forward strand.
TCCGTACAATGCAGTAACAGGAAATGCGGTTGTAGACCGTGCTTATGGATGTATTGGACTTCCCTATGTATGGGGAGCAACCGGTCCGGGTTCTTTTGACTGTTCTGGTCTTGTAGGGTACTGTCTGACTGGCGGATATGGGCGTCTTGGGACAACATATACTTTCATGACATGGCCGCAGGTAAGTGATCCGCAGCCGGGAGATGTATGTACGAACTGGGATCATTGTGGTATTTATATTGGAGGCGGACAGATGATCCACGCTCCGCAGCCAGGAGAAAGTGTTAAAATTGGACCAGTACAGGGAGGAATGATTTTCGTACGTTACTAGAAGAAAGTTGTTTTAATATTCCAATTACTAAATAAACAAATTAAATATCTAAAATGAAGTGATGAAAAACGACTGTAAAAAATATACAGTCGTTTTTTATGCGCATCATTTTGCTTTGTGTTTCTCAAATTGTTTGTAAGAATTAGATATTTGTTACTGTAAATCTTAATGGAACTTCATCTGTTATTTCATACTATATACAAATCAGTGTAGAGTATTTGGCAATTTATCGACTTTCTATTTATGTAGAACTACTTGAATGGGTTAGGCATTTAACCCTCTGCTCCAGAAGGCATCCATATCAACAGAAATAATGTTGAAGGGAGTCATTTTTCTGGATGATACGTAGTAGAATGAAGGCAATTATATTTGCAAAATTTTACTTTAGAAATCCAAAAAAACTTGTATTTCCCTTACTTCTATGCTATACTATCCACGTTGTGAAAAAACACGCATATTATATTCCGGCAGGTGCCTAAGTCTGAATATACAGACCGGTTGCGGAGGAAAATTACAGTATGCGGAAGACTAAAACCAAATGGAGGAAAAAAACATGAGTGTTATTTCAATGAAACAGCTTTTGGAAGCAGGTGTTCATTTTGGACATCAGACAAGAAGATGGAATCCTAAGATGGCTCCATACATTTACACAGAAAGAAATGGTATCTATATCATTGACCTTCAAAAGTCAGTAGGCAAGGTTGACGAGGCTTACAATGCAGTGGCAGATATCGCAGCAGAGGGCGGAACCATTCTTTTTGTAGGAACAAAGAAGCAGGCGCAGGATGCTATCAAAGCAGAGGCAGAACGCTGTGGAATGTATTATGTAAACGAGAGATGGCTTGGTGGTATGCTCACAAACTTTAAGACAATTAAGAGCAGAGTTGCACGTCTTAAGGAGATTGAGAGAATGTCAGAGGATGGAACCTTTGATGTGCTGCCCAAAAAGGAAGTTATCCAGATTAAGAAGGAATGGGAAAAGCTTGAGAAGAATCTTGGCGGAATCAAAGAGATGAAGAGAATCCCGGATGCAATTTTTGTAGTTGATCCTAAAAAGGAGAGAATCTGCGTTCAGGAAGCACATACACTTGGCATCCCGCTTATCGGAATTGCTGATACAAACTGTGATCCAGAGGAATTAGATTATGTAATTCCGGGAAATGATGATGCAATTCGTGCAGTTAAGTTAATTGTTTCTAAGATGGCGGATGCTGTTATTGAGGCTAACCAGGGAGCAACAGGTGAAGAGGATGCATATTATGAGGACGCTGCTGAGGAAGTATATAATGAAGATGCGGCAGCTGAGGAGGAATAGAAGATGGCAATTACAGCTGGTATGGTAAAAGAGTTAAGAGAGATGACAGGCGCAGGAATGATGGACTGCAAGAAAGCGCTAACTGAGACAGACGGTGATTTCGACAAGGCTGTTGAATTCCTTCGTGAGAAAGGTCTTGCAACTGCTCAGAAGAAAGCGGGAAGAATTGCCGCAGAGGGTATTGTTGCAACAACAATTAAGAATGGTGATAAGGTAGCAGCAATTGTAGAGGTTAATGCAGAGACGGATTTCGTTGCTAAGAATGAAGTGTTCCAGACATATGTAAAGGAAGTCGTAGAGCAGGCGGCTGATACAGATGCAGCAGATATTGATGCGTTTAAGGCAGAAGCATGGGCACTTGACACTTCCGTAACTGTTCAGGACAAGCTGGCAGCTATGATTGCAAAGATCGGCGAGAATATGAACATCAGAAGATTTGAGAAGATTGTTTCTGAGGATGGAGTAGTTGTATCTTATATCCATGCAGGAGGCAAGATTGGCGTACTTGTTGAGGCCAAGACAGAAAATAGCTCTGATGCAGTGAAAGAGGCTCTTAAGAATGTGGCTATGCAGATTGCAGCCTTGAACCCAAAGTATGTTTCTACAGACGAGGTGCCGGAGGATTATAAGCAGCATGAGAAGGAGATTCTCATTGCTCAGGCTAAGAATGATCCGAAGAATGCAAATAAGCCGGAAAACATTATTGAGAAGATGATTACTGGACGTCTTAACAAAGAATTGAAAGAAGTTTGCCTGTTAGAACAGGAGTATGTTAAGGCTGAGAACAAAGAATCTGTTGCAAAATATCTTGAGATGGTTTCAAAAGAGGTTGGAGCTAAGGTAGAGCTTAAGAGATTTGTTCGCTTTGAGACAGGCGAAGGGCTTGAGAAGAAGAATGAGGACTTTGCGGCTGAGGTTGCTGCTCAGATGAATCAGTAAAGATTTGTCGAAAACAGGCGAATAGATATGAGAATGAAAACCCTTGTAAGTGGTGTGAGAATGCCATTTGCAGGGGTTTTATGTATTTTCTATAATAGTAATTGGAAAGATGGGTACAGAGTCTGTCTACAAAAAATATTGCAATTTACATATTTTTTGCATATAATAAGTAAAAAGAGATAAAGATAGAATTCAATTCGTGAGGAGGTGTTGATATGGCAACATCAAGTATACTTACTAATATAAAGATTACAGATCCTAAAAAGGTGGAAGATTTTGTAGAAGCATTAGATGTTTCAGCGCATGAACCAGAAAGGATACCTTCCAAACCCATTATTCCATTCGTTACTAATATAGGAGAAATACGAAAGTTCATGGGAATGGAGAATAGAGAGAATGAATGATTGTATAGCAGTAAATATTCAGGACATGCTTAAAGCAATCGGAGAGGAGAAATTATCAAAGCTTCTCTCCGATTTTTCGTGTCCTTTAAATAGGGAAGTGGAGGATTTTGTACGAAATAAATCCATTGATTTTGCACAAAGGAAACTTTCCATTACATATCTTGTTATGAAGAAAACGAATGAGGATAAAAACATTCTTGTGGGGATTTATACGTTATCTCATAAGGCTATCGAAATTACGAATTCTAATATTAGTAATACAGCTCGTAAAAAGCTGTTGAGATATGCGACTTTGGACAAGGATACCAATAAATACAATATTTCTGCATTCCTTATTGCACAGTTCGGAAAGAACAATGCCGTACCGAAAAAATATTCGATTACTGGAAATGAATTGATGGATTTAACATTTGAGTTGTTGAAGCATGTTCAGTATTGTGTTGGTGGAGGTGTTGTGTATTTGGATTGTGAAAATGTGGTAAAAGTTCTTGATTTTTATCAAAATGGTTGTAACCGCTTTAAAATATTTGGAGAGAGGGAATCAGATGTAGATCAAAAAAGGTATTTGCAATTACTTCGATTTTTTTGAAGAATGTAATATTAGGTTTTGATAATATGTAGAATAGGAAAAAAAGATTATAAACAACCCTTTATTGATTATTAGATACTGAAATTGCCTAAAGAGAATTATTTTTTAAAAACACATCATAATAATAGGAGAACGAAAATGGAAAATTATTTGGAGAAATGGAATCCTTTGGAAATAATAAGTATGAATGCAGAAGAAAATTATAGAAAACTTGCTATAAGTAGTACGAAACAACAAATACGAAATATTTTGAAATCATATGTTGGGTATTATGATCCTTTTTGTGAATTGCTACAGAATGCAATGGATGCGACAGATAGAATGGCACATATTGTAAAGAACGAATATAGAAAAAAACTAAAAATATATATAGACTTATCAGAAAACAGTATTTATGTAGCAGATAATGGAATAGGATTTGAAAAAGAACAGTTCCGTGCTTTTTTGTCTCCAAATGTTTCTTATAAGACAGATGGACACACAAGAGGAAATAAAGGTGTAGGAACAACATATTTAGCATATGGTTTTTGTAAAATGCAGATGTATACTAAAACGCCATCTTTTAAGCAGTATGCTGAAATAAATAATGCCAAGAAGTGGATAGATGACAAAACAGGAGATGTAGATATGCCATTTGTTGAGTGTAAGGATGGTGAAGATAAAGCATTTCCATTTGATCAAGGAACGTCTTTTAAATTATTTTTTAAAGATGAAAACGGTAATAAAATCAAGGATTTAGCCTGGATAGGAGTTAATACGGCAGAGAGCTGGAATTATGTGTTATTAACGAATACACCTTTAGGACATTTGACTATAGATGGAAGTGATTCAAAAGTATTTTATGATTTATGTGTAAAAGACATAAGAGGAAAGACAACGAGAATAGAGAATAATCATGCAGAATTTTTTTATCCACATATGTTTATGAAACATACATCTATTAATATTGAAGATGTTATTGCATGGCAAAAAGCAGAAATAGAAAAAGGAAGAGATGGGACAAATATTCCTCAGAGATTTAATAAAAAACTAGGTCTTTATAGATTTTTTCAAACAAATGATATAATAAAATTGGCAGAACGGTCAAAAACGTTGTCTTCTGACGAAATTCAAATGTTAGAGGATTATAATATTATGGCATATGGATTTTTTTGTAATTCAGTGGACAGATGGTCAGATATTAATGAAAAATTTATTAAAGCTAGGAAAGGAGCAAATTGTGTATCTTATGGGTTACAATTAGCTACAGATCATATGATCCAAGGTTCGGCATTGCAAATTCCATTAACTTCAAGCATTGGGCATCAAAAACAATCTCAAGTTATAGTGCATTTTGAAGGGGCTGAACCAGATTTAGGAAGAAAAGGATTTCAGCCAGAATTAAAAGTGCTGTCAGAAAAAATTTCTACTATGATTGTAAGCTTGGGATTAAGTGGTTGGAAACGGCTTCTATCTGCCGATGGAAAATATAATCGTAGAGATAACGATGCTAAACAGCTACATGATTATATAAGGGAAATAGAAAATCATGAGCAAGAGAATCCTTTACTTATTAAAAATCAAGTATTCTTTTTACCTACTAAAAAGATTTCTATGACATCAACTCCGATAAGTGAACAGGATGTAGTGGTTCTATTTAATCAATTATTGGCGGGTGGTGTGATACGTTCAATTGAGTTAATGGCAGCAAGCACATTTGTGAAATATGATGGCGTTTTTAGAATACGTGTTTTAGAACCAATGGAAAATCATTATTTTAATGAAATAAGTAATCCTTTAGGAGTGGAACCAGAAGCCATTATTGAATCCGGGATACAAACAGCCCCTGGTTTTCTTGAATACAAATTTAGTTTTGATGCACTTATACAGGATTTTGACAATGAGGATAAGCATCCAAAGGATTTGGGTTTAGTTGTAGTGTGGACAATGGGAAAAGGAAGATGGAAAGAGAGATTTCAGACAATATCTTATTTGCTGCCTGATTATAGAGATAGGCGACCGTATCATGGTATTACCCATGAAATGTTTGATAGCATGTCTTCTAATCAGAGAGTTTTTTATTGTATCGTGTTGGAAGAACTTATTGAATATTTAAATGATCCTAACAAATATTATGATAAGTTTGGAAGTCAGTATAGTGAGGACTAATGAAAAAATTTTTTTGATGTCTCTTAAATATCTGCTTAGAAATTAAATTGAGTAAGAGTTGGGGGAAGAATCCTATCCCCCAAATTCCCCCAAATGGAGAATGGCTATCCCCCAAATTTGAAAAGTCAGAAATCGGAATTTTTATAAAGCAAAATGAATTTTCCCCCAAAATAAAATTTGGGGGATACGGTTGAAAAGCCGCTGGCTTAGAGCAGTCAAAAATCACAGCAAAGCCAGTAAAATACATAGTTCTGGGGATATGCGACCAGAACACAAAAAGAGGAAAGTTCGCAAAACAGATGAATCAGTAAACTTCTGAGAAAAATTGATTTACGAACCCCTGAAAATCCCATAGAATGGGCTCTTCAGGGGTTTTTTGCGTTCTTGGGAGAGGTTCATAAATTATTTAAATTACCGTATTCTCAGTACCAATTTGGGGGAAGGGGTATCCCCAAATGTATTGCAATGTGTCCGCCTTATTCCTTTATATGATTGTCATACAAGTTTACTCTTTCCCTGACCGCTTATAAAGACAAATTCAAGGACAAAAAAAGCTGATAACAAGTATTTATGATGAAAGCAACGGTTTTTAGTATGAGATGCAAGGGGATTATTATATTTCTTGTCTTACTTTACCAGACGAAAATACACAACCTATTGGTTTATGGAGACAGCCACATTTGCGGTATCTGAAAAAATATCGCAGAAATACATATACAACGCTACTTACAAGCGGCAGGCTGAACGCTTACCTGATATGGATAAACAGGCGCAGGAGCGCATGGAAAGGCTTATAGAGCAGATGAAACAAGTACAAGATATCACGGAAACAGCTGAAGTCAGAAAATGGATACAGAGAATAAATGACATACGAGCATGTGCAAAGGAGAGTATAGTTATTTCCATTGTCTACTTAAAAGGTATCGTATTAAAATCGCTGCCTCCTATTGACTTTTCAGTAATTCTGATTATAATAAATCATATGATGTAAAACATATGATTTAGAAAGAGAGGAGGAATCAGGATATGCCGCCAAAAGCAAAATTCACAAGAGATGAAATTATTGAAGCTGCATTAAATATTGTCAAAATAGATGGATTTGAAACCTTAACTTCCAGAGCCTTAGGGATATACCTCGGCAGTTCAGCGAGACCGATTTTTACTGTATTCAAAAATATGGAAGAAGTTCAGCAGGCTATGATTGAGGCTGCTAAAACTTTGTATAAAGAATATGTCGATAAAGGTTTAGCAGCGGTGCACCCTTTCAAGGGCGTAGGTTCGCAATATATTCTCTTTTCTATTAATGAGCCAAAACTTTTTCAGCTCCTCTTTATGACGGAGCAAAAACAAATTCCCGACTTATCAGGTGTGCTTCCGCTGATAGATGAAAGTTATGAGCAAATACTATTGTCAATTCAAGATGATTACAAAATTTGCAAGTCATCTGCGAAAAAGCTATATCATCATCTTTGGATATATACACACGGAATTGCATCGCTTTGTGCCACAAAAATGTGCCGCTTTACAGACGAAGAAATTAGTACAATGATTACTGAGGTATGTATGAGCATTTTGAAAAAGATAAAGGAGGAAGAAAATAATGATTAAAGTGAGAGATATCCTAAAATCATACGGAAACGGAGAAAGTCGATTTCAAGTATTAAAGGGTGTTAGTCTTGATATTGAGGATAATGATTTTGTGGTTATTCTCGGTGCGTCAGGTTCGGGCAAGTCAACTTTTTTGAATGTAATTTCAGGTCTTGAACGCCCTGACAGCGGTAAAGTGTTTTATGACGGAAAGGATATTACAGCACTTTCTGATAATGAAGTGACTTTATTTCGCAAGGCTAATGTTGGATTTATTTTTCAGCAGTATTATTTGCTGCCCAATATGAACGTCGATAAAAATGTGAAAATGGGTGCTGACTTAGCAGATAACAAAGATTATAAAACCGTCATTGAGGCAGTTGGCCTGGGAGAAAAACTCCATAAATATCCAAGCGAACTTTCGGGTGGCGAACAGCAAAGAGTATCTATTGCAAGAGCTTTGGCAAAAAGACCGAGAATTTTATTTCTTGACGAACCGACAGGAGCATTAGACGAAGAAACCGGACGGCAGGTTCTTGATTATATCTGTAAACTTCAAAAGGAATATGATTTTACAATCATATTGGTAACACACAATCTGAATATTGCGGAAATGGCTAACACAGTTATAAAAATGAACAGCGGAAAAATATCTGAAATTTATACAAATGAAACGAAAAAGACCGCTTATGAGATTGGGTGGTGATGGTATGATTGTTGGAATAAAAAATGCTTCAAAACTCATCGTCATTTCCATTATTGCTTGTTGTGCTGTACTTGTATGTACAATGTTCCTAAATTTTTATTTTGATGTTCGGTTAATTGAGAGTGAAATAACATCTGAATTGTCAATGGTTTTTTATAATGCTCAGGTTTCTACCGCAAAAGTCGTTTGCTTTGTAAGCGGCGGATGCCTGCTTTTAACTGCGGTTGTTATGTTGTTGTTTTATATTAAGCATTATATTGACACACATAAGAAGGAACTTGGGATATTAAAGGCATTGGGATATTCAAATATCAAAATTGCAAAAAGCTTTTGGGCATTCGGAATTAGTACTTTTATCGGAACTGCAATTGGATATGCAGGAGCATTTTTTATAATGCCGTGGTTTTACGAACTGCAAAATGAAGATAAAATGCTTCCTGAGATAACTCTAAATTTTCATCCAAGCATTTTGTTTTATTTCGTGGTATTGCCGACTGTGTGTTTTTCGGCGCTTTCGGTCTATTACGCTTGGTACAAATTAAAAAAGCCTGTGTTGCTGCTTTTGAAAGACAACCTGCAGGTTGTTTCTAAACCGCCCAAGCACAGAACTGAAAAAAACAGAGAACTTTCATTTATAGAGGATTTAAAAAGGAGTACCTTGAAATCTAAAAAGACACTTGTATTTTTCATTGTTTTTGCTTCGTTTTGTTTTTCAGCTATGACACAAATGTCGTTTAGTATGAAAGATTTATCAAGTGAAATGATGGGTGTGATGATGTTGGTCATCGGACTTGTATTAGCGTTTACAACTTTGTTTCTTGCCATAACTACAGTGATAAACGGAAATACAAAAACAATTGCTATGATGAGGGTATTCGGTTATTCGCAGAAAGAATGCTGCAGGGCAATTCTCGGCGGATACAGACCGCTGTCTTATATTGGTTTTATAATCGGAACAGTATATCAGTACGGATTACTGCGGCTTATGGTGGATATTGTATTTAAAGATATGGAGAGCGTACCTGCATATAAATTTGATGTTTCCGTTATGCCTATTTCACTCATCGCTTTTATTGCGATTTATGAAATATTGATGTATATATATTCCGAAAAAATTAAGAAGATTTCTATCAAGGAAATTATGATTGAGTAACAGGGAGAAATGTATGCAAACAAAATGAATACTCTGTCCTGTCTGCGGAAATAAAATCCGAACAATGATACAGGAAATACCGAACTAAAAATTTTCCTTCTGTAATGTTCGAAGTGTAAGAAAGATACAATCATGTTCAGGATATGAAAATCACGCTTGTAGTCAGTAAATGATTATGTATGTCGCCGCTATGGATAATAACATAACGGCGGTTTTTCTATGCCCTATCGGCTATCTCTGTCAAAGGATTTCTTTTTCTGCTTTTGGAGCGATTCCTGCTTATTCGTTTCTGTATCATCCACTTCAATCTCTGCGGCTTTTGTAATCTATTCTTCTTTCGTCGGCAAGGTAGAATTGCCCGACGCATAAAGCCCGACCTGTCCGCAGTCAGCCGGATAGGGAACGGCAAAATTTTTTACATTTCTTTTACTTCTTTATCTTACATGAGCAAATGGCGTTGGAATGTCATTTACAGAGGTTTTTGCATTTCCTATGTTAAGACTAAAAAGAGCAGATTTGGGATAAAAATGTCTATTATAGCTTATTATATAATATCCTTATATTATATAACGGCTATAGGCTACCTGTCTGATAAAAACATTCCTCTTATCCTCTGTGTAAACAAGCCGCCGGGTTGCGATATCTAGTACATGGGGATCAGAAGTCGCAACAACCTCTGTCTCAATTTCAATAATGCAGTCGTCTGTTTTTGTGCCCACAATGGAAACAGTAAGATAATCATCTGTACAGGTAACATCTAACCGGACTGGGCAGGAATAGGTATTTTTAATGCGCAAATCGAGAGAACCCCATGCAACAGCAGCGTCCATGCCTGCATCAATATAGCTGGAGATATAATCATGATTCCAATGCTCAAGGATATCTAAGTTTGTATAAAGAGCGGCAGCAAAAATGGTGGAGGATACCTGGCAGATGCCGCCTCCATATGCCTGGATGATTTCTCCGTTGTAGATAGCGTCAGCAGTCTTAAAACCTGCCGAAGCAGTTTGTTCGCCTACAGTATCATTAAAAGAAAATACAGAACCGCTGGGAATGATGATACCATCACATTTTTCAGCGGCAAGTTTTATATTTGTGACACAGTTATCAGTTCCGCTGACAGGTGTGGTATAAGTACTTAATATATCGATAAACAGCGGAGCACTTAAATAAAAGTCCTTTGTGGAAAGCAGAAGGACTCCCGCTGAGATTAATGCTACAAAGCGGCTCATAATAGTACAGTTCCTTTCAGGTTTTGAAATTTCCCCTTTACAATAGTTCTTATTATCTATGATTTGTAGAAAAATATCAAGTAATTTGCAAACTAATAGTAAAAATGATATAATAATTTGGAATTCTTTTGTTACAATTTAAGAGGAAAGGAAGAAAGGCGTGGAAAACTGGCTGAAAAGTGTGAGTGCATTTGCCAACGGCACTGGAGGAGTGTTGGTATTTGGAACGGCAGAGGACGGGACAGTAGCCGGAGCAAGGGATATGGAAACTGCGTCTGAGGTTATCCGGCTGAAAATTGAAGAGAATATTGTACCATTTCCCGAAATCGCGCTTAAGGTGCAGGAGGCAGAGAGTGGAAAAAAGCTTCTTACCCTGGAGGTGTCTGCAGGATGGGAGACGCCCTATTACTATATGGGAGAGAATGAGACAAAGGCTTATGTCAGAGCAGAAAAGACAAGTATTCCTGCTGATGCAGGAGAGCTCAAAAGGCTGGTACTTAAGGGGAGACATTTATCCTATGATACGCAGGTTTCCAGATATTCCTTTAAGGATGTTACGTTTAAGGAGTTCTGTGTTGCCTACGAGGAGTGGAGTGGGAACCGTATGAATGACAGGCGCTTTGAGAACTTCGGCATGGTAAAATCAGGAAGGCTTACGTATGCAGGGCTTTTATTTTCAGATGATTCTCTGGTGCCTCATTCCAGACTGGTATGCAGCAGATGGAGAGAGTGTGACGGGGCCATTGTAAAGGAACCTTTGGAAAGTGTAAAATATAGAGGGGGATTAATACATCTTATTAATAAAGGAATATGGTTTGTCAGAAGTCATATGGAGATTTTGTGGCAGGAGGGTGAGGGAAGTAAAACAGAGCTTCCGGACTACTGCATGGAGAGTGTATTTGAAGCACTGGTAAATGCATTTGCACACAGGGATTATTTTATTACAGGAAGTGAAGTCAGACTTGATTTGTATGATGAACGTCTTACCATAAGCTCACCGGGTGGAATGACGGGTGGAGAGCGGGTTCAGGATAAGTTGCCAGAGATTACCCTGTCTGTAAGAAGGAATCCGGCTGTAGCGGATATTTTTTATCAGATAGGCTATATGAATCTTAAGGGAAGGGGGCTTTCGCGGATTCAGTGTCTCTGTGAAAAGGCGGCGAATTATAGCTGTGAAGCAGAACCGGAATTTTATTCGGATAAAGTACAGTTTACGGTTACCTTGAAGAATCTGAATAAAAACAGCGATAGCGTTACTGGTGATAGCAGCGGCATTTATGCCGGCCAGACAGGGGAACGTGTAGAGAGAAGTGAGGACCTTCTGCTAAATGAAAATGAAAAAAAGGTACTGTCTATTCTTTTGGAAAATCCATTGATTTCTACTGACAATATCAGCTGTCAGAGCAGGATTGCGAAGCGGACGGTTGAGCGTATCCTGCAGTCACTGAAAAAAAAGGGGGCAGTTATCCGAGAGGGCTCAAGAAGAAGCGGAAGCTGGAAGGTACTGGCACAGTATGATAAATGTACAGACCTGTGTAAGCAGTAATTTATTTAAGACAGATAATGGAAATTTAATATATATCCTATATTCCATTTTCGAGGTGCCTGTGATATACTTTAATACAAGTATGTAAAGGAGTAATAGCTATGAAAAGAGTACTATTAAAGCTCAGCGGGGAAGCACTCGCCGGCGATAAAAAGACAGGATTTGATGAGTCAACCTGCATAAGAGTGGCAGAGCAGGTAAAGAAGCTTACGGAGAGCGGCATTCAGACAGCAATCGTTACAGGAGGAGGCAATTTCTGGCGGGGCAGAACCAGCGAGACGATAGACCGTGTAAAGGCAGATCAGATCGGTATGCTTGCGACAGTAATGAATTGTATTTATGTGTCTGATATTTTCCGCTATGTGGGGATGAAGACAGAGGTGTTTACTCCTTTTGTGTGTGGCGCATTTACAACATTGTTTGGAAAGGACAAGGCTGTCGAGGCACTGGAAGCAGGAAAAGTTATTTTCTTTGCAGGAGGGACAGGACATCCCTATTTTTCCACAGATACTGGAGCTGTGCTTAGAGCTATTGAGATTGAGGCTGATACCATGCTTTTGGCAAAGGCAGTTGACGGTATTTATGATAGTGATCCGAAGGTGAATCCAGAGGCTAAGAAGTATGACGAGATATCTATACAGGAGATTATAGATAAGAAGCTTATGGCAGTTGACCTTACTGCATCGATTATGTGTCTGGAAAATAAGATGCCTATGCTGGTGTTCGGACTGAATGGAGAGAACAGTATTGTGAAGAGCATAACAGGAATATTTACAGGAACAAAAGTGACTGTATAGATAAGGAGGAACATATTTATGAATGAAAGACTTAAAGTATATGAGGAGAAGATGAAAAAAACGATTGGCAGCCTGGAGGGAGACTTGGGTACCATCCGTGCCGGACGTGCGAATCCTAACGTGTTAAACAGAATTATGGTCGATTATTACGGTTCACCGACTCCCATACAGCAGGTGGCAAACGTATCGGTTCCGGAGCCTCGCATGATTCAGATTCAGCCATGGGAAAAGAATATGATAAAGGTGATTGAGAAAGCAATCCAGGTATCTGATCTTGGAATTAATCCTACGAACGACGGCTCCTGTATCCGTCTTGTATTTCCGGAGTTAACAGAGGAGCGTAGAAAAGAACTGGTTAAGGATGTAAAGAAGAAGGGTGAGGCAGCTAAGGTTGCAATCCGTAATATCCGCAGGGACGGGAATGATGCATTTAAAAAGCTTAAGGGTTCTGATGTGTCGGAGGATGAGCTTAAGGATATGGGCGACGAGCTTCAAAAGCTGACAGATAAGTTTATTAAAGAAGTGGATAAGTCAGTTGAAGTAAAGTCAAAAGAAGTTATGACAGTATAGAGTATGTATATGCCGGGGACAGACCCATCAAGATTCGGGGCTGTCCTCATTTGAATGTGTTAGATTCATATGAATCGGAGAGGAGGACGGTATGAAGATACCTAAGCATGTTGCGATTATTTTAGACGGTAACGGACGCTGGGCAAAATCAAAAGGGATGCCCCGAAATTACGGGCATGCCCAGGGAAGCAAGAATGTAGAGCGTATCTGTGAGGATGCATACAGGATGGGGATTAAGTATCTGACGGTCTATGCATTTTCCACAGAAAACTGGAGCCGCCCAAAGGACGAGGTAGATGCGCTGATGAAGCTTCTTCGTAATTATATGAAAACATGTCTTAAGACAGCAGCAAAGAATGATATGAAAATCCGTGTTCTTGGAGATACTACAAGATTGGATGAAGATATAAGATGCAGAATCAGGGAGCTTGAAGAGGCAACAAAGGAGAATGGCGGCCTTAATTTTCAGATTGCCATTAATTATGGAAGCCGTGATGAGATTGTAAGGGCTGTAAAGAGCCTTTCAGAAGATATAAAAAGAGGAGTGATTATGCCGGAAGAGATTGACGAGGCATGTATAGAGAAGTATCTGGATACACATGATATACCAGACCCGGATCTTCTTATTCGGACGAGCGGGGAACAGAGAATTTCTAATTATCTTCTCTGGCAGCTTGCCTATACGGAGTTCTATTTTACAGATGTCCTTTGGCCTGATTTTACCAAGGAGGAGCTTCTTAAGGCAATAGAGAGATATAACGAAAGAGAGAGGCGTTTCGGCGGTGTGAAGGAGGTTCAGGATGTTTAAGACGAGGCTGATTAGCGGCATTGTTCTGGTGGTTGTACTGATTGCCACAGTTGGGTATGGAGGGCATTTTCTTTTGGGAGTGCTGGCAGCTTTAAGTATGATAGGATTAAATGAGCTCTATAAAGTTGTGAAAGTTCAGAACAGCCTGGGTGCTGCAGGGTACATTGGAGCAGCAGTATGGTATGCTCTAATTCTTACTCAGCACACAGAATACCAGATGCCTCTTATAATTTTCTTTCTTGTAGCAGTAATGGCAGTGTATGTATTTTCATTTCCTGTATTTCAATCCGAGCAGGTTACAATGGTTTATTTTGGATTTTTTTATGTGGCAGTCATGCTGTCCTTTGTATATCAGACAAGAATGCTTCCAGAAGGAAATGTTATTGTGTGGTTGATTTTTCTAAGCTCCTGGGGATGTGATACCTGTGCTTACTGTGTGGGAGTATTGTTTGGAAAGCATAAAATGGCGCCTAAACTAAGCCCAAAGAAATCTGTAGAGGGTGGAATCGGCGGCATTGTAGGTGCGGCTCTTTTAGGATATCTGTTTGCTTTTGCCATGAATCAATGGGCCGGGGCTTCGGCAGTTCCCCTTCATTATGCAGTTATCTGTGCTGTGGGAGGCATGATATCCCAGGTAGGCGATCTGGCAGCATCTGCAATTAAGCGTAACCATGAGATTAAGGACTACGGAAAGCTGATTCCGGGACACGGTGGGGTACTGGACCGGTTTGACAGTGTCATATTTACTGCGCCGGTTATTTATTATCTTGCATTATTTTTGACAGGAGCAATTTAATATCTGTCCGTTCTTCATGTGAACATATTGGACAGTTGTCAGACATACAATATAGGTGAGGAGATTATGAAGAAAATAGCAATATTGGGTTCTACTGGCTCTATCGGTACACAGACACTTGAGATTGTCAGGGAAAATAAGGATATAGAAGTACTCGGACTTGCAGCAGGCAGCAATATCAGACTGCTTGAGGAGCAGATTCGGGAGTTTAAGCCACGTCTTGTGGCTGTCTGGGAGGAAGAAAAAGCAAAGGAGCTCCGTGTTCTTGCTGCAGATTTGGATGTGGAAATTGTTTCGGGGATGGAAGGTCTCATACGTGTTTCGGTTCTTGAGGAAACGGAAATACTAGTAACTGCTATTGTTGGAATGATCGGAATTCGTCCGACTATAGAAGCAGTTAAGGCGGGGAAAGATATTGCTCTTGCCAATAAGGAGACATTGGTAACAGCGGGGCATATTATTATGCCTCTGGCAAAGGAAAGGCATGTGTCTATTCTTCCTGTGGACAGTGAGCACAGTGCTATTTTTCAGGCGTTACGGGGCAATGAAAAAAAGGCGCTCCATAAGATTCTTCTTACCGCGTCCGGCGGGCCGTTCAGGGGAAAGAAGCAGGAGGAGCTTTTAAATATCCGCGTAGAGGATGCCCTTAAGCATCCAAACTGGTCTATGGGACAGAAGATTACTATAGATTCGTCTACTATGGTCAATAAAGGACTGGAGGTTATGGAGGCAAGGTGGCTTTTTGATGTAGAGATTGACCAGATACAGGTTGTTATCCAGCCCCAGAGCATGATTCACTCTATGGTAGAATATAAGGATGGAGCAGTTATGGCGCAGCTTGGGACGCCGGACATGAAGCTTCCGATACAGTATGCTCTGTACTATCCTCAGAGAAGATACTTAAAGGGTGACAGGCTTGATTTCTGGAGCATTGGAAGGCTTGATTTTGAGAGGCCTGATATGGACACTTTCTATGCACTTTTACTTGCTTATGAGGCAGGAAGGGAAGGCGGGACGCTTCCTACAGTGTTTAATGCTGCAAACGAGCTGGCAGTAAAAATGTTTTTAAACCGTGAGATAAAGTATCTCGAAATTACAGAGATTATAGAGGACTGTATGAGGGCACATAAAAATATAGAAAATCCGGCTCTCGAAGAGATTCTGACTGTAGAAGCAGAAGTCTATGAACGTATTGAAAGCAGGAGGTAGTTGTTGATTTGGGCATTATATTAGCGTTACTGATTTTCAGCTTTATTGTACTTTTTCATGAATTTGGACATTTTATCCTTGCGAAGAAGAATGGGATTGATGTAGAGGAATTTGCTCTTGGAATGGGGCCTGTCTTATTTTCAAAGGAATATAAGGGTACGCGGTATGCCCTTCATCTGTTTCCCATAGGAGGATTCTGTGCTATGGGAGAGGATGACGAGGCAACAGATTCACCGGGAAATTTTAATAATAAATCCGTGTGGGCAAGAATTTCTGTCATTGCGGCAGGACCGATATTTAATTTTATACTGGCATTTGCCCTTTCCGTTATCCTTGTATCTATGACAGGTTATGACAGGCCGGTAGTAAGCTCTGTAGAAAAGGGATTTCCAGCGGAGGAAGCGGGACTTAAAGCGGGAGATACTATTGTACGTATGGGAGGAAAGAGAATCCATCTTTTCCGTGAGATTACCTTTTATAACCAGTTCCATCAGGGAGAACAGACAGAGATTACCTATCTTCGTGACGGACAGAAGTATACGACAGTCCTTGTACCGGTGATGGATGAGGAGCTTGGATATTACCGTTTTGGAATCAGCGGCGGGGCTTATACGAAGGCAGACATACTGACTGCTATGCAGTATGGGGCTTACCAGGTAAAATACTGGATTAATATAACAATAGACAGTCTGAAGATGCTCCTTACAGGACAGGTAGGTATAGACCAGATGTCAGGACCTGTGGGAATTGTGGATATGGTGGATGACTCTTATAAGGAAAGCAGATCTTATGGAGCCTATGCTGTCATTATGCAGCTTCTCTACATTGCAATTCTTTTGTCTGCCAATATAGGGGTTATGAATCTGCTTCCCCTTCCGGCTCTAGATGGGGGAAGACTTGTATTCCTGCTTATAGAGGCAGTGAGGAGAAAACGCGTTCCACCTGAAAAGGAAGGCTATGTCCATATGGTAGGAATCGCACTTTTGATGGTGCTTATGGTATTTATTATGTATAATGACATTAGAAGAGTGTTTTTTAATTAGCGGAGATGAAAATGGAAAAACTTAAGAAAATATTTGCAGCAGTGGATATGACTGAGGGCCGTCCATGGGAAAAAATATTAATCTTTACACTGCCCATGCTTCTAGGAAATATTGCGCAACAGCTGTACAATACGGTAGATAGTGTTGTAGTTGGTAAATATGTGGGAGATAATGCGTTGGCAGCAGTCGGGAGCGCAGGACCAATTTTAAATCTCCTTCTTGTGCTTTTTATTGGTATCAGTGTCGGCGCTGGAATTATGGTTTCACAGTATCTGGGAGCGCGGAAAAGAGAAGCTCTTTCCATAACAATAGGAAATACAATTGTACTTACCTTTATTTCATCAGTATTTATTATGGTGGTTGCAACAGTGGCTGCAAGGCCGCTTCTTGTTCTTTTAAACACACCGGAAAGTATTCTTGACTGGTGCACATCTTATTTGAGAATTTTATTTTTAGGAATTGCAGGTATGGCCTATTATAATATTCTGTGTGGAATTTTAAGAGGGCTTGGAGATTCGGTATCAGCTCTTCTTTATCTTGTTGTTGCCAGTATTCTAAATATTATTTTAGACTTGCTCTTTGTGGCAAAATTTCATATGGGTGTAGGCGGTGTTGCTCTGGCAACAGCCATTGCCCAGGCAATATCAGCAGTCTTGTGTGTGCTTAAACTGATGAAACTGACAGAATTTTTTGATTTCAAGATAAAATATTTTAAGCTAGATAAGGAAATGGTGTCACATGTGGTACGATTAGGGCTTCCATCTGGTGTCACACAGGCCATTATGTCTATGGCGATGCTTCTGGTACAGTCCCTTACAAATAGTTTTGGAGAACAGTTGATTGCGGCCAATGTAATTGTTATGCGTGTGGATGGTTTTGCTATGCTTCCGAATTTTTCTTTCGGTACGGCCATGACAACCTACTCTGGGCAAAATGTTGGTGCAAGGCTTAACGACCGTGTGACAGAGGGTGCGAAGCAGGGGACCTTCCTTGCCATGGGTATATCGGCTGTGATAACGGCAGTTATCCTTTTGTTTGGCCATCATCTTATGGGGATTTTTACAGATACGGAATCATTGGTAACGCTTAGTATGCGGATGATGCGGATACTGGCAGTGGGATATATTGCTATGGCAGTAACTCAGAGCCTGTCTGGAGTTATGAGAGGGGCGGGAGATACCATGACTCCTATGTGGATTTCTATTGTTACTACCATTATTGTCCGTGTACCGCTGGCATATGGACTTGTGGCTCTTTCAAAAAGTGAAGCATATCCATCAGGAAGAAAGGAGTGTCTTTTTATTTCACTTCTGATATCCTGGGTGATAGGGGCAGTACTCACAGGTATATTTTATAAAAGGGGGAAATGGAAGGGGAAGGCGCTATAGCTTTTTTGCAGATACATAGAAAATAGCCATTCTGCTGTGTGAAAAAGGCTGAATGGCTATTTTTAAAGTCTATTATAGCTGCCAGTTACGTAAGCTCAGCAATCCGTGATACTCCTACATAGATTTCGGAGATTTTGTACCAGGTGGGATAATCAACAATTCCAGTTTGGGGAAGGCCGAATACAGATTGGAATTTTTTTACTGCTGCAGCTGTTGCAGGTCCATAGATTCCATCTGCGGCGATTTTTGGAATTGCGGGGTAAGCTCCTGAAATGACCGCCAGCTGCTCCTGCATCTGCCGTACTTTATCTCCTGTGGACCCCTGAGTCAGATTATAGCCAGGCCAGGAGGATGGGATGCCGGAGATGGCCTCGGCAGTATTGATGTACATATTGCTGCCATAGTAATAGCGTAGGATTTCGATGGCGCTGTAGCCCTGATCGCCGAGGGATTTGGAACCCCACTGTGTCATCCAATTAGGACACTGAACCTGTCTGCCATCGCAGTATTGTGTTAAAATCGGCTGTCTTACATTGGGCCGGGATAAGTAGTTGGAAAATAGTTCATCTACAATTACGGATATAGTATTGTAAATATTCCGTTCTGGTATCCATTTATGGTCAAAGGCTGTGGAGGAGGTAATTGTAAAATCATAGCCTTTATTCCGGTACCATTCCGTGTATACTCGATTTAAAGTGAAGGACATAATGGCAAGTACATTTGCACGGATCGTATTTTGTGGCCAGGTTGCATAGATTTCACTGGAGGCAACATTTTTGATATAATCTTTATAACGGACATAATAATCTTTTGCAGTTGTGTCGCGGGGACTCCCGTCATGGACGACGATATATTCAGGAACGACAACACGGCTTAAAACGATTTCACCTGTCTCATTTACAGGCTTGATTTCCTCCTCAGGAATTTTTGGAGGATAAGTTCCATATAGTGTATGTGCAGGAATGACAAATACATCTTCGCCCTCACCAGCAGAAACGGGCCGGAGGGCTATGTTCTGGAGGGCAGTAACAGTGGGCAGGATTTCAGCACCTGCGATACTTATAGGCTCATAGCCGGGTGCATTTACCTCAATGGTATATTCAGAATAGGGCTGCTGTTCATTGGTAATATCAAGGCTGTAATCCAGAGGCGGAGCAGGCAGGTCAATGGTATCTGTCTGGCCGGAGGAATCTGTTGTGAGCTGTTCCAGTTGATTATCCGGTACGCCGGTATAGGAAATAGAGATGGATGCATCTGAAACAGGGAAACCGTTGATTTCCGATGTTACCTGGATTTTTAGCTGTCCTTTATCGGGATGATCCGTTTGAAAGGCCTGGATGTCATTCATAAATTTTACCTCGTAGAAACTCTGTTACTATTAATATATAAAAATATACGGGAAATGTTCTTATAATAGAAAGGAAGAAGGATGGGAAGAAGAAAAAACAGAAGCGGCGGATGCCTGGCCGTTATTTTAGGAATTTTAACAATATCTCTTGGAATATTAATTGCAGTTCTTTTCTTATCCCAGTATGAAAAGCTGGGAAAAGAGACGCAGGAGAATGTGAAAGGGGAGGAAATCCCTTACCAGCAGATAGAAGATATTCCCAAGGAGGAGCTGGAAAGATATTATTTTGGACAGCTTACAGAAGGAGAACAAATGGCATATCTTGAGATTCTCCAGGGAATTAGGGAAAATAAGGAGGAAATCTACGTCCACAGCAAGGATGCCATGAAGACAAATTTATTGTTTCAGAATGTGCTAAGAGATTATCCAGGAATATTCTGGTGCGACGGCTCAACAACTGCCACAGCCTATAGTGGTGACGAATCGTACACTGTTCTAAAGCCAGGATATTTATATGACATGACAGAGCGTGAAATTCGTCAAGAAGAGATTGATGCACAGGTTCTGACTTGTCTGGAAGGAATTGACACGGGTGCTTCTGATTATGAGAAGATTCTATATGTATATGAATATATTGTGAATACAGTTGACTATGAGCTGGAGGCAGAGGACAACCAGAATATTTACAGTGTCTTTGTGAATAAGCGTTCCGTATGTGCCGGCTATTCCAAGGCTATGCAGTATCTTCTTGACAAGCTTGGTGTTTTTTGCACCTATGTGACAGGAAAGACAGAAGGGGGGCAGAGTCATGCATGGAATCTAGTTATCTGTGAAGGAGATTACTATTATGTAGATGTTACATGGGGAGATCCAGTTTTTATGGAGCAAGAGGGTAAAGAGGCAGGCCAGGCGGAAAAGGATTATATAGGTTATGATTACATGTGTTGTGATGACGAGGAGCTTTTTAGGACACACATACCGGATGAAGAGACCATACTTCCGGCATGTACAAGTAAGGAGTGGAATTACTATGTGGTAAACGGAATGTATTATGAGCATTATGATAATGAGGAAACCCTTAAGGTTATGAATGACGTTATATCTGCAGGAGGAAGCTCCGTCACATTCAAGTATGCAGATGAAGAAGTATATGCACAGGCCAGACAAGATATTTTTAGTGATGTACTGCACCGTGCAGCTCAGAATCTTGCTCAGTGGTATGGGCTTTCACAGGTCAGATACAGCTATATTGATGATGAGAAACTAAATAAAATCATAATTTACTGGGAATATAGTGAATAATATGTTAAAACATCTGATGTTAATGGATGTGGTGCTTACAACCACATTTTTAATTCTTCTTTTCTTTGGAGCATATCAGGATATAAAAAAGAGGCAGATACCGGACTATATAGTATCCTCTATCGTTGTCTTATCCTTTCTAGGACTTGTCTTTGTGAAAAATCTGGGCGCGGCAGAACGAGCAGCAGGCATATTTATAGTCAGTGTGCCTATGCTGTTAATTACAGTGGCCGTTCCTGGAGCCTTCGGGGGCGGTGACATAAAGCTTATGGCGGCCTGTGGAATGTATCTGGGGGCAGATGCTGTCTTTTATTCTTTTTTCTATGCGCTGGTGCTTGGAGGCTTCTACAGCATTTATCTTATTTTATATAAAAATAGATCCCGAAAAACAGAATTTGCTTTTGGACCATTTTTAGTGTCGGGCATCTTTCTGCGCCTTATTTTTCAGGGGCTTTTCTGTTGAAAAATGAAAATAACTGTAGTATAATTTCTCGGATAGGTATGGGGCAGACTGCCTGTGTAAGGAATTGGAATAAAGGAAGGGATGGAAGGATGAAAGCATTTCTTATTTTAGAAGACGGAACAGTTTTCAAAGGAACCAGCATTGGTTCGGCGCGGGACATGGTAAGCGAGATTGTATTTAACACCTCAATGACAGGGTATCTGGAGGTGCTGACAGATCCATCCTATGCCGGACAAGCAGTTGTGATGACTTATCCTTTGATCGGAAATTATGGAGTTACGCCTGATATGGAATCGAAAAAAGGACAGCCGGACGGATTTATTGTAAGGGAGATTTCCCGTGTGGCCAGTAATTTCAGGTGCGAAGGAGAGCTGAATGATTTTCTCATTACTCAGGATATTCCAGGAATTGCAGGAATCGATACAAGGGCACTTACAAAGCTCCTCCGTAAAAAGGGCACTATGAACGGAATGATAACTACAAATGCTCACTACAGCCTCACAGAGATTCTTCCAAAGCTTCAGGCTTATACAGCAGGGGATTTGGTTCAGAAGGTGACCTGTGAACATACATATATATTAGAAGGAAAAGGACCAAAGGTTGCACTTATGGACTTTGGTGCTAAAAATAATATTGCCAGATCTTTAAATCAAAGGGGATTAAGAGTCACTGTCTATCCGGCCTGTACGCCAGCCGAAGAAATTATCCGTTCGGATCCGGACGGAATCATGCTTTCTAACGGGCCAGGGGATCCAAAAAGCTGCATATCTATTATTGAAGAAATCAGAAAATTATCCGATACGAATATTCCGATATTTGCAATTTGTCTGGGGCATCAGCTGATGGCTCTTGCTCATGGTGGTAAGACTTATAAACTAAAATACGGACACAGGGGAGGGAACCATCCGGTGAAGGATATGTCAAGCGGGCGTGTTTATATTTCTGCCCAGAACCATGGGTATGCGGTGGATTACAGCTCTATGGATAAAGGAGTGGCAAGGGAGGAATTTGTGAATGTAAATGATGGGACCAATGAAGGTCTTTCCTATGTGGGGAAAAACATTTTTACCGTACAGTTCCATCCAGAAGCATGTCCGGGGCCGCAGGATTTAAGTTATCTGTTTGATAGATTTCTGGATATGATGAAAGGAGCAAAATAATGCCAAAGAATAATGAGATAAAAAAGGTGCTTGTCATAGGTTCAGGACCCATTGTTATCGGACAGGCCGCAGAATTTGACTATGCGGGGACACAGGCCTGCCGTTCTCTTAAGGAGGAAGATATTGAGGTTGTGCTCCTAAATTCTAATCCAGCAACGATTATGACGGATAAGGATATTGCAGACAAAGTATATATAGAGCCTCTTACTGTAGAGGTAGTCGAGCAGCTTATTCTAAAGGAAAGGCCGGACAGCGTGCTTCCTACGCTGGGAGGCCAGGCGGCTCTTAACCTGGCTATGGAATTAGAGGAAAATGGATTTTTACACAGAAATCATGTGCGTTTGATTGGAACAACAGCAGAGACCATTAGAAAGGCAGAGGATCGTCTGGAGTTTAAGTCCGCCATGGAGAAAATCGGTGAGCCCTGTGCTGCCTCTCTTGTTGTGGAAAGTGTAGAAGATGGAGTGAAATTTGCCGAGAGTATCGGTTATCCGGTGGTGCTCCGCCCGGCTTATACGCTGGGAGGAAGCGGAGGCGGTATCGCAAAGGACAGACATCATCTTATGGAGATTCTGGAAAACGGATTAAGGCTTTCCCGTGTAGGCCAGGTGCTGGTCGAGCGCTGTATTGCTGGCTGGAAGGAAATTGAGTATGAGGTGATGAGGGACGCAAAGGGAAACTGCATTACAGTATGTAATATGGAAAATATTGACCCTGTGGGAGTGCATACAGGGGACAGTATTGTTGTGGCACCATCCCAGACACTGGGAGACAAGGAATATCAGATGCTCAGGACATCAGCCCTTAATATTATCAGTGAGCTTAGCATTACTGGTGGCTGTAACGTGCAGTATGCACTTCACCCAGAGACCTTTGAATATTGTGTGATTGAGGTAAATCCCAGGGTCAGCCGTTCCTCAGCTCTTGCCAGCAAGGCAACCGGATATCCTATTGCCAAGGTTGCGGCGAAGATTGCCCTTGGATATACACTTGACGAGATTAAAAATGCGGTGACAAAGAAAACCTATGCAAGCTTTGAGCCTATGCTTGATTACTGCGTTGTGAAGATTCCAAGGCTGCCCTTTGATAAATTTATCAGTGCAAAGCGGACGCTTACTACACAGATGAAGGCTACAGGAGAGGTGATGAGCATCTGCGATAATTTTGAGGGAGCGCTTATGAAGGCAATTCGCTCCTTAGAGCAGCATGTAGACTGTCTTCTTTCCTATGATTTTTCCCATTTATCAAGAGAGGAGCTTTTAGAGGGACTTGCGCGAGTGGATGATCAGAGAATCTGGAAGATTGCCGAGGCAGTAAGGAGAGGGATCTCCTATGAAATTATTCATGAGATTACAAAGATAGATCTCTGGTTTATTGATAAAATTGGGGCGATTGTAGAAATGGAGCAGGCTCTTAAGGCATGTGCTCCCAGGGTGGCATCAGGAAGAGGTGGAATTGATAAGAAACTTCTTAAAGAGGCAAAACGTCTGGAGTTCCCTGATAATGTAATTGCAAGGCTTACGGGGTTTGAGGAGCGTAAGGTACATGATTTGCGGCATGAGTACGGTATTCGGGCAGCCTATAAGATGGTAGATACTTGTGCGGCAGAATTTGCGGCGGAGACGCCGTATTACTATTCTGTGTTCGGCAGTGAAAATGAGGCAGAAAAAACAGAGGGGCGAAAGAAGGTTCTTGTCCTTGGCTCCGGGCCTATCCGTATCGGACAGGGAATTGAGTTTGATTTCTGCTCTGTGCACTGTACCTGGGCATTTGCGAAGGAAGGCTATGAGACTATTATCGTAAATAATAATCCGGAGACGGTAAGTACAGATTTTGATATTGCAGACAAACTCTACTTTGAGCCTCTTACTTTGGAGGACGTAGAAAGTATTGTGGATATGGAAAAGCCGGACGGTGCGGTGGTGCAGTTCGGCGGCCAGACAGCCATTAAGCTTACAGAGGCTTTGATGAGGATGGGCGTACCGATTCTTGGGACAAAGGCAGAGGATGTGGATGCGGCAGAAGACAGGGAGCTTTTTGACAAAATTCTAGAGGAGTGCCGGATACCGAGGCCTGACGGGGATACTGTTTACACGGCAGAGGAGGCAAAGAAGGTGGCAGAACGTTTGGGCTATCCAGTACTGGTAAGACCTTCTTATGTACTTGGCGGACAGGGAATGCAGATTGCTATTAATGAGCATGATATAGATGAGTTTATAGGAATTATTAACCAGACTGCCCAGGATCATCCGATTTTGGTAGATAAGTATCTGCAGGGAAAAGAGATAGAGGTTGATGCCGTGTGCGATGGAGAGGATATTCTTATTCCAGGCATTATGGAACATATTGAGCGGGCAGGCATTCATTCAGGGGACAGTATTTCCGTTTATCCGGCAAAAAGTATTACGGAAAAGACAAAGCAGACTATTGAGGAGTATACCAGACGGCTTGCCCATTCACTTCATGTTATCGGTCTCATTAATATACAGTTTATTGTGTGCGGGGAGGAGGTTTATGTGATTGAGGTAAATCCCCGTTCCAGCCGGACAGTGCCTTATATCAGCAAGGTTACGGGAATTCCTATTGTGCCTCTTGCCACAAAGGTAATTATCGGACATAAGATAAAGGAGCTGGGGTATACGCCGGGCATGCAGCCGGAAGCGGACTATTTTGCAGTGAAGATGCCGGTATTCTCTTTTGAAAAAATCCGGGATGCTGATATAAGCCTTGGTCCGGAAATGAAATCAACCGGGGAATGTCTGGGAATTGCAAAAACCTTTGACGAGGCGCTTTATAAAGCATTTTTGGGAGCAGGAATCAAGCTTCCTAAGTTTAACAACATGATTCTCACAGTCCGGGATGAGGATAAGCCGGAAGCAGTGGAAATAGGCAGACGTTTTGCAGAAATAGGCTACCGTATTTTTGCCACGGAAGGGACCGCTAAGGCGTTGAAGGACGGCGGGGTAAAGGCAATTGCAGTCAATAAGATTGAGCAGGCGACACCGAATCTGATGGATTTGATTCTTGGGCATAAGATCGATCTTGTTATTGATACGCCTCCCCAGGGTGCAGAGCGGGGGAAAGACGGATTTGTTATAAGAAGAAATGCAGTTGAGACAGGTGTAAATGTGCTTACAGCTATTGATACAGCTCAGGCTTTGATTACGAGCCTGGAAAACACAGATATACAGAAGCTCTCATTAGTAAATATAGCCGGGATATAGTGGATCGGGGACGGGGTATTTTTAAAAAGTGCCTGTCCCCAAGTGGGGTGGGGACAGGCACTTTTTAAAAATACCCCGTCCCCAACAGAGGTGATGCTATGATAGAGATAAATAAGGTTAGTAAAATATTTGATAAAATAGAAGCAGTAAAAGAGATAAGCCTGTCTATTCAGTCCCAGAATGTATTTGGAATGCTTGGTACAAATGGAGCAGGAAAGAGTACACTGCTTAGAATGATGGCCGGAGTGCTTAAGCCAGATGAGGGAGAGATTTTTATAGACGGACTGCCGGTATGGGATAATCCCCGGGCAAAGGGGCTGTGTTTTTATATTTCGGATGAGCAGTTTTTTTACCCAAATGCGTCTGCAGCGGATATGGAGAGGTTTTACAGCAGGTATTACCCTGGATTTGACAGACGCAGGTATATAGAGCTTTTGGAGCGTTTCGGACTTTTAAAGGAGCGGAAGATTCAGACCTATTCTAAAGGAATGAAAAAGCAGCTTTCTATACTTCTGGGTCTGTGTACAAATGTTCCTTATATTTTTTGTGACGAGACCTTTGACGGGCTGGACCCAGTGATGCGTCAGGGCATAAAAGCGATTTTTACAAAGGAAATAAAAGCGAGACCTTTGACTCTTGTGGTTGCATCTCATAATCTGAGGGAGCTTGAGGATATCTGTGACCATATCGGACTTCTGCATAAAGGTGGTGTGCTTCTTTCTAGGGAGCTTGAGGATTTAAAATGTAATCTTCATAAAATTCAGTGCGTTCCGGCAGAAGGTATGGAAAATTCGTTCCATGAAATATTTGATATTACAAATTTTGAGCAGCACGGAAGGCTGGTATTAATGACGATAAGGGGCGAAAAAGAGGAAATTTTAAGAAAAATGGAATCTATGAATACAGTTTATTATGAGGCTTTGCCTCTGTCATTAGAAGAGATATTTATCAGTGAAACGGAGGTGGCTGGATATGACATCAAAACTCTCATTTTGTAGTCTGCGCAGGGAGAATCTGAAGTCGCGTCTGGGTATAATACTGGTAGTCGGGTTTATCTTTTTTGCATATATGATTCATTTTCTCATATCAGTACAGAATATTAGTAACCAGTATGATAATGCCAAAGATATAAGAAAGAGTATTACCAGCATATCAGAGCCGAGAATGATAGTGGGAGTCTATGCCATACTAGCGGCAGTGCTTCTGGCAGTCAGCAGCTTCCGCTATCTCCATTCAAAGAAAGAGACTGACTTTTATCATTCTCTGCCAATAAGGAGAAGAACATATTTATACATTATTATGACAAACGATTTGCTGGTGATTGCCTTTTATATCTTGCTGTTGTCTGTATTTCAGTGTGTGATTACAGCGGCAGTGGGATATTTTTCACCGTCCTTCGGGAGAAACGTGGTCTGGTCGTTTATCTGCTATATTTCTGTATTTACTGCTACTTATGCTACAATGGTGTTTGCTATGGTTCTGACAGGAAATACTTTTGTCAGCCTTCTTAGCTTTGCTATGCTGTCCTCTTATATGCCGGTTATGCTCCGTAATTTGTATCCCTGCCTGGCTTCTGTATTTTACAGAACCTATTGTGAAAACCTGGAGATGGGAGGTTTTTTAAGTTATCTTTCTCCGGTATCCCTTGCAAATAAGCTTTTTACTGATTATAATGGATGGACGTTTAAGGAACACAGTCAGGCATTTACTGTAATATGGGTGTGGATTATAGTGATGTGCATGCTTGATTTTATTTTATTTGAAAGAAGGCCTTCAGAGATGGCGGGGAAGGCAATGGCATTTCCGAAGGCGAATGCGGTTATTCGTATCCTCCTTGTAATTCCAATATCCATTTATGCCGGAATTTATCTCTATTCTGCTTCCTTTAGCTCTATTAAGACATGGATTGCTGCAGGAATGGTAATCGGCGGATTTTTGGCCCATGGGATTATTGAGTGCATTTATCGGTTTGATATACGCGGGCTTCTGTCACAGAAAAGACAGATGGTGGTTTCCCTGGCAGCAGCGTTTCTGCTTGTGGGAATTTTTTGGACGGATATTTTCGGATATGATATATATCTTCCTGAAAGCGGGGAGACAGAGGCTGTTCTTATTGATGAAAATTATATATCTGACGGTTTTTGGGGAAAGGAGCGGGAAGGAGTTTCCGGGGAAACAAAGAAGGCTGTACTTAACACGTTGCAAGATGTGGTAAATGAGAACGATAAGAATTCAGAAGACTGTGATAGAAATGGAAGGGGAACAGAATATTCCTTTTATACTATCCGGTATAGATTAAAAAATGGAAGGGATAAGAGACGTGTCTATGTACTGGACTCTAAACTGGAGGACAGGCTTATGAGTGAGGTGTTTGATACAAAGGAATACAGGGAAGATACCTATCCCCTTTATACTGCAGACTGGTCCCAGGTGACAAATGTGGAACTGTGCCATTTTATGGAGAACATGAAGCTTCATATGACGAAAAAGCAGCAGGCAGAGCTGTTTGGTATTTATCTGGAGGAATTTTCGGAATTGGACTATGAAGCGGCAAAAACAAATATTCCCTTTGGCTATCTGCTTATTAGCCATGATGAGAGCGGGGAAAGCAGAGGGCAGAATGATTTTAATACAGTTTCCCATTACTCAGGTATGGATTCCTATTATATTTATCCGTCTTTTAAAAAGACAATAGGATATCTGGAAAATTTACTGGATGAGAAAATCCCTCTGTCCTTTGAGGAGCTTTCTATCACAAATATAGAAATGTGGCGGTATGGAAAAATGGGCCTACAGGGTGAATACTCGGTGAAAGATGAAGAGACTATTCAATTGGTGAAAGATAAGCTTTTTGGAAGCAGTGTATGGGAGAGCGGCAGAAATATTTTCTATCCGCTTGATACTTCGGTTGATATCCGTATAACAGTGGAGTCAGCGGAGGGAATAGAGTATGTGAATGTGTATACAGATGAAGAAACGATAGAGATGCTTGAGCGGGTGGAGGACGGGGTAAAATGAAAAAGTGTCTGTCCCTACCCAAGGAGGGGACAGACACTTTTTCATTTTACCCCGTCCCTCACTCTGAGCCTCCGAAATTTTAATGTAATATTTTTGTAATATTTGTAATGAAAATGAAAATTTTGAATATACTTTATTATAAATGTTACAGAAATGTTATACAAGCTCCAGGAGGTTTTAAATGCATGTCTGAGAATAAAAAAGTTGTAATGCTTATTGGAGGAATGTTTTCTATTATTTTATGTACAACAGGTTTTACGAATAAGACAGAAGCACTAAAGGCTGAAAAGGCAATGGAGGTAAACGCAGTTAAGATAATAGAAGATTATAATGATACACAAAATATAAATAAAGCATATGGAGGAAATATATTGTCAATTCATGCCAGACTTGAGGAGGAATATAAACTGGCGAGAGAGGAAAGGGAGAGGCGGGAGTCTGTGTCACAGGAGCTGGGGAGCCTTATGGCTTCAATTATATTTTGTGAGGCAGGCAACCAGCCCTATGAAGGACAGGTTGCAGTTGGCGCAGTCATTATGAACCGCGTAAAAAGTGGGGTATTTCCAGGAACAGTTGAGGAAGTCATTTACCAGTCAGGGCAGTTCATACCAGCGTGTACAGGATGGCTTGACCAGGTAAGAAGTGCAGGCAGCTATACCGATTTGGCCATGCAGGCGGCAATGGATGCTCTCGCAGGGGCAAACCCAGTAGGAGAATGCCTATATTTTGACAGAGGCGGTAGTGGGATGCAGATAGGAGATCACTTTTTTCATTAAGATTTTATGAAATTCTATACAAATAGCAGAAAATCTTGTACACTACTAAAATAGGGACGAGGTAAAATGAAACGGGGACGGGGTAAAATGAAAAAGTGCCTGTCCCCAGCCAGGAGGCAGGTATTATGTACAGGATTTTTATTGTAGAGGATGATACAATCATCGCCAATGCATTATCTGCACATTTAAGCAAATGGGATTATGATATTAAGTGTGCAGGTGATTTTAAGAATATTATGGAAGGTTTTGCATCCTTTGACCCGCAGATTGTGCTGCTTGATATTATGCTGCCGTTTTTTAACGGCTTTCACTGGTGTCAGGAAATTCGGAAGGTGTCAAAGGTTCCGATCATATTTCTCTCATCAGCGGGAGATAATATGAATATTGTGATGGCCATGAATATGGGTGGCGATGAATTTATCGAGAAGCCCTTTGACTTAAATGTGGTGACAGCCAAGATACAGGCAGTGCTAAGGAGGGCATATTCCTTTCAGGGTGGCAGTCAGGTTATGGAATATAAGGGACTTCTTTTGAATTTAGGTGATGCATCTGCAGCATATAAAGAGCAGAGGCTCACTCTTACAAAAAATGAATTCCGGATTCTGCAGATTCTTCTTGAAAACTCCGGAAAGATTGTGTCGAGAGATACGATTATTACAGGCTTATGGGAAAGCGATGAGTTTATTGACGACAATACATTGACCGTAAATGTGTCAAGGCTCCGTAAGAAAATGGAGGAGCTTGGCCTCTTTGGTTTTATAAAAACGAAGAAAGGAATCGGATACATAATAGAATGAAGAAGACAGCCATCAGCTATCTGAAAGAAAACATAAAAGGATTATGTCTGTATATTGGATTCTCTGGTATCTTTTTTGTTATTTTTGAACTTTATGAGCTCCCGGGAGAGGCTGTGGGCTATGCATTTCTCATAGCTGGTTTCTGGGTTCTATTGTATGGAGGAGTGGGCCTTTACCGGTATATGTGCCGCCGCAATGCGGTTTTAGAGATAGAGAAATGTATTGATTCAGGGCTTTATGAGCTCCCTGTTGCGGCAGATTTAATTGAGGAGGATTATCAGAGAATACTGAAAAACCTTTATGAAAGCAGATTGGAGATTAAGTCAAAGGGGCGCATAAGAGAACAGGAAATGGCGGATTATTATGGAATGTGGGTGCACCAGATAAAGACCCCTATTGCTGCTCTTCGTATTCTGCTTCAGTCCTATGAGGAGGACGGTAGTGAGAGCCTTCGGGAGACTGTGCGTGATATGAAGCTTGAGCTTTTTAAAATTGAACAGTATGTAGAAATGGTCCTTACATACCTTCGTATGGAATCCATGTCCTCAGACTTTATTTTTGATGTATATTCGCTTGATGATGTGATACGGCAGGCTGTTCGAAAGTATTCTCAGATGTTCATCCTACGGAAGATTAAGCTTAATTACAGACCGGTGAATCAAAAGCTTCTGACAGATGAAAAGTGGCTTCTTCTTGTGCTGGAACAACTTTTATCTAATGCACTTAAGTATACTCGGACAGAGGAAGCCGGAGAGAAGCCATGTGTTTCTATTTATATAGAGAAGGAAGAGCTAGTAATTGAGGATAATGGTATAGGTATTTATCCGGAGGATCTGCCACGGGTATTTGAGCGGGGGTTTACGGGCTATAATGGCCGTAGCAGCAAAAAATCAACAGGAATCGGCCTGTACCTGTGTAAATCGATAATGGACAAATTAAAGCACGGAATCAGGATTGAATCTGAACTGGGAAGAGGAACAAAGATCTTTCTGAATTTTAAACGTTCCCAGCTTAATGTGGAATAAACCTTTCAAAAATGTAAGAAATAACAGGGGAAATGTAACCTAAATCAATGGCAGGTCATTTCCCCTTTCTTTATAATTATATTTGTAAAATAAATGAAATAAATTTGGAGAAAGGATGGAAGAGCATATGGCACTTTTGGATGTAAAAAACGTAAAGAAGATATATACTACCAGATTCGGAGGAAATCAGGTGGAGGCCTTAAGAGATGTGAATTTTTCTGTGGAGAGTGGGGAGTATGTGGCAATTATGGGAGAATCGGGCTCCGGCAAGACGACCCTTCTGAATATTCTGGCAGCCCTTGATAAGCCCACAGGCGGGAAGATTTATCTCAAGGGAAATGATATCGGAAAGATTACAGAAAAAGAGATGGCAGCCTTCAGGAGGCAGAATTTGGGGTTCGTGTTTCAGGACTTTAATCTTTTGGATACGTTTTCTATTAAGGATAATATCTTCCTTCCGCTGGTACTTTCCGGAAGGAAATATGAGGAGATGGAAAAAAAACTTGAACCGATTGCAAAAAGGCTGGAAATCGAAGAAATTTTAGGAAAATTTCCTTACGAGGTATCGGGGGGCCAAAAACAGAGAACAGCAGTGGCCAGGGCGCTTATTACAAAACCCCAGCTCGTTCTGGCAGATGAGCCTACAGGGGCTTTAGACTCCCGAGCTTCAGATGAACTCCTTACACTTTTTTCAGATATCAATGCAGATGGCCAGACAATTCTGATGGTTACCCATAGTGTAAAGGCAGCCAGTACAGCAAAGAGAGTTCTGTTTATTAAGGACGGGGAAGTGTTCCATCAGTTATATCGGGGAAATCTTTCGGGCGACCAGATGTACCAGAAAATTTCCGATACTCTGACAGTGCTTATTGCAGGAGGTGCCGGAAATGAGTAAGAAGATTTATACAAGGCTTGCCCTTACCAATATAAAAAATAACCGGAAAACTTATGTTCCCTATATACTAACCTCTGTCTTAACAGTAGTGATGCTTTTTATTATGCACGGGCTGGCGAGAAATGACAGTGTAGGGGAAGGAAAGATTGCCCAGATTTTGATGATGTCATGTGTTGTTATTCTGATCTTTGCAGCCATTTTCCTGTTTTATACAAACAGTTTTCTGATTAAGCGTAGAAAAAAAGAAATTGGTATTTATAATATTCTCGGAATGGGAAAGGGACATATCGCAAAGATGCTGGTATTCGAGACACTTATTATTGCCGGTATAAGCATCGGGCTTGGACTTCTTCTGGGAATGTTATTCAGTAAACTGATGTGGCTTCTTCTCATTAGACTGATTAACTATAATGTGAGGATGGAGTATATGGTTTATGGGGAAACTATAATCGGGACGATTGTATATTTCCTGATTATTTTTACCATGACTCTTATTTATAATCTGATGCAGATTAAACTCTCCAACCCGGCAGAGCTTTTAAGGGGAGGAGTACAAGGAGAGCGTGAGCCTAAGACAAAGCTTTTTCTTACGGCTGTCGGTGTTCTTCTTATGGGTGCCGGCTATTATGTTGCTGTGACGGTGGAGTCGCCTCTTGCGGCAATTCAGTTATTTTTTGTTGCAGTTATCATGGTAGTACTTGGAACCTATGCCCTATTTACGGCCGGAAGTATAGCAGTTTTGAAACTGCTGAGAAAAAATAAAAAATTTTATTATCAGAGTAAGCATTTTATAGCAGTATCTGGCATGCTCTACAGGATGAAGCAGAATGCGGTGGGACTTGCAAATATTTGCATTTTAAGTACAATGGTGCTGGTACTAGTTTCAACCTCTGTTTCTATGTATTTAGGCACGGAGGATATGCTTCATGTAAGATATCCGAAAGAAATATCTGTGAGAATTTATGGTACAACCAAGGAGAGTGAAGATAAGATTGAAGCCATCATTTCAGAGGTGGCAGAGAAGTACCACGTAGAGGCTGCAGAGCAGACAAGGACACACTATGCTGCGGGTACTATGCTTCTTTCAGACAGTAATATGAAGCTGGCACCTGACGGAAATTATGGGGAACAGGATGTCAGGGAAATTTATATGATTCCCCAGGAAGATTACAATCAGATGACCGGAGAAAACATAAATCTAAAGGAAGAAGAAGTTATTTTTTACACAACAAATGAAAAAAAATATGGGTGGAAGGAAGTCCAGATTGAAGACAAATCTTATCACATTGTAAAAGAACTGGGGGATATGTGGACAGAGCCGAAGGATGATGACAGAATTGTGGAAGGAATTTTTCTCGTATTCGCTGATACAGAGCAGATAGAGGAGTGGATTCAGTATATCTGTGATCATTCAGATATGAAGGAAGAATGGGTACAGAATATCTGCCGTATGCGGTATGAAACAGGCTTTGATATGAAAGGAGAGGAGGAAGCCTGTGCCCTGGCAGAGGAAGAATTGGTACAGAGAATACAAAATGAAGTACAGGAGGCAGAGATTGAAAGCAGAGAAATGGAAAAAAGAGAATTTTATGGACTTTACGGTGGGCTTCTTTTTATAGGAATTTATCTGGGAGCCATGTTTTTGATGGCAACAGTTCTTATTATTTATTATAAGCAGATATCAGAAGGTTATGATGACAGAGAGCGGTATCAGATTATGCAGAAGGTAGGCATGGGAAGACGAGAAGTGAAAAAATCTATCAGAAGTCAGGTGCTTCTTGTATTTTTCCTTCCCCTTGCAGTATCAGTTCTTCATGTAGCTGTGGCATTTACTGTAGTAAAAAAGCTTCTTGCCATATTGTATCTTACTAATGAGTCGTTGTTTTTTATATGTACTGTGGGGACAATTGTAGTATTTGCAGTATTTTATGCGGTTGTATATGGGATAACGGCGAGAGAGTACTACCGGATTGTCAAATAGAGTTGACACAGTAAAGCTTCTGGTTGTATTGTTGTTATAAGAATGAAAATAGGAGGTTTTCTTATGACAAGAGACGGAGAAAGAGAAATCGTAAGGGCAGAGCATGTGAATGGTGGTGAAGGGTATATTTTGAAAGAGGCCCTGTTAAAAAAGGAAGAGCTCGGGGAGCATTGCAGGATGTTTTCACTGGTGACTGTTCCCACAGGCTGTGAGCTAGGCTGCCACGAACACCACGGGGAGACAGAGACCTATTATATTTTAAGAGGGAAAGGAACTTATAATGATAATGGGAAAGAGATGGATGTAAAGGCAGGAGATGTGCTGTTCTGTAAGGATGGGGAAGGTCATGGGATTGTAAATACAGGGGAATATGATCTTGTGTTTGTGGCACTGATTCTTGCTGGGGACGGGGTAATTTGAATTTTACCCCGTCCCCAACGTTCTCTCGATACACTTCATCAGCCGTTCATTATCTGAAGGCATCATAATACAGAATCGTATGTATTCTCCATTAAGGGTCTTAAATGATGAACAGTCTCGTATCATCATTTTTTCTTTTATTGCAGCCTCAAATACGTCAAATGAAGTAATTCCAGGCTTTAAAATTCTTACAAGAATAAAGTTCCCATAAGGTTTATACACCTTAACCTTTGATATTTTCTTAAGCCTCTCATAAAGCATGTCCCTCTCTGTGCAGACTAAGGCACGTGTCTGTTCTATATATTCTGTATCTCTAAGCATCAGCTCTCCGGCATATGCGCCGATGCTGTTTAAGCTCCAGGGGTTCTGGTGCATGAGGAGATCTTTAAGAAATTCAGTGTTGCTGGTAATTCCGTAGCCGAACCTGAGTCCTGGTGCGGCAAAGAATTTAGATACTCCTCGTATGACTATAAGGTTATCGTATTTTCCGGTAAGGGATACTGCTGTAATCTCGGATACATTCGGGGAAAATTCCACATAGGTTTCATCAATCATGACAAAAATATCCCGTTTTTTTGCTTCTGAAAGAAGCAGTTCAAGCTCCCTGAGCCGGATGGCAGAGGAGGTTGGATTGTTTGGATTACAGAGGATGATAAGGTCGGTTCCACTGGTAATGAAATGTAGAAAATCAGGCATGTCCAGCTCGAAATTCTCGGATTCTTTCAGATTATACTCATATATTTCACCTCCGGTCAGGCTGAGCTCCCGTGCATACTCTGAATAAGCAGGTCCAAGAATCAGTGCCTTTTTGGCCCTCCTCTGGCTGATAAGAAGAGAAATGAGCTCTGTAGAGCCATTTCCGACAACAACATGTGAGGCAGGAACGCTGCAGTATGTGCTTATACATTCCTTGAGTGTTTTATAATTTCGGTCCGGGTAGGAGGAGATGACATCCAGATGCGCAGCAAGAGACTTTTTTACACTCTGTGAAAGCCCGAGAGGGTTGACATTTGCGCCAAATTTGATAATTTCTTCTTGAGCAATCCCATAATATTCCGCGATTTTTTCCAGGTCGCTTCCATGAAATTCTAATCGTTTTTCCATATAGTTACCTCCTGATATTTAGCGAGACGTGATATAAATTTTAATTTTTCTATTTCTGGCATTGCCATTACTGCTCAAACAATGCTATAATTCATTATACGTATGTTTTCAGAAAAATGCAACGAAAGAAGCAGGTGTAGGACTTGAAAAACAAAATCCAGAAATTTTCGAAAGGGAACTTTCGGCTTGCAAGACCGGAGGTTGTATTTGAAGAAACGAATCTGGTACTGATTATTGGAGAAGGGGAAGTATTCAGGGGGAGTTTCTTAATTAAAAGCAGTAATGAGAGTGCGATACGGGGACTTATCTACCCGTCTTCTTTTCGTGTACATTTAAAAGACTCTGGTTTTGACGGTAATCCTGCCAGAGTAGAATTTACCTATGACGGCAGGGGACTTCCTCCAGGACATGTGGAGGAAGGAAAGTTTACGGTTGTCTGTACCGGAGGGGAGTATGAGCTATCCTTTACAGCAATTGTGGAGAAACCCTATGTTATGACTGCCTATGGCAAGGTGCAGAATACAGATGATTTCAGAAAGCTTGCTATTAAGGATTATTCTGAGGCTGCAAGGCTTTTTCGTTCCCGTGATTTCTACAGTATTTTAAAATATGAAAATGAACGAATTTTTTATCTGTATGATAATATGCGAAAATGGTCGTTAGGAGAGCAGGCGCTGGAAGAATTTCTTGTGGGAATTAAACAGAAGGAATGTATTTTTCTTACCCTTCCAGGCGAGGGGATGTTGTTTGAGGATATCGACCAGTCTACAAAAGGAGTATTGACTCTGCTTAAAAACACCTGGGGGTATATGCCTGTCCATATTGAGACAGAAGGGCGGTTTTTAAAGGCATCAAGAACCGAGATTACGACAGAAGAATTTGTGGGAAATACATATGAGGTTGAATATTATGTCCGCCCGGAATTTCTGCACGGCGGGCGTAATTATGGTGCTATAAAGTTTGTGACGCCGTATGAAACACTTATATACGAGGTAGAAGTGCTTCAGAACCAGGAATATGATGAGAACCATCATGTGCCTGAGCTTTTGACTGCACAGATTACAAAGGAATATATCAGCTATGTTGCAGGAAGGATTGAGCTTAAGAACTGGGTGGAAAGCGCCATTGAAAAGCTTCTGTCTATCCGCAAGATAGAGCCGCAGAATGAGTTATATCAGCTTATCCAGGCCCATGTTTACATTATGGGCAGTCGTATAGAAGAGGCAAAATGGATTCTCGAAAATTATAATTATAACCGCTTTGCCATTGGAAAGGATCCTATTACAAACTGTTATTATCTATTCCTTACTGCGCTTATCCGCGGGAACAGGGCACATACGGAAAGAGTGTTAGATGAGATTGGGAAGACCTACCTGCGGCATCAGGATTCCTGGATACTTCTTTATATGCTGCTTAAATTAGATCCCAAATACAGGAATCCATATAAAAGACTTGAGGTACTGGAGCAGCAGTACGAGTTTGAGGTGCACAGCGTGCTTTTCTATCTGGAGGTATATCTGTGCTACCAGGAGAAGCCAACCCTTCTTAAAAAACTGGGAGACCTTGAGACACATGTGCTGAATTTTGCAACAAAGCACCGCCTTATTACAAAAGAGGCTGCTCTGTATGTGGCAAATATTGCAAGCCAGCGCAAGGAATTTGGAAAGCCTCTGTTCCGTATTTTAGAGCGCATTTATAATATGTACAGCGAGGTTATGATACTGAATACAATCTGTACGCTTCTGATAAAGGCCGGTAAAACAGAGAAAAGATATTTTGTCTGGTATCAGAGGGCAGTGGACGCAGGGCTTCGGATTGCCAGGCTGTATGAATATTACATGATAACCTTGAATGAGAAAAGTATTAGGGGAGCGCTCCCAAGGACCATATTTTTATATTTTATGCATGGAAACTCTTTGGATTATAAAAAGGCGGCCTTTCTTTATGCTAATCTACTTACCTTTCAAGATGAAGAAGAGCTGTATCTTGGCTACAGGGAGCAGATGGTAAAGTTTACATGGGATCAGCTTGAAAAGAGACATATATCGGAGTCCTTAAGAGTTCTTTATAAACGTTTCTGTACAGCGGAGGATATGGATGCAAAACGTATGGAGGCAATGAGGGACATCTGTTATTCCTACGGAGTTACAACAAAGGTTCCCAACATGAAATGTGTTCTGGTGATTGAAAAGGATGGCGAGGTGCGCCAAAGGGTTCCTTATAATGAAAAGGACGGAGCAGTCATCCATCTTTATGACAGGGAATCACGTATTGTCTGGGAATCTATGGAAGGCCGGTATTATACAGACTCTATTGTATATGAGACAGACCGTTTGTTTTATGAGCCGAGATTTATGGAGATGTGCCGGGAATATGCGGATGCATCGGGAGTATGGCAGGAACAGAGTGAGGAAGAGGAAGTGACCTTTGAGAAAATAAAAGAGAAAGGGATTTCTGATTTTGATGAAAAAGAGGTATTTCGCTTATGCAGTGCGGCTGTCAGGGATACCGGCTACAAAGAGGAAGATTTTCTTACCTTCCTTTGCTTTGAAATGTTTAAAAGGGAGCAGTATGACAAGGCGACACTTTTGTATCTGGCTAATTATTACTGTGGTGCTACAAGAGACATGAAGCATTTGTGGAAGGCGGCCCACGAGTATGGTATTCCGGTTTATAAGCTTGGAGAACGAATTATTACCCAGATGGTATTTTCAGAAAATCTGTTTGGGGAGGAAAAGATATTTGAGGATTATTATCTGTCAGGAAATGCATATTTTCGGCTGAAGCAGGCATATTTAGCCTTTGTGTCCAGAGAATATGTGCTCCGGGGACGGAATCTTGAAAGCTGTATCTTCCGAATTATCGCTCAGGAGTGCGACGAGAAGGAAGAGCTTACGGATGTATGTAAGATAGCGCTTTTAGATTACTATGCAGGGCGGGATTATCCGGCGGATCTTGAGCCGGTGCTTCACCAGGTGCTCCGTGAGATGTGTGAAAAACAGCTTGTTCTTCCAAGCTATATGAGATATAAGGATTCGTGGCTTAGGGAAGTTCAGCTTTATGATAAGGTTATGATATTCTATCATGCAAAGGACGGAAGTAAAGTAAAGCTGTTTTATAAGATAAAGACAGGAAAAAGGGAATCATTAGGCTATCAGTCTGAGATACTGATTCCTGTATTTGAGAATATTTATGTGAAACAGTTTGTGCTGTATGATGATGAAGTCATCAATTATTATATTGAAGAAATTAATGGAAAGGATAGCTTTACGACAGAGAAGGAGGTCCTGAAAAATGAATTCTGTATCTGTGCAGGGAAATTCGGGAGGATTAATGAAATGATGAAGTTAACTCCTGCAAAGAGAAAGAAAGCTATGATAGAATACGAGGAAGAACTGCTTCTTGCAGAAAAGTTGTTTAAGGTATACTGATTTAGAGTAAGAGAAGGGAGGATGGATAATGAAAAAAGGGTATATTCTTGGGTACGATATGAACGATAAAAACTGCCAGATTAGTTTTTATGACGGTTCTAAGGATGAGCCAGAGACGCTTCAGGTTTCAGCAGACAATTATCAAATTCCTCTTGTAATAGGCTACTTCCAGGAACGTTGGATTTACGGAAAGGAAGCAAAGAGGCTTGCTACAGTAAGCCTTGGGTATACAGTTACAGATTTGTTTGAGCGTGCAGTCAGACGAGAAAGGGTAAGACTTGGAGAGCGGATTTATGATGCGGTATGGCTGCTTGCCAAATATGTAGAGCTTTCTTTGGAGAGTTTTGAGGATATTGAATTTATTACCTTTTCAACCCCAGAGACCGATATAGATATGTCTAAGATGCTGAAGGGAATTGGCCAGCATCTTGGAATTCCTAAATCCCATGTCTGCGTGCAGGATTATAAAGAAAGCTTCTGCCAGTATATGATGTTTCAGCCAAAGGAGCTGTGGCAGTATGAATCAGCGCTCTTTTTCTGCGATGAACAGAGAATTAAAGCATACATGCTGCGTAAGCTGAATGTAGACGCAGGACATGTACAGGGAACCTTTGTTACAGTTGATGAGGTGGCAAATGCACATATGAAGGAACTCGAGGCCCTTTATCCTATTATCAGTGAGGAGAAGGCAAAGGATGCTGACGTTGCATTTAAGGCTATGATTGAAAATATTTTTGAAAAAAAAGTGGTTTCATCTGTATATTTGACAGGAGAGGGTTTTGAAAACAGTTGGTATCCGAATTCTCAGAAGGTATTGTGCAACGGGAGAAGGGCCTTTTTAGGAAACAATTTGTACAGCAAGGGTGCATGCTATACCTCCATCCGTAAATGTGCGGATAAAGAGGAGGGTCCTATTTATCTTGATGAGAGTAAGCTGATGGACAGGATCTGCTTAAGGATGCGTGTACATGGACAGGAGGGCTGGTATCCAATTGTATCATGGGGAGAGCACTGGTATGAGGCAGATGGCCAGTGGGAGGTTCTTTTAGAGGAACTTTCGGATATAGAGATTCTTATAGAATCCTTAAGCGGAGAGGAAATGCAGGTAGAGAAGGTTTCTCTGGAAGGAATGCCCGCAAGAAACGATTATTCCATGCGGATGCAGGTGGAGGTTATGTTTCTGGATGAAAAGACATGTAAGCTTACTTTTAAAGATATCGGATTTGGAGAATTTTTTCCGGCCACAGATTTCCAGGTGGAAAAGGTGATTGGGTTAGGAGGAACGAATGGGCAGTTTAATTCTATGTCATAAGAAGCGTGCAAAGCGCCCCTATGAAATATCGCGGATACACATGCGTATTTATACGATAGAGGAGCTATGTTATTATATCTGTAACAATCTGTATCTGATTGATCATATGATTATGAACCGGAGACTCTGTGACTGGCTGGAGGATGAGCTGGGACTTGGCAGGATAGCAGAGACGCTCCGTAAGGAGTTAGACCAGAATGCACCTCTTTCTGAGTTTGTTCTCACAATACTAAAGGGTTCTGTCATTTATGCACCTCTTGAGATTACGAAGATTCAGAACCTTCTGGAACAGCTTCAGAACCAGAAGGAGGTGGAAAAGGCCAAATATAAAGCAGACACACTTCTAAAGGCAGGAGAGTATGCATCAGCGATTCTTGTATATCAGTCTGTAATTAATAAGGAGTGGGATGAATCTGTGCCGAAAACTTTTTACGGCAGAATATATGGATGTCTTGGGACAGCCTATGGCTGCCAGTTTTTATATGAAGAGGCAGCTTCTATGTACAAGGAGGCATATCAGATCTGTGAGGAAGCTGATATGCTGAAGGCGTATCTTTACTGCTGCCAGCGTTATCTAAAAGAGGAAGAATATGTGAAGATGCTCTCAGGAAATTCTATTTTTTTAAGCATGTCATCTATTATCCGGGATGAGGTACAGACGGTGAAAAAAGAGGTTGACATGGATGTAAAGGAAGATATGCTGCGTACATGGAAAAAGGAATATCGTGCATGAAAGGAAAGCTTGTTTAGCGGTAATTATCCCATACATTTGGGTAAAGACATATATTAATTATCAAAACATATGAGAGGAGAAAACTATGACAAACGACAGATACGTAAGCCCGCTTTCGGAGCGGTATGCAGGAAAAGAGATGCAGTACATTTTTTCACCGGATAAGAAATTTCGCACATGGAGGAGGCTTTGGATTGCACTGGCAGAAACAGAGAAGGAGCTGGGGCTTCCCATTACAGAAGAGCAGATTGAAGAGTTAAAGATGCATGCAGATGATATTAATTATGATGTGGCAAAGGAAAGAGAAAAGCAGGTACGCCATGATGTCATGTCCCATGTATATGCCTACGGTGTACAGTGTCCGAAAGCAAAGGGTATCATCCACCTTGGGGCAACGTCCTGTTATGTGGGAGATAATACAGACGTGATTCTTATGGCGGAGGCGCTCGATATTGTAAAGAAAAAGCTGGTGAATGTTCTTTCCAGGCTTTCAGAGTTCGCAGATGAATATAAAAGCCAGCCGACCCTTGCATTTACTCATTTTCAACCGGCACAGCCTACTACAGTAGGAAAGCGCGCCACACTTTGGATACAGGAATTTTTGATGGATCTGGAGGATTTAAATTATGTAAGAGGAAGCCTGAAGCTATTGGGTTCCAAAGGGACTACGGGAACACAAGCAAGCTTCTTAGAGCTTTTTGACGGGGATGAGGAGACGATTGATAAGATAGATCCCAT
The DNA here is from genome assembly GCA_910575605.1 of Lachnospiraceae bacterium. Taxonomy (GTDB): domain Bacteria; phylum Bacillota; class Clostridia; order Lachnospirales; family Lachnospiraceae; genus CAPEBR01. Next base: position 73,857 of record CAJTEW010000009.1, read on the forward strand.
GATTGCAAAGAAGATGGGCTTTGAGGCCTGCTGTCCGGTATCTGGCCAGACCTATTCAAGGAAGGTGGATACGAGAGTGTTAAATGTTCTTGCTGGGATTGCTGCAAGTGCACATAAATTCTCCAATGATATCCGGCTGCTCCAGCACTTAAAAGAGGTGGAAGAACCTTTTGAGAAGAGCCAGATTGGCTCCTCTGCTATGGCATATAAAAGGAATCCCATGCGAAGTGAAAGAATTGCTTCACTTTCCAGGTATGTGATGATTGATGCCCTCAATCCGGCTATTACATCAGCAGCTCAATGGTTTGAGAGGACATTGGACGATTCGGCAAATAAGCGGTTAAGCATTCCGGAGGGCTTTCTTGCTGTTGACGGCATCTTGGATCTCTGCTTAAACGTGGTGGACGGTCTTGTGGTATATCCAAAGGTGATTGAGAAACGACTTATGAGTGAATTACCTTTTATGGCAACAGAGAATATTATGATGGATGCAGTAAAGGCAGGAGGAGACCGTCAGGAGCTTCATGAAAAAATCCGCGAGCTTTCTATGGAGGCTGGAAGGAATGTGAAGGAAAAAGGACTCGACAATAATCTTCTTGAGCTGATTGCAAAAGATGAGGCCTTTGGCCTTGATGAAGAGGCGCTTAAAGCGGCTATGGACCCGGCAAAATATGTAGGACGGGCACCTCTTCAGGTAGAAGCATTTCTTAAAAAGGTTATAAATCCTATTCTTAAAGAAAATGAAGAGCTTCTTGGAATAACATCAGAAATCCATGTATAAAATTAATAAATAAGCATAAAAAAGATGGATAGGTCCATCTTTTTTATGTGCATTTTTCACATGAAGAAAATTTTCTGAAAAATGCAAAAAAAGAAGAATTTGATTGCAAAATTCTTTCGAATATTGTATTATAAATACATCAAATAATTTGAACCGATTATTTGATATATCTATAAAATGAGAAAAGGGGGAATTTGTAATGGAAGCAATGTTGAATAATATTTTCTCAACATTAGGCAGTTATCTGTCAAACTACATTCTTATCGCTGCACTTCTCGGCGGCGGTATTTGGTTCACGGTAAAGCTTGGATTTATCCAGGTAAAGGGCTTTGGCGAAGGAATGAGAAGAACCTTTGGTGGAATGTTCAAAAAGGGCGATAAGGCAGGAGCGGACGGTATGTCATCTTTCCAGGCTCTTGCAACAGCAATCGCAGCCCAGGTAGGTACCGGCAATATTGCCGGAGCAGCAACAGCTCTTGCGATCGGTGGTCCTGGAGCAATCTTCTGGATGTGGATCGCAGCATTCCTTGGAATGGCAACCATATATGCCGAGGCAATTATGGCACAGAAGTATAAGAAGATAGGCGATGACGGAGAAGTAACAGGAGGTCCTGTGTATTACATACGTGCAGCATTTTCAGGAGGCTTTGGTAAGGTACTGGCAGGTATTTTTGCTGTTCTTATCACCTTAGCTCTTGGTTTTATGGGAAATGCCGTACAGTCTAACTCTATCGCAGCAGCATTTAATACTGCATTCGGACTTCCCCAGTGGATTATGGGTATTATCCTTGCAGTTCTTGCCCTGTTTGTATTCTTAGGCGGTACAGGACGTATTGCAAAGATTACAGAGCTGATTGTTCCGATTATGGCAGCGTTTTATATTGTTGGTTCTTTAATTGTTATTATTTGTAACTTTAAGGAGATTCCATATGCGTTCCATGCAATCGTTGTAGGAGCATTTGCACCTTCCTCTATTGTCGGCGGCGCTGCAGGCGCAACAATCAAGCTTGCTCTTACAAAAGGTGTTGCGCGTGGACTGTTCTCTAATGAAGCCGGTATGGGTTCTACACCTCACGCTCACGCAGTTGCAAAGGTTAATCATCCGGTAGAGCAGGGATTTGTAGCTATGATCGGCGTGTTTATTGATACGTTCGTTATCCTGAATCTTACTGCATTTGTAATTATTACGACACATTCTATCCCGACAGGAAAGACAGGGGCAGAGTTAAGCCAGTATGCGTTCTCTACACTGTATGGAAAGGGAGGAGACATTTTTATTGCAATCTGTATGTTCTTCTTCGCATTTTCTACAATTCTTGGATGGTATTTCTTTGGCCAGGCGAATATTAAGTATTTGTTTGGGGCAAAGGCCGTTAAGATTTATTCAGTAATTGTTGCTGTATGTGTATTCCTTGGATCACTTGCAGAGGTAGAACTTGTATGGACTATGCAGGATACTTTTAACTCCCTGATGGTTATTCCGAATATACTTGCACTATTTGCATTAAGCAGTGTAATTAAGAAGGTACATGATGATTATTTCCAAAATTTTAAAAAGAATGGAAAATAAGAAATAATATATAAAAATGTACTGGTAAATTTATGCAATATGACTAAATCAAATAAAATTTATTCAAAGGGTTGAAAAAATTTTAACGATAAGTTACTATAGATACAGGCAATGAAATATATTCGTTGTGTCTATAAAAACAAGTAAATAGCGGGATGATTTTTCTCAAGAGAGAGCTATCGTATATAGCCGCCGAAGAGGCAAGCCAGGTATGTGAGGTGAACGCATATAGGGTGAAACTTTCAGGCAAAAGGACTGGGAAAAGGACTGTATTCTGAATCTTGTGTTGGATGACAACAAGCTTTGATTAATAAGCAATCAGGACAAAAGACAGAAAGGACGATAGCACATTTTTATTTGCATCGTCCTTCTTTTTACCTTAATTGCCGGAAAGGGCGGATAAGAGATGATAAAATACTACATGATAATAACAAATAATCCATTAGTTCCGAAAAAGCTTGATGACAGCCGCATAGTCATTTACAGAGATATTTCTTATGAAGATGTCTTAAAGGAGGTCAGAGACAGAATTCACGAGGGTCACCGGCTTTTATCACACCCCCTTTCAGGAAGTGTGAAGCCTAATGAGACACCGTATAAATCGGTGATGATTTCGACGGGAAAGGGGGAGATAGACGAAGAGTCCCTTGCGATTATAGAAAATGCCATACAAGCGTGCCGGAAGTTTGCATTTAAATCAGATATGTACAAGCCTTCGGTATATGAGGATTTTCAGCTGATTGACTGGACTCTGTTGGAAAGCGGAATTGCATCGGCAGATGCATGGTAGGTCATTGGGGTTGTAAAAGCGTTGCAGCTTTAAACAATAATATCATTATTTTAAGGAGGGAACCAAAAGTGAGATTAGAAATGGGACACATTTACATTAAGGATATTCAGTTTGCAGCTGAGTCTAAGATTGAAGACGGTATCCTTTATGTATCCGAGGAGGCCGTAAAAGCGGTTGCTCTTGAGGACGAAAAGATTAAGAGCGTATCATTTGATATCGCAAAGCCAGGTGAGTCTGTAAGAATTACGCCGGTTAAAGACGTTATCGAGCCAAGAGTTAAGGTTGAAGGAAGAGGAGGAATCTTCCCGGGCGTTATTGCAAAGGTTGATACAGTAGGTGAAGGAAAGACTTATGCACTTAAAGGTATGGCAGTTGTTACAGCCGGAAAGATTGTAGGCTTCCAGGAAGGTATCATTGATATGACAGGTCCGGGAGCTGATTATACACCATTCTCAAAAACTCTTAATCTGGTTATGGTATGTGAGCCGGTAGACGGCATTAAACAGCATGACTACGAGAAGGCTGTTCGTTTCGCAGGCTTCAGAGTGGCGGTATATCTTGGTGAATTGGCACGTAACCTTACTCCTGATGAGACAAAGGTATATGAGACATGCACGATCAAAGAGGGTATGGAGAAATATCCGAATCTTCCGAGAGTTGCATATGTACAGATGCTTCAGAGTCAAGGCCTTCTTCACGACACTTATGTATACGGTGTTGATGCCAAGAAGATTGTTCCTACAATCTTAAGTCCTACAGAGGTTATGGATGGTGCTATTGTATCCGGTAACTGTGTATCCGCATGTGATAAGAATCCGACCTATGTACATCTTAACAATCCGGTTGTTCATGACATGTTTGAGCAGCATGGAAAGACCATTAATTTTGTATGCCAGATTATTACGAATGAGAATGTATATCTTGCAGATAAGCAGCGTTCTTCTGACTGGACAGCTAAGCTTTGTAAAATGTTAGATCTTGACGGTGTTATCGTATCTCAGGAAGGTTTCGGTAACCCGGATACAGACCTCATTATGAATTGTAAGAAGATTGAGGCAGAGGGTGTTAAGACTGTTATTATCACAGACGAGTATGCAGGACGAGATGGAAAGTCCCAGTCACTGGCTGACTCTGATCCGGCTGCAGATGCAGTAGTAACTGGCGGTAACGCAAACCAGGTAGTTATCCTGCCGAAACTTGACAAGGTAATTGGAACTTTAGATTATGTAACAAAGATTGCAGGTGCAAGTGAAGAGACACTTCGCGAGGATGGTTCCTTAGAGGTTGAGCTTCAGGTACTTACAGGTGCAACCAATGAAACAGGTTTCAACAAGCTGAGTGCAAGATAGGAAGGGAGGATAAGAACATGGCAAAATTAAAAGTTGTTCATTACATCAATCAGTTCTTTGCACAGATTGGTGGAGAAGAAAAAGCAGACTATCCGGCAGAGCTGCGCGTTGGCGAGGTCGTTGGACCGGGTATGGCACTTACACAGCAGTTCGGTGAGGACGCTGAGATTGTTGCTACAATTATTTGTGGTGACTCATATTTCAATGAGAATCTTGATAAAGCAAAGGCAGATATCCTTGCAATGGTAAAAGAACAGGCTCCGGATGTATTCGTAGCAGGTCCAGCCTTTAATGCAGGACGTTACGGCGTTGCATGCGGTACAATTGCAGCAGCAGTTCAGGAAGAGCTTGGCATTCCGGCTGTTACAGGTATGTATGTAGAGAATCCGGGCGCTGATATGTTCAAGACAAAGGTTTATATCGTATCTACAAAGAATAGTGCAGCAGGTATGAGAGACGCAGTTAAGAAGCTGGCTCCTTTAGCTGTTAAGGTAGGAAGAGGAGAGGTAATCGGTGCATCTTCAGAAGAGGGCTATATTCCGAACGGTGTTCGTGTAAACTTCTTCGAGAAGGAGAGAGGATCTGTCCGTGCAGTAAAGATGCTGATTAAGAAATTAAATGATAAGCCGTTTGAGACAGAGTTCCCGATGCCTGATTTCGACAGAGTAGACCCGAATCCGGCAGTGAAAGACCTTGCACATGCAAAGGTTGCTCTTGTTACCTCCGGCGGTATTGTTCCAAAGGGAAATCCGGACCACATCGAAAGCTCCAGTGCTTCACATTATGGCGAGTATGATATCGCAGGTGTTATGGATCTGACAGAAGAGACATATGAGACGGCACATGGCGGATACGATCCGGTATATGCAAATGAAGACTCTGACCGTGTACTTCCGGTTGACGTGCTTCGCGATTTAGAAAAGGAAGGAAGAATCGGGGAATTACATCACCTGTTCTACACGACAACGGGTAATGGTACAGCCGTAGCATCTTCAAAAGCTTTTGCTGAGGAATTCTCAAAGAAGCTTAAGAACGACGGGGTTGACGCAGTAATCCTCACCTCCACTTGAGGTACCTGTACTCGTTGCGGTGCAACGATGGTAAAAGAAGTAGAGAGAGCAGGAATTCCTGTTGTACATGTATGTACAGTAACTCCTATTTCCATGACAGTTGGTGCTAACAGAATCGTACCGGCTATTGCAATCCCACATCCACTTGGAAATCCGGCTCTTGACAAGGATGAGGAGAAAGCTCTTCGCCGTAAGATTGTTGAGAAGGCACTTAGTGCCCTTGAGACAGAGGTTGAGGGACAGACTATATTCGACTAGAGCACTTGGCGAGGTGTTTTCGAGCCTAGTGCGAAGCGCATCTGGACACTTATCGAAATATTGAATACTTAGCGAGGTATTGTCGAGCTTAGTATGAAAATTCACCTTTAGGTGTATATTTTCGAGCTTAGTGTAGCAGATGTTACCATAACAAAAAAGGAGAATTAACGTTATGAGTAAGATTTATGACGTAATTGTTCTGGGTGCAGGTCCTGCTGGTTTAGCAGCAGGACTGTACGCAGGCAGAAGCCGTCTTTCTGTTCTTATTATTGAGAAAGGACAGGACGGTGGACAGATTGCAATTACAGATGAGATTGAGAACTATCCTGGACAGACCGTAGAGGGTGAGTCAGGACCGTCTCTGATTGCAAGAATGACAGAGCAGGCTGCAAAGTTCGGAGCAGAGCGTGTATCTGATACGATTACAGAGGTTTCTCTTGAAGGAGATGTAAAGGTATTAAAGAGCGCAAAGGCTGAATATCAGGGAAAGAATGTTATTATTGCTACGGGAGCTCATGCAAGGCCGATTGGCTGTAAAGGTGAGGCTGAGTATATGGGCAAGGGCGTTTCGTACTGTGCAACTTGTGATGCAAACTTTTTCGAGGACTTTGAGGTATATGTAGTCGGCGGTGGAGATTCCGCAGTAGAGGAAGCAATGTACCTTACAAAGTTCGCAAGAAAGGTAACACTTATTCACAGAAGAAATGAGCTTCGTGCTGCCAAATCTATTCAGGAGAAGGCATTCAAGAATCCAAAGCTTGAGTTTATGTGGGATTCTGTAGTAGAAGAGCTTGGCGGAGATGAGATTCTTTCTGAGATGACAGTTAAGAATGTGAAAACTGGCGAAATTACTAAGGTAACAGCAGATGAGGACGACGGTATGTTCGGACTTTTTGGATTCATCGGAACGATTCCAAATTCTAAGATTTTCGAGGGAATCATTGATATGGATGAGCGCGGCTATATCAAGACGGATGAAGATATGCACACCAATATTCCGGGCGTGTATGCGGCAGGGGATGTTCGCATTAAGAGTCTGCGTCAGGTAGTAACTGCAGCAGCCGATGGAGCAATTGCAGCCGTACAGGTAGAAAGAAGCATGTCTGACTATTTCTAGGCTGGGCCAGCAAAATTATAAGGAGGATGATGTAACATGATAGATGTAGATAAGAATACATTCCAGAGCGAAGTTCTGGAGGCAGAGGGTTATGTATTTGTAGACTTCTACGGCGACGGATGTGTACCATGTCAGGCTCTTATGCCGAAGGTACATGAGTTTGCTGAGACTTATGGAGATAAGATAAAATTCACATCTCTTAATACAACAAAGGCTCGTCGTCTGGCTATTGGCCAGAAGATTTTAGGCCTTCCGGTAATGGCTATTTACAAAGATGGCCAGAAGATTGAAGAAGTTGTAAAGGAAGCAGCAACACCGGAGAGTATTGAAGCGATGATTCAGAAATATATCTAAGGATATAATTCTTAATCATAGATAACATGTTTTTTACCACATAGAAAGGAGAAAGCATAATTATGGCTATTTTAGAAGGGAAAAAAGCAATAATTATCGGAGACCGTGATGGTATTCCAGGACCGGCAATTGCAGAGTGCGTGCAGACAGCCGGCGCGGAAGTTGTATTTTCATCAACGGAATGTTTCGTCTGAACGAGCGCAGGCGCAATGGATCTTGAGAATCAGAAGAGAGTAAAGGATTTTGCTGACGAGTATGGTGCAGAGAACTTAGTAGTAGTTCTTGGTGCAGCAGAGGGCGAAGCTGCAGGTCTTGCAGCTGAGACTGTAACAGCAGGTGATCCGACATTCGCAGGTCCATTGACAGGGGTCCAGCTTGGACTCACGGTATATCACGTATGTGAACCAGAGATGAAAGAAGAATTCGACGAAGCTGTTTATGATGAGCAGGTAAGTATGATGGAGATGGTACTTGACGTTGACGATATCGTCAGCGAGATGAGCTCTATCAGAGATGAATTCTGCAAGTATTTATAAAATATTTACAGAATGAAAAAGGGGCAGGCCCATAGGTGTCCCCACCGGGGTCTGCCTGTTTTAAACCCTTCGTTATGAAGATGAGAAAGGTGGTAAATAAGGCAATGAACAGTGTAATTAAAGGTGCAAGCTATGTGCTGGCACATACGCCGCAGATGGTGGTATATAATGGAACAACCCAGACAACAGAGAGAATTGTTAATCCTGAGTCTGAATACTTAAAAGAGCTGGAAGGACACTTACGTTCCTATGAACAGTGTGTAAATTACTGGCCAAATCAGGTATATATTGGAAATGCGACACCAGAGGACCTTGCAGGTGTGGAATTCCCATACTATGACAAGGTAAAAGAGGGTGCCGAAAGATATGGAAAATACGGCGAGATCATGCCGGAAGAGGAGTTTATCCTTTTAGTACAGGCATGTGACCAGTTTGAAGTTGTTAAGATAGATAAAGAGTTTGTAAACGCACACAAAGAAGCATTTGCGGCTGATCCTATCATTACGGAAGAAATCGCAGCAAGAGTGGAAGCAGGAGTAGAGCTTTCCGAGATTGAAGCAGCAGTAAATGACGAGCATGCAGAAGGAATCTATGTTGCAGGAAAGCTTGTAGCATGTGTAAAAAGGGCCCATGATATCGATGTGAATCTGTCTGCCCATGTTATGCATGAGAACCTGATGAGCAAAGCGTCCAGCGTACTTGCACTGTTATATGGTGTAAGAAATGCAGGAGTCAGCAAAGATGATATCGAGTATGTTATTGATTGTGCAGAGGAAGCATGCGGCGACATGAATCAGAGAGGCGGCGGAAACTTTGCAAAGGCGGCGGCGGAGATTGCAGGCCTTAACAATGCAACAGGCTCTGACAGCCGCGGATTCTGCGCAGGACCGTCTCATGCGCTTATAGAGGCGGCGGCTCTGGTAAAAGCAGGCGCTTATAAATGTGTAGCAGTAACAGCTGGAGGATGTACCGCTAAACTTGGTATGAATGGCAAGGACCATGTAAAGAAAGGACTTCCGATTTTAGAGGACTGCCTTGCAGGTTTTTGTGTGATTCTTTCTGAGAATGACGGAGTGAATCCAGAGATCAACCTTGATATCTTAGGGCGCCATACAGTAGGTACAGGAAGCGCGCCGCAGAATGTTATCGGAAGCCTTGTGGCAGATCCACTTGAGAGAGCTGGACTTAAGATTACAGATATTGATAAATATTCACCGGAGATGCAGAATCCGGATATTACAAAGCCGGCAGGCGCCGGAGATGTGCCGATGGCTAACTATAAAATGATTGCAGCGCTTGCAGTAAAACGCGGCGAGCTTGACAGAAAAGAGCTTGCGTCCTTCAGCGCAGAGCATGGTCTTACAGGCTGGGCACCGACACAGGGACATATTCCGTCAGGCGTTCCTTATATTGGATTTGCAAGGGAGGATATTCTTGCAGGAAAGATTAAGAATGCAATGATCATTGGTAAGGGAAGTCTGTTCCTCGGACGTATGACCAACTTATTTGACGGAGTTTCCTTCGTTATCCAGGGAAATACAAAAGCAGAGGCAGAAGCCGCTGCAGGCGTATCAGAGGAAGAAGTAAAAGGATTAATCGCAAAGGCTATGAAAGATTTCGCTGCTTCCCTGATGGCAGAGTAAGGGGGGCGGTTACAATGGCAAATAATATTGAAAGAATGATTGCCGATACTTTTATGGAGATGGCGCATGGTCTTGAAACAGGAAGCTTTGGAAAAAGACCGAAAGTGGCTCTTACAGGTATGGGCAGCGAGCATGGAGAAGAAAATTCCATGAAAGCAGCCGTAGAGGCGGCAAGGGATGGAATCGACGTTTATTACATCGGAACCCTGGAGGCGGAAGGTGTTACCACAGTGAAGGTGGCAAACGATGAGGAAGGCCATAACCGCATGGAAGAAATGCTGAAAAATGGCGAGGTTGACGCTGCAGTAACAATGCACTTCCCATTCCCAATCGGCGTATCTACCGTGGGACGCTGTGTCACTCCGGCGACTGCAAAAGAGATGTTTATTGCGAATACGACCGGAACTTCCAGTACAGACCGCATTGAAGGCATGATTAAAAATGCAATCTATGGGATTATTACTGCTAAAGCTTGCGGAAACGCCCATCCGACCGTAGGCATTCTGAATGTTGACGGAGCACGTCAGACAGAGAAGGCATTAAAGCAGTTAAAAGAACAGGGCTATGATATTGAATTTGCAGAGTCAGGCAGAGCTGACGGCGGATGTGTTATGAGAGGAAATGATGTATTGCAGGCATCTCCTGATATTATGGTAACGGATTCCCTTACTGGAAATATTCTAGTAAAAATGTTATCCTCTTTTCATACAGGCGGGAGCTTTGAGGCAACAGGCTTTGGCTACGGCCCGGGAATCGGGGAAGGGTATGAGCAGCTGGTAATGATTGTTTCCAGAGCAAGCGGCGCGCCGGTCATTGCAAATGCCATCCGTTATGCAGGACAGCTTGTAAAAGGAAAGGTATTTGAGGCTGCAAAGGCGGAATTTGCAGCGGTAAAGAAAGCAGGACTAAAGGAAATCTTAGATGCTCTGAAGGCTTCCCAGAAGCCTTCAGGAGAAGCCGAGGAAGTAAAGGAGCCTCCGAAGGAAATTGTAACAGCCCAGATTGCAGGTATCGAGGTCATGGACTTAGAGGATGCAGTAAAGGCGCTCTGGAAGATGAGTATCTATGCAGAGAGCGGAATGGGATGTACAGGCCCAATTGTCCGTGTGTCAGAGGCAAATCTTGCGAAGGCAGAGGAAGAGCTTAAGAAAGCTGGATATGTGAACTAGGAATAGTATAGTCGATAACCCCGAATGGTGGCGTTGCAGTCCGTGTGCTGTTACGCCACATTCTTTTTATGAAAAGAGCGGCCAGTGAACTTATAATATAAAGAAAAAGGAGGAATTTTATGGAAGGAGTTCTTAGAGTGTATGTGCCGCTGTGTGATGAGATGTTTTGGCGGAGGGTTATTGTCAGAAGTATTGTCGTTTTGGGATTTATCACTTTACTTGGGCTATCTGCACGGAAGTATGGCAAGGCTTACAGAATATGTATGGCAGAAGAGGATACAGCAGGTAGTATGAGGACAGGCAGTACAGCAGGAGAGATTCTTAAGGGAATGATATTTCCAGGTACAGAAGATAGTGTACTGATGTCTGGAATGAAGAAGGTTCCGGATATATCAGGAAGTATAGAAAATAGGGAGTTTCCTATTGAATGTTATCCTGGTGAAGAAATGACTGATGAACAAAGCATGTATGAACCGGCAGAAGAGCAGATGACGATAACAGATGGGACAGAAGAACCAGGTGCTATACTTCCGAATGTAGATGCTCCTCCATATGAAAATACCTCTGCTTCAATCAGGGTGATTTTATATGGAAGCGGTGGTATCCCTGAAATATCAGAAGCGGTATATGATCTGGCATCCTTTTCAGTAGATATGCTTTGCATACCAGAAAAAGAGAACATGATATTTAATGGATGGTATATGGATGAAGCATGTACTATGCCTTTCGAAAGGACAGAAGTATTGCCGGAGGTGCTGGAGCTTTATGCAGCATGGATTAAGAAGCCAGAGGTTACTGTTGATGAAAAGGGATTTATTCTGGATGAAAGAGGATATATTGTTGGATGTAATGCTAACATGGAGACAGTAATAGACGGACTTTTGTGTGTTCCGTCTTATGTAGAATGTAGAGGAATTGAAAAGGGAGCCTTTGATGTAGTAAAGGAGATTGTATATGATATTTATATTTCGGAGAATATTACTTACATTGCGCCAGGCGCATTTGATAGCCTTGGCTGTCTGATGTATATAGAGGTTCATCCCAGGAATCCGTCCTACTACAGTGTGAACGGAATTCTATATAATATGGATGGAACAGTAGAGGTTTGTCCACCGGTACATCCATCAGTATATTTTAAATAAATCTACTATTTTCCTATAGATAGTGATATAATAAAACACATTGTAATGTTTATGGGAGAATGAAGTATTGATGGAGATTTGTCAGATAAAGGAAAACAAAAGGGATTATATGGATCTGTTTCTGCCTGTAGAATCAACAGCGGAAAAGATAGACATGGATCTGGATGACGGAGATATGTTTGTTTTAAGTGAAAACGGGGACGTCCTGACTATCTGTTTTGTTGTCCTGAAAAATAAAAATTGTGAGCTTAAAAATATAGTCACTGCAGAGGAGTATCGAGGACGGGGATATGGAAGATATATGTTAAACTATGTCTGCGAGCACTACAGTTTTACATGTGATACTATGTATGTGGGAACTAGAAACAATAAAGAAACATTGGAGTTTTACAAAAAATGTGGATTTACTAATTCCCATATTGATACCAGTTTAGATAAGATATACCTGAAAAGAGACCTGGATGCGCAGATTGATGTAAAACGGGTTGTGGATCTGGCAGTGGAGGCAGGAAGGATACTTCTTAAAAATGGAGGAGAGATTTTTCGTGTAGAAGAAACAATCAGGCATATATGTAGGCGTTTTCATGTGGATGATGTGGAACCATTTATTTTAAGCCATGGTATTTTTATTAGTGCAGAAAATGAAAAAGGAAAGCATTATGCAAGAATAAAGCATGTTCCTCTTTCAGGCTCCCACCTTGGAATTGTGGCAGAGGTTAACGATTTATCACGGGAAATATCGGCAGGGCATGTGGGAATAGAAGAAGCTCTTTTAAGGCTTTCAAAGATTGACAAAATACCCCCCAAGCCGGAATATTTCCGTGTGCTGGCAGCAGGTATCGGAAGCAGCTGTTTTGCTATGCTCCTTAATTCGACTATGTCGGAGAGTGCTGTAGTGTTTGGTATTGGCTGTATACTGTACAGCTGGGTGCTGTTTGCCCAGAAGCTTCATCTGTCCAAGATTATTATTAATATTATGGGTGGTGTCATTATGACAGTCCTTTCAATTCTGGCTATGCGCATATGCGGCCCGGGCGCTTTAAGGCTTGAGGGAATGATTACGGGCGCGATCATGCCGCTGATTCCAGGAGTTGCGTTTGTCAATGCAATTAGGGAGATTGCAGACAGTGATTTTCTGTCAGGTACAGTCAGGATGATAGATGCGTTGCTGGTATTCGTCTATATTGCAATCGGCGTAGGTTCTGCACTTGCATTATATAACCGTATTATAGGAGGGATTTTGATATAATGAGAGACATATTGGTGAATATTGCTTGTCCTTTTCTGGGGACAGCTGCCTATGTTGTGTTATTTAATGTCCCGAAAAAGTACTATTTTAGCTGCGGCGTTACCGGAATTGTGTCCTGGGTTGTATACCTAACTGCGTCAGGTTTTTCTTCGCCTGCAGTAGCGTCTTTTCTTGCTGTGCTGGCGGCGGTGTTCCTGTCAAGAATGCTGACTGTGCGGATGAAGTGCCCCATTACTATATTTCTTCTGGCAGCTATACTTCCCATCGTTCCAGGAGCAGGGATATATTATACGGCATACTATCTTGTGACAAACCAGCTTTTTCTTGCAGCGGAAAAGGGAATCGGTGCTGTGAAGACAGCATTCGGAATTGTTGTCGGAATAGCAGTTGTTGTGTCCATTCCCCGGGAGGTATTCCAAGTACACTACTGGAGGGGAAGGAAAAGGCAGAAAAGGTTGAAGGATAGGAAGCAAATGTGATATAATGGCAAAATACGAAAAGAATGTGAAGGAGAAGAACCATGAGTAAGGTAAGAACAAGATTTGCCCCAAGCCCGACAGGAAGGATGCATGTGGGGAATTTGAGGACAGCTCTTTATGCATATCTAATTGCAAAGCATGAGGGCGGTGACTTTATGCTTAGAATTGAAGATACAGATCAGGAGCGTTTTGTAGAGGGGGCGCTTGAGATTATTTATCATACCCTGAAGGAGACAGGACTTGTTCATGATGAGGGACCGGATAAGGACGGAGGAGTAGGGCCATATGTGCAGAGTGAGAGAAATGCTTCCGGACTTTATCTGAAATATGCAGAGCAGCTCATTAGGCAGGGGGATGCATATTACTGCTTCTGTGACAAGGAAAGGCTTGCCTCCTTAAAGAGCAGTGTATCATCTGAGAGTGGTACGGAGATTGTTGTTTATGATAAGTACTGTCTTGGACTTAGCAAAGAAGAGGTTGAGAAGAATTTGAGAGAGGGGAAGCCATATGTAATTCGGTTTAATATGCCTACAGAGGGGACTACAACATTCAGCGATGATATATATGGAGATATTACAGTGCCCAATGAGGAGCTGGAGGATCTGATACTTATCAAATCGGACGGATATCCCACTTATAATTTTGCGAATGTGGTTGACGATCATCTCATGGGAATCACTCATGTTGTACGGGGAAATGAGTACCTATCCTCTGCGCCTAAGTATAATAAGATTTATGAGGCATTTGGATGGGATGTGCCCACATATGTGCACTGCCCGCTTATTACGGACGAGAATCATAAGAAGCTCAGCAAGAGGTGTGGACATTCCTCTTATGAGGATTTGATAAATCAGGGATTCGTGACAGAGGCCGTTGTAAATTATGTGGCACTTCTTGGATGGTGTCCGTCCGGAAACCAGGAGATTTTCAGTTTGGAGGAGCTTGTAGAGGAGTTTGATTACCGCCATATGAGCAAATCCCCGGCAGTGTTTGATATTGTGAAGCTTAGATGGATGAATGGTGAATATCTGAAAGCTATGGAATTTGACAGATTTTATGAGCTGGCTGAACCATATATAAAGGAAGTGGTGTCAAAAGACTATGATATTAAGAAAATTGCGGCTCTTGTAAAGACAAGAATAGAGGTATTGCCAGATATAAAGGAGCAGATAGACTTCTTTGAGGAGCTGCCTGCGTACGATACGGCAATGTACTGTCATAAAAAGATGAAGACAAACGAAGAGAAATCCTTGGAGGTACTTAAGGATATCTGTCCTCTTCTTGAGGCGCAGGAGGATTTCAGTAATGATGCCCTTTTTGACGTGCTGAAGGTATATGTTGATGAAAATGGTTATAAGACAGGCTATGTAATGTGGCCGGTAAGGACAGCTGTGTCCGGAAAGCAGAATACGCCGGGGGGAGCTACAGAGATAATGGAAATTATCGGAAAAGAAGAGTCTATAAAGAGAATCAAAAAAGGTATAGAATTATTAAGCGTATAGAGGGAACCTATGAGTTTAAATGAAGCCCAGAAAAAGGCAGTTTCATATGGAGAAGGACCGTGTCTGGTTCTTGCAGGTCCCGGTTCGGGGAAGACATTTACCATTGCGAAAAGAATTGAATATCTGATTACAGAGTACAAGGTAAGGCCGGAAGAAATTCTGGTCATTACCTTTACGAAGTATGCCGCAGGAGAGATGAAAGAGCGTTTCCGTCGTGTCATAGGGAAATCTGGCCTTCCTGTTACCTTTGGAACATTCCATGGTATTTATTATGGAATTTTAAAGTGGGCATACGGGTTTAGCCAGGAGAATCTTCTTTCAGAGGAAGAAAAGTACAAGCTGTTAAAGGAATGTGTTCTGCGTACCAGATGGGAGGATAATGCAAAGAGTAGAGAAAAGGAGTTTTTTTTAGAGCTTTCGGAGGAAATTGGAAATATAAAAAATAACTGCTATAATATAAAAAATTATGAATCCCGCAGATTTGACCCTGTGTCCTTTCGGAAGCTTTACGATATGTATGAACAGGAAAAAAGGCGTGCCAGAAAAATTGATTTTGAGGATATGCTTGTGATGTGTCAGGATTTGTTTGTAAAACGTCCGGATATCCTGAAAAAGTGGCAGCAGAAGTTTCGCTATATTCTTGTGGATGAATTCCAGGATATTAATCAGATACAATATAATGTGATACGTATGCTGGCATCCCCGGAGGATAACCTGTTTGTAGTGGGGGATGACGATCAGTCTGTTTATGGCTTCAGAGGTGCAAAGCCTGGAATTATGCAGGAATTCAGGAGGGATTATAGAAATGCGGCCCAGATTCTGCTGAATATAAATTACCGTTCTACTGCGTACATTGTAAATGGAGCCTCAAGGGTGATTGCCCATAATAAATATAGATATAAAAAGAATGTGAGAACCGAAAAGGAGGGGGAAGTACCAGTACATGTACAGGAGGTAACAGATCCCTTGGAGGAGAGCAGATATATTGTATCTAAATACAGAGAATACATAAAAGAAGGAATACCGCCAAAGCAGATAGCGGTTCTTTATCGGACAGGTTCAGATGCAAGAGTACTGGCGGAGACTTTTACAGAGTATCAGATTCCTTTTTACATGAAGGAGCATGTAGAGCATATATTTGAGAACTTTACCTGCCAGGATATGGAGTGTTACTTCCGCCTTGCATCAGGGCAGTATCAAAGGAGCGATATGCTTCAGATAGCAAACCGGCCAAAACGGTATATTGGAAGAGACAGCCTGGCAGAAGGAGAGGTAAGCTATGAAAGTCTCAGGCGCTTTTACTGCGATAAGGGATGGATGCAGAGGAGGATTGATGAGCTTGAACAGGACATGGAAATAATAAAGGATAAAACTCCCTATGCAGCAATCCAGTATATAAGAAAAAGCATAGGATATGATGACTTCCTAAAGGAATATGCTGCATACAGGTCACTAAATCAGGAGGAATTATTTTCTGTTCTCGATGAAATACAGGAGCGTGCAGGAGCATATAGGACTCTTCATGAATGGCTTTTCCACGTGGAGGAATACAGGCGGATTTTAAAAGAGAGGACAACAAGAAAAAATGAGGAGCAGGCAGTCTCTTTTCTGACTATGCATGGTGCAAAGGGGCTTGAATACGAGGCAGTTTTTATTATCGGCGGAAATGAAGGGGTTATGCCTTATAAAAAGGCTCAGACAGAAGAAGAAATAGAAGAGGAGCGGCGGCTTTTCTACGTTGCCATGACCAGGGCAAAGAGGAGGCTCATTATCAGCTATGTGAAGGAAAAAAGCGGAAAGAAAAAAACACCCTCCCGCTTTATAGGGGAACTACTGGTCGCCGTCTAGCTCTTCAAGTTCCTGCGTGTCCAGCCATTCGTCAAAGGCGTCTGCAGCGATTTCATATTCTTCATCATCGTCGATGTTATCAAGAGCCGGCTCGCCGTTCTTCTCTTCATAGCGGTAGAGATATACATCGCTGTCCATTGGCCCGCCGTTCTCGTCCAGAGGAAGAAGGGCGATATATTCGCGTCCTCTGGCAGTATAGGTAGTAAGAACGGCACATTCTACAACCTCATCATTATCTAGAGTCAAGGTGACAGTGATTAGTTCGTCTTCTGCAGACGGGTTTATTAACTCACTCATAGGTTATTCTCCTTTTCGTATATTCCTTTACAATTTAACTGTACCAAAGGTGAATCTAAAAAGCAAGGAGATAGTAGCCAAATGATTTAAAATGTTGTAAAATGAAGGAATACGGGAGAGTATAAAAGGAGGAAGCATTATGAAGAAGAGGGTACTGTTTGGAATTATAGCTGCTGTTGTAACAGCTGCCTTAATACTTGTGGCATGTAAGAAATCCGTAGGAACACCGGAGGATAATGCTTCGGTCAGCGAGACTCCTGAAGATATAGAGGAGAAGCAGGAAATACGGATTGGATTTTCGGCTATTGATATGGAAAATCCATATTTTATTACACTTGAAAGTGCTGTGAAGGAGGTGCTGGGTGAAGAGGAATATAAACTAGTTACAAAGGACCCGGGAACAGACCCGGATAAGCAGGCGGACCAGATACAGGAGATGATAGAAGAAGGAATTGACGCAATTATTTTAAGTCCGGTAAACTGGGAGAAGATTACGCCTTCCCTAGAAGCGCTGCATACGGCAGGGGTGAAGATTATTAATGTGGATACTCAGGTGAAGAAAATGGATTATGTAGATGCTTATATTGGTTCGGACAACCACAGTGCAGGAGTTATCTGTGGGGAGGATCTGATTGAGCGCTGCCCGGAGGGGGGCAAGGTTGCGATTCTTGAATGTCCGACACAGAATTCCATTAATGATAGGATTACCGGATTCGAAGAGCAGCTTGCGACTGCAGAAAAGGGATTTGAGGTTGTGGCAAGAGAGGATACAGGCGGAGAGTTTGAGAAGGCTCTTGAGGCATCTCAAAGGATTTTAAAGGAACATCCAGATATTGTTGCAATTATGTGTGGGAATGATCAGCTTGCAGTGGGGGCAAAAACTGCCTTAAATATCGCAAAGCTTGATGAGGTGCTGATTTACGGTGTAGACGGCTCTCCGGATATAAAAAAAGAGCTGAAAAAGCCGGAGACACAGATTGCAGGTACTGCGGCTCAGTCTCCCATTAGTATGGGCAAATCTGCCGCCAGGCTTGTTATTGATATTTTAGAAGGCAATGAGTATGAAAAGGAAACATATGAAGAAGTATTTATGATTAACAAAGATAATGTAGATATGTATGGAACAGATAGCTGGCAGTAAAAGCAGCAGAAAGGACAAAAGCATGAAGAAAATACAGGGAAAGCCGCTGCCATTAGGTGTTACCGTTTCAAAAGAGCATGTGAACTTTGCAGCGGCAGTACCACAGGGGAAAAGATGCAGTCTTCTGCTTTATCATATAGGAGAAAAAGAATCCTGTATGTCTTATCCAATGGAAGAAACAGTAGGTGAGATACAGGCCGCTGCATTTGAGGATTTTGATATTTCGGAATATGAATATAATTATGAGATTGAAGAGGAGATTTTCCCAGACCCATATACAGAGGCATTTTCCGGGAGAGAGGTATGGCTTGGGGAGAATAATGTTGAACGGCATGAAGTAAGGTGCAAAATTACTGACGGTGAGTATGATTGGGGAAAGGATGAACCTCTGAAGCTTCCTTATCATCAGATAATTGCTTATGCGCTTCACATCCGTGGATTTACAAAGGATCCTTCTTCAGGGGTAAAGCATAAAGGAACTTTTCAGGGAGTGATAGAAAAACTTTCTTATCTGAAAGATCTGGGAATTAATCAGATTCAGTGTATGCCTGTCTATGAGTTTGAAGAGAGAGGCAGCCATATTAACTATTGGGGATATGGAGAAGGGTATTATTTTGCACCTAAAAGTGCTTATTCTTCCTGCGGCAACGGGGTGAAGGAGCTTAAGGATATGGTAAAGGCCTGCCACAGTGAAGGTATTGAGGTCGTCCTTCATATGCCCTTTACAGAGGATGTTTCCGGGATGGTTATCCAGGAATGTCTTAGATATTATGTAACAGAATATCATATTGACGGTTTTATTCTGAACCCCTATACTGCGCCTATGGCCAGCATTTCTTCAGATCCTGTTCTTAAAAAAACGAAGATTATGAAGTATCAGGACAGCTTTCAAAGTGTGATGCGCCGTTTCCTTAAAGGGGATGAAGGTATGGTAAATGATGTTATCTTTTGGCTTAGGCATCACTCTAAGGAGGAGGGGATTTTTAACTATATAACCTCACATAACGGATTTACTCTGGAGGACCTTGTATCCTATGATGCCAAGCATAATGAAGCGAACGGGGAAAATAACCAGGATGGACCAGATTATAATTACAGCTGGAACTGTGGAGCGGAGGGGGTAAGCCGTAAAAAGGCTGTCTTGGATCTTCGCAAAAAGCAGATAAGGAATGCGTTTTTTCTACTGCTTCTTTCACAGGGGACTCCCTGTATTCTTGCAGGGGATGAATTTGGAAATTCCCAGAGAGGGAATAATAATGTATACTGCCAGGATAATCGGATAGGCTGGGTAAACTGGAGAAATTCAAAAAATGACAGGGAGCTTAAGTCGTTCGTACAGGATTTAATTGCGTTTCGGAAAAAATATCCTGTGTTAAGCCAGGAGAAGGAGCCTATGAGTATAGATAGGGCAGGCTGCGGCGTACCGGAGGTATCCTACCATGGCGAGCAGGCGTGGAGGGCTCCTGTAGAGATATCAAGCAGGCAGCTTGGGGTATATTACAGCGCTGCGCTTACGGGAGGGGCAGATTGTTATATTGTATATAATATGCACTGGCTGGAGCATGATTTTGCCCTTCCAGCATTGTCAGGAAAGAGAAAATGGCATCTTGCGGCCTCGACACAGGAAGGTGTGCTGGGTGAGGAGATTCTCCTTAAGAACCAGAGAGAGGTAAGGGCCCTGCCTAGGACAATTTTAGTGATAGTGGGAAGGTAAAAGTATGAGACTGAATTCATTTCAGTTAAAATGGATTGCAATAACTACAATGCTGATAGATCATGTAGGAGCAGTATTGTTCCCTTATGAAATGATGTTTCGGATTATCGGAAGAATTGCATTCCCTATTTTCTGTTTTTTGATTGTGGAAGGCTTTTTCCATACAAGAGATGCCAGACGTTATATGATGAGACTTGGTCTTTTTGCTCTTTTGTCAGAGGTGCCCTATGACCTGGCTTTTCGGGGACAGCTTTTGGATATGAGCAGACAGAATGTGTTTTTTACGCTTTTTCTAGGTGTTCTGCTTATGTATCTGCTGGAAAAAAGCCCTAATATTTTTATAAAGGCAGCAGAGATTGTGCTTATTCTATATGCCGCAGAGGTATTGAGAACAGATTACAGTGACAGAGGAGTGCTACTGATTTTTATCTACTATGTTTTAAAAAAATGGAAGGAAATTTGTCTGTGTGCAGGTGCAGCTTGGAATTTTTTGTATGGATGGGGACAGATTCAGTGTTTTGGTGTCTTTTCATTACCCTTCCTTGCACTTTATAATGGAGAGAGAGGTCCTAAGATTAAATATTTTTTTTATATATTTTATCCGGTCCACCTCCTTATATTGTATGCCATACAGGCTTATATAACACAGACATAAGATGATTACTGGTCCGTACAGGACTCTGCGTATACTATGTGGAGGTTATAGAAATGAAAGCATTACAGCATTTGAAGACAATTAATCATCATAAAAAGCTGGTTATGGAGCATTGCTTTAAGGTAGGGCTTTATAAGCAGGGACTGTTTCATGATTTGTCAAAATATTCACCGGCAGAGTTTTTTGTTGGCTGCAGGTACTACCAGGGTACAAGAAGCCCGAATAATGCAGAGAGGGAGGCAACGGGGTATTCCACTGCATGGCTGCATCATAAAGGGCGTAACAAACACCATTACGAGTATTGGATAGATTACAGCGAAAGCTGTGAAAGAGGGATTGTGGGGCAGAAGATGCCTGTAAAATATGTAGTTGAGATGTTTATGGATCGGGTGGCTGCATCAAAAACCTATGAGGGAGAGAGCTATACAGACAAATATCCCCTTGAGTATTATGAAAAAGGTGCAGCACAACTGGGAGATATGATACATCCTGAGACAGCGGCGCTTCTCTATAAGCTTCTTAAAATGCTGGCAGAATATGGCGAGGAGAGAACCTTTGTATATATCAGGAAAACAGTGCTTCGGAAGAAAAGCAGTTTTTTTGTCAAATTTTTCAAAAGTTTTAAAAATTACTGTTGACATTTGAGTATGATTATAGTATTATAATTTTCGGACGGTTTGAGAAAAACCTTTGCGGAAGTGTCGGAACTGGCAGACGAGCAAGACTAAGGATCTTGTAGCTTTCGAGCTGTGTGGGTTCAAGTCCCATCTTCCGCATGTATATAATTAGCAGAGAATTCTTGGAAAATAGAGGATTCTCTGTTTTTATATATAGTAAATTTTGCATATTATTATTCACATAGGAATTATGAGATAAAAAGTCTGGTTTAGCTTCGTTTATATACACAAGTAAAATCTTTAAGGAGAGGCATTTTCAGCCTCTTCTTTTTACGAGGAAAAATGGAAAAAATGCTGTATTTATGCGTTTTTTGATGTATAATTAAATAAAAGTGCAGGTTAAGCGGAAAAATTGTAAATATAATAAAAAAGAATACAAGGAGAAGCACTATGTTAGAAAAACTGGATTTGACAAAAGCTCTGAGTAAAGAAGAATACAAGGAGAAGATGCCTCTTCTTGAGGCGAAGCTTGGAAAGCTCCAGAGGGAGTGCAGGGAGAGAAAAATTCCGGTCATGATTGCCTTTGAAGGGTATGGTGCTGCGGGAAAGGGAGTGCAGATAGGGAAGCTTATCCGGGCCCTTGACCCAAGAGGCTTTGAGGTTCATGCTGTAAAAAGGGAGACAGAGGAAGAAAAGTTTTATCCATTTTTGTGGAGATTCTGGACAAAGATGCCTTCGAAGGGAAGGATTGCCATCTATGACAGCAGCTGGTACCAGAAGGTTTTAGCTGACAGGTTTGACGGCAGAACGAAGGAGGCAGAGGTGCCTCAGTCACTCCGTTCTATCTGTTCTTTTGAGGAGCAGCTTACAGATGACGGTATGGCGCTGATAAAAATTTTTCTTGCTATAGATAAAAAAGAACAGAAGAAGAGATTTAAGAAGCTGATGAAGTCAAAGGAGACTGCGTGGCGTGTCAGCGAGGGAGACTTGGAAAAGAATAAGGAATTTTCCAGATATCAGGCGATGAACGAGGAGATGCTTGCAGCAACAGATACAGAGTCTGCGCCGTGGCATATTGTAGAGGCTGTGGATAAAAAATTTGCGGCAGTTAAGATTTATACGATTGTAATTGAGGCTCTGGAGAAGAAAATAAAAGAGGTAGAATGTGGAGAGAACACAGCAGTTTCCGATTCTGCAGTGGAGAAAGAAAAGGATAAGATTCTGGGAGAATCTATACTTTCAAAGGCTGACTTATCCTTAAGCTATACGAAGGAAGAGTATAAGAAGAGAATAAAAAAGCTCCAGAAGAAGATAGAGAAGCTTCACGGAGAGCTATACCGTAGGAGGATTCCGATGATTCTCGGCTTTGAAGGCTGGGATGCCGGAGGCAAAGGCGGAGCTGTCAAGCGTCTGACAGAGTATATGGACCCTAGGGGATATGTGGTACATCCGACAGCGTCTCCGAATGATATTGAGCGTGCCCATCATTATCTGTGGCGTTTCTGGAATGACATGCCAAAGGCAGGTCATGTGACGATTTTTGACAGAACCTGGTATGGCCGTGTGATGGTAGAGAGAATCGAGGGCTTTTGCAGCAAAAAGGAGTGGCAGAGGGCATATAAAGAGATCAATGATATGGAGAGAGACCTGACAGATGCAGGAGCAATTGTAGTGAAGTTCTGGCTCCAGATTGATAAGGATGAGCAGGAAAGAAGGTTTAAGGCCCGCCAGGAAAATCCACAGAAGCAGTGGAAGATTACAGAAGAGGACTGGCGCAATCGTGAAAAATGGGACCAGTATGAAGAGGCAGTTTCAGAGATGCTGATTCGAACCTCTACTCCCTATGCGCCATGGATTGTAGTGGAAGGTAATTGTAAATACTATGCAAGAGTGAAAGTTCTTGAGACAGTAGCAAATGCTATTGAGGAACGTCTGGAGGAAGAAAAAAAGAGGGGATAGTATGACAATCAGGGAACAGCTGGAAGAACGTGAGACCACTTATTTAAGCGTTTATGCTGCGCTCAGCCGTGAGACGAAGGGAAGAAAAAGGTCTGAGGCAGAGTGTGATATCCGTCCGGTGTTTCAGAGGGACAGGGACAGAATTCTTCACTGTAAGGCATTCCGCCGTCTGAAACAGAAAACCCAGGTGTTTTTGCTGCCGAAGGGAGATCATTACCGGACGAGGCTTACGCATACGCTTGAGGTGTCTCAGAATGCGCGGACGATCGCGAAGGCGCTTCGTTTGAATGAGGATCTTGTAGAAGCTATTGCCCTTGGTCATGATCTGGGGCATACTCCTTTCGGCCATGCCGGTGAGCGGGCACTAAATGAAGTATGCCCCTCTGGCTTTCGGCATAATGAGCAGAGTGTCAGAGTGGTAGAATATTTAGAAAGACAGGGGGAAGGACTGAACCTGACGTGGGAGGTTCGGGATGGAATCCTAAACCATAAGACAAGCGGAAAGCCGGGAACACTGGAGGGAGAGATTGTACGTCTTTCTGATAAGATCGCATATATTAATCATGATATTGATGATGCTATACGGGGAGGTCTCCTTAAGGAAGATGATATACCGGAGGAATTTACACGTGTCCTGGGCTCTTCTACCAGAATCCGGCTGGATACTATGGTACATAATGTGATTACCAACAGTATGGACTGTCCAAAAATCCAGATGTCTCGGGAGGTAGCGGATGCGCTGGCCGGCCTCCGCCGGTTTATGTTTGCCAATGTGTACCAGAATCCGGCGGCAAAGGGGGAAGAGGATAAGGCGGTAAATATGGTTGCTAATCTGTATGAATATTACACAAGGCATATGGAGCTGCTCCCGGAGCAGTTCCTTGAGATGGCAGAAAAAAAAGGTGAGACAAGGGAACAGGTTGTATGTGACTATATTGCAGGTATGACAGATACCTATGCAGTAAAAAAGTTTCAAGAATATTTTGTACCGGAATCATGGAAAATTTAAAGGAAATCAAACACTTTTGTCGAATATTATATATGAAGGGCAAGGGCAGTGAAAAGGACGTGGCATATGTATTATCCAGACGAGCTTGTTGAAGAGGTACGGATGAAAAATGATATCGTGGATGTAATTTCCAGCTATGTAAAGCTTCAGAAAAAAGGAAGCTCATACTTTGGCTTATGTCCGTTTCATAATGAAAAATCACCTTCTTTTTCTGTAAGCCGTGATAAGCAGATGTATTATTGTTTTGGATGCGGTGTGGGAGGGAATGTATTTACATTTCTTATGGAGTATGAGAATTATTCCTTTTTAGAAGCACTTAAGTATCTGGCAGACCGCGCAGGAGTGGATCTTCCTAAAGAGGAGTATTCAAAGGAGGCAAAGCAGAGGGCGGATATGAAGGCCGTCCTGCTTGAGATTAATAAAGCAGCTGCCAGATATTTTTATGTACAGCTAAAGAGTGCCCAGGGCGCACATGCGCTTACATATTTAAAAGACCGCAGGCTTGGCGACGAGATGATAAAAGCTTTCGGTCTTGGCTATTCTAATAAGTACAGTAATGATTTATACAAGTATTTAAAATCAAAAGGATATACGGATGAGTATATTTTAAAAGCAGGACTTATCAGTGTGGATGAGAAACAGGGGGTGTATGATAAATTCTGGAACAGGGTCATGTTTCCTATTATGGATGTAAATAACCGTGTGATTGGCTTCGGAGGCCGTGTAATGGGTGATGCAAAGCCGAAATATCTCAATTCTCCGGAGACGATGATTTTTGATAAAAGTAGAAATCTTTATGGGCTGAACCGAGCGAGAACTTCCAGGAAATCGTATTTCCTTTTGTGTGAAGGCTATATGGATGTCATTTCTTTGCATCAGGCAGGATTTACCAATGCAGTGGCTTCTCTGGGTACAGCACTTACACCGGGACATGCTTCTTTAATTAAGCGTTATGTGCAGGAGGTTTATCTGACCTATGACAGCGATGAGGCCGGGACGAAGGCGGCGCTTAGGGCTGTTCCTATATTGAAGGAGGCAGGTATTGCTGCCAGGATTATTCGCATGGAGCCTTATAAGGATCCAGATGAGTTTATTCAGAACGAAGGAGCAGATGCTTTCCGGGAACGGATAAAAAAGGCACGAAATGGTTTTATGTTTACCCTGGAGGTTTTAGAAAGAGATTATGAGATGGGTTCTCCTGAAGGAAAGACAGAGTTTATGAGAGAGGCCGCGAGGCGTCTTATGGAATTTGAAGAGGAGATAGAGAGGAATAATTATATTGAGGCCGTAGCCGCCGTCTATCATGTGGGAAAGGATGATCTGCGTAAGCTGGTAAGCAAAATGGCCATAAAGGCTGGACTGGCAAAATCTGTTGCAAGACCGAGGAGTGTAAAAACTTGGGAGCGGGAAAAAGAAGACGGTATTTTAAAATCCCAGAAGATATTGCTTACATGGCTGACCTCGGGCGAGGACATTTTCCGGCAGGTTTGTGGAATTGTCACGCCAGGAGATTTCCAGGAGGGTCTGTACAGGGAAGTGGCAGAGCTTCTTTATGAACAGTATGAGAAGGGTGCATTGAATCCGGCTGCAATTATCAGTCATTTTACGGATGAGAATGAACACAGGGAGGTGGCAGGCCTATTTCATACACGGATTAAAGAACTGTCAGGTATAAAAGAGCAGGAAAAGGCTCTTAAGGAAACGGTTATACGTGTGAAAACCCACAGTATTGACGATATGGCGAGAAAGCTCGAACCGACGGATATAGAGGGGCTTCAGAGGTTGATGGAGGCAAAAAGGAGGCTTCTAAGGCCCGGAGAACTGCATATTTCTATTAATTAAGGATAAAATATTAGCAAGCGATGAGAGGATGGACACTTTATGGAAGAAAATACAGTGAAATTGGAAGAGAAGCTGAAGGAACTGGTGACTCTTGGAAAAAAGAAAAAAAGTATTTTAGAGATTCAGGAAATCAACGACTTCTTTTCTGATATGGAGCTTGATGCAGAACAGATGGAGAGGGTGTTTGAGTATCTGGAATCACATAATATCGACGTGTTAAGAATCAGTGGTGATACTGATGATTTGGACGTGGATGATGCAGATATTGTCCTCACAGACGCAGATGATGTGGATGTAGAGAGGCTTGATTTATCTATTCCTGACGGAATCAGTATTGAGGATCCTGTGCGCATGTATTTGAAGGAGATAGGAAAGGTTCCTCTTCTTACTGCGGAGGAAGAGGTGGATCTTGCAAAGCGTATGGCTGACGGAGATGAAAGCGCCAAGAAACGATTAGCAGAGGCAAACTTACGTCTTGTTGTCAGTATTGCGAAGAGGTATGTGGGACGCGGGATGCTGTTCCTTGATCTGATACAAGAGGGGAACTTAGGCCTTATTAAGGCTGTTGAGAAGTTTGACTATCATAAAGGTTTTAAGTTCAGTACCTATGCGACTTGGTGGATTCGTCAGGCTATTACGAGAGCTATTGCGGATCAGGCAAGAACTATACGGATTCCCGTGCATATGGTAGAGACAATTAATAAGCTGATTCGTGTGTCCAGACAGCTTTTACAGGAGCTGGGGCGTGAGCCTGCGCCTGAAGAGATTGCAGAAGAGCTGGACATGCCTGTTGAGAGAGTCCGGGAGATCCTTAAGATTTCCCAGGAGCCGGTATCACTGGAAACTCCTATTGGAGAGGAGGAGGACAGCCATCTGGGAGATTTTATCCAGGATGATAATGTACCGGTGCCGGCGGAGGCGGCAGCCCAGACACTTTTAAAGGAGCAGCTTGATGAAGTGCTTGATACACTGACAGAAAGGGAACAGAAGGTATTAAGACTGAGGTTTGGCATGAATGACGGACGCGCGCGTACTCTTGAAGAGGTAGGAAAAGAATTTGATGTTACTCGTGAGCGTATCCGTCAGATTGAGGCGAAGGCACTTAGAAAGCTGCGTCACCCGAGCCGGAGTAGAAAATTAAGAGATTATCTGGATTAAGAAAGAGGCGCCTATGGAACTATCAAAAAGACTTTATGCGGTTGCAGGTCTTGTGACAGAGGGCGCTTCTGTTGCAGATATAGGGACCGACCACGGCTATATTCCTATCTGGCTGACAGAAAGGAATATGGTAAAAAAAGCCATTGCTCTGGATATTAATAAGGGGCCTCTTGAGCGCGCAAAGCGCCACATTGCCATATATGGATTTGGAGGACGGATTGAAACACGTCTTTCTGACGGGCTTAAGGCTCTGAATCCAGGTGAGGCAGATACAATGATTGCTGCTGGAATGGGTGGAGCGCTTATTATAAAAATTCTGGAGGAGGGAAAGCACATTACAGAATCCCTTTCTTCCTTTATTCTCCAGCCCCAGTCAGAGATTGGGAAGGTACGCAGATATTTAAACAGCCATGGAATGAGGATTGTATCTGAGGATATGGTATTTGAGGATGGAAAGTACTATCCTATGATGTGTGCTATTCACGGTGGAGAAGAAGTGTATGAGAACTGGGAATATCTCTATGGGAAGAGGCTTTTTGAGAACAAGCATCCGGTACTTTTCGAGTATCTTCGGTATAGAAAGGGGATAAATGAGAAGATATTGGAACGGTTAAGGAAGCAGGAGGCCAGTGACAGAATGTCAGAGCGTATCCAGGAAATTCAAGCAGAGCTTAAGAATATAGGGAAAGCACTTAAGTGTTATGAGAGGTAAACCTATGAGATGTAAAGAGATTATGGATGTGATTGAAAGAAGATATCCGAAAAAATATGCTCTTGAATGGGATAATATAGGGCTTCTTGCCGGAAGGGATGACAAAGAGGTAGGCGGCATCTATGTGGCTCTGGATGCTACAGAGGCGGTGATTGAAGATGCCGTCCAAAAGAGGGCCGATATGCTTGTTACCCATCATCCTCTTATTTTTTCAGGTCTTAAGAGTGTAACAAATCAAGACTTTACCGGAGCCAGGCTTCTTAAACTTATAAAGAATGACATATGCTGTTATGCCATGCATACAAATTATGATGTGAAAGGAATGGCAGACCGTGCACTTGTTAAGCTGGGGTTTTTAGGAGGGGAGGTTTTAGAGGTAACTGCTGTTAATGCTGACGGAAGGAAAGAGGGGATCGGCAGGATCGTGGATATAAAGCCGGTGACCTTGGATAGGCTGTGTGAGCGGGTGAAGACGGCGTTTGCAATTGATACTGTAAAGGTTTTTGGTGATTTAAAAGTACATGTAAAAAGGGCTGCAGTCTGCCCCGGTTCGGGAAAAAGTGTTATTAGTACTGCTCTTGCAAAGGGAGCGGATGTTTTGATTACAGGAGATATTGGACATCATGAAGGAATAGATGCCGTTGCACAAGGAATGATGATTATAGATGCCGGGCATTATGGAGTGGAGTATATTTTTATGGAGGATATGAAGGAATATCTTAAGAAAAATATTCCAGGAACAGAAGTACTGACAGCAGACATCTGCCATCCATTTACTGTTTTATAAAAAATGTGTCAGGAGAGGAGAAAAGAATATGAGCGAAATGTTTACTGTCCGAATCGGAAGAGAAGAAAGGCAGTATGAGAAGGGGACTACATATCAGAAAATAGCGGAAGACTTTCAGAAGGAGTATGACAATGATATTGTGCTTGTCTTTGTAGACGAAAAGCTTCAGGAGCTCTATAAAAAGCTTTATAAAGACTGTGAGATTAGGTTTGTGACTACAGGCGACGAAATCGGACATAAGACGTACAGAAGAAGTATGTGCTTTATGCTTGTAAAGGCAATTTATGATGCTGCCGGGGAAGGAACGGTAGACAAGGTGAGAATTCACTATTCTGTGAGTAAGGGCTATTATTGTACTGTGGAAGGCAGTGTGGTTCTAAATCAGGAGCTTTTAGATCGTGTGACAGCCCGGATGGAGGAGATGATTGGTGAGAATATGCTGATTGGGAAACGCAGCGTCCACACAGACGAGGCAGTTGCACTTTTTAAGAGGTATGGGATGCATGATAAAGAAAAGTTGTTTAACTACCGTCGCGTTTCCAGAGTAAATATTTATAATATGAACGAGTTTGAGGACTATTACTATGGATATATGGTGCCTAGTGCCGGATATCTAAAATATTTTAAGCTCTATCTTTATGATGAGGGCTTTGTAATCCAAATGCCAGTAAAATCTAATCCAAGAATTGTTCCTGAGTTTGAACCTCAGACAAAGCTTTTTAATGTCTTAAAAGAGTCAGTAAAGTGGGGAGATTTGCAGGGAATCGAGACAGTGGGAGCTTTAAATGACCGTATTACAAAGGGAGATGTAAGAGAGGTTGTTCTTGTACAGGAGGCCATGCAGGAAAAGCGGATCGCAGAGATTGCCGGAGAGATTGCTGCAAGACCGGAGATTAAGTTTATACTGATTGCAGGCCCGTCCTCTTCGGGAAAAACAACCTTTTCCCACAGGCTGTCCATACAGCTGCGCGCAAATGGACTTGTTCCCCATCCCATTGCAGTAGATAATTATTTTGTAGAGAGGGAGGAGACGCCTAGAGATGAGAATGGAAACTATGATTTTGAGTGTCTGGGAGCAGTGGATGTGGAGCTTTTTAACACACAGATGCAGGAGCTTTTAGCAGGAAAAGAGGTAGTTATTCCAACTTTTAACTTTTTGAAGGGAAGTAAGGAATACAACAGTAAACCGAAAAAGCTGGGTGAAAACGATGTTCTTGTATTTGAAGGAATCCATTGTCTGAATCCAAAGCTTACTGAGAGTTTAAGCGATGAGAATAAATATAAAATCTATATTAGTGCTCTTACACAGCTAAATGTAGATGAGCACAATCAGATTCCGACTACAGACGGAAGGCTTTTAAGACGGATTGTGCGGGATGCGAGGACAAGAGGTTCTTCTGCGAAAAGAACCATCGGCATGTGGCCGTCTGTAAGACGGGGCGAGGAGCAGAATATCTTTCCCTACCAGGAGGAGGCGGATGTAATGTTTAATTCTGCCCTTATCTATGAGCTTGCAGTATTAAAGCCTTACGTGGAGGCTCTTCTTTTCGGGATTGAGCATGACTGCCCAGAATATGTGGAGGCAAAGAGGCTGCTTAAGTTCTTGGATTATTTTGTGGGAATTGGAAGCGAGAATGTACCGATGAATTCACTGCTGCGAGAGTTTATTGGAGGCGGATGTTTCAATGTGTAGGATGATTGTGTGAGAAAAGTCAAATAGAGAAGCCTGTCTGTTTTGTGTTAAGCTGAACAGGCAGGCTTCTCTATTTAAGATTAATTCTTATAAAAATTTTTCAGTGAGCTTACTTTTGAAGACATATTTACCATTAAGAGGTCAAGTATTGTGAGTGCGGTCATGGCTTCTACGACTACGACAGCTCTTGGAACGATTACCGGGTCATGCCGTCCGGTAATGGTAATAGCCGTATTCTCTAAAGCACTGGTTACTGTATTCTGCTCCTGTCCTATAGAAGGAGTAGGCTTTATTGCGGCCCTTAAGATAACGGGAGAACCGTCACTTATACCGCCAAGAATACCGCCGGAGTGGTTGGATTCTTTGAAAATCTTACCGCCATTAACGCCGAAGGAATCATTGTTGATGCTTCCGAAGGCTTCTGCTGCCTGAAAACCGTCGCCAATTTCAACGCCCTTTACTGCGCCAATAGACATTACCGCCTTTGACAGACAGGCGTCCAGCTTTTTAAAAACGGGTTCTCCGATTCCAGCAGGCAGGCCGGTTACGACACATTCAATAATACCGCCGGAGGAATCAAGATTTTTCATACAGCTATCCAGATATTCCGATGCCTTCTCAGCATAATAATTGTTAGGCATATATAGAGCATTTTCCATAATCTCATCGTAGTGGTATTCGGAAGAATCAATACAGATGCTTCCAATAGCTTTTGTGTAAGCCGTAACCCGAATGCCAAGCTCAAATAGCAGCTTTGCCGCCACTGCACCTGCGGCTGCCCGTCCGATAGTTTCGCGTCCGGAGGAGCGTCCGCCGCCCCGGTAATCCCGAAAGCCATATTTGGCATCAAAAGTATAGTCAGCATGTCCCGGACGGTAACAATTCTTAATTTTTCCGTAATCTCTGGAACGATGGTCTGTATTATGGACCATAATGGAAATGGGTGTACCAGTAGTTTTTCCCTCAAATACGCCGGACAAGATAGAAGCTTTATCACTTTCTGCCCGTTTTGTTGTGAACTTGTTCTGTCCGGGTTTTCTTCTGTCCAGATATTTCTGTATATCATCCTCCGTAAGCGGAAGACCTGCTGGACAACCGTCTATAACAACACCGACAGCCGGTCCGTGTGATTCCCCCCATGTTGTAATTGAAAATAAAGTACCGTAGGTTGATCCTGACATGTAAAAAACTCCTTTTGTAAAAAAATTATTTTTTTATTATATACGAAGTCAGGAGAACCTGCAATATTTAATGAATTCTTTTAGTTTTTTACTACATTTGTACTGTACTTTTGTAAAGAGCCATATTATAATAAAACGGTGTGAATAAGTGAAAAGAGGTAGCTTCTATGAGTGATACAGAAAAGAAGGCAGATGATATTATTGAGGAGACGATGAAGGGGATTTTTGATGATATAAAAAAACATGGAAATTCAGATGCAGGCACACAAAACCATGACGATGATATCGAGTTTATAGAAATAGATCTGGATGAGAATTTTACAGATTCTGAGAATAAATATTTTTCCCGCAGGGACAGGTCCGATGATGAAGAGTATTGGGATATACAAGAGGGAGATAGCAACGGGGCAGATGGCGGACAAGTCGGCCGGTACGGGGGAGCAAAGGATGAACCTGACGGAGGCTTTTTTGATGAAGATGAGCCGGAAGATGAGCCCGAGAGCGAATATGACGGGCTGTACGATGATTATGAAGATGAGAGCGATGAAGAGACAGAAGACGAGCCGGACGACGATGAGGATACTTATGATGAATCTGAGGATGTGTATGACGAGTACGATGAATCTGACGGGGAAGAAGATGAAGAAGAGATAAAAGAGGAACAGGAAACAGACGGGGAGTCAGAAGAAGAGAAGAAGGCGCGTAAGAATAAGGGCAGGAAAACCGCGATTATTGTCTCAGTGAGTATTATTGGTATGTTTGCGGCAGTATATATCGGGTTTGCAGTTTATTTTGGAAGCCATTTTCTGTTTTATTCAACTATAAACGGAACAGATTTTTCCATGAAGAATGTAGAACAGGTAGAGAAATACATGGAGGAGCAGGTAAATGGTTATGTGCTTTCTATAGAGAAATCTGATGGAAAAGAGGAACAGATTGCGGGAAAGGATATTTCGCTTAAATATGTGCCAGGCAAGGAGTTAGAGAAGCTTGTAAAGGAGCAGAATAATTTCTTTTGGATTGAATCCCTTTGGAAGCATCCAAAGATTGAAGCACCTATTGGTGTGGAATATGATAAGGAAATGCTTAAAACGAAGATTGAGGGACTCCAGTGTATGGTGCCGGAAAACCAGACAGCATCTATAGATGCTCATCCGGAGTTTAAGGACACTGAATTTGTTGTCATACCGGAGGTTATTGGTACACAGATTGATGTGGAGAAGTTTTGTAAGGAAGTAGAACAGGCGGTAAGCGGATTCCTTCCGGCTCTTAATCTTGCAGAAAAGGAATGTTATTTAAAGCCTCGTTTTCTTGAAGATTCGGAGCAGGTTATAGCTGCAAAAGATGCCATGAACAGCTATCTTGGAGCAAATATTACGTATGATTTTCATCCATACACAGAGGTTGTTGATGCAGCAGTCATTTCTCAGTGGGTACTTGTTGATGGTGAGATGAACGTAACCTTTAACCAGGACGCAGTAAGGGCACATATTGCAGCGCTTGCAGAAAAGTATGATACTATATGGAAAACCAGAGAGTTTACGACAGCAAATGGAAATGTTGTATCAGTAAATCCCGGCACTTATGGATGGGAGATAGATCAGGAAACAGAGTATGCTGCGCTTACAGCAAATATTCAGAATGCAGAAACAGTGACAAGGGAGCCAGCATATTTTAGCGTTGCGGCAACTCATGAGCCGATGGATATGGGAAATACGTACGCGGAGGTTGATTTGAGTGCGCAGCATATGTGGCTG
This sequence comes from Lachnospiraceae bacterium, assembly GCA_910575605.1. GTDB lineage: Bacteria > Bacillota > Clostridia > Lachnospirales > Lachnospiraceae > CAPEBR01. The sequence continues at coordinate 107,236 of CAJTEW010000009.1, forward strand.
TTCCAGGGAGGGCAGGTAGTACTAGACAGTGATGTTGTTACTGGTAATCCTAATATATGGAACAGGGAAACTCCTTCAGGTGTTTACTCTATATTAGAGCTGCAGCAGAATAAGACACTGGTAGGAGAGATAGTTCCAGAGACTGGAGAGCCGGAGTATGAGACCCCTGTTTCTTTCTGGATGAGAGTAACATGGAGCGGAATAGGGTTTCATGATGCAACATGGCAGCCCTATTTTGGTGGTTCCCTGTATTTGTCAAATGGTTCCCACGGGTGCATAAATATGCCATATGGGCAGGCACAAGCGCTTTACAGCATGCTTACCATCGGGACGCCGGTTGTTATTCATTATTAGAACAGGAAGAGGTTTAAGATAATATATGTATGAGTTAATAAAAAGAGACGGCCTTGCCAAAAGAGGAAGGCTGGATACAGTACATGGGGTCATTGAGACCCCTGTATTTATGAATGTGGGAACAGCGGCCGCGATTAAGGGCGCTGTGTCAACAGAGGATCTTAAAAAAATTGGGACTCAGGTGGAGCTTTCAAACACTTATCATCTTCATGTGCGTCCAGGAGACAATGTGATAAAAAAGCTTGGAGGAATTCACAAATTTATGGTCTGGGACAGGCCGGTACTTACAGACTCCGGCGGCTTTCAGGTTTTTTCTCTTGCGGGACTTCGCAGAATCAAGGAGGAAGGTGTTTATTTTCACTCTCATATTGACGGGAGAAAAATATTTATGGGGCCGGAGGAAAGTATGCAAATCCAGTCTAATCTTGCGTCAACAATTGCCATGGCCTTTGATGAATGTCCGTCAAGTGTGGCAGACAGGGTCTACATGGAGCAGTCAGTAGACCGGACTACAAGATGGCTTAGAAGGTGCAAAACCGAGATGGAAAGATTAAGTGGCCTTTCGGATACAATTAATAAAAACCAGCTTCTTTTCGGAATCAATCAGGGGGGTATCTATGAAGATATCCGCATCCGTCATGCGAAGGAAATCGCAGAGCTTGATCTTGATGGTTATGCTGTGGGCGGGCTTGCAGTGGGAGAGAGCCATGAGGAAATGTATCGGATATTGGATGCAGTCGTACCTTATCTGCCTGTAAATAAGCCGACCTACCTGATGGGTGTGGGTACGCCTGCAAATATATTGGAGGCAGTAGACAGAGGAGTAGACTTTTTTGATTGTGTTTACCCAAGCCGTAACGGCAGACATGGCCATGTGTATACAAACCAGGGGAAATTAAACTTGTTTAATGCAAAGTACGAGATGGATACAAGACCCATTGAAGAAGGATGCCAGTGTCCGGTGTGTCAGACTTATTCCAGGGCGTATATCAGGCATCTTTTGAAGGCAAAGGAGATGCTTGGTATGAGAATGTGTGTTCTTCATAATCTGTATTTTTATAATACAATGATGACAGAAATACGCGGGGCAATCGAGGCTGGGGCATATAAGGAGTATAAGGAAGAGAAGATTAAGAAAGTGACAGGCGCAGTGAAGTAAAAGTACAAAAATATAAAATTTGCATGAAATAAAGAAAATACCTTGATGAAAAGGGTATTATCCTGTATGATAACAGTAGTGTTTAATGAGATTTAGGAGGAAGATTGTATGTTTACTTTAGCAGCACAGGCACAGGGAGGAATGAGCTGGGCATTATTGATTGTTGTATATGCCGTTATTTTCGGAGGCTTTTACTTTATTTTTCTCAGACCACAGAAAAAGGAGCAGAAGAGGATTCAGGCAATGATTGCTGACATGGAGGTCGGCGATACAGTGCTTACAACAAGTGGCTTTTATGGCGTGATCATTGATATTCAGGATCATGATATCATTGTAGAGTTTGGTAATAATAAAAACTGCCGTATTCCGATGCAGAAGGCAGCAGTAGCACAGATTGAAAAAGCGTCCGCGGAGTAGACTTCGGGGACGGGGTAAAATTAAAAAGTGCCTGTCCCCAACCAAAGAGGGGACAGGCACTTTTTAATTTTACCCTGTCCCCGACAGCCTTGCTACTGTGTTTCAGCTAATAGAACTTGAGGTAAAAATTGATTTGAAAACGAATGATAATAGAGGCTGTAGAAGCCTGTAGAAGAGTTAAATATTGCTTGCCATGAGTGAGATATTGTATTAAGATGAAAGAAATGGTAATTTTAGATGAAAATAATGATTCTGTATTGAAATTAGGTAAAAGGAATAAGAAACAGGAGAATGTGGATATGAAACATGCAACATTAGTAATTATGGCAGCAGGGATTGGCAGCAGATATGGCAATGGAATTAAGCAGCTGGCTCAGGTAGGGCCGAAAGGAGAAATTATTATAGATTATTCTATCTATGATGCTCTTGAGGCAGGATTTGATAAGGTTGTATTTATTATAAGAAGAGAGATTGAAAAAGAGTTTAAAGAGGTGATAGGAAATAGGATTGAGAAGATAACAGATGTAGCTTATGCTTATCAGGAACTTGATGATGTGCCGGAGGGGTTTGAGAGTCAGGTGAAGGAACGCAAAAAGCCATGGGGGACAGGCCAGGCTATTCTGTGCTGCAAGGATATTGTAAAGGAGCCGTTTCTTGTTATCAATGCAGATGATTATTATGGAAAAGAAGCATATCAAAAGGCATATGACTATCTGACCGAAGAAAGAGAAAGGTCTGGTAAGATAGATATATGCATGATCGGTTTTGTTTTGAAAAATACGCTGAGTGATAACGGATCCGTAACCAGAGGAGTCTGCAGAGTGGATGAAAACCACATGCTTACATTTATCGAAGAAACATATGGAATAGAAAAAAAGGGGGAAGGTGCTGTGGCAGTGAAGGATGGACATGAGGTAGAGCTGCCGCTTGATTCTCCTGTATCTATGAATATGTGGGGACTTAGACCGGAGATTTTCGGCGTGTTACAGGAAGGATTCGGAGAGTTCCTGCGTAATCTGGAGGCAGAAGGCAGAAAAACAGAATATCTGCTTCCGAGGATTATTGGTGAGATGATAGAAAAGGGGCAGGCAAGAGTAAAGGTTTTAGAGTCAAAGGACAGGTGGTTTGGAGTTACTTATAAGGAAGATAAAGAGGCAGTGGAAAAATCGATTAGGGAGTTAATTGAGGCGGGGGCGTACGGCGCTAACCTGTTAAGCTGATAGATGATTCAGATTTGCTAAATTAAGTATAATTATTATTTTTAAGTAAATATTAAAAATTATATTAGTTTTCTGGTAAAGTGTCAATTAGCACAGATGTGGTCTTTGGCACTTTCTTAAATATAGTATAGTTAGAACAGTATATTGACTTTTTTACATATAGAGTTATAATTAACAAGTGCAGAAAGGAGAACTGATGAAGAAAAAAAAATACAAAGCCGCGTTGGATAATCCGGCAAAAAGTTTAAATAAATACAGCAAGGTACCAGGAAGAGAAGTGAACGATAAGACTAGTACAAAAATGAAAACAAGCAAACTTATAGGTTATATTTTGGCCGCAGTACAGGCTGCAGCCAGTGTAATAATGGTTGTTATGGTTTTAATGCTTGATATGCTTCCTATGAAATATATGCTCCCTATTATATTAGTACTCGTATTTTTATGGGCAGTGGTATTTGTATCACAGTTAAAGGCAAAGAAGAAAGCAATTGCAGGAAAGGTATTTAGTGTATTTATGTCACTGGTACTTATCATAGGCAGCTTTTATGTATTTAAGGCTAACGGAGCCGTTAAAAAGATTTCAGGCGGAGAATATAAAATCGATAGTATTGTTGTGGCTGTCCGCAAGGATGATAAAGCTGAAAGTATTGAAGAAGCGGCTGACTATGTTTTTGGTGTCCAATATAAGCTGAAGGGTGACAATATTCGAGATGCGGTTACTACCATTAATGATGAACTTGAAAGTGAGATTGCCGTACAGGAATATAATAGTCTGAATGAGCAGGCACAGTCGCTTTTTGACGGAAATGTAAATGCAATTATTTATAATGAAGGGTATACAGGCATTTTGGAAGAGACATTTGAAGGGTATTCTGAGAGTGTGAAGATTATTTATACTCACAGTATAAAAACTCTTTTGGAAAATGATGTATCAGAAGTAGATGTTACAGATAATACTTTTAGTGTGTTTCTTAGTGGGATTGACGTATATGGACCGATTGAGACAAACAGCCGGAGCGATGTGAATATTGTTGTAACAGTGAATACAAAAACTCATCAGGTACTTTTAATTACAACACCGCGTGACTTTTACGTGGAGCTCCCGGGTATATCAGGCGGTATGAGAGATAAGCTGACACATGCAGGAATTTATGGTGTGGATGCATCTATTGCAACATTGTCCCAGCTTTATGATGTGGATATTGACTTTTATGCGAGAGTAAACTTTACTTCGCTTATGGAAATTGTTGATGTTTTGGGCGGAGTAGATGTGTATTCAGAATATGCCTTTGTGACAAGCGATGATACGAATTGGGGCATGGGAGAAGCACTAAATGTGCAGCAGGGATATAATACGTTCAATGGAAAGCAGGCATTGATGTTTTCAAGGGAGCGTATAAATATTCCGGGCGGCGATAACCAGAGAGGAAAGAATCAGCAGGCAGTCATTACAGCAATTATTAAAAAGATGGTTTCTCCGTCTATGCTTATTAATGCAAATGGGCTGATTAACAGTGTAAGCGGAAACGTTGAGACGAGTATGTCTCAGGACCAGATTCAGGAATTAATTAAGAGTCAGCTTGCCGAAGGGGGAGCATGGAATATATATTCTGTAGCAGCATATGGAGCCGACTCCTCTGAAGTATGTTTTTCGGGCGGTGATATGCCGTTATCTGTCATCTGGCCGGACGAGGCATCTGTTAATGAGATAAAGACACTGGTTGACAGAGTGGAACAAGGTGAAGTTCTAGAAGGTTCGGAGCAGGCCCAGTAAGAGAAAAAGATAAGGAACAGGTATGAGAAATGAAAAAAAGGCTGGATGTATCACAACTATACAGGATACTTTATATAGTTGTGGATATTGCAGTAATTAACGCTAGTTCAATTCTTGCAATGCTTTTGCGGTTTAATTTAAGCTTTGCAGATATTGAACCGCAGTATTTCGACTCAGTCACAGGGGTGATGTTTGTAAATACAGTTGTTACATTGCTGCTTTTTGCAATATGCAGGCTATATACAACTCTTTGGCGTTTTGCAAGCATTAAGGAGCTGGTATATATTATCGAAGCATGCGCAGGTTCACTTTTATTTAATATTTTACTGTATTACTTGACTTATAATCCGATTTTCAGGAGTTATTTTGTTATTTATCCGGCATCTCTGTTCTTGTTCACATGTGCCAGCCGCTTTTCATACAGACTGATACGGCTTTTGTATCGCGGACAGGTTCATGGAAGCCATATGCGCCATACGATGATTATCGGAGCGGGGGAAGCCTGTAATGTGGTCATGAAGGAGCTGGAGTTAAGTACGGAATTAGATGCGCATATCTGTTGTATTATTGATGATGATACAAGCAAACATGGCACATATATTCATGGTGTAAAAGTCGTCGGCGGAAGGGACAAGATTCTATATTATGCTGAAAAATATAAGATTACTGAGATGATTATTGCAATCCCCAGTATGAGCAAGAAGGAGCTGCAGAAAATTCTGCAGATATGCCAGCAGTGGGAATGTGATCTTAAGATTCTGCCAGGAGTTTATCAGCTTGTAAATGGGGAGGTAACCGTAGAGAAGCTTCGGAATGTTAACATTGAGGATTTGCTGGGAAGAGACCCGATTCAGATTACTTCTGAGACAATTGGAAGATATGTTTCCGGAAAGACAGTGCTTGTTACAGGAGGTGGAGGCAGCATCGGAAGTGAGCTGTGTAGACAGATAGCTGCCAATGGTGTACAGCAGCTGATTATTTTTGATATATATGAAAATAATGCGTATGACATTCAGCAGGAGCTGAAGCAGAAGTATCCTAATTTGGACTTGGTTGTTCTGATAGGCTCGGTGAGAAACGGACGGAAAGTGAATAGTATTTTTGCAAAATACCGGCCTAATATTGTGTATCATGCCGCGGCACATAAGCATGTACCACTTATGGAGGACAGTCCTAATGAGGCAGTGAAAAATAATGTGTTTGGAACATATAAGGTTGCACTGGCAGCAGATATTTATAAGACAGAAAAATTTGTTCTGATTTCTACTGATAAAGCAGTAAATCCTACAAATATCATGGGGGCTACCAAAAGAATCTGCGAAATGATTATTCAGATGTTCAGCAGAAGGTCAAAGACAGAGTTTGCGGCAGTCCGGTTTGGAAATGTATTAGGAAGCAACGGAAGTGTGATTCCTCTTTTTAAAAGGCAGATAGCAGCAGGTGGACCGGTCACTGTGACACATCCAGATATCATACGGTACTTTATGACAATACCAGAGGCAGTTTCACTTGTACTGCAGGCGGGCGCCAGCGCTGCAGGCGGTGAGATTTTTGTTCTGGATATGGGAAGACCTGTGAAAATTGTGGATTTGGCAAAGAATTTAATCCGGCTGTCCGGGTTCACTCCCGGAGTGGACATGGAGATTACTTATACAGGATTAAGGCCAGGAGAAAAGCTTTATGAGGAGCTTCTAATGGATGAAGAAGGGCTTCAGAACACAGAAAATGAGCTCATCCATGTCGGAAAGCCTATTGAGTTTGACGAGGAAGAATTTTTGGAGGATTTGAAGGCCCTTTATAAGCTTGCGTATGATGAGACAGAGGAGATGAAATACATTGTGAAAAAAATAGTTCCTACTTATCATATCCGTCAGGCAGACATACAGAGAGATAAAGAAATCCGTAAGACGTTTGCAAGAGTATTTGCAGACAGCGGTGCGACAAGCCTGCCAAGGGATTTTTTAGATAACGGAAACTAGGAAAAGGAGAAAAGGATGGAAATAAAATTTTCACCACCAGATATTACAGAAGCTGAGATAGAGGAGGTTGCAGACACACTTCGGAATGGATGGATTACAACCGGGCCAAAAACAAAAAGATTTGAAAGAGAAATTGCAGATTATTGTCATACTTCACAGGCAGTATGTCTTAGTTCAGCTACAGCCTGCATGGAGATGACACTTAGAGTTATGGGAGTAGGGCCTGGCGATGAGGTAATTACAACTGCATATACTTATACGGCAAGCTGCAGTGTGATTTGTCATGTAGGGGCAGTCCCTGTATTGGTTGATGTCCTTCCAGGGAGCTATGAGATGGATCCGGAACAAGTAAGAAGTGCTGTGACAGAAAAGACAAAGGCAATTATTGCAGTAGATTTGGCAGGAATTATTTATGGACATTATGACAGATTGTTTGAAATTGCAGAAGAGAAAAGGAATCTTTTTGTGCCGTCAAATGACAGGCAGAAGGCACTGGGACGTATTTTTATTTTGGCTGATGCCGCCCATGCATTTGGAGCCAGACAGAGAGAAAAGATGTGCGGGGAGATTGCTGATTTTACCTGCTTTTCTTTCCATGCTGTAAAAAATCTTACAACTGCCGAAGGTGGGGCAGTTGTGTGGAAGGAACAAAAGGGTATTGATAGTAATGAAGTATATAAGGAATATATGCTTTTATCACTTCATGGGCAGTCGAAGGATGCTCTAGAGAAGACAAGGGCAGGCGCGTGGGAATATGATATCGCAGCCCCATACTATAAGTGCAATATGACTGATATTATGGCTTCTATCGGCTTGGTGCAGCTTGGCCGTTATGAGAGCATATTAAATCGAAGGCGGGAAATCGTGGGAAGATATAATGATGCGCTTAAAGATGCGGATGTCAGGGTCCTTCCTCATTATACAGACGGCAGTCAGTCAAGCGGACATCTTTATATGATACATTTGAGCGGAAAGACAAGAGAGGAGTGTAATCAGATTATAGAAAGCCTTGCTGATACAGGCATTGCAGCAAATGTGCACTATAAGCCGCTTCCGATGCTTAGTGCATATAAGAACATTGGTTTTGATATAAAAGATTTTCCCAATGCCTATGCGCAGTTTGAGAGCGAGATTACTCTTCCGCTCCATACCTGTCTGACAGATGAAGAGGTGTCATATATTATAAAAAATTTAAGAGATATATTAGAGGAGCATGGGCTATGTTAAAAAAATGGTCAGAGCTTCCAGGAAGAATGCGGAAAAAGGAAGTAAGTAAATATTATAAGATTCTGCGCAGACGGCAGGGAAGTATATGCATAAAGCGGGTGATTGATCTGTTTTTAGCCTCTTTTCTGCTTATTCCCCTCCTGCCTGTTATGCTAATTATTGCTGTAATGGTAAAGACAGACAGCAGAGGTCCGGTATTTTTCAGGCAGGAACGGGTAACACAGTATGGGAAAATTTATCGGATTTTCAAGTTTAGGACTATGGTGCAGGATGCGGACAAGAAAGGTCCGTCAGTAACATCAGGAAAAGACAGCCGTATTACTAAAATAGGAGGGAAGCTTCGGGCTCTGCGCTTAGATGAGCTGCCCCAGCTCTTTAATGTGCTGACGGGAGATATGTCTTTTGTTGGAACAAGGCCGGAGGTGCCGGAATATGTGGACAGATATACGCCTGAAATGTATGCTACTTTGCTGCTTCCTGCAGGAATTACTTCCAGAACGAGTATTGCTTATAAAGAAGAGGCAGAAGTAATTGAAGATTATAAAAGGAAATATCCTGAAAAGTCGACGGAGGATATTTATATTGAGTATGTGCTGCCAGAGAAGATGGTATACAATCTCAAATATTTGGAAACTTTCAGCATATGCGGGGATTTAAAAATTATGTTTGATACGGCGCTGGCTGTATTAAAATAAAGAAAGTACTTTTGGAGAATCAATATGAAAAAGAAGATAGCGATTATCACAATGGGGGTAAAGCTGAATAATGAGCCTGGTTATTCGAGATTTAAATATCTTTCAGATTTCCTTTCTGATGCAGGCTATAAGGTGGATTTGATTACCACATCTTTTCAGCATTGGGAAAAGGCACAAAGAGATATTAAGAAGATAAGAAAAGATAAGTATAAGTTTCGACTGAGGTTTATCTATGAGCCTGGTTATAAAAAAAATGTGGATTTACGTCGTATTATCAGTCATAAGATTGCGGCCGCGAACCTTAGAAAGCTGCTTAAAAAAGTTGGAAATTATGACTTGATTTACTGTGAGATTCCTCCGAATGATGTGGCGCTTGTGGCAGCGAAATATGCAAAAAAGAAAAATATTCCTTTTGTAGCAGACATTAATGATTTGTGGCCGGAAGCAATGCGTATGGTAGTCGATATCCCTGTGATAAGTGATATCTTGTTTTATCCTCTGAAGAGGGATGCCGAGAAGGTATATGCTTCTGTTTCGGGGATTGTTGGGACATCAGATGAATACAGGGACAGGCCGCTTAAAAACCAGAAGCTTTCAGTACCTAAAGAGACAGTATATGTTGGAAATGAAATCCGTGAATTTGATGAAGGAGTGGAGAAATTTTCGGATGGTATTGAAAAAAGCAAAGATGAATTCTGGGTAACTTATGCAGGAACGATTGGAACAAGCTACGACATTCAGACAATGGTACTTGTCGGAAAAGAGCTTGAAAAAAGAGGAAAGCCATGGATTAAAATTAAAATATTAGGGGACGGTCCCATGAAGGAGGAGCTGGAAAGGCTGTCAGCAGAATGTGGTTGTTCAAACGTGGAGTTTGCAGGCTATGTTCCTTATGGAGAGATGGCGGCTTTTCTAAAAAAGTCGGATATCCTTGTAAATTCCTTTGTGAAAAAAGCACCCCAGAGTATTGTAACAAAGATAGGGGATTATCTGGCTGCAGGACGTCCCATGATTAATACGTGTATGAGCCGGGAATTTAGAGAAAAAGTGAAAAAAGACGATTTCGGCATAAATATTGAGCCGGAAAATGCAGTTATTCTAGCCGATGCAGTAGAAAAATTATACCAGAATGAAGCAAGGCGTAAAGAGATGGGAAGAAATGCAAGAAAGACGGCAGAGGAGCAGTTTGACCGCCCGCAGTCATATAAAAAGATTGAAGAATTGATCAAAAGGCTTACAGAGGAATCAAAAGATGAAAACAGAAACAGGACATAACCCTTTTTTTAGTATTGTTATGCCAGTGTATCAGGTAGAACGATATATTTCAAAGGCAGTGAAAAGCATACAAGGGCAGACGTTTTCTGATTGGGAGCTGATAGTTGTAAATGACTGCACGGTGGACAGAAGTGCGGCGATTGCAGAAAAATTTGCGGGAATAGACCACCGGATTAAAATAGTGTACCATGAAGTTAACAAAGGCTTAAGTGCTGCCCGCAATACCGGGATAAAAGAAGCCTCGGGAAAGTATATATGGTTTATGGATTCAGATGACTATGTGGACGCCGACTTACTGGAGAAGGTCTATCAGTCAGTGCAAAAGAATCCGGCCCAGCTAATCGTATTTGGACTTTGGGAAGAATATTTTGATAAAACCGGGAGGTTTAGTTACCGCCATGGGATTCATCCAAAGGAAGGATACTTTTCTGATAAAGTAAGCCTTCGAAAGGAAATTATTCATCTGGAGCAGACAACACTTTATGGTTATGCATGGAATAAGCTTTATGATCTTGACTATCTTCGGACGCTGAATCTGAAATATGAGAGTATAAAGTTGATTGAAGATATTCTGTTTAATGTAAAGTTTTGTATGGATATAGAGAGCATGAATCTTATACCACAGGCAATGTATCATTATCAGAAAAGACTTGATGACAGTCTGACGAATAAGTTTGTGCCTGATTACTATGAGCTGCATAAGAAAAGAATCGAGATTATTTATGAGCAGCACAGGTATTGGGGCTTGTGTTCAGACGGGGTGAAGGAAATACTGGGAAGTCTTTATGCAAGATATATTCTGTCAACACTTCAGAGAAACTGCGACAAGCGTGCAGATATGCCCCATGCAAAACGCTATAAATGGTGCAGAGAGTTATTTGGTCAGGAGCTTTTTAATACATTAATGCCCTATGCAAAATCATCCGGCAGTATAAGTCTTAGAGCAGCGATTGCACTGCTTAGGACAAAAAAGACTATGTGGTGTCTGGCAATGGGCAGGTTTATTTATATTGTAAGACAGAAGCTTCCCATGTTTTATACAAAAATAAAATCAGGGAGATAATAGATGGAAAAGAAGCTGGAATTAAGTGCAAAAATTTTATACCTGTGTCTTGCCTTAAGTACTTTTAATTCGTTTATATATACATCGCGGATACAGCCTGTTTTAGTAAAGCTGACACTTGTTTTTGCTGTGTGTCTGCTGATGCTGCGTCTTTTAAAGCATAGGATATACAGGCGGATGCCCTGCCTCATACTTATGGTTCTTTTTTGTGCAAGCTTTGTATTGTCAGCAGTTATGAACCGGCAGTATGGAATTGTGGGAAATGGAAAATGGATCATCTGGACTGGAATTCAATTTTTTGTCCTTTACCTGTGTGATGTGGAAAGAGATATTAAGGAATATAAGAAGGAATTTTATATTTTATCACACATAATGATTATTTACGGTGTAGTGAGCAGTCTGATAAGCTTGGGCATGCTGGCCGCCTCTTATTCTGACATAATTATTACTGCAGATGAGGAGATGGTTGTCTGTGGATTTACCTGGGGGAGATTGTGGGGGGTCTATACAGATCCTAATTACGGAGCTGTATTCAGTGTGATTGTTATTATATTGTCGGTACTATTTTTTCTGAGAAAGCAGGGAAGAGTGAAAATCCTTTATTGCTTGGGGATTATTACTTGCTTTTTATATCTGATATTTTCAGATTCAAGAACGGGAGAAGTTTCTCTCATATGCAGCTTGGGGCTATTTGTGTGTATAGCTGTAATTCACAAAGAAAAGGAGAAAAAAGCAGTCGTAAGAATCGGAATGGCGGCTTTAGCAGTGCTTGTAACCGCGGGTGTCTCTTTTACAGGAAACCGTTTGATTAAAACAGAGTATAACCGGAAACTGGCACCTGTTTTTGCAGAGATGTTTCCAAAGAAAGAGATAAATCAGCATGTAAAGAATAAAGTTGGACGCAAACAGGATATAGAAGCTGATGTCAGCAATGGCAGATTTGCCTTATGGGAAAGCGGAATAGAGGTATGGAAGTCGAGTCCTGTTTATGGAACTGGTTATACAACATTTGTCTCATATGCAAAAGAGCATACACCGGACATTTATGCAGTGAATACAGGAGGAGCAGACTATGTCAGTCTGCACAATACATTTATAAATACATTGGCCTATCAGGGGAGCATAGGGTTTGTACTGTTTCTGATGATTGCTTTTTTAATCGCTTTATATGTCGTGAAGCCGGTCCTCTTATCAGAAAGAGAGGTATATCTGGAGTTAGGAGCCATGTTGTCCTGTATAAGTGCAGTGCTTATATCCATGATGTTCTATATGGAGGGGATATATACAAATTCACCGGGCACCTTTGTACTGTGGGTATTCTGTGGCTATATGGTGCAGTATTCATACAGGAAAAGAAAAGGAGCGGCTTAAGTATGGAAAAGGTGCTTGCCGGATTTATCGGAAATGGAAAAGCAGGCGGAGTAGACAGATATTTGCTAAATTTCTGGGAAGAGGTTTCCAGTGATGACATTCGAATTGATTTTTTGACAAATGAAATTGATAATGAACTGCAGAGGGAATTAAAGAGCCGCAAATCCAGAATATTTGCAGTGGCGGATCTGAAGCACCCAGTCCGCCAGTACAGACAGATTAGAAAAATTTTAAGACAGGGAAATTACGATGTCGTATATTTTAATATTTCTACGGCAATCGAATGCATTGCAGTAATTGCTGCTAAGCATGAGAATGTAAAGAAAAGAATACTCCACAGCCATTCCAGCGGGAATAATTGTGAAACCCTGCTAAAAAGATCAGTTTATAATTTTATCCATAGTTTCTGCCGTTTGCTTTTATATCGTTATGCGACACAGTACTGTGGATGTTCAAAAAAAGCAGGAGAGTGGCTTTTCCCAAAAAAGATTGTGGAATCTGACAGATTTGAAGTTATCTATAATGCAGTGGAAAGAAAAAGATTTGAGTATCAGGCAGAGGTGCGTGAAGAGGTAAGGGCAGAATTATGCCTGAAAGACAGTCTGACAGTGGGAAATATAGCCAATTTCTGTTACCAGAAAAACCATGTATTCCTATTAAAAATTTTTGCAGAGGTATTAAAACAGCGGCCAGACGCAATTCTTGTTCTTGTGGGAAATGGAGTGCAGTATGATAAGATCCGTCAGAAGGTAAAGGAAATGCACATGGAATCTTCTGTTAGATTTTTAGGAGGAAGAGGAGATGTGCACAGGATTTATCAGGCGATGGATGTGTTTGTCTTACCTTCTAGATTTGAAGGACTTCCTATTGTGGGAGTGGAGGCGCAGTTTTCAGGCCTTCCCTGTATTATGAGCGGGGAAATTACAAGGGAGGCTGCTATAACAAAGAGATGCCACTTTTTAGGACTTGAGGAAGATGTAAGTACATGGGCAGATATGATTATAAGGTCCGCAGGGGAAAGAACAGAAGCAAAATTTTTACAAAAAGCAGAAAATTATGATCTTGACAGGCAAAAGGAGCAGTTAAAGGCACTGATTTAACTTGCATGGAGGAAGCTTTATGGAACTCGTAAGCGTAATTGTTCCGATCTATAGGGTAGAGGCATATTTGGAAAAATGTATTCGAAGTATTCAAAGGCAGACTTATACAGAACTTGAAATTATATTGGTAGATGATGGATCGCCGGATAACTGCGGAGAGATGTGTGAAAATTATTCTAGAGAGGATAGCCGGATTTGGGTAATTCATAAGAATAATGGAGGTCTGGGAGATGCGCGGAATGTGGGTGTCCAGAAAGCAGCAGGAAAATATATACTGTTTGTTGACAGTGACGACTGGATTCATGAGAGATTGGTTCAAAAAACTGTTGAGACAGCCGAGGAATATAAAGCAGATATTGTTTTTTTTGATTATGCAGGAATAGATGAGGAGGGACAACGTAAAGAGATATTTACATCAGATATTCCAGAAAATTGTACATTATCAGCAGAAAGGGAACCAGGATTGATTATGTGTTCCTGCTCAGCTGTCAATAAATTGTATAGAAAATCTTTTTGGGACACAGCTGGTTTTTCCTTTACAACAGGGAGATATTATGAGGATTTAGGAACCATACCGAAAGTAATGGGAATGGCAAAACGAATTGTATACAGGAAGGAAGTTCTGTATTATTACCGCACAAGGAGCGGTTCCATTATGCACAGCATGGATTTTAAAAAGAATTTCGAAGACAGGACAGCTGTGACAGATGGGGTGCTGGCATTTTATAAAAAGAATGGTTTATGGAAAAAATACAGGGAAGAGCTGGAATATCTTGTGTTTGAAAACACATATTTTGTTCCCTCAAAGGAGATTGTGCTTTCAGACAGGAAAAGTCCTTATCTTCAGAAGTTCAGAGCATATGCATACAGCCGGTTCCCATCTCTGGATGAAAATAAGTATATAAAGCTGCTCTCTGGTAAAAATAAACTATTGTATTTTCTTTTAAAAAAGAAGTTATATATTTTGATGATTTTATTATCTTGTGCAAGAAGAGCAAAGGAGAGTATGCAAAATAAAATGTGGAGGAAGAAGCCGTGGAATTGGTCAGCGTAGTAGTTCCAATATATAAGGTGGAAAAATACCTGGAAAAATGTGTAAGCAGTATTCAGAGGCAGACTTACCAGAATTTGGAAATTATTCTCGTAGATGACGGTTCACCAGACCATTCCGGTGAAATGTGCGATGTATATGTAGAAAAGGATTCACGGATTTGTGTCATTCATAAAGCTAATGGAGGGTTGAGTGATGCCAGAAATGCAGGCGCGGAAAAAGCAACTGGAAAATATCTTCTTTTTGTGGACAGTGACGATTATATTGCAGAGGATTTGATAGAAAAGGCTGTACGGACTGCTGAGAAAACGTGCTGTGACATAGTGCTATTTGATTATTTCCATGTGGAAGATGGGATAAAGGAAATCAGGGAGACAAATCTGCCGCCGAAGAAAAAAATCAGTCTTGAAAAAGAAAAAAATCTGCTTTTAATTCCCCCTGCTTCATGGCTTAAACTGTTTAACCGCGAATTTTATGAGAGGACAGGGATCAGTTTTCCAAAAGGACGTTATTATGAGGATTTGGGAACAACTCCAAAGTTTGTACTGGAGGCAGGAAGCGTTGTATATCTGCCGGAGGCTTTATATTATTATATAGTGCGCAAAGATTCCATTATGGGAAGCAAAGACTATATTAGAAATTATAGGGACAAAAAGCACGTGCTTGAAGATGTTTTGAATTACTATAAAGATAGAAATGTTTATGACAGATACAAGGAAGAATTGGAGTACCTGGTATTTGCCAACTTATATTTTGAACCCTCAAAAGAAATGGTGCTTGCAGGGGTAAAGGCAGACCATCTCCAGATGGCACGAACATACATATATCAAAATTTTTCTAAATTTTGTAAGAATAAGTATGTGTGCCAGCTTGGGAAAAAGGACAGGCTTCACATTTGGATTTTGAATACAAGACAATACTGGCTTATGAGACTGTTATCAAAAAGCAGACAGGTTCTAAAAAAAGGCAGAGGAAGGTATAGATAGCGTGGAAAAAATTTTAACAATTACAGTGCCGGCCTATAATGTAGAAACATTTTTAAGACAGACACTAACGTCCTTTGTAGATGAAAGAATCTTAAAGGAACTAGAGGTTTTGATTATAGACGATGGTTCTGGTGATAATACGGCAGAGATAGGCCGTATATATGAAAAAAAATATCCGGAAACCTTTCGTGTAATTTCAAAAGAAAACGGGGGGCATGGTTCAACGATAAACCGGGGAATAAAAGAGGCAGAGGGGAAATATTTTAAGGTTGTAGACGGAGATGACTGGGTGGATACAGAAGGTCTTATAAATCTTATAGGGAAGCTTAGGACCTGTGATACAGATTATGTATTTACAAACTATTATGAAGTAAACGATGTAACGAAAGAGTTAAAAGAAGTAAAATTTCCTGAAATTGAAAGAGAAAAAGAATTACCTTTTGAATCAATTGAAAAAGAAACAAGAATCTCCATGCATGCTCTCGTGATTAAGACCTCTGTACTGCGGAATAATAAAATATGGATAGATGAGCACAGCTTTTATGTAGACATTGAATATATTCTGTATCCTGTACCATATGTTGAGACGGTTATTTATTATGATATATTTGTATATATGTACCGACTGGCACAGGTGAATCAGAGTGTGAGTATGAAGGGATACCAGAAGCATATGCAGAACCATATAGATGTGATTATGCACACACTGGACTATATTAATCATTACAAGAAAAGTGATTCTGTAAAAGAGAGCCGGATCCGGTATATGGAAAAAAGGATTGCAGAGATGGTACATGGCCAGGTGGATATTTTTACCAGTTTTTCACCCAAGGACAGAAAAATCAGAGAACAGTTTGCAGAGTTTGACATAGAAGTTAAAGAAAAAAACCCTTCTGTGTATGCGTGGTCGGGGGAATACAGTGGAATGCTGCGCATGTTAAGGAAAACCGGTTTTCGTTTTTACAGGCTCATTTTATGGCTGAGCAGACAGCGAAATAGAAGTATAGAGGAAGGTTAAAGGCGTACGGTATGAAAATTCATTCTGTAAAATTTAACTTTATTATGAATTTTATCATGACAGCATCCTCTGTTTTGTTTCCTATAATTACCTTTCCATATATATCGAGAGTTCTGCTTTCAGAGGGAAATGGGAAAGTTGCTTTTGCAAGTTCTGTAATCACGTATTTTAATATGTTTGCATCATTGGGAATCCCGACATATGGGATACGGGCGTGTGCAAAGGTGCGTGATGATAGAGAAAGGCTGTCAAAAACTGTTCAGGAACTGCTGATTATAAATTCGGGCACAATGTTGATTACATGTGCAGTTTTTGCAGCATCCCTTTTGTTCGTGCCAAAGTTTGCAGAGGAAAAAGAACTCCTTTTAATTAACGGTATTGGAATGGTTTTAAATATGTTTGCAATTAACTGGCTTTTTAATGCACTGGAGCAGTATGCATACATTACGGTCTGTAACCTTGCAGTTAAAATTGTGTCTTTAGGACTAATGTTTGCTCTTGTGAGGGAGGCGGACGATTATATTATATATGGTGCCATTACAATGATTGCAAGTTCAGCATCATATATCTTTAATTTTATTTATGCCCGCAGATTTATTACGTTCAAGAAGCAGGGGGAGTATAAGTTCCTTGTTCATATAAAACCTATCCTCATATTTTTTGCTACGTCTGCTGCAATCAATGTATATACCAACTTGGATGTAATCATGCTGGGATTTATGAAGGGAGACAGGGAGGTCGGATACTATAATGCTGCTATTAAAGTAAAAACAATCCTTGTAACTTTAATTACATCACTTGGAACTGTGCTTTTACCAAGACTTTCTTATTATGTGAAAAAAGGAGAGGAAAAGGCTTTTTATAACATGGTGGGTAAAGCAGTAAACTTTGTTGTTTTAATCGGAGTTCCCCTTACACTTTATTTTGGAATTTTTGCAAAAGAGTCTATTTTATTTCTTGCAGGAAATGATTTTTTAGGGGCAACGGCACCAATGATAATTTTGATGCCTACACTTTTGCTGATTGGACTGTCAAATATTACCGGAATTCAGATATTAACGCCGCAAAACAAGGAACAGCAGGTATTATACTCTATTCTCTGTGGAGCAGGTATAGATTTCCTGTTGAATTTAGTATTGATTCCGCGTTATAGTTCTTCTGGAGCCGCATTTGCTACAGTAATGGCAGAACTTTTTGTACTGATTGTACAATGTTTATATCTGAAAGACATTCTGCAGAAAGTCACAGTATACGTGAGTTTGAAAAAAATATTGGCAGCAGCAGCTTTGGCAAGTGGGGCAGGAGTTATGGTAAAAATATTGATGGAAATGCACGTGTTTTTTCAGCTGGTTATAAGTGCCTTTGTATATTTTGGCTTTTATGGAGGGGTACTGGTGATAACGAGAGAGAAAATGATATGGGAGGTGCTGGATATGATAATTCTAAAAAAGATTAGAGTGTCAGGGCGAAAAAAACAAGAAGAAATGGAAAAATAAAAAAGAAAGGGATGAACGGTTGTAAATACACGAGAGAAACCTAAAGAAGAATGTAAAAAATATACGAAAAATAGGCTAGCTATTTGACAAACTTTGTGGTAATATGTCGATAGGTATGTTATACTTACAATCGTGAATGTAGGGAGACAAAGATGAAAGTAGTAATTTTGGCAGGTGGATTTGGAACTCGAATCAGTGAAGAAAGTCATCTTAAGCCGAAGCCAATGATTGAAATTGGAGAAAAGCCGATATTGTGGCATATAATGAAACAGTATACCTATTACGGGTACAATGAGTTTATTATATGTTGTGGTTATAAACAGCATATAATAAAGGAATATTTTGCAGATTACTATCTTTATAATGGAGATGTGACTTTTGATTTTGGCCATGAGAACAGGACGATAATCCATAATAATGTGTCAGAGCCGTGGAAGGTGACACTGGTAGATACAGGCCTTCATACAATGACAGGGGGACGAATCAAAAGAATACAGAAGTATGTGGGAGATGAGCCGTTTATGCTGACATATGGAGACGGTGTGTCGGATGTAAATATAAATGAGCTTGTTCGTTTCCATAATGAGAAAAAACAGTTTGCCACTTTGACAGCAGTGCATGTCGGGCAGAGGTTTGGAGTACTCGATATTGACAGGGAGAACTGGACTATTAAGGCATTCCGGGAGAAATCAGAAGCTGACGGTACTCGAATCAGTGCAGGATTTATGGTGCTGGAGCCGGAAGTTTTTGATTATATTGACGGGGACTTTACAGTGCTTGAGAAGGAACCGCTGGAAAGATTAGTGAAAGATGGGCAGCTAAATGCATATAAGCACAATGGCTTTTGGCAGTGTATGGATACACAGCGGGAAAGAGATAGACTGGAAGAATTATGGACAAGCGGTAAAGCACCGTGGAAATTATGGGATTAAAAAATCCTTTAGTTCCCAACTTAAGGATTCGTACAGAAAACCCTTAAGTTGCATACTTAAAGCTAAAAAACTACTTTCAAGGAGAAATAAAAATGAGTATTAAACAAGAAGATATGAACTATATTTATGAACATCTTTCAAAGGTGGAACGGGAAAAACTTAAGGACACTACAGTCCTTATCACAGGCTGCGGCGGTTTCCTGGGATATTATTTCATGAACTTTTTCCAGACATTTGAGCAGGAGCTGGGAATTAAAAAGGTAATTGCTCTGGACAATTTCATGCTGGGGAATCCAAAGTGGATCGATGTGATGCGAAAGAATCCTTTGTTTGACATCCGTAAATTTGACATTATCACAGACCAGATTTCTGACATCCCGGAAAGCTGTGAAGCAGATTACATTATCCACATGGCTTCCATCGCATCGCCTATGTTCTACCGCCAGTACCCCATTGAGACGCTGGATGCCAAC
>CAJTEW010000009.1:126920-127856 GCA_910575605.1 Lachnospiraceae bacterium
GGATTTTTATTCTTTTCAAGTTCCGAGCTTTATGGAGACCCAAGCCCTGAAAATATACCAACGAATGAAGAATACCGTGGAAATGTATCTGCTACGGGTCCGCGTGCCTGCTATGACGAGTCCAAGCGTTTCGGTGAAACAATGTGCGGGCTTTTTGCCCGGAAGTATGGTATGTCCATCGGAGTGGCAAGACCGTTTAATAACTATGGCCCGGGTATGAAAATTAATGATAAACGGGTGCCCGCTGACTTTGCAAAAGCTGTTTATGAGGGAAAGGATATCACGATTCTTTCCAGCGGCACACCAACGAGAACCTTCTGCTATATTGCAGATTCAATAACAGGATACCTGAAAGTTCTTCTGTATGGGAAATATGACTACTTCAATATCGGAATTGACAAGCCGGAGATTTCCATAAAAGAACTGGCTGATATTTATACGGCTGCAGGAAAAGAGATTTTTGGATATGAAGGGAAGGTCATCTATAACATATCTGAGGACAAGGAATACCTGACCCATAATCCTGAGAGGAGATGCCCGGATATTACAAAAGCAAAAGAAAAGCTGCACTATGAACCCTCTATTGAGGTGGAAGAAGGCATCCGGAGATTTCTGTTATTTATAAAGGAAAACAGCGAAGGAGAATTCTTATGGTAATCACGGTATTTGGACTTGGATTTGTAGGGCTGACTACTGCTGTAGGCTTTGCCGAAAAAGGAATCAAGGTATATGGAATTGATGTAAATGAAGAAAGGACGGCAGTAATCCGGGAAGGACGGCTTCCGTTCTTTGAGCCTGGTCTGGATGAGGCTCTTGTAAGGAACTTAAATAAGACATTTTTTGTTACAGAGAATGTAATGCAGGCGGTAGCAGAAAGCGACTGCATCTACTATTGTGTGGGGACCCCTTATGGAGAAGGCGGACAGGCAGACCTTA
>CAJTEW010000009.1:128242-128864 GCA_910575605.1 Lachnospiraceae bacterium
CGGTATTTGCTGTCTCCTTAAACACAGGGGAATTTATCAAATATCTGTCCAATACGCTTCTGGCAACTTTAATCAGTTATTCCAATGAAATGTCTGTGATGGCGGATACAGTTGGGGATATTGATGTTGCAGGGGCATTCCGTATTCTGCATATGGATAAGCGCTGGGGTGGATGTTCCATGACGAGTTATGTTTATCCAGGCTGCGGTTATGGGGGCTATTGCCTTCCTAAAGATACAAATGCCATTTATTCGCTTGTGAAGTCCAAAGGCTTTGATGCAGGGATACTGCATAATGTAATACAGACAAACGAAAGAATGCCGGAATTCATTGCAGAGCGCATTGAAAAAAATATACAGCCGGACAGCTGCATCGGTGTCCTGGGTCTGTCCTTTAAGCCAGGTTCAGATGATGTGAGGGATACTCCAGCTGCAAAAGTGATTCGAAAGCTGGCCGCAGACGGCTATAGAAAGATTGCCGCATACGATCCGATTGCAGAAGGAGAATTTAAGAAATATTATCCGGATATAGAGCTTAGCTACTGCACAGATATGGAAAGCGTCATTGAAAAGGCAGATGAACTTGTGATTCTGACTGCATGGGAGGAATTTAAAAAGCTTAA
>CAJTEW010000010.1 GCA_910575605.1 Lachnospiraceae bacterium
AATATAGAAAACATTTAACATGTGTAGCATAAGAATACTGCCAACCACAAAAATGTGATTGGCAGCTAAAATTTTTATTTTTTCCACTGTCTACTTGACAGGGAGCGGTTCATTGTTCCACAATTTCATCGGCTCTGCGTCTTAAGCGTCTGGCTCTTTGATGACAGTTATCTTCAAGTTGTCAACTTTAATCAATCTTTCTTGTCTGCATTTTGGACAATAAAGGGGATAATTCTCCAAAACAGTGTCCTTCCTAATTTTATTACGGGTTTTGCTCCCACAAACAGGACACAATATCCATTCGCATTTCATCATAATTAGTCTCTAATCCTTTCAAATCTCATTTTATATGACTTTTGCAAGCTGTTAAGCTAACTTGTGGAACATATGCCGAACCTTATCTATACGGCTATTCGGGCGGCGGGGTTGGCAAATAAATTTACCAATAGCTGGCTGGTATCCTTTTAACTCTGTCAAGCAGACTCCCTGCCCATTTGTGAAATAAGTTAAATCGTTCCTGTATTCTTGAATACATCTAGCAGGGATTTCTCCTTTCAGAATGACCTCGTCATTCTTTATCTGAGTACTTACAATATCTGCACAATACCTTGGAGCATCATGATACGCCCGTGAGAGATATTCCTGCGGTGCATAAATTTCAAAGTGGAGATATGGCTCTAATAGTTCTGTCCCTGCTTTTTTTAAAGCCTGCTCCAATACGATAGGGGAAAGCAGCCGAAAGTCTGCGGGGGTACTTACAGGACTATAATACAATCCATATTCAAAACAGATTTTACAGTCTGTCACTTTCCATCCATACAGCCCCTGCTCGCAGCCATAAAGAACCCCCTCCATAACCGCATTTTGGAACGATTGATTTAAATATCCAAGTGAAACTCTGCTTTCATACTGCACTCCGCTTCCAATAGGGAGCGGCTCTATGGACAACCCGACAGAAGCCCAGAAAGGATTTGGCGGGACTTCTATGTGGATGGTATATTCTGCTTTTCTAAGCGGTCTTTCCATATATATAACAGTAGGCTCTTTTATTTCTGCCTCCACATGATATTTTTCCTCAAGGATGGCACAAATGACTTCCATCTGCACATTCCCCAAAAAAGAAAGTATAATCTCATGCGTTGTAGTATCCACATAATATTTTAAAAGAGGGTCGCCATCTGAAATTTCTGTAAGTGCCCCAAGCAATATTTCCCGCTGTTCAGATTTCTTTACTGCAATCGTTGTTTGGAGCATAGGGAGAGGATTTTCAATAAATTTTCTCTGCGGCAACAGTATTTCGTTCCCCAAAATACTGTTTAGCTGCAAAACATCATTTGGTAAAATTACAATATCACCAGAGCAGGCTGTATCGGATGAATATAATTCACCGTTTGTCGGAACACACATCTCTGTGATTTTTATTTTCTCTTTTTCAGATATTCTAATAACATCCCTCAAATGCAATGTTCCGCTATATATACGCACATAAACAAAACGCCGCCTTTTCTCTGAATATTCAATCTTAAAAACCTGCCCGCATAGTTCAGATTGACCTTCAGGCGTTGATGAATAAAATTTACTGGCAATTACTTCTATAAGCTGCCGAATCCCCAGATTGTTTTTAGCGCTTCCGTGATAAACGGGAAATAACGTTCCGTTTTGGAATCTCCTGTTTTCTTCCTGTTCCAGTTCTGACATTTTAAACGGTTTCCCTGACATATATTTCTCTAATAGTTCATCGTTTCCCATAATTACCGCATCCCACTGTTCCATATCGTCATTGTCCGTTACATTTATATGGGGATGCTGCCCAACCTTTTGCTTCACTATAATTTCCGAAGAAAGCTTTGCTTTCATTTCCCGATATACCATTGGCAAATCAATCCCCTCTTGGTCAATTTTATTGATGAAAAAAATTGTCGGAATCTTCATTATCTGTAGTGCATGAAACAGTATACGGGTCTGTGCCTGTATGCCATCCTTTGCAGAAACTAATAATACTGCTCCGTCTAATACGGATAAAGAACGGTATACTTCCGCCAAAAAATCCATATGGCCTGGCGTATCTATAATGTTGACTTTTACATCCTCCCACTGAAAAGATGTCACTGCTGTCTGGATAGTGATTCCCCTTTGACGCTCCAAATTCATTGTATCTGTCCTTGTTGTGCCTTCATCTACGCTCCCTAGTTCTGCAATTGCACCACTGGTATACAATAAACTTTCCGTTAATGTTGTCTTTCCTGCGTCAACGTGAGCCAGAATGCCTAAGTTAATTATTTTCATGTGATTTTCCTCCTATCAACACCCAAAAAAGGGCATAAAAATACCCAGTGATAAATACTCCTATCACTGGGTAAATAACTCCAATAGCCCCAAAACACTTATATGTTTTCGGGCATATAAAATTACATGATAAAAGTATTCTTAAACTGGGTACAAAAAACTAAGCCCCATATTAAAAGTGAAACGGGACTGCTACTTTTTGTTCCCACTATCAAATTGACAGTTTATTTAAGAATACCTTGCCGCATATTTATTAACTCCTTGTATAATACTGAATCTAATTATATTCCTTAACCCTTTATTTGTCAAGCTGACAAACTAAAGCAGAAAAAGCGGCAGGATTTCCCCCTGCCACTAATCATCTGTTTATGCAAAAATAATTTCCTTTTCCACAATCTCCCTCGCACAAGCCCTTATGTTATTGAGGCATCCTGTCCATTCTAAGGCGTTTTCTGCCTTTAGCTGTTCCGTTATGCCCTGTGCCTGTTTCATACCCTCTATGAGCCTTTCAAAGCGTTCCTGTGCCTGTCTGTTGATGTCGGCAAGGTAGGCGTTTAGCCTGCCGCTTGTAAGAAGATTGGTGTATGTAACTTTACGGTACTGTTTTAGATAATCTAAATGCCGTTGCCCCCAGATGCCTATTGCCTGTTCTTCTTCGGCGGGTACAGTTAAGCACGGTATCAAATAATCCCCTTGCCTTTCGTATTTGCCGCCCAGTTCCTCAAATAATGATTTTGCCATTGTCTGTTACCTCCACATTCTTTTTTATTTTGAATGTCCGCAAAATCCGTCCTACATCATACGGACGGTGGCAGGTGTCATAACGCCGCTCCGCTTGATGCTGTCAACAAGCTGCTCCATATCCTCGTCCATTAAGACCTTGAACGGATGGTCTGGGAACTCGTCAATCTCCGCAAGGGGAATGTCCCGTATCTTGCTTAGGTTGGCTTCTTCACGGCTTTGGTCTGTTTCAAACAGGTCATCGTATGCGGTCAGCTCGATTTTGCTTTCTCTGCTTTTCGCCAAGCTCTGCCACCTCCTTTCCGAACTGTTCATAAGCTGCGGCTACCTTGCCGCCTTTGTCGTAGGCAAAGATGCTTTTCCCCTCTGCGGTGGCTTCCACGGCACGGATGGAGTGTGGTATCTGGGTATCGAACACCTTGATTTTCTGCCCATAGGCACTCCTTACCGTGGCGGTGATTTCCTTGGAGATGTTCGTGCGGGGCATTACCATCGTCATAAGGATGCCGTCAATCCGCAGAGGGGGATTGATTTGCCGTCTGACTTTCGACACGGAGCGAAGCAACAGCTCTAAGCCTTTGGCAGAAAGATAGTGGGGCTGTGTGGGGATAACCACGCTGTCAGCCGCCGCCAGTGCGTTGATGGTGAGCATACCAAGGCTCGGCATACAGTCCACGAGTACATAGTCATAATTCTTCTTGACCTCGCTTATGCAGGTTTTCAGCACGCTTTCACGGCTTATGGCGTTAATCAGTCTTACTTCCAGTCCCGACAGCTCAATGTTGGACGGGAGCAGGTCAACGCCCTCGCTGTGGTGCAGGATGCCTTGGGCGACATCAACGGATTTATCATCTATGATGTCCTGCATGATGGTGGAGAGAGTGACCTGCAAATCGTCTGGTCTGTGGTAGCCGAGGGACATGGTTAGGTTTGCCTGTGCATCGGCATCAATGAGCAGGATTTTCTTGCCCTGCTGTGCCAGAGTTACGCCCAGATTCACCGCCGTGGTGGTCTTGCCCACACCGCCTTTCTGGTTGGTTAAAGCAATTACTTTGCAGTTTGACATGGGTGCGTCCTCCTTTCGCATAGATTTAGCCGCTTTGTCAAGGCGGCTATGTAAAATGCTATACTAAACCACACACTTTTGAATCCATCAATGGTGTGGTTTAATAAAAGGCAGGACGCAAAAAAGCCGCTTACTCTTAGTTGAATTAAGAATAAGCGGCTTCATAACGATGTGCCTTACACATATTCAATTTTTACTTTCTTTATCGGGGCATTGGCTACCTTGAAGATAAGCTCGTCAACGCAGTCCCCATATTTGCCCTGCTGTATGAGCTGATTTTTCAACTCCACAAGGCTATGTAAAAGTAATGATTTTTCCCTGCTGTCTACATATAAGTGTGTTTTCTTTTCCCTCATACCGTCCACCATCCTTTCTTGGCTTCATTGTATTATAAAGGCAATCCATCCTACAATGGTAAAAATACTATGCGGCAGAAATGGCACAATAGATATTGATTTTTCGCTGAGAGCCTTGTACAATAACGGTTGGTTGTTCAGCGTATGTAAAATGGTTGTTCTTTCCATACCTTGTGGGCTTGTCCTTTGTTACAATGTCATCTACCCAGAAGCCCACAAATAAAGGCTGTTCGGGCATTTCGGGAGAATGGAACATTTCCGATGCTTCAGTGGGTCGAGGTCATGGAAATGGCTCACTTCACTAATATCGAATCATTCCTCAACTATTGGGTCATTTTGCTTTTTATGATTTTCTGCAACCCAGCTAATAGCTATTTTTTGTACCATTTGAAGAAATTCAATGTGTTCATTATATTTAGCGTTAGTTAAGCACCTACGCTTTTCGGTTAGCGTAATTACATTGCTTGCTCTCTTTTCAATGCCAGTTTCCCGCTCAGTACCAACAATAACTTGCCCTTCGTTAGATAAAAACAGTTCTAAGGATTCAAATATACTTTGCAAATTATCTGCATCTTGCCCTTGCTGATTAGGCGTATCGACCACATAAAAATTGAATGGACTATAGGCTCTCTCCAGATTATATAGATACAATGCAGATTGATACATATAAACCAATCGAGGAGTTTCACTACCTGTACGATTTATAACCTGAACGAAATCTCTTAGTTTTATAAATGTTTTTGGCACATTTATTGCATCTGCTAATGTACGGCAGTATCCCTCTATATCTTCTCGTATATCTTTTGAACGCTCTTTGGATTTCTTTTCATTCAATTTTTCGTCAATTAGTGCAATTTTAGAAACATAAGAGTCTATTTCGTCTTGAAGCACTTCCAACTGTGTTTTGCAGGATTCATATATCTCATATTGCCCTTTATTTTTATAAAAAGATGAATAAGATAACAGCTCTTGGGTGTTCTGAACTTTTTGCTCAATAGACTGAATTTCTAAGGAGACACTATTGTATTTCTCCTTAAGTTCTTGTAATTTCTTTGTAGCAACAGATATACCGTTTTGTAGTTCTGTAATAAGATTTTCACAATGAGCATAATCAGATGTTATATTTAGTTGCTCATTTATTCCGTTTGAATAGATTGTACCACAAAATGGACAGACCAACTCATCTTCTTGGGTCATCGCATACTCAATATCCTTTTTTGTTTCTGCAAGATTATGTTCTACAATATACAATTTATGTTGACTGATATATATGTCGTTTTCTAAAATTGCCATCTCTGCATTATAAGAAAATTGAACTTTTCTCAGTTCTTCCGCCTTAGCAAGCAAGGACTCAATATCTGTTGTAACTTCTTCAACCGATTCCATATCCTCTATTTGCGTTAGGGTAGATGTGATACGAGAAACAAAAGTTTGATTATACTTCAATTCTCTTTTCTTATCATCTCTTTCAAGTATATGTTCTGCTTTTTGTGCTTGCAGGGCATAATAGGTATCGTCTAAATATCCACATACATATTTATTTGTGTTTGCTTTCCAATCCTTAATATATGCAACATTGCTGAAAGAATCAGCTATTTTACTCCACCCCTCGTCTTGGTCAATATATTGAAATCTAAAAAGTAATGGCGGAGTTACATTGAATTGCATACCATCTTTTGAAATGCAGGGCATTTTGATTTCTAAAATATCCATTAAACAATTACTGTATTCATGAAAGGCTTCTGTTTCAATAATGCAGGAATAAATATTGCTTATATTTTCAAAAATCTGAAATTTTCTACCTTGTCTAACAACACAAAACTGTTTTTCTCCGTATTTAAAGAATAGCAAATAAGCGGAAATGAGTTTCTTCCAATCACTTTCAATTCTTTTACACTCACATCCCAAAGTAGTAAAAATACTTTTGATAATAGAAGACTTTCCTGTTTTATTTCCTCCCAAAATTATATTAAGCCCATCTTCAAAAGGAACCTCTAACGAGCGAGACTCACTTTGACTGATTACTATCAGTTTTTTTATCGTTAGTCTTTTCATTATTTTTTTCCTCCTGCTGCTTTCGTAAATTTCTTATTAGAATTTTGTACTTTTGCTCCTGTTTAATTGTTTCAACTGAATTTTTGCTCATAATATAACACCTCAATTAGCGATTTATCAAGAGAATCCGACAGAAGATTATGCTCTTGTAGCGCTTGAATACATAATCTTTTCAGTTCATCAGTAAATCCATTTGTCTTAAATGATTCACAATATGTAGAAATTGTTTTCCGCAGCATAATTACAATTTCTTGATATCTAACATCTCTTACATCAAGCCACCTCGCATCGTGAAGTGTTTTAGCTGCTTCTATACGGCGAATATCATTGTCTGGCAATGCTTCAGCAATCAAGGAATTATGGAAACCATCGTAATTTCCGCTGTTTTTTATATTCCCATCAATTTTCTTGCCTATTTGAGCAATATCTACACCTTTTTTCTCAACCAAACTTTTCATGCTGATAGGTACTTTGATTTTTTCTTTACTCTTTTTTCTTACATCATTTAGCAATTGCTGAAAAATAAGATTTGCCGTATTGGACGGAATATTTTTGTCGGCTAAATGATTGAAAAATTTCCCCATAGTTTGGGTGTCATAAGTTGTTAGTTGTAGTTCGGATTTATGGACAAAAGTCCTCTGGATAAACTCATCAAAGACAGAATCAAAATTACTCGGCATATCGTTTGCAAATTCATTTCTAATCCTATCTTTGATTTTCTCATATAATTCACTATTTTCTGTCTGTAGTTTTTTCTCGTCTTCAATATACGACTGCCATAACGAAACCTCTTTATCAAAATCATTATTTGATACGAAGTGGCAATGTGAGCATTCTGCACCAAATATCAAATAGTTATAGAATATGAAGCCTAAAAAAGATTTCTTGTATCCACCGTCTTTTTTCTTTTCCCGTTTGGACATTTCCGCAATAGTCCAGTCAGAAGATTCTTCTTTGGTCTTTATTTGAAAAAACTGATACTGCTGACTATTTGGAGAAAACTCTGCCATATCATCGTGAAATTCACAAAAAACAATACACTCTGCATGTTCTTGAAGCTTACCTATTATATGGCATACAATCCAATGAACTTGGTATTCAAATCTATTATAGGAGTCGGAGCCTGCTTGCTCACGCTGTTCAACAGTAAGTACTTTACTCATAATTGAAGACTCCTTTCATTTTCGTTCCATTTCGTAATAAAATTCCATTGTTTTTGCCACTCGTCCTCATTCACAACTGCATCAAATACAGGCTCAAGGAATTTCTGTATTTCCTCAATGACCACCGAAAACTCAAGCGTATCATCCTTTATGGTTTTCAAGAAGTATTTCCAACGCTTCTGCATATCCATATCCTCGACAAGTGTGAGAATACGCTTGAAACTATCCTTTTCGTAGGGTGTCCCTCGCCGTTCCAATGTTCTGGATATTGCCATCTGCAATTTCGCTCCGTCAAAATCAAATGTCCTTGCCAGATAGTAAATATCGTAAAAGTCCTTCATTCTGCCTGTTAGTTCAAAGCGTTGCAGGATAGCGTCAAACTTTTCCGCAATGGTGCTTTCAAGAGAATAGGTCATAATGACAGGAGCCTCAAAATCGGGGAGCTGTGTATGGATAGTCCGCTGCTCGGCACGGGGAACAATCACATCGCCCACACCAATATCCACATTAAATGGAACACGGACATTTTTTATCTTTCCGATAATCTGTGTGCTGATGCCGTGATACTTCCTTTGCGGTGAGATTTCTTCAAACCCTTTAGCGGTCATCTCAATATAGTCATTGCCCGTAGGCGTAGCAAGGATTTTTAGGATAAGGGCTTTTACCTCGTCCAATGAATTGGAAACGCTGCGAAGCAGGAAATCCACATCAATTGTTGCGCGGCTTTCAAAATTGGTAAGCGTATAGATAAACAATCCGCCTTTAAGAATCAGTGTATCATCATATCCAGACTTTGAGAGTTTCCGCAAAAACTCCTCTTGCATAAAAAGCTGTAGGCACTGCTGATAACTGATACCAGCCGCCTTCGCCTTATTCTTAAGCTTTGCCAAAACAGATGCTGCCACATCAGCCATCACAACCACACTCCAATCAATTCTTTTACACGCTTTTGCATACGCAATACCTTTGCATACTCCATCAGATTCGGTATATTTTTTTTCGGGTCTTTTACATACCCTTGTATTGCCTTATTAAAAATCTCCTTATCCATTTTGTTCATATTCCGCAGCACATCACAAATGGTACGGTCACGGTCATAGATACGGACATCCACAAAGTTAATGCTGCCTTTTGTTTCGCCGAGGGGTACTAAAACTGGCTCAACACGATATGCCTTTACAAAGGGATAATCAATGTTGGTACGGCTTCTGGAGACATTTTTATCAATCGTAATATTCCACTCGGCAGGATTGCGGTCGCTGTATTGATAGTAAAAGAGGGCAGTTTCCATACAAAGTACCGCATCGGGAAAAAGACGGTTGATAATTTTAACTTCCTGTTCGCCATAGATTTCCGTCCAATGATAATAGCCCCGTTTGATTTTTTCAATGAAGCCCTCGTTTAATAGCTGCTGAATATCAGCATAGTATATTCTGTAGGAATCCAGCTCTGCTGTCGTCATTATATAATCGTGTTTGGAAAAAATCTTCCTGACAGCGTTTATCGATTTCTCATCAAGCATTGTTTCACCTCTATTAAACCACACGCAAATTCTTCTTTGATTGTGTACTTTACTATAGTATATCCGATTTCCCCAAAAAAGTCAACTTAGTAAAGCACACACGATTGAGGTGGACGATGGTGTGGTTTCCTATAGAAAAATGAGCTTGTCCAAGTTCATTCAGACAAGCTCATTTTTTCACGCTTCATAATTATAATAGATATCTGCATCTGCTACCGCATAGAGATTTATCCGTCTCGGAGTGCCGCAAAGCTCGACAAAATAAGGCTTTCTGCCGCCTTTCTTGTATCTCTTCTCATCCCACTTACCAATTCTTTCATAGCTTACAAAGCTATGTACAAATAAGCCGAAAGCACCGGGCTTGTCCGCATAGGGCTTCATTTGGAACATTTCTGTGCACAATGTAGGTACAGAAGAACTCGCTCACATGGAAATGATCTGCGCTATCGTCCATCAGCTTACGAGAAATCTGACACCAGAACAGATAACGGAATCTGGTTTTGATAAATATTATGTCGACCACACACTGGCTCTCTGGCCACAGGCAGCAAGCGGCTCACCTTGGACTGCAACCTATTTCCAGTCCAAAGGTGACCCTATCACTGATATTCATGAGGATATGGCAGCAGATGGTACGATTTTGTAAGTACAACATTTGGGGGTTAAGAGAAGGTTCTCCATATCTGATATACGATTACATCAGATATGAGAACCTTAGAAATTCCAATGTATTTCAACAGGTACTTCCTTAGTTACAGGGTCTTTTTTGCCGACCAGTATATAATCAATCAGCTTTTCGACCGTTTCTCTATCTAAGTGTTCGAGATTTGTATATTGCTCAATCAACTGACGTCTGTTGTCACCAGCCTGTCTTTTTCTTTCGATAACATCAAGCCTTTCTCTCGTATCTGCCACCAGTTTTTCAAGCCTGTCTTTTTCTTTTGAGAAGTCTTTTGATAAATCCATGTAGTCTTGTTCTGTAATAACACCCTTTACCTTATCCAAATACAATTCACGAATACCCTTGATGTATTCTGTGATTTTTTTCTGATAAGCGGCAATTTCCTTTTGGAGGGTTTCTTTATTTCCTCGCAAGTCACTGTTAAAGACTACATTTTGCTCTAACTCGTCTTTATTGAGATAAGCTGCGGATAACTTGTTAAGTTCCTCAATTACCGCCTGTTCCAGTTTCGGAGCAGAGATAAAAGAACCGATACAAGCGTCTTTCGCAACGTGACGGTTAGAACATCTTAAATAGCGTCTGCCATCTCTCTGTTTATTAGAGGACATTGTATAGCCGCAATTCATACAGCGTGCTTTTCTGGCAAATAAACCAATTTTTCCCTCTGTAAATGGTTTTGCCTTTTGAGCTATCAGTGTTTGAACTTTCTCCCACAGCTCACAGTCAATGATTGGTTCATGCGTTCCCTCCACTATGTACCATTGATTCTTAGGTCTGGGCTTATTCTGCTTTGTCTTATAAGAAACGCTGCCGTATTTCCCCTGTACCATGTTACCTATGTAGATTTCATTTACCAACATATCCGATATAGCAAAATATTTCCATAAGGTGCTGTTTTTCCTTTTTGGCTGCTGATAACGCAATCCGTGAATCCGTTTGTATTCCGTAGGATTTGGAACCCCTCTGTCATTCAGTATACGGGCAATGGCTGTCTTTCCATACCCCTGTGAAAACAGGGTAAAAACTTCTCTGACGACCTGTGCAGCTTCTTCATCTATAATCAAATGTCCTTTTATGTCTGGGTCTTTTTTGTATCCATATAAAGCAAATGCCCCGATATGATGTCCGTTTTTTCGTCTGTCTGTCAGAACGCTTTTGATATTGTCCGACATATCCTCCAAATACCACTCATTTACAAGTCCATTAATCTGTCTTGACTTTTTATTTCCTTTATTAGCGGTATCTGCATTATCAACAATACTGATAAATCGAATCCCCCATACGGGAAACAATCCATGAATATATTTCTCCACCAGTTCTAATTCTCTGGTGAATCTGGACTGTGTCTTACAGAGGATAATATCAAACTTATGCTCCCTTGCGTCTGCTAACAGCCTGTTAAACTCCGGCCGCCGCCTGTCTGCGCCGGCATAATCATCATCACTGTAAATACCTGTGACTTCCCAGCCTTGTTCTAACGAATACTGCAATAACATTGACTTTTGATTCTGAATACTGTTACTGTCGTCTGTTTCTGATTGTTTGTTTCTATCTTCTTCTGATAAGCGGCAATAGATAGCAACCTTAGATTTTGTTCTCATCATATTTTGTTCTTCTTTTCAGAGAATACAAAACAAACTATCTCTACATGATATGTTTATACCATTTTTGAGACAGTCTGTCTATGATTTGGCAGGTATCCGCTGCCCTTTATTCCTTTCAAATTCATTGATTAATTCTATCCATTTTCGTGTGTATTCTTTTGTAAATGCCGCTTTGTCCTTTGTCTTAAAAACATTCCTGCAAACTATTTTTGTATCATTTGCCAAGTAATCACCTCACCACAATATATTACAAAGTATGCAAAAATGCTTGTACGTTATGAAAGAAAATGTTGTTATCATAAGCAATCAGACGGCTTTGGAGGGCTCCGCTGGATTTTCACCATTCCCATTCTGATGGACGAACTTATGTCTACGGGCGTATCATTATTCTGATATACAGGTCATGGCAGCGGCTTTTCCAACAGCCGCCTACGGTTCACTGAAAATTGTCGCTCTGTGATGATTCCCCCCTTTCGGTCATGGCGTTTTCGTCCGTCGGCTCGCTGCATATCAAACGTATCTGATTGCTTTATTCAATTGTCAAAGAACAAGTAAACCAAATTACACTATCTCAACTTCAAATTTCAGAATCATTTCCATCATGGCGGTTCTGATTCTTCCTTTCAGTTCCGTATCCACGGCTATGTAGATATTGCCGTATTCGTCATACAACGGGCGCAAGCTGGCTTTTGAGATATAAGCGTCATAGTGCTTTAATATCTTTTCAATTGCTTGTGTGTCGCCGTCGGCGGCAGCAGAAATAACAGTGAATGACGGACACTTTTCTGCGGATTTCATAGCTCATCCTCCTGTAGTATCTTCTTGATTTCTTCCAGTGATTTTCTGCGGTTTCGGAAAGAGGTTGTCCGGTCAATCTGTAGCAGGTCAGCAATTTCAGCGTCAGACATTTCCAGAAAATAAAACATCAACAAGATATCCAGCTTTTTCTCCGGCAATAGTTTTAATGCTTCTGCCAACTGCTCATTGTTCACCTTGACTTTCATTCCCAAAACTTCAAAGCAGGAATAATCGAAATCGTATTCGTCCGTCGTGCCAATACCGCTTATCGCCTGCTCCGGCAATTCAGAAAATGGCGTTACATGTGCTGCGTGTCGGCTTAACTCCCTCTGATAGTCCTTGACGGTCGTATCGACGACACGCTTTGCCAGACAATTAAATTGAAGTTGGATAGCATTTTGAAAAGAAGAGGATATTAAATCTCTTTCAAAGCGGCTGCCTCCTATAGCCGCTGAAACAAAATAACCTTATATCTGCACCCTGAGGAAAAAGAAAAAACGGCGGCTTTTCAACCGTCGTTCGAGAGAATATATCAAAGTCCGTATCCCAAAAAGAGCTGTAAACAACGGTTTTTTTATTAACCGCATTTGCAGCATGATTCGTACCTTTTTACACACAATAGGAACTGTGAGACTATATAACACGTCTTTCCATACCTGTTCATTCTTCCATAGGAACTGTAGAATGTAGTGAGGTGATTTGCTATGCGTAAAAAAGAAGATAGATACGATTTTAGGGCCTTCGGACTGGCAATCAAAGCCGCCCGAAGTCAAATACCCTACGGGTTATTTGACCCTCGCGGCAGTCGCCAAATGTGCATGCAAGCATGCCCGCTTGGCTCGTTGCCCGCGGGAATAAACAGGGCTTAACCCGTGAGCAAGTGGGCGCAATGATTGAGATTGACCTGTCAACCGATGAATTTTTCCTTTCTGCGCCCGATCCGGCAAAAAGCACCAGACGGCGGCAGTTGGAAAAGCAGCTTGATAATCCGTCCGATAGGGATTTAGTGATTGTAGAGAGTGTCACTGATGGAATCATCAAGTCAAAGGAAGTGGAGGAAAAATAACCCTCCACTTTTCCTTGTCAATAAAATAAGCCGATAATCCAAGAATATTTTTATTCTCGGCATTACCGGCTCTGCGTCTTAGCGTCTGGCTCTTTCACAATGGACACTTTCTGATTCTTTACATTGATTAAACTTTCTTTTCTGCACTTCGGACAATATAGAGGAAAGTTTATCAGTTCCGTATCCTTTCGTATTTTAATTCTTGTTTTGTTGTCACAAACAGGACACATAACCCATTGTTGGCTTATCATCAATTATCTCCTTATTCTACTTTGTCAATCAGAAACTTTTGCTTTGTCAATACTAATTCCTTATGTAAATGCAATGCCATAAGTACAGTGATTATGGCGGAAAGAACATCTGCTATCGGCTGAACATATAGAATCCCATTTATCCCCCAGAGTGCAGGAAGAATCAAAATCACAGGTACAAAGCAGATACCCTGTCTGCAAGCTCCCAAGATGAATCCTGCCAATCCTTTTCCAAGTGCAAGGAACAATGAGGAATACACCGTATAAAACCCGAACAGGATAAACGAAATACCATTTATGCGTAATGACTGTGTTCCTGCTTGAATCATTTCCAAATCATCTTTTGTAAATTGAGATATGATTCTCTCTGAAAATATTGCTAATATCAACCCATAAATAGCGCAAAATACCGTAGACCATAGAATAGAAGTTTTGATTGCCTCCTGTAATCGGTCAAACTTTTTCGCACCGTAACTATATCCTGCAATCGGCTGAAATCCTTTGATAAATCCGAATACCATCAGGCTTCCCATAGATACAATCCTTGTCACAGCACCCATACCGGCAATCACAGAATCCCCATAAGCCATTGCCCGTGTATTGACAAGAGAAATAGAAAGACTTGTCAATATTTGAAACACTAAAGTAGGTATTCCAATCTTAAATATCTCCGACATGATTTCTTTCGTAAAAGAGCAATTCTTTATCTTAAAGCGATAGATACTCTTTTTCTTTTGGACAAATACCAAATATACGGACGTTGAAACAATCTGTGAGATTGCAGTTGCGATTGCTGCACCGGCAACTCTCATATCAAATACATAGATGAATAGAGGGTCTAAGCCGATATTCAGTATTGCGCCGGTCATCAGCGCACACATTGTTGTCTTTGCCGCACCCTCGCTTGTTACAATATTGTTCATTGTGACATTAAATACGTTGAAGATACAGGAAATAATATAGATACCGGCATAAGTTACTGCATAGGGCATGATACTGTCCGTTGCTCCCAAAAATTTTAAAATAGGGCGAAGAAAAATCATAGACAAAATAATCATAACCGCACCTGCGGTAACACTGCCGTACAATGCGGTACTCGCTACTTGATTTGCTTTCTCCTTATCGCCCTTTCCTAATAATCTGGAAAGATAGGAGGACGCACCATTTCCGAACAGCAATCCCAAACCTACAACCACCTGACCGAGAGGATAAACAACTGAAATCGCTCCCATCTGGCTTGTACCTAAGCCGCCCACAAAATAAGCGTCCATCAGATTATAGACGGCATTTACCATCATACCCAGCATAGTAGGGATTCCCATTGCCATAAGAGCCTTTGGTATTGGGGCATTTCCTAAGAGTTCCATTTTACTGCTTTGCTTGTTCATGTGAAAATCTCCTTTCTCTTGACATGAAGTATAAAATATAATAGTATAAATTACAGTATTTGAACTGCGAAACCAATACTACTATAATTTATAGTAGTTGTCAAGAGGAATGGAGGACATCTTATGGCAACGATAGATTTAATCGTATTAGGGATTCTCAAAAAGGAATCCATGAGCGCATATGATATTCAAAAACTGGTTGAATATCGGAATATTTCCAAATGGGTAAAAATCAGCACTCCCTCAATCTACAAAAAAGTAATCCAGCTAGAGGAAAAAGGTTACATCACCAGCACACAGGTCAAAGAGGGAAAAATGCCGGAAAAGGCAATTTATACATTAACCGATTCTGGAAAATCCCAATTTGAAAAACTGATGATAGAAATATCCTTAAAGCCGATTCATATTTTTCTGGATTTCAATGCGGTAATCGTCAACCTTGACGGCTTATCCAGAGAAAACCAAAAAGTCTGTCTTGCTAACATAGAGGACAATATCAAAACGCTCAAATCATATCTTGAAGAAAACGAGAGCCTTAAGAAAAATGCTCCCGAAATCCCCGAAACAGGAATGGCAGTTTTAGAACAGCAGCTCATTCTTATACAGGCAATCGAAACATGGATTGCGTCAATGAAAGAGCATTTTGACCTGTAAAGTAAGTCCATATTCATACAAGGTTACATGTTATACAGTGTATGGAATGTAACCTTGTATTTATAGGTTTCTTTTTATCCAATTATAAAGGATTTTTCTGTCTGAGCTATTCAAAAAGGAATGTTCACTATCTTTTGATTCAGTCAACAGGCATTGAAATTTTCTTGTGAAATTATGAACAATTTCTGTGGATTGTAATGTATCTTTGTTCCTATAAAGCAAATAGGTTGGAGAATTCCATTTTTCAATAGGATTGTTTTTAACAAACTGGTAATAATCCCATGATAAGGTTTCAATCGGAGTTACAATCTTGTTTTGTTTCTTTAATTCAGCTTCAGAAACATCAAACCACAAAAACATATTTTTTATTAAATATTCCATATCAACAATTGGAGATAAAAATAGCACTTTTTCAAAACATATATTTTTATATGCATGTAGTCCGAAATAAGCTCCTATGCTGCAAGCGTACAAAGAAAATATATTCCACTTTTTATAAACATATTTCCATATGATTTCTAAGTCACGAACACTATTCCATACATTACAGGAATAAGATTTATTTTGTCGCTCACCGTGTTCTGGCAAATCAAAGCTGATTGTTTGATAGCCTTTTTCTTCTGCAATTTTTGCAAACAAAATCGCTTCTTCTTTATATCCGTTTTTCCCATGAATATAAATAATAACTTTTTTCGATTGCTTTCCCCAAATGATAGCAGGAATTGAATCAATAAAAAGCATATTCTTTTCCATATCACAGCACCTCCAAGAAAAGAGTACCATTTTACGATTTTAGCTACAATATACTGTTAGTTACAGAATTATTCTTTACACTAAGCAGAACCAAGGATAGGCAACTCTTTTATCATACCATCTTGTAGAAAAGAATCTAAAGTAAATTCACCAAAGTCTGTAAGCAAAGACATTATTTCATCTTTCATAATTGAATTTTCTCCTATATATTATCTACTTTCTTTTACAAATAAATTATAAATACTTATCTGTATCTCTAGCACCATACAGCAAACGCCGAATTTCCATTACATCATCAATCACCACATAATAAATAACATAATTTCTCACATAGATTTTATAATAGGGATAGTCTCGTTTTTTTGCGGAAATGTATGGTTCAAAAGCAACAGGATTATTCAGCCTTTCCAGAATCGCAGCCTCTATATCGTCAACTAAACGCAGAGCAGCGTCCTCATTCTTTAAAACATTAGTAATGTAACTCGCTGTACTGATTAAATCCTGTTCAAAAATCGGCAGATAGCGAAGATGATAAACTTTATTTTCCATGTATCGTACTCCTTACATTGCCGAATACGGTTTCATGGGAAAGTCTTTCTTCCGTCATTGACGCCTGTCTATCGGCTTCGTCAAGTTTCATCTCTATATTATCTGTCAGATTTGCGTATTCCTCCAAGCTCAAAACTACCATAGCTCCGTAACCATTCTTTGTAAGGTAAACAGGTTTTCCGCTGTTTACGATAGTTTCAATTTCCGGAAATTTATTTCTAAGGTCAGAAACAGGTCGAATTTGTATCATAATCTAAACACTCCTTTTTTTATTTATTTTATCCTAATTTTATCAGAATATTATCATATAGGCAATGCTATTTATGATTCTTAATTTTCTTTTTTTCATGCAGATTAGGATTCTGTAAATTTCCCATTGAGCGTCCATCTATATTTTTCAAGACAATATCCTCCGCCTTGATATACCAGTCCACATCTGCCCCCTGAAACGTAGCTGTCGCCACTGTATCCGCTACAGGATTAATAATCTCCTCCTCATTATACTCAAATTCCTTTAACGGCACAGCAGCTGGAATATTCATCTGTATCATGCGCCCCTGTCCCCTGGATTTCAAATCGTAGGTACGTTCCTTGATTTCTTCAAAAACCGTTCCGTCCTCATTCTGCTTATGCACTTCGCGCCGCAATGCGGAAAACTTAAGCAGTCCGAATGTCTTTTCCTTGTCGATAATAATTCCATTTGCTAATCTCATAATCTCTGATACCTCCTTACGCTTTCACCATATCGTCGGCAGACAAGATATAGTTTTCTGCCACTGTTGTCTTTACAAGGTCGCAGCAGAACAGAAAGCACGCACTACCTACGACAATATCCTCCGTCTTGTAAAAGATCCGGAAGTCTGTGAACCCATCCGTTTCTTAAGGGAACGAGAAATCGTACACTATCAGCGTTTCGGTGAAGCTCTCCGAATTGTTCAGGATCACTTAGACAGCAAGAATTTCTATGCTATAAATCCAGAATTCGACATCCGCTCCTGCTGTAAATAACATCTAATCATAAATAAAGGCTCCGGCATCCGCCAGATATATGGCAGATACCGGAGCCTTTATTATTCTGCCTGGCTTCGTGCGTCATGTACTCTTGATTCTCCTCCCTTTCTCTGCTAAAATAATTTTATAATAGCAAAATTATGTCTTAAAAAAGGAGGTACAATGATTCCATGAATTCCATACCAAAATCAGGCAGTGCATCTCTATACAATTTGGACTGTACCTATCTGGAAGATGTCCGATTTTTCAGGGAAGATTTAGAAACTATTACCATCATCTTCCCTGAAAAACCGCCGGAGAACTTCCCAGGGAGGTTCTTCTTCATGCCTGAAGGCAGAACCTATGACTACAGGGCTTTTATTTTCACCCTGTCAGAGCAAATACATATTAATCAGCCGGCATCAGAAGCCGCACCTTTCTATATTGCCCGTGCCGTTACAAATGATATTCCTGAGCAGAGGAAAAACTACCGCGTCTATGTAACCTTTCAGGCTGCCATCCTGCCTGAAGGACAAAAAAAAGAGAGCTTTGTCACAATCAAGGACATCGGTACCGGCGGCTTCCAGTTTGTTTCAAAGCAAAAATTTGAAACAGATACTGCCTTTACAACCATCTTCACAAGCATTAAAGCCCCGGAATGTATCACAGCCCGCATACAAAAGCAGAGGCCCGTTCGGGAAAAGGGCGTATATAGCTATGGCTGCCAGTTTGTGAATCTTCCGCCCAAGCTTGAGATGCTTATCCGTAACTTTGTTTTCCAGACAGAGACACTCCAGGCAAAGGCAAAACGTGAAAAAGAAAATGCTTAATCCAGATTTCACAGCTGCCTAAAAAATATCCTTCCCGCGTACTAAAAACCTTTACGCATGAAGGATATTTTTTAATAATCATATTTAAGCTGTCACACTTCTATATATTTATGCCCTCCAGACTGCCTTTAAAATGGAACCGATTTTCGGCGTCGTACCATAAAGGAGTACGCCCACCCGGTAAATTTTCGCAGAAATCACACCAATGCCAGCCACAGAACCAATGAGAATTGCAACGGAAATAAGAATCTCATACCACGGTACTGTGCTCATAGCAATCCGAGTAAACATTGCCATTGAAGAAGTAAAAGGAACATAGGAGCATACCTTCATCAGCGCATTATCTACATTCCCGGATGCAAGGGAAAACATAACTACCATAAAGGCAATAATAAATAACATCGTAATCGGCATTACCGACGTATTAATATCCTCAAGCTTTGAAGCCGTCGATCCAATAGCCCCATAAAGGAAAGCATAGATAAAAAATCCAAGGACAAAGAAGATAAGC
The DNA here is from genome assembly GCA_910575605.1 of Lachnospiraceae bacterium. Taxonomy (GTDB): domain Bacteria; phylum Bacillota; class Clostridia; order Lachnospirales; family Lachnospiraceae; genus CAPEBR01. The sequence continues at coordinate 19,266 of CAJTEW010000010.1, forward strand.
ATATATGCCAGCAGGCTGACAGGCATATCAAAAATTGACTGGACAATCATATTGTCCGCCCACTGCTCTTTATTTATAGTGTAAAATAAAATCGCAGAGCCAAACACTGCAATAAGCTGGACAAACCCCGCAAGACAGGAGGCAATTACCTTTCCGAACATCATAGATACAGGCTTTGCACTGGTAATAAGAAGCTCCATTGCTCTTGAGCTTTTCTCTGTAGCCACATTCGTGGCTATCATCTGCCCATAAAGCAGAATCACCATATACAAAGCAAAAATCATAATGTATGTGTACCAGTAGTTCTGCATCTGATCCTTTCCAAGACTTACCGAATTATTTTCAATTTGTACAGCTATTATTTCGCCGGCCTGTTCTTCAGACATTCCACTCTCTATCATTTTATTCATGCGGTAGAGATTTTGAAGAACGCTGTCTGCAATGTCTGTATTACTATCATACATAGAAAGGTTATCTACATAATAAGTATAAGAAGTCAGATTCTTAAAAACAAAGGCACATTCTGCACTTTCCGAAAGTATCTCTTCCTGAATATCCCATTCACTATCCTCTGTAATCTGCACATCATAACCTGAAAAAGCCGTCTCAAATAATCCCTTAACTGTCTCTGCCTCCTCTGGTGACGCTGCTTTTACAAGCAGTACCGGACTTTCTCCGCCTTCTTCTGCCACTGTATCTTTACTTTCATTTCCTGAAAATACATCCACTATCCGGGGCAGAAACATAAGAACCGAAATCAGGAGCACAAGAAAAATTGTTACCCCTACAAATACCTTGTTTTTAAAATAATATTTTAATTCAAATTTCAATATTTTGCCAAACTGCTTCATTGTCTGTCCTCCTTTTCTGCCCCGCCGCCTGCATATTCCACAAAGATATCATTAAGAGAAGGCTCAAATACCTTCACCTCGTCAATATCATAATTATCTACAAGCCGCTTCATCATCCCCTGCTTTTCATCTGCAGAGGCAAGACGGATAAGAAGGCTTCCATTATCAAGCTCTGTACATTCTGCACCAAAATCATTTTTCATCTTCTGCGGATACTCTGTACGGACAATCAGACGATCCCGTACATAACTTCTCTTAATATCATGAAGCTCGCCACTAAGAACAACCCTCCCGGAATTCAAGATTGCAATGCTGTCACAGAATTCCTCAATATAGCTCATCTGATGGCTGGAAAACAGTACCACCTTATTCTCTGCAATCTGCTCCTTTACCACATCCTTAAGAAGCATTGCATTGACCGGGTCAAGACCTGAAAACGGCTCATCCAGTATAATGATATCAGGATTGTGTGCAAGCGCCGTCACAAGCTGAATCTTCTGCTGATTTCCCTTTGAAAGTGTGTCCAGCCTCTTATTACGGTACTCCGCCATGCCAAGCCTCTCAAGCCACCCGTCCACAGACTTTACCGCTGCCTTATGGCTCATGCCCTTAAGCTCTGCAAAATACGCAAGCTGGTCAGCAATAATCTTTTTCGGGTATAAGCCTCTCTCCTCCGGCAGATATCCAATCTGCACCCGGCTGTAATCAACAGGCTTTCCGTCAATAAATACCTCTCCGCTGTCAGCAGGAAATACATTCATAAGAATACGGATGGAAGTTGTTTTTCCCGCACCGTTTCTTCCAAGAAGGCCAAAGGCTTTCCCGCCCTCAGCTTTAAAGGACACACCAGTAAGAACCTGCTTGCTGCCAAATGATTTCTCGATATTTCTTAGTTCTAATATCACTTTAGTTTCCTCCATGTCAGTATTTTCTAGATGCCGGTCTTATTATAGCACAAATTCTTATATAAAATCAAAAAATTAAGAATTTAATAAAAATATAAAGCTCTCCTCCCAATCCCGCTTAATATCTCATTGGCAATAGTTCCTGCCTCCTGCGCCAGTTCCTCTGCTTTTATCATCTCATCCCCGGATTTTCCGATAAAGATCACCTCATCCCCACAGGCTGCCCCCTTAACCTCAGATACATCCACCATAAGCTGATCCATGCACACCCTTCCGATAATAGATACCTTTTTTCCATTTATCAGGGCGTGACCCTGATTTGACAATTCCCTTGGGAGTCCGTCCGCGTACCCGATAGATACAACTCCTATTTTCATTTCCCCGGGTGCCGTAAAAGAAAGGCCATACCCCACAGGCTCGCCTTCATGAAGCTCCTTCACACATACAAGTCTTGCACTTAAAGACAGTACCGGCTTTAAGGAAACCTCTGCTGCAATCTGATCCCCGGGACTGCTTAATACTCCGTAAAGGGCAATTCCCACTCTCGCATAATCGTAGAAAAGTCCTGGATAATTCAGTACTCCATAACTCCCTTGAAGGTGGGTTTTAAAATCGCAGAGCCCTCGCCCCCAAAGCTCCTCTACGATCCTGTCAAATTCCTTTATCTGTTTAAGAGTATACTCTTTTTCCTCCCTAGTCGTTCCGTCCGAAGCACAAAGATGGGAAAACACACCCGTTACCTCCAAGTTTTCAAGCTCCCAGATTTTAAATATATTTTCCCTGCTGTCAGAGCGTTCTCCCAGTCTGTGCATACCCGTATCAATGCCAACATGTACAGGAAGTATCTCTCCAAATGCGTTCAGCTCCTTCGCGTACTCATAATCCACTGCTGTCTGGGTAAGCTCGTACCGTTTTAACTCCTCAAACTGGCAGGCCGGTGTATATCCCAGAATCAGAATCTGACCTGTGATGCCGGATTCCCGAAGCTCTGCTCCTTCCTGTGCAGATGCCACGCAGAAGTCCCGGATTCCCATATCCCACAGCGCTTTTCCAATGATACCGGCCCCGTGTCCGTATGCATTTGCCTTAACTGCCGGCATAAGTCTGCACTCCTTTGGAAGAATTCTTTGAAACTCATTTACATTATGCTTTAAGTTTTGAAGATTAATCGTAATCCATGCCCGTCCTTTTCGTTTCTGACACATAGCTTTCCCCCTGTTCCTATTTTTAATGCCTCTTCCATCTGCTTAAAACAACGCCGCCTTCATTAGTGCCGGAAAGCGTAAATCTTTCCCGATTTTCTATCTGAATTTCTTCCGCCCTGTCTCCCTTAACAGAAATATAAGAAATCCGTACATCCTCCTCTGCACTATGATAAACATAGGGGCGTTCAAGATCCGTATACTCCTTTAAAAACTTTATATATTCCTCAAGAGCCAATCCCTTCTCTGTCATAATAAGAGAATGTGGACAGCCCACATACCGAAAATGCCACGGCTCCGCCCCGATTCCTGTTACATTCTCTTTTCCCTTTACATACCGCTCAATGAATCCAAACTGCGGGGCCTTTTTGCGGAATTCAAGGAAAATACCAGTATAAGGAAACTCCGGGCAGATAAAATCAATGTTTTCCTTCCTCCTGGCCAAGTCAATAGCAAGCCCTGTCTCATGCTCGCTGTGTCCTGGAACTGCCACATATTTCTTCGTAAATTCCAGACCGCTCTCCCGGATTGTATCTTCCCATATTCTCTCCTGTTCCATCCTTGTACGATAACCGCTGACAAGGGAAATCTCATTCTCTATATGTACACTTTTTATAAGCCTTTCAAGTGCTATAGCAGCCCATCCGTCAAGGACTACCTTATCCTCTTCTTTTAAAGCAGGTACCATTTCCTGTTCAGAAATGTACCGGCCAACAGGATACTCTGGGGAAACTAAGAGCAAATTTCCCTTGTAGCAGCTCTTCTTTGTTATGTTAATAAAAATCATTTCTATTCCTCCATCTCAAGCAGCCGGTCCACAATTTCCTCAAAGGAAATCCCCGCTGCCTTCAGCATATTGGGGTAACGGCTGTGAGAAGTAAATCCCGGTATTGTATTTACCTCATTAAAATAGATTTCCCCGGCAGGGGTAAGAAACATGTCCACTCTCGCAAAACAGGTACAACCAAGAAGCCGGTATATTTTTAAAGCTGTCTGCTTAATTTCCTCTGCCTTTTCCGGAAGAATCCGTGCTGGTACATGGATGCGGGAGGTTTTCAGAGTATATTTCTCCGTATAGTCAAAGAATCCCTGGGACAGCTCAATCTCGTCCACCTCGCCGATAGTAAGCTTCTGTGTTCCAAGCACTGCACAGCCCACCTCAAAACCTTCTACAGCCTCCTCTATAATGACTGTATCATCATGAAGGAAGGCCTCTTCTACAGCGCCCGGAAGCTCCCGCTCTGACGATACCTTTGTAATGCCAAAGGAGGATCCTGCACGGACCGGCTTTACAAACACAGGGTATCCGATTCTTTCTGCTGCCACTAATGCCTCCTCATCTGTACTGCCAGCCCGAATGAGCACCGACCTCGCTGTCTTAATCCCCGCCGCCGCCGCGATACGGTGAGCCAGCTCCTTATCCATACACACTGCCGAGGATAAAACACCGCAGCCAATCACCGGAACTCCCATAAGCTTTAAAACTCCCTGAACTGTTCCATCCTCTCCATTCTTCCCGTGAAGGATTGGAAGCGCCGCATCTAAGGACTGAACATGCAGGCTTCCTTCCTTTATATAACAAATCCCATGAGCCTCCTTATCCATGCAGGGATACACTGTTACGCATTCTTCATCCCCCTGCCAGCAGTCCTCCTTAATACTGTCCAAAGCTCCCTTATACCAACGCCATATGCCGTTCTTTTTCTCAATCCCAATTAAGATTAATTCATATTTTTCCCTGTCAATACTTTTTATAATAGAATACGCTGACTGTAGTGATACTTCATACTCTGTGGAACATCCGCCGAAAAAGACTGCAACCGTTTTTTTCTGTACTTTCATATATTTCCTTACCTCGTCTTTCCTTTTTTTATTATTGTAAAGGAACGAAATGAAGGATTTCTGTAGATTGCAATAAGATATTATTAAGATTTTATTTAGAAAAATGAATATGGCCAGAGCTCATTTTTAATGTCTCTGACCATTTAGGTAAAAATAAAACATTATTTCAGCAGCATATATGCAATGACACATGCCACAATTATAATAGCTGCCCCGAGGATGATAATCGGAAGCTTGGAACCGCTGTCCTCATCATACTCAAAATCATCATCGTAATCATCATCCTTTGGCTCCTCATATTTTTTCTTCTTCTTTCTCTTTGACTTCTCATCCTCCACAGAAAGAAGATCATCATACGCCTGCTTCATCTCCCTTTCCCGTTTTTCACGGACTGCTTTCGGCGGGATATTGGAATACTTCTGTTCCTCTCCAGCTGGTTTCTTTTTCTGTGGTGCCTTAAATTTCTTCTTACAGCTGTAGCAAAGAAGATAATTCGGATCTTTTTTTCCGGGACGCAGTGTCTCGCCACATATCGGACATTTCATTTGTATCTTTAACCTCCTCTAATGTATTTTCTTGGTTTTATATTAATGGATACTTGTCAGTAAGCCCCTTTACCATCTCTTTTACCCTGCTGATATTTTCTTCTTTTTTCATTACGAGGAAAATACCCTCTGCAATAATCTCCATATCCTCCTCCTTCATTCCTCTTGTTGTAACTGCAGGCGTGCCAAGACGTACCCCGCTTGTTACAAAGGAAGACCTGGGATCATTAGGAACTGTATTTTTATTACAGGTGATATGGGCCTCATCTAAGCGCCGCTCCAATTCCTTTCCGGTAACCTCCTCTTGACGGAGGTCCAGAAGCATCAGGTGGTTATCTGTTCCTCCTGAGACAATCTTAGCGCCGTGGGAAAGAAGGCCGCCGCAGAGAGCCTTTGCATTTTTCACTATCTGCCTCTGGTATTCCTTAAATTCCGGTGAGAGTGCCTCCTTAAAGCAGACAGCCTTTGCAGCAATCACATGCTCCAGCGGCCCTCCCTGTGTGCCTGGAAATACTGCTTTATTGAAATTAAACTTATCTGCTGACTCCTGATTACAGAGAATCATACCGCCTCTCGGCCCTCGAAGTGTCTTATGGGTTGTGGTTGTTACAACATCTGCATACGGAAGGGGGCTTGGATGAATTCCTGCCGCCACAAGCCCTGCGATATGAGCCATATCAACCATAAGGTATGCTCCCGCCTCATCTGCAATCTCACGAAAACGCTTAAAATCAATGGTCCTTGCATAGGCGCTGGCGCCCGCTATAATCAGCTTCGGCCGTTCCTTAAGTGCCGTTTCCCGTACCTTATTGTAATCAATAAATCCATCCTCTTCAACCCCATAAAAGGAAGTTTCAAAATAATTTCCAGATAAATTCACCGGTGATCCATGAGTCAAATGTCCGCCATGGTCAAGATTCATTCCCAGAATCTTATCCCCTGGTTTTAACATGGCAAAGAACGCAGCCATATTCGCCTGCGCTCCTGAATGCGGCTGTACATTTGCATAGTCACATCCGAATAATTTCTTTGCTCTTTCTATCGCCAGCTTTTCAACCTCGTCTACGCACTGACAGCCCCCGTAGTACCTTCTTCCGGGATATCCTTCCGCATACTTATTCGTAAGCGGGCTTCCCATGGCTGCCATCACAGCTTTACTGACCCAGTTTTCCGATGCTATCAGCTCAATATGGGAATTCTGTCTCTCGAGTTCCGCTGTAATAGCATCTGCTATTTCCTTATCTTCTTTCTTAATCTCATCAAAAGTATACATTCATGCACCCTCCTACGGGCACTATTATAACACTATTATGAGTTTGTTCCAAGGGTAACTTCTATGATTTCTTCCTTATATTCTCCATTTTCTTTCGGAATCTGTACAGTTACCTCTACGGTCTCACCTGGACGATAATACTGAAGCTGTTCCTTAAGAGTTTCCATTCCGTTTACTCCTGCTCCATTCACAGCTGTAATGATAGAGCCTTTGGAAATACCTGCCTTTGCAGCCGCACCTCCCTTCAGCGCTTCATATATATATACACCCTGGGGCATCTGATACATATTTGCAACATCGCTTTCCACATCATATCCCTGGATGCCAAGATACCCCTGCTCGCCCTCTGGCACCTTTGTCCTTGTTTCCCTGTTCATAAGCTCTGTAATCACGCTGCTGGCATCAGAGATCGGAATTGCATAGCCAATGCCTTCCACTTCATTTACCGCAATCTTTGCCGTGTTAATTCCAATCACTTCACCCTTAGCATTCAAAAGAGCCCCGCCGCTGTTCCCAGGATTAATTGCCGCATCTGTCTGAATCAACTCGCCGTCAAATCCATCCATGGTCCTCTTCATTGCAGATACAATGCCTGTTGTTACTGACTGGCCATAGCCTAATGCATTTCCAATGGCAATTGCCGGCTCTCCTACCTGAAGCTTTGTGGAATCCCCCAGGGTTGCCACCTTAATTTCTTCCATAGTAGAATCCTTAATATCCTTAAGCTTCACCGCAATAACCGCCAGATCCTTCGCTGCATCTGTACCCTTTATATTAGCCGCCACACTTTCCTCGTCAATAAAGGAAACAGTCAATGTATCACTTCCCTCTACCACATGGTTATTTGTGAGAACTAAAAGCTCTGTATCATTCTGGCTGATAATAATCCCTGATCCAGCACTTGGAATCTCCTGCTCCTGGATTCCTCCAAAAAAGCTCTGCACCTGCTGGATGCTGATATTTGTAATAGATACAACTGATGGCATAGCGTTTTTCGCAATCTCAGTAATATCCGTGGAAACACTTCCTCCTGACGATGTTGTGAGCTTTGCACTCTCTACCGGTTTCGTCTCCACATTGCTTCCAGAAACCTTTTCATCCGCTGCTCCAAGCAGACGTCCTGCTGCAAAGCTGGCCCCCTCAAATGTAATTCCTGCCACAAGTCCGAATACCAGTGCCGAGCATATAAGCTTTACCCATTTTGGAACCTTTCTCTGCTTTTTTGGCTTTTTCTCCGGCTCTCTCATATCCTGTTCTGGTGTATAGTTATAATAAGTATATTGATTTTCCATAAATAGCAGCTCCCTTCTTTTTCTATAATCAGTAGTGTACTGCCAAATTGTGTTTAAAGTGTGATAAAATCTTGTCGAAATCTTTAAATCGTGATACAAAATTTTCTGTCTGTACATTCAGGAGGAAATTTCTCTTTTTTATATAGGAAAAGGACTAACACCTTTCACAAGGTCTAGCCCTTTCTATCTTCCATATTAGCTGTGGGTCTGCTCCTCATATGCACTCTTAAGGTCAAGAAGCGCTTCTTTTAGAAGTGCGTCTGACTCAACAGCATTCTCGTACTCTTCATTGGTATTCGTAAAAAGTTCCTGCACATCTTCATGGGAATTGACAATCGAAACATATTCCCCAAGTTCCCTGTCCGGTTCACTCCTTATCTCATATTCGCCGCTTGTCCCATCCTTTTCTATATATAATGTTCCAAGTCCCGGCACTGTTGTATATATATCTTTTATCTTCATCTCGTATCTTACAAATGCTATATACGAACCTGTGTACTTTCCCGACTTTGTGTATACCCGGATATCGCCATATTCCTCTATAAAGTTTTTCACATCACCGAGCTGTCTATAATACTCCTTTACAGCCTCGGTAAGTTCTGGGTAAACATTCTCCCGCAAAGGGTTCAGCGCCTGTTCTCTGCTTCCCGGGTTTACCGTTCTTACAGTATCCTGATTTATCCTCTGTACCTTCTGTGCTTTTCCGCCAGTAAGACCAAAGCCCACAATACCTGTCACCGCCACGAGTAACAAAAGGGCAAGCCAGCCTTTCTTCATAGATTACCTCCGCGCAAACAGTACATTTTTTAAGGTACACACCCGGGCGGATTCGAACCGCCGCTCCCGCCTCCGGAGGGCGGTGCTCTATCCCCTGAGCTACGGGTGCATAGATACTATATAAAATCAACGTAGATATAGTAACATATTTTCAAAATAAAGTAAAGGAATTTTTTCACAGGCCAAGTATCTACAGGCTAAGCTTCTTGTGAGCGCAGTCATAGAAGTAAGCCTGATTTGAAAGAACCTCCTCTTTCTCTACCTGAGCAGCGTTTATCTCTGTAACCATAGCACTTAAGAATAACTTTTCTGAAGCCGCGCTCTTTCTAACTGCAATCATCTCATGGACACTGCTTGGAAGCAGATAAAAGTCCTCTCCCAGAAACTCCCCAACTTCTTCCAGACGTCCCGGGTAAAGAATCACAGCCGCCCCAAAGCTCCGGAGATGATTGCTCAATACATAGAGAACCTCTTCTCCCTCTCTGGCCTCTATATCTGTCATCTCTGCTATCACGGAATGCATGGAGCGGAATTCATAAGGAAGAAGCCTTTCTGTATTTTTACATGCGTGTTCATAAATCTGCTCCTTTGTAACCTCCCAGAGCTCAAGATGTTCTGTCTTTACAGGCATGGCGGCTGTCCCATACATACCTGCCTCTAAAAGTACATAAAATACAATAGCAAGGTCCAGATAGGGAACATACGGCATATCCTTAAGCAGGCCTTCATTCTCCTTCTTATTAATCAAGCGGTAAATAAGCCTCCCTTTAATGCCCTCATAACTACGAATCATCTCTTCCTTCCATGGCTCCTTAAAGCGGACCTTTTTATAAAGTAGTACAATCTCTTTTACAATTTCCTCAATCGTATCACCCTGCTCAAACTGCCGGTAATATTCTTCAAGGTAAATCGTCGGTGAAATGTTACTTCCCTGCTCTGAAAAAAGAATTCCCTTTCTTAAAGTTCCATTATACTTCTGCGCTGTATGGACACTTACACATACGCTTTTCTCAAGCCCCTCCTTTACTTTTTCTTCCACTGTCTGTACAAACTGATAATATGTCATATCTCTCCTTTCTACAGACAGCAGTATTTTTATCCTCGAATATTATGGTAACTGCATTATAAAAAAGCCTTGCAAAAAATGCAAGACTTTTTCGCCTTATATTTTCCTTATAATTTCCTTAAGACTTATGGCTACGCTCTGGACAAATATTCCCCGGTACGTGTATCAATCTTGATCCTCTCTCCCTGCTCTACAAACAGCGGAACCATAACCTGTGCCCCTGTCTCAACTATTGCAGGCTTTGTAGCGCCTGTCGCGGTATTTCCCTTTACACCCGGCTCTGACTCTGTGATCTCAAGCTCTACAGTAAACGGAGGCTCAATGGAAAACACCTTTCCCTGGTAAGACTTCATAGTAACCATCTCATTCTCTCTTACAAACTTAAGGGAATCGCCTACATCAGCCTTTCCTACCGGTGTCTGCTCAAAGGACTCCATATCCATAAAATAATATAAGTCCCCATCATTATACAGATACTGTACTTCCTTTCTCTCAATAAATGCCTTCTTTAAGACATCTTTAGATGGATTAAAGGTTCTTTCAACTACGCCGCCGTTGATAACATCCTTTAATTTTGTACGTACGAATGCAGAACCCTTTCCTGGTTTTACATGTAAAAACTCCAGGCACTCATAAACCTTTCCGTCAATCTCATATGTGGTACCCTTCTCAATATAAGCATCTGCCATTATATAAATCCTCCTTAACCGCGCCCGAATAGCGCTTAATACGTTCTTTTACCGTTTCCATTCTATAATAGATTACACCTTTTTTCAACCTTTTTTTCTTACTTACAGCTTCTCTTATAAAAATATAATACAATTTTCTCCAAATAACGTTTTAAAACAATTTGTATCTCTTCCTTTGGATAAATTGGCTTCACAAGGATACTCCTGATTCCACTCCGTTTTGCTCCCCACACATCTGTAAAGAGCTGGTCTCCGATAAAGACCGTTGTTTTCTCATCCGTCCCCATAAGTTCCATGGCCTTCCTATAATTTTTTGTGGAAGGCTTGTGGGCATTATAGACATATTTGCTCTGTACAGCCTCTGCAAAGGGCCTTACCCGTGGCTCCTGGTTATTAGATATAAGGCAGGTATCATATCCCATCCTCCGTAGTTCCTCAAACAGGCGCACAGCTCTTCTGTCCGCCAAAGCGCCGTGAGGAACAAGGGTATTATCAATATCAAAAATAAGTCCCCTGATACCTCTCTTATATAATTTTTCAAAATCAATCACATATGCCGATACCACATATTCATCAGGATAAAATGTACGAAACATACTCCCTGCTCCTTTTTACCTCTTTTATTTTGTTCTTTTTATTGCCGCTTTTATATCCTCCCGGAATTTCTCCCAGGCCTCTTCGTTCTCTACAAAATACTTTGGACAGTTCTTTTCTGTAACGTCATAATGACGGATCACATCTTTCTCATCCAGATCAAACTTCAGGCACAGCCAGGAACAGAGCTGCACCATAGAACGGTAAGTTTCATCTGTAAACACACCGCTCTCATCAGGATGGCAGCATTCGATGGATACTGTATCTATATTTCTGGAATTTGAAGCATAAGCCACCTCCCAGGTGGGCACACACTGCACAATCTCGCCTTTAAGTCCCACAATAAAATTACTGCTTGCAGACGTAGTATGGGTATCCTTAAGCCCCTCAAAATAGTTCCGGTTGTCCATGGCCGTTGCTCCCGGATTTGCTGTGTAATGCACAACGATTCCAGTTATCTTCTCTGTCTCCGTACCCGGTCTTGAGTATTCGTTTACCGTAAGAAGCTCCACATCAATTTCAGGCTTCGTAGCCTCAATCTTTTCACTGTCCAGTTCAAAATACTCTTTGGCAAACCATCCCGGCTTTATGATTCTCACAAGCCCCAGCGCTATTGTAATCACTCCCAGCAAAATCAGGCCCAGACGGATATTACGCTGGACCTGTCTTTTGCGCTGTACTTCTGTTAATTTTTTCTTATATCTTCTCTTTTTCTTCATCTGTACTCTCCACTGTCTTATCCTGTTCCATTTTAGCACATTTTTCAGATAAAACCATGAAAAGTTACTTATAAATTTATGAAGATTTTATGTAGCCGGCAGGCTAATACCTTATTCGTCTACACTGTAGTTGGGAGCCTCTTTTGTAATATGGATATCATGAGGATGGCTCTCTTTTAAAGATGCAGAGGAAATCTTTACAAACTGTCCGTTCCTCTTTAATGATTCAATATCCGGTGTTCCACAGTATCCCATACCAGAACGCAGTCCTCCCATTAACTGGAATACCGTATCCTCTACGCTTCCCTTATATGCAACACGTCCTTCCACGCCTTCCGGAACCAGCTTCTTCGCATCATTCTGGAAATAACGATCTTTACTCCCGTTCTCCATTGCCGCAATAGAGCCCATGCCTCTGTATACCTTATATTTTCTTCCCTGATAGAGTTCAAAGGTTCCCGGACTTTCATCACATCCGGCCAGCATGCTGCCCATCATGCATACATTGGCACCTGCTGCAATCGCCTTTGTCATATCTCCGGAATACTTAATACCTCCGTCTGCAATAATCGGGATTCCATATTTCTCTGCCGCTTCATAACAGTTCATAACTGCTGTAATCTGCGGAACACCAATACCAGCCACAACACGGGTAGTACAGATAGAACCTGGACCGATGCCAACCTTAACCGCATTAGCACCTGCCTTAATAAGATCCTCCACTGCCGCCGCTGTTGCAACATTTCCTGCAATTACCTGCAGATCTGGGAACTTACTCTTTACCATATCAATGGTGCGCAGTACATTTGCAGAGTGTCCGTGTGCAGAATCCATAACAACAACATCTACCTTGGCATTTACAAGCTCCTGCGCCCTCTCAAGGCAGTTTGCCGTAATGCCGATAGCAGCACCGCACAGAAGCCGCCCCTGGGAATCCTTAGCAGATAGCGGATACTTAATCTGCTTTTCAATATCTTTAATTGTAATAAGTCCTTTTAAATTGAAATCTTTATCTACGATCGGAAGCTTTTCCTTTCTTGCTTTAGCAAGAATCTGCTTAGCCTCCTCTAATGTGATGTCCTCCCTTGCCGTAACCAGCCCTTCAGAGGTCATAGAGTCTTTAATTTTCTTCGTAAAATCTTCTTCGAACTTCAGATCTCGGTTGGTAATAATACCTACCAGCCTTCCATTTTCTGTAACAGGTACTCCTGATATGCGGAACTTCCCCATTAGTTCATTCGCATCTGCAAGTGTATGCTCCGGTGAAAGATAAAACGGATCTGTTATAACGCCATTCTCTGAACGCTTTACCTTATCTACCTCTTCTGCCTGCTGCTCAATAGACATATTCTTATGAATAATGCCAATTCCCCCCTGACGTGCCATGGCAATTGCCATACGATGCTCTGTTACCGTATCCATGCTGGCACTCATCATTGGTATGTTCAACTTAATGCTTTTAGTCAGATATGTGGACAAGTCGACCTGATTCGGAATCACTTCTGAAAATGCTGGTACTAAAAGAACATCATCAAATGTAATTCCTTCTCCTATAATCTTTCCCATGATTTTATCCCTCTCTTTTCGTATATTAAATGCTATAATACAAAATCTTATCCCTGCTTGTCAACAACTTTTTTGAATTTATCTTTTAACTTTTCTCGGTGCCATTAGAAACATACCTTCAATAATAGTCTCATTCGGCTCAAATACAAGCTTCGTAACCTGCCCGTTCTCTGCAGTCACAAGCACATAACGCTTTGCATCCGCCATTCCCGAGCTAAAATCCAAAACCCGTGCGTTCCTATACTGGCTAAGCTCGTCCGCTCCCTCTGGCGCAAGAAGTTCCATACTGTTGATATTCATAGAAAATACTCTTTTTCTTTTTGCTTTGTGCATAATCTTATCAATGTCCAGATCTCCGTTCACATACAAATATTCGTATTCCACATCCAGTCTCCGAATCAGAACAACAACCACTGCGATAACAATAACCGGCACAATAATTGCAACCGGAAACATTAGCACTACAAACACCGATACAATGGCCAGCGCCACAAGAAGTGCTTTAATAAACACATCCTTCATCGTTGTCTGCTTTTTTACAAGCTGCTCTGTATAAAAATCACTCATCTTTTTATCCTCCTGGTATCCAGTTTCCTATTTACTAAATATTGTATCATAGATAAACATAAAAATCACGTGGTAATTTGGGGGAGTTTAATAGAGGACGCAGGTGCGGGAAAAGGCAGACCTTGCCTTTCTCCGCACCTGCGTCCTCTATTTCATCTACACGGTTCAGGTATTACATCATACCCATCCCGCCGCCTCCAGCTGGCATTGCCGGAGCATCTTCTTTGATATTAGCAACAACAGACTCTGTTGTAAGAAGTGTGGATGCAACACTTGTTGCATTCTGAAGTGCACTTCTTGTAACCTTCGCAGGGTCAAGAATTCCGTTTTCTACCATATCTACATATTCCTCTGTAAGAGCGTCAAATCCGATTCCCGGCTTTGCCTCTGCCACCTTGCTGATAATTACAGAGCCTTCAAGTCCTGCATTTGCTGCAATATGGAATAACGGTGATTCAAGTGCCTTCAACACAACACCTGCCCCTGTCTTCTCGTCACCCTCAAGGCTGTCTGAAAGTGCAGCAACCTCTTTTGCCGCATGAATGTAAGCAGAGCCTCCGCCTGCCACGATACCTTCCTCTACTGCTGCCCTTGTAGCTGCAAGAGCATCTTCCATGCGAAGCTTTGCTTCCTTCATCTCTGTCTCTGTTGCCGCGCCTACACGAATAACAGCTACGCCGCCTGCCAGCTTTGCAAGTCTCTCCTGGAGCTTTTCTCTGTCAAAGTCAGAGGTTGTCTCTTCAATCTGAGCCTTAATCTGAGCTACACGTGCAGAAATCTCATCTTTATTTCCAAGTCCGTCAACAATAACTGTATTTTCCTTCTGAACCTTTACAGATTTTGCACGTCCAAGCTGCTCCATTGTTGTCTCTTTTAAATCTAATCCAAGCTCTTCGGAAATCACCTGTCCACCTGTCAGAACAGCAATATCCTTTAACATCTCTTTTCTTCTGTCGCCATATCCCGGAGCCTTTACAGCTACTACATTGAATGTTCCTCTTAACTTATTAACAATGAGTGTTGTAAGAGCCTCGCCCTCAACATCCTCTGCGATAATAAGAAGTCTTGCACCGGATTGTACAATCTGCTCTAAAATTGGAAGGATATCCTGAATATTGGAAAGCTTCTTGTCTGTAATCAGAATATATGGATCCTCAAGATTTGCTTCCATCTTATCCATATCTGTTGCCATATATGCGGAAACATATCCACGGTCAAACTGCATACCTTCTACAAGGTCAAGCTCTGTCTTCATTGTCTTGGATTCTTCAATGGTGATAACGCCGTCGCCGGAAACCTTCTCCATAGCGTCTGCTACCATCTCTCCTACTTCCTCGTCGCCTGCAGAGATTGCTGCAACCTTTGCAATCTGGTCCTTACCATTAATCTTACTTGACATCTTTTCAATCGCTTCTACTGCTTTGTCAGTTGCCTTCTTCATACCCTTTCTTAAAATAATAGGGTTTGCACCTGCTGCAAGGTTTTTGATTCCCTCGTGTACCATCGCCTGTGCAAGAACAGTTGCTGTTGTTGTACCGTCGCCGGCCACATCGTTTGTCTTAGATGCAACCTCTTTGATTAACTGTGCACCCATATTTTCAAATGCATCCTCAAGCTCAATCTCCTTTGCGATTGTTACACCGTCGTTTGTAATAAGCGGTGCACCGAAGGATTTGTCAAGAACAACATTGCGCCCCTTTGGTCCAAGAGTTACTCTTACTGTATCTGCTAACTGATTTACACCTGATTCCAGTGCGGCTCTCGCCTCTGCACCATATTTAATTTCTTTTGCCATAATTCATACGCCTCCTGAATGTTATTTATAATTTCATTAATCGTTACTAATCACTCTGCGGTTTCTAACTATTATTCTACAACTGCAAGAATGTCATCCTGCTTTACAATAATATACTCTTCCTCGTCAATCTCAACAGTTGTTCCTGAATACTTGGAATAGATAACTGTCTGTCCTACGGAAATATTCATCTTAACCTCTTTTCCGTCTACGCATCCGCCTGGTCCTACTGCAAGAACCTCTGCCTGCTGTGGCTTCTCCTTTGACTGTCCAGGAATTACAATCCCTGATTTTGTAGTTTCTTCAGCTACTAACTGCTTCAATACAACTCTGTCTCCTAATGGTACTAATTTCATTATGATTCCTCCTTAACTACTCTAAATTTATTCTGTTAGCACTCACAAAAAGAGAGTGCTAAAAACTTCTAGATATAAAATAGCACTCTCTTTATATTTTGTCAACACACTTTTATTGAGTTTAGATTATTTTTATAAAATCCGTTTTCCACCCGGAACAGAATTACTCTTCCCGCCTTGCTCCAATATCTCTCACGGATTGTACCAGAACATATAAGCGGTCCATCCGGCAGCGAAATTGTACATTCATAAACTGCGTCCAGTGAAAACGTTGGAAGATCTACTTTTCCTGTCAATAAGTATATGCTTTCCTCCTCAGGATTATACCTGATTATCTTACAGTTATAGGAAAGATCATCAAATAACCCATCCTTTAATATTACCCTTATCATTCGAAGGCCTGCCGGGCACTCTTCAAACATAATTCCACTCCTTTAAGTATAAGACATCAGTTATGTCCTCGCTCTGATTTAATGCGTTCAAGCTCTGTAAATACATAATCATTTACAACCTTAATATATGTCCCCTTCATTCCAGAAGAACGTGATTCTATTACACCTGCACTTTCAAACTTTCTAAGGGCATTTACGATTACCGAACGGGTAATCCCTACTCTGTCCGCAATCTTGCTGGCAACCAGAATTCCTTCTGTGCCATTAAGCTCCTCGAAAATGTGGATAATAGCCTCCAACTCCGAGTAGGACAGCGTACTGATAGCAGAACGGACAATATGCTCCTTCCGGCTTTCCTCTGCACTCTCTTCGCTTACAGACCGGAGCATCTCCAATCCTACTACAGTTGTTCCATATTCACTTAGAATAATGTCGTCAATCTCATACATCTCGTCCTTCTTATAGATGAATAAGGTTCCAAGCCTTTCCCCTGCAATATCAATCGGGGTAATGATAGCCTGATAACCCTTCACTTCTGCTTCTGAGAAGCCTAATGTCTGCAGATTTACGTTCTCCTTTGTGGAAAGGATGCTAAGAAGTCTTTCATTCAGCATCACATCAATATGCTTTCCGACTTCATTTACTACTAATTCCTGAATATACGGCACCCCTTCACATTTGCTCTTCCCGAGCACTTTCCCTTTCTTGCTTACTACCAGCACATTCGAGTCCAAAATTTCTGTCAGAACTTCACATATATCATTGAATACTACTTTACTCGAATTGTTGTTGTGCAGTAACTTGTTAATCTTCCTTGTTTTGTCTAACAATTGTACGCTCATCAGCAATCCTCCATTTTTTAAATGTATATTATCATACAATTTTAAAACTTTCAACGAATTTCCTAAATATTTTTCATTATTTTTTATTTTCACTATATCCGCACTGTTCAGCACTGCACAACAGCCGGTTTCCCTTCTCAATCATATAGCTTTCACACTTCGGACATTTCTTTTCAGACGGCTTCTGCCATGACATAAATTCACAATCCGGATTATCCTCACATCCAAAATACCGTCTGCCCTTTTTCGTTTTTCTTACTACAACCTCTTTACCGCAGAGTGGACATTTCACCCCGATTTTTTCCAGGTACGGCTTCGTATTACGGCAGTCAGGAAATCCAGGGCAGGCAAGAAACCTTCCGTGGGGACCGTACTTTATGACCATGTTTCGTCCGCACTCCTCACAGATTTCATCACTTACTTCGTCTTCAATTTTTACATTTTCCAGTTCCTTCTGTGCTGTATCTACAGCCTGATCCAGATCTGGATAGAAATTCTCAATAATGGTTTTCCACTTCACCTTACCATCTGCAACACCGTCAAGAAGACTTTCCATATTGGCGGTAAAGTTCACATCCACAATACTTGGGAAAGACTGTTTCATAATATGGTTTACTACTTCTCCAAGCTCCGTCATGTACAGGTTTTTATTTTCCTTTGCCACATACCTTCTTGCAATAATAGTGGAAATGGTAGGGGCATACGTGCTTGGACGACCGATTCCAAGCTCCTCTAAGGTCTTTACAAGGGCCGCTTCCGTGTAATGTGCAGGCGGCTGAGTAAAATGCTGCTTTGTATCAAACTCTTCTGCCGTAAGACTGGTGCCCTCTGTAAGGCTCTTTAACAGAACTCCCCCCTCCTCCTTTTCTTCCCCAGATTCGGTATAAATAAGGCGGAAGCCTTCAAACGCAACCCGGGAGGCTGATGCTGTAAAACGGTATTTTCCAGCTCCTATCTTTACAGACGTTGTCTCATATCTGGCAGGCTGCATCCTGCTTGCCACAAACCGCTTCCAGATAAGCTGATATAAGCGGAACTGGTCTCTTGTCAGGGAGTCCTTAAGCATGGCCGGCGTACGGTTTACATCCGTAGGACGGATTGCCTCATGGGCATCCTGTATCTTGCCACTTCCGCTTTTCTTACTTGCTTCTGCCGCTACATACATCTCTCCGTACTGTTCTCCCACAAACTCCCTTACACTGCTCTCTGCCTCCTCAGATACACGCGTGGAATCTGTACGCAGATAAGTGATAACACCAACAGTCCCGTTTCCCTTTATATCAATTCCTTCATAAAGCTGCTGTGCAATCCGCATCGTCTTGGAAGTAGCAAAGTTAAGGGCTTTGGAAGCCTCCTGCTGCAGTGTACTGGTGGTAAATACAACCGGAGCCTTCTTAAGCCTTTCCCCCTTCTTTATGTCTGTAACAGAAAAGTTCTCACCCTCAAGATCTTTCATAATCTCCTGCAGCTCTTCCTCAGATCCAATCGTGATTTTTCCTTCCTCGGTTCCATAGAATTTTGCGTTTAAAAGCTTCCTCTCACCCGCCGCTTTAAGATTCACCTCCATGCTCCAGTACTCCTCAGGAGTAAATGCACCTATCTCTTCTTCACGATCTGCAATAATGCGCAGTGCAACTGACTGAACGCGACCTGCACTTAACCCCCTCTTTACCTTTGCCCACAGAAGGGGGCTTATGCGGTAGCCCACTATCCGGTCAAGTACACGCCTTGCCTGCTGGGCATCCACAAGATCCATATCAATTTCTCGCGCATTCTTTAAAGACGCCTTTACCGCATTTTTAGTAATCTCATTAAAACTTATCCGGTATACCTTTTTGTTCTCAAGCTTAAGGGCCTGGCTTAAATGCCATGAAATTGCCTCTCCCTCTCGGTCCGGGTCGGTTGCAAGATATACCTTATCTGCACGCTTTACTTCCTTTCTTAGATTCGCCAGGATTTCCCCTTTTCCCCGTATCGTAATATACTTCGGCTCATAATCATGCTCCACATCAACACCAATCTGGCTCTTGGGCAGGTCTCTTACATGTCCGTTGGATGCAGTAACCACATAATTACTTCCCAGAAATTTTTTAATTGTCTTCACCTTTGCCGGTGATTCCACAATTACAAGATAGCGTGCCATATCACTAGTTCCTCACTTTTATATAATAATTTTTAGAAATTTCCTTTACTAGTCCTTTAATTTCCAATGCTGTCAGTATCTGCAAAAGCTCACCGGATGAGATTTTTGTACTTCTTATAAGCTCACTAATGCTTTTTGGAAATAAATCAAGGCAACTATACACCATATTTTCGGGAGTTTCAAGCTCTTTTTTATTTTTATTTTTATTTTCGAAGGATTTATGCCGCTGAATATGCAATTCATTTAACAACTCCTCAGGTGAAATCAAAATACCCGCTCCCTGCCTGATAAGCTGATGGCAGCCTCTGCTTAAAGCACTTGTAACAGGCCCCGGAAGTGCATAAATATCCTTTCCCTGCTCAAGTCCCAGGTCCGCTGTAATAAGAGAACCGCTTCTTTCCTTTGCCTCTACAATAAGGATAATATCGGAAAGCGCACTAATAATCCGGTTTCTTAGTGGAAAATAGGCAGGAAGCGGCGGCTCCCCCAGACACCGCTCTGACAGGATTCCTCCGTTTTTCTGGATATCCATGTAGAGCCCTGTATGCTCTCTTGGATAGCATACATCCACCCCGCATCCCAGTACTGCGAAGGTCTCTCCACCGACATTTAAAGCGCCTCTATGTCCTGCCCCGTCGATTCCCCTTGCCATGCCGCTGATAATTTGTATTCCTGCCCTTGCAAGCTCTTCTCCGTACTCCAGCGCCATTGCCTCCCCATACCTGCTGCATCTCCTGGCTCCCACAATAGCTGCCGACATCCTTGACTTATCGGGAATTCTTCCTTTTACATAAAGAGCATAGGGATAGTCAGGAATCTCTCTAAGCCCAGCCGGATAGTTCCTGTCAAAAAAGGGAATAAAGCGGATGCCAGTTCTTTGAAGCTTCTCATAGTTTTCCTTAAGATTTCTTTCCTTTTGAGCTCTTTTTATTACGTCTATATCCTTCTCTGTCAAAAATTTCTGTTTACGAAGCTCCCCTTCCTCTGCATAATAAGTATGCTCTCCTGTCTCAAATATTTCTCTGATTTTTACTTTTTTCTTATCGGCAAGAGCTCTTACCGACGCAAACCAGTATTCATATATCAAGCATATCACCTCCCCCAATATTTCTTATCTATTGTCCGGTAACCTGCTGCCTCCTTCAGGTGACAGACATCTATCCGTTCTCTGCCGTCCAAATCCGCAATGGTCCTTGCCACCTTAAGAATCTTATGATATGTACGGGCTGTAAGTCCTAATGCTGTAAATGCCTGCTTCATCAAAAGCCCCTCCTCTTTTCCGAGGTTACAGTATATAGGCAGCTCCTTTACGCCAAGCATGGAATTTGTCAAGATACTTGTTCCCTTATATCTTAAGTTCTGAACCTCTCTCGCCTTTTTTACGCGCTCCCTGATTTCCTTCGATCCTTCTGCCTTCTCCTTTGTATTTAATTCCTCATATCCAAGTCCCGGCGCCTCAATACAAATATCCATACGATCTAGAAAGGGCTGGCTTACTCTGCCTAAGTACTGACGTATCTGCCCTTCCGTGCAGCTGCATTTTTCCATATCAGGGTAATTACCACAGGGACAGGGATTCATTGCTGCAATCAAAATAAAATTTGCGGGAAAGACATAATTAGCATGACTTCTTGTGATTCGTATCCTTCTATCCTCCAAAGGCTGTCTTAGCACCTCTAACACAGACTTCTGAAATTCCGGCAGCTCGTCAAGAAACAGCACTCCTCCATGTGCAAGGCTGATTTCACCCGGAGAGGGCACTGGCCCTCCCCCTGTCAGCGCAGCTTTTGTCGCTGTATGATGAACACTTCTAAAGGGTCTTCCGGTAATGAGAGGCCTGTCCTTATCTAAAAGCCCCATAACACTATATATTTTTGTAATCTCCATACTTTCTTCCTTTGTAAGAGGCGGAAGAATGGTTGGTATCCGTTCTGCTATCATGGACTTTCCGCTCCCTGGCGGTCCCATCAGGAGTAGATTATGCCCCCCTGCCACAGCCACCTCAGCAGCACGCTTTACCGCCTCCTGGCCTTTGATATCACTGTAGTCTACAAGAATATTGTTAAGAGGATTCCCATATGTATCTTTATCACTGTGGGGAAAGGAGACTATACGTCTTTCCCCTCTTAGGTGGGCACAGATTTCTCCAAGGCTGTCTCCCCCGATAATATTTACTCCGTCTATCAAGGCTCCTTCTGGTGCATTTTCTGCAGGCAGAATACAAGTATGGTATCCCATACGCACTGCCTCCATAACGATAGGAAGAACTCCCTTCACCTTACGAATCTTCCCATTCAGACTCAGTTCGCCGATAACAAGTGTATTTTCTAAGGAATTCTTTGGAATGCAGCCTACTGATAAAAGTACGGACAGAGCAATGGGAAGGTCAAAAGAAGGTCCCTTTTTCTTGACGGTTGCCGGAGACAGGTTAATGATTGTTTTTTTCGGAGGAAGCATAAGACCTGAATTGTGAATTGCCGTGCGGACTCGTTCTGCTGCCTCCTTTACCTCTGATGAAAGATAGCCTACCATATGAAACATAGGAAGCCCGTTGCTTACATCCGCCTCCACACGGAGCATCTCCACATGAAGCCCCTGGAGAGCCGCAGATGCCACTAAACTAAATGCCATTTGTACACCTCTTTTCTTAGATGGAACACTGCACTGTTAAAATGTTACTATTTTTTGCATCTTCTGATATAATGACCGAGACGGTCTGATTATACTTTGAAATTTGAATAATTACTGTTCAATAGAATATAGCTAGTATAACATGTTTCTCCACCACCCTCAACAGGTATTTTTGCACAAATTTTTGCTTGGAAAAGCACAAACAAAGCATTTTCGTCATAGATTATATCAAATATGCCCAGAGGTGCTTTTTCTTGAAATCATTTCCCCAACCCCTCACAGCCGCAGAAGAACGATATTATATGCAAAAATATACAGAGGGAGATCTTGAAGCAAAGCATATTCTCATTGAACGCAATCTTCGCCTCGTCGCACATATTGTAAAAAAATACCAGACCTCCAGTGATGACACTGAGGACCTCCTTTCCATCGGGACCATTGGTCTTATTAAAGCCGTGGTTACCTTTGACCCTGACAAAAGTGTAAGACTTGGAACCTATGCCGCAAGATGCATTGAAAATGAAGTTCTAATGCATCTTCGGGCAAGAAAAAAAACATCCCGTGAAGTTTCCTTATATGAGCCCATCGGCACGGACAGAGAAGGAAACGAGATTCAACTCTTTGATATTATCGAGACGGATGAGGATGACGCCCACCGCAAGGTGGAGCTAAGTGACGACATTCAGACACTCTACAATAAGGTAGAGGCCGAACTCTCTTCTAGGGAGCGTCTGGTGCTGAAAATGCGGTACGGCCTCTACAACGAAGAAGAATACACGCAGCGAGAGATTGCAGCTCTTCTTGGCATCTCTCGTTCTTACGTTTCGAGAATTGAAAAAAGCGCAATTGAAAAGCTGCGCGAGTATTTCTAAATACCCGCGCAGCCACATTTTATTTAAATTCTTTACGTCTCTTCACGCCTTAAGATATCGTATTTCTCTGCCGCTCCTCCTTCTAATTCCACATAAAGCACCTGCTTTGGATGAGGAGCGCTCTCCTGCTCCGCCCCTTCCTCATTCACAATCCTCTTTACTGTCACCTTCTCATTTCTTCCATCAGGCTTCATAATCTCTATACTCTCCCCAACCGAGAACTTGTTTCTCTGCTGAATACAGTACATGCCGTCTTTTTCCTCTTCCACAATCCCAAGATAAGTATACTCCTTTACGTAAGTATTGTTATCATAGATCTGGCTCTTCTCCCCGGGCTTTCCGAAATAAAATCCTGTCGTAAACTGCCTGTAGGTACAGTTTGAAATCTGGTCCAGATACCACGGCATATTTGCCCTGTAAAGCTCTGGCTCCTTAAGATAATCGTCTATTGCTATACGGTAAGTCCGGGCAACTGTCGCCACGTAAAGAGCAGTTTTCATACGTCCTTCAATCTTAAAACTGTCAATTCCCGCGTCAATCATCTCCGGAATATGTCCAATCATGCATAAATCCCTGGAGTTGAAAATAAAAGTCCCCCGCTCATTTTCATATACCGGCATATACTCTCCTGGTCTTGTCTCCTCCATCACAGCATATTTCCAACGGCAGGGGTGGGTGCATGCCCCCTGGTTTGCATCTCTTCCTGTAAAATAATTGCTAAGAAGGCACCTTCCGGAATAAGAAATGCACATAGCCCCATGAATGAAGCTCTCAATCTCCATCTTTTGTGGAATCCTCTCCCGGATTTCTCTAATCTCCTCTAAGGACAGCTCTCTTGCAGAGACTACACGCTTCGCTCCAAGCTCCCACCAGAAACGGTAGGTGCCGTAATTTGTATTATTTGCCTGTGTGCTGATGTGCCGCTCTATCTCGGGACAGATATCCTTTGCCAATTGAAAAACAGCCGGGTCTGCAATAATCAGGCCATCCGGCCCCATTTCCTTAAGCTCCCATAAATAAGCCTCCACTCCCGGTAAATCGTCATTGTGTGCCAGAATATTCACTGTCACATAAACTTTCACACCGCGGGCATGGGCAAATGCAATGCCTTTCTTCATATCCTCCGGTGAAAAATTTTTCGCCTTGGCGCGGAGTCCAAAGGCCTCCCCGCCGATATATACAGCATCTGCACCGAATATAACCGCTGTCTTAAGAACCTCCAGACTGCTTGCCGGAATTAGTAATTCCGGTCGTTTCTTTTCCATTTTAATCTTCTCCCTTCCCACATTCAACCTTAACGCTGAGAGCTACCCCATCTCCCAGAGGAAGAATTGAAGTCTCAAGCCTGTCATGGTGCTTCAATTCATAGAGATATTCCCTCATGCGGCTGTGTATCGTTCGATTGCGCCGCTCCACGGCAAACCGGGATTCAATCACCTCTCCCTCCTGGAGCACATTATCCGATACCAGAACGCCTCCCTCCCCAAGCAAGCGCAGCGCTTCAGGAAGATAATGAATATACTGTCCCTTTGCTGCATCCATGAAAATCAGATCATATGAGTCGTCGAGAGATCTCATCACCTCCAGCGCATCTCCCTCTATTAAGGTAATCTGCTTTTCTTTTCCCGCACGCCTGAAATTATCACGGGCAGCAGGAATTCTCTTTTCATAATTTTCAATTGTTGTAATTCTTCCGCTCTTCGGCATATACTCACTCATCAAAAGTGCGGAAAAGCCAACTGCTGTTCCCACCTCCAGAATATTTAAAGGCTTCTTTATCATAAGAAGAACCTTCAAAAAACTCTGGGTTTCCTTGCGGATAATGGGAACACATGCCTTAAGCGCTTCCTGTTCAATCTTCTCAAGAACCTGGCATTCAGGGCGTTCAAGGGAACGAATATATGTAGTTAATCTTTCATCTGCTGTCATTTATACAAAGTCCTTCCTTTTCAACTGTCTAAATTGGGGACAGGGTAAAACCAATCTGGGACGGGGTATTTTTAAAAATACCCCGTCCCCAACTTTATACATCCATAATAATCGGCAATATCATTGGCCTTCTCTTTGTCTTTTTCCAAATAAATTCATTCATTGTATCACGTATAACAAGCTTTATCTTACTCCAGTCCGCATTTCTCTGATGGGTAAGGCAGTCCTCCACCGCATCGGTGAGCACACGTCTTGCCTCTTCCATAAGGCTCTCAGATTCTCTTACATAGACAAAGCCCCGGGACACAATATCCGGTCCTGCAAGAAGCTGGTTGCTGCCCCTCTCTAAGGTCAGAACGACAATCATAATACCGTCCTCTGCCAGATGCTGTCTATCCCTTAGAACGATATTTCCCACATCGCCTACACCGAGACCGTCTACGAGGATCTCACCTGTATGAACTTTATCTACTACCTTTGCTGACTGGGCGTTTACTTCAAGTACATCTCCTGACTGGAGCATGAAAATGTTCTCCTTCGGAATTCCAAGTGCTTTTGCAATCCCGGCATTTGCTTTCCTATGGCGGTATTCACCATGGATCGGAATCGCATATTTGGGCTTTACAAGGGAGTAAATAAGCTTTAACTCCTCCTGGCAGGCATGTCCGGATACATGGGCATCGGAAAAAATTACATTTGCTCCTTTTGCTGAAAGCTCATTGATAACCTTTGATACAGACTTTTCATTGCCAGGTATTGGGTTGGAGCTGAAAATAACCGTATCGCCCGGCATAATGGTTACCTTCTTGTGTACATCTGCCGCCATCCGGGACAACGCTGCCATAGATTCACCCTGGCTTCCTGTTGTAATAAGCACCGTCTTCTCCGGCGGATAATTTTTAAGCTGATCAATCTCCACCAGTGTATTTTCCGGCACATTCAGGTATCCTAATTCCTGGGCAACCTGAATGATATTTACCATGCTGCGCCCTTCTACCACAACCTTGCGGTCATACTTGCAGGCTGAATTGATAATCTGCTGGACACGGTCTACATTGGATGCAAAGGTTGCGATAATAATCCTCGTATTATAATGCTCTGCAAATATATGGTCAAAGGTAGCACCTACTGTACGCTCTGACTGGGTAAATCCGGCGCGCTCCGCATTGGTACTGTCGGACATAAGGGCCAGTACACCCTTCTTTCCTATCTCCGCAAAACGCTGCAGGTCAATGGCATCACCAAACACCGGCGTATAATCCACTTTAAAATCTCCGGTATGCACAACAATTCCTGCCGGTGAGTAAATGGCAAGAGCCGCTGCATCCTGAATACTATGATTCGTCTTAATAAATTCAATCCTAAACTGTCCCAGATTAATGGACTGTCCGTGCTTTACAACCTTTCTTCTCGTGCTTCTTAAAAGGTTGTGCTCTCCTAGTTTTCTCTCTATAATTCCCATCGTCAGCTTCGTCGCATAGATAGGAAGATTCATCTCTCGAAGCGTATAGCACAACGCTCCGATGTGGTCCTCATGTCCGTGTGTAATCACAAATCCTTTCACTTTCTGGATGTTATCCCTCAGATACGTGACATCCGGGATTACAAGGTCGATTCCCAGCATATCGTCCTCTGGGAATGACAGACCGCAGTCCACCACAATAATACTGTCTTCATATTCGAAGGCAGTTATATTCATTCCAATCTTCTCGAGTCCCCCGAGAGGAATGATCTTCATACTTCCACTATTCTCTTTTTTCAAATTTACACCTCCACGTGCTTTCCGTTCTGATTTTGCTTTTCCCGGCACTCCTTGCACTGTCCAAAGAACTTTAATTCATGGTTTTGCACATGGAAACCTGTCTCCTCCTCAATATGACGCTCTAGTTCCTCTAAAAGATCGTCCTTAAAAGACAGGACCTTTCCACAGTCCCTGCATATTAAATGATGATGATGATGCTTTCCATTCGTATCTCCGTACGTATTTTCCCCAATTTCATATCTCACACACCCATCATCCAGATTAATACGATCCACCAATTGCATTTCCAATAACAACTGCACAGTCCGGTAAATGGTTGCCAGCCCAATCTCCGGGTAATCCTCCTTTACGAGCTCGTAGATATCCTCCGCGGTCATATGCCTGTCCCTGTTCTCCGCCAGTACCTCCAGCACAAGCAGGCGCTGATTCGTTACCTTAAGCCCCTTTTTCTTTAGCATTTCTTTAAATTCTTCCTGACTGACTGACATTCTTTACTTACCTTTCAATCTCCACATCCTCTAAAAGCTCCTGAAATACCTTTGCGATTGCAGTAATCTCATCCTCATCCTCCACAATCTCATAGATACTCTCTATATCCCTTTCTTCTGATGTGTCTTTTAAAATCAAACATTCTGCGTCGTCTTCCTTTGAATCCGTCACAAGAATATAAGATACCCCGTTGATTCTTGTCTGTTCGAGTACATAGAATTCTTCTTTTTCCTGCATTTCCTCAGACGTAAATGTAATCTTTTCCATACATGCTCCTATTCTGGAGAAGGCCCCTATACCCGGTAATCCACCTACTCACGGTTTATTTGAAGCGAATCCAGATATGACTGTAATATAAAAACTGCCGCAATCTTATCAATATATTTTTTGCGGTCCTCTCTTCTTATCTTATTCTCAATTAAAATTCTTTCCGCTGAAACACTGGTCAGGCGCTCATCCCACAGCTCTACCATAAGCCCTGTCCTTCTTTTTATCATCTCTCCAAATTTTATTGTCTGTTCCGCCCGTTCTCCAATATCACCGTTCATATGCTTCGGAAGCCCAAGAACAAGTTTTTCTGCACCATATTCCCGCACCAGTTCCTCAATGCGGGCACAGGTCTTTCTAAGCTTATTCTCTTCCTTTCGACATATAGTCTCCACCCCCTGGGCAGTCATTCCCAGCGGGTCGCTTACTGCCACCCCTACAGTTTTTGAACCATAATCAAGCCCCAAGATTCTCATATATTATACCCAGCCGTTATGCCTGATATACGTCTTAAGCATCTCTTCTACTAATTCATCCCGCTCCATCTTCATGATCAGGCTCCTTGCCCCGTTATAACTCGTGATATAGGTCGGATCTCCTGACATAATATATCCTACTACCTGGTTTACCGGGTTATAGCCCTTCTCGCTCAGTGCCTTGTACACAATCTCAAGTATATCTTTTGCTTGAATTTGTGGAGCGCTTTCTACTTGGAAAAACTGGGTGTTACTTAACTCTTTCATATACTCACGTCCTCCGAAAATACGTTTACTGTTCACTCCGTTCACAGTAATCTTCGCAAATCCATTTAAAATTCGCTTAGCGTATGGATTTTGCTCACCCCTGAATCACTTTCTTACGGACTTTGCAGTAAATGCAAAGTCCTGTATGAACAGAAACGAAAATGCTTCTTTATCATTCTACTCCATTGCCTCTAAAAATTCAATGAATTATTTGTAAATGATTTTTAATTTCTACATTTACGAGCTGATTTACTAAATTTCTTTCTGTTTTCTGTCCAATTTTTACATACTCTCTTGTATGTCCCACCTGATAAATTCCGTCTTCACGCATAACACGTTCCTCCATGAGCACCTCCTTTACTGTGCCTATAAGAGACATCTCATACGCTGTCTTCTTCTTCCTGCTAAGCTCTATAAGCTTACTGCTCCTTGCTGTCTTCACTGTTTCCGGGACTTCTCCGTCAAGCTCCGCCGCCTTCGTTCCTTCCCGCTTTGAATATTTAAATATATGGGTCTCATAGAAGTTTACTTCGTCAATAAATGCTTTAGAGCGGATAAATTCTTCCTCTGTCTCTCCCGGAAATCCCACTATAATATCTGTAGTGAGAGCCGGATTTTTATAATATTTACGCAGAGTCTTACATTTCTCCATATATTCTTCTGCTGTATAACGGCGGTTCATTCTTTTTAATGTCTCGTCACATCCACTTTGAAGCGACAGGTGAAAATGAGGACATACCTTCGTAAGAATGCTTATCTCTTCTACAAACTCTTCTGTAATAATCCGCGGCTCTAATGAACCCAGACGAATTCTCTGAATCCCGGGTATCTTATGAACCTTTTGAATCAAGGACAGAAGGTTCTCCCCTGTATCAGCACCATAGGAACTTAAGTGGATTCCTGTGAGCACTACCTCTTTGTACCCTCCTTTAGAAAGGGCAGATGCCTCTTTTAGAACCTCACCAATTCCCCGGCTTCTCACCCTTCCTCTCGCATAGGGAATGATGCAGTAGGAGCAGAACTGGTTACATCCGTCCTGAACCTTAATATATGCTCTTGTATGCTCTGCAGTGCGGGTCAGGGAAAGCTCCTCATATTCCTTCATCTGCCCTATTTTAAGAAGCTCTGTCTGTGTGCCCCCAGCTCTTCCTGTCCCAGCGTTTTTTTCATATTCTTCAAGAATCGTGACAATATCCTTCTTCCTGTTATTTCCCACAACAATATCAATTTCTGGGTCCAAAGCCTCTCCTTTTGTCTGTGCATAGCAGCCCGCTGCCACAATTACAGCCTCAGGGTTTAACTTTCTTGCCCTATGAAGCATCTGTCTGGATTTGCGATCAGCCATGTTCGTCACTGTACATGTATTGATAATATAAATGTCTGCCTTTTCCCAAAAGGGCACAATCTTATAACCATTCTCCTCTAATAATTCCTGCATGGCCTCCGTTTCATATGCATTTACCTTACAGCCCAGGTTGTGAAGTGCTGCTCTTTTCATGTCAATTTCTCCTAATTTCCTCCATATCTTTGGCAAATTGTTCCTTGACTTTTCCATAGGATGCTCTTAAGATAAGTATATAATACAAATTTGTAACAAAGAGGAGGTTTTTTATGAAAACAGTATTGATTTCTTTAAATTCAATTGATAAGGTTAAATCCTTTGTAAATTCAATTACAAAGTTTGATTATGATTTTGATCTGGTATCCGGCAGATATGTAATTGATGCAAAGTCTATTATGGGTATTTTCAGTCTGGATCTGTCCAAACCGATTGAACTTAACATTCATGCAGGCGAGCCTGACATGGACAACATTCTTTCATCATTAAAAGATTACCTTGTTGACTGAACATAACTGACTAATCATGACCGGCATAGAACGGACCCTTATGTAAAGGGTCCGTTTTTTACCCTATCTTTATAATTTCCTCTGTTGTAACGGCAGCTTCAAAAAGCTCCTCTATCCTTTCACACAGCCTCTCTTCAGAGCGGCGTATCACCTCTACATCCGGCTTCGTTACGGGATGCTTTGCCACAAAAATCGTACAGCAGTCCTCATAAGGCTGGATAGAGGTCTCAAAGGTACCGATTTTCTCTGCAGTTTCTACAATATCCCGCTTATCAAAGCCTATCAGAGGACGGTAAACTGGCATCTGACACACATCGTTGGTCGCTGCCAGGCTCTGCATGGTCTGGCTTGCCACCTGACCGATACTCTCTCCTGTAATCAGCCCAAGACATTTGCTCTTCCCTGAAAAATGTTCTGCAATACGCATCATATATCGCCGCATGATAATCGTCAGCTCATCATGGGGACACTGGTCGTAAATATACAGCTGTATATCTGTGAAATTCACCACATGAAGCTTTATGGGCCCTGCATATCTAGAAACAATTTCCGCCAGGTCCACAACCTTCTGCTTTGCCCTCTCACTGGTATACGGCGGCGCATGGAAATAAACTGCCTCGAGCTCCACTCCACGCTTTGCAATCATATATCCTGCCACAGGGCTGTCAATGCCACCGGACAAAAGAAGCATTGCCTTTCCGTTTGTTCCCACAGGCATACCGCCTGCCCCGGGGATAACTTGTGAATAGACATAGATGCCGTCCGTCCGCACCTCCACATTCAACATGACATCCGGGTGGTGTACATCTACCCGGATATCTGGAAATGCATAAAGAACCGCTTCTCCCAAATCGCGGCTGATTTCCATAGAATTCTTTGGATAGGACTTTTTCGCCCTTCTTGTCTCTACTTTAAATGTAAGTTTTTTTTCTGGATAAATCTCATCCATGTATGACACAACATCCTTCTTAAGCTCCTCAAAGCCTTCATCTTTAAGCCTTACTACCGGACAAATGCCCACAAGTCCGAATACCCTCTTAAGATGCTCTACCGTGTCCTCATAATCGTACTCTCCCTCACAGTCCACATAGATTCTTGCCTGGGATTTATACACCTTAAACTCTCCGTCTACCTTAGAAAGGGCTCTTTTTACCTGGCGTACCAGGGCATCCTCAAACAGATAACGGTTCTTTCCCTTGATTCCTATTTCCCCGTATTTTAATAAAAACGTAGAAAAACGCATATTATTTTCTCCTCTTTCTGATTTCCATCAACGTCTGGTATATTTTCGAAGCATAGGTACTATATTATACAAAGTATCCAGCGTATAGTCAATTTCCTCCAGTGTCGTGAATTCCGACATACTGAAGCGCAAAGTAGCGTCCAAAAACTCCTGGCCCGCACCTATTCCCCGAAGAACTCCGCTCACCTGCGGATGGTTTGAGGCGCAGGCAGAACCTGACGATACATAGATCCCCTTATCCTCCAGAGCATGGAGCAGTACTTCACTCCTAATTCCTGCAAAGCCTACACTGATAATATGGGGTGCTGACGTTTCATCATAAAGCCCATGGACAGTAGTATTCTTAATTCTTGTGACACCCTCAATAAAATGTTGTTTAAGTCCCCGCATTTTCTCAACTTTTTCATCAAGATTCTCATAAATTGTCCGGGCTGCAAGGGAAAGTCCTGCAATTCCGGCCACATTTTCTGTCCCGGAACGAATGTTTTTTTGCTGCTCTCCCCCAAAAACAATAGGTTTAATCTTTACATTCTCTTCAATATACAAAGCCCCTATTCCCTTAGGTCCGTGAATCTTGTGTCCGCTTATGGAGCACATATCTACTTTAAGCCGTTTGGGATAAATCCTATATTTTCCAAATCCCTGCACAGCATCCACATGAAAAAGAATATTTTTGTTATAAGCCTTTACAATCCCGGCCGCCTCCTGGATTGGCTGAACTGAACCCACTTCATTATTTACATACATAATCGACACTAGAATCGTATCCTCGCAGAGGGCCTCCTTAAGCGCTTCCAGACGAATTCTCCCATACCTGTCTACAGGAAGAAATGTAACGCGGTACCCCTCCTCTTCGAGATAGCGCATGGTATTAATGATTGCCGGATGCTCAATAGCTGAGGTTATCAGATGCTTCCCCAGGCGGTTATTCGCTCTTGCAGCCCCGATAAGTGCAAGATTATCACTCTCGGTACCGCCGGATGTAAAGAAAATCTCTTTTTCCTTTACCTTACACAGCTTAGCCAGTGTCTCTTTTGCTTCTTTTATATACTTTTCTGCCTCAACACCCTTCCTGTGCATGGAAGACGGATTCCCATAATCCTCGCACATTACCTTTCTCACAAGCTCTCCAACACTATCATAAGCTCTCGTCGTGGCAGAATTATCCAGATATACTTCCTTCATTTACTCACTTCCTGTTTTGTTTTTTTATTATCAGAATATGTTACTTCCCTTCTAAATGGAACATGAGAATAGAAACTATTGAAAGGCCTGCTGTCTCTGTGCGAAGAATCCGCTTTCCAAGAGTGATTTCCTTTGCCCCTGCCTTACAAGCAAGCAGTACCTCATCCCGATCAAAGCCGCCTTCCGGACCGATAAATATCCCCACCGACTTCCCGGGTTTTATTCCCTCAATCACCTGTTTCGTCTCTTCCATTCCCTCATAAAGCTCATAGGGAAACAAAATTACATCAAGCTCTTCTGCCTTCTTAAGAGCCTCCTCATAAGAAAGAACCTCCGTTACCTGGGGGATAATTCCCCTTCCCGCCTGCTTTGCAGCACTCTGTGCAATCTGCTGCCACCTATCCCTTTTTTTCTCTGCCTTCTTCTCGTCCAGCTTAACGATACAGCGCTTCATAGCTGTGGGAATAATCTCATAAACACCAAGCTCCACACATTTCTGTACAATCAGCTCCATCTTGTCCTGTTTGGGAAGCCCTTGGAACAAATAGATGCGGGAGGGAAGCTCCCTCGTATCCTCCTCTATGGAAATCACTTGAAGTACTGCCCTGCCTGCCCTATTCCTGTCCTCTTCTGTACTGCCTTTCTCTCTGCCGGCTTCCGCCTCATAATCACAAAGCTCACACAAATAACGGCAGTTGTTTCCGTCGCTTACCATCAGCCGTTCTCCCCGATGCATGCGAAGCACATTTTTCATATGATTCACATCAAAACCTTCAATATAAATCTTCTCTCCTTCCACCTGGGAAGGAGTAACAAAAAAGCTATGCATCTCTTTTCCTCGCTGTAACAGATACCCATTCTCCCTGATGATTCACCTCCAGAATCTCAAGGCCTGCCTCTTTCACAGTCTCTACAACCGTCACTTCCTTATCATCTATAATACCACTTGTAATATAGATTCCCCCCGGCTTCATTTGATTTACGATAACCGGAGTGAGAGGCACAAGCACCTCTGCTAGAATATTTGCTGCCACAATATCATATTTTCCATATCCAATCTTGTCCTGCACTGCCTTATCATCAATAATATTGCCAAGTATCACTTCATAGCAGTCCTCTGTGATTCCGTTTTCCTCCATATTCTCGCAGGCTGCAGTGATAGCGCAGGGATCAAGATCTGTGCCCACTGAATATTCGGCGCCAAACTTAAGGGCAAGCATCCCTAGAATGCCACTTCCGCATCCTACATCCAGCACGCGATCTCCTGCCTTCACATAATTTTTAAGCGCCCGGATACAGAGCTGAGTCGTCTCATGCATACCTGTCCCAAAGGCTGTGCCCGGGTCAATGTGAATGATAAGCTTTCCTTCATCTTCAGCCTTTACCTTTTCCCAGGACGGTATGACAAGAATATCGTCAATATAAAACTGGTGAAAATACTTCTTCCAGTTATTCATCCAGTCCACATCCTCGGTCTGGGACTCTTCAATGGTGCACTCCCCTACATTCACATATGCACGCATTTCCTCAAGCTCCTTTCCTACATTCAATAGAAGCTCCTTTGTCTTCTCACCTTCTTCCAGATAAAAGGTCAGGTACGCACTTCCGTCGTCCTCTGGAATATCCGGCAGGATATCCACAAACATCTGGTCCTTTTCCTCCTTTGTAAGAGGCACCTTGTCCTCAATCTGCACACCCTCCACGCCAAGGTCATAAAGCATGCTGCTTACAATGTCCTCTGCTTCTGTTGTTGTCTTTAAACGAAATTTATTCCATTTCATATAATGCTTCTCCCTGATAATCTTGAAAATAAGTCCGAAAAGCTATAAATATAGTTTTTCGGACTTGTGCCATTAATCCAAATCAACAATATCAACCTTAAAGGCATCATCCTTTTCCTGATGTCCCGGTCTCTCCATTGCAAGATCCTCCATAAGCTCGCCCAGTCCGTCCGTGTCGTCCAAGTCGCTGATGCGCATGCTCCGGCGGACTGCTTTTGTATCGTATTTCTTTATATTCTTATCGGAGAAAATATCGTCCTCCTCCTCGAAATCTTCCTCATCAAAATCATCCTCATCAAAGTCTGCCATCCCGAAGGCTTTTATTTTGGAGGGACTCTCTTTTAAGTTATCCTCCTCAAAATCTTCCTCGTCAAAGTCGTCTTCATCGAAATCATCTTCGTCGAAGTCATCCTCGTCAAAATCATCTTCATCCTCAAAGAAATTGTCCTGATACTTATGACGGGCTGCCTTAGCTGCCACACCTGATTTGGATTTTTTGTCCTTTACTGCCGGCTTTTCCGGTTCTCCATCTTCCATATCAATGCCATACTCATCATAAAGATCGTCAAGCTCCAGATTACGATTACGAAGCTTTACTGCAAGAACTATGATAAGTATAAAAACAGCAAGGCTTCCTAATCCCATAATACCAACCATCAATTGAAGGTGGTTGTCTACAAGACCCCGGATTTTTCCTATTAAGGAGCTGTCATTATCCTTTTTTTCCTCTTTTGCTGAAATCTCAATCCGCTGATAAGTACCTTCTCCCACATCATACTGATAATAGCCTGTCTTTCCGCTGCTATTCATAGCATGTAGAATATAATACCCATCATGTTCATTATCCTGCCATACAGGAAATTCCTTCTCATTGAGGGTCAGCTTTGCTTCCTGATAGCTGTTCGGAAGCTTTACCTTAGAAGTATCACTTAATACAACAATAGATGTAGTATCTGAGATTGTAATCTCCTCATACGGAGAAAAGGTTGCGTTTTCATCATTATAAATATAAAACTCTCCTGAATTCTGTCCCCCCAACAGATATCCAAGATAAATCATCCCGGATTCATTGGTTACCATCTGCCGCTCCTGGCCGTCTAGTGTAACAGAAGTCCTTGTATATCCTGTCGGAATATCTGCATCTGCAAAATTATCAGTCAACGTATAGGAAGTACCATTCACTTCCACCTGCATATCTCCTGCGGATGCCGTCGGCGCGGCAGAGTCCGTTTTGATTTTCGACGGATCACCAGGTCCGATTGATACTGTGGAATCGCCCTCCTCAAATAACAATGTGGCTCCATAACCTGATGTAACTGATACATCCGCCAAAGACACCTTTGCACTTCCTTCCGCCAAAGCCTGGAACTGCATTGTAAAGGATACCTCTGTAGTCCCGCCTGTTCCGGTATAGACAAGTGAGCCGCTTCCGTTTTCACTGACTCCTTCACCTGACTCAAATCTAAGAGATGCGCTGTCATAGCTTAGACTTATTTTAACATCTCCAAGCTCCCCTGTATCCGAGCGCACAACACACTTTACGTCTACCATCTCTCCTACTGCTGTTTCCGGGTCTGTAAAGGTGATACTGCCGTCTGCCGCATAAGCAGTCATCGGAACACATAGTACATAAAATACTAATGCCAGTAAAACAGCATTAATTTTTTTCACTGCTTTCATGTCTTATATCCTCTTTCCTCTTTGGAATTGTATTATACCAGTTTATTTTACCATATACCTAAAAAATTTTCTACTTTTTGACAAACAATTCATATCACAATTATTACTTTCCAGTATTATCCTAGTATCCGTTGTTATAATCATTTCCGCCGTAGTCATCATCACTATAGTCATATTCGCCATAGTCATCATTACTGTAATCATCGCCATAGTCATACCCACCGTAGTCATCATTACTGTAATTATCCCCGCCAGAATAGCTGTTATAGTCAGTGATTTCGCTACCAGTTCCGTCATCGTACCTTATAACTCCTGTAAAATAAGAAATTTCATCAGCTATAAATCCAACCGTATCTGATACTGCATAATCTGTTTCCTTTGGATATAAAAATTCATGAAGCTCCTGCACATTTTCTCTCAACCCAACAGGGATTACAATGCTTCCAACATCTGCACGTGTATCATCTGTTTTCTCGATAGGAAATCCTGTATTTTCTCCCAGATTATATTTTGTCAGCCCTGATGCAAGCCCGATAAGCTCCGGCAATGTAAAGCTTGTAGAAACCTGCGGAAAAACTTTGTCTATTATCTTATTAATAGTTGAAAGATCCGTTTTTATCCCCTTATCAAACATTTTCTGAATTACAAGGCGCTGCCTTTCTGTCCTTTTGTAATCTCCCCCCTCCAGCTTCCGAAGCCGCGCATAGGTAACTGCTTGGGGACCATCCATATTATATGTTCCTGCTCCATCTAAATAATGTGCTTCCTTCCCCGCCACAGTTGCAGTTTCGACCACGTATTCATTCAGCATAGCTGCTTCTTCAGCAGATACCTCTATCTCAAGCCCTCCCAGCAGATCAATCGTATCAGATAAAGCCTTAAAGTCAACTGTTACATAATCCTCAATATCCAAATCCAAGTTTTTGTTTAACATATTAATTGCCTCTTTGGGACCACCATTAAAGTATGCACTATTGGCTTTATTATATGTTCCGTCTGCTTGCTGTAAATAAGTATCTCTATAAACAGATGCCATTCGTATCTCTTTAGACTCATTATCAATCGCCGCAACAATAATCGTATCTGCATGTGTTCCGGCATCCAGTTGTCCGTCCCTGGAATCACCTCCAAATAATGCAACTGTTGTATAACCCTCCAGCGCAATTCCATCATTAATTTCCAGATCATTCTTATCAATGGCTACTTTTTGAAATTTGTCATATTTCGCCATAACATAGGCTGTTCCTGCAAGTATTGTAAGAATAAGAACTTCCAGCACTAATACCGCCACTCTTTTCTTTCTTCTGCGCCTTTTAGTTTTTCTGGCTTTAGCCGCTTTTGCTGCTTTCAACTGCTTTTGCCTTCTTTTCGCCATAATCAGCCTCACTTCATCTTTTTCGAACATTCTAATGCTTCTGCAACAATATGATGCATATCATAATAACGATATTTTCCAAGCCTTCCTTCAAATAGTACTCCCTTTTCCTGTTCTGCCTTCTCTGTATATCTTTGATACAGCTTATTATTTTTCTCGTTATTTACGGGATAATATGGCTCATAGCCCCGTTTCCATGTGACCGGATATTCCTTGGAAATCACTGTTTTACATTGGTTTCCATATTCAAAATGCTTATGCTCTATAATGCGGGTATATGGAATTTCATATTCCGTATAATTCACAACTGCATTGCCCTGGTAATTCTGCAT
Source organism: Lachnospiraceae bacterium (assembly GCA_910575605.1). Taxonomy (GTDB): domain Bacteria; phylum Bacillota; class Clostridia; order Lachnospirales; family Lachnospiraceae; genus CAPEBR01. The sequence continues at coordinate 56,819 of CAJTEW010000010.1, forward strand.
ATCCAGAACCTCTGTCTCAAACCGAACGGAACGATACTCTAATTCCCCATAACAGTATTCAAAATATTCGTCTATCGGACCTGTAAATATAACCGTCCCAGCCAGTTTCCGAAGTAACTCTCTATGCTCCAGATAGTCAGTGTTCAATTGAACCTCTATTTTATCCAGCATCTTCTCTATAATTTGTGTATATCCTCCAATCGGAATTCCCTGATAAAAATCATTAAAGTAATTATTATCATAAGTAAACCGGACTGGAAGACGCTTAATAATCTCCGGCGGCAGTTCTGAGGCCTTACATCCCCACTGCTTTTCTGTATAACCCTTTACCAGTTTTTCATATATATCCCCGCCTACAAGATTGAGTGCTTGTTCCTCCAGATTGCGGGGCACATCAACTGCACATTCTCTGCGCTGCTTTTCTATGATTCTTTTTGCATCCTCAGGAGTAACAGCCCCCCACATCCTGTTAAATGTATTCATATTAAAAGGTAGATTATATATCTCACCTTTATAATACGCAACCGGACTGTTCGTATATCTGTTAAATTCTGCAAACTGATTGATATAATCCCACACCGCTTTATTACTCGTGTGGAAAATGTGAGCCCCATACCGGTGTACCTGAATTCCTTCTATCTCCTCGGTATAAACATTTCCTCCAATATGGTTTCTTTTTTCCACAACAAGACACCGCTTTCCCAGCTTCCTTGCCTCGCATGCAACAATTGAGCCAAACAGCCCTGCCCCTACAATCAAATAATCATACATATTTCCTTCTCCTGATAACAATTTATAAACTATTCCACAGTAACAGATTTTGCAAGATTTCTTGGCTTATCAACATCGCAGCCTCTTCCAATCGCAATGTAATATCCAAACAGCTGAAGTGGTATAATCGCCAAAGAATTGGTAAAATACCGATTTGTTTCCGGAATGTAAATGACATAATCAGCCGCCCGTTCTACCTCTACATTTCCATCATTTGTAACTGCCAGCACAAACGCTCCTCTTGTACCAACCTCTACCATATTACTAATCATTTTTTTATACAAATCTCTCTGTGTCAAAACTGCTGCAACAAGCGTTCCTTCCTCAATCAGAGATATGGTTCCATGCTTCAGCTCTCCCGCTGCATATGCCTCTGAATGAATATAGGATATCTCCTTTAGCTTAAGAGACCCCTCCAGCGAAATTGCATAATCAATTCCTCGGCCAATGAAAAATACGTCCTTTGCTGCAAGATAGCGGTTTGCAAACTTCTGTATCTTCCCCTTATTATTCAACAGCATTTCAACCTGGGCTGGAAGAGCTTTCATATCCTCAATCATCTCCGCCAGCTCAGAAGTATCTATTGTCCCCCGCACATATGCAAATTTCATCGCCAGAAGATATAATGCAATTAGCTGTGCAGAATAGGCTTTCGTAGTAGCAACGGCAATCTCCGGTCCCGCCCAGGTATACATGACATTATCAGCTTCTCTGGCAATAGAGCTTCCTACCACATTTACAATACCCAGAACCTTGGCCCCCAATTCCTGTGATTCTCTAAGAGCCGCCAGCGTATCTGCCGTCTCGCCTGACTGACTAATCACAATCACCAGCGTTCCATCCTCTAAAATAGGCCTGCGGTACCGAAACTCTGATGCAAGGTCCACCTCTACCGGAATCCTTGCCATATCTTCAAATACATATTTACTGGTAATACCAGTATGGTAAGCTGAGCCGCAGGCAACAATCATAATCTTTTTAATTGCTTTTATATCCTCATCTGACATATTCAATTCTTCTATCACAATATTTCCGTTCTTTAACCTAGGAGAAAATGTATCTGTAAGAGCTTTGGGCTGTTCATACATTTCCTTGAGCATAAAATGCTCATAGCCCCCCTTTTCTGCCGCATTAATATCCCAGTCAATCTTAACAGACTCCTTTTCTATAGGCTCTTCATCTACTGTAAAGAATTCCATAGTGTCTCTTGTCATTCGGACAATTTCTTCATTTTCAATAAAAAATACATTACGGGTATATTTTAACACTGCTGGTACATCAGAGGCTATAATATTACCGCCATCTGTGTGACCTACAATAAGAGGACTATCTTTTCGGACTGCATAAAGCTCATCCGGGTGATCCCGAAAGATAATCCCCAGTGCATAGGAGCCCTCCATACGGTGCATGATTTTTGTCACTGCCTGTAAGGGATTCCCTTTATAATAGTAATCTAATAGATGTGCTACAATCTCTGTGTCTGTTTCTGAGACAAACTCATAGCCCTTTTTCTCTAATTTCTTTTTTAATTTCAAATAATTTTCTATAATTCCGTTATGCACTACAACAATACTGTTATCTTTGTTAAAATGAGGATGTGCATTTTTATCTGACGGTGAACCATGGGTTGCCCATCTTGTATGTCCGATACCGACAGTACCTGGCAGAGTTTCCCCGCCATGTGTCAGCTCGTCCAAAACCTTCAGACGGCCCTTTGATTTTACCATATCAATCTTTTCATCATTATATACTGCAATTCCGGCAGAATCATATCCTCTGTATTCCAGTTTGGATAGACCGTCTAACAGGATTGGCGCTGCCTGCTTATTTCCAATGTAACCAACAATTCCACACATATAATACCTCCATAAATGTAAATATTACATTAATAAGCTTGATTGTAACAAATTCTTAACATTTTGTAAACCTTTATAATAGATTTTAGTATCGAAACCTGTATTTAAAAAGAGCTCGATAGACTAGTTTTTCTTCCAGTCCGTCAAACTCTTCTTATCATTCTAATCTAGCACTTTAATACTATACAGCCAATGCAATGCTTTATAACTCTTAGTTATGCACTTTATGGATTAATAGCTACTCCTCCCAAACAACTATCTGAGTCTTGTGCTGGAGCCGTATCCACATAAGAGCTATCATCATAAGATTCATCATTATATGATTCATCATTATATGATTCATCATTATAAGTATTATCATAATACGTTGTATCCTCATATGTGTTTTGTACCGCCTGAGCCTCTGCTGCCGCCTGAGCTTCTGCCGCTGCCTGAGCCTCTGCCGCTGCCTGAGCCTCTGCTGCCGCCTGAGCTTCTGCCGCTGCCTGAGCCTCTGCTTCTTTTTGTGCTCTGGCTCCTATCTCCTGTTCTTTTGTAGAAACCTCGGCCTTCGTATTCTTACTTACATATTTAACAAAACCAACATTATCCTCAAAGCACAGCTCTACATCTTTATCAATATCTTCTATTCCCAAAGAACTCAGTTCGAACTCACTACCATCATCCAATACAAATTTAACATTATAAACAATGTTTAGAGACTTACCCGAAGCGGCCTCCTTTTTAACATCTTCACCATCTTTTACTGCCATTGATTCTGGTATATAAAAAATCTCTGCTGTCTCATTATCTGGCCACACCTCATCTGCCTTCATCATATTAGACGGATATTCCGCTTTGTCTGATGTCTTAAACATAACTTGAGTAATTCCTCTGCCTGTATGATTTGTAACATATATATTATACGCTTCTTCTGACTTATTCCCTATGGTTATGTATACCTCTTTTTGCTCCTCTTCTTCTTTCTTTTCCGTTTCTGAATCTTGTTTTATATCTTTTTTTACATCTTCTTTCTTTCCGCAGCCTGTCATAAATATTCCTATACACAAAATCAACATAGGCAATATAAACTTCAATTTTTTCATTCTATAGTTCCTCCCTATTCCCAGTTTGTATCCTGTGATGCTACAATCACAAATTGACCTTCATTTTCTACAATAGTATTAATATGTATATTTCCTATTGGAACAGATCTACCTTTCAGATAGACCTGATATCCTGATATTTCTCCCTCTCCTGACTGTATATAGAATACTGGGTAAGTTTTTGTTTCCATTGAGTCATTGTCTCTGATAGAAACAAATATTTCTGTTTCGTCTTCTATATAATCAGAATCAATTTTGCCTGAAACCATCAGATAAGAACCTTGCTTTTCTGCAGTTATAGTGGAATCTGTCTTGTTCTCCAATGTCAAAATATTCTCAACCACTACCGGTTCCATTATAGGAGCTTTTTTCATAAAGTCTGAAATTTCACGTTCAACACGTTCTATTATCACGTAATCAGGGTTGTATTGCTCTATCTGAGTCAGATTATAAGGAACCAGTCTTGAAAAGTACCCTTTATTCACTGCCTCTGCAAAAAAAGGAAGCAGGCTTTCTCCAAATGAATCACGATACATCAATAAAGTTCCCGTCTTTTCGGGATGGCATGTCTCAATCCACTCATCCATATTATCTGACACATTATTCACATAAAAGTGTTTCCATACATTGTTATAAATATAATCATTCTCTTTCTCTGCTGCCAATGGATAAAGCATTAAATCCAAATCTCCTCTATGCATTCTCACCTGTTCAACTGGCACATTTAAATAAGTTTCATGTTCCATCTCCATAGCATCTGCTAACACATTATAAGCAAGAACAGCTCCTTTTACATTCCAATGGGAATCTCTCTTAAAGTATAGTATTTCATCCTGGTTTCCAAAGGCTGTAAATAAGTCCACATAATTAATCCCCGCATTTTTTAATCTCTTTGGAAGCTCACTCATATTCCTCTCGCTTCCACTTTTTAAATAATACGGCATATATTCCCCATATAAACTATTTTTATTCGGAGCAATAGTTAAGAAGAACTTGCTGCCCTGTTGTTCCACATATTGCTGAATCAATGACAGATTATGCACAACTGCAAAATATTCTCGTTCGGTAAAAACATCTGTTCCTTGGTAATCTTTCAATGTCCCGTCGAAATATAACCATCCCTTTTTTCCAACAACAACTTTCGAAATTGGACTCATATGAAAAACAGCTCCATACAATTCTGAATTTGCTGTGACCATGTACTGACGAAAGGCGAAGTGATCCTCAAAATAGCTTCCCGCATCTGAAAGGAAATTCTTATTCCATCTTCCATTTTCCTTTAATTCAGGCCATTCAGCTAATTCTGTGTTCTCTGTTGTCTCATTTGTAGTCCAGCATATCATTCCTGCAAATGGAAAAACTAAAATCCCCCATATTAGCATTATATATATCAAATACCTTTTTTTCATCGCACCTTCCCCTCTAACTCTAAAATCGGAAATAAATAAATGGATTATATGTTCCTCCTGAAAGGCTTAGCATCGAGAGAATTAGTAATATGACACTACCTCCATATTTGACCCACTCCGTTCCAGCCCTCCTATTTGCTTCCGCAAGATGTATTATACGTTTAACAATTGGCGTACTTCCTATAATTGCGCAGACAAATGTAAACATAAACAGCGGGGATAATTGTGAAAAAAGTAAATTCATCTGCATTTTTTCAAATGTCCACCCGCCAAACATTTTTCCAATTATTTGGATTCCCTGCAGCATGCTGTTAGCACGAAACATTACAAACCCTACACATATAATTAATAATGTATAGCTATGGCGAAAAATTAAAGGCCATTTTTTAATTTTCAATATATCTTCAATTAAAATCCAACTGCCATGCCAAATTCCCCATAACAAAAAGGTCCAATTCGCACCATGCCAAATTCCTGTCGCACAGAATACAATCCATTTATTAATGTACGTACGTAATCTTCCTTTTCTATTTCCTCCCAATGGGATATAAACATACTCTTTAAACCATGTCGAAAGAGAAATATGCCACCTACGCCAAAACTCCTGTATACTCTCTGATATATATGGATAATTGAAATTCTCCTGAAATTGAAACCCAAACATGTGCCCCAGACCAATTGCCATATCACTATATCCGCTGAAATCAAAATAAATCTGGAACAAATACGACAACGCCGCTGTCCAAGCTGAAAAAATATTAAGTTTTGCAGTTTCTACTGAAAATAGCATGTCTACTGAAACGGCCATTGTATTTGAAATCAAAACTTTTTTTGCCAGCCCCACAATAAATCTCCGACTTCCTTCTGCAATTTCTTTTGCATCCCTCTTACGATTGTGAAGCTGCATCTGTATGTCATGAAATTTCACAATTGGGCCAGCTATTAATTGAGGAAAAAAAGCAATATATAGCATAATATTAAATAAATTTTTTTCTGCAGGCACTCTGCCTCTGTATACATCGATTACATAAGACATTGCCTGAAAAGAGAAAAACGAAATTCCTATCGGCAGCGCTAAATTAGTCATAGGAAATTCCTTATGACTAATCTGGCTAAGCGTCTTTATCGTTAAATCTAAATACTTAAATACAAAAAGGACACCAAGATTTACAAATACAGCTGTTATAACAGTAGCTCTCCGCCATACAGTCATCATCTCTGCCTTTTCCAGTAACAGCCCAAATCCATAGTTTATTAAAATGCTAAACAACATCAGCAATATATAAACTGGCTCTCCATATGCATAGAATACTAAGCTTGCTACTATCAATAAAATATTCTGCATACGCACAGATGGGGTCAAATAATACAGCAAAAACACTGTAGGGAGAAATACACACAAAAATGTTAACGAACTAAAAACCATCTTTTTTATTCCTCACTACCATGAATAACTTAAAACTGTACTGAAAATTGGCTGCATATAGAAATTGTATCTGCCTATTTCATATTGAGCCTCAGGATCACAGATATAGGAAGCTCCATCAATATTGATTACAACCCAGCCATGCGGAGCATATCCCCCAGCCGCCATTCCAACCTGCCCCTCTACAAAGACTGCATCATAACCCAGGGCTCTTGCTGCTGCTGCAAATGCTGCTGCATAACAATAACAATTCCCCCTCCTGTTTTCTACTGCATAGATAGCATATCCTTCTTCTCTGGTATATCCAGCAGGTGGATCCATTGGTATCGGTAGTGTTTCATAGCCAATATTATTAACTGCCCACCAATAGCAAGAGTTTAAATCTCTCCCTGCCTCATTTAAGATTGCATTTACTGCCCTTTTGTAACGGTATTTTACTGCTGCGCCATTTGTTCCAAACTCGTATTCTACTCCATCAATTGTCATTCTGCAGCTTGTTACCAAATGTCCCTCATTATCATAGTAGAACAAATCATTACCTTTTGTTCTCCAACCTTTCAGGATTCTTCCACTACTAGTAAAATAGTACCAGTATCCATCAATTTTCAGGCCTTTATTAACAACCAATCTTCCGTTGCCTTCATAGTAATAATTCTCTCCGTTCTTATTTCTCCAGCCAGTAAGCATACTTCCATCTTCTTTAAAATAATACCAGTATCCTCCTGCCTTTACTCCCTTATTAAATGCCTGCCTCCCATATTCATCAAAACCAATTGTCTTTCCACTTTCCTGGCGTATCCCCTGAAAGGCTGCTCCACTGCTTGTAAAAATATAACGATAACCATCAATTTCCACATCTAAATTTTTTACCAGGTGTCCATCCTCATCATAGTAAAACCAGTCACTTCCTTTTAAGCGGAACTCCGATTGCAGCCTCCTTCCGCTGCTTGTGAGATAATACCAATATTCTTCTAATTTAACGCCCTGGTTTATTACTAAATGGCCATTTTCATCATAATAATACCAGCCTGCCTGCTTTTCTCGCCACCCCTTCAATATTTCACAATTCATATCAAAATAATACCAATACCCGTCTATCTTTAAACCGATACTAGATGCTCGATATCCTTGTTCTATATAATAATGCTTTCTATTTTCGTCCCATCCTTGAAAGGCTGCTCCGCTGCTTTTAAATTTGTAATGTTTCCCATCAATATCCAGTTCTACGTCTTTTACCAGGCAGCCATTTTCATCATAATAATACCAGTCATTTCCTTTTAGGCGGAATTCCGACTGAAGCCTTCTACCACTACTTGTAAGGTAATACCAGCTGCCCTCCCATTTAATGCCCTGATTTACTACTAAATAGCCATTTTCGTCATAGTAATACCAGCCGCCCTGTTTTTCTCGCCATCCCTTCAATACTTCACAATTCGTATCAAAATAATACCAATGTCCATCTATTTTAAGCCCAATACTACTTGCTCTGTATCCTTGCTCTATATAATAATATGTCCTGCTTTCATCCCATCCCTGAAAGGCTGCTCCGCTGCTTTTAAATCTATAATGTCTTCCATCGATATCCAGTTCTACACTTTTTACCAAACAGCCGTTTTCGTCGTAATAATACCAGTCGTTTCCTTTTTGTCGAAACCAGTTTTGCATCAGCACTCCATGACTATCAAAATAATACCATTGATTATCAATCTGATAGCCACTATTTACGATGGCTTTTCCTTCTATATAGTAATGTGTACCATCACTATCCTCCACCCATCCATTCAATACGCTATTTATGTCCTTAGATACATCCCCCTCCCCTATTGGCATTAAATCATCAAGATTCGTATATACCCCTTGTATTTCGGGCTGTTCTGCATCATTGCTAATACTGCCTTGTATTTCCATTATATTCTCGTTATCAATATTTTCTCCGAAAATTTCCCCGAATGCTTCCTCTCCTTCAATGTTCTCTCCGGAAATTCCCTCAAGTACTTCCTCTCCCTCAATATTCTCTTCTGCCGTAGCAACAATGCTGCTGCCCAAAAATAGAGCAAAACAAAGCAATATTAGCATTAATATTCTCTTATTTTTCATAAATATCGTTCTCCTTTGTATTATGCATTTTTTAGACTATTGTGTCAGAGGTTCTGAGTCTGTACCACTTTCAGTTCCGCCTCCGCTTCCGTCCCCATTCCAGGTCCCGTCTCCTTCTAAAGTTTCCCCTCCGCTTTCATCTCCTTCCCATGTCCCGTCTTCGCTTCCGTCCCCATTCCAGGTCCCATCTCCTTCTCCGGTTCCGCTCCACGTATTATCATAGTCTATATCCTCTGTCCAATTATAATTAGAGCCTTCCTTTGGATCAACCGTATATATCTGCGTATTTAACTCTTCTTCACTCATAACATCCCTTTGTCCTATTCTAGCAACAATATTTCCACTGACTGTGTTTACAGTTGAAGAAGGTGAATATCCAACAACTTCGAATAAAAATTCATGCAGCTGCCTTACATTATCTGACAAATCTACCGGAATTACAATACTTCCAAGACCAGAAACTGTATCTGTTGTCTTATCAATAGGAAATCCTGTATTTGACCCCAGCTTGTATTCTGCAAAATACTGAGCATAATTTAAAATCTCAGTAACACTAAAGCTTGTAGATATTCTGGGAAACACAGTATCTATAATCTTATTAATAGTCATTAAATCTGACTTTTGTGCTTTCTCAACTATCTTCTGTATTACCAGCCGCTGCCTCTCTGTCCGGGTAAAATCCCCGCCCGCTGTAGAACGGATTCTGGCATAAGTAGTCGCCTGAACACCATCTAAATGCTGCAGCCCTGATGCTCCAATCAAGTTAGCTTCTTTCCCCGCAACTGTTGCAGTCTCACCAATGTACTCATTCATAGGCTCCACCTCTTCCGGGAGTACATCAACCTCTATGCCTCCAAGCAGGTCTATAGCTTCAGCTATAGCAGCAAAATCTACAGTCACATAATCTTCTATATCCAAATCAAGATTCATGTTCAGCATATTAATCGCCATCTTCGGGCCGCCAAAGCTATAAGCCGCATTACATTTCTGCAAAGTTCCTTCTGACAAATCCAATACTGTATCACGGTATACTGATACCATACGAATCTCTTTTGTCTCTTTATTCAGACTGGCAACAATAATACAATCTGTACGCGTTCCCTCGCCTAGATCACCCTCTCTGGAATCTACTCCAAATAAAGCAACATTTAGATAACCCTTCCCCAGGTCCGCCAGCTTTTTTTCTACTTCTTCATTAATAATAATATCTTCCTTCGGAATATCTTTCGTTTCAATCTTTCCGAGTTTTGCAGCTACATAAATAACCCCTGTTGTGACAAAACATAACAGTACTCCGCAGATACATACTCCTATTTTCCCTCCAAGTGTAAGACGGCTAAACCAACTCCCTTTTTTTCTTCTTCCTCTTCTCCTACGTCTTTTCCGATTTGCCATACCTATACTATCCTTTCTTCCAGTCTATTGTATCTTTCCTACAAACTCATCCAGAGACTGTTGTCCACTCATCCGCACTCTTTTTAATGCATAGGGGTCATCTCCCGGATAACACTTACCTGCTTCTGTTGTAACAGCACATAAAAAGCCAGCCTTTTCTAATATCTTTTCACATTCCCCTGTATAATCCCCAAAAGGATACGCGAATGCATTATTATTTCCACAAAGGTCAGTTGACTGCCTCAAATCAGCTAACGCCTCCTCTTCTCCCATAGCTGGAAAAATTCCTCCGTGCCCAATGTTACCACCGCCCCTGTGCATATTGTGTGAATGTGACTCAAATGCAAGATAATCACTCGTGTAAGAATACAGCATCTCCTTGCTGTCATAATAGCTTGTTATCACGAAAGAAGTTGCCATCACCTCATACTTCTCAAGTAAAGGAATTCCCAAATTCATATAACTTGGCCCGTCATCAAAAGTAATGACAATACTCTTTTCTGGGAGCAGCCTCTTTCCTTCAAGATACTCTCTCACTTCCGGCCATGTAGGAAAATAGTATCCATTTTCACTTAAATATTTTAGCTCTTCCTCAAGTGTACTGGTATCAATAAAGTTAGCGTCTACATTCTCAGGCGGATTACCTGTCTCATAAACATAATGAAACATACAGATTGGCAGACCAGCTGTATTATATTCCAGATTAGGCGTCACTGTTACTATTCGTTCAGCCGAAGCTTCTCTTCCTTCTTCATCTGTTACTTTATAAAGAACCTTATGTTCACCGGCCGTAGTGAGGTCTAAACCGTCCACCTCTATCTGCCTATCTGATATTTTACCATCACTGTCTTTTACTACAGCGCCCGGATCCTGAAAATCTTCGCCCAAAGCAATAGTCACTGCTGCCTCCCCCTGAAGTTCAACAGTGTAATCTGAAAGTTTTTCTTTCTTTTTTTCCTCTGCTTTTGTTGTCTTAACTGCTTCAAAACTCTTTTCTGTTACATCCTCTTTTTTCATAAACCTACTAATAAATAATATAACAGCAATACAGATAAGTAAAGCCAAAATAGCTGAAAGTATTCTTAATGTATTCCTACGCCTTCGCACTCTCTCATTTTTTCTATTATTAATTTTGCTTTTTCTTCCCATGTGTTTTCCAACGCTTCTTTATCTAATAATTTCATGTAACTACTATCTGATTTCTTTTTTATAGCCTCATCCAACTTATCAATAAATTCAGCATGATCGCGGCCTATTAATACAGATTCGTATTTTCTACACTCATCCATATCTGTGGTAACTATAGGTTTGTTTAATGCCATATATTCAAATAATTTAACCGGAGATGTTGCCTTTGTTATGTCGTTAATTAAAAATGGAATTGTCAGTACATCTATCTTACTCGCATAATTCTGTAAAACCTGATAATCTCTTGACCCTAAGAAATGTACATTCTCTAGTTTATCTAAGCCTGCCTTTTCATATGAATCATCATATTTAATCCCAAATAACACGATCTGATATTTTCCCTTTGCAGCCATATATTTTATCAAATCATAATCAAACCATTTTGCAAGTGCCCCATAATACCCTACGACCGGCTGCCCGAATTTTAATATTTCTGAATACTTTTTCTCAAATTTAAAATTTCTGTCAATATCATTATGAAAATGATTATAATCAACTCCATTACCTGAATATACAAGATTCACGCTGCCCCTCTTTTGTATTACATCTCTTTGCAAGGCATCTGCCGTAACAACTACAATTGCTTCTTTATCGTTCATAACCATCTCATACTTATCTTTTACATTTACAGGAAGAGTATCCGTACCTGCCAGACTTGGATTTAAATCATCAATATACTCATATACAATACGGTAACCTCTCTCCTTGTATATAGAAGCCTGTTTTTTTGTAATCGTCCAGTCCGTCGAGTAAAACTGCACATATCTGGGTTTATTCTGTCTTTCAATTGCTTCAAACACATATTTTGCAAATGCTTCATTCATAAAATTCACAAGATATAGATTCGAAGCCTGCCGTTTTATCCTTTTTACATCATCGGTAAACCTTGTAACTTCATAAAATACCAGGGTACGCTGCTTTGCAAAATTGCTGAAAATATGCTGAGGACGCTGATATAAAGGAACTGTCCAGCCAAAGGAACTCCTCCATACAACAATACGGTCAAAATTCTCTTTTTCAAATATTCTTTCCAGCCTTCTTCTGATTTCCTTCTTATGCAAAAACACATATGCCTTCTCTAAAATTGATACTCTGACAACATAATTAGAATACACATATCCTGCCACCTTTTTAATGGTTCCGAAAAATCCATATTTTTTTACAAGATTCTTCACCTTGCTCAATTTGTCCTTCATCACTGAACTCCCTTTATATATTCTCTTAGCTCCTTTGCCTTTGCTTTCCAGTCATTCTCTTGTGCACATAATCTTAACGCTTCAATATATCCTTTTTCCTTCCCTTTTGCTGCTGCTTCATAAATCTTATCCTTAAACTCATCCTTGTCTGCTGCAATACTCACAAGATTATATTTTTTACATTCTGGAAGTGCTGTTGTCACTACTGGTTTTCCCATTGACATGTATTCAAACAGTTTAACCGGAGAAGTCGCTTCTGTAATATCATTTATAAGAAATGGTATTATACAAACATCAAAAAAGTGAGTATATCCAGCCAGCTTATCATATGGTTTTTTCCCGAAATAACGCACATTATCTAGCTTAAGAATACCACTTTCTTTTAGGCTCCCATCATGCTCCACACCAATAAGAATTATCTGGAGATACCTGTCTGCTGCCAGCTCCTTAAGTAAATCATAGTCAATCCACGCTGCCATTGCTCCATAATACCCAACCTTGATACAATCTTCCCTAAGCCATGATAAGTACTCCAAATCCTGGGTTTGTGTGTCTGCCAGGAATTTAGCACATTCAGCGCCATTTGATATGAGTGACACAGCTGCTGTTGGTTCTTTGCCAAGTACATTCTCATATAATTTAGTTGCTGTTGCAACGGTTAAGGTTCTGTCACTTTGAAGCAGAAATTCATGGCGTTCTGTAATCAATCCAAGCTTATCAGGTAAAATCAAATTAGGATTCATATCATCCACATACTCATATAGAATATAAAAACCCTCATTTTGATACTTCTTAATTCTGGAAAATGGTACAGTATCTGTAGAGTATACCATTAGCAGCTTCCTAACAGCTTTCCCTTTTAACATCTCCAAAATTTTTTCACGATAATAGTACATATCTAAAATATAATAGTTATTTTTTAAACGAGTAATTCTGTCAGAGTTTCGGTAATCTATATCATAATAAGAATTATATAATACAAGTGTTTTTTCATCACTCAATTCCCTTGTCATATGCTGTGGTCTTTGCATCATAATATTGTAGTATCCAAAATGATTTTCAAAAATAACGATCGTATCATAATTTGAATTTAAAATTTCTTCCACTATCCACTGTTTTTTCGGCGACAATCTCCGTACACTTTTTGTCTCTCGTTTTTTAAATTTTACAGAAATCATACGGATACTTTTTCGGAATCCCTTTTCTTTTATCTTTTCAAAAATCCTTTTCATGCTTTTCCCTTTCAACAGCAAATAAAAACTTCACATTATTGTCCCAGAAACGCTTTAATCTTTTTGGTTCTGTCGTAATTCTATACAACCATTCTAAATTATGTTTTACAAAGAATTTTGGCGCTCTTTTTTTCTCACCACTCAGGACGTCAAAGCTTCCGCCGACTCCAATAAATACTCCTTTTTTGAACCTTCTCATATGCTTATATATTAATTGCTCCTGAAGGGGAACCCCCAGCGCTACAAATATAATATCCGGCTCAAGGCTGTGCATCTTATCAAATACTGCATCTTTATCTTTTACATATCCATTTTCGTACCCGCAAAGCTTGATTCCTGAATACTCCTGTACAATTTTATCCGTTAATTTTTTTAAAATTTCCGGCCTTGCTCCAAATAAAAACAACTTTTTTTTACATTTGTCAGCATATGAAAGCAGCTCACTGCAGACTTCAACCCCTGGTATTCTTTCTACAAAACGGTAGCCCAGCCTTCTTCCTCCCAAAATAACACCTATACCATCTGGAACAATCTTTGTCTCCTCAGACATCAACAGTCTCTGGATACTCCTTTTTCGATCTGCTGTCATTAGGGTTTCCGGGTTTGCCGTAACCACACAAAGCCTTGCTTCTTTTTCTATACTTTTTTCAAGCTTTTGCAAAAATACTTTTTTAGTTCCCTTATATATCTTTGTATAATATTGTTTCATTGGCCACCTCTATCGTCTTGTCAAAAATAATACGGGAATACATGCAGATATCTGCCCTAAAACATTCCCTGACAAATACGCTATTCCCAAAAACAACATAATTGAAGCAAACTGACATAAATTAAAAAAATTCATATTTTTCAAAGTCAACACTCCCCGCCTTACAGCCAACAGGAAATATACTCCCAAGAACAACACTACTCCACATATCCCATATGCATAATATTGTAATATGTAATCTCTTTCTATATTAAATACATTTTGTATCCTGCAATTCGTAATTCCCCATAATGCATCAAATGGATTATTATTAATGTTCACAATACGCTTAACCATTGCTATCTCTAAAAATCGATAATTGGTTCTCATTTCTTCCGGAAGTTCTAAAATACTATACCAAAAATCCAAATCATACTGATATGGATAGCTTTCTAAAATAAATTGCGGGTTAATCAGCTTTTCTTCATAATGATTTTCTATAAATTCTATCTTTGCATCTCTAGTCAGCGGCCTGTCCTTTATATTCCTCTCCGCCTCTTCCTTATAAGATGAAACATTCTCATATACAATAGGCTCATTTAAAATATAATCATATACTTTGTTCCGTCCTGCTGTAGGTGAAAATGGCAATACTACCGCATATATTAAAATCATTGTCATGCTTATGAGAATCTTTTTACGATTTATACGATTCCTTTTTAACACACAGCAGCATAAATACAATACAATTATACCAATAAACACAAGTACACTCCCCAAATTTGCTACTCTTGTTCCCAAAAGCATTAATGTGCTCATTATACCAACCAAATAAAGAAGCCTAAGTTCACCTGTATAATAAAAAAATATGACAAACGGTAACATAACGACTAAAATGCAGGAAATCTGATTTGCATACATAAACAAACCTTTGCTTGCCAGTTCCGTATATCCATAGCCCGGATCCAGCCACGCAAATATATTGCCCCCGATTTTTTCATCTGTATAACTCCCCAGTGAAATTCCCAAAAGATTTGTAGCGATAATAGAACCACAGATAAGTATTATCCATGCTTTTAGAATTTTTAAATAATTTTCTCTCTTCACCTTTATAAAATATAATAGAAATACAAAAAGCACCGGTATACTTAATTTCACCAGATACAACATCTCCTTTATAGCACTGTACTCCATATCTCCTGGAATAAATGACTGAAAGCGGCATGCATTAAAATTATGGCAAAACATGTATATTCCCCAAATGCAAATATACAAAGCCATATATTTTAACTTAGCTCTGATCTCCTGCTTAACAAAAACCACCCAGAGAAAAAATACAATGATCATCAAAATCTGAAGCAAAGTAAACCAACTATTATATATTATCTTTAGACTGAACAATGGATATATAGCCATATATACTGTCAGGCCCTTTTCCAACCGTTCTTCATTCATCATTTTTCATCAAAACCTTCTGTACTTTCTTTCATAAACATAATCTTTACTGTCATTACAATGAGTTTTAAGTCTAACAGAACCGAATAATTCTGTATATACATCAAATCCAGCTTTAGCTTATCATATGCTGTCGTATTATATTTCCCATATATCTGTGCATAGCCGGTTAATCCACCCTTTACTTTCATACGGTACACAAACTCCGGAACCTCCTGAATATACTGTTCTACATGCTCAACTCTTTCAGGCCTTGGACCTACAACACTCATATTTCCCACCAGTATATCTATAAACTGCGGCAGCTCGTCCAAACGGGTTTTACGAATAAATCTTCCTACAGGAGTTATACGTGAATCTTCGTCTGTAGCCGGTATAACTTCTCCATCTTGTTCAGCATTCTCAATCATACTGCGAAATTTATGAATCTTAAATATTCTTCCATTGATTGTACATCTGTCCTGTACAAAAAAAACAGAACCACGATCGTAAATCTTAATAGCAATTGCAATAATTAACATAACCGGCGAAGTAATCAGCAATGCAGCTATCGATACTATAATGTCAATAATTCTTTTGAAAAGTCTTTGTTCAAACATAAGCCCTTCATTTCTTGATAGCAATAAAGGAGTATCAAACAAATGTATATTTGCAGAACTGCGGATAATAATATCTGATATCTTAGGTGTAATATATACACGGATACTTCTTAAGTAGCAGTATTTAAGTAATCTGTTTCTAAGAGGTGAATGAATATCACATAAAAATACTGCATCATAACAATTTATTTTTCTAGTAATGGTTTCCCATTCTTCGTCCACACTACATGATTCACGGATAATATACCTGTCCCGTCTTGACTTTACTTTTCTAAGAAGGGGGGTTGGATCGTACTCCTGATATAATAATAAAATGTTTCTTGGCGGAAACAACTTTCTAAATATATATCCTGAAACTGTCGCCCATATAAAAATAATTCCAGCATCAAAAACAGTCAAAAGTACAATCGGCAGTATTGTGACAAAATGTACTGACAAAAGCACTGTCTCCAAATATATAGATACATTCGCCCCTATCACGGTCAGAAGCTGTGAAAGCATCAGGCTGCTATTTTTTAGATGTCCTACTTCCATTCCTCCAAATAACTGTGCAAAAATAGCGTAGAAAAAAGCATAAAAAGCTCCCATCAGCCAATATCCTTTATAATAAAAGGGGAAAACAATTCCCCAGTTGTAAAACCTTTTCCACACTATAATAAAAACTGCCGTCATCATCAATATAAGCACTAAAACTGTTGCAAACCGAATCATACGCTTATACTGATCAAAGTTATTTCGTTTTTTCTCCATGTTGTATATTACTCCATTTCAATATCCGCAATCACATATCGTTTATTATAGTATATATTTCTCCAATTTTCAACTTATGATGCTGCCGAATCAACTTTATTATGCCGCTATACACTAATATAATCTTTTTTTCTTTCTAGCCAAAGTAATCTGGTTTAAGTGATAGAATCATCCATCCCCATTCTGTTCGTCCTAAATTCAATTCGATACATTGTTGTTTTCTATTTATCTGTAACTCTACTTCCACTTTCACTGAATTTGGATCTATGACCTCAGACTCGACTATTGTACTTCTTAAATAAATTATATTTTCTGGATTCATCTGATTTAATGTGTCTTGTATAGCTGCTGTCTCTGATGGTTTTATCTCCAGCAGCTTATATATTAAATCTGTTATATGTTGTGCATTTTCGCCTCTATATTCTATATATTTACCCAAACCTTCATCTTCATTATAAAAATATGTGAAAGCCTCTTCGAAATCTCCTTTTCTCAACGTATATATAAACTCTTCAATTAATTTTTCCGGACTTTTCTCTCCTCTTTCTTTATAGCATGAATAATTACATGGCAATAGCGCATTTACCGATACATCCTGCATTTTTGGAATTTGGTACTTATCTTCATATTGTATAGCAAAAGAGCTTTCAATAGACTCATCCCTATTTTCTTCTATATTTATTTTAGATGGCTCGCTCTTCACACTTTGCTCATCAACTTTTAGTTTCCACTGACCATTATAATTTATAACAAATAGTGACTTTTGTCTATGTTCTTTGGCGCTGTTTTCATATAAAACCGTAATCTCGCATAGCCCTGAAGCCCTCCACATCTCACATTTTTTATACATATCTTGTACATACTCATCCGAAAGCTGATACTCTAAATCTGCATAATCAATATTCATAATTCTTGCATTCTTAAACACTTCAGATAAATCATAATACATTTCACATGCTTCCTGCGTCAAAATTGCATGCATAAGCGGAAAATAATATAACCAGTTTCCAGAAGGTGAGTACCTGTATGAAAGCTCCATCTGCTGTTCTAATATTTTTCTGTACTCCATCCCATAAGCCTGTTCCTGAACTGCACATCCACGTATGAACTTATCTAAATCCTTTTGTGTCAATGCATCCAGAGAATACTTCACTACTTCTAATGGATTCTCAAAAAACTCTGTATTCTGTACGCGGCCTGTATCAGAAAAACTATCATCTATGACAATTTTAGATATATTTTCTAAATATTGATACCCGATTAATTCAACAACAATAAACATAACAAGTACTATAGAAATGATAATTTTATAATTTTTTAAGTATCTTAAAAGCCCACTTTCTTTTTTCAATATATCTGATACCTTCCTCTTCTTTATTCCTAATCCGCATGTCTGACAATAACAGCCACAAGAAGGGATTAGCAGCTGTAGCAAGAAGCCTGTCCTCTATTACCCCATGAAATGCAACAATTACTAAAATCCATAACAATACCCAGTCCTTTTCAGTACATACACGATAATTTAATATCAGCATTATCACAATTAATAGAAGCAAAAAAATTAATCCATATCTCAACAAATAGCTAACATAAGCACTGTCTATATAAAAATAGTTCTGTGCTGATTGAGTAGTCCCCCCATTTCCATATTGAGGAAAGTTAACTCCCCACTTTGTCACACCATATAATTCAAGCCCTTCCTTACCAAAAAACAATCTGTTAGAAATAGCCCTGTTTATCAAGCCTAATATACGGTTCTGTTTATCAAACAGTATGGTCATCGTTAGAATACCCATACAACATAACGCGGGACTACAAAGAGCTGCTATTTCTATAAAACTGGATATTTTTAATTTTTTATTCATTTTTGAATAGCAACTTATAACTATATTTCCAAAAACAAAAAGAAGCATACACACTGAACTCATACGGGCTCCACATAGCAGATATATACCGAAACCCAATATTACACCAAATATAAAATCATAGCATTTGAGCTTCTGCCTTTTTATATATATATAACACATATATAAATATAAAATCTGTGATGCGAAAATTGTGGGATAAACCGTTCCAAAAGCACTTCTTATGGTATCTCCCCGGTAATACACCAAATTTTCCACTTTTCCCAAAGCTGCTGCTATAACATTTCCCCCTAACAATAAAATACTCAGTAACAAGTAACTTTTTATAATTTTTTCAGATTTTATTTCCTGCATCCCAATTACAAATAGGGCAAAATATAGAATTTCCGGTCCTCCGTTCACTCTCCATTCAAGATAACAAACTACTACCACTGCAGCACATATAACCAAGCTGCCTGTACAATATTCCTCAGTTGTTATCAATTTTAATACCAAGGAGGCTGCCAACAGAGCAATTAAATATTCAAAGATATGCTCTGGCCAGACGATTTGAAACATGCTGATATTCTTCAAATACTGAACTGCTATATTTAACCCACAAATTACAAGAAATATATTTTCACATATTTCTTGCTTTCTTTTCTTCAAATCCATCTTATTATAAGTATCCTTTTAATTCTACATTACCAAGTTAATCAAAACCGTTGTAATTGAACTGCAAGTTGTTTTGCCGCAATCATACAGTCTTCCATGGAACAGTATGTCCATGCGCCATATCTTCCAATTGTATATATATTCTCTCCATTAAGCATATTCTTTAATTTAGTGATTTTCTTATCTGTTTGTGTACTGATATGGACATATGCCGGATCCATAACAATAGTAGAATACTCTTCAAGCACAGTATTTTTATCAATAATGCCCAGCCTATTAAGATTCTCTAAAGTCATCCTCAACTGTTTTTCTTCCTCTTCGGAATTGATCACATCGTTTTTACCATATCCTATCTCAATATACATACTCAGCTTGTCCGTATCTAAAATATTGTCATAGAATCCAATCCGATAAAAATTAATATTTTTATCAGGAATATACATCCAATGCTCCTTTGTATATTTAGATTTTTTATTAAATCCCAAATTGAACACAAGCACCTTATTATATGACAGCTCTTTCTGTAAACTGCAGCACTGCTCATTTCTAAAGTAAGATAAAAATATATTTAAGGGTGACGTATTAATCAAATACTCATAAAAAATTTGTGTTCCGTCATTTAATACAACCTTTTTATTTGTACTGTCAATTCCAGTCACCTTACAATTCAACAAAACACGTTTTTTGTCAAGAGTGTTATATAATATTTCAATAAAAGAGCCTGCTCCTGAACGAGGGTACAAAAATGTATTGTTATAAGATGTGCTGTCCTTGTTAGCCTTCATATTATCTATAATTGCTGATATGTCCGCATAAGGAAAGAAGCGTCCCATAGCGTCTGTATCCAATGTAGTTAAATCTACCGCATAAAGTTTCTCGTTGTAGGGCTTTAAAAATTTCTCTACAATTGATTTTCCAAATTTTCCGTACAACATTTCAAGAAAATTATCATAATTTTCCTTTTCTTCTTTATGAAACAAATCGTATAAACAGTCAATGAACTCTGACTTCTCCAATTGATGAATGTTGGTTTGAAATGGATAGTCTACCAAACTTTCCTTATAGATAACCTTTGTATTCTTATGTTTATAAATAATCTCATCCTGTTCTACACTGTCTATGAATCGCTTTTTTAACTCATCCGTACTAAAATGAAAAAAATGTCCTGCATAATCCCATACATATTCTTTTTTCTTAATTGTACGGCAATATCCACCTACTTCATTTTCCTTTTCAACAATCAAATAATCATTTTTTACATAATTAGCAAATGTAAGTCCTGAAATACCTGCTCCAATAACTAAATATTTCACATTCTTTTCCATATATACACCTCTATAGAATATCTTTGAACCTCTCTATAATTGCATTTGCAATCCTTTCACTTGCATGTCCGTCCCCATAGGGATTGCTTGCATGACTCATACTATCATATGCGGTCTGATCTACCAGAAGTCTTTTAGTTTCCTGATAAATGACCTCCTCGTTTGTACCTGTTAATTTCAGAGTACCTGCCTCAATTCCCTCTGGCCTTTCTGTCGTATCTCGCAACACAAGAACAGGTTTGCCCAAAGAAGGAGCCTCCTCCTGAATACCACCGCTATCTGTCATAATAATATAACTCTTATTTAAAAAATTATGAAAATCAAAAACCTCCAAAGGCTCTATTAGACGCACTTTATCACAGCCTAAAAAGACATCATTTGCAATCTCACGTACTTTTGGATTCAGATGAATTGGATAGATTACTTTAACATCATCAAATTCATCTACAATTCTTCTAATTGCTTTAAAAATATGATACATCGGCTCACCAAGATTTTCTCTTCTGTGGGCAGTTAAAAGAATCATATGATCCTCACCAATCCAGTCAAAAATTGGATGGTGATAGTTCTCGTCTACAGTTGTTGCCATCGCGTCAATAGCTGTGTTACCAGTAATAAAAATCTTAGATTTGTCTTTTCCCTCATTCAGAAGATTCTGTGCACTGACTTTTGTCGGTGCAAAATGCATATCAGCCAGACATCCTACCATCTGCCGATTCATCTCCTCTGGATATGGAGAATATTTGTTCCAGGTACGCAGACCCGCCTCAACATGGCCAATAGCGGTCTGGCTATGATATGCTGCCAAGGCTCCGGCAAAAGTAGTCGTGGTATCTCCATGTACCAAAATAATATTCGGTCTTTCTTTCTCTATAACTTCACCAATACTCCCAAGAACTCTTTGAACTACATCATTCAATGTCTGTCCCTGTTGCATAATATCCAAATCATATTCCGGCTGAATCTGAAAAGTTTCCAGCACCTGATCTAACATCTGCCTGTGCTGTGCTGTGACACATGTAATCTGCTGAATCTCCGTTCTCATTTTCAGTTCCTTAACTACTGGAGCCATCTTAATTGCTTCTGGTCTGGTTCCAAAAACTGTCATCACTTTAATTTTACCCATCTTATTTTCCTCACATAAACTTCAATAAGCTTTATCTTATTTGTTCTACAAGCTCGTCAAATTTATTTGCAACTTCTTTCGCATTGTATATGTTTATTCCCTCCTCATTCATCTGAGTTTCATAATTTTTATACACAATAAGGTATAGATAATTCTTAATTTCTTCTACAGTATACGAAACTGTAACTCCATTTACCATCCTGACCACATCTGCTCCCGCTCCGTCAAACATTGTAAGACCAAAAATCGGCTTTCTTGCACCGATATAATCTGCAAGTTTCGCTGCAAAGAAAATATTTTCATTCATCATATCACATAAGTTTGCATCTATATGAATCAGCCAGTCTGCATTTTTCATGATTGCAAGGCTTGTTCTATAATCTACTGGCTTTTTTATTTGCACAATATCCAATAATTCATGATCTATCAGATACACTTTATCCTTACTACTCATATTCCCATAAAAAAATACTTCCAGCCGCTCCTTCAGATCTGGATTTTCTTCCTTCAATGAATCAATTGCTTTTAATAGTATCCGTGGAGTACGTGTGTTATCCAAATGACCTACATATACCATCCTAACTTTCTTATTTGTACGCTCCTCTACTTCCACATCGTATAGTTCTGAATCAAAGCTATGCGGTAATATGACTCCTTTTTCCATAACAGCTTTATCATAGCCCTTAATCATATATTCTTTCTGGTATTGATTATTAAAAATAATCTTATCACATGTAGTTAATATATCATGTTCCAACTTTCTTTCTCTGCTCAGTTCTTCCTTAGGACCTCTTTGACGATATTTCCAGAGCATATCTTTGAGTATTCTCTTTGGTGAAACCATCTCCCGTATTTCCATCTTTCTTATATACCGCATCTGCAAGGAATATGGCGATACTTTTGGCAGACCCTTCAAAACAAATGGATTATCTGCAATAGGATCACCAAATGATGCAATCCAAAAAATTGATGGTTTGATTTTTTTTATCTCCATCCCGATTTCATGTGATTCCGGCGGCATGCACCGTGTCATAACAATATCATACTCTTTTTCATGCTTTTTAAAGTATTCTATCACTGCCTTTTTCCACTGTTTTAAGGAATCACCTTTTTTACAAATCTTTCTAACGTTCTTACACTCTGGAAGGTAGTCATTTTTTCCATATGACCATAAACTATTACTTTCCTGCGTACATACATCATATTCAAATTTAGAATTCTTCAGTAACTTATATGTTACCAGCCCCTCTGATGAATTAATTGGAGGAAAATACCAACTGACAACTAGGATTCTCTTCATTATACAAACCTCTCTTTCACTTTCCTGCCTATATCCATGACTTTCTTCCACTTCGTCCCATCTAATCTCACAAATCTAAAATTAGTCTTTCTGTTATATCTTACATATGCCATCGAATCTAAGCGGTCATATAAGGCTTTATTTGTACATAATAGATATTCATCAAACTCTTTAATCTCTTTATATGCCCTTTCATGATTTTTATCATATTCACAATAAATAGAATAATGGGTATTCAGTGTATATGTTAATATGATTTCAATATACTCTCTTTTATTGGCAGTCAACTGACTAGAGATCTGTGTATAATACTCCAACAACCATTTTAACATTCTCTTATGATGTTCTTGATTTCTCACAAAGTTGTCCATATTCATGCTCTGCTCTTTACGGCCAATAAAATAACGATAGATGTCTAAATCATAGTACGTAAAGCTCTCTACTTTTGTAATCGGCACAACATTATACTGCATATCAACATAAAATGTTTTTTCCATCAACTTCAGACCTGATGTACGCAGAATCTCTGTCCGATACGTACTCGTAGCCATCACAAAATACTCTCCATGTAAAATTTTCAAATCAATCTCATTAAAATTATAATGTTTTCTATCTGTTAAACCATCATATTCAAAATACTCTGACTTACTATTATATGTGAACTCTTTTCTATAATTACATAAAACCACATCTGATTTTTCTTCCTTCAGACGTTTTACCAGTTCTACAAATCCCCTAAGATTTACCCAGTCGTCGCTATCAATAACTTTAAAATATTTCCCTTGTGCTTTCTCTATTCCAACATTAATTGTAGAGCCATGTCCACCATTCTCTTTGTCCACAAATGTAACTGTCTTCGGAAATTTTATACAATACTCCTGAATTATTTCCACTGAGCTGTCTTTGCTTCCATCATTTACTATTAGAACTTCAATATCATCCAGAACCTCTGATAATAATAATGAATCCAGGCATCTTCTTATATATTTCTCAACATTATATACAGGAACCAACACTGTTAATATCTTCATTCCTAGTCCTCCTTCTCGCTCAAATTCTATCTTATAGTTTTGAAACCTGACTCTGATAATACGCTTCACAAACTTTCTCTGTTTCACCACTCATAATCATTTGTCCCCGTTCAATCCATATAACCTTATCACACAAACACTTGATTGACTCTATAGAGTGAGATACGTATAGTACGGTTGTCCCCCCACTAATCATACTTCTCATTTTAGCTTCGCTCTTCTGTTGAAAGTTCAAATCTCCCACTGAAAGAATCTCATCTACTATTAAAATCTCAGGATCCACTTGCGTTGCAATCGAAAATGCCAGTCTAGCTACCATACCCGAAGAGAAATTTCTTACAGGAACTTCTAAAAATTCCTGCAGCTCCGAAAATTTAACAATTTCTTCAAACTTTTCATCAATAAATGCTCTTGAGTATCCAAGAATCGAACCATTCAAATATATGTTCTCATGCGCCGTCAAATCCATATCAAACCCAGCACCAAGTTCAATCATTGGACAAATATTTCCATTAATTTCTACGTTTCCTTTTGTAGGTTTCATAACTCCAGAAACCACCTTCAAAAGTGTACTTTTCCCTGCGCCATTACTACCAACAAACCCAACTACTTCTCCTGGTTCTACAGTAAAGCTTATATTTTTCAATGCCCAAAAATCTTTGTCTGCTTTGCTCTCCTTCTTTTTATGTTTAAATAAATTGATAAAAAACAATTTTAAGGAAAAATTTTTTTCGATCCCTAAGTTAAACTTCATAGAGACATCATTAACCTTTATCATACTACCCATAGAGTACACCTCTTTATACATAATAAATAAATTTATCTTGATTCTTTTTAAACACTAACATACCAATCAACAAACTTACAATCCCTGAACCTGCACATATTATAAATGCCCGGATACTCGGCATCTCATGATATAAAATGATTGTTCTTGCAAACGTTACTATATGATAAAGTGGATTCAGCTTCAATAAAATCTGCAGCCGAGAATCAAGCATATTAATATCATACATAATTGGTGTCATATATGTTAGAATTTGAATCACAATTCCATAAATATAAAACATATCTCTCAAAAACACTGCAATTGTAGACAAAATCAAACTAATTCCTAATGTAAACATAAATAAAAAAAGAAAAGAAAAGGGGAGGACCAAATGATACATATTCAGCCCTGTACCAGTAAGTATAATAACAGCATAAAGCGGAATTAACGTTAACAAAAAGTTAATTCCGACAAAGAGACATTTCGACAATGGAAAAATATATTTAGGAATATAAATTTTATTTATCAAAGAAAAATTAGCAACAACAGAACTCATTGATAAGTTACTAGCCTCACTAAAATAATTGAAATACGTAAGACCAGTCAATAAATACGTAAGATAATTGACTCCCGGTGTAGAGAACCGAAAGACATTGGTAAAAACAATTGCCATAACACACATCATTAAAATAGGATTCAGCAAACTCCACAAGACTCCTAATACAGATCTTTTATACTTTACTTTAAAATCTCTAGATATCAACTGTTCTAACAAAAAAGAATATCTCTTCAAATTCACAAAAATATTTCTATATGTTTGCATTCATCAGGCGCTCCTTCCAAATTATAGATATATCTCTATAATAATAAACGAAATGTCATATATCGTCAACTATAAAACTCATATACTGGCAATCATATCCCACTAATTTTACTACTCCTTATCTCCCTAGTCTGCAAAATCTATCTGTTCTTTCAAATAAGCTATCGTATTCTTGCGTTCTTTTTCAATAATAGTATCAATTGCTCCATAATCAATGTTCCGTTCTATTATATCTGCCAATTGCGGCAGGCTTTCTACCCGCTGGTTTTCTAACCCTAATTTTTCAAGCAAAAAATTCAATTTTTCCTGATTTCCATATCCTTCTGCATTTTCATCACTTCTAACCAGAACCGCAAACTGCCTTTGATTAATAACAGAAAAAATTGTACCATGAAATGTATCCGTTATTACATAATCTGCATGTTTAAAATATGATAACATCTCCAAAGGCCTGCAATATACATATTGATCACAAAAGTTTTGTTCTCCACTAATAGATATTAGTCTTTTTTGCTTAGAATCAGCAAATTCACGTATAACCCTTCCTTCATCCTCACTTATCCTGCCATTATATGCATAAACTAAAATATAATTTTCTATATCTACGATATCTTTTATATCCTTTTTAAAATCATAGACTAGAACTGGATCCAAATGTATCTTTGGATTTATTCCAGTTAAATACTCAACAATTTTCTGAGAATTCATATCTCTTACAGAAATAGATGAAAAATTCCCAAATAATTCTTTTACTCTTTTATCTATACCATATCTTTTTAATTTTTCTATTGTTGTATTACCAAAAGACGCAGCATAACTGATTACTTTACCTGCATTATTTCCCGCACCAAATAGTTCAGCTGAAAATCCAACTCCTTTACTTTGAGTACAATTAAAAACCTCATCACTTCCAATCACCAGCACATCAACTGCCGTTCTATACTTCCTTTCTCTTGTAACTCCTAAATCTTTTATATATTCTTTTTCAAAGGATTTTATAAAACATTCAAAAGGACTTTGTTTTTCTTTGTTTACAACTCTCTTAAACTTCTTTACACCTCTCATTAACTTTTGAAGTATCTTCTTTAATATAATACATCTCTCAACAATCCCTTTTTTGTCTACAGATGGTTCTACTTTGAAGTCAACAAATTCAACCTGATGTCCCAACTCTTCAATTAATCTTTTTAATCCATATGCCTGCAGATAAGAACCATAATTTCTTATCCTCTGCATTGTCATAATTCCCACCTTCATTTTATAACTCCTTTAATTACTTAATTTTTCGCCATAACTCTTTCAAATTTTTACCAACACGAGTTTTCACTATACAATTCTTACATTTTGACACTAATACTTTCTTTTTATAAAGCTTTGTCTTTCTAAATGCTCTGTCAAAACCCAAAACTGGATAATATTGAAGAAATACCCTCCTGTCATGTTCATCAGGCTTCATCGGCTCTCTTAGCTGTCCATTTTCTTCCAATGCTTCTTCTATTTTTCGTTCCTCATACACAATCTGATCACATATCTCTTCAAATATTGCTGCTCCTTTTTCAGTATGAACAAGTCCTACTGATATTGCTCCTTCATATTTTTTAACTAACGTTTCCTTATCTAACCCCCAAAAATCTCCCAATGTTATATCTGATACTCTATAAGGATTTGCGTAAGGACATTTATAACAATTTTCTCTATAAATAATCCCATTCAAAAAACCAGAATAATATTCATCACATGCTGAACGGACAGAAAAAATCTTACTCTTTTTGTTGTCAAAAAGAGTAAGTATAAACCCTTTTTTTTCTCTAAATTTTATATTTTCAATCTTAGCATACCCGAGTCTTTCTACATGTTCTTTTAAATATCGGACAGGAGGAGTTCCATGGCATATCAGGTCAATTAAAAAGAGATTCTCATAGTCTTTTTTTAAATATCCTTTCACTCCGGCAATCTGGCATGGCAAACCTATCACCAATACTTTTTTACCTTGAACAAGTCTTTTTTTTATTTGAACATAGCATTGTGTGAGATTACTCTGCACATACTTAGACCCTTTTATTAGCTCCAGTTCATCCAGCGTACTACACTCTACATAATTTAAATCCATATTCTCATCAAATTTACACCCAAACACATATCCCCCCTGTTCAATAATGTGCCTGGCAATTATTGTAGCCACACCTCCTGAAGAACATCCTTCAACATGACCCTTGTTTCTTCCCTGTAATGCGTAACATTTTGTCAACTCCAATTTGGGAATAAAAAACTCATGATTAATAGGACATGTTTTCTCACAAAGATGGCAGTCAATACATTTATTCTGATCGATTTTCGGAAATTTCTGTCCAAATCTATCTTCTTTAAAATCAATAGCATTCTTAGGACACACTGCCACACACGCACCGCATCCGCTACACATATCTAAATTTGCAATTTGCATTATATTCCCCCTTATTCATTTAGCCATTCAATATAGTCAAACTCTCTTGCATATTGATATAGCCTTCTTCCTGAATAGTCTGTAATATCTGTAATTATATTAACGCAGTCCCCGTCTTTATTTTTTTCTACAACCTTACAAGATTTCAAATCCTCATATTCTTCTGCAGTAAAACATACCTTTTTATATGGAAGTCTGTCAAACATCTCTAATACAGCCCTGCCACAAGAATTAGTTCCTTTTTTGGGAGGTATAAAGTCCCGGTCCGTCATCATAATATATATGTTATCATAATTAATGCGGCGTTTTCTTTCCTCCCATTTTTCTTTTGCAGCTTCAAAAGACGCATAATGTTTCAAATACAAAGTTAACTCTCCTAGTTTTGCTACAGGATAAGGTGCCGGGTGTATTATCTCCACTAATTCTAGGGACAAATAATATTCAAGTCTGCTGACAAATTCAACAAAATCTTTTGGACGTATATACAAATTAACTGTTGGTGATGAAAACATTAAACCCATATCGTGGCATATAATGCCGCCAATACAGGTATTAGAAATAATAGTAAAGTCTTTATTATTAAGCCTTTTTCTTTCCTGCTGATTTCGCCAATGATTCCGAACCCATTTCCCCACATTTTTTTTCTCAACCAGTCTTGCTCCTTTTCTCCTAATCCACCGAGTCCCTCGATATGGAAACAACACATATTTTTTTATCTTTGACACAGCTGCTTCAGCTTTATTCCTTCGTACAATTTCCCCTATAACTTCCCTAGACGCCTTTTCAAATCCTTCATTAACATATAGATCCATAAAGTCTTTTCTTCGTTCATGTATAGGAGACGGCATGCTTAATTGAGAATTAACACTAACTGCCCGCTCAATTGTAGAACCAGCCACCTTAATCTCTCTACTTATTGATTCAAAAAAGCTTGTACCCTTTTCTGTATTAAGCAGCACCATTGAAACTCCCAAATTCGTCGGTGCCATTCTTTTTTCATTTCCATATCCCCAAAAGTCGCCCAAGGTAATATCTGAATTCCGCTCAACACGTGCATAAGGACATGAATAACAACTATCTCTATAAAACAGCATAGATGTATATCCTGCAAAATATCTGTCATATTTTGCCCTGCACTCATAAATTGAATCTGAGAACTGACATCTAAGGCGAAACCGATTATTATCTCTAAATGATATTTTCTCAATCCGCTGCTGACGTTCTCTTTCACACTCTTCAATATATTCTTTAAAGTACAGATGTGACGGCATTCCATGACATAAGATATCAACTGTAATAAGCTCATCGTATTTCTGTCCCAAAAAACATAAAAGCCCCGCAATCTGGCAGCTCATCCCAACAAACAGCACTTTTCGTTTCTCTTTCAAATCCTTCTGTACACTTAAATATATTTCACCCATAAGGCTTCCAACATATTTTGAGCCTCTATACTCTTCTATTTTGTCTTCCGTTTCTGTCCTCACAAAAACTGCCTGGTACTCCTTATTTAATACTACTCCATAGGCAACGCCTCCTAATTGAATAATCCTTTTATAGAGGACTCCTGCAATACCGCCTGATGCAGACCTGCTGCGTTCTTCTTCCTTTTTTGCACATGCAGCTAAAACTTGTCTGGGTGAGTTTAGTGCAACTGGATTCAATACCGGACATACACTTGTACATTTTCCACATCCAATACATTCTTCATGGTGTATAGACGGTATCAAAAACCCTCTCTCATCTACCTTTCGCTTAATACAATGTACTGGACAAATATTCACGCATGCCTCACATCCTGTACACCGGCTTTTTTCACACAGCCTTACCATTTTCCTTCACCATACTTTCAATACATTTTTCCAAAAGTTCAAGAGACCTCTTTCTCATTGCTGCTATCTTTTCTTCTACTTTATCATAGTCTATTTTATCATTCTTTAAGCGACATTGCATAATATTTTCATTCACAGTATCGTCTAACATTCTGTGTTGAAGTCCCAGTCTCGTTAATAAATCATCTGTTTTTATACTTGCGGGGAAACATATAAACTGTTTTTTATTAAGAATCGAAAAAATAGTCCCATGAAAAGTCGTCGTAATTATATATTCTGCTGCTTCCATTAAACTACAAAACTCCATTGGTCCACACATAATGTTAAAATCTGCCCAGTCATAATAAAAGCAGGAAGACACAATTTTCAGCTCATTTTCCTCTGCAAATTTTTTAATTTTTTTCTGTAAATTCTCACTAATACCATATGAATATATCAAAACATATTTTTTTTGAATTAACAAACTAACTTTCGTCTGTTTTTTTAAAACTGTACTATCAACTAAAAAAGTAGGATCACACACTATATCAGGAATACTATCTACAATTTTCTCGACTATGTCTTTCGTTCTTAAATCTCTTACTAATATAGTTTTAATCCTCTTGATATCTTGTATAATATTCGGATATGTCTGAAAATCTACTAATTCGGCCCTTCCTGTACTAACCCCATAGGCAATTACGTCTGGCAGATTTTCTCCATAAAAAATTCTTTTTTGAAATGAACGGACTTTTACATTCCATATTTCATCACTGCCTAAAATGACCAAATCCATTTCTTTCAACTCAACACTTTCTATTTCTTTAAATATTTTCTGATCGTGTAAAAAAGCTTTTCTTTTTATTCTTCCATTCTTACGTGCACGAAAAAGCGTAAACGGATGTTTAAATAATTCTCTTTGAAACAGTGCAGGTACAAAGATACGTTTAACAAATTTCTTATCACGTGTCTTTGCAAAGTATACTTCATGTCCCATACCTTGTAATACTACCTGTAATGCATATGCCTGCAGAAATGATCCATAATTATTCGAATCATGTACAGTTACTATTCCTATTCTCATTTTTTTCTCCCGATTTTTTCTTGTAAAATCATTAATACTTTTTTTCTTTCTTTTCTGTTAAATACAACAAAATAATTTATAACATATCCAATAGCGCCACAAAATACCGCAGCAATTATTAAACTTATCCAACTCTCAATTTTACAAAAGTTTAAAACTATACTAAAACAGCAAAACATTATTAAACTAGATAAGCCTCCACGCAATAGTGGAGGATAAAACGTCAAAGCTTTCAATTTCAAATTATTTGCAGCATACACCGGCACAAAAAGTAGAACTCTAAATATCAGTAACATAGAACTTACACCAGCTACAGCATAAATTCCCAACTCTGTATTTCCAAGCAAAAGATAAACTATCCCAAGATTTGCTATACCTATTCCTCCAGAAACTAATACAGGAACTTTTAATTTACAGGTAATTGTATTAACATTATATAAAGGATATATATACACACTAAAAATAGTAGGAAATAATGTTAGTATAGATAGTATCTGTACTTGTGTAATTTCCCATTCTGACAAACTCCTCATCCATAAATGAAAAAAAGGACGTCCAAAAACGATAAAACCTATAATAGGAACAGAACATATCATACCGCAAACTCTCATGGAAAAAATAGTTTCCTGTATAAATGCCTTCTTGTCCTTTGAAGCATAAATCATGGTCATGCGTGGTGAAAAAACATTAGATACCATTCCTACAAATGCAAGCAGCTGTGTCGGTATCGTTTTTGCTATAGATAACATTCCCATTTCTGATGTTCCAATAAAGATATTGGCTATTAGCAAATCAAATCCAGTCATTAATAGCTGGCTTAGCTGGTTAATAGAATTCCATATTCCTGTTCCAACAAGCTCTTTTACCGCCTTTAAAGAGAAGAAGGATTTCTTAATTCTCAATTGCGGTGTAAGCTTTTTCATATAGTACCAATTCAATATAGACAAATATAACGCGCACACCATAGAAGCTATCCCTACATACCATACGTGAGGTTCAAAAAAAGCAAACAATATTACTAAAACTGAAGCACGAAGAAAATAATTTTCTAAAGAACGCCTTGCAGACAAATCAAGCCTATTAGTTGCAAAAAAACATGTTTGAAAAGAATTTGTACTAAGCTGTACTAAAAACCCAATAAATATAAAGAACCAAAGCATCTTTATATCTATTGCATACCCGCTTGGAACGTCTATAATGTACTGGAGAAAATAGCATAATAAAACAGAAGGTACAAACAATATCAAAGAAATCAATATATTACAAATTGTAACAGAAGACATATATTTGTTTGCATCTTCATATTTTTGTCCAACTAATTTAACTGTAACAAAACGACTAAGCATTGCATTAAATGCCACTGTAAATATCTGAACATAGCTCACAAAATTATTGGCAAGACCAACAAAGCCATAAACTTCTTTTCCGATAGCATTCACAATATAACTGGATAAAAAAAAATTAATTCCCAAATTCACAAAAAAACTCAGAATCTGAGATACCATGTTTAATATAATTCTTTTTTTATTTTCCATATGTTCCTCATTCACGTTTCAATTCAAAAATCAACCATCTCAATGCATATATCCATGCTTTTCCATTCTCTCCATAATAATATTCTACTGTTTTTAGCCATTGCTTCAAACCAGTAAAAAATCCAAAAACATCAATCCACCTATCTATGTGATATATTGCACCATTACTTTTTTTATTAAAATATTTCCTATCTTCTATCGCATTTACCCAGTTTACTCTATCATTCCGTTCAACTCTTTGTAACTGCATTTGCATCAATAGAGAAAATATGATTTCCTGGTAAAACAACATTTCATTTGGCGTCTCTAATTGTGTCAGGTATGTCTCATAACACTTACTAATCTGAATAAACTGATTCAGTTTAATTTTTGCTCTGTTTCTTCCCATAATCGATGATTCTCGAATTAAATAGTAATATAAATGCTCACCTATAACCTGTATTTCACTACAAAATGAAATATAATATAAGTTAAAGCATATATCTTCTGAAAACACTTTTGAATTATCTTCAAACTGTATCTTGTATTTTCTAATAATATCCATACGATATAATTTGTTCCACACACAATACCCTAATTGATATTTCAAATATTTTGCTATAACCAGATTAGCTTCTTTGTTCTTATAGTTTTTAATGTTAAAAGAAGTTCTGCTTTCTTCATACGTATTTTCATCATACGAAATATAATTAAAGCATACCAAATCCGCATTTGTACGGATATATGCCTCATAGGCTTTTGAAATCAGTTCAGAATCTATATAATCATCACTATCAAAAAAGAACACATATGTCCCTGCTGCTATTTTCAATCCTGCATTTCTTGCATCTGAAAGACCACCATTTTGTTTGTGAATCACTTTAATTCTCTTGTCCTTTTTTGAAAATTCATCGGCAATATGTCCACAATGATCCGGAGAACCATCGTCTACTAAGATAATTTCCAAATTTTCATAAGTTTGTTTTCTAACACTTTCTACACTATTATATAAATATTTTTCAACATTATATATTGGTACAATAACAGAAATCAACGGATTATCTCTCATATTTTATACCCAGCTTTCTTATGTCTTAATTATATACAGTGGGAAATTACTATAGTAATTTCCCACTAGATGCAAAAGTATAAACAATTCCGTCAATATTCATTGTACAATTTTTCACCAAGCGGCCTAATTCATCATAGTAGAACTTATCTCCCGCCTTATCACGCCACCAGTTTTTCTTCATTGCTCCACTCGTTCCAAAATAGTACCAGTAATCCCCTATTTTATATCCTTGGTTTACTATCAAAATGCCATTACTATCATAGTAAAACTTATCAGCATTTTTATCACGCCACCAATCTTTTTTCATTGCTCCGCTGGTTCCAAAATAATACCAGTAATCCCCTATTTTATATCCTTGGTTTACTATCAAAATGCCATTACTATCATAATAAAACTTATCAGCATTCTTATCACGCCACCAATCTTTTTTCATCGCTCCACTGGTTCCAAAATAATACCAACATCCGTCTATCTTATACCCTTGATTTACTAATAAAATGCCATTTTCATCATAATAAAACTTTTCCGTTCCCTTTGTTCTCCACCAATTTTTCTGCATTATTCCATTCGCATCGAAATAGTACCACTTATTTTCTATCTTATATCCCTGATTTACTACCATACACCCATCTGTACCATAATAGAACTTATTATTATTCTTTGTACGCCACCAGTTCGTCTTAGCTGAACCATCTGTATTAAAGTAGTACCAGTTTCCTCCTATCTGAAGCTCTTTATTGCTTACCAGCCATCCATTTTCATCATAATAAAATAATTGGCCGTTTTTATTTCTCCACCAGTTTTTCTGTACCGCCCCGCTAGTACCAAAGTAATACCAGTGACCATCCACTTTATATCCTTTATTTACTACAAGTCTCCCGTATTCATCGTAATAAAACTGTTCTGTTCCTTTTGTTCTCCACCAGTTTTTCTGCATTACCCCATTTATATCAAAGTAATACCAATATCCATCTACTTTATGACCTTGATTAACCAGCCTTTGACCATTAAGGCAATAATATCTATTGCCGCCTTCTGTCTCCCAATATCCATTTTCACTCATAATAAAATTGAGATCTACATTTCCGTTTATTCCCGGAACACTTCCTTGACTGGTGCATTGCCACATCATGTATTCCTTTGTATATTCACACCGGTAATTATACTGTGCAACCCATTTTGGCATTGTATCATAATATGAATCAGTCAAATAAGTATTAAACCAATATGTATTTGCATACACCCCTACAGAATAGCCAGCATTTGTTATTGTTGAACAAAATGTTTTCGTCAATGATAAAATCTGCGCATTGGATAACTTTCCGGTTGTATTACTATCTTCCAAGTCATAAAATATTGGATAGCTTAGATTGTGTCCACTAATCAGCCTAAGCACATGTTCTGCCTCACTCCGAGCCTGCTCTGTTGTTGTCGCATAAGAATATAGGTAAACACCATATGGAATTCCTAATCGTTCACATTCAGACACATTCCTTAGCCATTGCTTGTCATCCTGCGATGTCATATTACTTCCATATCCACATCTTATTATTGCAAATCCTACGTCTGCATTCTTTACCTGGTTCCAGTCTATCGTCCCCTGGTGTTCACTTACATCAATTCCTCTGGCTACCGCATTAGGTATAACCTCACCAAAGCTGTTTACATAACTGCCATCAACTTTAGTCCACGGAATAAATGAGCTCCGGCTTCCAGCAAACATTGCCGGCTCGTCAACAGTCAAAATACCATCTGTATACCTCCAACTGTTTTCTTTTAATTCCTGATCTAGTTCTTCATTTTCTTGAGGCTCCTCTACTATAACTTCTGGTTCCTCTACAGGCTCTTCTGCTATAACTTCTGGTTCTTCCTCTTCTTTCTCTATTTCCATTTCCACATCTGGACTCACATCCTCGTTTAACTCTTCTGACCCATCTTGTGCATTTTCTTCCTGATAGCTGCCATCTTCATACTCTTGCGCATAACAAACTAATACATTTGTGGCAATTATTGCTGTTATTATTATTAATGCACTTAACTTTTTAACCCATTTTTTCATAATTACATCCCCTTTCTTAAATGCTGATATCCATATATGCATATATCCATAATCTAATCTTCCTTTTCACCCCCTTTATTTGACTGACATACTTCTTATATTCTTTATTGTAATGTATTTTTAATTGTTCAGCCTTGTGCTTGTCATCTTTATCCTTACATTTTTTTAACTTAACAATTGTTTCCTTTAACATATACAAATACTTGTATTTTGCTGCTTGAAATAAATTTTTCTCTCCATTGTTTCTAAAAAATTCCCCCATCTGTTCATATGCTTCTAAAGCATCATAGGAAACCATGACCTTTCTCTGGCTCATAATACTATCAATCCTCTGGTAGTAATAATAGTATTCTCCGCTCAGATATACTACCCTGCTGCTATTATAAAATAAACGGTAAGTAATAAACTCATCTTCATGTAACTTTCCTTTTGGGAATCTTATATTTGTAAAAAGCGGCCTTCTATACAGTTTGCCGCATGATACAACACTTACAACATGTAGCCTTTTGTCCAAAATATTGGACACGGCCTGATGTCCGCTGTATATAGTTGTCTTATCTATACTTACTTCTTTCTCTTTCCTCCCCTCATCATACACCCGGCATAAATTGCATACCGCAATATCTGCCAAATTAGCCTTTAGTTCCTCCCATAGTCTTTTATACATTTCTGAATGTATATAGTCATCAGAATCTACAAATCCCAAAAACGCACCATTAGCTACATCAAGTCCTGCATTCCTCGCATCTGATAATCCCCCGTTTTGTTTATGAATTACCTTTATACGCTGGTCTTTTTTTGCATACTCATCGCAAATCTGAGGGCACCCATCTATTGAACCGTCATCTACTAAAATCACTTCCAGATTTTTGTAAGTCTGATTCAATATTGAATCAATACATCGTGGAAGATATTTCTCCACATTATAAATTGGAACAATAATACTGATTAACTCTTCCATACATATCTCCTGTCCAAATGATGCTATCATGAAAGCACTCATCCATAATAACATATTATAATTCCCTTTGCAATCTAGCTATCCATCCTTCTAGCCAGGTAATATTCTCCAAATAGGGTAAACCACTAGTAACCCACTAATTAAAATTTTCCGTTTTAGAGTAGTAAACTTACTTTTCAAAAATGGTTTTATAATATGTTTTATATTCGGATATATTCTGTCTCCAAATTCTATTTGTTTTCTTCCTGGAGTTCTTACAATATCTTTCAAAAGTGAAACATAGTGATTCCAGTAACTAACCCGTAGCAGTTCGTCCAATATCACATCCTCATATTGATGTCCAGCTTTAAGAATTTTTGAATATGTTTCCAAAACACTCATTCTCTTTACGTTAACACGACCATGCATAGCACTTCCTTCATTCGTAATATAATGATATTTTGGTATGGGATCATATGAAATCACTTGGCTGCAAGATACGTACTGTAAACAAAATAAAAGGTCCTCACAAATAAAGGTATTTTCATCAAACCACACCTTATTTTCAAGAATCATCTCCCTTTTGAATAATTTATTAACCGCATATCCTTTTACCAAACTTCCTTTAAAACCCGCAATTTCCTTCGCTGCTTCCAGCCGGGACATCTTTTTCCTTATACTACATTTATTAAGTTGTGGTCTATTGTCTATATAATATCCGCATATTGCCAAATCCACTTGCTGTCCATCTTCCATTATAAACAATAGAGTTTCAATCATATCATTGTCTATTTGATCATCTGCATCTACAAATAAAATATACTTCCCTTTTGCAGCAAGTATCCCTCTATTCCTTGCGGCAGAAACACCTTTATTTCGTTCCTGCTGATAGAAACCAATTCGGCTGTCCTTCTTCATTAATTCTTCACAACGCTTCGCAGACTTATCCTCCGAACAATCATCGACCAGGATAATTTGTATATTCTCTACAGTCTGACTACAAACTGACTGCACACACCTTTCCACATAACATTCCACATTATATACTGGTATAATTACACTTACAATTGGTGTTTCTTTTCTTTTAAGCTCCATCATTTATTTCCCTGCTTACTGTCATAACCTCATATAACATTCAATAATAGTTTTAAAGAATTTTTCTTCTGAAAATACTTTTTCTGCCAAATTCCGAGATTCTATTGACATTTGTAAAAATCGTTTTTTATCGTTTACAGATTCCAATCGTCTTTCTAACTGCTTTACATCTCCCGGCTGTATTAAGTATCCGTTGATTCCATCTATTACAGCTGATGCTACATCTCCTACATCAGAAGCAATTACCGGCATTCCATAACTGAGTGCTTCCAAAATTGAAACTGGCAGCCCCTCATGAATTGATGGAAGGATGGCCGCCTGACTTCTCATAATTAAGTCCTCTTTTTCTTTTCCACTTATCCATCCGTGAAATTGAACAATATCTTCCAAGCCATATTTACTGCAAAGTACCTTTAAGTCATTTTCTCCTTCACCTGTCCCTGCAATCGATAAATACAAATTATTTAATTTCCCAATTTTTTTCAGCTCATAGAGTGACTGTAGTAATTTATCAATCCCTTTCCTTGGAATCAGGACACCCATATATAAAAGACGGAACTGATCATCACTCCATCTCACTGTACATTTAGGAATAGCCACTGCATTAGGAACCACAATAACATTCACTGCTGGCTCTATACTTTCTACGATTTTTTTCCATTTTTCTCCTAATACAAAAAAGGCATCACATTCTCTTAAAAGAGTTCGTATTTTATTTTGATTTTTTTCGTCTGTTTCATAATACCATTTCTCGAACTCTGAACCATGAAGATGTATAATATCTTTAATATTGAATCGTTTACATAATCTGTGAATCATATATTTTCGGTAAAAACTCCCCTTATATGACATATGCATATGTACTATGTCTGGCTTATAGGTAAGCAAGGCTATGCATACTCTAAAAAAAGAAATACTAAAGTATACTGTTTTATATAATTTGTTTGCAGGATAATATGTCGGAATAAATTTTAATTGTATACCCTTATCCTCCCAATTGTAGCTCCGCAATTGGGAAATCACACTGGTCATTCCACCTCTATTTGACGGATGATTTCCACACATCAATACTTTCACAGCTCTGATTCTCCTACTAAAATATAGCATTATTATAATCTATAAGTTCCTTCTAAGTCACACACTCCTCGAGTATCTAATATAATTTTTCCTTTTAATTTACTCATATTTTCTTTAATCTCATTATGTCCTACTAATATAATAACAAAGTCTATCTCTTTCAAAAATTCATCTAAATTATGTCTCTGATTTGGAACAATATCTTTTTCAATCATCGGATCATAAACCTTTATAAGATTTCCACATAAATGTCGTTCCATTGTTTGCAACATTTGCAAAGTAGGAGACTCTCTCATGTCATCTACATTTTCTTTATAGGTAAGGCCATACAATCCAACACGGCTCACATCTGTCATCCCTCGTTCTTTCATAATGTTGTATACTCTTTCCAACACAAATTCCGGCATAGAATCATTAATTTTACGAGCCGCAAGAATGATATTAGCAAGTCCTGGATAATCTCCTACTAAAAACCATGGATCAACAGAAATGCAATGTCCCCCCACACCTGGTCCCGGTGTTAAAATATTAACTCTTGGATGTTTATTTGCAATCCGAATAATTTCATATACGTCCATATTGTCAGATCTACAAATCTTTGCTAATTCATTCGCATATGCAATGTTAATATCTCTGAATGTATTTTCAACTACCTTTGTCATTTCTGCAGTTCTGATATCCGTTAATACCAGCTCCGCCTCACAAAAAGTAGCATATACTTCTTTGACCTTCTGTGCAGCTTCTGCCTTGTCTGCTCCAATAGTTCTTGAATTATGCTTCAGTTCATATAACATATTACCTGGAATAATTCTTTCTGGAGCATGTACTAAATTAATTTCCTTATTTTCCCCAGCCCCTCTTTCTTCAATCACTGGGCGAACATATCTATCTATTGTACCTGGAGAAACTGTAGATTCTATTATAACAATAGCTCCATTTTCACAAACTTCTAGAACATTTTCTACTGCTCTCACAACATATTGCGCATTCACCTTTTTACTTGCTGCATCATAGGGGGTAGGCACCGAAACAATATACATATCTGTTCTCTGGTACTCCTTCGAAAATTTAACTCCCTTCTTGACAGCCCTTTCAAAGAGCTCGTCCAATCCATCTTCTTTAAAGGTAACTCTTCCTTGATTCAATTTATTTACAATGTCACCATTATAATCTGTTCCAACCACTTCATTCCCACTTGCTGCCAAAATTAGTGCTGTTGGTAATCCGATATATCCCAGTCCTATAACATTAATCATTTGGAATTTTCCTTTCTCATTTTAGTTTTTATGGTCAGGAAAATAAATTTTAAATTTCCAAGAATGTAGCGCCTCCACATTCTTCGAGGCTCCTGAACAAAACGATAAAACCATTCTAATCCACAGTTCTGCATCCATTGGGGTGCTCTGGCAGTTACACCTGCAACAACATCAAAGCTCCCTCCCACTCCCATTACAAATGGAACATTCATAAAATCCAAATATTTTTTTATCCAGTATTCCTTTTTAGGAGATGAAAATGCAACAAAAAGCATATCTGGTTTTGCTCTTCGAATTTCATCTGCAATATCTTGTTCTTCCTGCTCAGAAAAATAACCATTTCTGCTTCCAACTATCTGAATATTTTTATACTGTTTTCGAAAAATACTTTCTACTTTTTTTACAACAGTTTCTTTCGCACCAAATAAAAAAATCTTATAACCCTTCTGTTCGGCAACACAAATTAATTCAAGAAACAAATCAATTCCTGTTACTCTTTCCTTTATTGGAATCCCTAATATTTTTGCTGCCCATAAAATAGAAGCACCATCTGCATTAATAATTGGACAATCGTTTACAATATTAGTTAATGTCTCATCCTGCTGCATTAAATTTATCTTCGATGCATTAATCACTACATGCTGCACAGGCTTCTTGCTTTGGATAATCTCTTCCACTTTCTTAATCGTTTCTTCCATTGTCAATGCATCAACGAAAGTGTTGAATATTGAAAAACGTTTTTGTTCACTATCCACCTTTAACTTGCTCCTTTTCCCTTTAACACTACCCCTATGGTCTTGAATAAAATTATAATATCTTCCTTTAAAGACCAATTGTCAATATATTCTATATCCATCGCCACAATTTCTTCAAAATTTTTCGTATTACTTCTCCCACTTACCTGCCATAGTCCCGTCAAACCTGGCGTTGTACTTAACCGTCTCTTATGATATCCCTCGTATTGAAGAAATTCCTCTTCTGTAGGTGGTCTTGTTCCTACAAGACTCATTTCTCCCTTTAAAATATTCCAAAACTGTGGTAGTTCATCAATACTCGTTTTTCTTATAAATTTCCCCACCTTTGTAACCCGTGGATCATTTTCCATTTTAAACATGAATCCTTCCATTTCATTTTGAGACATCAGTTCTTTTTTTCTCTTTTCTGCATCCATATACATGGAGCGAAATTTGTAAATTCGAAAGCGTCTTCCATTCTTTCCCACTCTGATTTGAGAAAAAAACAATGGCCCCGGCGATTCTGCCAGCAAGACAGGTGCCAAAAATACTGTTACCACCGCTGTAATCATTAGTCCAACAACTGAGCCAAAAATATCCATAACACGCTTAAAAAATATCTGTTTAAATGAGCGTATCTT
This sequence comes from Lachnospiraceae bacterium, assembly GCA_910575605.1. Classification (GTDB taxonomy): domain Bacteria; phylum Bacillota; class Clostridia; order Lachnospirales; family Lachnospiraceae; genus CAPEBR01. Next base: position 98,582 of record CAJTEW010000010.1, read on the forward strand.
TGGTGCAAAGGAAACAGCATAATAATTTCCTATCCGTTCTAATTCCCGCTGTGCCGTAATTTCCATATCAAATACATTAATATACAGATTAACTGTAATCCCCATTGTTTCTAATTCCTTAATGATTTTCTTAATAGGAAGCTTAATCTGTGAAGAAAGGTGAATAAATATCTCATCTACTACATTCTTTTTAACATATTCCATCATGTCAGAATAATCGCACACAACAGGTATACCCGATATTTCTGGCAGTGTATTATCATCTACCAGAATTAATCCTTTTATATTAATATTCCATGAATTATTTTCCTGTATATTTTCACAGAGCCCTTTTGCCCGATCCTCCGTCGTCAAAATTAAAATATTACGAGTTCCAATCCCTTTACTATAGATGTCAATCATATATCTTTTATATAGCTGATGACATACACATGATGTAGCAACATATATACAGCAAAAATATAAATATACTAACCGTGAATAATCCTGAGCGTCCTGCATTAAAAATGCTACCATTGTAACGATAGCACCTAAAAATAATGTGTTTTTTATAACAGAAAAAAGCTCCTGCTTCGCTTGACGTTGAAAAAAATTGCGGTTAGGATTAAAAATAAAATAAATTATAGTAATAGAAAAAAACAAAATTCCAAGCCGTATCAGAACGATTGCCCTGCTATATCCGCCCCATAAATTTCCGAAACGGATATAGCTTGCTATTACATAACTTATCAAAATACATATGCAATCTATAATAAATATGAAAAAATTTTGAAGCTGCATTTGCTTCGCTTCCATAAATAATTCCTCCCCTATGGATACAGTACTGCTAATCCATAGAAAATCTTATAACAACCTTCAAATGTTGCTCTGTATTATACTATACCTTACAGCATTTGTCCAGTTTTATACCTTATGGTGACCTATCTACAATGGTAATTAAATCAGTTTCCCACTTGTTGCAAAAGTATAAAAAATTCCTGATATGTTAATTGTACAACCTGTAACTAAATGGCCACTCCAATTATAATAGAATTTATCTCCATTTTTGTTCCTCCACCAGTTATATTTCATTGCCCCGCTTGTGCCAAAGTAATACCAGTATCCATTTATTTTTTTACCTTGATTGACTACTAAATGACCCTGCTCGTCATAATAAAATCTCTCTCCACTTTTATTCCGCCACCAACTATATTTCATTGCTCCGCTTGTGCTGAAATAATACCACCATCCATTTATCTTCTTTCCTTGGTTTACTACTAGATGACCCTGTTCATCATAATAAAAACGCTCTCCATTTTTGTCTCTCCACCAATTACGTCTCATTGCTCCACTTGTACTAAAATAATACCACCATCCATCTATTTTTTTACCTTGGTTCACTACCAAATGGCCCTGTTCATCATAGTAAAAACGCTCTCCATTTTTGTCTCTCCACCAATTACGTCTCATTGCTCCACTTGTACTAAAATAATACCACCATCCATCTATTTTTTTACCTTGGTTCACTACCAAATGGCCCTGTTCATCATAGTAAAAACGCTCTCCATTTTTGTCTCTCCACCAATTATATTTCATTACTCCATCTGTTTCAAAATAATACCAGTACCCATCAATTTTCTTACCACCGTATACCCTCTTTCCATTCTCGTAATAATATTTTCTACCATCAATTTCCTGCCATCCTTCCAATACCGATGGAAACTCCTTCTCTTCCTCTACCTTAAGTGATCTAATACTTACTTTACCTGTCAGGCTGTCAAGATATATCACATAAAGTTTCTCATTTTCATAATATGACATTACCCCCGTCGCACTCTGACTGGACACCTTAAGTCCAAGCTGTTCCCACTGATTATTCTTAAGTGTCATTGCATATGTCTTATCTGTTCCATTGCTATACACAACATATGGCAGGGAACCGTTAAAACATATATCTATTTCCAGCGCTGCAGAATCCATAACCATATTTGTCCCAACCTGCTTCCAGCCAGAAGCTTTTTGGCTCATATCATATACATACAAATAAGTTTTATAATCTCCTACAACTGTTCCATTTCTAAGCAGATAAACAAGGTTCCCTCTCTGCTTTATGATTGCACTATTCGCCTGCATTGACCCATTTAAAAGCATTGACCATGAATTGGACTTCTCATCATATTTCTTTACATATAAACAGTTATTGTTAAACGCTTCCCGATATACAACAACAGTATTTCCGTTTAAAGAAGACATAATCGCATTAGCTGGATAACCAGTACTATAACATACCTTATCGCCCAGCTTCTTCAGGCCATTTAAATACTTATACGCATAAACGGTATCTCCTGTATCATTAGTATATGTGAAGTAAACACCCGTATCTGCTTCTCCTATCATTACTTCATTAGAACACTCTGAAGATGTAAATAAATTATTCCATTTACCTCCATTTAATTTATCCAGCCTGACGTGATAAGTTGAATCAAGATAAAGAACATATACTTCATTATTATATACTGTGATTTTATGTCCATTACCTTTTGGTCCATTTGCCATCTTACTCCAGCTTCCTGCATTATATTTTAACAAAGCAGAATTCCCGCTGGCATCTGTCTGTGCTATACAATATAGCGCTCCATTCCCATCCTGGCAGGAATCTAAAGTACGAAACGCCAGACCGGTTGTATCTTCACTTTCTAGTTTCCACTTAAGATTATCCTCTCCTTCTGAAAAGGTAATATCAAATGTAATCTGATCTCCTCCTGCACTTCCAATATTACTAATTACAATTCCACTATTTGACCCATCTGAATACGTAATTGCATTATCAGCTACTGTTGCATGCACATTACTGTTTCCAAAAGAGGTTCTTCCACTTTCAGCTGAAAAAAAGGATGCATTCAAAAGAGATTTATCTGCTTTTTCATATCCATTTTCATATGTATCTCCTGGACGATATACATAAAGCATATAGGGTGGTGCATTTGTATTCCCCTGATTTATAGCAGTATTTACTCGATATATAACCAGGCCTGATCCTGGTATCAGGCAGTCATAATCACCTGTACGGTTAGAGTTTTCATCGAACATCCTTCCAGCTTTTCGAAACTCTAAAACAAAAAACTCTGTAGATGAATAACCTGTCTTCAAGATAACTGCCTGGCGATCTTTTGTCTTTACTGTAGCTGATGATGCCGCATAAAGAGAATAACCCTTCGTCGAATCCGTTACAGTTGGAATATCAAACCATCCTGTATATGCCGACCTTAAATAAGCAAGAGGATACTGCACATATCTGCTCGCCGATGACATAATATCCCATGTTCCGGCCGGACTTCTTGTAGAATCCGAATTATTAACAATATACAAGTCCGGATATCCTATTGTGTGTAAAAACTCATGAATAATCACTCCGCTGCTCGCAGACATATACGAATCACTTTCAGGCACCAGAGTATAGTTTGACAATGCTTTAGAGTTAATTGTTTTTTGTCCAATATAGCTTGCCTTATGCCCATAATATTTCTGATTCGTATTCCCTGATTCACATGGAACAATAATCATTAAGTTATCTACATATCCGTCTCCATCCCTGTCCAAAGATATATTTGATGGTATCTGATTAGAAGCAGCAAGAATATCTGCTATTTCCTCAATAATTTCCGTATCACCATTTTTACTATCTGCGTAATAATCAAGATTATTCTTCAACGTGTAAGGATAAATCTTATCTACTGCTGCATCATATTGGGGAAAAATATTAGCAACATCCAACTGATTAAATGAAATATTCTGCAAATATTTTTTCATTGCACGTGGATGTGTGTCATCACCCTGAAACAACTCTATCAAATTAGGATTTTCATGGTAGCATCTTCCGCCGCTGCCCGAAGCGATATGGTCGTGCTTTGTATCTGCAAACTCAACAAAAACTACTACATTTGCAACATTCCCACTGTCATCTGCTGCCTGTCCCTGATAAACATTGCTTTGAACAGAAATAAGCTCATCCTCTTCTTTTATATCATCACCAGTAATGTCTGGTTCCTTTTTTTCTTCAACATCATCTACTATGTCTAAGTTTTCTTCTGATGTCTCTAAATCTTCTGATGTCTCTAAGTCTTCTGATGTCTCTAAATCTTCTGCTTTATCTGTAATAATCTCATCTGTTCCACTTTCTCCATTATCATCAAGATTGTCTTCCATAATACTTTCTTCTTCCTGATGCTCTTCCAATGGACTCGCGTACACATAACTGGGACTCAATATAAGGGCCAAAACCAAAAATAGTACCCCAAATGTTTTCACTCTATTCTTCATAAATCGTCCTCCACATTCTTTTATTTTACTCTACAAACCCAACTGCTTCCCCAACCATATACTGGTCTCCAGAACTGTCCACTATGTAAGCCTGAATATAATAGTTTCCTACTTTATAGTTAAAATTGGGGACGTTAACTTCCACATAATAGTTCCCTTGTTCTACCTCCTGCATCTGAATCCATTGTAAATCACTTTGATCATCATTCGTCCATACAGCCAGCATTACTGACTCAATACCTTCTACATTCTTTATATCTGATACCCCTACTGGGAGACCTCCTGTTTCATATTGATAATCATTAACATATATTACTGCCGATGCAAGTTTACCTTCACGTTTTAATAATTCCTCATTATTTTCATCTAAGTCTGCAAGTGCTTCCATAAATTTCGATTGTTTATAAAGCTCTGACTGTTCAGTTTCCAAACCTACTCTCTCTGTTAATGTCTGCATATTTGAAAAAAGATTTGTTCCCAATCCTAATCTATTCCCTTCAATCTGCACACCCAAAGCTGCTAAAGTTGTAGGAAAACTGTCAAATGTGGTATAAATCCTTTCTGTATTATTTTCTACTTCTGCTGCTGAATTAACAAAAGCAGTATAGACTTTACGTGCATACTTATCGTCGATATCATTGCAAAAATCACTATCCATTGTCAGATGATCACCCATCAATACAATTGTCGTATTGTCATAAAATTCCTGCTGCTTTACCCATCCAACAAACTCCTTAACCTGTCTGCTAGAACATGCCATAACATTCGCGTACAAATCATCTCCAAATGTATCCTGGCAAAGCTCACACATATAACCATCTTCAAAATGAGTATCAACTGTTAATAATGTCAAATTAAATGGTTCATCATTATCCGCCAATTCCTCTAGTTTTTCTTTTGCATAGCCGAACAGCTTTTGATCTTCATATCCCCACCACACTCTATAATCAGCAGGCAATAGTTCTTCCTCAATGGCATAATTATAATCTATAATTTCATAATTACCATGTTCTGTAAAATATAATTTTCTACCGCCGAACATTGCGTCAGAACCGATCAGTAATGTCTGAGAATATCCAGCCTCTTCCAAAATATCACCTAATGTTATTATCCCTGAGAAAAAAGACTCCTGCGTATCCATACTATTTCCATTTATCGACACATCCAATGGCAAACCCGATGTCTGTGCAAACATCGCAGCAACTGTCCATGTTGCTCTTGGCATTGCATACCCACCATTTATCCCCTTATTTTTACCAGAAAAGTTTTCATTCTCCTGCGAAATTTCCGTCAATTCCGGAATAACATTCTCCTCAAATGCCCCTCCATTCTCTTTATCTGCATAAGTTGTCTCCATAGACTCCAAGAATATGTATATAAGATTCCTTTTCTGCTCCGGAAACGTAATCTCCACGTCTGCTGGATTTACATAATTAGCTTCAATAAAATCCGAATCTGTTTTCTGCGCCTCTACATATTCCCCTACATCCAGGCTATTCCACGCACTGCGCACGGTAACCCCTGTCACAGCTAAAGAAACAACAATCCCTGCACACATAACCACATAATATTTCTTCTTACCACGCCATGCACAAAGCAATATAATGATAAAAAGCAACAGCAAAGCTGTCGGCGCAACACATAAGCTGAAATATTCCTTTATCATCCCCTCATTTGTACCTTCTAGCGGAGCAGTCAGATGGAAAATCAACTCATCCATTGTAAGATTGCTCCATGTATCAAACATCCATTCAATGCTAAAACAAATCATTGATGCCAATGCAGTCAATATTACTGCTAATATTGTACCTATTGCACATAGTACCTTCTTAATAACCTTGATAAATGTTTTCATTTGTTCCATTCACTCCACAGCTAGCCTTTATCTCTCAACACTTTTCCCACCATTGTCTATGCTCCAGATACCACTGTATTGTCTTTTTAATTCCATCAACAAACATTGTTTCGGGAAGCCACCCCAGCTCTTTATGTATCTTTTCCGGATCAATGGCATACCGCAAATCATGTCCCTTGCGGTCATCAGTATAAGTAATAAGACTTTCCGGCTTTTGAAGTTCTCTACAGATAATTTTAACAATGTCGATATTTTTCATTTCATTATGACCGCCTATATTATACACTTCTCCTATTCTGCCCTTATGAATAATCAGGTCTATTGCTTTACAGTGATCCTCCACATACAGCCAGTCTCTCACATTTTCTCCCTTCCCATATACTGGAAGTGGCTTGTCATTTAATGCATTTGCAATCATTAAAGGTATAAGCTTTTCCGGAAATTGGTAGGGTCCATAATTATTTGAACATCTGCTGATTGTAACAGGAAGTCCATATGTGCGGTAATATGCTGCCACAAGAAGATCGGCTCCCGCTTTAGAAGAGCTGTACGGACTGCTTGTATGAATCGGAGTTTCCTCTGTAAAAAACAAATCAGGCCTGTCTAAAGGCAAATCCCCATATACTTCATCTGTAGAAACCTGATGATATCTGGTAATTCCATACTTTCTACAAGCATCCATAAGTACCGCTGTTCCCTTGATATTTGTATCTAAAAACACTTCCGGACTTTCGATAGAACGGTCCACATGAGTCTCTGCTGCAAAATTTACAATAATATCAGGGTGCTCTTCCTCAAACAATCTGTACACTGCCTCTCTGTCTGTAATACTTTCTTTTACAAACCGAAAGTTAGGGTTATCCATTACCATTTGTAAAGTGGACAGATTTCCTGCATAGGTCAAACAGTCCAGACATACAATCCTATATTCCGGATGTCTTTCAAGCATAAAAAAAATAAAATTACTTCCAATGAATCCGGCTCCCCCAGTTACAATAATATTCATATTTCTTTCCCTTCTATCATCATATTTTGTCTAGTATAGCCCATCCTGGTATTTTCCGTCTAAAACATCTTTTAAATACTGACCATATTGGCTATTTTTTAACACCTCATACATTTTTAAAACACTTTCTTTAGTAATCCATCCATTCAAATACGCAATTTCTTCCAGACATCCTATTTTACGATGTTGATGTGACTCAATTGTTTTAATAAAATTAGTCGCATCAACCAAACTCGCATGTGTCCCTGTGTCCAGCCATGTAAATCCTTGACCTAAAAGCTCTACATTCAGCCTTCCCTGTTCCAAATAAATCTGACACAAATCTGTAATCTCCAACTCTCCACGTGGGCTTGGTCTAAGACTTTTCGCGTATTCCACCACTGCATTATCATAAAAATATAATCCTGTCAAGCAATAATTGCTTTTTGGCTTTTGAGGCTTTTCCTCAATAGAAACCGCCTTTCCTTCCCGGTTAAATTCCACTACACCAAATCGTTCAGGGTCATCCACATAATAACCAAATACAGTTGCACCCTTACCACACTTTGCATTTTTCACTGCATTCTTCAGTCTTTTATTCAGCCCATGCCCCGCAAAAATATTATCTCCCAAAGCCATAGCCGCTGAATCATTGCCAATAAAATGTTCTCCTATAATAAAGGCCTGTGCGAGTCCATCCGGACTTGGCTGAATCTCATAGGATAAATTTATTCCAAATTGATGTCCATCTCCCAGAAGCTTCTGAAATCTCGGCGTGTCCTGTTGTGTAGAAATTATTAAAATGTCCCGTATGCCTGCATTCATCAGTACAGATATGGGATAGTATATCATCGGTTTATCATAGACCGGTAACAGCTGCTTTGATGTTACCATTGTCAGCGGATATAACCGCGTGCCAGAACCTCCGGCGAGAATAATTCCTTTCATAGAGGCTTTCCTCCTATATTTAATAATATGCTTAATGAAATCAGTATCATTGTACTATATCTTGTGGTATATGTCTATAATTCATTTTTAAGAAACAGCTGGTTCGTGAGTTTCAATATATTCAATCAATTACTAATTTAGATGCAATTATGTCTCATTTTTACAACCGTCCTTATCTCCTGTTTTTTGTACAATCAATAACAAGTGCAAAAAATGAGACAATATTTTTGAAAGGAGAAAAAATGCCAAAACCACGGACAGAAAATGGCGGTAAAAATCTCATCAGCCGTCAGTTAATTGAACTAAGAAAACGCGACAATTACTCTCAACGTGATCTTGCCTACAGACTCCAGCTAGAAGGCTGCGATATGGATAAAAATGCTATCACAAGAATTGAAACAGACAAGCGATATGTATCAGATTTTGAAATAAAAGCCCTCTCTGATATTTTCCACGTCTCGTATGAATATCTAATAGACGGCGTCTCTGACACACAAGAAAAAAGAGCCAAAGACTAACGCTTTGGTTCTTTTACAAGAAAATTTATTTCGTCTGATTTTACCTTAAAAAATATCATCTACTGAAATACAGCCTGTGACCTGTAATTCACTGCAATATAGCTTTTACCACGATTAATTTTCAACTCCTTGCCATTTTCGTCAAAAAATTTCAAACGCTGGCTTTCTGCCTCCTTTGACCAGTGTATCCTCTGCACACCTCCATTGGAGACATAATATCCTGTGGAATCCGAACCGCCGGCCCAGTTAACCTCTTTATGCCCTACCTCGTCTCTAACTGAAATATCTGTCTCCAGCACAAACAAATTGGTAAATGCAAGCTGCTCTTGTGTGCTTCCGTCAATCTGGGGAGTCCCATTCAGCTGCTTTAAGTATAGATTTCTCTCTGAATCATATGTAAACTGTGAAGTCTGCGCTCCAAAATTAATATTAACGCTTGTACAGTCCCCACCTTCCGGCTTCACCTGTTCCTCCATCTTATGAAAAGAAAAAGCGGTTCCTTTCATATTTTCAGAAAGCTCACTACGGTATCCCTGGGAATCAATCACCGCCCCAAAGGCTGTACCCTCAAAATAAGCTGTATGCTCCAGACTATATCCTGCATTAATTCGTTCCTGATCACGGGCAAACAATCCATTACCGTCATACATCCCATCAAACTGATCAAGCTGTAGCCAGGTCAGATAATCTCCAATCGTGTCGTCAATCCCCCAGTTTACATAAAAAGCGTCAAACCCCTGTGAAAATGCTGGAAAGTAACTACGACAGCTCCTAACTGCACATACCCTTGGTATAGTAGTATAGTCAGCGTATAAAGCCATAAATCTTGTTGCGTCTCCCTCTACCGGAATTTCGAAAATGATATCTGCCTTTGCAACTCCATACTGAGGCATTGCTGCAGGGATATTATTTACCATAACTGCAACCGGACGCTTTCCAATTGCCCCCTCTGACAAATCTGCCACACCTGTAAGCAGATTCTGATTGGCGGGAAGATTCTCCTCTACTTCCTCCACCTCTTCCGGTTCATCTTCCTCTTCTTTTTCCTCCACTTTCTTTTTCGTTTCTGCCGGCTTTTCCTCTCCCTTTTTACATCCGCTAAAGGAAAGGCATAAAGCCAAAATTAAAAATAATACTAATGCCTTTTTCATTCCGCTACCTCCTGCTGGCAAAATTTTTTCTTCTGTCTGTAATTCATTATAGTCCACTCCCTGCTGCGGTTCAAGCTCCTTCTCTCATAAAAATAAAATGCTTGCTGACCTCTGTTATATCAAATATCTACCTTTCATCACCTCGCCAAATATTCAAAGAAAATATTCCCGTCAATATTCCCTGCAAAATTACATTCATTTAAAATCAAGAGCATATCTGTATCCTCTGCATAGACGATTTCATCCTGCTTAATCCTTCTAAACGTCTCCGAAAGCGTTCTCTTAAATTCACAGACTGGTGTAACACTTCCAACTACCATTACAAGCATTAACCCGGCAAATACTCTGTAATCTTTCTTCTTCCACGACTCTTCCACTGCCTTTATAACTAAAATCATCAGAAGGAGTAATGCCGGTATAGATGCCCTCATACAAAAGTCATTCGAAAATCCTACCTTGACTGGCGGAATAATACAAAGGCAAAGCATAATAAAATAGAACAGTTTATTTTCCTGATTATATTTATAAAGTAAAACACCGTATACCCCTATTTCCAGAATCAAAAAAATAATCAGCTTGGGAAGACTGTTTTCAAATTCCGGCCCTCTAATATTTTCTCCCATAATAACAGAACCGGAATAGTTGCTGCTAAGATACAAAAATGTTGTTATGCCTACAATACCTCCGCCAACTGCATTCTGAACAGTAGCTGTGTCCTCTATCAGGCTGCTAAGATATTTCCCTTCATATTTTCTTGAAAAGCACAAAAACAATGCCAATGCCAGAAGACCTACAAAAGGAAACGTACTAGACAGCATGCTGCATGCTAATATAAAAACAATATTCCTGTTATTTTTCTGCACATAGATGAGCATGGTACAGACCCATGCCGGTATCGCCTGGTTAAACACCCAGAATAATTGTGTAGTCATCCCGGAATACTGATAAGGATTCCCCCACCATTCTATATGCAGCTGACTTTCAAGCTCCATCGGATTCACACCGGTCAAAAATATCCCCACAATATCCAGTCCGCTAAAAAAAATCAAAACAAATAAAGGCCATACGACAATCTTCTTTAACATAACACAGATAAGATAATATACAAGAATAATCCCAAGCACAGCCCAAACCGCTTGTGCATAGTATCCTTCCCTTAGCCCTATCAGCTTGCCAATAAGTGCCGACGGAAGCCAAAACCCTATATAATATATTAACCCCGTTGTCCCACTTCCGTGCAGACCCAAAGTATTCTGTGCAAGTATTTCATGATTCAGAACCGGCCATTCATATTCCACCAGAATATTAAAGATACCGTTCCTGTAAGGATGATCCGTATTCTGGAACACAAACTTCCCAATTCCCGAATAATAAACCCATATTGCAATAATTCCTACAATAAAGATAATTTTAATAATATTTTCCCGATTCCATTCCGGCTCCCAGAGACTGGGGGATTCTTTGCAGGCTTTATAAAAACAATACCCTAATACTAAAGTAACCGGCAATGCAATATATAGCTTTATCCATCCTAATACAAATATCAAAAATGGCAGTAAAATGTATCCATATGCCACAATCCAAAAAATATTATACTGCTTTTTCATCCTTTTTTCCTTTCTTCCTCACCCCATATATAAGCAATACGGTAAAAATCAAGCATAGCACAGCCATAAGCACCAGATACAAGCCTGCCGCCCCCATAACTAAATACCGCTCAACAGCCTCTCCTGACAGCATACACGCCAGCACCGCAACAGCCACATATCCCGCCAACAGGCTGTCCTGGAACCGGATAATTGTAATAATTGTAGCCAGCAGACCTGACAAGGCCAAAAATCCACCCCCAAGAAGAAGCACTAAAAGTTCCTTCTTATATGCTGACAAATCTGTATTATATAAAACAGACAGCACCGGAATTCCCAGAAGGTATGCACCTATCATACAAACCACTGTTATTCCTGCTACAATTCCAGTCTGAAACCAGATTAATTTCATAAACTCTTTCTTCTTTCCTTTATTCCACATAATTGACATCTTATAGACCATGGGATTAAAAATAAAGCCATTTAAAAGACCAATAACAAAAACTGGCATAGCAATAAATCCATAGCAGGCCTGAAGTTCATCATTCAGTACACGGTCTATGGCGTATTTAGGTGCATTCCCAATGTAGAAGGAAAGAAAACTGCCAAGAAATAATGGAAAACAGATTTTAAGCTGCCGCCAGACATAGGAAGAAGACGGTCTTTTTTCTGATGTCTGCCTAAAAGGCTCATAACTCCATTTTGTAAACAGAAAAAACAGAGCTAAAGTGATTACTGTGGCAATTATAAGTGTCAGCAGTAAATCTTTAAAAGCAAACAGGCTCACCGCAAATACAAGCAGTGTTATTCCAAGACGCAGTGTCAATGCCTTCCCTGCTACATCAAGACGCCCTTTCTGCTGATACAAACCGTGATACACATCCTCAAGGACATCAATAACTTTAAAGAAGCACATCCATATAATCACCATACTTTTTTCCATGCTGTATCCGTTCTTACTTCCTGCATATAAAACATAAAGTACAGATACAGACAACATTGCAGCCGACGTAACAATCCGTGATAAATAATACTCGCGGAACGTAAACTGTCCTGTCACGTCAGACACCTGGAAATTGCGTACTCCATATTTTCCAATTGTCAGAAACAAATTCGCATTTGCATATGCAATCGTAAAAACACCTGCTTCAATTAATCCCAGAACTCTGGTCAGAATCATAAGCATAATTACTGACTGAAATGCCATAATCATACTCCCTGCCATGTTCCATATAAAGCTGTCTCTTTCAATATTATCCGATTGTATTAAAAAACTTTTTATCTTCATTGTATTCCTCGTTCGGTTAATCTTCCTCAATAATATCATTTCTTCTCCTAAAACTCAATGGCTATTATTTATATTAATTCCACACATCTCCTTTTATCTTCCCAGCAGGGATGAACATAGAGATTCAATGTTAAATTTACAGATGCATGTCCAAGTAATTCACTGACTACCTTGTAGTCTGCACCAGATTCAATACAGCGTGTGGCAAAGGTATGTCTAAGCCCATGAAAATGTATATACTCTGCTTTATTTTCATCCAGAAATCTTTCATAATGCTGTCGGTACAGCCTTGGTTCCATATATTTTCTTGTGCCTGTCAAAAGATATGCTCTTTTATCCTTACAATATTGTCTGCTTAATAATGTATATAATGCATCTGAAATCGGAATAACTCTCACCGCTTTTTTTGATTTCGGCGAAGTAATCGTAATTTTTGTCTTTCCCCGCTCTCCTTTTTTTCCCTTCAGATAAATTCTCTGCAGGGTCTTTTGAATTGTAATTGCCCGGTTACACATATCAATATCCTCCCACTGCAGTGCGCATAGCTCACCAATCCGAATTCCTGTATATAAAGATAATGCATATCCCAAAGATTCATATTCTAGTTCTTTATGGATAATCCTCAGAAGATATTCCTGCTGTTCCCTTGATAACACACTCAAACGGCTTACTTTTTTATTTACCGGATACTCTACTTCAAGCGCCGGCATATTACAATCATACATCTTTGCATAATCTCGCCTGCACATTTTTAATATAATCACAATGTCCTTCACTGTTTTCAATGCCAGACCGCCTTTTCCATCTAAACGTCCACACATTGTCCAGTAAGTTATCTGTTCTTGAACTATCTTTGAATTAATTTCTTCTACTTCCCTCATTCCCAATCTGGGAAGTATCTGATTCTTCATTAAAACCAGGTAATTGGCATACGTAGATTCCTTTACATACCCCTTTTTGTACTGCAGCCACTCTTCTCCCCATTCATTCAAAATTTTTTTCACCATTTTGCTTCCCTCTTTCGTTTTTCTAAAAAGTTTATCACAGCCCTTTAGTTCCCAACTTAAAGATTTTAAGAAACAGATGGTGAAGTGATAATGAACATGGATTTTTATAAAAGCAAACGAGTTCTCGTAACCGGACATACTGGATTTAAGGGAAGCTGGCTTTGCCGGATGCTTATTAGTGCCGGCGCCTATGTGACAGGCTATTCCCTTAATCCTCCAACAAAGCCGAACCTGTTCGAGATTGCTGAAATCGAAAAAGAGATGCATTCTGTCATCGGGGATATCAGGAATTTAGCCTATTTAAAGCAGATATTTGAAAAGTGTCAGCCGGAAATTGTTTTTCACCTGGCAGCTCAGCCCATTGTAAGGGATTCTTATAAAGACCCTGTATATACTTACGAAACGAATGTAATGGGAACTGTAAATATCTGTGAATGTGTACGGCAAAGTCCTTCTGTTAAATCCTTCTTAAATGTAACGACAGACAAAGTATACCATAACAATGAATGGGAATGGGGCTACCGTGAAACAGACCCGTTAGATGGGTATGACCCCTATTCTAATAGTAAGTCCTGTTCAGAATTAGTTACCCACAGCTATATCAACTCCTTTTTTAGCAGCATGGGCGTGGCTGTATCCACAGCCCGTGCAGGAAATGTCATTGGGGGAGGGGACTTTGCAAATGACAGGATTATTCCGGACTGTATCCGCGGGGCGGTAAAAGGTGAGGACATTATTGTCCGTAACCCTCATTCCACACGGCCATACCAACATGTACTGGAGCCATTGTCTGCATACCTGATGATTGCTGCAAAGCAGTATCAGGATAAGAAATATGCCGGTTTCTACAATGTAGGCCCAAACGACTGCGACTGTGTAACGACAGGAGAACTGGTAGATATGTTCTGTAAGAGTTGGGGAAATGGGCAGAAATGGGAGGACAGATTTACAGGAGGCCCCCACGAGGCGAATTTTCTGAAGCTTGACTGCTCGAAGCTAAAGAATGTTTTTGGCTGGCAGCCCCGCTGGCATGTGAAGGAGGCTGTGGAATATACTGTGGAATGGACAAAGGCTTATCTGGAGGGACAGAAAGCTTCTGCATATATGGACAGACAGATAAAAGAATTTGAGAAACAAGAGGTTTAGCAAATGAACGAGATAAAGTTATTGGATTGTACGTTAAGAGACGGCGGTTACCTGAATGACTGGGAGTTTGGCTCTGATAACCTTGTCAGTGTTTTTGAGAGACAGACCAGTTCAGGAGCAGACATTATTGAAGTCGGATTTCTAGATGAACGCAGGACTTTCGATATAAACAGAAGTATCATGCCCTCTACTGACTGTGTAAGGAAGATTTTTGGAAAAGTAGACAAAAAACAGGCAATGATAGTGGGTATGATTGATTATGGAACATGCGGGCTTACTCATATCGAGAATTGCAAAGACAGCTATCTTGACGGCATCCGGGTGATCTTCAAAAAACATTTGATGCATGAAGCCATAGCTTTCTGTGGAGAGATTAAAAAATTAGGTTATAAGGTATTCGCACAGGCAGTCTCTATTACCAGCTATTCAGATGAAGAACTGTTAGAACTTGTCAGACTTGTAAATGATGTAGAAATATACGCAATGTCTATGGTAGATACTTATGGACTGCTGTATAAAGATAACCTAATGCACTATTTTGTAATGCTGGATCAATATCTGAAGCCGGAAATCAAACTGGGATATCATGCACATAACAATTTTCAGCTTGCATATTCCAACTGTATGGAGGTACTACGACATCAGACAAAACGTACAATCGTAGTTGACGCCACATTATATGGAATGGGGAAAAGTGCTGGAAATGCGCCAATTGAGTTGTTGTCTATGCATCTTAATGAATGCTATGGAAAAAATTATGATATTAATCAGATGCTGGAAGCAATTGACGGAAATATTATGCGTTTCTACCAGAAAACCCCATGGGGCTACAATCTATTCTATTATCTTGCAGCCTCCAACCGCTGTCACCCTAACTATGTGCGTGATTTGATGGACAACCATACCTTATCCATTAAGTCTGTAAATGAAATATTAAGCAGGATAATACCTGAAAAGAAACTTATGTATGATGCTGCCCACATTGAGCAGCTTTACTATGAATATCAACAAGCTGAATGTGATGATTCCACTGACAGGGAAATATTAGCTGGAACACTTAAAGGAAAAACAATTCTTGTGCTTGGTCCGGGTGTTTCAATTGAAAGGGAACAGGATAAAGTCGAATGCTTTATGAGAGCAAACAATCCGGTTGTAATTTCCATTAATTTTATACCAGAACATTTAAATGTAGACTATGTTTTCCTAAGCAATCCCCGGAGATACATTCGGCTGTTTAATGCGCTCAAGGAAGGAAAAAACAAAGATGTAAGCGTCATAGCAACTTCCAATGTAACAAAATCTAAAGGCGCGTTTCATTACACCTTAAATAACAGCGCTCTTTTAGACAAAAATGCAGTAGTAATGGATTATTCCTTTATTATGTTGTTAAAAGCTTTCCAGCAAATGGGTATTTTCCAGATTTTTTGTGCAGGCCTCGACGGCTATTCAGAGGATACAGCCAACTATGCTGCTACAGATATGGAATACTGGTTTGCCAGAAGGAATGCTTTTGCTCTTAATAAGTATGTCAGAGAATATTTGAAGGAACATACTGAACAGATAAAAGTAAATTTTATAACAAAGACACGTTACCTGGAATAGAAAGTAGACATATTTGGGAGGTGGGAGTATGAAACGTGTATTTATTACCGGTGGAAGCAGAGGAATAGGCAAGGCTGTTGCGGAGCGCTTTAAAAAAGCTGGATATGAAATAACAGCGCCGGTACGGGAAGAACTGAACCTAAGTAGTGCTGAGTCTATTAACCGGTATCTGGAGGCGCATAAGGAAGAACAATTTGATGTCATTATTAACAATGCTGGATGCAATGATATTCATAACATTGAAGAAATTACAGATGATGAGATTGAAACTATGATGAATGTGAATCTTATTGCACCGATAAAACTAATCCGTGGACTTGTCGGCCCAATGAAGACACAGCGATATGGACGGATTGTAAATATTGGTTCAATATGGGCCAGCGTTTCAAAAGGCGGACGCTGTGTCTATAGTGCAACCAAGAACGGAATTCATGGGGTAACAAATACTCTGGCTGTAGAACTGGCCCCATACAATATTCTGGTAAATACAGTATGCCCTGGATTTACATTGACAGAACTGACCCGTAAAAATAATACTCCAGAACAGGTTGAGGAGATTTCAAGGGATATACCTATGGGCCGTATGGCAGAACCAGAGGAGATTGCAGAGATTATTTATTTTATGGCTAGTGAAAGCAACACCTATCTGACAGGACAGAAAATAGTAGTTGATGGAGGTTTTACGGAAAAATGATGATTAAAGCCAGCTCTAAAGAATATAAGCTTTTAGTACATCAGGATTTTTCATTTATGGAGACATTGCTGCAGTCAGATAATGCTCTGTATGTAATTGATAAAAAGGTTTACAAATTATACTATGATAAGCTGTTTTCTGGGATTGATACAGAATCATTATATCTGATTGATGCGCTAGAAACAAATAAAAATATAAATACTGCGTTAGAAATCTGTGAAATCATGACCAGAATACCCGCCAAGAGAAATGCACATTTGATTTCCTTTGGAGGAGGTATTATTCAGGATATTACCGGCTTTGCGGCAAATATTTTATATCGGGGAATACGATGGACTTTTGTTCCTACAACACTACTTGCAGCATGTGACAGCTGTATTGGAGGAAAGACATCTCTCAACTATAAACAGTTTAAAAATTTACTGGGAACCTTTTTTCCGCCAGATGAGATTCACATATGTCCCGGCTTTTTTCAGACGTTGACTGCACGTGATTATGAAAGCGGGCTCGGGGAAGTAGTTAAATTCAATATGATGTCCGGCAGCCAAGGTTTAGAGCGTATGGAACATGAACTTCCCCTTCTTCTAGATAGAAATGAAGATAAATTAAATGAATATATAGAAAATTCATTATTGTTTAAGAAAGACTTTATTGAAGAGGATGAATTTGACCGAGGGGTACGCATTCACCTAAACTTTGCACATACCTTCGGACATGCATTTGAAACCATGAGTGAATTCGCAATCCCGCATGGGACAGCTGTTGCTATTGGAATGATGATTGCAGACAGAATTTCCCTCTCCCGCGGATGGCTTAAAGAGGAAAAAGTACAACGCATGGAAAACGTGCTGCTTCAGATTATTCATGTAGACTTATCTCCTATTCCAATGGACATGGATAAAATAATAGCTGCTATTAAAAAGGATAAGAAACAGACAAGCTCTGACCTTACGGCAGTACTTATGTACGACAATATGAAGCTTCGAATTGTACATGACCTGAAAGAACATGAGGCAGAAGAAGCTATCCGATATGTTTATGAAAAGATTGGATAGATATATCCTGGAAAAATAAAATGGAGTGATAAAAATGATCGTTAAAATATCAGATTATATAGCAGACTTTTTAGTGAAAAATAATATAAAAGATGTATTTATGATTACAGGCGGCGGAGCCATGCATCTGAATGATTCATTGGGACATAAAGAAGGACTGACATGTACCTTTCATCATCACGAACAGGCATGCGCCATCGCAGCTGAAGCCTATATGCGTCTATCCGGCAATCTGCCGGCCTTATGTGTGACAAGCGGTCCCGGAGGTACAAATGCCTTGACTGGTGTTCTTGGTGCGTGGCTTGACTCCATTCCTATGTTTGTTCTTTCCGGTCAGGTAAAAAGAGAAACTACCATAACTGCATGCCCGCAAATTCCCCTTAGACAACTGGGGGATCAGGAATTTAATATTACAGAATGTGTTGCTCCAATGACAAAGTATGCAAAATTTTTAGACTGCCCCAATGAGGTTTCATATCATTTGGAAAAGGCGCTCTATCTTTGTAAGGAAGGCCGCGGCGGTCCGGTGTGGCTGGATGTTCCGTTGGATATTCAGGCGGCAAAGGTAGATACGGAAAAAATGGTACATTTTGACACTGCAGAGGTAAAGCCTTCCTGCCCGCCTTATAACCCTGACATTACAAAACAAATTATAGAGAAAATAAAAGGGGCAAAGCGTCCTGTAATTCTTGCCGGGACTGGTATTCGGCTTGGAAATGCCCATGACCAGTTTATTAAACTGGTAAAACGTCTGAATATTCCTGTAGTAACTGCCTGGAATGCACACGATGCAATCTGGAACAATCATCCGCTTTATTGCGGGCGTCCAGGCACAATTGGAGACAGAGGTGGAAATTTTGTTGTACAAAATAGCGATTTGTTGATTTCACTGGGATGCCGTCTTAATATCCGTCAGATTAGCTATTCCTACAGGGAATTTGCAAAAAATGCTTATAAGATTATTGTAGATATTGATGCGGCAGAGCTACAGAAACCAACAATTTCACCGGATCTTGCAATTCATGCTGATGTTAAAGATGTCATTGAATCATTACTGGAAAGCGGTTTTAAAAATCACAAGGAGCACTTTGCAAAGTGGCTGTCATGGTGCAAGAATATTGAAGAAAAATATCCCACTGCAATGCCGGAATATTATAACACCTCTTCACCTGTGAATCCATATGTGTTTATGAAGGAGTTATTCCTGCGTCTGGATGAGGGCGAAACCATTATAACAGGAAACGGAAGCGCCTGCGTCATTTCCTTTCAGGCCGCTGTTTTAAAGCCGGGACAAAGGTTGTTTACAAATTCCGGGTGTGCAACTATGGGATATGGAGTTCCAGGAGCAATCGGCGGATGTATTGCATCCGGAGGAAAGAGGGTTATCTGTCTGGACGGTGACGGCAGCCTTCAGATGAATATTCAGGAACTACAGACAATTGTTCATCATCAGTATAACATAAAAATCTTTTATTTAAACAATGACGGATATCATTCTATGCGTCAGACACAGTCAAACCTTTTTGAGGGAGAACTGGTAGGCGTATCAGAAAAAAGCGGTGTAAGTTTTCCAGATATGAGCAAAATTGCTCCTGCTTATGGTATTCCTTATTTCTGTATAAAGACAGTAGATGAGATTGAAGATGTTATACACAAGATTTTAGGATCAAAAGGGCCTGCCTTCTGTGAGGTGATGCTCGATAAAAAGCAGTTTTTCGCTCCAAAGCTGTCCTCAAAGGTACTTCCAGACGGAAACATTATTTCACCGGAAATTGATGACCTGTATCCATTTCTTGAACGCGAAGAATATGAAAAGAATAAAGAAATTTCAAAAGAATGTCAGGAGGATACATTTTGAAAAACGTCATTGTAACAGGGGCGTCGGGAATGATCGGTGCAACAATGATCAGACAGATGCTGGGGGATGGATTATCAGTTACAGGAATCATCCGTCCCGGTTCTCCAAAAAAACACAATCTTCCTGAACATAAAAACCTGAAAATTATTGAATGTGATATTAATCATCTGCTTTCATTAAAGGGAAAAATAGGGTTAGGATTTGATACTTTCTACCACTTTGCATGGGACGGTACATACGGAGACCGTCGTGATGATGCTTTTCTTCAGGAGCAGAACATTAAAAATACACTGGAAGCAGTAGAACTGGCCCGTTTGACAGGATGCGGCGTATTTGTAGGTGCGGGTTCGCAGGCAGAATTCGGTCATGTTTCCGGTAAAATTACAGATCAGAAAGCAAAAAACCCGGTAACAGGATATGGAATTGCTAAATATACTGCCGGAAAACTGAGCAAAATTCATTGTGAAAGATACGGCATCCGTCAGTCATGGGGACGCATTGTTTCTACATATGGACCAAAAGACAATACATATACCATGATTATGTCCAGCATTATCGGTATGGTAAAGGGTGAGCGTCTTGCTTTTACGAAAGGCGACCAGGTCTGGGACTATGTATTTAGCGAAGACTGCGCAAATGCCTTCTATCTCATAGGCAAATCTGGAAAACATGGCCGGGCATACACTATAGGTTCTGGAAAAACAAGACGGCTTAAGGAGTTTATCCAGGTTATGAGAGATACTGTAAATCCCAGTTTGGAAATTGGGCTGGGAGAAAGAGACTATTACCCGAATCAGGTGATGGAGCTTTTTGCAGATATTTCTGAACTTACAGAAGATACGGGGTACTTACCTCAGATAGAATTTGAAGAAGGAATTAAAAAGACTGTTGACTGGTACAGGAGCACATTAGGATGAAACATATATCTGTCATGACTCCCTGCTACAATGAAGAGGGGAATGTAAAAAACATATATGAAGCCGTGAAAATGGAGTTTGAAAAACTTCCGCAATATACTTATGAGCATATATTTATTGATAATTATTCAACGGATCAGACACGGCGGATACTCCGCGAACTTGCAGCACAGGATAAAAATGTAAAGGTTATCTTCAATGCAAGAAATTTTGGTCCCAACCGTTCCGGAAGTTATGGAATGCTTCAAGGGACAGGGGATGCATTAATCTGTATTGTATGCGATCTGCAGGATCCGCCAGAGATGATTCCACAATTTCTTGAAAAATGGGAAGAAGGATATAAGGTAGTTCTGGGGCAGAAGAAAAAAAGTAAAGAAAATATTTTGATGTTCCAGGTTAGAAAATTGTACTACAGAATCATGAACTGGCTTTCAGATACGCCTCAATATGAGGGAGTTACAGGTTATGGGCTTTTTGACAAAGAGGTGCTGGAAACAATCGGATGGATGGATGATCCGGATCCTTATATAAGAGGGCTTGTTCCTGAGCTGGGATATAGGACCTACCTGCTTGCATACATCCAGAACAAACGACAGTTTGGGAAATCAAGTTATAATTTCAATAAATATTTTGATTTTGCCATCACAGGTGTAACACATGTATCCAGAAAACCTCTGCGTATAGCAACAATGCTTGGATTTATTATGTCAGGCATAAGTTTTTTCACTGCATTTTTATATCTTATCATGAAGCTTATCTGGTGGGATCGGTTTGCAATGGGGACAGCCCCTATATTGATTGGTATCTTTCTGCTGGCATCCATACAGCTGGCATTTATAGGCGTTATAGGTGAATATGTAGGTGCGATACTGACAAGAGTTACAAAACGTCCAATGGTTGTGGAAGAAGAAAGAATTAATTTTTGAGAAGGAATTGTCGGATGAAAGCTAAATTCGTACAAAATTTAGATGAATATACAATATATAAAAATACTGTTGATCCAATTAATTTTTTAAGAACATTAAGCACATTAATGGTTTTTGGCCTTCACATATGTATTTAGCAGTCAACGGGGATTTTGCTATGACAACAGAACATGGTTTTTACAGACTCCTGCGTGGGGAGGGGTCTGGATATTCTTACTTATTTCAGGCTATCTCAGCGGTAAAGGATTTTATATGAAAAAATACCAAATGAATTTTAAAGGTATTTGTAGTTATTATTGGGGAAGATTTTTTAAAGTAGCATTACCAACGCTTATATATATCTATATGTGCTGTGTTTTAATACAACCTGATTTTATAAAAAATAATCCAATCTTTATCTCAAAAATATTAACTCTCAGTTATGACGGCAATCCTAGCTTCGACGCAATAGGCAGCACTTGGTATGTGTCTACATTGATGGGTTTATATCTTGTTGCACCTTTTTTATTTCTTTGTTTGCAATTTTTAGCAGATAAAATAAAAGAATACAAATATAAAAATTTATTATGGATTATACTGTTGATTATTATTGCAAGTTTGGGACTAATTGCCCGTCTTTACCTCCTTAATCAAGGAGTAGATTGGAGTAGTAGGGTTTATGTGCCGTTTTATATGAACTTGGACATTTTTATATGTGGAATGCTTCTAAATTTTTTATGTGACACAGTTTCAAATAAACTAAATAATATCCCCAATAAAATATTCTGTGTAATATTAATTTTGTGCTTTGTAATATTTAATACATATATATATTATATAGGAAAAATAATCTTTTATCAGTATATTCTACCAAGCTTTTACATCATTTTCTTTAGTATATATATGTTAGTATTTGAAAAAAATCCGCAAAAATGTACTCCATTAACCTTTCAGACATTAAGACGAAATCCTTTACGTATTATTGATTGGTTTAGTAGTTTATCTTTCGGATTTTATTTGTTTCACAGCCTAATTTTAAATAGAATTTATACATTAGTAGAAGGAGCCTCTCCATTAAGAATTCATCTTAAACTATTATTTTACGGTTTTATTTTAACCATTCCTTTTTCATATTTAATAAGACTTATAGTTAATGAATGCGCTATAGTTAGTAAAAAATTTTTTTCATCTTAACTTGAGAGGAGCACATGCGGGAATGAATATAAGTAATCAAAAAAAAATCAATAAATATCTTATGGTAATTTTCATAATGTGTATATTTTATTACTTGATTTGCTTTTTAACAGAAGGGAAATTTATTTCCGCAGTTTTTGCAAATGATCCATCAGATACTTTTATGGATTTTTTTAATAGTATTAATGGAGCAAAATATGATCCATATAATGATAACTTTTCAAACTATCCTGCATTAGCATGTTTAATTTATAAAGTGTTTCTTAATATCATACCGGGCAGTATGCGTACTGGAGATGGATTTTCACTAAGAAATAACCAGATGGCTATGATTGGTTTTTTACTTTTTTTGATATGCACACTCTGGATAATGCAAATATTAATTCGTCAAAAATATAAAGCAAATGAGTTTTCTCAAAATATATTATTTATCGTTCTGCTTATTAGCGCGCCTTTTATGTTTGCATTTGAAAGAGGAAATATTATTTTACTTTGTTTTGTATTTTCAATGTTTTTTTGCTTTTTCTTTGACAGTGAAAATAAAATATTAAAAGAGCTCTCTTTTCTAGCATTGGCGATTGCGGCAGCAATTAAAATTTATCCTGCAGTTCTAGGACTTATATTAATCAAAAGAAAAAATTTTAAAGATGCTTTTCGCCTAGCAATATATGGTATTTTTGTTTTTGTACTCCCCTTTTTTGCTTATGAGGGAATTCATTCATTAAAAATTATGATAAGAGCATTACAGTATACATCAAATTTAACAGAAGAATTAGGGTATGGTGTTAATGTCTCTTTATATAATATTTTAAAAACGTGTAGCTCAATTTTAAATATACATATTACAAATATACATATTAATATTATTTATATATTAGTTTTTGGAATACTATTATTTGTTTTTTTTAAAGCCAAAGAGAAATGGATAGAATTATTATGCTTAGTATTATTCTTAGTATTGGGTCCAAAAACAAATTATTATTATATAACAATTTTTTTTAGCATTCCATTTATTGAATTTATGAATTTTTTATGTAGTACCAGTAGTAACCCTTTTGAAAAGAAAAATGGACTAACCGCAATTATGTTTGCAATAATTTTTATACCTCTGCCATTAGGAAAGGTTACTCTGTTATCAGTAGACAAGAAGTTTTTTGTTTCCTTTAGCATGCTTATACAATACCTGGCTATTATATGGATGGTAATATTAATTGCATTTGAGATAGTTCCCTCCTTTGCAAAAACAGGAAAATATAAAAAGCTAAGTAATATGTTTTTAGGTATAATCGGATGTTGTTGTACTTTAACAATAATACTGTTAGCGATATTCAGATGATAATTATTTTCACCTCTATAGTCCACATGAGTACGACAGTAATTTAATTGAAATAAGGATAAATATATTATGTTTAAGAAATCTACATTCAAAGAAAAAGAGATAGCGTGCTGTCTTTTTAGAGCATTATGTTTTGTTATTGCCGGAATGTTTATATTTAAAAATACTCTTTTTTATTCTAGCGATGAATTAAAAGCTTTTCAGATAGATGAAAATATAATGGCAGCATATGAGAATAAAGATTTATATTATTCTCCTTTAGATGAAACTGCAACTATATTACTAAGTGATTTTGATTTTTATGCAAATGAACTAATAATTACATTTGATTCAGAATTAGAAGAGGACGCCGTATTTACATTATTTAATTCTTCAAGTAATGTTGAACAGTACGTTATTGATTCACAAACAGTTAATTCTGGAAAAACTCTTTTAAAGTTTAAGTTTGATACGATGTATTTAAATCAATTGAAAGTTTCAGCTATTTCAACCGACGGAACTCATTTTGTTGACATTCCTACCGGGAACGTTAGTATACATAATTCATACTTAAACATTTTACAGATGAACAAAAATTATATATTTACTATAATATCTATAATCATACTTTCTATATTACTTTCATTGCTTATTTGGAAAATGGATTTAAAATATGGAGAAAGTTATACAATTTCAAATAAAACAGAAAGAGAGTCAAATATAGAAGTTTTAAGAATACTCTGTATGTTTTTTATTATATTACACCATTATGCAATACATGGAGGAGCAGTTTCTATGGATTACTGCTCGAACAAATTGGTGGCATACTTTTTTATTCCGGCAGGAAAAATATGCTTTAATGTATTTCTGGCTATTAGTATGTGGTTTTTGGTAGACCAAAAATTTAAAGTTTCTAGATTTTTAAAAATGTGGATGCAAGTATTCTTCTATTCTGTTTCATTAACAGTAATTGTACTAATTATAACCGATTCATTAAGTATAAAAAACCTTATCAGCAGTTTACTTCCTATTGCAGGAAACTCACACGGATTTGCAGCTGCCTATTTATTGTTCTATCTATTCTTTCCTTTTTTGCAAATGCTTATGGATAAGTTAAGTAAAAGAAAAGCAATGCTATTTATTTTATTACTTTTTTATGCACAGTTAGGTTCTCAGATTATTGGCATAATAAATAACTATACACAAAATTTTGCAAGTGAAATAGGGCTATTTGTTTTTAGCTTCGCTTTATCGTATTATTTTAAAAAATGGCCTCCGGCTTTTGTAAATGATAAACTATTTAATTTGGCTTTGTTTGGCGGGATTTACTTACTTGTATTTGAAGCTAACTGCATGACAAATTTATGGGAGCATAAGGCAGATATATTTGCATGGGTTCTGAACTTATCCAATGGAGAATCTTCTATTCTTATGATAGCAGCTGGATATAGTTTATTCTTCTTGGTCAAAAGTATAAAAATAAAAAATTATAAATTCATTAATAAAATCGCAACTTATACATTTGGCGTTTTATTAATTCATGATCACAATTATTTTCGTACATTTTTTTGGGACAGTATAGTAAATTCCAAAACATGGTATTATTCATCTTTTTACATAGTACGAGTTATCATCATGGGTATTGTAATATTTTATGTTTGCAGTATTATTGATTATTTAAGAGAAAAGATTTTCGAGAGAATAATTATTAAAAATTATTTCTTTAAAATTATAGAAAAGAAGCTAGAGGAGAAAATCAATGAAGAAGATGTGTGAGAGACACAAAAAAGTTGTATTTGCAAGCTTAACTCTTGTTATTGTAAGCATATTTTCTATCTTTATTTCCAACAAAACACTTCCTACAGTAGAAGGCTGGTATAGCTATTATGCAAAATGTATTAACTCTGGAGAGATAGTATATAAAGATTTTGAATATCTTTTTACTCCAATATACATGTATTTAATATCTTTATATACAAGGATATTTGGCTATAGCATAATAGTTCTGAGAATAGGGGGAGGGGTAATTTTTGTATCTATAGCACTTATTCTGTATATAACTTTAACAAAAGTATTTTCAGAAGAAAGTTCAATGATTGCTGCCATAACAGGTGTCTTTTATCTGCAGTCAGATGCATATACTGTTTTTTATGACTATATACGGGTAATGGATATATTTACGTATTTGTCCATCTTATTTATGATATTAACAATATTTGAATGGAAAAATACTCTAAAGTCTAAAAAAATTTATTTGTGGGCATTTTTTTCTTCTATGTTTTTTCTTATAAAGCAAAACATGGGAGGGTTGTTTTTAGTATATTCTTGTATATTTATACTCTTTTATGCTCTTATTCACCGGTTGAAAATTGTTGATTGGTTTTTTCTTGAATTGAAATATATTATAACTTCTCTCATTCCTGTGTTTGTCACTGTTTTTGTATTCTGGAGATTAGATTTACTTTCGGATATGGTTAATTCGGTTTTTTTTAGTGCCGTAGATGCCAAAGGAGGTATTTTAGTAATATTCTTTAATTGGATAATAAATGGTTTTCAATCTTATTCAAGAGCATTTTTAATGGGTATAATATTTGTTTTACTCTTATACATTAACCAAAAAATAGCGAAATGGTCTGGGCAGGGTAATATTTTTAAAGTATTTATTGCAGTCTTTTTTGCAATTTATGTAATTATAGAATTGTTAGTTATACTCAATAATTCAGATGCAGGCTTGCTATACTCTTTAAAATATAGAATAGATGTCACATTTATTTTTATTATTGATTTTGTTATGGTACTTTACTATGTAATTTTACTCATTTACGAAATGTTAAGGGAAAGAGAAATAAACCATAAGAACGTAATCTATCTAGCGCTATTTGGATCATACTTTACACAATGCTATGGTGCAGGAATGTCGGGCGGTTTGTCAATTGGTGAATCTGCACTTGGAATAGGATTGGTAATAGCGATACTTATAGATATCTGTTCATACAAATATGGCGCTATTTTTCAGACAGTGGTCACCGTATATTGTGCGAATCTTATCTGTTCATGTATTGGAGCTAAGATGGTTTATCCATGTGAATGGTGGAATATTGATGAGCCCTCTGTTTATGAAGCAACTAAGACAACTGACATTGACAATTTAGCCGGAATCAAATTGTCAGAATCAACAGCAAATCTATATCAGTCTATAGTAGATATTATAAGTGAAACGACAGAAAAAAATGGGTTCTTCCGTAATTATCCGTTTTGTAGCTTCCTATATTATCAAATATGTAGTATACTTAACATATCAAACGAGATGAGGAGGCTGTCAAATGCCAGGTTCACACTGTACCTTATGTATAGATAGTTTTTATCC
>CAJTEW010000011.1 GCA_910575605.1 Lachnospiraceae bacterium
AATAAGGCAGCCGGGGACGGGGTAAAATGAAAAAGTGCCTGACCCCACCTGAGCGGGGGTCAGGCACTTTTTCATTTTACCCCGTCCCCGGCTTGTATCTACTCCTGAGGAATCACAGGCTTCCAGGCTTTTCCAAAGTTTATATCTTTAAACAGTGCCGCCAGCCCGGTAATCTGTTTTAATCTTAATATTTCGTCCTTATCCATCCCCAGATGCTTTGATATCCATGCGTCAGAGCGGCCTAAATCATGCAGCTCCTTTACAATATTGCTCATCAAATCCACATCATGGCTTCCACGTGCGCGGTTATGACGGATAGTGCTTGCCATCCGCTGGTCCAGGGGCTTATTTATAACTGATACAGGAAGCAGGCCTTCTTCTCTATCATAGATGTCGGGATAATCCAGCATAATGCGGTAGCGGTGAAAACCATCTACGATAATGTAGGAATCATCCTCCTTATTATAGTAGCATACGATAGGCATGGTATATCCGTCAGCCTTGATACTGTCATAGAGAAGGCGCATTTCCGGTGGTGCCACGGTATTTGGATTATAGGTATTAGGTTTAACTTTTTGTATTGGTACTGAAATAATATTATAGACAGGACTTTTACGACTCATAGTTCATCTCCTCAATGCTTTTGTACTTTTTCTTGATGCTGTCAATACGTTTCTGCTGTTCTCTTGTCATTCCGAATCCCATAAAGCGGCAGATATGGTCATTTTTTAAAATGCAGTAGCACATGCGCTTCCAGCTTGGGATATCTTTGGAGGATTTTATATCGTCCGTATTGTCGGGGATGTTTTCTAAAAATACAATCCGGGATTTTTTATTCAACGTATAATTAGACACTCCATTTCTTTTAATCTTATATCCGTGTTCTTCTAATTCCTCAATTGTTTCCTCGTCAAGTCCTCCTCCAGTTTTATGCCAGAACTCAATAGAGGAATTGAATTTTTTTGCATAGTTGTTACGAAGCCTTGTAGGAAGCGTATCTAAAAGAAACATGGTGTAGGATTTCCAGGTGTGGCCCGGCGGAAGGGTGATATTCCGGTAGCCCATGGCTTTTGTTTTCCCGTAGATAGAAGTAAAGTTTGCGCCTCGGACACGGCCTACAAGTTTCACCCAGATTTTTGGATCGATTACCCGGTAAAGATTCAAAGAATCCTTGGAATAATCGTTAAATGGGGAGGCTACACGCATTTGGGAAACAGTGAGGCCAGCTTTATAATAAAGGTCATACAGATGATTATAATCATACTGGAATAGATAATTTGCATGCCAGACATCTTCTGTAGACCAGTCGTATAAAGGAGAAGCACACCAGACATCCTTAAACTGTTTGCTAATCCAGCATTCGTCCATATAGCCGTACTTTTTATTCAGAAAGCCGCTGTACCTCTGCAGAGATTCATTGGCCCGCATACCAAGAAGGCATACCGTTTTCCTCCTTCCGTGGGAAAGGCGGTACCATCTTCCAAACTGTTTTGCCAGATCCTCCTGATGCATCCGGTAATGGTAGGTGAAGATGGGATTATGCTCCAGATTGATGATATAATCCTTATTCGGCATATCCCGGACCCAGAGCTCTTTTTTCTTGTCATCCCAGGGATACCAGTACATCTGGTAACTGCTTAGAGCTGTCCTTGTGGCCATAGGAAGGCATATCCAGTAAGGCTCCACCTCAAACCGTATCCGTTCAAAGGTCCGCTCTACATACTCGCTGGTCAGAGTATATTGTGCTTCAAAGTCCTGATGAAAAACACCGATTTTTTTCCACGGGTAATGTTTTCGCTGATAATCAAGTGTCATATTCAGAAGCAGACCGCTGTCTTTTCCTCCGGAAAAGGATACATAGATATTGTCGAATTCCTCGAAAATAAGCTTCATTCGTTTCAGAAATGCCTCATACACATTTTCGTCCATATATTCACGTTCCAAGTAAACACCTCCTGTCAATGTCAGTGAATAAATTTCCAATATTTTCCACATTATAAGTTAATTTATCATATAGAAAGGGAAAATTCAATGAATGTATACTCTTTTTTCGATAAAAATCGACATAAAAGACAAAAAAAGACGTCCCCGCATCAACAGCGGGAACATCTTTGATATTTACAGATATCTATTAGCCCTTTACACCTCCGGAGGCAAGGCCGCTTACCAGATTCTTTTCAATAAACATAAACAGGATTACAACCGGAACAATAGCAAAGAGTGACGCGGCAAACAAGTACTGCCACTCAATCATATTGTATCCGTTGAAGATGTTGATACCTACTGTCAAAGGCTGTTTCTCAGCAGTAGAAATCAGACATAATGCAACGGTGTATTCATTCCATGCATTAATAAAAATAAAGATTAAAGTAGTTACGATTCCGGGTGCTGCCACAGGGAGAAGAACTTTAATCATACCCTGAATACGGTTGCAGCCGTCAATTGTTGCAGCCTGCTCCATTTCCGGGGAGATTCCCATAAAGGTTCCGCGCAGGAGCCATATTGTAAAGGCCTGGTTAAAGGCAGCATTGATAAAAATAAGTCCCACAATACTATCTGTCAGGCTTAAAAGTGACATAACCTTATAAATACCAATCAGGAGAACAACAGGCGCAAACATCTGGGAAACAATGACAAATCCCAGAAATGCGGTCTGGCCTTTAAACTTCATCCTGGCCAGAGCGTAAGCGGCAGGAATACCGCAAAGCATGGCAATGATTGTGGAGCCGCCGGCAATCATAAGTGAATTAAGCATATAATTGGCCATAGGTGCTCTCTGCCAAATGTCAACAAAGTTTGACCAGACAGAGGTGATAGGAAGTATTGTACCGTCAATGGAGAAAATCTCAGCCCTGCTCTTTAAAGCAGTACAGAACATGGCAAAATAAGGGTACAGCGTAACGATGCAGACCATGATTACTATAAAGTAAAGCAGAATCCGCAGAATTATTTTTTTGGGTGAAGCAGATTTTTTTGCCATATTATTCATCTCCTTTCCGAAGAGTGTAGACCATGTACACACTCGCACAGATCAACAGGATTGTGAAGCCTATTACAGAAACTGCCGCTGCCTGCCCCTGCTTTCCATTGTAGAAGGCCAGCTTGTACAGATAAGTAACCAGAGTATCTGTATGGTTCGCAGGATCTCCTTTGGTAATCGTCCATATAATAGGGAAGGAGTTGAAAACATAAATGATATTCAACACTGTACTTACTGTCAAGGAAGAACGGACCAAAGGCATAGTGATTTGGAAGAGCTGCTGCCAGTAGCTTGCACCGTCTACGGTAGCCGCCTCGTAATAGGTTCCATCAATGCTCTGCAGACCAGAGAGGACACAGAACGTAACAAATGGAATTGTAACAAAAATACCGCAGGCAATCTCCCACATGAAATAAGCTTCCGCTGTCGGCGTCCAGTTGACAGACTGTTCTATAATTCCAAGACGGAGAAGTAATGTGTTAAGTGTGCCGTAATCAGTGTCAATAATGAATTTCCATGCACTGGCCTGGATAACCAGTGTTGTTGCCCACGGAAAAACCATGATAGCACGGGCAATCTTCCGGCCCCGGAATTCATTATTAAGTATAAGCGCGAGTATGAAGCCAAGTACAGTGGACAGGACTACTACTGCGACAGTCCAAACAATAGTGTTTTTAAGAACAAGCTTGAAAGCGGAACTGTTAATTACTTTAGTAAAATTGGCAAAGCCGGCAAAGCCCCTGATGATACCTGCTTTGCTGACATCGCTTAAGGACATTCTAAAGACGAATATAATCGGAACCAGGATAAATACCGCCATTAGAATAATACTGGGCAGAATCCAGATATAGGGCTCTACCTTGCGAAAGGTTTTATTTTTCACGGGGACACCTCCCTTGTAATTTTTCATACATAGTTTAAAATGTGTAAAAAGAAATAGTGGGTCAGGCCTAATCAGCCCGGCCCACTATAGATTATTTTTAGAAATCTTACTCTGCGATTTCAGCCTGAAGCTCATCTAACAGCTCTTTTACATTGCCGCCAAGAAGTGCCTGCTGCTCTACATTGATAACGCCCTGCTTTACATCATCCCATTCAGTCTTAGCTGTAGGATAGAAATTACAACTTCCTACGATATCAACCCAGCTTGCCATGCTTTCGTCTTCTTTTGCAAGAATCTCTCCACCTGTAGAGGTTGCAGGAAGGAAACCTTCCATCAGAACCCATTCAGAATAACGTGCGTCCTCATAGAAGAAATCAAAGAATGTTTTGATTGCTTCCATCTCAGCATCAGAGTATTCATTGTCAAAGCACATGAAACGGTCCATAACACCTGCAGAAACAGAATCAACACCGCCGTTTGTCGGAATTGGAGCTACTGCATAATTAACAGAGTAACCGCCGTCAGCAATATATGTAGGAATACTATTAGGACCAATCATCATCGCAACCTGTCCTGCTCCGAACATATCCTGAAGGTCATAACGTGTATCGTTTGCCGGATCGCTGTTTGTGTAGCCTTCATTCACCAGATTGATGGCATATTCAATTGCTTCTACATTCTTGTCACTGTTCAGCGTCCAGTTGCCGTCCTCGTCAACAAAGCCGCCGCCGTTATTCCATGTGTAATAAGCAAATGCTGCCTGGCCTTCGTCAGTGGTCATATCAATACCCCACGGATAAATCTTGGAATCATGAGCCTTAATAGCCTTACATGCTTCTGTCAACTCGTCCCAAGTAGTAGGAACCTCTACACCTGCATCCTTTAAAATGTCTGCATTGTAGTAAAGAGCACGTGCAGAAGCAAGGTCCGGGATTGCCCAGATTGTACCGTCTACGTTGGACTGCTCTAAGAATGCAGGATACATCTTGTCATATGTCTCTTTTGATACAAAGTCCTCAGCCGGAAGCAGAAGTCCGTCAGCCTGATAATTCGCAAAAACGTCAATATTCAGAATATCAGGTGCGTCGTTGTTGGAAATTCGTGTGTTAACTACTGTGTAAATGTCATTCCAAGATACAACCTCTACATTAAGATCAATGTCTGAATGTTCTGCGGTGAAATCCTTTACAAATCCCTCCCACCAGGAATTTGTATTCTGACCATACTGAGCTGCGATGACATTGAGTTCTATCTTTCCATCAGAACCGCCGTCATCCTTGGATTCTTCCTTTCCGTCAGATGCTGTATCACCGCCGCCACAGGCAACTAATCCGCACATCATGACAAGTGTAAGAAATAATGCTGCAAATTTCTTCATAACCTAATTCCTCCTTTTGATTGTTTGTCTCTGTTTAACAGAGTAGGTTATTAAGGAGTATACCATGTCATGAGTGTTTAGTCAATGTTTACATTTTAAAAATCGTAGAATATTATATGTTGTGCAAAGTGCTAAAAATATTATGTAAAAAGCACACTTTTTTACTGTTTTACCGTTTATTTTACTAGTTTTAACACATATAGAACTCCGCAGAGTGTGTCTATTCCAGAGGAGTGGCCGATCTGTGAAAAGATTTTGGCAATTTGCCAGGGTTCTTTAAACTGTACCAGACGGTTTACTGCCAGACTGTACTGTCCCTTAAGTGCGCAGGAAAGAAAGGCGGCGCTTATATCAACTGTATCAGACAGATGTGACGCGATTTCAGCTTTCAGTCTTTTTCCGAAAAGGTGTTCTTCTTTACTGATTAGACAGAGACCGGCTAGTACGCCGCATAAAAAGTCATCTCCACTGGGGGTGAGTCCGATACCGATACCGAGGAGGTGGGAAAGCGTGCCTGCAGCTTCTTCAAATCTCTGGACCTGATAGTGCTCTGTACAATCCGTGATGATTTTTTTTGCAGCAGAAAGCATCAGAGAAAGATTATCCTCTGAACAGCCATTAAATAAAGAGGAAAAACCACCTGTATCTGTATGAGAAAGAGCTGCTTCAATGTTCTGCGCAAGCCGGTTTTTAAGACGGAGAGAATTTCTGCATGACAAAGGGGTAAAAAGAGCCGGAAGTTTTAAATCATAACGCAGGGCATCGCTATATTCAAAAAAAAGGCTGCCTGAGGCAGAACAGATTTCTAAAGCTTTTCCTGAAAGTTTTACAATATCGCCTTTCTTTACAGTAAGGGCTTCCATGCCGTCAGCAGAAAGCTCTGTAACAAGACTTAGAGGAGATAATGGGGAGCCGTCTGTCTGCAGGGCAAGTAGTGTATCATTTAATGTAAGATTAATAGTTTTCCGGTATACAGAATGGACAGTCCCAAGGCAGACAGGTGCCAATTTTAACAGGCTGTCGGCATAACACGACATTTCACGGATAAAGATTGTCATAAAATAGAGCATCCTTTCGATAAAAAATTAACAAAATATATAAAAACATCATAGTGCCAGTTGATTATTTGGCTAAAATATACTATAAATATAGTATCAGGTGAATAAGGAAAGTGCAAGAGAAGGAATGTAAAAACTGGTTGATAAAATTTTAAATTATTTTATACAAATTTTAATGTATTTTGATATTTTTTCTAAGAGTATAAGATAAAAATTCCCTGACTTAGATAAGAAAAGTACAAGTTTGTTTATATTTCACAAAAAATGGAAGAAATATTTGATGATTTAAGCTATTGTGATTTAAGTGATAATGCTTTAAAATACAAAGTAGGTTGTTAAAAAAAGGTTGACCAGTTGTTTTTAATTTTTTAAGGAGGTACATTGAATGTACGATTTAGTGATTCGAAATGGGAAATTAGTAACTCCGGACCGCATTTATGAGGCAGATATTGCCATCTCTGATGGTAAATATGCAGCATTCTTTGCGCCGGGAACCGAAGCAGAAGCAAAAGAGACAATTGATGCAGGAGGGAATTATGTATTCCCTGGAATTATCGACTGTCATGCGCATCTGAATGAGCCGGGCTTTGAGTACAGAGAGGACTTTGAGACCGGATCACGCGCAGCGGCAGCAGCAGGCTGCACAACGCTGATTGACATGCCGCTTAACAATGACCCATCTCTTATGAACAAGGAAATTTTTGAACTTAAGATGGGAAAAATCAGCAAGCACTCTGTTGTTGACTATGCTTTGTGGGGCGGACTTGTAGGCGATTATGATGACAAGCCGGGATCTGTAAAGAACAACATGAACGATTTAGTTGACCTGCATAACTGTGGTGTAGCCGCATTCAAGGGCTTTACCTGCCCTAACGGTGATCTGTTCCCGACCGTTAACATGGGAAATGTTCGTAAGGCGCTGGAAATCCTAAAGCCCTACGGCGCATTGTGCGGTTTCCACTGTGAAGAGTTTGGCCAGGTATTGGAGAGAGAGAAAGAAGCAAAGGCAAAGGAAGGCCGTACAAATGAGGAGAAAATTCGTGATTTTCTTGATTCGCATGATGTATGGACAGAATATGTTGCAACAAAAAATGTAATTGATATGGCAAGAGCTACGGGCGGGCGTGTGCATATCTGTCATGTGAGTCATCCTATGGTGGCGCAGGTTGTTAAGGATGCAATTCATGAAGGACTTCCGATCACGGCAGAAACCTGTCCCCACTATCTTGGATTCACGGAGGATTTCGTATTTGAAAAAGGTGCGCCGGCAAAATGTACGCCTCCGATGCGTACGACAGAGGATATGGAGAAGCTCTGGGATTATGTTCTTGACGGAACTCTGTCCTGCGTAGGAAGTGATCATTCGCCGGCGGCGGACGAAGAGAAAGATAATAATACGAAGGATATCTGGCATGCATGGGGCGGCTTAAATGCTATCCAGTTCTTCCTTCCAATGATGTTTGACATGGTAGTAAATAAAAAGGGCTTAAGCCCGACTCTGATTGCAAAGGTTATGGATTACAATCCTGCTAAGATATTCGGCCTGTATGGACGTAAAGGAGCCTTCGAGATTGGCTTTGACGGTGATATCGTTATCGTTGATCCGCAGAAGGAATGGAGATGCGACCAGACGAAGCTGCTTACAAAAGGACATGTATCCTGCTTTGACGGACAGGAAGGAAAGGGTGCGCCGACATGCACTATCATTAGAGGCAGGGTTGTTGCATCTGACGGAATGTACAAAGAGGAAGCGGTGGGATACGGCGAGTATATTACACCGGTAAAATAACCCGGATGGGAAAGAAAAAGGAGAGAGAATATGAGTGATGTAAATAACGAAAAGAAAGAAGCAAGCTCACTTGCCCCTATTAAAGCAGAAAACCGTATTATGAGCTGGGGTTCCAACACGATGCTGTGGCTGGGCGGATGTATTTCCATTGGAACGCTGACAATGGGGTCTGCACAGCTTGAAAAGGGTCTGAATCTGGTTCAGCTGTTTTTAGCAGTATTTATCGGATCCCTGATACTGATAATCGGTATTGCAGCAAATGACCAGTTCAGCTACAAGACAGGTGCTCCGTATGCTATTCAGTTAAAGAGCGCTTTTGGTACAAAGGGAAGCTCAATACCAGTACTTATCCGAGGTCTCCCGGCTATCGTATGGTACGGTTTCCAGACATGGCTTGGAGGCGCTGCCCTCAATAATATTTCTATCGTGTTCTTTGGATTTGATAATATATGGGTGTTCTTCATTGCTTTCCAGCTCATTCAGATATTACTGTCTATCAAGGGCTTCCAGGGAGCAAAATGGGTAGGAAACATCGGCGGTGTTGTTATTTCTATCGCAATGATTTATCTGCTATACATCTGTATTACACAGTACGGCGATGTTATCGGCGATAAGTTGATGGGTCACAGTGGAACCTGGGGAATGCCTTTTATCGGTGCAGTTATTGCCTTCTTTGGAAATAGTACAACGGTTATGCTTAATGCAGGAGACTATTCCCGTGAGGTGAAGGCAGGATATTCTTCTGTAGCACGTGGAGCTTCCTATTTCTGTGCAATGGTACCTGCAACAGTGCTTCTTGGTCTTATCGGAGCTATGGCTTCTACAGCAACAGGTATTGCGAACCCGATTAATGCATTTGCACAAATGGTAGACAATAAAATTGTCCTTCTTGTAACCTTAGGATTCATTATTTTTGCACAGCTTTCTACAAACCTTGCAAGTAATGTAATCCCGCCGGCATATGCATTTATGGATGTATTTAAGATTAAACACAGAACAGCAGTTATCATTGTCGGTATTCTTGCGGTTGCTACCTGTCCGTGGATTCTTACAAATGACAGCTCTGCTGCAGGACTTGACTTGTTTGTTAAGATTTATTCCGCATTCTTTGCACCGATTTTTGCAGTACTTATTACAGATTTCTTCATTCTTCACAAGAGAAATGTTACAGAGGACGTGTTAAACGATCTATATAACGACAATGGAAATCATGCGGGAATCAATTGGGCTGCAATTATTGCAATTGCTATCGGCGCTGTAATCGGACTTATCAATGTTAATATATCCTTCTTTACAGCATCGATACCGACAGGAGTTATCTTCTATATTCTTATGAAGAAGATGCCGTCCTGCGCTCGTTTCAGAAAAGGAACAACTTTGGAATAGAGAAGTATCTGTATGTATGATTTATTAATTAAAAATGGCAAAATTGTTACGGATGATGCTGTGACAGATGGCAATATAGCAGTAAAAGACGGAAAAATCGCTGCAGTTCTGTATTTAAGTGAAACGCCAGAGGCAGAAAAAGTAATTGACGCAAAGGGGAACTATGTGTTCCCCGGCGCGATAGATACTCATGCACATTTAAACGATCCGGGTTTTGAGTGGCGGGAGGATTATGAGCACGGTACGGCTGCGGCTGCACTGGGAGGATATACAACTGTTATTGATATGCCTCTCCAGAATGATCCATGCATGACTAACGCGGAGGCTTTTGATTTTAAGGAAAATAAGGTTTCCCCTAATGCATATGTAGATTACTGCTTCTGGGGCGGACTTACAAGCTATAATTTTAATGATTTGAAGGATTTGGATGAGAAGGGATGTGTGTCTTTTAAATCCTTTATTGGACCGGTATCTCCGGATTATGAGTCTTTAAATTATGGACAGGCAGTGGAGGCAATGGAAATCATTAAGGAATTTGACGGACGTGCAGGTTTTCACTGTGAGGATTATTCGATTATAAAGAATCAGGAGAAGAGGATGAGGGAGGCCGGCCGCAATGATTGGAAGGCGTTCTTTGAGTCACGGCCGGTTGTGGCAGAGATTGTTGCCACAGATGCAATTATTGAGATTGCAAAGGCGACAGGCTGCAAAGCGCACATTTGTCATGTTTCCCACCCGGCAGTTGCAAAGAAGATTAAGGCAGCACAAGATGAAGGATATGATGTTACGGCAGAGACCTGCACTCATTATCTGACCTTCAGCAGAGAAGATGTGATTGAAAAGGGACCTCTCTATAAATGCGCGCCAATTCTTCAGTCAAAGGAAGCAGTTGAAGAGATGTGGGAGTATGTAAAGGCAGGCGTATTTAGCGGAATTGCTTCAGACCATTCTCCGTGCACCTATGATGAGAAATATAATGAGATTCTTGGCAATAAGATTGAGACTGTATTTGATGTGTGGGGCGGCTGTTCCGGTATTCAGAGCGGTTTTCAGACTGCCTTTAGCGAGGGGGTCGTAAAACGTGGAGTATGCCCGACAGTGCTTGCCAGTGCTATGTCTGTAAAGCCTGCAAAGGCATTTGGAATCTATGGTAAAAAAGGTGATATTAAGCCGGGGTTTGACGCAGACCTGCTAATTGTTGATCCAAAGAAGGAATGGGAGATTACGGAGGAATCACTGCTGTATGTCAATAAGATTTCCGCTTTCGTCGGTCTTAAAGGCAAAGGCCTTCCGGTGATGACACTTGTCCGGGGCAATGTGATTGCAGAGGACGGTAAGATTATCGCCGAAAAGGGCATAGGCAGTCTTGTGAAAAAGATTAAAAAGTAAGGGCCGGTTGGGGACGGGGTAAAATGAAAAATACCCCGTCCCCAAGTCTGCCGGGGACGGGGTATTTTTCATTTTACCCCGTCCCCGGCAGCTTTCATTAAAGGAGACAAACTATGAATAATTTTGACATTCCCACAAATGTAAAATGGACAAATGAAAATTCGAGAGGTTCTATATCTTATCTTATTGATGTATATCAGGATCCGCAGAACCTTACTCTGACAGGCTTTATCAAAATGCATTCTCATCCAGAAATTCAATTATGCTATGTGACAAGGGGAGAGGTTGAATTTATTGTGGAAAATATACGTTATACGGCTGCTAAAGGAGAGGTGGTGTACATTAATTCTAACTGTATCCACATGTCCCGTGCTTTAGAACAAGGAAGCACTTACGTCTGCTTTAATATTAAACCAGAGTACCTGATTCCATTTTTGAGTAATATAGACGGACACCGCTATATTTACCATTTCCTCCACGATTCAAATTTTGCATCGCTTCATATCAGGTCAGAGACAGGATGGCAGGAAAAGGTAATTCAGCTTTTGAAAAATATTTATCGGCTGTATCAGGAGCAGACCTTTGCGTATGAACTGCAGATTGTTTCCTGTCTTGTGCAGCTGTGGTATGAAATGATTCATGGGAATGAGGAGCGGATTTTAGACAGAGATTCAGAAGAGACTCTGTCGCAGAAGAGGATAAAAAGGGCGCTGAAATACATCGAGGAACATTATCAGGAGACGATAGAGCTTCGTGATATTGCAGAGGAGCTGGGGGTCAGTAACGGCGAGGTAAGCCGTCTTTTTAAGAAAATGCTGAATGAGACCTGCTTTGAGCATATTGGTAATTACCGTATTATGCGAAGTATGGATCTGCTGAATTATACGGATATGTCGATTAGTGAGATTGCGCTTAAGACAGGCTTTAATAGCTTTAGCTATTACACAAAATATTTCAAAAATAAGGTGGGATGTTCCCCTTCTGTATACAGA
This sequence comes from Lachnospiraceae bacterium, assembly GCA_910575605.1. Lineage (GTDB taxonomy): Bacteria > Bacillota > Clostridia > Lachnospirales > Lachnospiraceae > CAPEBR01. Next base: position 11,856 of record CAJTEW010000011.1, read on the forward strand.
AATCAGATAAAACAGCATGAATAGAAGGGATTACTTCGTTAAAATATGTTAAAATTGTACAAATTATACGCAGAAATGTAATAGAAAAGTGTAAATACAGCAAATATAATAACTGCATTGGAAGCTTTCAAAATGTAAATCGAAAGGTGATACGGTTATGAAGAAAAAAATATCATTAAGTACGCAGGTTATCATTGCAGTTATTCTGGCTGTTATTGCAGGACTGCTGCTGGGAGAGAAGATGACATTTCTGGCACCAGTAGGAAATATTTTCATAAGCCTTATTAAAACGCTGGTTATACCTCTTGTTTTCTGTTCAATCTGTGGTGCAGTATGCAATATGCAGGATATGTCAAGGCTTAGAAGTGTAGGAGGAAAGGTCCTTATATTGTTCATAGTCACAACAAGTGTGGCAGCGGCGGTTGGTATTGCAGTATCCGAAGTCATGCATATCGGAGTAGGACTGGATTATTCGGCGGAGCTTGCGGAGGAAGTGGGAGAGGTGCCGGAAGTGCTGGAGGTTATACTGAATATGTTCCCGAGCAATATCGTAAACTCTATGGCTGAAGGCAATAATCTTCAGGTTATTATATTTGCCGTTCTTTTAGGATGCGCAATTATTGTCACAGGAAGAGAGGCGGAAACATTTAAAAGGGGAATCAACAGTCTGACGTCTGTTTTATATTCTCTTACAGGAATTGTTATGAAGTTTTCACCTGTAGGTATATTCTGTCTGCTGGGAAATGCAATTGGCGAGCATGGCCAAGAGGTATTCAGTGCAATAGGGTCTTATATTGCGGCAGTATATATTTCCTGCTTTATTGTACTTGGTTTTGACATTGTACTTGCAAAGGTGTTTGGAAAAGTGGGAGTGAAGGATTTCTTAAAGGCTGCATGGCCTGTTGCCATCACTGCCTTTACAACGAGAAGCAGCGCAGGAACACTTCCGGTAACGATGGAAAAGACTCTGGATGACCTTAATGTGTCTGAGGAAATTGCAGGATTTACCCTTCCTCTTGGGGCGACAATTAATATGAACGGAGCTGCCCTTAATATGACTGCATTTGGAATTCTTGCTGCAAATGCGTGCGGGGTTCATCTTTCTCCTGCACAGTATGCAATTGCTATTTTTATCTGTACGATTTCTGGAATCGGTGTTCCGGGAGTGCCAAGCGGCGGTCTTGTTTTGAATTTGCTGCTATTGTCAACACTAGGGCTCCCAGCAGGGCTTTTAGGTCTTATTACAGGAATTGACAACCTTACAGATATGATATGTACAGCCACAAATGTTGTAGGCGACATGGTCTCTTCTGTGATTGTTGATAATTCGGAAAAGAAAAAGATTCAGGGAGGCATGGAAAATGTATAATTTTGATAAGGTGAGAAATCGTATTGGCACGTATTCATTTAAGTGGGATCAGTATCAGGATGAGAACATACTGGCTCTTAGTACAGCAGATATGGATTTTGATTCTCCAAAGGAGATAAAAGAAGCTCTAATTGCCAGGGCGGAGGAAGGCATATATGCCTATGAGGATAAGTCGGAGGGATATTACCAGGCTGTTGAAGGGTGGTATGAGAGAAGATTTCACTGGGCGATAAAAAGGGAATGGATTACTAATACACCAGGAGTATGGACAGCGATGCATCTGTGTGTGGAGGCGTTCACAGAACCAGGGGATGCGGTACTGGTTCACTCACCACATTTTTCTCCTATTCCTAATATTGTAAAGGGCTGTCACAGAAGGATGGTAACAAATGTAATGCCATATGACAAGGCAGCAGGAAAATATGTGATAGATTTTGCATCTATGGAGAATGTAATTATAAAGGAGCAGGTAAAGGCATTTATTATGATTAATCCGCAAAACCCTACAGGACGGGTATTTACGGAAGAGGAGCTTAAGAAAATCGGGGAGATCTGTGCAAAATATCAGGTGTCGATTATTTCCGATGAGGTTCATGGTCATGTGGTGTATGACGGGCACAGACACCTTCCGGCTTGTATGGTGTCAGAGGAATTAAAACATTTGACGGCAATTATTACAGCGCCCAGCAAGTCCTTTAACCTGCAGGGGATGACCTATGCGGTTGTGATTATACCAGATGAAGACCTCCGAGAAAAATTCGAGGCGGAGCGAAGAGGGTACAATATGGAATTTGCAGTGAACGTATTCAGTCTGGCAGCAGTGGAAGCAGCATACAGCAAGTGTGACAGATGGCTTGACGCGCTGAACGAATATCTGCTCGGTAACCTGAATTTTCTGACAGAGTATATAGAAAAAAATATTCCGGATATTAAGGTAATCCGCCCGGAGGGTTCTTATATGGTGTGGCTTGATTTCAGGAAGTTTGGGAAAACTCCAGAGGAATTAAGACAGCTGCTGTTAGGAGCACATATAGGTTTTACATATGGCGATAGTTTTGGACCAGAAGGAGAAGGGTACGAGAGAATTAACATTGGCTGTCCGCGCAGCGTGCTGGAAAAATGTCTAGAAAGACTTAAGGGTGCGCTGGGGACGGGGTAAAATGAAAAATACTCCGTCCCCAGCCGACTTAGGGACGGGGTGTTTTTCATTTTACCCCGTCCCCAACTCGGCTAAGTGTTTATATCTTCATATTCTTTTTGTGCGCTTTTAGAGGACTGGCGATATATCCTGCCTTCTGTCCAATCTCCGCATCGTTCAAATGCTCATCTCCAAACCGGGAAAGCTCTTTTATCTTTTCATTCAAAGCTTCAAGTCTAAAAATTTTATTGTAGCCTCAAGCAGTCTTTCTGTCACAGGACTCTTTTCATCCCTGTCAAAATCATGCATATTATGCGACACAACAAATCTCTGGACCCGGTATCTGTTACAGAGCTCCAGAAACTCAGAATAAGGCACATCGGTATCTCCGGTACTGTGCGCGCAGAAAATAGGGCAGGGCATCTTTTCGCAGGTGCGCAGTGTATAGTCAAGATAGAAAAATTTCTGGCGTCCCGCATAGATAAGGTCGGTCCAGTTTCCTTTCTGCCTTGCATATACATAGACGCTGTAGTGCGTATCTAGTTTTCCGTCTGCATGAATGCCAGAGGGGATGTTTCGAAGTACCGTTTCATTTACGGCTGGGAGAGTATTATAATATTTGCTGGGCGTCATGAACCATCCGTCGCACAGAAAGCCGTATCCATAATAGGACAGAATGCCTGCCGGTTTTTCGCTATACTTTCCTCCAGCAGCCGCAAGAAGGCACAGATATGCTCCGGCAGAACGTCCCCACAGAAAATAAGGAAGCTTTTCATCGGCATATAGAGAAAAATTTTCGAGATAGTGGTTGATGGAAGCATTTACGTCTTCCAGAATTAGATCAAGTCTTGCAGAAGGAGCAAGGGGATAATCGAAGGCAAGGATGCGGTAACCAGCTTTTGTCAGAGTTTCTTTATGAAGCGTAGGTAAATCTGTCTTTACTCCGTATAATAGCCCGCCTCCGTGGAAATATAAAATACAGGCTTTTGATTTTACATCCGTGTCATAGTATATTATGGCGTTTTTTTCATAAATTTCATTGGAAATATGTATTTCTTTTTCGTAAAGCATATAATTTCCTCCTTTTTCATATAATTAAAAAGTGGTTGAAAGGTGTGAGATGTATTATAATAATTTGTTTAAAATTTAACATAAGAAAATCAATATTCTCTGCATGCCAAACAATATAAGTATATCACAAATACGGGTGGAATCAATAGCGAAAGTGTCACGGACAGTACTACAGAATAGACAAAATAACCAGTATGAATTTGTCTAAAATGTCAATTGAAAATTTTAATAGAAGTTGGCATAATATAACCATAAAAACTGGTTGACCACAGTAACATTACCATTCATTTTTTAACAATCTAAGAAAGAGAGGGTTTCACAATGAGCTATTTAAACAATCAAATCGGATACCGTGATGAGTTATTACAGACACGTTCCGTCATCAAGAAAGAGAACTGGGTTCTTCTTGAGCCGGACGGACTTGTAAAGAACGCGATTCCGGGTTACGTAAACTGTGACGTAACAATTCTTGGTTCTCCTGCTATGGGAGCATCCTTTGCAGATTATCTTGTAACTGCACATGCAGGCGGAAGGAAAGACGGTATCGGCGGAGACGGTATCGAAACATTTCTTTATGTAATCGAGGGCGAGGTTACAGTGAAAAATGCAGATAAGGAGGCGGCGCTTACACAGGGCGGATATATTTTCTCACCAGAGGATAAGCCGGTTTCTTTTGAAAATAAGGGAAATGGGGATGCCAAGATTTATCTGTACAGACGTAGATATGAAAAAGCGGAGGGATATAGCGCTCACACAATTGTTGGAAATGCAAATGAATTAGAGTGGCTTTCCTATGAAGGAATGGAAAACTGCTATATTCAGAACTTCCTTCCTACGGATGACTTTGGATTTGACATGAATATGCATATCCTGAAATTTCACATTGGCGCTTCTCATGGCTACATCGAGACACATGTGCAGGAACATGGAATGTTATTCTTATCCGGCAAGGCAATGTACAGACTGGATGACGAGTGGGTACCTGTGAAGAAGGGTGATTATGTATTTATGGATGCATACTGTCCGCAGGCATGCTACGCAGTAGGTGACGAAGGAAGAGAGGAAGTACTGACTTATATTTATTCCAAAGACTGTAACAGAGATGTTGCACTGTAAGTATTGTTTTAAAAGTTTTAAAAACTGCCGCGAAGGAGCGGGAAATAATAAAAGGATGGTGGGGACACAATGAAACTTTCAAGAGACGAATTAAAGGGTTTAATGAAAAATAAAATGATGCAGGCAGGTTTAAGAGAAGATCATGCCGAGCAGACAGCAGAGATTCTTACCTGGTCACATGAGAGAGGATATGCTTCACACGGTGCAGTACGTGTGGAGTACTACAGTGAAAGAATTGCCAAAGGCGGCATCACACATGAGCCGAATATTACATGGACACAGACAGGCCCATGTTCAGGCATTATGGATGGAGACAACGGCATCGGCTACTGGGTAGCTACAAAGGCTACGGAGAAGGCTATCGAGATGGCAAAGGAAAATGGCGTTGCCATTGTAGGTATGGCAAACATTTCTCACACAGGTTCGATTGGATATTATACAGAGATGTGTGCAAAGGCGGGACTTGCTGCCATTACTTTCTGCCAGTCAGATCCAATGGCAGTGCCATATGGCGGAACAGAGCCGTATTATGGAACAAATCCGATCTCCTTTGCAGCTCCTACAGCAGATGACCGTATGGTCGTGTTTGATATGGCTACAACCGTTCAGGCGTGGGGCAAGATTCTCGACAAGCGTTCTCAGGGAGCAGAGATTCCATCCGACTGGGCAGTAGATGAAAACGGAGAGGCTGTCACAGATCCCCATAAGGTAAATGCGCTTACCCCTATTGCAGGCGCTAAAGGATATGGACTTATGATGATGGTAGACGTATTCTCGGGCGTACTTCTCGGCGTTCCGTTCGGAAAGCATGTAAGCTCTATGTATCATGACTGCTCAAAGGGACGTGAGCTTGGACAGATGATTATTGTTATGGATCCGGAGAGATTCTGCGGTGCCGAGCAGTTCAAGAAGAATATGTCTCAGACCTGTGACGAGCTTGGCGAGATGAAGGCGGCTCCAGGATATGGCAAAGTATATTATCCAGGCGAGAGAGCTGTTATGAGAAGAGATAAGGCTTATGCATCCGGCGGGATTGAAGTTGTTGACGAGCTGGTGGAATACCTTAAGGGCGACGCAGTTCACTTTGACAGATATGATCATAAAAACAGATTTGCAGATTAAAGCTTTGTAAATATCAGAAAGGAAAAAAACATGTTAAAAACAGTTGTTAAAAAAGGAAGTTATCAGGATTCAGTAGTGCTTATGCTTCTTACCAATGAGATTTCTTCAGTAGAAGGAGTGAATAAGATTCAGGTAATGATGGCTACGCCTGCAAATAAGGATATTTTTAAGACAAGCGGACTGGATACAGAAGAGCTGATGGCAGCTACTGCAAACGATATGGTAGTTGTAGCGGATATTGAAGAAGAAGCTGTGCTTGACGTAGTTCTTCAGAAGGTGGAAGAATTTTTAAAGAAGCAGTCCACCGCGGCAGAAGGAAAAAAAGGCGCTGAAAGTGTGAAATCATGGGACAAAGCGCTGAAAAAAGCGCCGGAAGCGAACCTTGCAGTTATCTCCATTCCTGGGGCATATGCAGCGCTTGAAGCCGACCGCGCCCTTGACGAGGGTCTGAATGTATTTATGTTCTCTGATAATGTAACCGTTGAAGACGAGAAGGCGTTAAAAGAAAAGGCGCACGCAAAGGGACTGGCAGTTATGGGTCCTGACTGTGGTACAGGTATTATCCAGGGCGTGCCTATTGCATTTACGAACAAGGTTACAAAAGGCTCTATCGGCATCATCGGCGCGTCAGGAACAGGTATCCAGGAGCTTACGACAATCATTGACAGATTGGGCGAGGGCGTTACAAATGCTATCGGTATCGGCGGACGTGATCTGAATGCCAGAATCGGCGGAATCACTATGATGGATATGATTGACGCTATGGAATACGACGATGCCGTTAAGGTACTTGTAATTGTTTCTAAGCCGCCGGCAAAGGAAGTGCGCGATATGATTTCAGCAAGACTTTCTAATTTCAGCAAGCCGGTTGTTACATTGTTCGTAGGCGAGAAGCCGGAATACCATGAAGAAAACTTCTATCACTGCTATACCCTTGACGAGGCGGCTCGCAAGGCGGTAAGCCTTGTGAGAGGTACAGAAGTTCCAGAAGCAGTTATTGATATTGATGAATCCGAATTCTACAAGGCAGAGGACGGTAAGACAATAAAGGCTTATTATTCAGGCGGAACACTTGCAAATGAGGCGGCGATGCTGATTAAAGACGCCATGAACTGCAAAGTGCCTCCAGAGGATATTGAAGGATATATGCTTCAGTTAGACGGCAATATTGTTGTTGACCTTGGCGACGATGCTTACACACAGGGAAAACCGCATCCGATGATTGACCCTGCAAAGCGTATTGAGTGTATGCAGGAAGCAGTAGATGATCCGACTACAGGAGCGGTTCTTCTTGACATTATGCTTGGCTACGGTTCCCATGCAGATATGGCAGGAGCACTTCTTCCTTCTATTGTTGCTCTTAAGGAGAAGGCAGAGGCACAGGGAAGAAAGGTATTCTTTATCGCTACGGTCTGCGGTACAAGAAGCGACTTCCAGGGCTATGATGAAGCAGTAAACAAATTAAAAGGTGCCGGCGTCATCGTATGTGAGAACAACAAGCTGGCATGCCGCACAGCGATCCGTGCGATTGGAAGAGATTTTGAAGAGCCGGTGAAAGAAATTCGTGCAAAGGAAATTGCTGAGGTTGAGAAGAATGCGCCGTCTGACAAGCTTCGTGCGCTGCTGTCTGACAAACCGAATATTATCAATATCGGTCTTAAGAGCTTCGCAGAGGTTGTAGAGCAGTTTGGATGCGAGGTAGTGCAGTATGACTGGCAGCCGCCGGCAGGAGGCAATGTCGCGCTTATTAAAACACTTAATTTCCTGAGAAATTATGAGGGAATCGATGAGCTGAACCGGGCAGTAATCGAGAAGGTTGTTGCCAGCCAGCCGGTACTTAAGGATAATGTCCGCGCAAAGGAAGTAATTCCAGAGTTTGCAGAAAATGGCGGAAAGGTAATCCTTCACGCAGGTCCTCCGGTAGCTTATGAAAATATGCCGGATCCGATGCAGGGCTCCTGTGTTGGTGCAGTTATGTTCGAGGAATGGGCAGATACAGAGGAAGAGGCAAGAAAGATGCTGGAAGGCGGAGAGATTAAGTTCATTCCATGTCATCACTGTAATGCAGTGGGACCGATGGGCGGTATCACTTCTCCCAACATGGCAGTATTTGTGGTGGAAAATGAAACGGGCGGAAATAAGGCCTATTGTACGATGAATGAGGGTATCGGAAAGGTTCTTCGTTTCGGCGCATATGATGAAGAGGTTGTAAACAGACTTCGCTGGATGAGGGACGTTCTGGGCCCGACACTTGGAAAAGCGCTGCGTTCCATGGAAAACGGCCTTGCGATCAATCCGCTGATTGCCAAAGCAGTTGCGATGGGAGATGAATTCCATCAGAGAAATATCGCTGCATCGCTTGCCTTCTTAAAAGAGGTTGCGCCAATTATTACGGCAATGGATATGGAAGAAAAGGATCGCTATGATGTAATTAAATTCCTGGCTGATACAGATCAGTTCTTCCTGAATATCATGATGGCTACAGGAAAGGCCGTCATGGACGACGCAAGAAAGGGAACAGATGGAACGATCGTTACTGCAATGTGCCGTAATGGATATGAGTTCGGTATCCGTATAGCAGGTATGGGAGACGAGTGGTTTACAGGTCCGGTGAATACGCCTCAGGGACTTTACTTTACAGGCTATGATGCTGAGGACGCCTGCCCGGATATGGGGGACAGTGCGATTACAGAAACCTTCGGCGTCGGCGGTATGGCTATGATTGCGGCTCCGGCTGTTACCAGATTCGTAGGCGCAGGCGGCTATGAGGACGCGCTGCGTACCAGCAACGAGATGACAGAGATCTGTATCGACAGAAATCCGAACTTCACAGTTCCGACTTGGAACTTCCAGGGAATTTGTCTTGGTATTGACGCAAGGCTTGTTGTTGAAAAAGGAATTACTCCGGTTATTAATACCGGTATTGCAAATAAGGTTGCCGGAAGAGGCCAGATTGGCGCAGGTACGGTTCATCCTCCAATCGAGTGCTTCGAGAAGGCTGTAAGGGCTTATGCTAAGAAGCTTGGCTTCGAGGCTTAAAAGCAGAAACAGGAGATTATGTATGGAAAAGAAAAAAGTAGTCATTGCTCTGGGCGGAAACGCCCTGGGCAAGGATATTGAAGAGCAGAAGGAAGCGGTAGCAAAGACAGCGGAGGTAATTGTAGATCTTGCAGAGCAGGGACTTGATATCATTGTCACACATGGAAACGGTCCTCAGGTCGGTATGATCCAGAACGCGATGGATAACCTGATTGTTATGCAGAAGAACTACAAGCAGGTACCTCTTCCAACCAGCGTAGCTATGAGTCAAGGGTATATAGGTATCGATTTACAGAACGCAATCAAATACGAGCTGTTAAGCCGTAATATAGACGGAAAGGTATCCACCATCCTGTCACAGGTAGAAGTAGACAAGGATGATCCGGCCTTTGAGAACCCTACAAAGCCAATCGGAAGATTTCTGACAAAGGAAGAGGCAGATGAAAACGAGAAGAACGGCATACGCTGTATGGAAGATGCAGGCAGAGGCTATCGTATTGTAGTAGCTTCCCCGATGCCAAAGAGAATTCGAGAACTTCAGACAATTAAGACCCTGGTAGACGCAGGACATATCGTAATTACCTGCGGAGGCGGCGGGATTCCGGTAGTCAGTGACGAGGACGGCAGGCTTGTAGGAGTAAACGCAGTTATTGATAAAGATAACGCCAGCAGCCTTTTAGCGTCACAGCTTGGCGCAGACCATCTGGTTATTCTGACGGCAGTTGAAAAAGTTGCCATCAACTGGGGCAAAGAAAATCAGGAGTGGCTTTCCGATCTTACCATAGAACAGGCCAAAGAATACATTGCACAGGAGCAGTTCGCTAAAGGCTCCATGCTTCCTAAGGTGGAAGCAGCCATCCGTTTCGCCGAGTCCAAAGAAGGCCGTCGCGCCCTCATCACCCTGCTGGACAAAGCAGCTGCCGGAATTGCAGGCGAGACAGGAACCGTAATACATTCGTAAGTCATATGGGGTGCTGGACAAAATATTCCGGCAGCTTCATGGGAGAAGAATTATGTAAGGAAACTATTTCAATAAGCAGGCGTTTCGGGGCCGATATTTCTCTGAGGCTTTGCTCCGTTTGCGTGGGAAATATCAGCCCTGAAACGCTTGCTTGGTGGAATAGATCACTACATATGAGTTTTTAGGAGATGGAACATGAATATACCAATTAATCTGTTTATGTGGATAATGGCTTTCCTGCCCATTATCGCATTATTAATTTTAATGATAAAATTTAACTGGGGAGCGACAGAAGCGGCTCCGGTCGGCCTTATCATCACCATTGTTACAGGTCTTGTATTTTTTAAGGCAGACATAAGACTTTTAGCCGCGGAAAGCGCTAAAGGTGTTTGGAATGCTCTTATTATTCTGATTATCGTCTGGACGGCAATTCTGATGTATCAGGTGGGTGACGAGGCAAAGGCGTTTCTTGTTATCCGTAACGGCATGCGAAAGCTCCTCCCCAATGAGCTTCTTTTAGTTCTTGCAATGGGCTGGATATTTGAAAGCTTTCTGCAGGGGATCACAGGCTTTGGCGTACCGGTTGCCGTAGGAGCTCCGCTTCTTATCGGTATCGGCGTAAAGCCTATGTGGGCGGTTATTATACCGCTTCTTGGCCAAGCCTGGGGAAATACTTTTGGGACTCTGGGCGCGGCCTGGGATTCTCTGGCCATGTCGGCGGGACTTTCTGCAGGCAGCAGAGAATATCTTGTGACGGCGATGTGGACGGCAGCCTTTATCTGGTTCTGGAATGCGATCGGCGGGTTTGCCACCTGCTGGTTTTATGGAAAAGGAAAGGCGCTTAAAAAAGGATTTCCGGCAGTCGTACTTATGGCAGTGATTCAGGGAGGCGGCGAGCTGCTTTTAAGTCAGGTAAATACGACGATATGCTGTTTTGTGCCGGCCTGTGTTTCACTGATTGTCATTCTTCTTCTTGGAAGGGCAAAGATATACAGGGAAGAATGGAACATAGCGGACAGTCCTATCATGAACCGCGAATTTGCAGGACAAGAAGGTAGTGTCGAGGCTCCGGCGGATATGAGTCTTATTCAGGCGTTTGTACCGTATTTCCTGCTTTCAGCCCTTACGCTTATCGTACTTCTTGTGAAGCCGGTAAATGCGGTTTTAGGAAAGCTTTCCTTTGGACTTTCCTTCCCGGAAACTTCAACAGGATACGGATATGTAAATGCGGCGGTGGAAAGTTTTTCACCTTTTACACCATTTACTCATGCCAGCATGTTCCTGTTCATATCAGCTATTGTAGGGCTTCTTTATTATAAAAAGCATGGCTGGATAAAGGACGGTGGAGTAAAAAGGATTTTTGTGAAATCGGTTTCTATGACGATGCCTTCAGGTATAGCAGTGATCGGGCTTGTAATTATGTCAAAGATTATGGACGGAACGGGACAGACGGTTGTTCTAGCTAACGGAATTGCAAAAGTTCTCGGCAAGATTTATGTTATTCTGGCGCCGTTTGTAGGACTTCTCGGAACCTTTATGACAGGAAGCAATATGAGCTCCAACATTCTGTTTGGAGGTTTCCAGATGACAACGGCAAATCTTCTGGAGGTAAATTCATCTGCAATACTGGGAGCACAGTCGGCAGGAGGGGCAATTGGAAGTGCGGTAAGCCCCAGCAAGATTATCTTAGGAACTACCACAGCAAGCATCCTTGGAAAAGAGGGCGAGGTTCTTAAAAGAATTCTTGCGCTTACAGTACCGACAACAATTGTCATCGGAGCGATTCTTTTCGTACTGGTGGGAATGTAGTCCGTTAGGGATAGGAGAATCTGAACATGGAAAAGAAAAATTTTTTTAAAACGAAGGAAGGCGGCCTTACCATTGCGTTTGTAGTGATTATGATTGCATTTTTTATCATTTTGGCAGGGTTAAATACCCTGAACGATACGGTCTGCCTGGCAGGGTTTGTTATTATGGTGGGTGCCATGCTGTATTCGCCGATAAAAACATTTATACTAAAGCCAAAGAAATAAAAATGAAAGGAGAGATTTTTTATGGCGATTGAAGAAATTACAGGGAGAATAGCGAAGGACTTGGAGTGCTTAAAGCAGTTCACAGCAACGCCGGGAGACGGATGTACAAGACTTCCCTTTACTCCTGAAGCAAGAGGGGCAGTGAATTACTTAAAGCAGATTATGGAAGAGGCAGGCCTTGAGGTAAGGGAAGATGCTGCGGGAAATGTTATTGGTGTTATGAAGGGAACAGATCCGGAGGCTCCGTGTGTAATGATGGGTTCTCATTTTGACTCAGTAGTAAACGGCGGAGATTTTGACGGTATAGCGGGAGCTGTGTGTGCGATTGAGGTTGCAAGACAGTTAAAAGAAGAGGGATTTGCTCCGAAGAGGGATTTCGTTGCAGTAGGTTTCTGTGATGAGGAGGGCATGCGTTTTGGAACAGGATATTTTGGCTCCGGCGCAATGCTTGGAAACCGGGATGTAGAATATTGCAAAAATTTTGCGGATACAAACGGAGTGACAATCTATGACGCTATGAAGGAATATGGGCTTGATCCGGAGAAGATTGAAGATGCAAAATGGGATGTGTCAAAAATTGGAAAGTTCCTTGAGCTCCATATCGAGCAGGGACCGGTGCTTGACGCAGAAAATATTGAGCTGGGTCTTGTAGACTGCATCGTTGGAATTCAGCGTTACATGGTAACGGTTCACGGCCGGGCCGACCATGCAGGAACCACTCCGATGGATATGCGTATGGACGCGGTAGAGGCTACTACAAAGGTCATTTCCAAAATTCCGGACTGGGCAAGGGAGAAGGCTGACGGTACAGTTGCTACAACAGGATTTATCCGTACAACACCAGGCGGAATGAATATTGTTGCTGAAAAGGTAGAATTTACTGTTGACATCCGTTCAAAAAATAACGATAATATTAATGATATTGCAAACAGAATTCGTGCAGCCCTTGACAGGGAGACTGCTGAGATAGGCGGAAGCTACGAGATTGATACAAAGCTTGTCATTACGCCGGTATGGTTATCTGAGGAAATGCTAAATACGATGGAGGAAAGCTGCAAGGCAAGAGGCTATAGCTACAAGAAGCTTCCAAGTGGAGCAGGTCATGATGCACTTGAGATCGGCCAGGTGATTCCCACGGTTATGCTGTTTGTTCCAAGCAAGGAAGGAAGAAGCCATTGTCCGGTTGAATTTACAAAATACAGTGATTTTGCGAAGGCATCTGTTATTATGACAGAACTTGCGAAGGAGCTTTTAGCAGAATAGTAATACAATAGAAAACTGAAAATAGCGGATATGCATTAAGAAACGGAGAGATATATGACATCATTAAATCCAGTACACAAAAAAGATAATCTTCGCTTGTTAAGAAGGGCGCTCAGGCTTACACAAAAGGAATTTATTACACGCTTTTTATCTGCACCGGACGGTACGCCGTCCATGAGTATTGCGACGCTTTCAAATCTGGAGGCAAAGGACGGGCCGAGGCTTAATGAGGTGATATTTACAGTATCAGAAAGCCTTAGCATTGATTCCATGCTGTTTTCTATGCCTCCGGAGGAATTTGTGGAAAAGATACATATTCTTCTTCCTGATAACACAGGAAGAGAGAAGGGGGAAAGCAATAGTGGAAAAAGGGGCAGTATTAATCAGCTTCTGAATCGTCTTACTATGTATTTTGCAGAAAGAATATTTGATAAGACATTAAAAAAAGGTGATAAAATAGAGTCTGACAGGGTGTTGGCCTCGAAGCTGGAAGTTGGCCGTTCTGCAATCAGGGAAGCGCTTAAGGTATTAGATGTTCTGGGTATGATAGATATCCGGCCAGGCCAGGGTACATATATCAGTAATAATGAATCAAGTTTTTTTATTATTCCGCTGTCATGGTCATTGTTTTTAAATGGAAGCCAGATAGATAATATCATAGAGGTGCGTAATCTAATGGAGGTAAAGGCTGCTTTTCTTGCAACAGGCTGTACAAATGAAGAGTCATTAGATAAGCTTTATGATATTTCCCATAGAATTCATAAGTCTTATATTGAAAAGGATTTTAAGGAGTTTCTGAATGCAGATTTAGAGTTTCACATTTGTATTGCCGAGTGTTCGGGCAACCAGATTATATACAGTATGATTCAGACCATCAGTAACCTTATGCGCCATGTCAGCGGGAGTGGCATGGTAGATGAAAAGCAGCTTCAAGAGATTTATGACGAGCATCAGAAAATATATGGACTGATTCTGGCAAAGGATGCAGAAGGAGCAGCAGAGGCTATGACAGAACATTTAAAGAATTCTATTGTCCGGTACAATTACAGATGAATAAAAACCCTTTCGCAAAAAACGGAAGGGTTTTTATATTTTAGTGTAAAAACGAAGCAGGATGAGTTATAATGTTGTTATAGCAAACGGATAAGACTTTTATGAGGGAGGGATTTACCATGACGAAAAACAGAGTTATTACAATCGGGCGAGAATTCGGAAGTGGAGGGCATGAGATAGGCAACCTTGTAGCCACACGTCTTGATATTCCGCTGTATGATAATAATCTGGTAAGGATGGTGGCAGACAAGCTGGATATCCGTCAGGAGACAGCCCAGGCAGTAGATGAGACAACATTAAACAGTTTTTTGAAGGGTTTTGTTTTTTCTTCTATGGAGTATACTGCATCGGTCAAAAAGGAAGAGTACGCCAAACCCTTGAGCGAACAGGTGTATGAGCTTCAGGCGGAGATTATAAAAAAGCTTGCCGAGAGAGGGCCGGGAGTTTTCGTAGGAAGATGTGCGGATTATGTGCTTAAAGATCAGGCAGAGTGTATTAATATCTTTATCTGTGCAGATATGGATGACAGGATTGCGCGTATTGTAGAGCGGTATAATCTGTCAGAAAGAAAAGCAGCAGATAAGATTAAGAAGGTGGACCGGGAGAGGAGATATTATTATGAGGCCCGTACAGGACTCTTCTGGGGGGATATTGATTCTCATGATATGATGTTTAATGTCAGCCGCCTGGGGATAGAGCGTACGGCAGACATTATCGAAACAATATATAAAATGGAGAAATCATAGAGATAATGATTAATGGATAGGGACAGGGAAAAACGAATCTGGGACGGGGTATTTTTCAAAATACCCCGTCCCAGATTCTACTTTTTTTTCTCGTGTGTATGTTTCCAGACAAAAAAAGCACCAAGCCCACCGATGATATATAAAATATTCACCAGTATAGCTGGATTATCATCGAGAAACCATACGACCAGCACGACAGCAGTCAGTACAGCAATGAGCTCAAGGGCGGCAAGAAAGCGCTTTTCACGCCGTTCCTTAAAGGCCTGGAGCCGTTCCTCGCGGTTTCCCTCCAGATATTCCGTAATATGTTCCTCTGTAATCTTACCTGCAATCTGTTCAGAAGGTGAGAAAGAACGGAAATGTTCAAGAATTTCCGTGTAGAGCTTCTCATATGCTTCTTCATAGTTCTCCCGGCTATAGTCCTTTGCAGGTGTGTGCTCTTCGGCGGTTACATTTTCTTCTGGCAAAGCCTCAGAAATTACATTGTCAGAAACCGTATTATCAGAAACGGTGCTGCCAGAAACAATTTCATCAGAAACTGCGGCTTCTGAATCCGCGATTTCTCCGGCTTTTTCTTCAATTTTTTCTTCATCTGCCATCTTTTGTACCTCCTATTAATTATTTATCCTTTCTATCATAGCAGTTTTCACAAGATTTTTCAATTTTTATTGTTAAATATCGACAACCTATTCGTGAAATAAAAATTGCATTTCTAAGATAATGTGATATAATAAAATCTGTTAGCTGTCACACATATATGAGGAGGAATTATCATGGCAACAAAAAAAAGAAACACAGTAACTAAGAAAACCGGAGCTGTAAAGACACCATCAGTGAAGGCAGAGACAGTGAAAGAAGAGACAGCAAAAGAAGAGACAGCAAAAGCTGAGCCGGTAGCGTATTCCACACTCGATAAAGTAGTTGAAATGTCAAAAGAAGAAAAGACAGCTGCTAAGACATCATCTGAAAAGAAAGCTGCAGTTAAGAAACCGACGGCTAAGAAAGCTGCTGCAAAGAAAGAGATGAAGGTAGAGGCAGTTGTTGAGTATTATGGCAGACAGGTAGAAGAAAAAGACATGATTGCGAATGTAAAAAAAGCATGGACAAAATCAGGCAAAAAGGTTGGAGACATCAAGTCTATGAAGCTTTACATAAAACCAGAAGAGGCGGCTGTATATTATGTCATTAACGGTACAGATACAGGATCCGTTGCATTTTAAGCTTGTGGAAAAGAGGAAAGGGCATCTCTTCGGAGATGTTCTTTTTGCATTAATGAAAGGATGAAGGATAGTATGATAATTGAAGGAAACCAAAAGGAATTAGACGCAATGAAAGAGTTTCATAAAGGAAACCGGAAGGAAGGGCTTAAGCTCCAGGAGGAATTTGCGGCCGCGTTCCGTGAGGAATATAAGGAGAAGGACCACTGCCCTTGTAAAAAGGCGTGCCGTTATCATGGAAATTGTAAGGAGTGTGTTGCAATACACAGAGCCCATCAGGAGCATGTGCCAAACTGTATGAGGCCTCTTCTTAATAAAAAGATAAGGATGCTTTCAGAGCTGACAGAGCATACCATTGCAAATGAAATCCAGCCGCCTCGTGAGGTGTTAAGGAAAGAATTTCAGGAAGAGCAGGTAGAATAAGATGCGGGATCTTTACGAAAAATTTCCTTATATCGTTACCGGTGAAATGATTATCAGGCAGCTTAGCGAAGAAGATGCAGATGCATTGTTTCCTGTTTTTGGAAATGATAATATGTTCAGATATATACCGGATTATCTTCATACGGAAAATAAGGAGGTATTAAGAGATGCCATACGCTGCATGAACAGTCGGGATTTTCAGGAAAGAAGGTGGATTGTTTCGGGGATATTTCTTCAAGAAAGGCCTGAGGAGGCTATTGGAACAGTAGAGCTATTTGCTTATAGCAAGGACGTGAATGTCGTGGAGATTGGATACAGAGTGAATGAAAGGCTGTGGGGACGGGGCATAGCAACAAAGGCAGTCCAGGCAATGACAGACTATTTATTTGAGAATGTAGGAATTAACCGCATACAGGCTACAGTTATGCCAGAAAATACCAAATCCAAAAGAGTTTTAGAAAAAAATGGATTCCAAAGAGAGGGGCTGTTAAGGCAGGCAGGCTTCTGGCAGGGAAAAGGAATCGTAGATCTGGAGATGTATTCTCGTCTTAGATCAGACACTTTTTTTAATTAAAAATTCTGGCTTTGTTTGAATTTATATATTTATAGTTTACGATTCAGGGGATTTTGGAGTATAATAAGTTAAAGAATATTTCAGGGGACAAAGGAGAAAGGAACATGAATGTAATAAGGGACTTTGGTAACAATATAATAGGAGGCGCGGACGGACCGACATCTGTTTTTGTGGCATGGAAGCCAAGCACTGAGATGCTTATTGCGGTGGCTGTTTTAGGACTGTTATTTTGCTTCTTCGGATTAAAGATGGCGAAGGTGCTGATTACGATAAACGGTGCTTTTATCGGGCTGGCTGTAGGAATAGGGATTGCAGGTGCGTTTCATGCTGAGAGGACTATATTCCTTGTTATTATGCTGGCATGTGCGCTTGTAACTGCCTTGCTGGCACTTGTTTTATATAAGTTTGGCGTGTTCTGTATGGTATTTTCCGGGACCTTAGGATTTGCGTTATCGCTGCTTGCAGCTATGGGTCTTATATCTTCCGGAAATATATCGTCAGCTTTAAGCGGCGGAACGAAGGAGATGATTATAGGGATAGCAGCGCTTGTGACGGCACTTGTTCTTGCAGCTTTGTCAGTTAAATTTGCAGAACCAATGCTTATTATCGTCACATCCTTAGCAGGCGGTATGGCAGCAGGACCAAGACTTTTATCACTGGCAGGACTTGGAGATAAGATTCTGATAGGCTATGGCGCTGGAGCGCTTCTTGCTATTTTGGGTATGGTCCTTCAGTTTATGATGAATTCAAGAAAGAGTGGGAAGAAAGAAAAGAGATATGCGGCAGTAGTAAAAAAGAAGGATTCTGTAGAATCAGAGGTCGAAAAAGCAAGAACAATTCTTGAAGATGACGACGATGAAGAGTAACCAGAAGATGGGAAGGAGGCTTACTTATGAAGATTGATATGCACTGTCATGTGAAGGAAGGTTCCATAGACAGTAAAGTAAGTCTGGACGAATATATTACCAGATTAAAGGAACAGGGCATTGATGGAATGCTGATTACGGATCATGATACCTATAAAGGTTACCGCCACTGGAAATATAAGATGAAAGGTAAGTTCCATGAGGATTTTGTTGTTCTGAAGGGGATTGAATATGATACGTACGATGCAGGACACATTATCTGTATTATGCCGGAGGGGGTGAAGATGAGGCTCTTAGAGGTTCGGGGGCTTCCTGTGTCAGTGCTGATTGATTTTGTGCATAGGCATGGAGGAATACTGGGGCCGGCGCATCCATGCGGAGAAAAATATTTAAGCTTCACCAATACAAAACGCTACTTTAAATCTCCTGAGATTATGAAAAGATTTGATTTTATTGAGGCATTTAACTCCTGTGAGCCAAAGGAATCCAACGAAGGAGCAGCTAAGCTGGCAGTAAAATATAAGAAGCCTGGAATTGGAGGCAGTGATTCTCATAAGCCGGATTGTGTTGGAAGGGGATATACCATACTGCCAAAGAGGGTTACCTGCGAGACGGAGCTTATTTCCCTTATTCGCAGCAAGGTACCTATAGAGGCAGGCGGAATTTTGTATGACAAGACAACAAAGGATAAGATAGGAAAGGCGAATAAGCTTCTTGTCTATTCCTTCTGGTTTTATAATAAGGGCGGAGCGCTTTTAAAAAAGCATAAGAGGCGTATTAAAAGTGAGATAGAGAATCCCATAGACCCAATTGATCCAATTGAGATTCCCTATCTTAAGAAGCACAGTGCGTTATAAAAATGATGCTGTTTGATATACGATAAAGCTTACTACCCATGCAGCGAAAAGCTGGTATAAAAGAATAAGTCCAGTATATTTCCAGCTTTTCAGCTCCCTTTGAATCGTCGCGATGGTAGCAGTGCATGGAATATACAAAAGGCAGAAGGTCATAAGTGCGTAAGCATTTGCGGCGCCGAATCCAAGTGCGCCGAGAGTGGCGACCATTGACTCCATGCCTTTTGTTGTTGTGATGTTCTGGATTCCGAACAGAACACTGCAGCTTGAAACTACAACCTCCTTTGCAGCGATTCCTGCAATTAGCGCTACGATAATCTGCCAATAGCCAAGACCGACCGGTTTAAATAACGGAATGACTGCTTTTCCAATCATGGAACCAAAGCTTTCGCTGATGTCAGTTACATATCCGTGGGGACCAAAGTTCAGGATTCCCCACATGATGATAGAAGCGATGAAGATAACAGTTCCTGCTTTGGTTAAGTAGTCTTTTATTTTCTGCCATACATAGATGGCAATGGTGTGAGCATTTGGAGATTTGTATTCCGGTAGTTCGATTAAAAGGGCATGCTCCGCCTTGCTTCCATCTATTTTTGAAAGAATAAATGCAGTGCCGATTGCAACGATAATTCCTAAGAGGTACATGGAATAGCATACAAGCATGGCATATTTTCCAAAAAACATAGAGGAAAATAAGACGTAAATAGGCAGTCTTGCACTGCAGGACATAAAGGGGGTAACCAGTATTGTTTTAAAACGGTCCTTTTTATGTTCTAATGCCCGGGAGGCCATAACAGCAGGAACAGTACAGCCAAACCCCAAAAGCAGCGGGAGAAAGGCTCGGCCGGATAATCCAAGTTTACTCATAATATCATCCATAACGAAGGCTACTCTTGACATATAACCGCTGTCTTCTAGGATGGCAAGGGCAAGAAATAGAATAAATATGTTCGGCAGGAAGGTAAGGATTCCTCCCACTCCTGATATAATTCCGTCTACAATCAGAGAGACCAGCATGTCATTTGTATGTATGGATGCAAGAAAATCTGAAACGGAGCCCGAAAACAGTTCAAGAGCAATTTCAAAGTATCCCTTCAACCAGTCTCCAATCGTAAATGTCAGAAAGAATACAAGTGCCATGATACAGAGAAATAAGGGAAGTCCCAGCCATTTGTCTGTCATGTAGTGATCTATCTTTTCTGTGGAGGCCTCTTTTGCTGATTTATTCACTAATACCTCGGAAATAATCTCTTCGATAAAATCATATTTCTGGCTGATAATATCTTTTTCATAGCTTTTGTCTATGACAGAAGAAAGTGGAAGGGGATAAGCGTCAGTGATTGTTTTATCCTTTTCCAGAAGTTTGATGGCATGCCAGCGTTTATTATCAGTATCAGGATATTCTTTTGCAAGGGCGTTGATAATCATATCAATTTTGCCCTCAATAACATCCTCGTAAACCATAGCATATTCTTCATGGTGGTTATGTCTGTGGGAAGATCGCATTCCCGAATGATGGTGAATAAAGGGGCCCTGTGTATCATATTCCTTATGATGGGCAATGGCATGGAGAAGTATGCTAAGACCGGTCTTTTTTCTTGCAGAGACCGGGATTGCCGGAGTTCCAAGCATCTCAGGAAGGCGGTGAAGATCAATTTCCATTCCCCGCTCCTCCACAATATCCATCATATTTAAGGCGAGAACAACCGGCTTTCCTAGCTCTAAAAGCTGCAGAGTCAGATAGAGGCTGCGCTCAAGGCATGAGGCATCGATAACATCTACAATGACATCCACATCATTGCTCATAATACATTCTCTGGATACAGTCTCCTCCATAGTGTAGGAGCTTAAGCTATAAATACCTGGAAGGTCAATAAGCTTGAACTCCTGACCTTCATATATTGTTTTGCCTTCTTTTTTTTCGACGGTTACTCCAGGCCAGTTAGCAACCTTTAAGTTAGCGCCTGTAAAGGCATTAAAAAGCGTTGTCTTACCGCAGTTTGGATTTCCAATAAATCCTACATTAATTATATCTGCCATTATGCACCTGCCTCCCTTACTTCGATATGATCTGCAATACATTTTCCCAGTGCAAAACGTGTACCTCGGAATTTAGCGGTAAGGGAGCCTTTTTTGTCATTATTTAATATAGTCACAAGGGTTCCTTCTGTAAGGCCTAAGGCTTCAAGTCTCCGCTCCAGCTTAAGTTCTGTATCTATAGAAATGACCTGGTATCTTCCGTTGTTTTTCCCTTGTTTTAGTGTCATAATAGAAATCACTCCTTTTTGATTTTGATAATTATTAACTGTTACACGCATAACTATAGCACGATTTGACGAAATTGACAATGTGAAGTATAATAATTGGTAGGAAAAAACATTGAGAGTGAAGTGCAAAGATGCAGGTGTATTTTTTAATTTTATATTTCTTTACTTATGGATTCTTGGGATGGTGTACAGAGGTTGCATATGCCACTACAAAGCAGAAAAGATTTGTAAATCGGGGATTTTTAAATGGTCCTATCTGCCCGATTTATGGAGTGGGTGTAAGTGTAGTGGTGCATTTTCTTATGCCGGTTTCAGGGAATCTTTTTTTTCTCTATTTGTCCTCTACGGTTCTTGTAACAGTGTTAGAGGGACTTACAGGGTACTTTATGGACAAGATTTTTCATCATAAATGGTGGGATTATTCTAACCAGCCGTTAAATATTGGGGGGTATGTATGTTTTGTTTTTTCACTTGTATGGGGAATTGCCTGTGTTGTTATAGTGAAGGTGATTCATCCAGTGATTCATGATATGCTTGCGCTTTTTCCGCTTACAGTGGGAGTGGTGCTGATTGTTTTTCTGTTATTTATCCTTTCTGCTGATTTATATGTGACGGCTTCTGAAATACTGAAGTTTAACCGTCAGTTAGAGATGATAGAAAGAATTGCAGAAGAGCTTCGAGAGGTTTCGGACAGGCTTGGTGAAACCATTCATGAAAATGTTATGGAGACTATGGAGCAGCGAGAGAAAGTTGAAGAGCATCTGGAGGAGCAGCGTAAGAGGATTGCAGAGCTTAGGGAGCACTATGAGGAACTTCTGTCTCAGAGAAGAAAGGTGGTACATCGTCTTATGAGTGCATTCCCTGGGATGGAATCAAGACGTCATAAAGCTGTCCTAGAAGAACTGAAAGCTAAAATAAAAGGCCGGTTATAGAATCGGTCTTTTTTGCTGATTTTTTGTGCAATATTTCGGCCGGAGAAATATTGACAAAATATGGAAAAATATTTAAGATAATTACACTCGTCTAAGAAATTCTTATTTTCTGAATTCAATTTCAAGGGGTATCCCCCGTATAGGGAAAAATTCTTTCCCGGATTTTCAAAAGCGAGATATTTATGCGGAAGGAGGATGAAAAATTATTCGTAACTGTTGACGTGGTTTTAGAAAAAAGGAGAAAAGAATATGGTAAAAAGAAGTGTGTTGTGTCTGTTAGTTATGCTAGTCCTCTCGGTCATGCTGTATCATGCCGGTATGATTACTGTAAGAGCAGTGGAGCCGGCTCCGCTTTTTGAAGGTAAAACAGCCGAGGAAGTAGTAAGTGCAGCAGCATCGGGAATTGGTGTCCCTTATTTATGGGGCGGGACGACTACCTCCGGCTGGGACTGTTCCGGGTATGTAACATGGGTTGGAAGGCAGCTTGGCACGGATATGGGAAGAAATACCGGTGATATCCTTCGTTTTGGACAAAGCAGGGGTGCGCAGGTTGCGTCTGGAACGTCTGCTGACGAATTTAACAGGGACTATGAGGCAGGAATTATAAAGGCAGGAGATGTTGTTGTATTTTTAAATAGTGGAGGAACCGATGTACATACGGGGATTGTAGGAGGAGATTACAGTATCTACCATGCGTGGGGAGAAGGTGCCGGTGCTTACTGGTTTGTCCCTGCAAATTCAAGCTGGTGTGAAGGGACGGATACAGTACACTGCCGGTTTGACAAAATGTGGGAAGTAGACGGAGGACATGGGAAAAGTTATGCCTCCTATATTGTGTTCCGCGGTGTTGAAGAGAAAGGATTCGCGAAGCTTATAAAAGCTTCTGCTAACCCGCGTATTACAGACGGAAACAAGTGTTACACACTGTCCGGTGCAGTTTATGGAGTGTATTCTGATGCCGCCTGTACGGTACAGGAGGGAACCTTTACGACAGATGCAGGCGGAAATTCAAATACACTGGAGCTTAAGAAAGGGACCTATTATGTAAAAGAGCATACGGCGCCAAAAGGATATGGCTTAGATTCTACTGTCTATACGGTAGAGATAGCTGTGAAGGAGACAGCAGTTTTGCATGTCAAGGATGTACCTAAGGCTGACAAGGGAGGATTTTCCATTATGAAACTCGACCAGGAGACGGGAAAGACTGCACAGGGCCGTGCAACTTTGGCAGGAGCTGTATTTAGCATTAGATATTATGATAATGTGGAAGGAAGGACAGACGGCACAGCAAAGAAGACATGGAAGGTGCAGACTAAGGAAGCGTCAGATGAAAGTGGCATATATTACAAAACTGGATTTGCTGATGAATACAAAACAGAGGAAAGCGATGATTTTTATCTGGATGAGGAAGGAAATGTAGTGCTTCCGGTGGGGACATACTTTGTGGAAGAGATAAAGGCGCCGGAAGGATATCTTCTGGAAAATGTTTATTTTCAGTCTATGAACGGAGAAGAAAAATATACAAAAGGTTATGTGGCTGTTGTAAAAGAGGCAGGCGATACAGCGCAGATGGAAAATGGTGCTTACTGCCAGGCATTTGATAAGGCTGTCCGCGGCGATATTGGAGGTGTGAAGGTTGGAGGAAAGGCCCATAAAAGGCTTGCAGGTGTGCCTTTTGAGATTGCCAGTGTGACTACTGGAGAAAAACATGTGATAGTTACAGATGAAAACGGGGAGTTCAGTACATCATCTGCCTGGACGAGACATACACAGAATACAAATCAGGGAAAGTCAAGCAGCGACGGCGTATGGTTTGGCAGCTGTGAACCAAATGATGCAAGAGGTGCGCTTCCTTTTGACAGATATACAATTACAGAGCTTCCCTGTGCAGCGAATGAAGAATATAAGCTGATTCCTCCCTTTGAAGTATCGGTATACAAAGAGAGGCAGACTGTTGACCTTGGCACACTGGTAGATGAGGCACCAGAGGAACCAGAGGAACCAAAAGAGCCGGAGGAGCCCCAAGAGGAAAACATACGGATTCACACAACGGCTTCCAGTAAAAAGGATGGCTCCAAAATAATTACATCTGGAGAGGAGGTTACGATTGTAGATGTGGTTACGCTGGAAGGGCTAAAGCCTGGTAAAAAGTATAGGCTTTATGGATGGGAAATGATACGGGAAAAAAATAAGGAGCTTATCGTAGATGGAAGACGTGTAGAAAACGCAGTTGAATTTACCGCAGAAAAAGAAAATGAAAAGACAGAAATTGAATTTTCTTTTGACACTAAGGGCTTGAACGGTTCTGATGTTGTTATATTTGAGGAGCTGTATGATATGACAGATCCGGAAAAACCAGAACTGGCGGCAGAGCATAAGGATATTAATAACAAAGAACAGACAGTAACCATAGAATCTCCAAAGAAAAGCAGCCCGCCGGTAAAAAAAGCACCGAAAACAGGTGATACCTACGGCCGCACCTTGTTGATTTTTATCCTGTTACTTGTTCTTTCTTGCACAGCTATCTTCAGGTGTGTTACAATACTACGAAAGACTAAATAGTAAAACAGGAGGTTGTCACAGATGGGAATGACAATGACGCAGAAGATATTGGCCGCACATGCAGGATTAGATTCTGTAACAGCGGGCCAATTAATAGAGGCGAAATTAGATGTGGTTATGGCAAATGATATTACAGGGCCGATGGCGCTGCCTATTTTCCGTGAGATGGCAGAGAAGGTATATGATAAAGACAAGGTAGTTCTTGTGCCGGATCACTTTACACCGAATAAGGATATAAAGTCAGCAGAGAATTCAAAGGCTATCCGTGAGTTTGCAAGAGAGCAGGGCCTTACCTGGTACTTTGAGCAGGGTAAATCCGGAGTAGAGCATGCAATCCTTCCTGAGGCAGGAGTAGTGGCTGCCGGTGAATGTATTATTGGTGCGGATTCACATACTTGTACATACGGTGCTTTAGGTGCGTTTTCTACTGGTGTGGGGACAACTGATATTGCTACAGGGATGGCTACAGGTGAGCTCTGGTTTAAGGTTCCAAGCGCAATGAAGTTTGTTCTTACAGGAAAGCCCGGACCATATGTCAGCGGAAAGGATATCATCATCCATATTATCGGGGAAATTGGTGTTGATGGTGCACTTTATAAGTCCATGGAGTTTACCGGGGAAGGAATAAAGGAGCTTTCTATGGATGACAGGTTCACTATGGCGAATATGGCTATTGAGGCAGGAGCAAAGAATGGCATCTTCCCGGTGGATGAAAAGGCAGAAGAATATTTAAGGGAGCATACAAAGAAGTCTTATAAGGTTTATGAGGCTGATGAAGATGCACTCTATGATGAAGTGGTCGAGATTGATTTGTCAAAGGTACGTCCCACGGTTGCTTTTCCACATCTCCCAGGCAATGCAAAGACTATTGACGAGATTGAAGCTATGGAGCCTGTTAAGATTAACCAGGTTGTCATCGGTTCATGTACAAATGGGCGTATGGAGGATATGCGGAAGGCCGCTGCAATTCTAAATGGACATACAGTACACCCAGATGTCCGCGTCATGGTCATTCCTGCGACACAGAAGATTTTTAAACAGTGCATGAAGGAGGGGCTTCTCGATATTTTTGTAGATGCAGGCTGTGCAGTGAATACACCGAGCTGCGGTCCATGTATGGGTGGCCATATGGGCGTAATGGCAGCGGGAGAGAGATGTGTATCTACGACAAACCGTAATTTTGTAGGAAGAATGGGACATGTGGATTCCCTCATTTATTTAGCTTCCCCTGAAGTGGCAGCGGCAAGTGCAATTGCAGGCTGTATTGCAAATCCTGAGAAAGTAGGTGACAGATAATGAAGGCTTTAGGACATGTTTTTAAGTATGGAGATAATGTTGACACTGATGTAATTATTCCGGCAAGGTACCTCAATTCCTTTGACGCCAAGGAGCTTGCCAGTCATGCTATGGTGGATATTGACCCGGAGTTTGTGAATAAAGTAAAGCCAGGCGACTTAATTGTAGCGAATAAGAACTTTGGATGCGGCTCTTCAAGAGAGCATGCACCTCTCTGTCTTAAGACGGCAGGGGTAAGCTGTGTCATTGCAAAGACCTTTGCTAGAATTTTCTATAGAAATGCAATTAATATCGGCCTTCCGATTATTGAATGTAAAGAGGCAGCGGAAGGTATTGAGGCAGGCGACGAGGTAGAGGTTGATTTTGACAGCGGTAAGATCTACAACAGGACAAAGGGAACAGAGTTTATGGGACAGCCGTTCCCGGAATTTATGCAGAAGCTGATTGCCGCAGGCGGTCTTGTAAGGTATACAAATACTAAGAAAGAAGCATAAGGAAGGATGACGTAAGATGGATCTACATTACACAAGTACCAGAAATTCAGATGTAAAGGTAACTGCCTCCCAGGCAATTTTAAAGGGACTGGCTCCAGACGGTGGATTGTTTGTGCCCGTCAAACTGCCTTCTCTGGATGTATCTTTGGATAAGCTTAAGGACATGGCATACCAGGAGACAGCCTATGCGGTTATGAAGCAGTTCCTTACTGATTTTACAGAGGAGGAGCTTAAAGAATGTATCAGTAAAGCGTATGACAGCAAATTTGATACAGAGGAAATTGCGCCTCTTGTGAAGGTAGGTAACATCTATTACCTGGAATTATTTCATGGGGCGACTATTGCATTTAAGGATATGGCGCTTTCTATCCTGCCTCATCTTTTAACGACATCTGCAAGGAAAAACAAGGTGGAGAATGAGATTGTGATACTGACGGCTACCTCAGGAGATACCGGTAAGGCGGCAATGGCAGGCTTTGCAGATGTTGAAGGGACAAAAATTATTGTTTTTTATCCGAAAAATGGAGTCAGCAGGGTACAGGAGCTTCAAATGGTTACCCAGAAGGGAAGTAATGTAGATGTAGTGGCGATTCATGGGAATTTTGATGAGGCCCAGAACGGAGTTAAGGCGATGTTTGAGGATAGTAAGCTTGCAGAAGAGCTTGCGGATAAAGGATACCAGTTTTCTTCTGCAAATTCTATCAATATCGGACGTCTTGTTCCGCAGATTGTCTACTATGTGTATGCTTATGCAAAGCTTTTAAAGTATGAAGAAATAAAGGAGGGTGAACAGATAAATGTAGTAGTGCCCACCGGAAATTTTGGAAATATTCTGGCAGCCTATTATGCAAAACAGATGGGAGTGCCGATTGATATGCTTGTATGTGCTTCTAATGAAAATAAGGTGTTATTTGACTTCTTTAAGAGCGGTACCTATGACAGAAACCGGGAATTTGTCCTCACTAACTCTCCTTCTATGGACATTCTTATTTCCAGTAATTTAGAGCGTCTGATTTATCTGGCTGCCGGGGAGGATGCGGAAAAGACAAGGGAGCTTATGGAAGAGCTTAAAAAGGATGGACATTATACGGTTACATCCGGGATGGAGGAAAAGCTTTCTGATTTTGCGGCGGGCTATACAGATGAAGATAAGACAAAAGAAAGCATCAGGAGGGTGTATAAAAGGACAGGGTATGTGATGGATACGCATACAGCGGTGGCTTGTCATGTATGTGAAGAATATATGAAAGAGAGCAATGATGCGAAGAAATGTGTGATTGCATCTACAGCCAGTCCTTATAAATTTGTGCATAGTGTTATGGATGCTTTAGAAGGAATCAAGGAAGAGACAGATGAATTAGAGCTTCTTCCGAGGCTTGAGGAGGCTTCAGGCATAGAGATGCCCCAGGCAGTGAAGGATATACTGGATGCAGAAATTCTTCATCATACAGAATGTGATGCAGATAAGATGAAAGAAACAGTGAAACAGATACTAGGGCTTCAGGCATAAGAGGTGTGAGAGATGGAAATGCTTTTTGGAATTTTTGCAGTAGGATGCGGGCTTTACTGCCTGTATGGATTCTATATGGCTCGCTTTAAAAAGCAGGTAGCAGGAAAAATTCTTCTACCAAAGGATATAGATATGAAAAAATGCAAAGACCTGGAAGGATATTGTCGGGAGACAAGCTTTCCACTTCTGCTTTTAGGTGTTGTCACAACGCTTTACGGTGCGTCAGATATCTATAATACAGAGGTGGGCGGTGCAGATATATTGTTTTTTACAATGATGGCAGTATTATTTGTTACTCTTATTGTGTTTGTGATCATGGTTCGGAAAAGTAATAAAAAATATTTTGGCGACTTTGTTAAATAGTTGACTTTTGGCTGGGAAGATGAGATAATAATACAGAATTTGGATTATTAAGGAGGAAATGTATATGTCAACAAAAGCATATTACCCAATTGAGGAAATCGGTGCTGGAAAACCAGGGTTTTCCAAGACACGTGCGATTATTGAAGCAGCATTTTATGGAAATAATGTTGTTAAAGTCGAGACATTAAAAGAGGCATATGAGCTTGCAAAGAATTCACCTGGAACAGTTGTAACAGATATGCCGGTATATAGAGGAGAGGAATTCGGTCTTGACGCAGACGCGAAGGTTCTTTTATTTAATGATGGAGCAATTACAGGACGTTATGCTACTGCGCGCCGTATCGCAGGCGAGCCGGGAGTGGACTGTGAGGCGCTTGACAAGGTAGCTATGGATGCAGTTTATTCTTCACGCTGGAAAACCATGTACCATGCAACTGTATATGCAGGGCTTGACTCAGAGTTTATGGTAAAATGCCATCTTCTGATTCCGGAAGGAGAAGAGAACATCATGTACAACTGGATGTTAAACTTCCAGTATATGTCTGACGAATATGTAAAAATGTATAAGAACTCCCAGCCGGTAGGGGGAGGAAAAGAAGCAGATATTTATATCTTCTCCGATCCGCAGTGGGTACCTGTAGAGGCACCGGGAGTAAGTTTTGACTGCTTAAGTGACCCTGCAAAGAAGACACTGTGCTACTTTAACACAGAGACGAACTGTGCATGTATCCTTGGTATGAGATATTTCGGAGAGCACAAGAAGGGTACACTTACGATGGTATGGGCTATTGCAAACCGTAACGGCTATGCATCCTGCCACGGTGGTCAGAAAGAATACTTATTACCGGATGGCTCCAAATATGTTGCATCTGTATATGGACTTTCAGGCTCAGGAAAGTCTACACTTACTCATGCAAAGCATGGTGGAAAGTATGACATTAAGGTGCTTCATGATGATGCATTTATTATCAATACAGATACCTGTGCATCAATCGCTATTGAGCCTACTTATTTTGATAAGACAGCAGATTACCCGACAGGCTGTGCAGATAATAAGTATCTTTTGACAGCACAGAACTGTTCTGCAACTTTAGATGAAGACGGAAAGATTCAGTTAGTTACAGAGGATGTAAGAAATGGTAACGGACGTGCGATTAAGTCAAAGCTGTGGTCACCGAATCGTGTGGATAAGATTGATGCACCTGTAAATGCAATCTTCTGGATCATGAAGGATCCTACAATTCCACCGGTAGTTAAGCTTAAAGGAGCAGCACTTGCATCTGTAATGGGAGCAACACTTGCTACAAAACGTTCTTCTGCAGAGAGACTTGCACCTGGCGTTGATCCGAATAAGCTGGTAGTAGTACCTTATGCAAATCCATTCAGAACCTATCCGCTTGCAAATGACTATGAGAAGTTCAAAAAGCTGGTAGAAGAAAAGAATGTTGACTGCTATATTGTTAATACAGGAGACTTTATGGGTAAGAAAGTTAAACCAGCAGATACACTTGGCATCCTTGAAGCAATTGTGGAGAAGAAGGCTGATTTCCATCAGTGGGGACCGTTTTCTGATATTGAGATTCTGGATTGGGAAGGATTTATTCCGAATCTTGACGATGCAGATTACAAGGAGCAGTTAAAGGCTCGTATGCAGGATCGTGTTAATGAGGTTGAGAACTTCAAAGAGGCAAAGGGCGGTTATGATAAGCTTCCAGATGAGGCTGTAGATGCACTTAAGAAGCTTGTTTCCGAATTAAGCTAAAAAATTACAACCTGTGAAGATATATGTTGTAAAATTAAGAAAAATGGGTTATAATATCCTCAGGTAAAAACCTGGGATGTTCGATACTCCTGTAATTTTGAACCTACAAAACTTTAAACGGGACTCTTATATCTCCGTAATATGTCAGGCCTTCCATTTTCAGGCAGAGGAAGACAAAAAAGCGGATGCGGACACCCACCTAGCTATGGCTAGGAGTCAAAATACAGGAACCGGCATTTTGGGTATAATACTAAAGATAAAAGACAGTCGTATACCGGCTGTCTTTTTCATATAATTATTTGGGGATATCATCTGAACCTTGGTAAAGGGCAGGAGCAGTGGCTATTCCTTTTTAATATAATGTCAGGAGTACATATTGTGAGAAGAAATGGACTGGAAAAATATTTATACTATGGGCTGGGAATTTTGGCAGTTCTCTTTGTGGTTGTGGGACTCACCGCCGCGCTTAATGGAACTGGCATAGATTCCATGCCGTTGAGAGCGAAGAGGGAGGAGACTGTAAAAGGAAAGAAAGACAGGGAAAAACAAGAGGAAGCAAAACAGGAGGAAGCGAAACAAGAGACAGCCGGAAATCCCAACATCCGTGTTCTGCTTATGACAGACGGGTATCAGTATTTGACACATCCCAGTGTTTCCGTGAGCGCTGATTCAGGTCTTATTCTTACATATGGAGAGGAAACAGAGGAATGTGCCGGGGAAGGTGCTCTTTCACTTATGCCAGATGATGCAAGGTTTCAAAAGGGGAATATCCGTATACAGGCAAAAGAAGGAAGAATTACGGTGGGAAGCTTGAACCGCGGATACGGAACGCCGTCATATGAGGGAGTGCTGGAGCTTCGGACAACGGCAGAAGGTATTGTAATTATAAATGAACTTCCAGTAGAGAGTTATCTGTGCGGCGTAGTCCCAAGTGAAATGCCCTGTACCTATGAACTTGAGGCTCTGAAAGCCCAGGCGGTCTGCGCCAGAAGCTATGTGTACCGCCACATGCAGAGCTATGCCTACCCGGAATATGAAGCTCATGTAAATGACAGTACTACTTATCAGGTATATGGGGATTCGGCGCCGGCAGATACGACTGCACAGGCAGTAAAGGAAACAGAAGGGCAGGTAGTAAAGTATAATGGGAGTATTGTAACCACCTATTATTATTCCACATCCTGTGGCAGAACTACAGGTGTACAGGCATGGGGGACCGCTCCAGGCGGAGAAAACGCCTACCTGGAATCCGTAGAGGTGAAAGGAGAGGCAGGAGACTACGAAAAAAATCTTCCGTGGTACCGCTGGGAAGCTTACGTTCCAATCCAGACCTTATCAAACCTTGTAGGTTTAAATACAGGTATTGATGTGGGGACTCTTGAGAGTATCGATATTACAGAGACAGGACCGGGAGGTGTTGTGTTAAAAATCGAGGCCAGAGGAGACAAAGGGACGGTTTCTGTAGAAACAGAAAATAAAATTCGAAGAGCCCTTGGAGGGCAGGGTTATACAATAAAAAAACAGGATGGAACAGAAGTACAGAGCAGTACACTTCTTCCAAGTGCTTTTTTTACAATTGAAAAATCCGGAGATATATTTGCAATTAAAGGCGGCGGATTTGGGCATGGAATAGGAATGAGCCAGAATGGTGCAAATGAAATGGCTAAAAACGGGAAAGACTATAAGGAAATACTCACACTTTTTTTCCAGGGAGTGACAGTTGAAGTTTAACGCTGCTGCTGACATAGATACTGGACAAAATGTGGGTAATCGGGTACAATAGAGCAAATGTGCAGGTGATATCATGAAACGGATAAAGAAATTATATAAAGAAATCACGAGGATTTCAGAGGAAATTGCGAAGGATCATGTAGGTGCTTATGCTGCCCAGACAGCTTATTTTTTCATGATCTGTATGATACCGATTATCCTGCTTCTCCTTACTTTAGTACAGTATACTCCAGTTACAAAAGCAGACGTTATGACTGCAGTGATACAAGTATTTCCTTCTTCTGTGGATTCTATGATGACTTCTATTGTGAATCAGGTATATAACCAGTCGACGGGTATTATTCCGATTACGGTACTTGTAGCTCTTTGGTCGGCAGGAAAAGGGGTTCTGGCTATGAGTACAGGTTTAAACTGTGTCTACAAATGCCGGGAGACACGTAATTATGTTCTTCTACGCATCCGGGCAACACTTTATACGGTTATGTTTATTCTTGTAATTATACTGCTTTTGGTGCTGTCAGTATTTGGAAACAGCCTGAACATTTTTATTGAAGAGCATGTGCCGATTTTATCAAAAGCAGCAGACTGGCTGATTGAAGCACGAATTTTTATAGCACCAATTACACTTGTTCTTTTTACATTGCTTACGTACAAATTTCTGCCAAACAGGAAGGACAGATATATGAAGCAGCTTCCCGGAGCAGTTTTTGCTGCTATAGGGTGGATGGTGGTTTCGTGGGTATTTTCCGTATATGTAGATGTATTTGAAGGATTTTCTACCATGTATGGAAGCCTTACGACTATTGTGCTGATTATGCTGTGGCTTTATTTCTGTATGTACAGTATACTGATTGGCGGGGAGATCAATGTTATGATGTATGATAAATTATTTATTGGAAAAGAAGGTATGAAAGAACAGGATAAAAAGGAAAGGAATACGGAGGATAAAAAGAGATGATGACGATTGAAATACCAGACTATAAGACACTGGAGCTTGAATATCTTGTGGTGGATTATAACGGGACTCTCGCGGTAGATGGCGAGATAAGAGACGGTGTGAAGGAGAGACTTTCAAGGCTTTCAAAGGATTTTACGATTTACGTCCTTACTGCTGATACTCACGGGACAGCTGCCGCAAAATGTGAGGGACTTCCAGTGCAGATTGAGATATTCCCAAATGACGGAGCTCTTGCGGCTAAGCAGAAAGTTGTGGAAAACCTTGGTGTGGAAAAATGTGTTTCAATAGGTAACGGACGGAATGATAAGCTGATATGCCGTGTCAGCGCCCTGTCTGTGGCGGTGATTGAAAAGGAGGGGATGTGTGGAAGACTCCTTACAGAGGCGGATGTATGTGTAAGGAGTATTGAGGATGCGTTAGACCTTCTTTTGTATCCCAAACGTCTTGTTGCTACCCTCCGGGGATAAAATTTGGTACTTGACAACAGATTTTCTTGTGTTACAATGGTTAAGTATAACAGATAAAAGCGATGACCGTGTAAGTAGAGAACCATTTTCCGTCAGAGAAAGGGAATCCCCGGCTGAAAGTTCCCTTGAGGTTCAGATGGCAATCCAATTTCCCACGTGAGCTTCATTTCTGAAATTGTTATAGGAAGCCTTTACACAGATAAGGCAGGACAGGTTAATGATAGTAGGAAATGACGTATATGCACGTTACGCAGTAATGAGTGCCTGTGCTTTAATACAGGAATCAGGGTGGTATCACGGGTTTGTGCTCGTCCCTTTTTAAGGGGCGGGTTTTTTTATTACTTACAGAAAGGAGTATAAGTTATGAATGAAAAATTGCAGAGCATTAAAGAGGAAGCATTAAAGGCAATTGAGACAGCTGATATGCCGGAGAAGTTAAATGATGTGCGTGTAAAGTTTCTTGGGAAAAAGGGAGAGCTTACAGCAGTTTTAAAAGGAATGAAGGAGGTTGCTCCAGAAGAACGTCCGAGGGTAGGCCAGCTTGTAAATGAGACAAGGGCCGCTATTGAATCCATTCTTGAAGAGACAAAACAGAAAATGGAGAGGAAGGTTCGGGAAGAGCGTTTGAAACAGGAGGTTATTGATGTGACTCTTCCGTCAAAGAAAAACATGGTGGGACACCGCCATCCAAACACGATTGCACTAGAAGAGGTGGAGAGGATTTTCGTGGGCATGGGCTATGAAGTAGTGGAGGGTCCAGAGGTGGAATATGACCTATATAACTTCGAAAAGCTAAATATTCCGGCAGATCATCCTGCAAAAGATGAGCAGGATACCTTCTATATTAATAAGGATATAGTGCTACGTACCCAGACCTCACCAGTACAGGCACGCGTGATGGAGCAGGGAAAACTACCGATCCGTATGATAGCACCAGGAAGAGTGTTTCGTTCTGATGAAGTAGACGCAACACACTCCCCATCCTTCCATCAGATAGAGGGGCTGGTCATAGATAAGAATATATCCTTTGCAGACTTAAAAGGAACGTTAGAAGTATTTGCAAAAGAGCTTTTTGGGCCTGACACAAAGACAAAATTTCGCCCTCATCATTTCCCGTTCACAGAGCCGAGCGCAGAAGTAGACGTATCCTGCTTCAAGTGCGGCGGCAGGGGCTGCCGTTTCTGTAAGGGCTCTGGCTGGATTGAAATCCTAGGCTGCGGCATGGTGCATCCCCATGTATTGGAAATGTGCGGTATTGACCCGGAGAAGTACAGCGGTTTTGCCTTCGGTGTAGGCTTAGAGCGTATTGCACTGCTGAAATATGAGATTGACGATATGCGGCTTCTCTACGAGAATGATATACGGTTTTTGAAGCAGTTTTAGAGGATAATCAAAAGGGGACAGGGTTTTTTGAATCTGGGACGGGGTATTTTGAAAAATACCCCGTCCCCAACCCCCAAAAGAAAGGAGAAGAAGATGAATACATCATTATCATGGATAAAGGTATATGTTCCAGGGCTTGACGTGACTGCGCAGGAGTATACAGATGCAATGACGTTATCAGGAACAAAGGTAGAGGGATTTGAGAAATTAGATGCTGACCTTGACAAAATTGTTGTGGGACAGATTGAGAAGATAGAAAAGCATCCGGATGCGGATAAGCTGATTGTCTGCCAAGTGAATGTAGGTAAGGAGACGGTGCAGATTGTTACGGGCGCACCGAATGTGAAACAGGGCGACAAGGTGCCGGTTGTCTTAGACGGCGGGCGTGTTGCCGGCGGCCACGAGGCGGGAAGCCGTGTGGCAGGCGGTGTGAAGATTAAGAAGGGGAAGCTTCGCGGAGTGGACAGTGCTGGTATGATGTGCTCTATTGAGGAGCTTGGATCGAACCGGGACATGTATCCAGAATCGCCGGAATATGGTATTTATATTTTTAAAGATGATGTGAAGGTGGGTTCCAGTGCGATTGAGGCGCTTGGCTTAAATGA
Source organism: Lachnospiraceae bacterium (assembly GCA_910575605.1). Lineage (GTDB taxonomy): Bacteria > Bacillota > Clostridia > Lachnospirales > Lachnospiraceae > CAPEBR01. The sequence continues at coordinate 47,031 of CAJTEW010000011.1, forward strand.
TGTTGTATTTGAGTATGAGGTTACTTCTAACAGAGTGGACTGCTTCAGCGTTATCGGTATTGCGAGGGAGGCGGCAGCTACCTTCCGCAAGGAATTTGTGCCTCCGGTTGTAACTGAGACAGGAAATAGTGAGGATGTGAATGATTATATCAAGGTCACGGTAAAAGATACAGAGCTCTGTCCGAGATATTGTGCAAGGGTTGTGAAGAATATTAAAATCGGTCCGTCACCGAGGTGGATGCAGAGGAGGCTTGCTTCTGTGGGCATCCGCCCGATTAATAATCTGGTGGATATTACAAATTATGTGATGGAAGAATATGGCCAGCCTATGCATGCGTACGATCTGGACACAATTGCAGGTAGAGAGATTATTGTGCGCAGGGCTGAAAGGGATGAGAAATTTGTGACACTTGACGGCCAGGAGCGTCAAATGGATGAATCTGTTCTTATGATTTGTGACGGCGAGAAGTCTGTCGGAATTGCAGGTATTATGGGTGGTGAGAATTCCATGATTACCGATGATGTACACACTATGCTTTTCGAGGCGGCGTGTTTTGACGGAACAAATATACGTAAATCCAGTAAAAAGGTAGGACTTCGGACAGATGCTTCAGGAAAATTTGAAAAGGGTCTTGATCCCAATAATGCAGAGGCAGCAATTAACCGTGCGTGCCAGCTTGTGGAAGAAATGGGTGCTGGCGAGGTTGTAGGAGGCATTGTTGATGTGTATGGAAAGAAGAAGGAGACGGTAAGAGTGCCCTTTGATGCAGACGAGATAAATGCGCTTCTCGGTACGGATATTTCCAAGGAAGAAATGCTTTCCTATTTTAAAATGCTTGACCTTGTGTACGATGAAGAAACAGACGAAGTGATTGCTCCTTCCTTCCGCCATGATTTGTTCTGTCTGGCTGACCTGGCGGAGGAGGTGGCGAGATTTTACGGATATGATAATATTCCGACAACACTTCCAAGAGGCGAGGCGACTACGGGTAAACTGTCCTTTAAGCTTCGTATTGAAGAAGTAGCCAGAGATATAGCAGAATTCTGTGGCTTCAGCCAGGGCATGACCTATTCCTTCGAAAGTCCGAAGGTATTTGATAAGCTTCTGCTTCCGGCAGATTCGCCCCTTAGGCAGACAGTGGAAATCATGAATCCGTTAGGGGAGGATTACAGTATTATGCGTACTACCTCTTTAAATGGTATGCTGACATCTCTTGCTTTTAATTATAATAGAAGAAATAAAAATGTAAGACTGTATGAGCTTGGAAATATTTATCTTCCAAAGGAACTTCCGCTTACAGAGCTTCCAGAGGAGCGCATGCAGTTTACGCTGGGTATGTATGGAGATGGAGACTTCTTCAGCATGAAAGGGGTAATTGAAGAGTTTTTCGAAAAGGCGGGGCTTCATGGAAAAGAGGCTTATGTTCCAGATTCCGGGAAACCGTATCTGCACCCGGGACGGCAGGCAGATATTGTTTATGACGGAACAGTTGTAGGATATCTCGGAGAGCTTCACCCGGATGTGGCAGATAATTACGGAATAGGGGAACGGGCCTATGTGGCAGTTATTGACATGCCTGAAATTGTAGAGAGGGCTGCATTTGACAGAAAGTATACAGGCATTGCAAAATATCCGTCAGTGACCCGCGATATCAGTATGGTAATGCCTAAAGAAATCCTTGTCGGCCAGGTGGAAGAGGTAATCGAGAAAAAGGGAGGCACAAACTTAGAAAGTTTTAAGCTTTTTGACTTATATGAGGGTGCACAGATTAAACCAGGATATAAGTCTGTTGCCTACTCCATTGTATTCCGTGCAAAGGATAAGACACTTGAAGACGCAGAGGTTTCGAAGGCAATGGAAAAGATTATAGGGGCCCTCGAAGCTATGGGAATCGAGCTTCGAAAATAAGAAGGTGGTAAATGCTATGAAGAAAAAACAAATCATCGGACTGGTGGTTGCAGCAGCTCTTTTTATCGTAACAGGTGTAGCCAGTGTACTTACGAATACGGTATCACGCAATATGCTTGCAAGGGAGCTAAGTACGACACTTACAGGAGATTTTATGTTTGACGCGCCAATGAAGGAGTATATTGCAGTTGTAGATGTAATCGGAACCATTCAGGAGCAGTCAAAGGTAGGTCTGTTTGAGACACCACAGGGTTATCAGCATCTGACAACAAAGGAATATATTGACGAGCTTATGTCAGATTCCAATAACAAGGGAATTCTTCTGTATGTGGATTCTCCTGGAGGAACCGTGTATGAGTCAGAAGAGCTTTATTTAAAGCTCCTGGAATATAAGGAAGTTACAGGACGGCCTGTATGGGGATATATGGCCCACTATGCAGCCTCCGGAGGATATCTGATTTCTATGGCTTGTGATAAGATCTATGCAAATCCAAATACAGTTACAGGCTCTATCGGTGTTATTATGTCCGGTTTTGATATGACAGGGCTTTATGAAAAGCTTGGAATAAAGTATTTCAGCATTACAAGCGGCGAATTTAAGGACAGTATGCAGATGACCGATGAGCAGATTGCAATCTATCAGACCCAGGTGGATGAGTATTATTCTAAATTTGTAGGCATTGTAGTGGAAGGCAGAGGGATGACAGAGGATGCAGTAAAGGCGCTGGCGGACGGCCGGACCTATACCGCAGAGCAGGCACTTGAAGCTGGACTTATAGACATGATTGCTCTGTATGAGGAGATGAATCAGGATATGATGCAGGAGCTTGGCGTATGGACTTTCTATCAGCTGGAATCTCCGGCAGATATGTTAAGCTCTCTGTTTGCCGGGATAGAAAAGCTTGTGCCGAAATCCGAGGCCCAGATTCTTACAGAGGCAGCGGAAGAACTGGAAAGCGGGGTGCCGATGTACTATGCTGAACAATTGGAATAAGAATACTCTTACCTATGGAGGTTTCTGGGTTCGTCTGGCGGCATATACGATAGACAGCATGATTGTATTTTTTGCGCTGCTTCTGGTGAGGCTTTTGTCATCAGGACTGTTATCGTTAGCGGATGGGACAGCGCTTGGCGGAAATGTGCTGTTTAGCTATACACTGAAAGATATTATTCTGTATGTGTTTGAGGCGCTGTATTTCATTCTGTTTACGTATTATACAGAGACAACTCCTGGAAAACGGCTTTTGAATCTGTATGTAAAAGCGGCGGATGGAAAAAAGTTGACACTGACTGATGTAATGTACCGGGAGACGATTGGAAGATTTTTATGCGGAGCTACAGTCCTGATAGGGTATATTATGGCAGGGGTAGATAAAGAAAAACGAGGGCTCCATGATATGCTTTGTGATACACGGGTAGTTTATATGAAAAAAATAAAGGTATATCCGGGCTTCCAGATGCCGCAGGATATAAATATACCACCTGTACCGCGGCAGGTAACACAGCCGCCATATATGCCGTATGGACAGCCGCCGCATATGCCGGGGGGGATGCCGCCAGACATGCCTTCTAAACATACGCCGGGCAGGACAACGCAGGATATGCCTCCACAGCATATGCCGGGAACACAGAGGCCGCCAGACTTGGGGAGCAGTTACCGTATGGTACGTCCAGAGGACGAGAATAAGGAAAGGGATTCATAAGAATGAAACGACAGGATTTTTATTATGAACTGCCGGAAGAATTAATTGCACAGGATCCGTTAGAGAATCGGGAAAGCTCCAGACTTCTTGTACTAGACAAGAAGTCCGGGGCTATTTCTCACCATATTTTCCGAGAGATTATAAACTATCTAAATCCTGGGGATTGTCTTGTAATTAATGACACAAAAGTAATTCCGGCAAGGCTAATCGGAGAAAAAGAAGGAACTGGTGCAAAAATTGAAATATTACTCCTTAAGCGCCGGGAAAATAATATATGGGAAACATTGGTGAAGCCAGGGAAGAAGGCAAGACCCGGTACAAGGATAAGCTTTGGAAATGGTCTCCTTATAGGCGAGATACTTGAGATTGCAGAGGAAGGGAACCGGCTGATTAGGTTTACTTATGAGGGGATTTTTGAGGAAATTTTAGACAGGCTCGGACAAATGCCTTTGCCGCCTTACATCACCCATCAGCTTAAGGACAAAAACCGTTATCAGACAGTATATGCAAAGCACAGCGGCTCTGCCGCAGCTCCCACGGCGGGCCTGCATTTTACACCGGAGCTTTTACGAGCAATTGAGGATAAAGGGGTGAAGATTGCCCGTGTAACTCTTCATGTGGGGCTTGGCACTTTCCGCCCGGTAAAGGCAGAAGAAATTACAGACCATCACATGCATTCGGAATTCTACCAGATTGACGAGCCTGCGGCAGAGAAGATTAACAGGGCGAAAGAGGACGGGCATAGGATTGTCTGTGTAGGGACAACAAGCTGTCGTACTATTGAGTCTGCGGCGGATGAAAACGGCCATTTGGAAGCCGGGAACGGGTGGACAGATATATTTATTTATCCAGGATACAGGTTTAAAGTGATGGACAGCCTGATTACGAATTTCCATCTGCCGGAATCGACGCTGATTATGCTTGTGTCCGCATTGGCAGGGAGGAAGAATGTGCTTACGGCTTATGAGGAGGCAGTGAGGGAGAGATATCGGTTTTTTTCATTTGGGGATGCAATGTTTATGAAATAACACCGCTTTTTCATATTTGTAAACAGGCATAAATTGAGAAAAAGGCTTGGAAATAGGGTTTCCGGCCTTTTTGTGAATAAAATGTTAATTAGAAAAAATACTGCTTGACGTAAGGCATATACCCACGCTAAAGTATAGTTATTACTGAATTTGTCAGCTTTAGATTTGAAAATTTTTGTCACATTCGAGGAAACCATGAATAGAATGGCTTAGAGGAGTGTGATAGCATGTTGATTAAGATAAATGAAAATCCTACGGCAACTGCAGTGATAATAGGAAGTAAGGAATACGAAAGCATACGTGGAAAGGCAGATTTTTACGATACATACGGCGGGACGGTAATAGTAGTGGAGCTCTATGGACTTCCGGAGGAGTTAGAGGATAAAAGCAGCGGCTTTTATGGTTTCCATGTTCATGAAGGCGGCTTCTGTACCGGAAACAAAAAGGATGCTTTTGCTGATACGGGAATGCATTATAACCCAGCTGGCAGACAGCATCCAAGGCACAGTGGAGATTTGCCGCCGCTCATCTCAAACAAGGGAGTTATATGGGCAGCAGTTTATACCGGAAGGTTTTATCCTGAGGATGTGATTGGTAAAACAATCGTCCTCCATGAGAGGGCGGATGATTTCCGTTCCCAGCCGTCAGGAGATTCTGGGGCCAAGATTGCGTGCGGGGAGATTGTGACGTGGAAGGAGAACGGTGACATTTAATACTACTTATGGCAGAATAATTAGCTATCATAGAGATTACAGGAGAAAAAGATGAAAAGAAAAAAGCTGCGTCAGGGCTACACAACCGGTACCTGCGCACAGGCCGCAGTAAAGGCGGCCATGCAGATGCTGCTTTCAGGGGAAAATATTAGTGAGATACAGGCAGAGCTTCCAGGAGGAAGGTGGTTAACTCTGCCTGTTCTTGATACTTATATACAATTTCATGACAGCAAAGGTACAGAGCGTCCTTTATGCGTCTCTTGTGCAGTAAAAAAAGACAGTGGCGATGACCCGGATATAACAGACGGCGTATTGGTTTACGGTAAGGTAAGCTTTAGCGATACTCCAGGCATTGTAATCGAAGGCGGCGAGGGAATCGGACGCATAACGAAGCCAGGATTTGAGCAGCCTGTAGGCGCGGCGGCAATCAATCGTGTTCCGAGGCAGATGATAGAAAAAGAAGTGAAAAGTGCCCTTGAAGAAGTAGAATCTTCCAGGGGAATTCATGTGGAGCTTTCCGTGCCAGGAGGAAGGAAGCTTGCCTTAAAGACCTTTAATCCAAGGCTTGGAATTGAAGGGGGTATTTCTATTCTCGGTACTAGCGGTATTGTAGAGCCTATGAGCGAGCAGGCTCTTGTGGATACCATCCGGGCCGAGATGCGTGTAAAGCTTGCGGAAGGGAGAAGTTGTCTTATCATAACGCCAGGCAATTACGGCCTGGAGTTTTTAAAAAATGTATATAATATAGAAGAAGCGGATGTAATCAAGTGTAGCAACTACATTGGACAAGCCATTGATATGGCGATAGAGGAAGGCTGTGAAAGACTGGTGCTTGCAGGCCATATAGGAAAGCTCATCAAGGTATCAGGCGGGATTATGAATACCCATTCAAAATGGGCGGACTGCCGTATGGAACTTTTTGCTGCTGCTGCTCTTAGAGCAGGGGTAAGTGGACAGAAGGCAAGGAAATTTTTAAGTTGTATGACTACGGATGAAGCATTGGAAAAATGTTCAGCGAAGGAGCGCTTGAGGATTATGGGTCAGATTATGGAATCTTTGGACAAGCATTTAATATACAGAGCAGGCGGAGAACTTTTAATAGGCGCGGTTGTATATTCCAATATATATGGGATTCTTGGAAGGACAGAAAATGTGGAAAGGTTTATCGGTATATAATATGGCAGGGAAATTATATGGAGTTGGAGTAGGCCCGGGAGATCCGGAGCTCCTTACATTAAAGGCAGTAAAAATCATACATGCATGTGAGGTGATTGCAGCGCCGGGAAAAGAGCCTCAAAAAGCAGTGGCATATAAGATCGCACACAGTGCATGTCCCGAGATAGAATACAAGGAAGTACTTGGTATTCACATGCCTATGACAAAGAATAAGGCAGAGCTTAAAAAGAGCCATGAGGCAGGTGCTCTGATATTGGAAAATACTTTGCAGCAGGGAAAGAACGTAGCATTTCTTACATTGGGTGACCCATGTATTTATTCAACTTATCTTTATCTTCATCAGAGGATTCTGGAAAAAGGCTATGAGGCAGAGCTTATAAGCGGGATTCCGTCCTTTTGCGCGGCTTCCGCCAGAGTGAATCTAGGACTTCTTCGGGGGGCAGAGCAGCTTCATGTGATTCCCGCCTCATATTACACAGATGGGGCGTTAAAGCTTCCGGGGACAAAGATTCTAATGAAGGCAGGAAAGCAGCTTGGGAAGGTAAAGGAGCAGCTAAAGGGCATGGAAGCACAGGTAATCATGGTGGAAAACTGCGGGATGCCTGGTGAAAGAACTTATTATGGTGTTCAGGAGATGCCGGACAGTGCAGGATACTATACGGTATTATTTGTAAAAGAGGAAGAGAAAATATGATACATTTTGTAGGAGCAGGTCCGGGTGCAGAGGATTTGATAACCGTAAGGGGCAAATGCCTGCTGGAGAAAGCGGACGTTATTATTTATGCGGGCTCTCTGGTAAATCCGAAGCTTTTGGATTATGCAAAGAAGGAATGCAGGATATATAACAGCGCATATATGACTCTTGAAGAGATAGCAGAAATTATGTCAAGTGCAGATGAAGAGGGGCTTGATATTGTCCGTCTCCATACAGGGGACCCCAGTATTTATGGCGCAGTGAGGGAACAGATGGACATTTTAGAGGAAAGAGGAATTAACTATGATTCCTGTCCAGGGGTCAGTTCCTTTTGTGGAGCCGCATCTGCCCTGAATCTGGAATATACTCTTCCGGAAATCTCCCAGAGCGTGATTATTACCCGTGCAGAGGGAAGAACGCCGGTGCCGGAGAAAGAAAGCATAAAGGCTTTTGCAGCACATGGCTCTACGATGGTATTGTTTTTAAGCGCTTCACTCCTTGAAAATCTTGCGGGGCAGCTGACGGAGGGCGGATATGAGCCGGATACGCCGGCGGCCATTGTATATAAGGCAACATGGCCGGAGGAAAGGACATATCTGTGTACAATAGAGACCCTATGTAAGACGGCAAAGGAGCATGGGATTACAAAAACAGCGCTTATTATTGTTGGAAATGTGCTTGCTCACAGTTATTATGAGCGTTCAAGGCTGTACCATCCAAAATTCACCACAGAATATCGAAAAGGAAACGGATTGAAGCTGTGATAAGGGGGCAGAGGATGAAAATAGCAATCATCAGCTTTACGTCAGAGGGAAGAGGTATTGCAAGAAAACTTGCAGGACTTCTTCGGGGGGAGGGACATGCTGTAAATGAGGATGTAAAAAGCGCTGCCTTTGCAGAGTCCATCCCTTTTTCCGTAACAGAATGGGCGGAAATGAATTTTAAAAACCAGGATGCGCTTGTGTTTGTTGGAGCTGTGGGAATTGCAGTGCGTGCAGTTGCGCCCTGCCTTCAGACAAAGACAATGGATGCGGCGGTTCTTGTGCTGGATGAGCGGGGCAATTACTGTATTCCGATTCTTTCCGGGCATATGGGTGGGGCAAATATGCTGGCGCTGTTCATCAGTGAAAGGCTTCCAGCGGTTCCAGTTATTACAACGGCTACGGATATTCAGGGAAAATGGGCGGCAGATGTATTTGCTGTAAAAAATAAGCTTGTTATTAAGGATATGGAAAAGGCGAAGCAGATTTCGGCAAAAGTTCTTGGTGGGAAAAAGCTGCTTCTTTTGGCAGATGCAGAGGAAATGATAAATGAAGAACAGTATATTGATTGTCTTGAAATCAGACGTAGCGGGCAGATGGAAGAGGCAGGTGTAAGAACCGGGGCTGTTCCGGATGTTTATATAGGATATACTATAAAGAAAGCGCCAAAGAAAGCCTTATGCCTTATCCCCCGGGCAGTTACGGCGGGAATCGGCTGCAGGAAGGGAACCGGGAAAGAGACTATCTGCAGAGCTGTAGAGAAGGCCCTGGAAAATGCAGGAATTTTTAGAGAAAGCCTTGAAGCGGCGGCCAGCATTGATTTAAAAAAGAACGAGCCGGGGCTTTTAGATTATTGTGAGAGTGTAGGGATTCCATTTTTTACTTATAGTAAAGAGGAACTTCTTGCGATGGAGGGAATATTTTCCGGTTCTGAATTTGTGGAGCAGGTTACCGGTGTAGATAATGTGTGCGAGCGCAGTGCTCTTCTTTCAAGCGGCGGAAGGCTGATAATGAAAAAGCAGGTGTATGATGGAGTTACAGTTGCGCTGGCGGTGCGGAAATGGAGTGTGAGTTTTTGAACAAGATATATATTGTAGGAATTGGGCCGGGAGCTTATGAGGAAATGACCATACGGGCGGCGGCAGTTTTAAAGGAGTGCGAAGTCATTGTTGGATATACGGTGTATACAAAGCTTTTAGAGCAGTATTTTCCAGGAAAAGAATATAAGACTACTCCTATGAGGCAGGAAATTACCAGGTGCCGGACAGCTTTTGAGGAGGCGTTAAAGGGACGGAAAACAGCGGTTGTGTGCAGCGGGGATGCCGGTATCTACGGAATGGCAGGTCTGATGTACGAGCTTTCCGGTGAATATCCGCAGGTGGAGCTTGAGGTGGTTCCAGGAGTTACGGCAGGGCTGTCAGGAGCAGCTCTTTTAGGAGCTCCTCTTGGACATGATTGCTGCTTTATAAGCCTAAGCGACCTACTGACGCCGTGGGAAGTGATAGAAAACAGGCTTAGGAGGGCAGCGCAGGCCGATTTTGCCCTTGTTCTTTATAATCCCTCCAGCAGAAAGAGGCGGGATTATCTGAAGAAAGCGTGCGAGATTCTTCTTGAATTTAAAAGTAAAGATACCATATGCGGGATAGCAAAAAATATTGGAAGAGAAGGAGAAAGTCTTAAGATTATTACACTTGGCGAGCTTAGAAAAATAGAGACGGATATGTTTTCTACTATATTTATTGGAAATAAGGAAACAAAAGAAAGTTTCGGAAAAATGGTTACACCTCGAGGATATAAATTGGGGACGGGGTAAAATGAAAAATACTCCGTCCCCAATTCAAAAAAGGGTGTCCCCATATATAGGGGACAGGGTAAATTCAATCTGGGACGGAGTATTTTTCATTTTACCCCGTCCCCAAATACAAATAGGGGAGAGACTGTATGAGCGAGAAGAAGGTTATCATATTTGGAGGGACAACAGAGGGACGCAGGCTTACGGAATATGTATCGGATGCAGGGATCTCTGCCCATGTCTGTACAGCGACGCAGTACGGGGAGAATCTGCTTCCTTTGGGGGAACAGATTACAGTATCCCATGAGCGGATGGGATGTGACAAGATGTGTGGGCTCATAAGGAGTCTCAGGCCGCTCTATGTCATTGACGCGACCCATCCTTATGCAAAGGAAGTGACGGAGAATGTAAGGGCCGCCTGTGATATATGTTCTGTGAAATATCTCCGTCTCGTGAGAGAAAGAGGAGAGGAATTCCAGGACGTTATTTTTGTAGAAAGTACGGAGGAAGCAGCAGGGCTTTTGAGGGAGATACCGGGAAATGTTCTTGTGACAACCGGAAGCAGGGAGCTTGAGAGATATACAGTTCTGGATGATTATAAAGAGCGTATCTATGCAAGGATTCTGCCTGCAGAAGAATCAATTATAAAGTGTGAAAAACTAGGCATCAGGGGAAGGCATTTAATCTGTATGCAGGGGCCCTTTTCTACGGAACTGAATACTGCACTTATCAGGGAATATGACATTGCCTGTATGGTGACAAAAGATTCCGGCGCTGCCGGAGGAGTTCCCCAGAAGTATGAGGCTGCGAAGGCGGCGGGGATTAAGCTGATTGTTATTGGAAGGCCGAAGGAAGAGGGATTTACCTGTCAGGAAATTATCAGGATACTTGAGGATGAGCCAGGACTCTGCCACAGAAGGAAACGGAAGGTAATACTTGCAGGGATTGGCCCGGGCGATTTTGGATTTCTTACAAAACAGGCCCGGGCGGCCATTAAGAAGGCAGACTTAATTATAGGTGCAAAGCGGATGACAGATGCGGTGGCAGAAAGAGGACAGGAGGTATATACAGCCTATAAGCCAGAGGAGATTGTAGCATACATAAAGGAACACCCGGAGTACAGCCGCATTGTGGCTGCATTTTCCGGGGATACAGGTTTTTATAGTGGTGCGGGGAAGCTTTTGAAGCTTCTTGAGGAAGAACCAGATATGGAACCAGAGTGTATGCCGGGAATTTCCTCGGTTTCCTGTTTTTGTGCAAGGCTTGGCATAAGCTGGGAGGATGCGGCATTTTTAAGTGTTCACGGAAGAAAGGGAAACCCTTTGTCTGTTATAAGGGGGCATGAAAAGACGTTTGTTCTTACAGGCTCTTCTCAGGATGTACGAGAAATCTGTTTGTCTATGACAGAGGCAGACATGGGGGCTTTGCCGGTGTGTATCGGTGTAAACCTGTCCTATGAAAATGAACAGATTTTTCGGGGAACTGCAAAGGAATATACAAGATATGACGGCGGGAAGCTTTCGATACTTTATATCTATAATCCCTTAGGCAGGAATTCTTTGACAGTACAGGGACTTCCAGATTCTTCCTTCCTGCGCGGAAATGTGCCTATGACAAAGGAGGAGGTCAGATGTGTTTGTATCTCAAAGCTTCGGATATGCAAAAATTCTGTGATTTATGACGTAGGAGCAGGGACGGGCTCTGTTTCCGTAGAGGCAGCTTTAAAAGCACCCGCTGGCTGTGTGTATGCCATAGAAAAAAATGAAGAGGCGGCAGGCCTTATCAGAGAAAACAGCCGCAGGCTGGGGACAGATAATCTTACAGTGATTAAGGGAGAAGCTCCGGAGATATTTAGAGACCTGCCTGTGCCGGACTGTGTATTTATCGGAGGAAGCGGGGGCTGTTTAAGGGATATTTTAGGAGCAGTAATTCAGAAAAACTTTAGGGTGCGTATTGTCATAAGCGCCATTACCCTTGAGACTCTTACAGAGGCAGCAAAGATATGTAAAAGTATAAAAAAAAAGGAGGAAGAAATTCTGCAGCTTACAGTGGCAAAGGCAAGGCTGGCTGGGAAGTACCATATGATGACAGGACAGAATCCGGTTTATATTATCAGCTTTACCTGTGACGAAGAGGAGAAAGGAAAATGAGACTTCCAAGATTGATGATTACTGCGCCCTCAAGCGGCGCAGGAAAAACTATGGTTTGCTGCGGGCTTTTAAAATGTCTGAAGGACAGAAGGATGAAGGTTACGGCTTTTAAGTGCGGGCCGGACTATATTGATCCTATGTTTCATAAAGAGGTGCTGGGGATAGACAGCTATAATCTGGATACATTTCTATGCACAAGAGAAAACACCCGAAAAATATTTGCCCGCCATGCAGGCCAATCGGAGATTGCTGTGCTGGAGGGGGTAATGGGATATTATGACGGTATCGGCGGAAGTGTGACAGATGCCAGCGCCTATGATATTGCAGGTGTGACGGACACACCAGCCGTCCTGCTGATTGACGGACGGGGGACGAGCCTTTCTATTGTGCCGTATATCCAGGGATTCCTTTCATTTAGGGAGAAGGAGGCGCCGGGGAGTTATATCGGAGGTGTGGTACTGAACCATGTATCGCCAGGACATTATATGAGGCTTAAGGAGATAATTGAGCGGGAAACTTTAGTAAAGGTATACGGATATGTTCCTGAGATGAAAGCCCTTTCTTTTGAAAGCAGACATCTAGGACTTAAGAAGCCGTCAGAAATAGAAGATTTTAAAGATAAAATGCGGCTATTGGGACAACAGCTTGAGAAGACGCTGGATATTGACGGACTTATCTGTCTGGCAGAATCAGCACCTGACACGGCTGATTATACACCGGAACAGCCTGTGAAAAAATATAAGGCCCGTATCGGCCTTGCCTGGGACGAGGCATTCTGTTTTATGTATCAGGATAATCTGGAGGTTCTCAAATCAATGGGGGCAGAGATTGTAACCTTTTCTCCCCTCCATAATATAAAGCTTCCGGAAAATATTGAGGGGCTGATTTTGTGCGGAGGTTACCCAGAGCTTTATGCACAGCAGCTAGAAGCTAATTATCTGATGCGCAAAGCAGTAAAAAAAGCTTTGGAACAAGGAATTCCATGCATTGCAGAATGTGGGGGCTTTATGTATCTGCAGGAGGCGGTTGAGGACAGGGAAGGCTTTTTAAAGGAGGCTGTGGGTGCCCTTAAGGGGAAATGTTTTCACGGAGGATCTCTTAAAAGATTTGGTTATATTATACTGGAAGGAGGTCTTGTATTCGGACATGACGTAGGAAATATTTCTGCCCACGAGTTCCATTACTATGATTCAGATAACTGTGGGAACGCATTTACAGCAAAAAAGCCATTGTCAGAAAGAAGCTGGGAGTGTATGATAAGCACAGATACATTGCTGGCAGGATTTCCCCATATTCATTATGCAGGAAACCCAAAGGTAGCAGAAGCCTTTCTTGAGGCATGTGAGAGTTATTGTGAGCGGAGTAAACAGTGAGAAAAGGAGAAGATAAATGACACTAGATGAAATACTGGATAATATAGAATCTCTTGATATAGATGCAATGGAGCAGGCGCAGAGAAGATGGAATTCTATTGCAAAGCCTCTACACGGTCTGGGAAGGCTGGAGGAGCACATTATCAGGATAGCCGGAATTAGTAAAGATGCTAAGGTACATATTGAGAAGAAAGCGCTGATTGTAATGTGCGCAGATAACGGAGTGGTGGAGGAAGGTGTTACACAGACAGGGCAGGAGGTTACTGCTGTTGTTGCGGAGAACTTCCTTACCGGCAATACCAGTGCAGCTATTATGAGCAGGCGGGCCGGGGCGGAGATTTTTCCGATTGATATCGGGATGGCGAGGAAAACAAAGATTCCTGACTACAAGGTGGCATACGGCACCAAAAATATGGCAAAAGGACCGGCTATGACAAGAGAAGAGGCTGTACAGGCAATTATGACAGGAATCAGGCTGGTAAAGGAAAAAAAGGAAGAAGGCTTTCAGGTTATTGCAACAGGAGAGATGGGAATCGGAAATACGACCACCAGCAGCGCCGTGTCCACTCTGCTTCTTGGGGAGATGCCGGAGAGGATGACCGGACGGGGAGCAGGACTTACGAGTGAAGGGCTGGAGCATAAGGTAAGCGTGATTAAACGAGCCATTGAGAGAAACCGTCCGGTTGCGGCTGATACGCTGGATGTGCTGGCGAAGGTGGGAGGCTTTGATATTGCCGGTCTTACAGGAGTATTTTTAGGAGGAGCCTATTACAGGCTTCCTGTAGTGATTGACGGCTTTATCTCGGCTGCGGCTGCTCTTGCAGCATACAAGCTTTGTCCTTTTACCAAAGAATATATGTTTGCCGCCCATGTGTCAGGGGAGCCGGGAATGAAGATTATTTTGGATGAACTTGGTATGGAAGCAGTTCTTAGTGCGGATATGTGCCTCGGCGAAGGAACAGGTGCGCTGGCCTATCTGCCAGTGCTTGATATGGCGGCAGAGGTTTATGATAAAATGAGTACATTTTCTGATAATAATATAGAGGATTATGAGGAGCTTGGTGACAGATAATGGTGCATCTTATAACAGGTGGAAGCGGAAGTGGAAAATCTGCATATGCAGAGGAAGAAATCGTGCGCTGCAGGAAACATATCCTGGAGGACTCCGGCATATTTTCCCCCTTTCTCTATGTGGCAACAATGATTCCAAGGGGGAGAGAGGCAGAGAAAAAAATCAGGCGGCATCGGGAACAGCGTATGGATGAGGGATTTCTTACTCTGGAAAAGTATACGCAGCTTTCCGGGCTTGAGATTCCTTCGAATGCCGGGATTCTGCTGGAATGTGTATCGAATCTTGCAGCTAACGAGTTCTATGAAAGGAATCGAGATTTTGAAGGAGCCTTTGAAGCAGTTGTTTCAGGTATCCAAAGTATTTCCGGTAAGACTGAACATCTTGTGATTGTGACAAATGAGGTTTTTTCGGATATTAACGGCTATAGTCAGGAAACGCAAGAGTACAGAAGGCTTCTTGGAAAGATTAACTGTGCCCTTGCGCGTATGGCGGACAAGGTGACAGAAGTAGTGTATGGAATACCAGTAGTATATAAGGATGAGAGAAAAGATGGCGGGACGTTTATGGAATAGCTTTAAAATTGCATTTACTATGTATAGCAGAATTCCTGTGCCAGAGGCGCAGTGGACGGAGGAAAATACATCGTATACTATGTGTTTTTTTCCGTTTATAGGCGCTGTAATAGGAGCGGTTACCTGGGGCTTATTTCTTTTAAAGGAATACCTTTTGGGTCGGGGATTTGTTTTTGGAGATTTCTTTTTCACGGTTCTTATGGTTCTCGTTCCGATTTTCATTACTGGAGGAATCCATCTGGATGGATTTATGGATACACAGGATGCGCTGGGCTCCTGGCAGCCGAAGGAAAAGCGGCTTGAGATATTAAAGGACTCCCATGCAGGATCTTTTGCAGTTCTGTCCTGCGGGGTGTATCTGCTTGCATACATAGGAGTTTATTCGGCTCTTACAGCATACAGTGTGAGGGTGACGGCTTTAAGTTTCCTTTTGTCCCGTACATTAAGCGGTCTTTCAGTTCTCTGCTTTCCACAGGCAAGGGAGGAGGGAAAGAGTCTTACAGCATCTTTTTCGGCTCATGCGGCGAAGAATACCGGGCGGGCTGTTCTTGGAATCTATCTTGTTCTCTTGTGCTTTATAATTATAGAGGCAGGCAGATATGCAGGAGTTTCCGTCATTCTTGCGGCAGGGCTTATGTACGGGTATTACTATAGAATGTGCATAAAGAAATTTGGCGGAATGACCGGAGATCTGGCAGGATATTTCCTGCAGATGTGCGAGCTTTTTATGGCAGCGGCGGCTGTGGTTACAGATGTGTTTGTGAAAGGATTTGGACTATGATATTGGTTGTTGGCGGTGCATATCAGGGGAAGCTTGTTTTTGCTAAGGAGCTTTGTCCCAAAACAGAGTGGATTGACGGAAGAGAGTGTAAAGAAGAGGAGATATTAAGCTGCGGTGGAATTCATCATTTTCATGCATATGTTGAGAGGCAGTTAAAGGCAGGACAGCCAGTGAAACAGCTTGCCGGAAATATAGCGGATGAAAACCCGGAGATTGTGATTGTAAGTGATGAGATTGGTTATGGAATTATTCCAGTGGATGCATTCGACCGGGAATATAGGGAGACGGCCGGCCGGCTCTGTACGGAGCTTGCGGTTTATGCGGATAAGGTGTACCGGGTGGTATGTGGAATCGGCGTTTTGCTGAAGGGATAGAATATGGAGAAATAAAGTATGAAGATTTATCTTATACGTCACTCTTTGACAGAAGGAAATCTTAAAAAGCGTTATGTCGGCATAACGGATGAGGATTTGAGCCAGGAAGGCGTAAAGCTTTTGGAAAGGTGTTTTGAAAAAGGCGGTTTTCCCCAGGCGGAGCGCATATATACAAGCCCTATGAAAAGATGTACTCAGACAGCAAAGCTTTGTTATCCGGGGCAGCAGATATTTGTAATAGAGGAGTTGTCAGAGTGTGATTTCGGACTGTTCGAGAACAAAAGCTACAGGGAGCTGTCAGGCTCTTCTCAGTATCAGGAATGGGTGGACAGCGGCGGGACAATTCCTTTTCCAGGTGGTGAGAGCAGGGAAGAGTTTAAGAAAAGAATTCTTTCAGGCTTTGAAAAAAGTGTATGGGAATGTATGAAGGCAGGGATTACTTCCGCGGCATATGTTGTCCACGGAGGAACAATCATGTGTATTATGGAGAAATATGCATTTCCGAAAAAAGGATACTATGACTATCAGATAGAAAATGGAGAGGGATATGAGCTTATTATTGCGGACAGTATTTGCAGTGACAGTGGGTTTCCTGCTGGATTTGCTGCTGGGGGATCCGGGATTTTTATACCATCCAGTGAGATTAATTGGTCATCTAATTACAGGGGTGGAAAAAATTATAAGAGGTTGTTTTCCGAAAACGAAAGCCGGTGAAAGGGCCGGAGGGGGAATTCTGGTGTTTTTTGTGCTGGCAGTCAGCATGGCTGTGCCGGGTGTGCTGCTCTTTTTTACTTATCAGTATGCGTGGCAGGCGGGCCTTGCCCTTGAGACCTTTATGTGTTATCAAATATTTGCTGTAAAATCGCTTAAAACAGAAAGTGACAAGGTATATCTGGCATTAAAAACACAAGGGCTTGAGGCGGCAAGAAAAGCAGTATCCATGATTGTAGGAAGAGACACTAAAAAGCTGTCAAAAGAGGGTGTAACAAAGGCGGCAGTGGAGACAGTTGCGGAGAATACTTCAGACGGGGTGACAGCGCCTCTTTTTTATATGGTGATTGGGGGAGCGGTACTGGGATTTGGATATAAGGCTGTGAATACGATGGATTCCATGCTTGGATATAAAAATGAAAAATATGAATATTTCGGAACTGCAGCGGCGAGGCTTGATGATGTGGTGAACTATATCCCGGCAAGGCTTACTGCATGGATTATGATTGGAGCGTCCTTCCTTGCAGGAATGGACGGGAGAAAAGCAGTCCATATTTACCTTCGAGATAAAAGGAAGCATAAGAGTCCTAATGCGGCCCAGACAGAGGCTGTTATGGCAGGTGCCCTTGGCGTGGAGCTTGCGGGAAATGCGTGGTACTTTGGAAAGCTTTACGAAAAGCCGGCTATAGGGGAGCCATCAAAAAGAATTGTTCCGGAGGATATTCGAAGGGCTCACAAGCTTTTGTATATAACGGCGGTACTGGCATTGATATTATTTTTGGCGATAAGGATTTTTGTCAGCGTAGGAATTATGAGATAAAACAGGAAGGATGCAGACATGGACAGACAGATTCACGGAGGAGATATTTATCGAAATAAGGTGGTGTTTGATTTTTCAGTAAACAGTAATCCGCTGGGAGTGCCAGGGCCGGTGCGCCTTGCAGCTGCCCGTGGGCTGGCACATATTGAACATTACCCGGATATACGTTGTGATGAGCTTAAAAAGGCAATCAGCAGGTTTGAGTGCATCCCCAAAGAGAATATTATCTGCGGAAACGGTGCCGCAGAGCTTTTTTTTGCAGCGGCTCTGGCAAGAAAGCCAAAAAGAGCTTTAATTCTTTCTCCGACCTTTTCCGAATATGAGCGGGCTCTTAAGGCTGTGGGGGCTAGGATTCAGTATTTTGATCTGTCAGAAGAAAAGGATTTTAGGGTCGATGAAAGCCTGCTGGATAGAATCACACCGGGGATTGATATGATATTTTTGTGCAATCCCAATAACCCGACAGGATGTGTGATGAAAAGAGAGCTTCTAAATGATGTGCTTGAAAAATGCACAAAATATGGCATACTGCTTGTATTAGATGAGTGCTTTGTTGATTTCCTTAAGGAACCTGAGAAGGTTACAATGAGGGAAAAGGCAGCTGGCTGTCAGGAACTTTTAGTTGTAAAGGCGTTTACAAAGCTGTTTGCTATGCCGGGTTTAAGGCTGGGATATGCGGTAAGCGGAAGTCTCTGGTTTTTGGATAAAATGAAGGAATTCCTGCAGCCGTGGAATGTATCTGTCCTCGCACAGGCAGGAGGAATAGCGGCGCTTACAGATAATGGAAATTATTGTGTAGATGAGTATATAAAAAATACAAGAAAATATGTAAAAACAGAGCGGGAAAGTTTGGAAGCTGCATTAAAAGAGCTTGGATATTATGTGTATCCCTCCGAGGCGAACTACCTGTTTTTCAGGGGAAAACCAATGCTTTACGAGGCAGCAGCGGATGCAGGATTTTTGATACGGGACTGCAGCGGCTACAGAGGGCTTACTTCTGGCTATTACCGGATTGCAATACGAAAGAAAGAGGAAAATGAGAGGTTTGTTGCATGGCTAAGAGGATTATGATACAGGGGACGATGTCCAATGCCGGAAAAAGCTTAATCTGTGCAGGACTGTGCAGGATTTTTAAGCAGGATGGATATAAGACGGCTCCCTTTAAATCACAGAATATGGCTCTTAACTCCTATATCACGGAGGAGGGACTTGAGATAGGCCGGGCCCAGGCAGTACAGGCAGAGGCGGCGGGAATTAGGCCTCAGACATGGATGAATCCAATCCTTTTAAAGCCTACAGGTGATATGGGCTCTCAGATAATTGTAAACGGAGAGGTGCTTGGCAATATGAGCGCCCGGCAATATTTTGCTTATAAGAAGAAGCTGATACCAGACATAATGAGAGCTTTCCATAAGCTGGAGGAGGAGTATGATATTATCGTGATTGAGGGGGCGGGAAGCCCGGCAGAGATTAACCTTAAGGAGAACGATATTGTAAATATGGGGCTTGCAAAAATGACAGATGCTCCGGTGCTGCTTGTAGGAGATATTGATAGAGGAGGGGTATTTGCCCAGCTCCTGGGTACGCTTCTGCTTCTTGAGGAGAAAGAAAAGGAACGTATAAAGGGTTTGATTATTAATAAATTCCGGGGAGATAAGACTATTCTTGAGCCAGGGATTACCATGCTTGAGGAGCGAAGCGGAATTCTTGCGGCAGGCGTTGTACCTTATCTTAAGGTGGAGATTGAGGACGAAGATAGTCTTACAAAGCGGTTTGAGGGAAATATAAGGGATAAGGGGACTGCAATTAAGATTTCAGTTATACGCACTCCAAGGATTTCCAATTTTACGGATTTCTTTGTATTTGAAAATACAAAAGGAATCAATTTGCAATATGTGAAAAGTGTTTCAGAGCTGGCAGATTCAGATATGATTATTCTTCCAGGAACGAAAAATACGATAGAAGATTTACTATGGCTTAGACAGAATGGACTGGAGGCTGCCATATTGAAAGAGGCGGCTTTAGGAACAGCAGTATGGGGAATCTGCGGAGGATATCAGATGATGGGAGAGTATCTAAAGGATCCGGAGGGAGTGGAAGGAGCAGGCCGGAAAGAAGTAGTGAGAGGGATGGGGCTTTTGCCAATGGAAACAGTATTTGTAAAGGAGAAAAAAAGAACGCGGGTTACAGGAACTTTCCATGTTATAGATGGAATATTTTCATCCCTTTCTGGTATGAGCTTTGAAGGCTATGAGATACATATGGGGAGGACTGCTGGAGAAGCAGGCAGCATAAGTACAATCCGTGATTCTGTGTCAGGCAGTGAGAGCGTTGACGGGGCATGTGTGGGAAATATCTGCGGTACTTATGTCCATGGTATTTTTGATAACCAGGATATTTCACAGGCAGTACTTAAAGCATTAGCAGAGAAAAGGGGTATTCCTTTTGAGGAGATTGAAAGTGTAGATCTGAAGGAATTTAAGGAACAGCAGTATGATTTGCTTGCGGACGAACTGCGGGCACATCTGGATATGAGAATGATATATAAAATAATGGGAGAAAAGAATGATGTTGGCAGAGATTGAGGTTATGGCTCCGCAAGAGATAGAGAAAAGAAGCTTTGAGATTATAACAGAGGAACTAAAGCACAGAGGAATTAAGCTTTCCGGTCTGCAGGCGCCAGTCATCAAAAGATGTATTCATACAAGTGCAGATTTTGATTATGCAGGAAATCTTGCATTTTCGGAAGGTGCAGTAGAAAAGGCACTGGAGGCAATCAGGGGCGGGGCATCTATTGTTACAGATACGCAGATGGGATGTTCTGGAATTAATAAAAGTGTTTTGAGCAGATTCGGAGGGCAGGTATACTGTTTTATGTCTGATGAGGATGTGGCAGAAACTGCAAAGAAAAATGGGACTACAAGGGCGGCAGCCAGTATGGATAAGGCTGGAATTCTAAAGGAAAAACTCATATTTGCCATTGGAAATGCACCTACAGCACTTATCCGTCTTTATGAGCTTATTCATTTAGAGAGACTGAAGCCGGAGCTGATTATTGGGGTTCCAGTAGGATTTGTGAATGTAGTGCAGTCAAAGGAGTTGATTATGTCACTTTCGGATACGCCTTATATTGTGGCAAGAGGCCGAAAGGGCGGGAGCAACATTGCTGCATGTATCTGTAATGCCCTTCTGTATATGTTGTAAAGTGAGAGATCCGTCATAAATATGAGCTTAGCTTCATCGTTATTATAAACTTAGTGTTATAAATTTCGGAGGTATTTTTATGAAGAAACTTGGAACTTATATGAAGCGCTACGGTCCTTTCTATCTGCTTGGCTTTGTCTGCATGGTTGTCAGTATTATTCTTGATATGGCGGCACCCCAGTTTATCAGGCATATTATAGATGACGTCATTGTTGGAAAGAATCAGGAGCTTTTGATGAAGTTTGTTTTAGGACTTCTGGGAATCGGTATCGGCCGTGCCGTGCTTCAATATATAAAAGAGTTTACTTATGATGCAGTAGGGGTTTCGGTAGGGTATCATATGCGGAAGGACCTTTTCTGTCATATTCAGAGGATGTCTATGGATTTCTTTGACAGGCATAATACAGGTGAGCTGATGACTCGTGTGAAGGAGGATGTGGATAAGGTATGGATGGCGGCTGGATTTGTGGGGATTTTGGCTGTTGAGGCTGTGACTCATACGGTACTTGTTCTTTTCTTTATGTTCCGGCTCAATCCGCAGCTTACGATTGTTCCGCTGGTAATACTGCCGCTTATTGGAGTTTGTGCCGTGCGAATGGAGAAGAAGCTTGGCACAGTATATGATAAAATCAGTGAGGAGACAGCAGAGCTTAATACAGTGGCGCAGGAGGCCTTATCTGGTGTACGTACGGTCAAAGCCTTTGCACAGGAAAGATATGAGATAAGGAAATTTGGAAGGCATAATCGGAAATTTTATGATTTGAACATGGAGCAGGCAGGGATTGTCGCTGATTACCAGCCGGCCATTACCTTTCTTGGCAATACTATGCTTCTTATGGTGATTATTGCCGGCGGTCTAATGGTTATCTACAGACGTATGACTCTGGGTGCTTTAGGGGCGTTTTTAGAATATGCTAATAATGTAATCTGGCCGATGGAGATTGTAGGATGGTTGAGCAATGATATTGCATCAGCCTTTGCTTCCTGGAAGAAGATTAAAGGGGCAGCCGGAGAGAATCCGCAGATTATGGAACAGCCAGGGGCAGTTTCTCCGGAAAGGATTACCGGAAGCCTTAAATTTGAACATGTAGGGTTTTCCCTGAATGGAAAAGAGATTTTAAAAGACATTAATCTGGAGCTTAGGCCGGGACATACCCTTGGAATTATGGGGATGACTGGTTCCGGAAAGACAACTCTAGTTAATCTTATCCAGCGTTTTTATGATGTAACTGAAGGGTGCATCTTTCTTGACGGGAGAGATATCCGTTCCTATCCACTAGACAGCCTGCGCGCTTGTGTTTCTGTTGTGATGCAGGATGTATTTTTGTTTTCTGATTCCGTATCAGAAAATGTAAAGACAGGAAAACGTATGGAACTTACACAGGACACAGTAGAATGGGCTGCAGAAAGAGCCTGCGCGGCGCATTTCATCAGCCGTCTCGGGGACAGTTATGAAACAGTTGTGGGAGAGCGCGGTGTGGGGCTTTCCGGAGGTCAAAAGCAGAGAATCAGCATTGCCCGGGCTATTGCAAAACAGGCCCCTGTGCTGATTCTTGATGACGCGACATCTGCTCTTGACATGGAGACAGAGCAGATAATTCAGAGAAATTTAAAACAGGTAAATAAGGGAGCAAAAATCATTATCGGACACCGTATTTCTGCTGTCCGTTTTGCAGATGAGATTATAGTACTGGAAAATAATAGGATTGCCGAGAGGGGAACCCACGAGGAGCTTATGGCAGAGAAAGGACGCTATTACCATACATGGTGCGTACAATACGAAAATAGGAAGGGGGAGAAAATATGCCGGTAAATTCTGCGAGGGAAGACGAGTTAATCAGGGATGTCTCTAAAAAAGAAACCCTGGTAAGATTATATAAATATATGCTGGCATACAAAAAGGAGCTTACACTTGTAGGCTTTCTGCTGTTTATCACTCTTTCTGTTAATCTGGCCACGCCGCTGATGATTGAGCTGGCTGTAGATACTTATGTGGCAGAAGGAGATGTGCCGGGGCTTCTTAAACTGGCTGCTGTTGGCTTTTCTATGTTCCTTTTGCGTATGGTGTGCAGAAGAGGCTGGATGCGTATCATTGCAGATGTAACAAACCGGGTGTTAATGACAATCCGAAGCCAGCTGTATGAACATATCCAGACTCTAAGTTTTCACTTTTTTGACAGCAGGCCTACTGGGAAGATCCTTGCCCGTATTGTGGGTGATATTAATTCTCTTAAGGATATGCTTTCGGACAGCGTTACAAAGCTTCTTCCGGATTTTCTGACCTTGATTGGGATTGCCTGTATCATGCTTTTAAAAAGCTGGCAGCTGGCTCTTTCAGCCTTTTTGACACTTCCCCTTCTTGCAGGGGGAATGTTTGTAATTCAAATCCGTGCACATAAGCTGTGGCAGATACACCGGCAGAAGAATTCAAACTTAAATGCATTTATTCATGAGAATTTTTCCGGCATCCGTATTGTCCAGAGCTTTGCCGCGGAACCGGAAAGACAAGCAGATTTTGAGCGCTGCGCCATGGAATACCGTGACAGCTTTGTAGATGCAGTGAAGATTGCCGATTTGTTCAGTGCGCTGGTAGAAACTGTATGGGGACTGGGAGGATTTCTTCTTTATTTTATTGGTATAAGGATTGTGGGGGCAGACAAAATAGGGGTCGGAACCTTCCTTGCATTTTCCACATATCTTGGAATGTTTTGGAGTCCCATCCGCAATCTTGCCAGCTTTTACAATAAGATTGTGACTAATATTTCAGCCGCGGAAAGGGTATTTGATATTCTTGATACGCCGGCAGAAATAAAGAATGAGGAGGGAAGTATTGAATTGCCGAAGATTAAGGGTGAGGTGGCATTTCGGAATGTCAGCTTTGCCTATACAGACGAGCCAGAGAGGCTTGTACTTGAGGATGTAAGCTTCCTCGTACATCCCGGAGAGACAATTGCACTTGTAGGCCCTACCGGCGCTGGGAAGACAACTATTGCCAGCCTCATCAGCCGTTTTTATGATGTGACGGCAGGTAGTATTGAAATTGACGGATATAATACTAGGAAGGTTACGCTGGAGAGCTTAAGGCAGCAGATGGGGGTGATGACGCAGGATACATTTTTGTTTACCGGGACAATTCGTGAAAATATCTGCTATGGAAAAGGAAATGCCACAGAGGAAGAAATGATTGCTGCCGCAAAGGCAGTCCATGCCCATGATTTTATTATAAAAACAGAAAAAGGATACGATACAAAAATCAGCGAAAGAAGTTCAGGTCTTTCCATCGGACAGCGGCAGCTTCTTGCCTTTGCACGAACCATGCTAAGTAATCCGCGGATACTCATACTGGACGAGGCTACCTCGAGCATTGATACTCATACGGAGCTTCTTGTACAGGCCGGTATAGAGGCTATGTTGAAAAACCGGACCTCCTTTATTA
Organism: Lachnospiraceae bacterium; assembly: GCA_910575605.1. Taxonomy (GTDB): domain Bacteria; phylum Bacillota; class Clostridia; order Lachnospirales; family Lachnospiraceae; genus CAPEBR01. Next base: position 71,300 of record CAJTEW010000011.1, read on the forward strand.
TTGCTCATCGTCTCTCCACTATACGAGGCGCTGACAAGATTTTTTATATTGATGATAAGAACATCCTGGAGTCAGGAAGCCATGAAGAGCTTATGGCGAAAAAAGGGGCATATTACCGGCTGTATGAAAGTCAGTTTGAAGAGGTAAGGTAAATCTGCTTCCCCGCGTCAGGTATTCCTTGACGCGGGGGTCAGTTTTAAATAACAGCCTTTAAATGCTTTACAAACATTTTACGTATTTCATTATATTCCCCGAGTCCCTTCAGGTGGCATACCACCTTGTATCCTTCATTTTCAAACACGGATTTCCATGAATTCTTTTCCTCTCCTGCCATGTCATTATTCGCATGGTCCCCGGCAACAATCATAAAGGGAACCAGATGTACGGTCTTTACATCGCTTTTTTTCAGAAGTTCTGTCACATGCAGAAGCTCGGGATATGCCTCTACGGTACCCATATGAATATGGGGATACCCCATTTCCTTAAACATATAGTCCAGTGCAGGATATACGGTGTTTGCGTAGTGCTCACTTCCATGCCCCATAAGCACCAGCGCCTCCGAAGTATTAAGATTGGAAAAGGAGCTGCCGATAATCTGTACAACTTCCCTCATGTCTTCTGTTGAGGAAAGGAGAGGCGCACCGAAGGATATAGAGTGAAAAAACTCCTGCAAGGCAAGAGCATCCTCTTTCATCCTGTCATTTTCAATTCCGTTAATTACATGGGTAGGCTGAATATATACGTCTGTAACTCCATCCTTTTTCATCTGAAGAAGTGCTTCTGAAACAGTGAAAATTTTCTCCCCGGTTGTTTCCTGAAGCTTTGAGAGGATCATTCTGCTGGTCCAGGCCCGGTAAAAGGGAACATCCGCGAATAACCCTTTTATTTCCTTTTCTATGGCATCAATGGTTACAGCACGTGTATCAGAATAACTTGTTCCAAAGCTTACAACAAGGATTCCCTTTTTCATGTCAATTTTCCTGTTACTGTGAATAGTAACGTTTTCCTTTCTTTTTTAATATATCCGGATTCTTAAGAATCGAAAGAATCAGCGGAGGCTTCAGGGACGCGGTTTTTAACAACGTGTCATCCGAAAAGATTTCATCAGGAGAACCGCTTTTTAGCAGCCTTCCTTCATGGAAAATAAAAATCTCATCTGCCCATTCATAGGCATAATTTACGTCGTGGGAGGCCATGAGTACCGTGATTCCGTGCTCCGTGACCTTTCCGATAATATCATGAACAAGATCTGTATGCAGCGGATCAAGGGCAGCGGCCGGCTCATCAAAAATAATCAGCTCTGGTTCCATGACAAGAATATCTGCGATGGCAGTCAGCTTTTTTTGTCCTCCGCTTAAGGCGTGTACTGGTTTATGGGCAAAGGGAGTAATTCCCAGCTTATCCATGATGTCCTGTACTTTTCTTCTCGTTACAGCTTCAGAAAAACCAAGATTTAAAGGACCAAAAGAGATTTCCTGTACAACGCTGGCTGAAAAAAGCTGTTTATCGGGATCCTGAAATACAATGCCTACTTTACTTCTAAGGCTTAGCAGCCCCTTTTTTGAGTAGTTAAGAGGAACTCCTTGATAATAAATAGTTCCAGAATCAGGTCTTAAAATTCCGTTGCAGCATAGAAAAAATGTGGATTTTCCTGATCCGTTTGAGCCCATACATGCAATTTTTTTCCCTCTGTGGATGTTAAGGGATAAATTGTCAAGTGCAGGACTTTTTTCTCCTTCATAAGTATAACAGATATTTTCTGCCTTTAATATAGTTTCAATCAAAGTTATCACCTCCAAAGGTGCAGTTATATGGAGCTTTTGTATTTCAATATTACTATAAGGACAAAGAGAAATACTTCAAATCCTGCAATACAAAAAATTTCAGAATATTTTGCAGGGTGCTCTTCTGAAAGTATCTGAATTCTGCCGTTATAGCACCGGGCCTCCATAGCGTCGTACTGAGCGCCGGCCTGTCTGACGGACAGGACGAACACAGAGCTGGCCATCGCCACGAAGGATTTCCGGGCAGTATGGAGACTTTTATTTCCAAGCCTGGAACTTTGTGAAATCAAAATAGCTGACGCTGTGCGTAGAGTAATAAAAATATACCGGTAAATGAGCAGCATGAGCTCTGTGATTAGCCCAGGAACATGCAGCTTTTTTAATACCCCAAGAATGTCCGCCACAGGGGTGCTTAGTGACAGAAAATACAGGCAGGATACACTGGCAAGAGCAGTAGAGATGAGCTGCACTCCCCAAAGAAGCCCTTGGACGCTTCCGGTGAGATAAAAGGAACCAAAAGGAATAGCAAATGCATCAAGGGGAGTCCGGGATATATTTATCAGGACAGCCGATATACTAAGGAACAGGAAAACAAGGGGGATTGTTATTAGCTTTAAATAACACAAGAGGGGAATACCTCCTTTTTCCACTGTCAACGTTCCTGTGACAAGCAGTACAAGGATGGCTGCTATGATAGAACGGCTGCTGACGCACAGAAGGAGTGTCAGCATGGAAAACACAAACTTTTCCATTGCATTTACATAACGCAGTCCGGAGTTATAGCAGAGCCTGTCAATCACAATCATAGTGCCTCATCCTCCTTACTGAGCTTATTGCGTTCGTACATTCTTCCAAAGCAGAAGGCGAGGATTCCTACGCCGATACCAGTCTGTACACAGAAAATCAGGCTTTCTACCTCACCGGGGAGTTCCCCATCAATCAGAGTTTCAAGTACAGGATTAAACCAGGGGATGTAATCTCCGTGAATTTCTTTCACCATTACGCTTCCTGCGTCGTCTGAGCCGCCAAACTCCGCGTCTTTAAGGGCGAAAAGAGGTATGACTGCAATCAATATGGCTGCAATAATAAGTGACAGAACTAATTTTTTATTTTTCGTTTCCATTTCTTCACGCCTCCTTTTTATATCCGATTAAGTTAAGCTCAGACTTCGCAAATGACTCCAGGCAGACGATAATGGCCGTAGTAAGGAGACCTTCTATAATCGCAAGAGGAATCTGGGTCGGAGCAAATATACCGAGAAATTTTACTGTGGAAGCAGCAGAGCCACCGGTTTCTGACGGGTAGGCAAGCGCGAGCTGGACGCTGGTAACACAGTATGTAAATAAATCTCCCAAGGAGGCGGCAAGAAAAACACAGATTCCATGATTAATCTTACATTTCTGACAAAGCTTGTAAATTCCATAAGTAACAAAGGGGCCGGCAACAGCCATAGAAAAGGTATTGGCCCCCAAAGTGGTGAGACCGCCGTGGGCAAGGAGAACTGCCTGAAAGACAAGAATGATAATCCCCAGTACACTGACAACACAAGGACCGAACAAAATCGCGCCGAATCCGGTCCCTGTCATGTGAGAACAGCTGCCTGTGACAGACGGGATTTTCAGCGATGATATAACGAAAATAAATGCACCGGACATGGCCAGTAGAGTCATTGTCCTGGGGGTTTCAGCTAAGGTTCTGCGGATTTTTATGAATCCGGCGGTTAAAAAGGGCAGACATAATACGCCCCATGCGATACAGAAGGTTACCGGAAGATAGCCCTCCATAATGTGCATTGCGTTTGCTGCCGGGTATATGCCTGCCATAAGAGAGCATATGGAAATTCCAGCAACTAGCTTCTTTTGTTTTCGAGTCATAGTAAAATCCCCCTTTAGATTGATATAGTGTGTGCCACAACGCACAAAAAGAACACCTGGTTATCCTGCGTAACCACGTGTGAACCGTCTGCAACGGGTAGGTCTTCTGACTTAAGGCTCATCATAATACTCCGCCTTCCCGGTTTCCCAGTGACATAATGAAGCATTACTCCTCTACTACAGCGGCGCGACCGTGCGGGATTTTGACCCAGCTTGTCTGTTACCCTGCAAAAGCAGGCACCTCGTTACATTCAATCTGCTTCTATCATACTATCAGACGGAAGGTGTGTCAAATGAAAAAAGTCTTTATGGGTAGTTTGCAATTTGTCTTTCATATGCTATCATGGATAAAGCGAAAGAAATGAGGAGAAAGATTAGGATGAATAAGCCATATTTTCCATTATTCATAGATATAGCCCAAAAGGAAATAGTGGTAATCGGTGGTGGAAGGATTGCAGAAAGAAGAGTAAAGACCCTTCTTTCATTTGCAGAGCATATAGTAGTGGCTGCGCCAGAGCTTACAGAGAAGTTATATGGCCTTGTAAAAAAAGGACAGATTGAATGGATACAGGAGAACTATGACAGTAAAATGCTTGAAGGTGCGTTTATAGTGCTTGCAGCAACAGATAATGCAGCCTGCAATGAACAGATTGTTAAGGACTGCAGGAGGCGGGGAATTTTAGTAAATACGGCTCACAGGAAAGAATTGTGCGATTTTTATTTTCCGGCAGTGGCAGCCAGGGAAAATGTAGTGGTGGGGATAACTGCAAGCGGACAAAGCCATGCGAAGGCGAGAGAGACAAGAGAAAAGATAGAAAGAGTACTGAAGAATATATAAGACAGCGGGGGACAGCATGAATAAGAGAGTCGTGATTGGCAGCAGAAAAAGCAGACTGGCGGTAATACAGACTGAAAAGGTGATAAATCATATAGAAAGAAATTATCCGGATATCAAGACACAAATGGTCACGTTAGAGACAACCGGGGATAGGAGACTGGATATAACACTTGAAAAAATAGGGGGAAAAGGTCTATTTGTGAAGGAGTTAGACAAAGCGCTTATGGAAAATAAGATTGACTTAGCAGTCCACAGTCTTAAAGATATGCCTATGGAAGAAAACAGAGAACTCCCTATTGTGGCATTTTCTGAAAGAGAGGATGTAAGGGATGTTCTTGTACTTCCAGAAGGAGTCATGGAATGGACAGGAGAAGGGGTTATTGGCTGTTCCTCCTTCCGAAGGAGAATTCAGGGACAGAGATTATTTCCCAATGCGAAGTTTAAAAGTGTGCGGGGAAATGTACTGACAAGGCTTGAGAAGCTTAACGCAGGGGAGTATGATGCACTGATTCTTGCAGCGGCGGGACTTAATAGACTTGGACTTGAGGACAGGATATACAGATATTTTTCTACAGACGAGGTACTGCCGGCAGCGGGGCAGGGGATTCTTGCTGTACAGGGGAGACGTGGAGAGGATTATTCATTTTTAGAAGACTTCGGCGACAGGGAAACTGCCTGCATAGCAAAAAGTGAAAGAGCATTTGTAAGATGTCTTGACGGAGGCTGTACTTCACCAGTGGCGGCATATGGAGAGGTTCAGGATACAAGACTTGTGCTAAAGGGGCTGTATTATATAGAGGAAACAGGGGATTTTATAATCGGAAGCATGACAGGTGATCTTGCAGAGGCGGAAAAGATGGGAATTGCACTTGCGGAGGAAATGAGGAAGAGATATGCACCATAAAGAAGTCTATGGAGAGTATGTTTTTGCGCGGCTGATTTAAGTATTAAGTGTAGTAGGTTTTAACGAAAGTCAGAGGTATATAAATGGAAGGCAGGGTTTGGCTTGTAGGTGCGGGCCCCGGAGATGAGGGGCTTCTGACAGTAAAGGCGAGAGATATCCTTTTGGAAGCGGATACACTCGTATATGACCATTTGGTTGGGAAAAATATTCTTTTAAAATATGGAATGGGTAAAGAACTGATAGATGTTGGAAAAACGGCAGGGCACCATCCGATTCCACAGGAAAAAATTAACAAGATTCTGGCTGAAGAAGCGAAAAAAGGAAAAAAGGTAGTACGTCTAAAGGGCGGCGATCCATTTCTATTTGGACGAGGCGGCGAGGAGCTTGAGAAGCTTAGAGCATGGGGGATTCCCTTTGAGGTAGTGCCGGGAGTGTCATCTGCCCTTGCTGTTCCAGCATACAATGGAATTCCGGTAACTCACAGAGACTATGCTTCTGCTCTTCATATTGTTACGGGACATGCAGGAAAGGGGAAGGAAAATAATATTAATTATAAAGCTCTTGTGGAATCAGGAGGAACTCTTGTATTTTTAATGGGAGTTACAGCTCTTGAAAGCATTGTGGAAGGACTGAAAAAAGCAGGAATGAGACCTTCTATGCCTGCGGCAGTTCTTCAGGAGGGAACGACGGCAGGACACAGGAGGGTAGTGGCGGATATAGCCACTCTTGTACAAAAAGCGTCAGAGGCAGAGATTAGGCCGCCTGCTTTGATTGTGGTGGGAGGCGTATGCAGTCTCTCCGAAAAGCTTGACTGGTATGAAAAACTGACTTTGACGGGAATGCGCATTTTTCTTACGAGGCCGAAGGAGCTTGTCTCTTCTATGGCTGAAAAATTAAGAAATAAAGGGGCGGAGGTTCTTGAGATACCAACTATTGATACGATTCCTATAAAGGAGAACAGATTATTAGAGGATGTTCTTAAGAAGATAAAGCAATATGACTGGATTGTATTTACGAGTCAGGTGGGAGTACGAATTTTCTTTGAAAAAATGAGAGAATACAAAATAGATATCCGGGATTTATGGCGTGCCCGGTTTGCCGTTATTGGAGAAGGAACAAAGAAAGTATTAGAAGCACAGGGGATATTTCCGGACGTTATACCAGAGATGTATGATGGTGTATCTCTTGGAAAGAAACTGGGAGGACAAAATATTAAGAATAAAAGGATTCTTATTCCAAGAGCGGAGAAGGGGAACCGGGAGCTGGTTCCGATTCTTGAGAAAGCTGGGGCGCAGGTTTTAGACCTGCCGGTTTACCGTACTGTTTACCGGGATATTTGGGGAATTCCCCTATCTATTAAGGATGAAATTGAAAGTGGAAGAACTGTCTATGCAGCATTTACAAGCAGTTCTACTGTAGAGGGATTTGTAAAGGCAGCACAAGGGGCAGATTTATCGAGGCTTACGGCGGCGTGTATCGGGCGGCAGACAGCAGATACAGCAGAAAAATATGGAATGAGATGTTATATTGCAGAGAAAGCATCTATTGACAGCCTGACAGAGCTGTTAGAAAGGATAAGGAATAAAGATGATTAAAAGACCGAGAAGACTAAGAGGCAGCGAAGGGTTACGAAAAATGGTTCGTGAAACAAGGATGGATAAGTCCTCTTTGATTTATCCCATGTTTATAAAGGACGGTACAGGAGTGAGAGAGGAGCTTATGTCTATGCCTGGGCAGTATAGATGCAGTGTGGACCAGATGTACCATGAGCTTCAGAAGGTATGTGACTCTGGCGTGGGTGCGGTTATGCTGTTTGGCGTTCCTGGCCACAAGGATGAGGCTGCAAGCCAGGCGTATGCAGAGGATGGTGTGATTCAACGGGCCCTGAAGGAAGCAAAAAAGAGATTTCCGGATCTGTATTATATTACGGATGTCTGTCTGTGTGAATATACCTCTCACGGGCACTGTGGAATGCTCTGCGGCCAGGATGTGGATAATGACAGAACAATTAAGGTTCTGGCGAAAACTGCTCTTTCCCATGTGCAGGCCGGTGCAGATATGGTAGCTCCTTCTGATATGATGGATGGAAGGATAGCAGAGATCAGGCGGGTTCTGGATGCAAACGCTTATGTAAATACACCGGTTATGTCCTATGCAGTAAAATATGCCTCTGGTTTTTATGAACCCTTCCGGGATGCGGCAGAGTCGGCGCCGTCCTTTGGAGACAGAAAGAGCTATCAGATGGATTACCATAACAGTAGGGAAGGAATTAAGGAGGTGATTCTAGACGAGGAGGAAGGAGCAGATATTGTTATGGTTAAACCGGCGCTTTCCTACCTTGATATGATTGCAAGAGTGAAGGAGGTAACCAATCTTCCGGTAGCTGCCTATAGTGTAAGCGGTGAATATGCCATGATAAAGGCTGCGGCAGAAAAAGGGTGGATTGATGAGGCAAAGATTGTATGTGAGACAGCGGCTGCAGTATACCGTGCAGGGGCGCAGTGTTATCTTACATATTATGCCAAGGAGCTGGCAGGATATATGGATGAGGGGCGGATTGGATAATTAAGGAATAGACTGCTGATGATAATAAAGTGTGTAAGTTTTCTGGTAACAAAGACTTACGCACTTTATTTTTGATCTGAACTACGTTTTTAATGTACCAAGACTTGTGATTGTATTATTTTGTTTGGGAAAAAGTGCATATAAAGACTTAATAAAAGACGTAAATTAAACTTAAAATATGTTATAATATGACAAAAAATAAATATATATTGACAAAATAGTACAATAAATATATAATTTAAGCAAATAATATTATTGTATATTTCCTGATAGTGCAATTATTACGTCTTTAAATATCCTAAAATATATAATAACGTCTTTAAATAAACTATCAGAGGGTGCGCACAAAAAAACAGTGAAGGAAACAGAAGGAGGAAGCAGGAATGAGTTTTTGGAATCCATTGACTTGTATTACGGGATGTCTTATTGTATATTCTATCGGAGAGTTTTTATCTAAAAAGACAAAAGGAGCAGTTTCATCATTATTATTTGCGTGTATTTTATTTATTGCAGGATTTTGGAGCGGTGTTCTGCCTAAAGACGTGACCACACAGTCAGGGCTGACGGCAGTAATGTCCAATTTTGGAGCAGCGTTTATGATAACAAATATTGGTACGTTGATTAATCTAGAGGATATGATCCGAGAGTGGAAAACAGTGGTGATTTCTATTTTTTCAATCATTGCTATTGGCCTGATTTGTTTTACGGTAGGTTCACTTTTATTTGGAAGGGAATATGCTCTGATAGCTGCACCACCGGTTGCAGGTTCTACAGTTGCAGGCATTATTGTGACAGGTATGGCGGAGGCGGCCGGGCGTCCCGAGCTGGCTGCATTTGCGGTATTGATTCTTTCTCTTCAGAAATTTTTTGGTATTCCAATATCAACATTTTGTATAAGAAAGGATTTAAGGGATAAGCAAAAGAGTGGATACTTTAAACATGAAGAAGAGAACAAAAAAGAGCTTAAGCTGCCAAGTATGAGAGTGTTTAAAGAAACTCCGAAAAATTTAAGAACAAATACGATTTATATCTGTAAGGTGGCGCTGGTAGCATGTCTTGCTGATTTTGCGGGAAAAGCAACTATGATTCCAGGCTCTGACCCCGTAAACTATATTCTTAACCCCAATATTGCATATCTGCTGTTTGGTTTGATTTTTGCAAGGATTGGATTTTTGGAGAAGGACATTTTTGGAAAATCAAATTCCTCTGGAATTATAACCTTCGGCCTTTTGCTTATGCTTCCGGGAAGTCTGGCCTCTCTTACACCGTCTGGGCTTGCGAAGATGATTGTTCCAGTAGTGGGCATACTTGTACTTTGTTCTATCGGTATTATTGGTGTATGTGGAATTGTAGGAAAGCTTTTAGGCTATTCTCCGTACGCATCAGCGGCAATCGGCGTAACCTGTATGCTGGCTTATCCTGCAACACAGATTATTACGACAGAAGGTGTGGATTCTCTTGAATGGGAAGGGGAAGAAAGACAGAAGGCTATGGATTATATGCTGCCTAAAATGATTATAGGCGGATTTGTGACAGTAACAGTGGTTTCAGTTGCATTTGCAAGTATTATTGGTCCAATGATTTTCTAAAGCAGGAGGAAAAAGAAAAATGGTAGGAAAAATTGCCATAGAAGAAATTGAGCGTAAGCGGGAGGCCATTGACGAATTAAGCAGATTTATCTGGAACAATCCTGAAGCAGGATTTAAGGAGTACAAGGCTCATGAAAAGGTGGCAGCTCTTATGGAAGCAGAAGGCTTCCGGGTTGAAAGAGGAGTGGGAGGAGTTCCGACAGCAATCAAAGCAGTTTATGGAAGCGGACATCCAGTAATCGGATTTATGGGTGAGTTTGATGCATTGCCAGGCTTAAGCCAGAGGGTGTCTGTAGATAAGGAAGAAATAGAGGGACAGTCATATGGACATGGATGTGGACATAATCTGCTCTGTGCGGCTCATGTAGGAGGTGTTTTAGGGCTGAAGGAGGAGATGAAGCAGAGAAATCTTCCAGGAACAATCGTTTTTTATGCCTGTCCGGGGGAAGAGCTTTTGACAGGAAAGCCGTTAATGGCAAAAGGAGGAGCATTTGAAGGCCTAGATGCGGCAGTTAATTTTCATCCTAATAAAATTAACGAGGCCACGACAGGAGTGTCTACGGCTGTTAATTCTGCCAGATTTAAATTTACTGGAAAAGCGTCTCATGCCGCAAATGCACCGGAAAATGGCAGAAGTGCGCTGGATGCAGTTGAACTTATGAATGTAGGGGCAAACTATCTCCGGGAGCATGTACCGTCTGATGTGAGAATACACTATACAATTACAAATGGTGGAATTGTACCTAATATTGTACCTGATAAGGCTGAGGTCTGGTACTATATAAGGGCGTTTTCAAGAGAAGTGGTGGAGGATGTATATGAGCGTCTGATACGGGTGGCAAAGGGTGCGGCCATGATGACAGATACAGAGGTTGATGTGGAGTTTCAGGGAGGCTGCTATAATACGCAAAATAATAAAATACTCGCAAATGTAGTTGCTGAGGCCATGAATGAGATACCCCAGGAGCCGTGGACTAAAGAAGAGCTGGCATTTGCCGCAGCGCTGGACGAGAAGACAGCAGACTCAGCCAGGGCAACAGTGAAAAAGTATGGACTGGAGGCAGATACACATTTATATTCAGGACCAGGAAAGGTGACATGCTTTAACAGCTATGGTTCTACTGATATCGGGGATGTTATGCACCTTGTACCTACTGCATATTTTTTCACAGCTTGTACGAATATGGGTGCACCTGCCCATAGCTGGCAGTTTGCATCCTGTGCCGGCAGCAGTATTGGAGAAAAGGGTATGATATATGCGGCAAAGACAATGGCAGTCTATGGAGCAAAGCTGATAGAGAACCCGGAGCTGATTGCCCAGGCGAAGGCTGAGTTTGACAGGCAGATGGAAGGGCGTGTATACAAAAACCCTGTGCCGGATGGAATGAGCGTGCCCCAATAAAGATGTATTTTAATGAAATGAAAAAGATCAGAGCGTTTCAGTATCTGATCTTTTTTGATATTATAGGAGATGTATTTTGTAAATCTTTTCAGGTCTTCCCCGTGTAAAGGAATGCTGCTCATTTAATTCTTCGGCAACGCCGGAAGATAATAATTTTTTCAGCAGACGGTTGGCGCTGCGTGGAGTAATATCCAGCGCAGAAGACAGAGCCTGGGAGGTAATATGGCCGGCGTCTAACAGATTTAATGCCTCTGTAAGCTTTTCTATATAAGAAGGCGATAACCCTATTTTTCGGGAGAGAAACAAAATATCCTTATCTGACAGTTCCTTTGCAGAAGGATTTTCGTCAAAATCAGTTAGGACAGCAGTGGTACTGCCGGACAGCTGCTGGTTTAAGGCCGTAATTGCATTCTGATTTTGAAGCATAGTTTTTAGATGCACTTCCTGTAGGAGAAGCGAAATAGATTCCTTGAGGATTTCATGGTTTGGATAGATAAAATAGGTTTTTACTCCTGCTTTTAATAAATCAGGCATAATATTGCTGAAACGTGTTACAGAATAGGAAATTTTTCCTTCATACCAAAGGCGGATATGTTTATGCTTGATTTTTTCTTCCATTTCACAAAGCTGCTCCAGGGAATATAAAGAAGTATTTTTATAAACCTGGTAAATGAGATTATCAAAACGTCCCTGTCCTAAAATATGATAAAGTGGCACATCTGTGCGGATCCATTCTAACAAATCAAAATATCCTTTTTTGAGATAAAAATCATCTTCTTTGTACTGAACCTGAAAAAAGGTTTCGTAATAGCATAAAGCATTGCTGCCAAAGGAGACAAGGGGACGGGGGAGAGCGGGAACCCGTTTAAGTATAGCAGCGCGGGGAACAGGGCCGCTTACGAGGAAACCGTCATATGAAGAGGTAAGCTCAAGATAAAGCTCGCCGACATGTGAAAAATTTTTATAAATAAAATAAGAAAATTCACAATCGTAGCTCTGTGAACGGAAATAGGATTCGACGTAGTCTTTTAAAAATTCTGTAAGGATTACTGCTATTTTCATTTTTGGTGCTCTCCGGTTTCATTAATCATTTCTTTATTAATATACCTCATAGATGCTTTATTTTCAATCATTATAAAGAAATTGTTTGTATCTTGAAAATAAAGGAAATGTGGGATAGAATAGATTTAAGTCTGAACAGGAGAAGAAAGGATGATACAGGGTGAAATTAAAGGTGGCGCTGCTTCAGATGCTTCCGGGAAAGGGGTTATCAGAGCAGTACAACATAGGAGAAAGGGCCTGCAGAAAGGCGAAGGAGGTAGGAGCAGATATAGCGTTGTTTCCTGAAATGTGGAGCAGCGGCTATGATATCCCGGAGGACGGGGATGTTCTGGGGAGAGTGGCTGTCTCGGCAGACGGGTATTATCTGAAGAAATTTGGCTGGCTTGCAAAAGAACTGGATATGGCAGTTGGAATTACATTCCTTGAAAAGTATTCGCCAGGTCCCAGAAATTCCATTGCTTTGTATGACAGGCATGGAGAGCGGAAGCTTCTTTATGCCAAGGTACATACTTGTGATTTCGGGGATGAAAGGATGCTGACTCCGGGAGAGAACTTTTATGTAACGGAACTCGATACATCATCTGGTACTGTAAAAGTGGGATGTATGATCTGCTATGACAGAGAATTTCCGGAAAGTGCGCGTATTTTGATGCTGAAGGGTGCAGAGATTGTGCTGGTGCCCAATGCCTGCCCGATGGAAATCAACAGGCTTTCGCAGCTAAGAGGCCGTGCGTATGAAAATATGATGGGAATCGCAACCTGTAACTATCCTGAAGGACAGCCGGACTGTAATGGCCATTCCAGTGTATTTGACGGAGCTGCTTACCTTCCGGATAAGCCTCAATCAAGAGATACGTGTATATTAGAAGCAGGCAGTAAACCGGGAATTTATCTGGCTGAAATAGATATGGATATGCTTCGGGAATACAGAAAAAGTGAGGTTCATGGAAACGCCTACAGACGTCCGGATAAGTATGGGATGTTAGTTTCCAGAAAGATAGAGGAGCCCTTTGTACGTGAAGATTATAGATATCAGAGTATCTGACCTTCCTTGGGAAACTGCCTTTTGGACGCTTCCTTTATCTATACATTGCTGGGCGTCCAAAAGGTAGTTTCCCAAGAAGGAGATCTTATTCAGTAACAGCATCTTTCTTCGTGAGCTCAGTAATCCTATTATTAAGCCATGCAGCAGCGGTAGTTTCATTCTGTTCAATAGCCATTTCTACAGCCTGCTTCGCATATTCAAGAAGTTTCTTTGAACGATGTCTTAACTCGAAAGATTTACTTGACTTTTCAGATACCGCTTTTTGCCTGCTGATATCTAAGACAGGAACAAGAACTTCCTTAATTTCAGAGAGCTTCCAGTGTTTGATAATTGAACCGCCGGCATCTCTTTCAGCTTGCAGCTGAACAATGTCAGAGTTTAGCACTGCTGTAAGATAATCTGGTAATATCTTAGAATTATCTTTTATTGTTAAATGGAGCAGCGCGCTTGAGGTTATCATAGGAGCATCAGATTTTACTTTATAAGCTATGCCGACACTTCCATCTTTAGAAAATAGTATTTCATCTTTTTTAAGATAATATATAGGAAGATCATACTTACTGCCTGGCTCAAGATATTTGTCCGGTGCTGATATCTCATATTTAGAAATGTCACTTATACGAATAAAGGGAATTCCATTATCCTTATAAGCTTCACTGCCTGGCTCTATTGACTTTGAAATAGTTACTATTTCCTTATGAATGAGTTTTAATAGGAACACTGTAATATCAAGGCTTTTCGGAGCCAGCAACCACAAAAAAATATTATTTGAGCTATCACATTACGCAGAAAGCCGTCCGGCATGAAAAAACGGGCGGCTTTTTTGCGTGGATAGCCGGGAGGGAGGCGAAAAAATAGTAACAAATTTTTAGCGCAAGATTTGTGCAACATTCACGAAATTAAAAAAGGAGGTAACGAATGGCAGACGAAAAATTAAACGTGAGCCCGGAGGAAAATCCCCAGCCCAGCTTGTTTGATGCCGGCCCGGCGGGTGCTCCTGCCCAGGACGCTCCCACCCCGGAGCCCCCGGCCCCGGAGAACGCCCCCGAGCAGACTGGCGGCGAACCACCCGCCCAGGATGCCCCGGCGGGTGCTCCCGGCGAGGTGAGTGTCTCCGCTGACCAGATTGAAAAGCTGATGGCGGAGCGGCGGGCGGCGGAACGTGCGGAGGTGGAAAAGAACGAGCCGCCCGAACCGGAACAGCCGCCCACCCCGGCCCCGGAGGAAAAGGCCACCGGGGAAAAGAGGCCCGCCAAAAAGGACAAGGCCGCCAAGGAAAAAGCGCCCGAGCCGGATAAGCCCAAGGGCAGGCGGGGCCGCAAGCCCAAGGAAGAAAAGGCGGGGCCCGGTGAACCGGGAGGGACGCGGGCCCGCCGTGGCCGCCCGGCCAAGGCTGATAAGGCGGCCCCGGACAGGCCCCCGTCCCAACCTCGAGACAAAATGTCCCAAAGCAAGGGCGGAAAGGCCGCCACGGTAAAGGGCAAGGAAGAGGCCCCCGCCGCTCCTGCGCCGGAAGCGCCGCCCCAGCCCCGTGACGCGACCCGCGCCGAAAAGGAAGAGATTGTTTATCTCAACCTCTCGGAGCTGTTCCCGTTCAAAGACCATCCCTTTGGTGTCCGTGACGATGCGGAAATGAAAGGGCTTGTGGAGTCCGTCAAGGACAACGGCGTACACCAGCCCGCGCTGGTGCGTCCCCGCGAGGGCGGCGGCTATGAAATCATCGCGGGCCACCGCCGCCAGAGGGCCAGTGAGCTGGCCGGGTTTGCAAATATGCCGTGTATCGTCCGCAACATGACGGACGATGAGGCCATCCTTGCGATGACGGACGACAACCTGCGCCACCGGGAAAAGATTTTGCCGATGGAAAAGGCCCAGTCGCTGAAAATGCAGGTGGAGGCCATCAGCCATCAAGGGACGAAGATGGAGGGCGTGGCCGCCGGGGACGTTGGAAAACGCTCCACGGAAATCGTGGGGGAACGAAACGGCATGAACTACAAGCAGGTACAGCGGTATATCCGGCTGACCGAGCTTGTGCCGGAGCTCCAGTCTATGGTGAACGAGAAAAAGCTGTCTTTCACCCCCGCTGTTGAAATCTCGTTCATCAAGCCCAAAAACCAGAGGTTTATCGCCGTCTCCATTGAGGGCGAGCAGGCATCCCCCTCGCTCTCCCAGGCCCAAGAGCTCCGCAAGCTGGATAAGGAGGGGAAACTGAACGGCGATGTGATTGACGGCATTTTGAGCCGTGAGAAAAAGGAGGTAGACAAAGTGATTATTTCCGCCGCTGAACTGAACAAGTATTTCGGCAAGGATGCCACGCCCCGGGAGATGAAAGACCAGATCATTTCCCTGCTGGATGCGTGGAAAGAGAAACAGCCCCCGGAGCGTACCGCCCCGGAGAAAAAGACCGACCGTGAAAAGTAAGCCTTGAGACATTTTGTCCCAAGGCTTTTCTCTTTCCCGCGCCCCTCCCCCGCGCCTTGCATGGCGTTCTTTTAGAGAGGGGCTCTGGTGGTATATCCCCCGTCGCCGCCTACTACCTGGCACAGCCGGGAGTGGGCGGTCAAGGGGCGGAACGCCCGCCGCCTGCGGCGGCTTGCCCTTGACGGCCCGCCCCGGCTGTGCCACCCCTCCCGGCGCGGCGGGGGATATATCCTCCAGAGCCGCCCCCTTTCCCATGAATGGGAAAGGGCGGGGGGATAGGGCTGAACGACAACTATTAAAATATCGGAGGTAAACGACTATGAAACGACCCCTTGCTTACATCACCGCCGCTTGGTATGGCGGCGACACGGAAAATGCGGAGCTGGCCGCGCAGTATTGCCGGGCGGTCTACGATGCGGGCTTTGCCCCTATCTGCCCCGCGCTGTTTCTGCCCCTTTTCCTCAATGACGCGGTTCCCGAGGAGCACAAGAGCAGCATTGACATTGGCCGCGACCTGCTCCGCCGCTCCCGGGTGCTGGTGGTGTGCGGGCATACCGTCACCGAGTCCATGAAGAACGACATCGCCGTGGCCCAGCGGCTGGGCATCACCGCTACCACCCTTGAGGGCATTTTGACCGTCAAGGGCCAGGGCCGCCGCTGACGTGGCCGGGCTGTTCGAGGCGTACATCACCAATCTGGGGAAATACAACGAGGGCGAGCTGGTGGGGGAAACGCTGAAATTCCCCACCAGCCCCCAGGCGGTGGAGGCGCTCTTAAAGGACATCGGGGTGGACGGCATACGCTACGGGGAATTTTTCATCACCAGCTTTGACGGCGATGTGCTGGGGCTCTATGACTATCTGGGCGAGTATGAAAATCTGGACGAGCTGAACCATCTGGCCTGCCTGCTCTCGGAGCTCCCCCAAAGTGAGATCGAAAAATTCGAGGCCGCGCTCCATATCGGGGCGCATACCTCCAGCGTGGCGGACATCATCAACCTTACGGAAAATCTGGAGTATTTTGAATTTTACCCGGATATTGAAAACGAGGACGATTTGGGCCGCTACTATGCGGAGGACTTGGCGATACCCGCCGAGCTGAAAGACTATTTTGACTATGAGGCATACGGGCGGGACGTATCCATCAACGAGGGCGGCCACTTTGCCCCCGGCGGCTATATCGTCCAGACGGGCGATATTAAGGAAGTCTATCACGGGATAGAGGATATTCCCAAGGAGCACAAGGTTTTTGCCCTCCCCCGGCTCTCCATCCGGGAGCAGATGGCCGCCTACAAGGAAGTGATTGACCGTTCCTCTCTGGCGGCTGAACGCAAGCACCCGGAAACAAACCGGGAGGAGCGGTGACTTCGAGACAAAATGTCCCAAAGGCCGGAGGGCCTATCCCCCATGAAAGGAGGCGGTTTTGATTGATTGACGAGGATGTTTCCCGGCGCACTATCGCGTTATCCATACGGACGGGAAAGCTGACGGCCCGGGTGCTGGCCTATGCGCTCCGGGCGGCTGGCCGGAAGATACAAAAGGAACGCCGGGCCCACCAGACGCCCCACGGCAGGCAGTCCGTGAAAAAACTCATGGCCCACGGCGCGGCCACAAACAGCATCGAGCTCACCGGGGCCCCAAAGGAATTTGACCGGGTGGCCCGGAAGTGGAACGTGGATTATGCCTTTTACAAGACCGGGCCGGACAAGTATCTGCTGTTCTTCAAGAGCGGGCAGGCGGACGCAATCACCGCTTGTTTCTCGGAATACTCCCGCCGTGTGCTGGATAAGGCAAAGACTGACCGCGTACCCATCCGGGAACAGCTCAAACGGGCCGCCGCCGAGATACTGCGCCAGCCCGCGCCCCAAAGGAAAGACCGCATAAAGGAGGCCGCCCATGAGGACAGATAAGCTGAAAAAGTACCTTTTGCCCAACCTCCCCTATCTGTTCATCGGCTGGGCCTGCCTAAAGGTGGGGACGGCCTACCGTCTGGCGGCGGGGGCGGATTTGGCCCACAAGCTGGTAGGGATGGTGGCGGCCCTCGGCCCGGCCTTTGCCGACTTTGCGCCGGGGCTTGCTCCTTTTGACTGGCTCACTGGCATCGCGGGGGCCGTGGCGATCCGGCTGATTATCTATCAGAAAAGCAAAAAAGCCCAAAAATACCGCCGGGATGAAGAGTATGGTTCGGCCCGCTGGGGAACGGAAAAAGACATCAAGCCGTTCACCGACCCCAAGTTTGAGAACAACATCATTCTGACCGGGACGGAATTTCTCACCACCAACACCCGGCCCGCCGTCCCCGCCAACGCCCGGAACCTGAATTGCTGTGTTGTCGGTTCCTCCGGCTCCGGCAAGACCCGGTTCTGGCTCACGCCCCAGCTTTTGCAGGCCCATTCCTCCTATGTGGTGGTGGACCCAAAAGGCGGGGTGCTGGAGCAGGCGGGGTATTTCCTGCAACGGAAAAAGGGATATAAAATCAAGGTTTTTAACAGCATTGATTTTTCCCGCTCCATGCACTACAACCCGCTGGCGTACATCCGCAACGAGGCCGACATTTTGAAATTCGTCAATACCTTAATCGCCAACACCAAAGGCGAGGGCAAGGAGGGCGACCCGTTCTGGACGAAATCAGAAACGCTTTTATACTGCGCCCTTATCGCCTATATCATTTTCGAGGGCCCGGACGAGGACAAGAACATGAACACCCTCGTTGACATGATTTCCGGCATGGAGGTCAAGGAGGACGATGACGATTTCATGAACGCGGTGGACTATATGTTCGCCGGGCTGGAAAAGCGCAAGCCGGACTGTTTCGCGGTCAAGCAGTACAAAAAGTACAAGCTGGCCAGCGGCAAGACCGCCCGCTCCATACTTATTAGCTGTGGCGCAAGGCTGGCCCCATTTGACATCCCGCAACTCCGGGAGATTATGAGCTATGACGAGATGGAGCTTGACAAGCTGGGGGACAGACGGACGGCGGCGTTCTTCATCATCAGTGATACCGACACCACCTATAACTTTATCGTGGCCCTTGCCTTTTCGCAGATGTTCAATCTTCTCTGTGAACGGGCGGACAACGTACACGGGGGCCGCCTGCCCCATCATGTGCGGGTGCTGTGGGACGAGGCCGCCAACACCGGGCAAGTGCCCAACCTCGAAAAGCTGGTGGCGGTCATCCGCTCCCGGGAGGTGAGCCTGACGCTGTTCTACCAGCAGTTGGCCCAATGTAAGGCCATCTACGATAAAAACGCGGAAACTATTTTAGGCAACATGGACAGCGTGGTGTTCCTCGGGGGCCGGGAGGCCAGCACCATCAAGGAAATATCGGAAAACTGGCTGGGCAAGGCCACCATCTCCATGCAGACGGAGGGCCGCTCCCGAGGGCAGTCCGAAAGCTACAACCAGAACACCCAGCGGCTGGGCCGGGAGCTTATGACCCCCGCCGAACTTGCCACCATGCCCGGCGACAGGTGCATCCTGCAACTGCGGGGCCTGCCGCCGTTCTATTCCCGGAAATATGATTTGAAACAGCACCCCAACTACCGATACACGGCGGAGGCGGACAAGAAGAAAAACGCCTTTTCGCTGGAGCGGCTTATCTGCCGCCGTATAAAAAAGCTCAATCCCAACGAGCAGTACACCGTGTACGAGGCGGACGTGCCGGACGGAACGCCCATAGACGAGGACGAGGACATCCTCAACTATGACGATTTGGACGACCCGGACGCTTTTGTATAGCTTTGGGACATTTTGTCCCGAACTGTCACCTGCCGCCTGCACCGGGCGGCTTTTCTTGTGCCCGGGAAAATCCCGGAGAAATGGAGGACTATATGGCATTTTTCGCATCCGCTATCACCACTTTGCAGACCCTTGTTATCGCGCTGGGCGCGGGCCTCGGCGTTTGGGGCGTTGTCAATCTGCTGGAGGGCTACGGCTCGGACAACCCCGGCTCAAAAAGTCAAGGCATGAAACAGGTCACGGCTAATTAGAGGTAATCAAAAGAGGAAAGGAAAAGCACAATCCAGACGGAACCAGCGATACCGTCAAGAAATATTTGTGAGTTAGCAAGAAACCTGATATAATGGGGGCAAGCGCCCATCCGGGGCAGAAAGGCAGGGAGAAAAATGCACATCAGCTACAAACCGCTCTGGCACACGCTGATAGAGCGAAACATGAGGAAAGAAGATTTAAGGCTTGCCGCTGGCCTGACCACAAATATGATTGCCAACATGGGCAAAGAGGGAAAACACATCAGCATGGACACGCTGGCACGAATCTGCGAAACGCTGGATTGTGGCATTATGGACGTGATTGAACTGGTCAGTGACGAACCTTCCGCCACAGGAGGGAACGATAATGGAAAAACTGAAAGAAAGAATCACAGAGAACGGCATTGATTATATTCTGGTAGGCGATTACTATATCCCAGACTTGAAGCTGCCGGAGGAGAACCGCCCCATCGGACGTTATGGGCGGCTGCACCGGGAATATCTTAAACAGGAGCATCCGGCACGGTACAATTCCCTTATCCTGACAGGGAAATTATGGACGTACCTTGCCGACCTGAACGAGCAGGCAGAGGAACGGCTTGACTTAATCATAGAGCAGATGAAAGCCGCCGAGGGAGTGACCGAGGAACTGAAAGCCCGGAACCAGCTTGAATGGGTAGGCCGGATGAACAATATCCGAAACCGGGCGGAGGAAATCATAAACAGCGAGTTGATTTATATTTGATTGGATTAGAAAGACCAGCCGATTATCGGCTGGTCTTTCTAATCTTCCCTGCGCTCCAATACCGCCCGAATCATGGCAGCGGCGATTTCCTGCTGGCTGGGCGAAGTGCTTTCCCACAACGCTGCCAGCTCCCGTATTTCACTGACCTCATTATCTTCCAGCGTATCCCGTAGCAGATAATCCGGGGAAATTTTCAGTGCGTTGCAGATATTGATAAATACAGGCAGGCTGGGAACCTTTGTCCCGCCTTCAATCTGCCGGAGATAGGTTGCGTTTATACTGCATAATTCTGAAAGCCTGTCAGCCGTGAATCCCCGGTCTTTCCTCACCATATTGATACGTTTGCCCAATCCTTTTGTTTCCATAATGCCCACCCATTTCATAAGCTATTAGCATTTATTTTATTCACTTTTAGACTACATCACACATAGGGATTGCAATAGATTCTAAAAGACTATATAATATTAGCTAATAGACTATAAAATATGAAAGGGGAACAACAGAATGGAACTGAACTATTTTAGGGACAAACTTTTTGATTTGCTGAATGACAGCGAAGGGATGGGGATTGCCGACCTGAACGCAGACGAGCGGAACAGCCTGCTCACTGTCAGGACAGAGGACAGGGATGTGTTTGAAGTCGTATGCCGACAGGCTACGGGAAAGGAGGACGGATGGACGACCGCAAACTGACCGTTTATAACGGGCGAGGGGCTTTCAAAAAATCGCCGCCGCAGATTCTTTTACAAGGGAACTGGCTGGAAAAGGCTGGTTTTTCTGCCGGGGATAAAATCACCGTGAAGTGCCAACAGGGGCAGCTTACCATCACAAAAGACGAAATAAGGGCAGATTCAGGAAAATAATGTTTATCATAGTAAAATGAATTTTTTGTAAAATCTATTTCTTCTGGGAAATGATTGCGGTATAATGAAACCATCGACAAATCGGAAGTTTACAGCGAGGTGAAAGAGGTTGAATTATGTAGAATATGGAAAAGAAAACAAATATGATGATAATATATTTTTTCAAAAATACAGTCAAATGAGTCGCTCACAGCAGGGACTAGCCGGTGCAGGAGAATGGGAAACATTGAGAAAGCTGCTGCCGGATTTTAAAGATAAGCGTGTGCTTGATTTAGGATGCGGCTATGGATGGCACTGTATTTATGCGATGGAACACGGAGCGTCTTCTGTTGTAGGTGTTGATATTTCTCATAAAATGCTCGAGGTAGCCAAAGAAAAAACACATTTTCCACAGGTTGAATATAA
Organism: Lachnospiraceae bacterium; assembly: GCA_910575605.1. GTDB lineage: Bacteria > Bacillota > Clostridia > Lachnospirales > Lachnospiraceae > CAPEBR01. The sequence continues at coordinate 92,785 of CAJTEW010000011.1, forward strand.
ATGCTGTGCTATAGAAGATGTGGAATTCCCAGAGGAGAGTTTTGATGTAATATTAAGTTCACTTGCGTTTCACTATGTAGCAGATTATGAGATTTTAGTAAAAAAGATATATAGAATACTGAAGTCTGGTGGTAAGCTAGTTTTTACGGTTGAACATCCTGTTTTTACTGCCTATGGAACACAAGACTGGCATTATAACGAAAAAGGAGAAATACTGCATTTTCCGGTGGATAATTATTATTATGAGGGCAAACGGACAGCTGTGTTTTTGGGAGAAAAGGTTACAAAATATCATAGAACACTGACCACATATCTAAATACACTGCTTTCAAATGGTTTTATAATAAATCAGATTGTGGAGCCGCAGCCGCCGGAAAACATGATGGATATTCCGGGGATGCAGGATGAAATGCGCCGTCCCATGATGCTGATTGTATCGGCCAACAAAAAAGAGAAAAGATAAAATTGAAACACCCGCAACATAAACAGCAAAGGAGTGCGATATGATGCTATCTGAAAATAACTCCACACCAAGGAGTGATGAAGAGCTGCAAAAAAACATGGTTGCTGAACTTAAGCCGCACAATGCACCGATTACTCTTGTCGAATACGATCCGAGTTGGTCTGATTTGTTTGAACAGGAAGCGAACCGGATTCGTTCAGTACTCGGCAACAAAGCCTTGCAGATTGAACATGTAGGCTCGACCTCGGTACCGGGGCTTTGTGCCAAACCAATAATTGATATGCTGCTGGTTGTGAAGGACTCTGCCGACGAGCTATCCTATGTTCCGGCATTGGAATCAGCTGGCTATATATTGCGGATTCGGGAACCCGAGTGGTTCGAACACCGCCTGTTCAAAGGACCCGATACCGACATCAATCTGCATGTGTTCAGTTCGGGCACATCAGAGATTGATAGAATGTTACGTTTTCGAGATTGGTTGCGGACTAATGATGCTGATCGAGACAAATATGCACAAGTTAAGCGAAACTTGGCAAAGAATAAATGGAGGCATGTTCAACACTATGCGGACGCCAAAACGTCCATAATACAGAAAATCATGGAACGAGCTAGTTTGAATTTAGAAAATGGGATTCCTGAAAAAAATCTTTTTATGATGTGCAAAGCATTAAATTCCAATGCCATTTCTGAGTTGTCAGATGAGTATCATGTTAGAACATGTAGAAGAGATGAACTGGATATATGGAAAGAGATGCCGTTTGACGATGTGAAATCTGCCAAAGAATATAATGGGTTTATGACGGAATACTTTAATGATGTATACGGAAGTAAAGAAGATTTATTTTTTCAGAAGTGTTTATTTGTTTGTGATAAAAATGATACTCCTATAGGGACGTGCTTTGCGTGGAAGGCATATGAAAAAATTTCTACAATACATTGGTTTAAAGTCCGGAAAAACTATGAAGGATCAGGCATTGGTAGAGCTTTACTTTCCATTGTTATGAGAAGTATTAAAGAGAATGACTATCCGGTATTTCTTCATACACAACCATCCAGCTTTCGTGCAATAAAATTGTATTCTGATTTTGGATTTGCTTTTTTAACAGACCCAATAATCGGATATAGAAAAAATGATTTGGAGGAATGTTTAACCATTCTAAAAGAACATATGCCGCAAAAAGATTTTGAAAAGCTGCAATTTGCAGAAGCACCTGAGGATTTTTTGAAAGCAGTAAAATCTTCTAAAATAAACCAGTTTTAATTTAAATGTACGGGATAAGTCCAAGGAATCATCCCCAATTACATCCATAAAGGTCTCGAGATATGTGTCGGGATGCCCAGAAAGTTTGCGCGAAAGGAGCTCGCAGTCGAGAATATGAATAACAAAGAAATACCGAAAGAAGCAATTCAAGCATCGAAAATTATAGAGGAGCTACTCGATAGTATGCAAAGGATAAAAGGAATAAGTTGTACTTGAACGTATACCAAAAGAACGCACGGGCAATATCTTTTTATAAGAGAGAAGGATTTGAGATTCAGCATAGTGGCTTAGATGAGGCTACCGGAGAAAAAGATTATGTAATGACATGGCAACACAAATAGAAATTCAAATTTGTAGAACTGAAAAAGTCGAAGCTTAGGAGGGAATAGATATGCATATTTGGAAAATAGTATTTTCGATTTTGACAGTTGCTTTTGGTTCTATTGGATTGATGAAATTGCTACCTTACGATATAACGTTGCCTATTATGTTTGTGTTTATGGGATTAGTTATGTTATCAAATGCGAAAGAATGTTATGATAAGGGTTCTAAAAGGGATGCTGTCATTTTTGGCGGAGTAGCAATTTTTGTTTATGCAGTCACAGCAGTTAATCTGATTAGCAGACTGCTGTAATCTCCTGCCAGTGCGCTTGAAAATTGAATCAGAAATACCACAATGCCGTTGCATGGATAAAACCCAAGCAGCGGCATTTCCTTATCTCCGTTTCATCCTACTCAACGGTGAATCCCTATATGCCGGAGTTTTCTTCATAACATTTTTCAGAACAGTGCGCTCCTGCTCTGACAATTTCTCATACCGGATTTGTAGCTGCGTACACATAAGGGCGGTGAACACATCCAGATAGGAACCCGGCACAGCCAATGCTTTCTTCGCATCCTTGATTAAGTTCAGAGCATTAGAGCCATCCGGCGCACTGTCCGTATCGTCCTTGTGCGCTTCCCTTATGTCATGGAGGATAGCGTCCCAAGTCCGGTGCGTGACCTGGCAGAAATAATCTTCTTCCTGTACCTGCATAGCTTCCAATGCCTTTAAAGCAGTATCTTCTTCTGCCGGCTGATGTTGGGAAAAGACTTGTTCCCGCAGCACTTCCAGAAGGCTGTTGAAGTCATTGAAATGGGAGGTTGCGATACCGTCCACATAAATCTCCGTGTCCGTCATCAGGGTAACGAAGTCCTCATGTGTGGCAATCTCACACAAAAGCCGGTTGTTGATACGCCCGCTTTTTAACAGTTCCACCATATCATCACTTAAATGCAGTTCCGTAAGTTCTGTATTTGGAGGGTTCCTGTTTTCTGTCAGGCACAGTATGTAGTCCGCAGATACCCCATAGAACTTTGCCAGTTCCACAAGGCTTTTGTGGCTGATTTCCTTGCGTTCATCCTTTTCATAGCTTCCGAGCGCTGACTTTGAAAGGCCGGTAGCCACTGCCAGTTCTTCCAGATTTAATCCTTTTTCCTTGCGTAAATCCCAGAGCCGTTCCTGTATGGTAGTCCCTTCCTTCATGGATTCACACTCCTTTCCGGCGGCTCTTCGCCGTCCATAGGGATTATACCATATTTTCCGCAATCGTGGAAATTTTCGGATTTTGGGCTTTATTCCTGATTCGTGGACATACGGCACAAGGCTCAAAAATGTCCTATGATACAGGTAAGTTCATCGATGGATTATTCCAATCGAACGACCGGCCTGTATGGGATATGCTCCCCGGCGATGTAGCGCAACGACTTCCGGCAGGGAAATGGAGGAACCCTGACCGCAACGAGCGTACCAAGGAGAGCGAAACGCCGCCAAAGACGGGGGCAGGAACGACAGCAGAGGGAACCGGCAAAATGAACACCGAAACGATACCGAAACACAACAATTTCACAGGGTATAGTCTGCCCTGTCCGTAATACCAAGGGGGATTTTGGGGCGGCTTTACGGCTGTATTTCCCTTGAAAATCGCCCCGAAAAGCTACACAAAAAACTACTGTCCGCCCATTCCGGCTGTTACTGCTGAAACGGGCGGTTTTTCTATGAAGGAGGCACCATGCCGAGAATGTCAAAGAAGTTGAAGAAAGAACTTGCTTTCTTCCTGAACGACCGGGGGCGCAGAAGCTACAACGGACTCTGCCGGAAATGCCAGCATGAATGTAAGCAGAGTTTCCGGGCTGCCATTATCGACTGCCCCCGCTATCTATCCAAACGAGCCAAAAGGAGGACACCACCCAATGAATTATGAATTTATGATAACCGGAACACCCCTGCCGCCCTGTATGCCGCTCCCAAGAGCAACGCTCCGCCTGCCGGTCAGCAGCACGGCAAAAGTTATGTATGCCCGTCTGCTGGATGAAATCCTGACAAGAGGAATCGAGGACTGCAACGGGATTTTATTTATCCGTTTCCCCATCATGGAGATAGCGGCGGCACTTTCCCGAAGCCCCCAGACCTGCAAGCGTTCCTTGAACGAACTGGAACAGGCCGGGATGATTATGCGTGTCCGTCAGGGAATCGGGGAGGTCAGCCACATCTACATCCTGCTCCCAAAGGAGGACGCCGCCCATGAATGAGAAGCTGGAAAAACTGAATCAGGAGATTGCAAAGACTGAAGCGAAACTGCGGCGGGCGGAGCATAAGGAAAAAATGCTGGAACACCAGATAAAGACACTGAACCGGAAGGAGCGGACGCACCGGCTCTGCACCAGAGGGGCTATGCTGGAAAGCCATCTCCCCCACCCGGAATCCGTGACGGACGAACAGGTCAGCACTATCTTAAAAGTCCTGTTCTGCCGGAGCGACACCAAACGTCTTGTGGCACAGGTTCTTACAGAAAACCGGAAGGAGGACACGGAATGAAATTTTCAAAAAGCGAGATGGACATTATCTACCAGTATGCCGCACCGACCAAGGCGGAAACCCTTGCGGGAATGAAGGAAATCGTGCCGGTGATAAAGGACTTACTGACAAAGGCAATCGTGGAGAACACTATCCGGAAACTGGAAAAGATACCGGAACCGGAGTGCAGCCAGTTTCTTGCCGCAACAAAAGCACGGTTCCTGGCAGAGCGTGACAATTCCATCCGCCGGCGGCTTGCGGCGGCAAAGGTACAGGAACCGATTATGCAGGGGCATGACCTGTCAGGAAAAGAACGGTTCCGACCGGAAACCCGCCACATGATTACACTGGAAGTACAGAAGGATTGCTTTGTCGGCTTTAAGGGGGAGCGGTTCCGTTTCTATCTCTCCGATGAAGGCTACCGGAACGCAAAGCACAGCGAACAGGAGGGGGAAATCAGGATAAAGAGCCATGCCGCCGTTGTTGCCGGAAAACTCTATCCTGACAAAAAGCCCAGACAGCAGGAACGGTGAAAAAAGACAGAAAAACGGAGAGCCGGAAAACTCCCCTCTGAAAGAGGGCGCAATTATACACCACTTCGGGAAGTGGTGCATTGCGCCCTGCCGGGGGCGTCCTGCGGACAGCAGATGATTTCCGTAGATTTTCAATCTGCTCCAATCATCACAGGGGAAGTTACCCTTCCCCTGCGCTGGCTTACGCCAGCTACCCCTTTGTGGACTTGCCGCCCGGAATTATCTTGCGTTGCAAGTTGTTTCCATCTGACAAGTTTGCTGAAATTCGGCTATACTTTTTTTATGAGATAGCGTATAATGGAGCCGGTGACAAATCGGAGTTTGGAGGTGAGAATATGACAGCGCATATGAGATTAAGATAACACCGCGGGTTATGTTGCGGTGAATCCGTATTGCATAGCTCGCTTATTGGGCAAGTAATGTAATAACGGAGGGAATAATGAATAAAATACTTAGATTTAGTGACAGTGAAAAAGTTTTTCAATGTCCTATATGTAAAACAGATTTAAAATTGAAACAAAAAAGTTTATTTTGTTCTAATCATCATTGTTTCGATATTTCAAAAACGGGTTATGTGAACTTTGCTGTAGGAACAAAATCTTCAAAACATTATAGCAGAGAGACTTTTCAAATTAGGCGGGAGGTTTTAGAAAAAGGCTATTATTCACATATCCTGAATGAAGTGGTGCAGCTTATAAAAAGCTTTAGCAGCATTGATACAATACTTGATATTGGCTGCGGTGAAGGATATTATTCAAAGCAGATAAAAGAAGTATCAGGTGATAAAGAAATTATTGCATTTGATATTTCTAAAGATGCTGTTCAGCTTGCAGCAAAAAGTGATTTCAGTAATTCTATCAAATGGTTTGTGGGAAATTTGGAAGAAATGCCCATAAAAGACAAAAGGATAGATTGCATATTAGATATTTTTACTCCTGCTAACTATTCCGAATTTAACAGAGTTTTGAAAGAAGGCGGTTATGTAATTAAGGTAATTCCGGGAAATGCTCATCTTAAGGAGCTTCGAGAGACGGCAAAAGAACAATTGAAAAGCAATCAATATTCTAATGCGGCTGTCGTAGATTATTTCCAAAAGAAGTATTCCGTTGTTTATCACAAGAAAGTTTCAGCAACGTATACAATGACATCCGAGGAAATAAAAACCTTTGCGGATATGACTCCACTACTGTTTTGTGTAAATAAAGATGGAATAGATTTAAAAAAAACAAAAGAAATCACTATTGATGCAGAGATATTTGCAGGGAAATTATAAATTCAATTTCAATTTGTCGAATTGACAAACTATTAAAAAATTAAATAACCCGCCGCCCATCAACGGCACACCCAAGCAGGAAATCTGAAAAGGTATCCTGCTATTTTTTTGCCCCGAATCCGGGAGAAAGGAGGACGTACTCTTGCCATGCCCGCATTGTAAAATCACCATCATCAAGCGGAGCAACAATGAATCCGCTGTTTCTGCCGCCGCCTACCAGAGCGGCGAGAAGCTGTTCTCTGAATATGACCAGGAACAGAAATACTATCCCTACAAGAACGAAGTCACCCACAAAGAAATCATGCTCCCGCCCCATGTGCCGCCGGAGTTTGCAGACCGCAATACTTTATGGAACTCAGCCGAAGCGCAGGAAAAACAATGGAACTCCCAGCTTGCCCGGAGATTCGTGCTTGCCATCCCAAGGGAAATCCCGCCGGGACAGTACGCCGACCTTATCCGTGACTACTGCCGGGAGTTTTTTGTTTCCAAAGGCATGATTGCCGACTTTGCCATCCATGACAAGGGGGACGGCAACCCACACGCCCATATCCTGCTCACCATGCGGGCGATGGACGAAAAAGGCAAATGGCTCCCCAAGAGCCGTAAAGTGTACGACCTTGACAAGAACGGGGAGCGCATCCGGCTTGCGTCCGGCAGATGGAAAAGCCATAAGGAGAACACAGTAGACTGGAACAACCGGAAGTACGCCGAAATCTGGCGGCAGGGATGGGCGGACACGGCCAACCGCTATCTGGAAGCCAATGACCGCCCGGAACGGCTTGACCTGCGCTCCTATGCCCGACAGGGGATTGACCAAATCCCTACCGTCCACATGGGAGCGGCCGCCTGCCAGATGGAGAAGAAAGGAATCCAGACCAACATCGGCAATCTGAACCGGGACATCAAAACCGCCAACCGGCTCATGCAGTCCATCCGGCAGATGGTACGGAGCCTGAAGGGATGGCTGTCTGACTTAAAAGAGAAAAAGGCTGTATTACTGGAAGCATTGGAGCAGGCGAAGGAGCCGACACTTCCGGAACTGTTATTCCGGTATCTGGAGCAGCGGAGCAGGGAACGTGCCGACTGGACTTCCAGAGGGAAGCTGAAAGGAACCGTTGCCGACTACAATAAAGTGCAGGCGGCGATGGATTTCCTGCGGAAAAAGGGAATCTCCACCGTGGAGAGCCTTGACACCCGGCTGGACGAAATCAGCCAGACCGCCGTTTCCGTCATAGGGAGCATGAAAAAAAGCGAGAAGCGGATAAAAGCCATCAATACAATGCTCTCCTACATTGACAAATACGAAGCCGCCAAGCCAGTCCATGCGGAGTATGCCGCCATCGGCTGGAAAAAGAAAAAAGAAAAGTTTGCAGAGAGCCACCGGGAGGAACTGGACGCTTACAATGCCGCTGTCCGGTATTTCAAAGTGAACCTGAAAGGCAATTCCTACTCCCGCAAAGATTTGAAAGCGGAACGGGAACAGCTTGCCGCCGCCCTGCCCGGACAAAGGAAGGAACTGGAAGCGGTTCAGGCAGACGTGAAGATACTCCGTGACGTGCGCCACTGGCTCAATCAGGTGCTGCCATCCGAACAGTACCGCCAGACCGCCGAGCCGGGAAAGAAACCGTCCGTGCAGGAGAGCCTGAAAGGGCGGCAGGAACGCATCCGGCAGGAGCAGGCAGGGAAACAGAAGCCGCCCCGGACACAGAAACAACAGAATATGGAACTTTAAACAGGCACTTGTTTTGTGATTTGAAATCGCTGGCAGGTGCCTTTTCTTTTTAAACAAAATGGATTTACCGGCAACGTGGAGGACAAAATGTCCGCCACGTTACCGGGATTATCAGGAGGGAACGCCTATTGAACGTATTTGAAGCCGTGAAACAGTCCGTCACCACAAGGCAGGCTGCGGAGCGTTATGGAATCAAAGTAAATTGGAACGGGATGTGTGTCTGCCCGTTCCACAAAGATAAGAACCCAAGCATGAAGGTTGACCGCCGCTTTTACTGCTTCGGCTGCGGAGCTACCGGGGACGTGATTGATTTCGTATCCCGGCTCCACGGGATCGGGAGCCGGGAAGCCGCCCTCATGCTGGCGCAGGACTTCTCCATCCCCTATGAGGATGGGAGGAACGCCGGGAAGGAACCTATCCGGCCACGACTGCGGCGGGAAACAGAGGAGCAGAAATTGAAACGCATGGAGCGGCACTGTTTCCGGGTGCTGTCTGACTATTACCATCTCCTGCGCCGCTGGAAGGAGGAATACGCCCCACGCCAGCCGGATGAAGCATGGAATCCCCGGTTTGTGGAAGCCCTGCAGAACATGAGCCGGGTGGAATACCTGATGGACGTGCTTCTCTCCGGGGACATTCAGGAGCGGGCGGCGCTTATCACAGGACACGGAAAGGAAGTGAGGAACCTTGAAAGACGAATGGCAGAATTTACCGCCCCAGATACGGCAGGAAACAGCGGACATGGCAGACAGCGCAGAGCCGCCCCGGAGCGTTGAGGAAGTGAAGGCCATGCTGGAAACCACCGAAAAAGGCGGCTTCCGCAACAGCATGAACAACTGCCTGACCGTGTTCCAGTGCGACCCGCTCCTTTCCGGGGCGGTTGCCTACAACCTGCTGACCGACCGCACCGATATTTTAAAGCCAATCGGCTACAAAAGAGCCGCTGGAAGCCCCATGACCGACACGGACATGAAATATATCCGGCTGTATCTGGAAAAGACCTATGGCCTGACAAGCGAGAAAAAGATACAGGACGCCGCCGCCCTTGCCGCCGATGAGAACAGCTACCACCCTGTCCGGGATTATTTAAACAGCCTGACATGGGACGGAACCGAACGGATACGCTCCTGCCTGCGTCACTTTCTGGGAGCCGGTGAGGACGACTATGCTTTCCAATCCCTGCGCCTGTTTTTGTTGGGAGCCATCCACCGGGCATTTTCCCCCGGCTGCAAGTTTGAAGTCATGCTCTGTCTGGTGGGCGGTCAGGGAGCCGGGAAGTCCACCTTCTTCCGCCTGCTGGCAGTCAAAGACGAGTGGTTCTCCGATGATTTACGGAAACTTGACGATGACAATGTATACCGGAAGCTGCAAGGCCACTGGATAATCGAGATGTCGGAGATGATTGCCACCGCAAACGCCAGGAGCATAGAGGAAATCAAGTCGTTTTTGAGCCGCCAGAAGGAAGTCTACAAGATACCCTATGAAACCCACCCGGCAGACCGTCCAAGGCAGTGCGTGTTCGGCGGCACGTCTAACGCCCTTGACTTCCTGCCCCTTGACCGCTCCGGCAACCGCCGCTTCATACCCATACAGGTATGCCCGGAACAGGCGGAAACACACATCTTAGAGGACGAAGCCGCTTCCAGAGCCTATTTAAGTCAGGTATGGGCGGAAGCGATGGAGATTTACCGGAGCGGCAGATGGAAGCTGACATTCAGCCCGGAAATGGTACGTTATCTAAAGGAACACCAGCGGGACTTCATGCCGGAGGATACCAAGGCCGGTATGATACAGGCTTTCCTTGACAGCTACCCCGGCGATACCGTCTGCTCCAAGCAGCTTTACAAAGAAGCCCTGAACCATGACTATGACGAGCCGAAACAATGGGAGATACGGGAAATCAACGAGATAATGAACCAGTGCGTCACCGGCTGGAAGTATTTCTCCAATCCCCGGATGTTCGCCGGGTACGGCAGGCAGAAAGGATGGGAACGGGAAAACGCACGGACAGAACCGGCAACGGACAGCGGCAACGGAACGGAAAAAATCCCGGAGGGATTTACGCTGGTGCCGGAGCAGATGGAGCTTCCATTCTGAAAAAATCCGGGCAGGGACAGCCCGTTGCACACTCCGTTGCTATCCCGTTGCCGAGCCGGTTGCCGGGAAAAATCCCGTAACTGCGGGCTTTTCTCCCCTTTAACAACCAAAGCAACAGAAAAATAAAAGAAAAAGTATAAAATAACCCAACTGCCAGACAAGGATTAGTTCCAAGGTTTTTTGAAGCCCGTTGCCGGACTTCGTTGCCGATACCTTTGTCTGGCTGTTTTCATGTATGGAGGACAACTGCCTATGGCGAAAAATAAAACAGAGATTCATGTCACCACAGTATTTGACGGCGAACTGGACGCTACGGACGTTTTCGTGAGCCTAATCGCACAAAAACACACCAGAAAAATAGACAAAGAATATCTTGCTAAAGCACAAGAAATGAGATATAATAAAGACGAGGTTCATAGTGACCGTGTTCCGTCTGGATTGTGCGGGTAAACGGTTATGATGAACGGATTAGATTATGATGTGATTGGCACGGCGCTTGCCGGTGGATTCCGGGCAGCTATCTATTGCAGGCTCTCGAAAGACGACGACCTTCAGGGCGAGAGTGCCAGCATCGCAAACCAGCGGGATATGCTGGAAAAATTCTGCGAGAAGCAGGGATGGGAGGTTGCGGCAGTCTATCAGGACGACGGTTTCACCGGCCTGAACATGGAACGCCCCGACCTGAAACGGATGTTGAAGGCAATCGAGCGGAAGCAGATAAACCTTGTCATTACGAAAGATTTATCAAGGTTAGGGCGGAACTACTTGCAGACCGGGCAGCTTATCGAGGACTTCTTCCCAAGGAACGGCGTGCGCTATATCGCCATGAATGACGGTATCGACACCATGCGGGACAACAACGACATTGCGCCCTTCAAAAATATCCTGAATGAGATGTACAGCAAGGATATTTCCAAGAAAGTCCATTCTTCCTATGTGCTGAAAGCCCAAAAAGGCCAGTTCACCGGCTGCCTTGCCCCCTTCGGTTACAAAAAAGACCCGGAGGACAGGAACCGCCTGCTGGTGGACGAGGAAACCGCTCCGGTTGTCCGGCTGATTTTCGGGTATGCGCTGGACGGGCACGGCCCCAACTACATCCGGCGCAGGCTGGAGGAAGAAAAGCACCCCTGCCCCACATGGTGGAACCGGCAGCGTGGGCACCGGAACATCCGCACCAAATGGGAGAAGAAAGACCCGGAGAACGGGCGGTACATCTGGGACTTCACCGTGATTAAGGAAATCCTGATGAACCCCGTCTACACCGGCGCAATCGCTTCCCAAAAGACCGAGTACCGCTTTAAAATCGGCACTATCCGGGATAAAAAACCGGAGGACTGGATTGTGGTGGAAGGGACGCATGAGCCGTTGGTAGACAAAAAGAGTTTCGCCATTGTGCAGGAAAAGCTGAAATCCCGCCAGCGGCCGGGGCAGTCCGGGGAAATCAACCTCTTTGCAGGGCTGATAAAATGCGGGGAGTGTGGGAAATCCCTCACCATCCGCACCACACACGAGAAGTTCCCGAAGCGGATTTTCTCCTGCAAGACCTACAATGCCTATGGAAAACAGCACTGCACCCAGCACCGGATTGAATTTGACACGCTCTATTCCCTTGTGCTGAATAAAATCCGGGAGTGCGCCGCCGCTGCCCTGACCGACAGTGAAGCGGTGGCCGGGCGGCTGACCGACACCTGCGAAGCCGAGCAGAAAGGCCAGAGGGAAGCGATGGAGCGCACCCTTGCCAAAGACGAGGAACGGATTGAAGTGCTGGAAAAGATGGTGCTGCGGCTCTATGAGGATATGGTTGCCGGGCGAATCACAGACGCAAACTTCAATCTCCTGCTGGAAAAGACACAGAAGGAACAGGCGGAACTAAAGGCAAAAGTCGAGAAAGGCAGGAAGCACCTTGCCGATGAAATCCGGCTTGCCGTGGACGCAAGGCAGTGGGTGGAATCCATACAGGAATACCGGGACATCACCGAACTGGACGCTTCCACCTTAAACCGCCTGATTAAAGAAATCGTTGTCCATGAAACCATAGACAGCGATAAGACAAGACACATTTCTATCGAAATTCATTTTAATCTCAAACCCATACCGGAAGTGGAGCAGGTCACAGGCTGACCGCTCCCCGCTCCGGGGAGGTTCTTTAAAAACTCCATATATATTTCTTGACGTGCCGCCGCCCGCCAGAAAGCTGTATTGTTCCTACTAATTGGGGATAACACAGCTCATGGCTGGCGGCGGCATCATCGTCATCGGCACGACCCTCATCCCCCTGCTGTCGGGGCTGTTTTAAGGGCGGCGGCTTATGGACTTTCTCACCGACTGGCTCACGGACTGGCTGAAAGAGCTGCTGATTGGCGGCATCATGGGGAACCTTGAGGGGCTCTTTGATACCGTCAATGCCCAGGTCGGAGAGATTGCGGTGCAGGTAGGGACGACCCCGGCGGCATGGAACGCCGGGGTTTTCTCCCTTATCCGCCAGCTTTCCGAGACGGTGATTTTACCCATCGCCGGGCTGGTGCTGACCTTTGTTGCCACCTATGAGCTTATTCAGATGCTCCTTGAAAAAAACAATATGCACGAAGTAGACGTGGCGAACCTCTACAAATGGATGTTCAAGACCGCGTGTGCGGTGCTGATACTTTCCAACACGTTCAATATCGTGATGGCCGTCTTTGACGTGTCGCAGAGCGTGATTTCCCGCTCTGCCGGGCTGATACAAGGCTCCACGGCGGTTTCGCCTGATATGTTAAATAACCTCCAGACCACGCTGGAGGGGATGGATTTGGGCCCGCTCCTTGGGCTGTGGCTCCAGTCCTCGGTCATCGGGCTCACCATGCAGGCGCTGGGCATCATCATCTTCGTGCTGGTGTACGGAAGAATGATTGAAATATATCTGCTGACCAGTCTTGCGCCCATCCCCGTGGCGACCCTCTCCAACCGGGAGGTGGGCGGCATGGGGCAGAACTACCTAAAATCCCTTTTCGCCGTGGGCTTTCAAGGGATGCTGATTTTAGTCTGTGTCGGCATCTATGCGGTGCTGGTGCAGAACATCGCCGCCGGGGGCGACCCCATCGGCGCGATATGGGGAACCGTGGGCTATACGGTGCTCCTTTGTTTCATGCTGTTCAAGACCGGGACAATCGCCCGGAGCATCTTCGGGGCCCACTGATTTAGCGGCACTTCGGGACATTTTGTCCCAAAGTCCGGGAAAGGAGGCCGGATATGCCGAGACGGTACAAGCTGGACCCGGAGGGTGAGATGCGCCGGGCATGGGGCGGAAAGCTCCCGGAGGAATTTGACCAGCGGGATATGCTGGCGTTCATGGCTGAAACCGACCTGCAACTGCAAGGGGCGGTATCAGCGGAAACCCTGACCGCGATACACGCGGCAGGCTATGACTATATGGGCGGGGCGGTCATCCCCCGGCCCGGAAAGGAGGAAGAAGATTTGAGCAACGACGTATTACTTACCCCGGAGCAGATTGCCGCCGAGGAGCGCCGCTGGCTGTTCGAGTCTCCCATCGCGGAGCTGGCCGAGGTCAAGGGCGTTACCATTGACGAAGCGGTAAAGATGCGGACGGACGCTGTTCTGCAGGAGGCTGTCATCCCCATCGAGGTGTCGGTGCGGCCCATTGAGCCCCAGGGCAAGCTGATTGGCTTTGCCAGCGTCAACTTCGGCGGCGTGGTGGTGGACGATTTCAAGGTGGTGAACGGGCAGAACGGCATTTTCTTAGGTGCGCCCTCAAAACCCGACCCCACCAGCAGGACGGGCTACCGGGCCACGGTGCGTATCAATGACCGGGCCACCCAGGAGCGGCTGAACGCGGCGGGGGTGGAGGCGTACCATTCGGCGGTTGAGAAACTTATCGCCCGGGCCGAGGCGGTGCGCCCCGCGCCCATCCGGGAGCAGATGGATAAGGCGGGAAAGGAGGCCGCGCAGAAAAATGCCGCCCGCTCCGCCCTGGCAAAGGGAAAGGAGGGACGGGATGGCAGATAGCCCGGCTTTGGGACAAAATGTCCCGAACCTTAACCCGGAACCCTCCGGGCTCTACCTTATGGACGGCATCGCGGGCCTGCGCTCCCTCCCGGAGCACTCGGTTGATATGCTTCTGACCGACCCGCCCTACGGCACGACCCGCAACTACTGGGACGTGCCTTTGCCCCTCCCGGAGCTGTGGGAGGCGGTGCGCTGGGCCGTCAAGCCCTCCGGGGCGGTGCTGTTCTTCGCACAGTGCCCCTATGACAAAATCCTCGGCGCGTCCAACCTCTCCATGCTCCGCTATGAATGGGTGTGGTATAAGAGCCGCTGTACGGGATTTCTCAACGCCCGCCGCGCCCCGCTGAAAAAGACGGAGAATATTTTGGTGTTCTATCAAAGGCTCCCCCTCTACAACCCGCAGTTTGAGCAGGGCAAGCCCTATAAGAAAATCGCGTCCCACCGCGACCAGAGCCCCAACTATGGGAAGTTCGTCCGCTCCGGCAGCGGCTCGGAGGACGGGCGGCGGTTCCCAGGGAACCTGCTTTCGTTCCAGACCGTGGCCCATACCGTCCACCCCACCCAGAAACCCGTGGAGCTGTGCGAATATCTGATAAAGACATACACTAACCCCGGCCAGGTGGTGGCGGACATCTGCGCGGGCTCCGGCACGACTGCGGTGGCCGCCGTCAATACGGGCCGGGAGTTTATCTGCTTTGAGACGGCCCCGGCCTTTTACGGCCCGGCCACGGAGCGCATCACGCAGGCGCGGGCGGCTGTGGCCGCTGGCGGAAAGGGGTGTGACTATCGGTAAATATAACGTGATATACGCCGACCCGCCGTGGCGGTACGCCCAAAAGGGCCTGCAAGGTGCGGCGGAGCGGCACTACCCCACAATGGGGATTGAGGAATTATGCGCGTTGCCCGTGGCGGATTTGGCGGCCCCGGACAGCGTTCTTTTTCTGTGGGCCACATTCCCCCAGCTCCCGGAGGCCCTGCGGCTTATCAAGGCGTGGGGCTTTCAGTATAAGTCCGTGGGCTTTGTCTGGCTGAAAAAGAACAAAAAGGCGGACAGTTGGTTTTATGGGCTGGGCTTTTGGACGCGGGCCAATGCGGAGGTGTGCCTGCTGGCGACCCGTGGGCATCCCCGGCGAAAGGCCCCCAACGTCCACCAGTTCATCATCTCCCCTATCGAGGGCCACAGCAAAAAGCCGGATGAGGCCCGGGAGAAAATCGTGGCCCTTATGGGGGACGTGCCCCGGGTGGAGCTGTTCGCCCGCCAGACGGCCCCCGGCTGGGACGTGTGGGGGAACGAGGTGGAGCCCACCGAGGGACTTCGGGACATTTTGTCCCAAAGAAAGGAGGCTTGAAAATGCCCTATGTGAATGTACCCAATGACTTATCCCGAGTCAAAACAAAAATTGCTTTCAATCTGACAAAACGCCAGCTTGTGTGTTTCGGCGGCGCGGCCCTTGTGGGAGTCCCCTCCTACCTGCTGGCCCGGAGCTCGTTTGGGAACACGGCGGCGCTTTTTTTGATGCTGGGCATCATGCTCCCGGCGTTCCTGCTGGCGATGTATGAGAAAGACGGCCTGCCGCTGGAAAAGGTGGTGAAGAACATCATCCGGGCCAAGTACCTGCGGCCCGGGGTGAGGCCCTACAAGACCGGGAACATCTACGCGCCCTTTACCGGGCAGGCGGGAAAGGAGGCAGTGAATGGAAAACCGAAAAAACAAAAGAAAGAATAAGGCGGCGTTGTCTGCCCAGCAGTCCATCCCCTATGTGGCGATGCACCCGGACGGCGTGTGCCAGCTCCCCGGCGGGCTCTACACAAAGACCGTGGAATATGAGGACATCAACTACTCCGTGGCATCCACCGAGGATCAGTCCGCAATATTCAGCGGGTGGAGCTCGTTCCTCAACTACTTCGACAGCGCCCTCCCCGTCCAGCTCTCCTTTATCAACCGCCGCTCCCACTCCACCAGCCGCTACCATGTGAACATCCCCGCCCAGGCGGACGATTTTGACAGCATCCGGGGCGAGTTCGTGGGGATGCTGAAACGCCAGATTGCCCGCTCCAACAACGGGATTGAACGCTCCAAATATATCACCTTTGGCGTGCCCGCCGAGGGCATCGCCGCCGCCCGGCCCCGGCTTGACCGGGTGGAGGCGGACGTGATGGGCAACCTCCACCGGCTGGGCGTGCCCTCGTCCCCTCTGGACGGGCGGGAGCGGCTGGCCCTCTTACACGGCCAGATGCACCCCGGGCGGCGGGAGCCGTTCCGCTTTTCGTGGGCGGATATTTCCAGAACGGGGATGGGGACAAAGGACTTCATCACCCCCAGCGGCGGCTTTGACTTTAGGGGCTCCCGGTTCTTTCGTGTGGGCGGCTTTTGGGGCGCGGCGTCCTATCTTCAGATTTTGGCGTCCGAGCTTTCTGACCGCCTTTTGCGGGAAATTCTGGAGCTGGACGCGGAGCTCACCGTCACCATGCACATCCAGACCGTTGACCAGTTAAAGGCGATAAAGACCATCAAGGGGAAAATCTCGGACATTGACAAGATGAAAGTGGAGGAGCAGAAAAAAGCCGTCCGCGCCGGGTACGACATGGATATTCTTCCCCCCGACCTTATCACCTTTTCCAAGGACGCGGCGGAGCTTTTGGGGGATTTGCAGTCCCGGAATGAGCGGATGTTCCTCTTGACGTTCACCGTCATCAACCTCGCCCCCACCCGCCAGCGGCTGGAAAATGACGTGTTCACCGTCTCCGGCATCGCGCAGAAATACAACTGCGCCTTAAAGCGGCTGGACTGGCAGCAGGAGCAGGGCTTTATGTCCTCGCTGGCCCTCGGCTATAACGAGGTGCAGATACAGCGGGGCATGACCACCAGCTCCACCGCGATTTTCATTCCCTTTATGACGCGGGAGCTCCGCATGGGCGGGCAGGCCCTCTACTACGGCATGAACGCGCTTTCCCACAATGTCATCATGGCTGACCGGAAAAAGCTGAAATCCGCCAATGGGATGTATCTTGGCTCCACGGGCTCCGGCAAGAGCTTTGCCGCCAAGCGGGAATTGATAAACGTATTTTTGGCGACCCAAGACCGCATCGTTATCGTTGACCCAATGGGGGAATATTCCCCGCTGGTGCGGCGGCTGGGCGGGCAGGTCATTGAGATTGCCCCGGACAGCCCCCACCATATCAACCCGATGGATATTGAAATCGGTTTGAATGACGAGGACAGCCCCCTTTCCATGAAAGCGGATTTTCTGCTTTCCCTCTGTGAGCTGGTGGTAGGCGGCAAGGACGGCCTGCAACCTATTGAAAAGACCGTGATTGACCGCTGTGTGCGGCTGGTGTACCGGGAGCTTGCGCTGGGGCTGGAGGGCGCAAAGATGCCCTTGCTCCAGGACTTGTACGAGGAGCTCTTGAAACAGCCGGAGCCGGAGGCAAAGCGCGTGGCAACGGCTCTTGAGCTCTACTGTACGGGCTCCCTCAATCTGTTCAACCACCCGACCAACGTGGACTTGAGCTCCCGGGTGGTGTGCATCGTGCTGAAAGGGCTGGGGGAGAACCTCCGCAAGATTGCGATGCACGTCACCAACGAGTTTGTCACCTCGGCGGTGCATACCAACTACCAGAACGGGGCGGCGACATGGTGCTACTTTGACGAGTTCCACATCCTCCTGCGCGACCCGCTGACCGCCAGCTACTTTGTGGCGGTGTGGAAGATGCTCCGCAAAAAGGGCTGTGTGCCCTCGGCCCTCACGCAGAACGTGTGGACCTATGTCAATACTTTGGACAAAAAAAGTCGAAAGATTATGCTGCTTTTTTTAGTTCCTCATCCTCCTTTTGCTGTGGTGTCAAATAACCAATAGAGCTATGTATCCGCTTAC
>CAJTEW010000012.1:0-62500 GCA_910575605.1 Lachnospiraceae bacterium
TAAATCAGCTGATGGCACTTCTTCCGGGTGACCCGGAGGTTCTTAAGATGAAACAGGAGATTATAGCACATAGACTGTAATTGGGACGGGGTAAAATTCAAAAGTGCCTGTCCCCCATGATAGGGGGACAGGCACTTTTGAATTTTACCCCGTCCCAGATTCTTTTTTATAAAAATATTAACTTTCTTATCTTTTAGTCGATAATATAATATGATACATATACTTTAAAGATAGGAGTGTTGCGAATGAAGGCGATTTTGCTGGCAGCAGGGAGAGGCACAAGAATCTCTCGGATGGTAAAAGAGATACCTAAGTCTACATTACCTGTTAAGGGAATACCTTTAATTCAGCTGACCGTTGATATGCTCCAGAGAAAAGGGATTGAAACAGTTGTTTGTGTCGGGTATCAGCAGGATATGATACGTGATGCCTTAAAAGGTTATGAGGTGACATACTATTTTAATCCTTTTTATGATGTAACGAATAGTATTGCCAGCTTATGGTTTGCAAGACAAGAGTTAAAGGATGACTGTCTGGTTATTAATGCAGATGTATTTTTTTCTGACGAAATTCTAAAGATGATTGTTGAGGATGAGCATCAGGCTGTAATGATGGTAGATAAGTCGAGAAGGAAAACGGGTGATTACTTCTTTTCGACCACAGATAATGGGTGTATTAGGAAATATGGAAAAGATTTGCCATTACAATACAGAAGCTGTGAATATGTCGGAGTTTCCAAGGTGACCAGAAGATTCATGCCATATTTTATGAAAAGGATGGAAGAGCTGATTGGGGCGTCGAAGCATGGACTATGGTGGGAGGATACATTGTATTCTTTTACAAATGCAAATGAGCACCAGATTTATACAAGGGATGTTGAAGGTCTGTTCTGGTCTGAAATTGACTATTTTGATGATTATGAGAGAATATTAAATTATTTTGCAAGTCAGAAAGAGAACAAGCTATGAAATTATTTACAATAGGACCCGTTGAGATGTTTCCAGAGACATTGGCAATAAATGCAGAACAGCTGCCGTATTTTAGGACTCCAGAGTTTTCAGAGATTATGTTGGAAAACGAAGTATTATTTAGAGAAAGCATCTGTGCGTCTAGAAATGATAAGGTTGTTTTTCTTACTACATCGGGAACAGGAGCAATGGAAGCAGCGGTTATAAATTGCTTTACTTCTAATGACAGATTATTGGTTATAAATGGGGGAAGCTTTGGTGAAAGGTTTGGAGAAATCTGCAGAATTCATAAGCTTTTATATGACGAAGTGCATCTGCCTTTTGGAGAAAAGCTGACAAGAGAGAATCTGGAGCCTTATTATAAAAAAGGATATAAAGGACTGCTGGTGAATCTGCATGAGACGTCTACCGGACAGTTATATGATATAGGAATGCTGGCGGAGTTCTGCAGAGAAAACGATATGTATCTCATTGTAGATGCAATTGGTGCATATGGAGCAGACGAAATAGATTTTAAAAAGTACGGAATAGACGTACTGATTGTGAGTTCACAGAAAGCTTTGGCGCTGGCACCGGGAGCAGCAGTAGTAGTTATTAGTGAAAGAATATATAGAGACAAGGTAACAGTAACAGAATCGGGCTGCCTTTACTTGGATTTTAAACAGCATATAGATAATATGGAAAGAGGGCAGACACCTTTTACGCCGGCTGTAGGAATTTTTTTGAGTTTGAATCAGCGTCTGAAGCAGATACACAATATCGGGATGAAGCAGATGATAAAAGAGGTAAAAGAACTGGCTCTTAAGTTTAGACGAGAGGCAGAAGAAAAGGGGGTTAAGGTTCCAGAGTATCCATTGTCAAATGCGCTTACACCTATTATAGCGGAACCATACGCAGAAGAATTATACCTTGGACTTAAAGCAGAATATGGACTGATGGTGACACCAAATGGGGGAGAACTGCGGCAGGTTCTTGTAAGGATAGGACATTTGGGAAATGTAAGATGGGAAGATTATGAAGAGCTTTTAGAGGCTATGTGTGAGGTGAAAAAGAGATTATGAGAGAGGCAGTAGAAAGCGATAGAAAGAGAATACTGGAGTATCTCGAACATGATCTCAAGAATTGTATATATCTATATATTGATATAATAAATTATGGAATATCAGCAAAAAACATGAAGGTATGGCTTGAAGAAGAGGATAGCAGATTAAACATGGTTGTAATGAAGTATTATGACAGCTATCAGATATACAGCCATAAATTAATATGCAGGGTAGAGGAAATCCTGTATTTGTTTCGTAAATATCCGGCATCGATGATATCTGGAAGAAAGGACATTATACAGCAGCTTGCAATTAGACTAAAAAATTATAAAGCAGATTATGGAGTTATATTCATTATGGATAAGTACAGACCTGTTAAGGCAATAGATAAGGTCATAAGGGCTGTTCCTGAGGAGGCTGAAGAAATTGCACGGTTGATATGTTCGGATAGTGAGATAGGCGGACATTATACAGTAGAGGCTCTAACCAGACAGCTTAAGGAGCGTATATGTACAAGGACAGGTAGAAGCTATATTATACGAGAGAATGGAGATATAGCGGCACATAGTGCGACATATGCAGAAGCAGATAAAATAGCTGTTGTAGGCGGTACAATTATTAAGCAGGAATACAGAAACTTAAATTATTATATGCTCCTTAGTAATTACATGCTGCAACAGTTAACTGCGGAAGGGAAAAAGGCATATACATTTTCTATAACTGATAAAATGATTCAGTATCATGAAAAAATGCATACAAAGTGCAGTGAATATGGGAAATTAGTGATTTATAAGTGATAAATATATAAAAGGAGAAATTTTGTTATGAAAGAAAAAATTCTAGAGGTTTTAAGAGAAGTTAATGAAGAGATATTAGAAGATACGGAAAGGGACTTGCTGGCAACAGGAATTTTGGATTCTTTTGATATTGTAAATATGGTGGTTGAATTAGAAGAGGCTTTTGATATTGTGATTGACGTGGATTTAGTGACTCCTGACAACTTCCGTACAGCTGATTCTATTATAAACGTTATGGAAAATATTATAAAGGGATAAGGAAGACAGCATTGTTATGAAAGAGCAGATCAAGGCGCTTGTAAGAGAACGAATGTCAAAACGAAGGATTGTTTTATTTGGTGCAGGCATAATTGCAGAAGAATTTTATGAAGAATATAAGCATGTTTTAAATATTTCCCATTGTGTAAGCAATATTCAAAAAGAATGGGGAAAAGAGATGTTTATGGGGGAGCTAGATGTAAAAAAATTTGATAAAAAAGAAATACAGTCTGAAGATTATATAATTATATGTGGACCAATTGCATTCAGGACGATTGAAATTCAGCTGAATAATGAAGGGTTCCGTATGTATCAGGATTTTGTAGAGTCCCATATTGCTTCTGCAATATTTGAAAATAAAAAAATTGCTTTATTTTATGGTCAATGTGTATTAAGGGATATTTTCCAGTGCCTGAAAAAAGTCCCGGCATTTGAGAAGGAGTATATGTCTATATGGACACAGACATCAAAACACCAGGCTGTGATTGGGAATCGTGTATTATATTACACAAAGGAGCTTTGTGATTTGTATGTATATACACCGAAGATTTTGGATCGGGATAGTATTTATAATATATCTCGCGAGGAGTTACCAAAAGACTGCCAGGCTGTCAGTGTGTCAAATTTAATTGTCTCTTTATATTGGCCTCAAATAGTGCCAGATATAGAAACATTTAATGAATGGTATATTCATCCATATAATGCAAAAAGAGATTTAGATTTTTACCACACCTTATATCGGTGGGAAGATAGAAACATTAATCGGATGGTATCGGAAGGAATGATGACAGAAGAAATTGTAAAAATTCTTTCTGATGAGAATTTTTATTCAGAAAAACAGGTCAATAAGACAAAAAAGGTTTCTCTAAAATTGATTAGTATTGCAGAAAAAGGTGTGGATATTGCAGTTGGTGACTTCATAGAAGATAATTATCGTTCAATTAGGCTTTATCAGAACTATATTCATTCTAATAAAATTGTTGTATGGGAATACGTCAGGAGATTGTTAAATCAAATTGGTGTTTCTACGAGCGAAGTTGCTCAATTGGAAAAAGAATCTCCAGAGCATATTCATGAAGGAGGCGATGTTCCTATATATCCTAGTGTTGCGAAATGTTTAAATCTGGAATTTATAGATAAGAAAACGATATATGAAGTTATGACAGGTAAAGAGATTGTTTATATGACCTTTGGAGAATATATAGAACACTATGCGGAGTATACAAGAAAAGCAATGGAAATTGTCCACATGTGGTAAGGAGCAGACATGGATTTAAAGAAGGTATGTGGTGATATTAAAAAAAGGGACATTGTCCTTTATGGAGATCAAGATGAAATAGAACTGTTTCTTGATACTTATTATGATTTACTGAATATACATACTGTAATTACAGAATTTAAAGAAGAATATATACTACAGCCTTATATAAGGTGGAACATTAAGGTGGAACTGTTTGATGAGATAAAGCTGTCAGAGGAGCAGTTGGTTGTTATCTGTTCTTCTTATAGGTTTGGGCTACTAAAGAGATATCTGGATTATTCGGGAAAAAAGGAATATAAGGACTATATCAGTCAGGAATTAGTTGAACATTTAGTATACCACAAAAAATTAATGGTGTGTATGGGAACACAGTTAATGCAACAGGTTTGTTTATTTCTTAAAAGGCATCAGAAATTGATTGAACAATATAGTATTATATATTATCCAGAAGACGGGTTAATGGAGGCGTATTGCAACAGGCTTGTTGAATATGTACATGCATGTAGATGCTGTGATGTCTATATCCGCTCTTCATGTGAGAAAGAGCGCTTTCCGCTTAAAATACCAGGCAGAAAAGTATTAAATGAGAATTGTAAAATTATAACGGTCGCAGATTATTGCTTTGGGGGATATTATCCACAGATTATTAAAGATAGAAATAGAGTTAATGATTATTTGATGAGAGAACGAATACGTCTGGATATGGATTATGAAACTTTAGCATTTTCTAGGACAGATAAGGAAATTTTAAAATTGTGTCAAAAACAGACGAGTGTAAATAATATTGTAGAGATACTAATGGATGTTAATTTCTACTCTCAAGAGACAGTAAACAAATATTTTTCACATGAATTAGAACTATTTAGGCAACAGGAAAGAACTGCAGATATTAAATTAAGTGATTTTATTTATAATCAGAAACAGAAATATTTATGCTACAACTTGAATGAATGGACAGAGCCAGTTATTTCTTATATTAGCAATGCTGTCGTTAAAATGCTGAATGTGCCTCCTATGTATATTAATGAAGAGGAGGGTAGGAAGCTGCTAGAGGAATCTATTGGAAGTGAATTACCAATTTATCCAAGTGTACAGAAAGCCCTTGGACTTGAGGAGATGGTTGGTAATAAAAAATACAAAGTAGTTACTTATACGAAGATAGAATATATGGAGTTAGAAAAATATCTTAATTTTATTACAAATTATCTTTATAAAGCAATAGATATTATGGAATTCACTGGGATGAATGAACGGCTCAAGGAAAATTAGCAATAATATTTTAGGAGGTAAAAAATGATAACAAATGTATTAGAGTATCTGGAAAAATCAGCGGAAAAGTATCCTGAAAAATTAGCATTTGTAGATGAACACGAAGGATATACTTATGATGTATTAAAAAATTATGGACATGCGATAGGTACTAAAATTGCGGAATACCATATGATTCGAAAACCTGTTGTAGTGTATTTGGAAAAAAGTGTAAGAGTAATTGCTTCCTTTGTTGGGATTTTGTATAGTGGGAATTTTTATTGCCCTATAGATACTTCAATGCCTTTAGAACGAGTGAGGACTATACTTACAACGCTGGAAAGCTGCGTAATAATTACAGATGAGACTCATGCAGAAATTATTTCATCTGTTGTACCAGATAGGGATTTGTTATTGTACGATGAAATAATATCCGGAGGAAAAAATCTAGAATTATTGAATGATATAAGAAGAGAAATAACAGATATGGATCCCATTTATGTTTTATTCACCAGTGGTTCCACAGGAGTTCCTAAGGGGGTAGTTATTTCTCATCAATCTGTTATAGAGTATACGGAATGGGTTACAGAGACTTTTGATATAACAGAGCGAGACAGCTTTGGGAATCAGGCTCCATTTTATTTTGATAATTCTATTTTGGATATATATTGTGGATTGAAAAACAGCGCAACAGTATATATTATTCCTCAGATTTGTTTTAGCTTTCCTAAAAAATTACTGGAATATCTAAATGAAAAACGGATAACTACCATATTCTTTGTGCCTTCTGTTCTATGCTTAGTTGCCAGAATCAAAGGTGCGTTATCAAAAATACAGCTGACAACGGTAAAAAAGATACTGTTTTGCGGTGAAGTAATGCCTAATAAGCATTTAAATATTTGGCGTAAATATATGCCAAAAGCATTATTTGCTAATTTATATGGCCCGACAGAAATTACAGATGTATGTACATATTATATTGTGGACAGAGAATTTGATGATGACGAACCACTTCCAATTGGAAAAGCTTGTAGAAATACAAGCTATGTAATACTAAATGAAAAAAGGGAAGCAGCTTTAAAAGGTGAGGTTGGTGAACTCTGCATTAAAGGAAGAAGTCTTGCCTTAGGATACTATAAAAATTTCCAAAAAAGTAATGAGGTATTTATCCAGAATCCGTTGAATCACGAATATAGAGAGCTGATATATTGTACAGGTGATCTGGTTCGGGTGAATGAAAGAGGTGAGATTATTTATTTAGGGAGAAAGGATTATCAGATTAAACATTTGGGCCACAGAATTGAGCTGGGAGAGATTGAGGTTGCTGCTGGAGGAATTGAAGGTATTGAAACATGTGCGTGTATATATGATGACGAAAAACAGAAGATAGTATTTTACTATAAAGGGAAAAATTATGAAAATGTTCTTTTAAAAGAGTACTTAAAGAAAAAAATACCAGAGTATATGCTGCCGGATACAATTATTGAGATAGAAGAATTTCCGTATAATCCTAATGGAAAAATCGATAAGAAAAATTTAAAAGATATGTATTTAACTAGAAAGGAAAAGTAAATGCGAGAAACGATATTGGAGATATTAAGTGAGTCTAATGCTAAGATCAGGATAAATGCAGATAAGAATTTATTAGAAGAAAGGTTAATTGATTCCTTTGAGATTGTTAATATTGTAATGAAATTAGAGGATGCTTTTCATATTGAAATCAATCCAGAGTTGATAGTTTCTGCAAATTTTCAGACTGTAGATAGTATTGTGAAATTAGTACAGGACATTGTTGAAAAAGAAAATGGAGAAATATAAATATGATAAATAAAGTATTATCTGTACAGGAATATAAAGAACTAACAGAGGATTTTAGAAGCATATGTAGAAGACCATTTTCAAATATTTATCTTATGTCTGATGATATAAAGCGTTTTATAGAATTAGAAAGAGTAAGCTTCGAAAAAAGTGACTACGGACTTATTTTTTATTTTGATGAAGATACGTTCTATCGGGTTTGCTTATATGTTGATGAAAAACAATTATTTGAAATACCATCTCGTGATAAAAAGCTTCTGATAAGAAACGTTTACCGTACAAAAAAGAAGGATGTAAAATTATCATATGTTGAAGAACGATTACAGTCACTGGGGTTTAAACAGGAAGGAACTACAGCACAAATTGAAGGTAATCCACAAGAATTAATTGCAAATTGCAAAGTTATAGAGCAGTATGCAAAAAAAATGGAAAGAAAGGGGTATTCTTGTATTATTCCAGATATTTCATGTTATGAAGAAATAGAAGATATGATTTTAGAATCTAGGGTCATAAAAGATTACCATATGACTTTTCGAACAAAGGAAGAGAAGAGGAATATGGAAAAGGGTTCTTATCTGTGTATTGTAAATGAGAAAGGAGAATTATGTGCAGCAATTATCGCTGATATGGACGTAGATATAGCACAGATTGAGGCGCTTGCAGTGAAAGAAGAATATAAAATACGTGGATTGGCACCGATTTTGGATTACAAGATATTTAAGCAGTTATGTGAGAGAAAGATAGGACTTGTACAGGGTTGGGTTGAACTCGATAATGATGATTCTTTACAATATCATATGAGCCTGGGCTACCGTTTTGCTGGTAAACAGGCTAATGAGTGGATACTTGAAAAATAAGTTCTAAACCCGGCTGATTAAAATGGCGAATTGATGTATGAGGAGATTGAAATGATAACTAATGTATTGGAATATTTGGAAGACTCTGCCGAGAAGTATCCAGATAAAGCCGCGTTTGTAGACGAGTGGGAAACATATACATATACAGATTTAAAAAAATATGGACAGGCTATTGGGACAGAAATAGAAAAATATAATTTATTTCGAAAACCTGTAGCAGTATATTTGGAAAAAAGTGTAAAAGCCGTAGCTTCTTTTTTAGGAGTTCTTTATAGTGGAAATTTTTATTGCCCTATTGATGTGTCGATGCCTTTACAGAGGGTAAAGACAATATTGGATATATTAGAGACACCTATCATTATTACGGATAAAGAGCATGCAGGCATCATTGAACAGGAGATAGAAGGAAAGAAATTGCTTTTCTACGATGATATTATTCAGGGTGAAACAAACCTGGAGCAGTTAAAAGATATTCGTAGAAAATCAATTGACATGGATCCCATGTATGTACTTTTTACCAGTGGTTCTACAGGGATTCCTAAGGGAGTTGTAGTATCACAGCAGTCTGTTATTGAATATACAGAATGGGTTACGAAAACATTTCATATTACAAGTCAGGATAGTTTTGGAAATCAGGCTCCATTTTATTTTGATAATTCGATTTTGGATATATATTGCGGACTGAAAAATAGTGCTACGGTCTATATTATTCCTAAAGTGTGCTTTGTATTTCCTATGCAATTACTGGAATATTTGAATGAAAATCGTATTACAACGGTATTTTTTGTTCCTTCAGTGTTATGTACAGTTGCAAAGTTAAGAGCGTTAAGTAAAGTTTCATTAAGATTTTTGAAAAATATTTTATTTGCCGGGGAAGTGATGTCAAATAAATATTTAAATATATGGAGAAAGCATGTGCCAGATGCGTTATATGCAAATTTGTATGGGCCAACTGAGATTACTGATGTATGTATATACTATATTTTGGATCGAGAGTTTAGTGATGACGAACAGCTTCCAATTGGAGTAGCCTGTCAAAATACAGATTACATTATATTAGATGAAAACAACCATGCGGTTTCTAAAGGAAAAATAGGAGAACTTTGTATTAGAGGACGCAGCTTGTCCCTGGGCTATTATAAAAATAAAGAAAAAAGTGAAGAAGTATTTATTCAAAATCCGTTAAATCAGGAATATCGAGACTTAATTTATTGTACTGGTGATTTAGTCAAGGTAAATGAAAAAAATGAAATTCTCTATCTAGGCAGAAAGGATTTTCAAATTAAACATATGGGACATCGGATCGAACTTGGAGAGATTGAGGCTTCTGCCGGCGGATTTGAGGGGATTGAGACATGTGCATGTATATATGATGATAAAAAGCGGAAGATTGTATTTTTTTATAAAGGACCTGCGTATGAAGATGAAGAGCTAGAGGAATTATTCAGCAGAAAAGTGCCTGCTTATATGATACCAAATGTTTTTGTAAAGGTAAACCAATTTCCGTATAATGCCAATGGAAAGCTAGATAGGAAACAATTGAAGGAGGTATATATGAGTGGAAAAGCTGGAGAGTTATGAGCTATATAGAGAGCTTATAAAAAAAAGCAAATTGGCTTATAAGAATATATTTACTAATATGGATTTTTTGAAAACAGATTTAGAAAGCTATATAAAAGCTGGAAAGATGTATTATGAGAAAAATCAGGCAGGCGTATTGTTTTTTCTGGACGAGGGAAAATATTATAAATTGTATATGTGTGTGAACGGGCAGATAGAATTTAAAATTATGCCAGAGAATAAAAAAATTCTTATAAGAAACATGTACAAAAAAGGGCAGAATATTTCGGCTCGAAGTGAGGTGGATAAACGTTTAGTAGAAAGCGGATTTATAAAAAAAGGGCTGCTAATGCAGGCAAAGGTAGAAACAAAAGCAGTTGTTGAAAGGCATAACCAAATTGAAAAGTATATGCGGTTCATGGAAACAAAGGGGTATCGTTGTGTGGCTGCTAATATGGATATGGTAACTGAAATAGAGGAAATGCTGGTTGATAATACAATTGTTGAAGACTATGATTTATCACATACATTTGAAGAAATGCAGGATGAGATTAAAAGAGGGGCTTATTTATGCATTTTAGATAAGGAAAATCAAATATGTGCCGCCAGTATTGCTTTTGTAAAAAATAATATAGCAAAAGGAATGGCCGTTGCTGTACGGGAACAGTTTAGAATGAATGGATTTGCTCCAGTATTGCTATATGAAAGATGTAAAATACTACATGAACGGAATATACAATATCTTCAGGGCTGGGTTTTAAATGACAATATTGCATCTTTGAAATATCATAAAAAAATGGGCTATAAATTTACGGATAAATATGCAGATGAGTGGTTGTTAGGAAAA
This sequence comes from Lachnospiraceae bacterium, assembly GCA_910575605.1. GTDB lineage: Bacteria > Bacillota > Clostridia > Lachnospirales > Lachnospiraceae > CAPEBR01. Next base: position 10,658 of record CAJTEW010000012.1, read on the forward strand.
AAAGAGGATTAAGAAGGAGAATAGAAATGGAAGTAAATAAAAAAATGGAACTGTTAGAAGATATGTTGGAATTGGACGAAGGAACACTGCAGGCAGGGGATGTGTTAAACGAAATAGAAGAGTGGGATTCAATGGCAGCATTATCGTTGATTGTATTGATGGATGAAGAATTTGGAAAAGAAATTAATGGCTCTGATATTAAGAAACTGTCTACTGTTCAGGATATTTTAGATCTAATGGATTAATTCAGGAGGATAAATGAAACCGTTAGTTAATTTGTCAGAACGAAAAATAATAGTTACAGGTGCATCTTCAGGAATCGGAAAAGCTGTTGCTATTATGTTAAGTGAATTAGATGCACAGGTAATTTTAATTGGGCGGAGTGAACAGAGGCTTAAGGCTGTTTTAGAACAGATGGAGGGAAAGCCGCATCAATATTATGTATACGATCTGACGAGATTAGATGGTATAGGAAGCCTGGTAAAAAGGATTGTAGATGAAGATGGAAAAAAATTAGATGGCCTTGTCCACTGTGCGGGTATATCGCTATGCCTTCCGGTTAGGAATTTGAATTATGAGAATATGGATATAGTTATGAAAACGAATTATTATTCATTTATGGAACTAATAAAACACTATTCTTGCAGGAATCATAATGGAGGGAGCATTGTAGGAGTTTCCTCGATGGCAGCAGTAAAAGGGAGTATAGGCCAGACTATTTATGCTGCAAGTAAAGCAGCAGTGGATATATCCGTCAAGACGTTATCAAAGGAATTAGTAAAAAAGAATATACGAATAAATAGCGTAAGACCGGGATTTATTAATACTGCGATGGTGGATCAATGGAATGAAAAGACGAAAAATAATATATTAGGGCAAAATCAGCTGCTTGGTATAGGAGAACCAACAGATGTTGCCGGTTTAATTGCCTATCTGTTGAGTGATGCTTCCAGCTTTATTACGGGAGCTAATTATACAATAGATGGCGGAAGCTGCTAAAAGGAGTGGAACTTATGGCTTGTGGGACTTTAAGAGATTTAAGCATAAAGGGTATTATATGCGCCCTGCCTGACAACAAGGTTGATACAACCATGCATTATAACAAATTCGGAAAGGATACGGTAGACAAAGTAATAGAATCTACAGGGGTTAAATCCACATATAGGATTTTGAAAAGACAGACAGCTTCTGATTTATGTTATGTGGCTGCGGAAGAGCTTTTGAAAAGGCTGGGGTGGGAAAGAGAAAGTATAGATGTTTTGATTTTTGTTTCCCATGCGCCTGACTATAGAAGGCCAGGGACATCATGTGTCCTTCAGGGCAGGTTAGGTCTGGGAAAAGAATGTATGGCTTTGGATATTGGACTGGGATGCTCAGGATTTGTTTATGGGATGTCTGTTATGGGGTCAGTCATGCAGAATTCAGATGTAAAAAGAGGAATAATGCTGACAGGAGATATGAGCAGTATTGCGACGGACCCTGCAACTACCAGCAATATGTTGTTTGGAGACTGCGGTGCAGCGATTGCTTTAGAGAGGGAGAGCGGCTCGGAGGACATTCATTTTCTTTTAAAATCAGACGGAACAAGATATCAGAGCCTTCTGGCAGTAGGGGGAGGATATCGGCACAGAGAAAACCCTAATGGCTACGTCTATATGGATGGAAATAATGTATTCAGTTTTTCTATTACAGATGTGGTGAAAACGATAAAGGAATTTATTCAAATAAATAGGATAAATATAGAAGATATTGATATGTTAGCTTTACATCAGGCTAATATTTTAATTATGAAAACTATTGCAAAGAAATGCAAGGTTGGGGTGGAAAAACTTCCTATAGTTATTGACAGATATGGGAACACTGTGAGTTCATCCATACCGCTTGCTATTGTTGATACCCTTGTGAACAGTTCATGTAAAAAAGAGGTGTATAAAATCATAGCATCAGGCTATGGGCTGGGATTGTCATGGGGAGTTGTGAATTTAACTTTGAAGCATAACGTGGAGGCAGGAATGCTTTATACAAATTATTACTGGGATGATGGACACTATGAAGAAAAGTAGTTAAGAAAGGAAACAAGAAAATGGAACAGTTAAGAAAATATAACCAGGTTTTTATGGAAGCTTTTTCGCTTGCAGAGGGAGAATTGACAGATAAGGTTGTAATGGGGGAGACTACAGACTGGGATTCTATAGGGCATGTTAATTTAATTACTTCCATGGAAGATGTTTTTGATATTATGTTTGAAACAGAGGATATTTTGGAGTTTACTTCCTATACTAAAGGAAAAGAAATCTTGAAGAAATATAATATATACATATAAAGGGCAAAGAATTAATATGTGGAATCGAAAATATATTGAGGAATTGATTGAAAAGAGGAAGAAAGCACGAAAAGGCGGCGGGGAAGAACGGATCTACAGGCAGCATGAAAAGGGAAAGCTGACTGCGTGGGAAAGATTAAATATTCTTTTTGATGAAGGCACTTTTGTAGAAGTTGATAATTTGATTGAATCCCGGATTGATGATTTTCAGATGAAGGAAAAAAGAGTTCCTGGTGATGGTGTTATAACTGGATATGGAGAAATAGACGGTAGACTTACATTTGCTTATTCAGAAGATTTTACAGTAATAGGCGGTACTTTGGGGGAATATCATTCCTTGAAGATCTGCAGAATTATGGACCGTGCGTTAGAAATGCGTGCACCGCTTATTGCAATCAATGATAGTGGCGGCGCCAGGATTGAAGAGGGAATTAGTTCTTTAAGTGGATATAGCGGAATGTTTCTGAGAAATACAAGAGCGTCAGGGGTAATCCCTCAGATTGCAGTTATTGCCGGGCCTTGTGCAGGGGGAGCCTGCTACTCTCCGGCAATTTGTGATTTTATTTTTATGACGGAGAGTAACAGCAGAATGTTTATAACAGGTCCGGGGGTTGTAAAAGAAGTTATTGGGGAAACAGTATCTTCTTTTGAACTTGGGAGTTCAAGAACCCATATGGAAAAAAGTGGGGTTGCACATTTTGCTTTTAAGAATGATGAGGAATGTCTGAATGGAGTAAGAAATCTGTTATCTTACCTGCCTGCCAATAATGAAGAGATAATGAAAATCGCAGAGTGCAGTACAGAGGATAAATCTAGCCTGCTGCAGGAAATTGTACCCGATGAACAAAGAAAAGTTTATGATGTGCATAAAGTAGTAGAGGTAATTGTTGATCCGAAAAGTTTTTTGGAAGTCCAATCGGATTATGCATCTAACTTGGTGATAGGATTTGGGAGGCTAAATGGACAGTCTCTTGGTATTGTAGCTAACCAGCCGTTTGTTATGGGGGGATCATTAGATGTAAATGCGTCTGAAAAAGGGGCGAGATTTATTAGATTTTGTGATGCATTTAATATTCCAGTTCTGTCACTTATAGATGTACCGGGATTCTTTCCTGGAACACAGCAGGAGCATGGCGGTATTATACGAAAAGGTGCAAAGCTTCTGTATGCATATTCAGAGGCTACAGTTCCAAAAGTATCTCTTATTATGCGGAAAGCGTATGGCGGTGCATATATCGCCATGAATAGTAAAAATATGGGAGCAGATATGGTATATGCATGGCCTATTGCGCAGATTGCGGTTATGGGAGCGGAAGGAGCGGCAGATATTATTTATAGGCAGGAAATAAAAAATGCGGAGGACAGCAGAGCAATAAAAAAGGGATTTGTAAAGAAATATGAGGAAACTTTTATGAATCCATATATTGCTGCAAAAAGAGGATATATAGACGAGGTGATTCTGCCGGAAGAAACGAGAGAAAAGCTTATATGTGCATTTAGGATGTGCCGGACTAAAAGAAGGAGTATAGTTACAAAAAAGCATGGTAATATACCACTTTAAAACAAGGAGGCAGGAGCTTGAACAAGGAAAAAGAAATGCTGAAGGGGAAAGTATGTCTGATTACTGGGACAAGCCGCGGGATTGGAAAGGAGACTGCAGAGTGTTTTGCCAGGGAAGGAGCAATTGTGTATGCGAATGCAAGGGCAAAAGGAGGTCTTGCAGAATGGTCAGATAATATAAATATAAAAAGTAAGGGAAAGATCATTCCTTTATTTTTTGATATTACAAATACAGAAGAGATAAGAAAAGCAGTTATGCGGATAAAAAAGGAACAGGGAAGAGTAGATGTCCTTGTTAATAATGCTGGAATGGTCAGCAATGAAATGCTGGGAATGATTTCAATTGATAAGACAAGAGAAATGTTTGAAGTAAATGTATTTGGACTTTTGAATCTTACACAGCTTATTACAACAAGATTTATGATGAAACAAAAAAATGGAAGCATTATCAATTTATCTTCAGTTGTAGGAATCGAAGGAAGTAAAGGGCAGGTTGCTTATTCTGCCAGTAAAGGCGCTGTTGCAGCGCTAACAAAGTCAATGGCAAAGGAGCTGGCTCCATATAACATACGGGTTAATGCTCTGGCGCCAGGAATGATACAGACGGAGCGTCTTGAAGAAACGATTAGAGATGTATATAAGGGCAGAACACCTTATGTTGGTATGGGAAGGCTTGGAGAGCCTAGGGAAATTGCAGATGGATGTCTCTATTTGGCATCAGAGAGTTCGAGCTATGTAACTGGTCAGATTTTGGTTATTGGCGGAGGAATTGTACCATAGTTAAAAGCCACAAAATATATTTAATAAATTAGAGGAGAGGATAGATATGTTTCTAGAAATTGAAAAAAAGAATCAAGAGAATATAGCATTAATAGATAGTGAGGGAAATCAAGTTTCTTATGGAGATATTGTAAAATTTGTTCCTTCCTTTTATTCTGCTGTTAATAAAAGAACATTAATATTTGTTTTGAATGATAACAGTGTAGGCGCTGCTTTGGGTTATCTGGGTGCAATGAGTAATCATATAGTTCCACTGATGCTGGGTGCATCTATGGATAAAGAGTTATTAGGGGAACTGATTCGTATATACCAGCCTGAATATATCTGGAAACCTTTGTGTATGGCAGAGAGTAAAGATGTTCTATTTGAAGGCTATCATTATGTTTTGGAAGCAACAGGGCTGACGGGTTATCCGTTATATGAAGAACTGTCATTGCTCCTAACTACTTCAGGGTCAACAGGAAGTCCAAAGCTGGTTCGACATTCTTATGCAAATTTAGAGGCGCAGGCGAAAAATATATCTGCATTTTTTGAAATGGACGGCACAGAAAGACCTATTGTAGACCTTCCAATTAATTATACGTACGGGTTGTCTGTAATGAACAGCCATTTGTATTCTGGTGCAACAGTACTTCTTACTTCTATGAATGTTTTAAATCCAAAATATTGGGTATATTTAAAAGAGCAGAAGGCAACTGTTTTTACAAATGTTCCGTATAGTTATGAAATTTTGAAAAAATTACGTGTATTTAAAATGGAGCTACCCTATCTTAAAATTTTTACACAAGGAGGGGGAAAGCTAAATGAGGAATTGCATCGGGAATTTGCGGAATACGCGAAAAATACTGGAAGAAAGTTTATTGTTACTTATGGGCAGACAGAGGGAAGCGCTAGAATGGCATATCTTCCATCAGAATATGCTATAGAAAAATGTGGAAGTATCGGGAAAGCAATTCCAAATGGAAAACTTTATCTTCTTGATGAAGAAGGAAAGAAGATTACAGAACCAGGAGTAATCGGAGAGATGGTGTATGAAGGACCTAATGTAACATTAGGATATGCACAGTCAGGAGAAGATCTGCTTCTTGGTGATGAAAGACATGGAGTGCTGTATACTGGCGATATGGTAAAGATGGATGGAGATGGATTCTTTTATATTGTAGGAAGAAAGAAGCGTTTCCTTAAACTATGTGGGTATAGAATTGGGCTGGATGAATGTGAAAATATAATTAAATCTGCTTTTGATACAGAATGTGCTTGTGTAGGGAATGACGACTGCATGCACATTTATGTTACGTCTGAAAAGGAGCATGAAAAGATAAAAAGATATATTGCAGATAAGCTTGGTATTAATTCCGGGGCTTTCAAGGTCTGCCATATTGAGCAGATTCCAAGAAATGAGGCCGGAAAAATTCTATATAGTAAATTATCATAAAAATAGTATAAAATTTTTGTTGTAAAGGTGGCTGTGAATGAAGAAAAGTGCAGAACAGATAAAGGCATTGATAAAGTCCAGACTTGAAACGGGAGATCTTGTTATTTGGGGTTATAATGATAAGGCCAGGGAATTTTACTATAAGTATAAAGAGAGCTTTCATATAAAAGGCTGTATAACAGAACAGAAAAATCATCCGGATTATTTGGATAATGAAAGCAGAATTCCGGTTGTAGGCTGGGAAAAATATGACATGAAGGAAAACGATTATATTATTATTTTTGCAGGCCCTCTTATGCATATTGAAAATCAGATACTGGCAAGTGGACTAAAAGTTTTTGAAGAATATGTAGATTCGACAGTAGCGGAGGTTGTTTTGACAAAAAGAAAAATTGCAATTATGGCAGGTGCTTGTCAAACCGCTGTAATATGTAACTTTTTATGGACTATAAACGATTTCAAAGAAGAATATATGTTAATACGCTTTTCGATACATTTTTGGAAAAGCAGATGGTCATTAAGGCTTCAGAGCTTTGTGAAAAATATGTGTGAACTATATATTTGTATGCAGCATGAGGAAGATAATCCTTTATATTTTAGCCCAGAGGAACTGCCAAAAACATGTAGAATAATTACACTACCAAGTGCGTTAGTACGACTTTACTGGCCACAGATGGGAAGAAGTTGGAAAAGTGCATTGAACTCATATTTTAAAAAGGATAATAATAGGCCAGATCATGGTCCTTTTGAATATGGGGATGAAAACATTAACAGAATGATAGAAGAGGGTAAGGATGTCGAAGAAATTATAACGGTGCTCACTGGAGATAATTTTTATACAGAAGAACAGGTAGAGAGACATATTAATACAATGCTGCGGATGTTGGAATATGAAGAAGATAAATGTGATATAAAAATTGCATCGTATATTCGTAGTAACTTTAAGAAAAAAATGTTATATAGAGATATGGCGCATATGCATACCTGCCTCGTGTGTGAGATGGTAAGGGCAGTTTTAAGATACCTTGGTTTAGGTACAGACGAAGTGGATAAGATGGAACAACTGAAAGATAATCCCACTATTCAGGAATATGAGACACACTGTACAGAGGTTCCCATATATCCCAGTGTTGCAAAATATCTGGGATTAGAATGGTGGGATAAAGATATAAAGTATGACGTGAGATTTTACAATGGGATAAAGAAAATTACTTTTGAAGAATATATTCGGAGGTATTATAGTGTGTGCAGCAAAACGAAACAGATCTTAGAGGAATGGTAGGATAATCTATGAGTAAAATAGCATTTGTATTTCCGGGGCAAGGAACTCAGTATATTGGAATGGGCAAGGATTTTTACGAAAGTTTTTCCATATGTAAAGAAGTTTTTCATAAAGCCTCTGATGAATCAGGAATTGATATTCCTAAACTATGTTTTGAGGAAAGTGAAAAAATAAATGTAACAGAATATACACAGATTGCAATACTTACAGTAGAGGCTGCAATTTTAGCGGTTATAAATGAAAAGGGAATCATTTCCACGACATCTGCCGGCCTTAGTCTTGGGGAGTATGGGGCGTTGATTGCTTCTGATACGCTTTGCGTAGAGGATGCATTTCGGATAGTGAGAAAGAGAGGACTTTATATGCAGGAGGCAATGCCTGTGGGAGGCGCTATGGCAGCGGTAATTGGAGCAGCTCAATATACAGTAGAAGGAATTTGTGAAAAATCAGAAGGTATTGTATCAATAGCTAATTATAATTGTCCTGGGCAGATTGTCATAACCGGGCATACAGAGGCAGTCAAAAGGGCGGGAGAATTATTAAAGGAGAAAGGAGCTAAAAGAATCCTTCCATTAAATGTAAGTGGGCCGTTTCACTCTGAGTTATTATATGAGGCTGGAAAAAGGCTGGAAAAAGTATTAAATACAATAGATATAAGAGAGCCTGTAAAACCATATATTTCAAACGTGACAGCGGATTATGTAACAAAAAAAGAAGATATAAAGCAGCTTTTAGTGAAACAGGTTTCGTCACCAGTGAGATGGCAGCAGAGTGTAGAGCGCATGCTTGAAGATGGTGTGGATACTTTTATAGAAATTGGTCCGGGAAAAACTTTAACTGGATTTCTAAGGAAGATTAATAAAAATGCTAAAGCAATCAATGTGGGAGTTGTCAAAGATTTGGAAAAGCTATAGAAATGAAAGGGACAGCCTGATTTATGAGAAAAGCAGTTAAAAGAAAAATACTTGATTTATTTACAACTCTGCGGGAGGCGCATAATGAGATACGTCTGCTGTTGCAGAAGGAGGAGTATGTAAAGGTAAATAATATTCTGGCAGATTGTCAGGAATGTGCATTATTAGCAGGGAACACGATAGAGCAGTTTGAGAAAAATCAGAAAGATATCGTCAGAGAGCTGGAAGAATATTGTGAACAAGTATTTGAGATCAGCTCTTGTCTGGAAAATAAAGCAAGGCTTAATGCTAATGAAATTCAGAAGAAATTGAACTTATACATTCAGAGGGCACATGAAAAAGTGGAAAGTAATATTACAGCAGCTTTAAAGGTTGTTTTTATGCCTTATAAAGCATCTATGTGGACCAGTTTGGAATCTGTATGGGAAGCAGCAGCAGCAGATGAGGCGTGTGAGGTTAAAGTGGTTGTAATTCCATATTATACATTGGATTTTGAAGGAAATAAGAAAGAGTTACATTATGAAGGCGAATTGTTTCCGAAGAATGTACCAGTGGTACATTTTGATGAATACATTTTGGAGCATGAGCACCCGGACATAATATTTATTCATAATCCTTATGATGGAACCAATAATGTGACGAGAGTCCCAGAGAAGTATTATTCGTATAATTTAAAACGTTATACAGACCATCTGGTATACAGTCCATATGGTATGATGGGATATTATTCGCCAAAGCAGGGGGCTTTTATGTGCTATATGAGTGCAATTCACATAGCTGATAAGGTACTGGTGCAGTCTGAAAAGGTTAAGCAGATATATATCGACCACGGAGTTGAGCGGGAAAAGCTTTTGGCAATAGGTTCGCCTAAGGTTGATGCAATAATAAGAGGGATGAAAGAATCAAAAATATATCCGAATGAATGGAGAGAGAAATTAGAAGGGAGAAAAGTATTTTTGCTAAATACCCATTTGTCATATTTTATAAATGGATATAATTACCAACAAAAATATGGAAAAGAAAAAAGCTATGCAGAATGGTACCATGAAAATATTTTTGAAAATATTTTGGATAAACCAGGTTGTGCTTTAATATGGCGGCCTCATCCATTGCTTAAAGATACATTGAAAAGTAGGGAGCTTTATTCCACTTTAGAATTTATTGAAGCGTTGGAGAGACAGCTGAAGGAGTCTGAGAATGGTGTATTGGATATAAATGGAGACTATAATATTTCATTTCGATTGTCAGATGCACTTATTACTACATATAGTTCAATGATTCCAGAATACATGATTTCTGGTAAGCCGGTATACATATATGAGGGGAGATTAAATGAAGGAAACTGCAGAAAATCTCCTATGAGTTATATTAATAATTATTATAGGGCTAGACGTGGAGAAGGGAGAATGCTTCCTAAATTTATAGAAATGGTTTTAAATGGAGACGATCCATTATATAATAAAAGAATGGATGATGTACATCGGGCATTTACTAATTTGGATGGCACGATTGGAAAAAGAATATATGAGAAATTAAAAAAAGAATTTGATGTATGAAAGGAATAGTATGAGAAGAGAAGAAGTGCTGGAAAGAGTACAGGCTATTTTTAAAGAAGTGTTCAATGACACATCACTTTTTGTAAGTGATAACACACCAGTGAAAGAATGGGATTCTTTTGAGCGTATTGATCTAATAGTTGCTATTGAAGAAAAATTTGGAATTAGGTTTCCGATGAAAAAAATAATGACGGCAAAAACGATAGGAGAAATTGTGGATACAATACTTGAAATGGAAGGGCTAAGCAGTTAACTGCTTAGCCTTCTATCTTTTCTTATATATCTTTAGTACTTTTCGTTATTATCAACAAACTTTATCCCCGGCGCCGGTCTATTGTGCACTGGAGTTGAAACTGGTGCTGCAGGGGGGATCTCTGGCTCATATTCTGACTCTGATACAGGAATATAATTATAGCTTATATCATTATCTGAAGATGTATCAAAGGATACCGGCGTTGTCTCGATGGGTAACTCCGGCTGCTTCTGGATAGGAGCTGTCATGCCTTTAATCTGGAAACGGTCAACTAAGGTCTTAAGAAGGTTAGCCTGACTGGATAACTCTTCACTGGATGCAGCACTTTCTTGGGCGGTTGCGGAATTAGTCTGTATAACAGCAGAAATCTGATCAATACCTATGGTTACCTGCTGAATTCCTTCTGCCTGCATATCAGAGGCTTCTGTTATAAGCGCCATATTTGAGGCAATCTTTTGGGCGCTTGACACTACATTTAATAAAGACCTCTGCGTATCGGCAGCAATCTGATTGCCTTCAGAGACAGCTGTCAGAGAGTTACCTATTAATATGGTAGTCTCCTGAGCGGCTTCGGCACTCTTAGAAGCAAGACTCCTTACTTCGTCGGCAACTACAGCAAAGCCCTTTCCTGCTTCTCCTGCACGTGCTGCTTCGACGGCGGCATTCAGAGCAAGGATATTTGTCTGGAAGGCAATATCTTCAATCGTCTTAATGATCTTTTCGATTTCACTGGAGCAGTCATTAATTTTAGTCATAGCCTTCATCATAGATTCCATCTTACTATTGCTGTTATCAACTTCCTTACCGGTATCATTAATAAGTGCATTAACATCGCGTGAATTCTTAGCAGTCTGATTTACCTGGCTGGAAAGTTCATTGAGAGTTGCAACGAGCTCTTCGACTGAGCTTGCCTGTTCCGTTGTGCCCTGGCTGAGAGCCTGTGCGCCGCTTGAAACCTGCTCAGAACCACTTGCAACCTGTGAGGAGGCATCTTCAATCTGTCCAAGAGTATCATTCAGCGATTCGATAATCTTATTGCCTGAATGCTTGATAGATTCGAATTCTCCAAGGTAGTCCATATCCATATCTACAGTTAAGTCTCCTTTGGCAAGAGAATCCATTCTGCTGCAAATGTGGGAAATATAACCGGATAATGTTTTTAATACAAAACGTAAATTTTCTGCAAGTAGTCCTAACTCATCATTGGATGTATATGTAACTTCGGACTGCATATTACCTTCTGCCATTGCTTTAACAGCTACTTCAATTTCTGTAATAGGATGGGTAATGCCTCTTATGATTTTTATTGCGATAAACATTGTAAAAACAATACTGAAGGCAGCCAGGCCATATAATATAATGGTACATATTTTTTTTGTCTTTAACCCAGACGCATAATAGTCATCCGCTTTTTCCTGTGCGGAATCAATTACATCCTGAATAGCATCCTGCAGGCCGTTAGCCGCCGTTACATATTCACCGTTCATAACAATATGCGCATTTTCAATATCATGTGCGGTGATGTATTCAATCGCCTGCGCTCTTGTGGTACGCGTCCGTTCAGAGGCAGAAGAAACAGCTTGTATCAATGCGGTATCGCCTTCATAGCATTCCTCTAAAGCATTCAGTGCGTCCATAAGCCTTGTTGAGGACTGATCAATATCAGCCAGTATCGTCTGAACCTCTGCATCATTATCCGCTATACTGGCGCGGAATACATTGGCCTGGATATCTCTTGTAGCAGACTGTGCTTCTAATGCAGATTCTACCATAGGATAGGGAGTTTTATAGAAATTTTCCAGTCCGCTTACAACACTGCCTAAGCCAATCAGCGCAGCTATGACAGCTATAATATAAAATAATAGTATAATGGTGTATGAGAAGAATAGCTTACTTCTCACTCTTAAGTTCTTAAACACGTTAAGTTCCTCCTAAATTTTATTGTATATAAGTACATGTTGCATATAGTTATTTTATACCTGAATTGAAGGAATGTAAATATCAGATTGTTCTTTTTTTTGTTCCCGAAGAATTTTTCGGAGAATTTATAAAAAAGTCTTTTCAAGGAAAAGGAAAAATGGCATAATATACTTGCATACTTTTCGTATTATATACTATATAATATAATCGGCTGGTTGCTTTATGTTAGATAAAGTATATGATAATATTATGAATTTAAAAACAGGAGATGAATTTTATGGCAGACAGGTATACAGCTTATACAGATCTATATAACTATATGAATAGAATAATGTCTGAGATACAGACAAGAACCAGTGGCCCGGCTCAGACGAAATCCCAGATTCGGGTGAGCGGTCAAAGCTTTTACGATACATTTCAAAATACATCGCAGAAGCTTAATGCACCGGCGAGTATGGATTCAATTTTTGAGGAAGCAGCACAGATTTATAATGTGCCGCTTGCACTTTTGAAGGCGGTCGGGAAGGCAGAATCAGGATTTAATGCCAGTGCTGTCTCTCCGGCAGGTGCTCAAGGAGTTATGCAGCTTATGCCGGCAACAGCACAGGCACTTGGCGTAGAGGACCCATTTGATGCCAGAAGCAATATTATGGGAGGGGCAAAGTATATTGCAGAAAAGCTGACCCAATATGATGGAGATATAGAGCTTGCACTAGCAGCATATAATGCGGGAAGCGGCAATGTCAGCAAGTATGGTGGTGTGCCTCCATTTGAGGAGACGATAAATTATATAAAGAGAATCAAAGAATATATGGGCGAAGACTTAACGACAGGGCAGACCGTATCTGGTCAGACGCAGTATAAAGAGGCGGATAATGATGAAAGAATATCATCGGTCCTTTCGGATAAAGAGCTTACAGAGCTCACAAAACAGTATCTGATGGGAACGATGTACCTTAAGCTTCAGAATCAGATGGATTCGCTGGGGCTTTCTATTGCTTCAGAAAAGAAGGAAGATGAGGAAAACAGTCTGTTGTGAACGAAATGTGAAATATTGTAAATGCAGTAAAAAAACTTGAGTTTTCGGTAAATTAGGTGTATGATAATTAATGATGCCCGTTTAGCGGGATTTAGCCTTATAATTATAATATTTTATAAAAGGAAGTGACATTCGGATGTTTGGAAATACGATAGCAATGGCGGAAAAATCCCTTGACTGTCTGTGGAAAAAGCAAGAGGCGATAAATAATAATCTTGCCAATATTGATACCCCAGGGTATAAGAGAAAGCAGGTCAGCTTTGAAGAGACTTACAGGAAAAGGCTGCTTGCTGCAAGTGAGACAAAAAGTGATAAGAAGATAAAGGAAGCAATTCAAGGAATGAATTATACTGTATCGTCCAGAGACGATTCTGCAAGAGTTGATGAAAACAATGTTAATGCAGATGTTGAAAATACAGAGATGACAAGAACATGGCTTCATTATTACTATCTTTTGCAGTCAGTAACTTCTGATATCAAGATGTATCAGACAGCAATTAAAGGACAATAGTCAGGAATATTTGTAGAAAGGATTGATACATAATTATGGAAGAGATGTTCATTACTCCTATTCAATTGATGAGCCCGGTAAGCTCGGTAAATTCTGCAGGGACAGCGGGGGAATCTGTTGTTAGGGGACAGGAAGGAATAACTGCTTTTAAAAATATTTTTGAAAATGCAATTAACGATGTGAGAACCACAAGTGATATTAAAGTTAAGGAACAGTATCTCCTTGCGACGGGACAGACGGAAAATCCGCACTCGGCACAGATTGCAGCATCAAATGCCCAGCTCGCGGTAGATATGCTTGTGGCGCTTAGGTCCAAGGCACTAGAGTCTTATACTGAAATTATGCGTATCAGTTCGTAAACAGAGTGGTCTGTTTACGAACTGGCGTTTTCGTGTAATGCAGGTTAGTTCGGTACATTAAATCAAAAAAAGATAAGAGAGTTTTGGATAATGAAAGAAAAAATTGGGCAAAAGTTTGGACAGTTAAAAGAAGCAGCCGGAAAGCTAAGTGACAAGACTAAAAAATTAATTATTGCTGGTGTGGTAGTTCTGATTGCCGGAGCTGTAATTATAGCACTCGTTTTAAATAACCGGCCCTATGGAAGTCTGTTTACCGGACTGGGACAGGAAGAAGCGCAGCAGATTACGAAGAAGCTTCAAGAGGATGGAATAGACTTTAAATATGACGGTGATTCGGAAATCCTGGTAAAAAAGGATATTCTGGATCAGACGAAGGCATCTCTTGTACAGGAAGGTTATCCGAAAAGCGGATTTACATATGACACATTTAAAGATAATGCGGGCGTTATGACTACAGATTCGGATAAAAATACTTATAAGCTGTATGATCTTCAAGACCGTATAGGCTCTACGATACGTTTGTTTGATGGCGTGAAGGATGCGAAGGTTACGATTGCACTTGGAGAAGAGAGCAAATATGTTTTGAGCGATAATGAGCAGAAGTCCAGTGCGACAGCAGTGGTGACAATGCAGGATGGAGGCTCGCCTACAGCGGAGCAGGCGGCAGGCATTCAGAGGCTTGTCGCGAAAAGTGTTCCAGGGATGGAGCTTGAAGATGTGGCAGTTTTTGATGGAAACGGCAATGATGTGTCGGTAGAATCAGATGCAGGTTCTTCATTATCTTCCACAGGTTCTGACGCAGAAGAGATTGCGCAGGTAGTAGAGAACCAGATTGCGAATAATGTCATGAAGGTGCTCGGCCCTCTTTACGGACAGAATAATGTAAGGGTTTCTGCAAGAGCGCAGATTAATATGGAGAACCTGATTAGGGAGACGATTACATATAATACTCCTGAGAAGATAGATGAAGAAGATAAAACGGGAATTGTCAGCAATGAAGAGAGATATGTTGAACGTGCAGGCGGAGCAGATGGAGCAGGCGGCGTAGCGGGTGCAGAGACGAATGCAGACGCAGATGAATATAATACAGACAGTGACACTGATGATGCTTCTGCATACAGTGAAAGCGTTTCTAGAGAGTATCTTGTGAACCAGATAAAGGAGCAGGGACAGGTAACGCCGGGAGCGCTGGATGATCTTACTGTTTCTGTTGCAATTAATGGCGACGGCTTTGGCGATTTAAGAGAATCTCAGCTTCTTGCGCTGGTAGGAAATGCAGCAGGTATAGCGGCAGCTGATCAGCGAGAAAAAATCGCGATAGTAAGTGCACCTTTTAATGATGGTACAAATGATTCAGATGAGGAAGCAAAGACAGGTTTTGCAAAACTGATAGAGACTGTTCCGCTTTGGGTATTTATAGCAGCGGCAGTGCTCTTGGTATTACTAATAGGATTGGTTATTTTCCTGATTATCAGAAGGCGCGGTAAAGACGAAGATGAGGAAGAGCTTATACAGGCAGAAGGAGCTGATGGCGCTGAGGGAGTAGAACCCCCATTATTTGATCTTAATCAGGAGCTTCAGGAAATCAGAAACGACAGAGGCATGGAACTTAAGAGGAGTATTCGTGAGTTTGCAGAACAAAACTCCGAGATATCTGCACAGTTATTGAAAAACTGGCTGAATGGAGGCGGTGGAAATGGAGAATAATAAGCTGACATCAGAGCAAAAAGCGGCAGCAGTCATTGTTTCTCTTGGAGCCGATAAAGCATCTAAGATTTACAAGCATTTGAGTGAATCTGATATTGAAAAATTAACAATAGAGGTGGCAAAGCTTGGACATATTACTCCGGAACAGATGGAAGAGGTCTTAGATGAATTTTATAAGACATGTCTGACGCAGAAAGTAGTAACTGACGGAGGAATGGAATATGCCAGGGCAGTACTTGAGAAAGCGTTCGGTGAAAGTACTGCTCAGTCACTTTTAGAAAAATTGTCCAAATCCTTAAAGGTACGTCCTTTCGAATTTGTTAGAAAGAGTAACGTAAAGAATTTAGTTTCTTTTTTACAGCATGAGAGACCGCAGACGATTGCGCTGGTGCTTTCCTATGCAGATTCAGATCAGGCATCCACAGTTATCAGCGAGCTGCCTAAAGAAAAGCGTATTAAAGTGGTAGAGTCGATTGCCAAGATGGAGGGAGCATCCCCAGAAGCAATTAAGATTGTAGAAGCTTCGCTGAAGAAAAGGTTTGAAAGTGTACTTACTACTGAGGATTACACGAAGATTGGTGGTATTGATTACATAGCTGATGTTATGAACCATATGGATAGAGCGAATGAAAAATATATCTTTGATGAGCTTGGCAAGGAAGATGAAGAACTTGCAGATACAATCCGTAAGAAAATGTTTGTATTCGAGGATATTGTATCCATGGACAACAGATCGATTCAGAGATTTATCCGTGAATGTGATGTTAAAGATATTGTATACGCACTTAAAGGTTCTGATGAGAATATTAAACAGCTTGTCTTTGCAAATGTATCCAGCCGTATGGCAGAGAGTATCCAGTCTGACCTTGAAGTTACAGTCAATGTACGTCTGCGTGATGTAGAGGAAGCACAGCAGCGGATTGTTGGCGTAATTAGAAGACTTGAAGAGGCTGGAGAGCTTATTATAGTTAAGAGCGGAAAGGATGAAATCATTGCCTAGGATCGTGAAGGAACCGGAAAAAAATCAAGATATTAAACCGTTTGATTTTTTTGCGGGATTTAAGATTAAAGAAGATGTGCAGACCGAAGAGCAGGAAGACGGGAATGATGTAGAAGAAACAGACGGGCCCGATCCGAACGCTTTGGTTGAAGCAGAAAATGAAATTCTGGAAGAGGCAAGAAGAAAGGCAGGCCAGATCTTGTCTGATGCAAGAGAACAGGCAGAATATCTTCGGCAGCAGGGATATGACGAGGGCATAAAGGCAGGCCGTGAGGATGGATACAAGGAGGCTTATGATGAGCAGCAGAGAATCCTTGAGCAAAAGATAAGAGAGATTGACCAGGGGTTTGCAGAGGCTGTAAAAGAGGTTTCCATTGAAAAGGATAAGATTTTAGAGAAGTACATAGATGATTTAAAGCGTATTTCGCTTGCAGTGGCAGAAAAGATTATTCAGACGAGCCTCCAGTCAAGCGGAGATATTATAAAGCGTATGATTCTTGCGGCTACAGATAAGCTTAGAAAAAAACAATGGGCAAAGATTTATGTCACAAAGTGCGAAAGCGGCATATCTATGGAAGTAGATACTGAGTTTTTGGAGGCATTGTCCGGTCTGTCTGATAATATTAAGATTATAACAATGGATAATGGTGAAGATGGAACATGTATTATTGAACTTCCAGATGAGATTATAGATGCAAGTGTAGGTACACAGTTAGAAAACATCAAAGATATATTAAACAATGTCAGAGCGTAGCTGAGGTGGGAAGAATATGTTTTCAAAGCTGCCAGAATTGATTCAGAAGTCAGAGACGGTAAGTTATATAGGAAAAATTGAAAATGTTGTCGGAATGGCTATGGAATCATCAGGGAACCGCGCCAGTATTGGAGACATTGCTATGATTTATAATGAGGAAAAGCATAGGCAGATACCAGTAGAGGTTGTTGGATTCCGGGAAGATAAGATGCAGCTTATGGCATACGAAAACATCAGCGGTGTGGCGGCAGGAAGTTTTGTGAGAAATACAAAGCGCCGTCTGAAGATACCGGTTGGAGAGTTCTTAAGAGGCCGGATTATAGATGCCACAGGGAATCCGATGGATGATTTTGGACCGTTTCCCACACCGAGATATTACTATGTAGAAAATACTTACATAAACCCGCTCAAAAGACCTCCTATAACAGATACGCTCGAATTCGGCGTAAAAGCGATTGATGGACTTAATACGATAGGAAAGGGACAGCGTATTGGAATCTTTGCGGGAAGTGGTGTTGGAAAAAGTACATTGCTTGGAATGATCGCGAAGAATGTAAAGGCTGATATTAATGTTATTGCATTGGTAGGAGAGCGAGGACGGGAAGTACGTGAATTTATTGAGAAAGATTTGGGGCCAGAAGGACTAAAAAGGAGTGTCCTTGTTGTGGCGACATCTGACCAGCCGGCAATGCTGCGTATGAAATGTCCTCTTGTGGCTACAACAATTGCAGAATATTTTAAAGACCAGGGGAAGGACGTTCTTCTGATGATGGATTCTCTTACGCGTTTTGCCATGGCACAGCGTGAGATAGGGCTTGCGACCGGAGAGCCACCGGTTGCAAGAGGATATACTCCATCTATATATGCAGAATTTCCAAAACTTTTGGAGCGCAGCGGCAAATTTGAAAAGGGGTCGATTACAGGAGTGTATACTGTGTTAGTAGAGGGTGATGATACGAATGAACCTATAGCGGATACTGTTCGTGGTATTTTAGATGGGCATATTGTGTTAAGCAGAAAGCTTGCCAACGAAAATCATTTCCCAGCGATAGATGTAAATGCCAGTATTTCTCGTCTTATGACAAACATTGTGCCAGATGAACACAGGATGGCAGCTGCGAAAATGAGGGATATTTTAAGTATATATTCAAAAAATGAAGATTTGATTTCAATAGGCGCTTACAAAGCGGGGACGAACCCCAAACTTGACGGGGCGATTTCCAAGATTGACAAGGTAAATGAATTTTTGATGCAGAAGATAGATGAGAGCTTTTCATTAGGAGAGTCATTACAGATGATGCAGAGGATTGTACGATGAAAAAATTCTTTTTTCCACTAGATACAGTACTTAGCTATAAGGAACAGGTACTAGACGGCTTGAAAGCCGAGCATGCAAAGATACTGGCAAAAGTCAGAGAATGTGAACGGGCTATTGAGGAGCTCGAGCAGCTTCACTATGAGTGTACAGATGAATTCAGGAAAAATAAGATGAATGGAATTAAGATAAGTGAGATCCATACATATGAAAATTATCTGGAATCGCTAGGGCTTAAAATCAGACAGAAGCAGGAGCAGCTTAAGAGGCTTATGATAAAAGAAGAGGCGAAGAGGAATGAGGTAGTGGAAGCAAAAAAAGAGACCTCCTCTATTGATAAGCTAAAGGAAAAGAAGCGGCAGGAGTATGATAAAGTAGTACAAAAAGAAGAAGAACAGTTTATTGAAGAGTTTGTAGCTACGCAAAGTGCAATGGCAAAGCTTATTGGGTAATACTGCAAAGCAGATTACTATATATATTATTAGAGAAAGGAGGAGAACAAAATGGAAAGAGTAAGCGTGAAAAACGCAGACCTGAATCTGCGCGCAGCAGATAATGTGAAATCTGCCGGCCGTCCTGAAGAATCATCAGATGAGTTTAGAAAACTGCTGGAAGGACAAAAAAACAACGAGCAGGAAGTATCAAAGGATACAGAGCCCAAGAAGAAGCCTGAAGCAGCGCAGGAAACATCTAAGGAACCTGTAAATGAACAGGCAGCCGAGGGAAAGGTTGAGGAAGACACAAATGGTAAAGAAAGTAACCAGACGGTAAGTCTTTTGGCGGCATATCAAATGCTGCAGAATGTGAGGCCAGAGATTCAGACGATGAATCAGGAAAATGTGGAACCAGAAGTAGTAGTAGAAGAAGAGACATTAACAGATGTTGAGATGGTTCTTGAAGCAAAGCCGGAGGCAGAAACAACAGAACAACTTGTGACACAGGGCACTGTAGCAGAACAGGCAGAAACACTTGTGGCTGAGAAGATTCCTGTAAGGGAAGAAATTAAAATGGATTCTACGAAGCAGGAAGCAGCGCCTGATGCTGAAGTAAAGCCAGAGGCATCAACAATGCAGGAGAAGCCTAAGGAAACAGGCAGAGAAGATGCAGGCCAGACAGACAGCAGAGGGGCTGAACAGATGATGCAGCCGCAGACAGCAGAACCTCTTATGAAAACAGAGGTACAGGAGATAAAGCAGCCGGAGCCGGTAAGAATGCAGGTGCCACAGCCAGAGGAACTTCCGGAAAAGGTAACAGAACAGCTTATGGCAAAAATATCTGAAGGAGTGCAGGAGTTTGAGATACATATAGAGCCAGTTAATCTTGGAAAGATTGCAGTTAAAATATTGTATCATGAAGGCCAGGCAACAGTTTCTATTATGTGTTCTGAAAAGAGAACCTTTGAGATGCTGGGACGCAGTGCAGGTGAGATTGGTCAGGTTATTGAGAAAAACCTTGGAGGCACAACTACGATTATTGTAGATAAGCAGGAGAGTGATTATCTGAATCAGACCAGAGATGAAAACCAGAAGAATGGCCAGAACTCAGAGCAGGAGCAGCAGAAGGAAAGCAAAAATGACAAAGATGCAGAAGATGCAGAGCAGTTTCTTCAGAAGCTTCGGTTAGGTCTTGTAGGCTGGAATGTGAAAGGAGAAATATAAAAATGGCGGTAGATGCAACTACATTATTAAGCGATGCAGCGAAATATTATTATGACGCAGAAAAAGCAACACAGGCCGGTTCTTCATCGAGTAATACATTGACGACAGATGATTACTGGAAGCTTATGGCAGCGCAGCTTCAGTATCAGGATATGAACAATCCGATGGACAACAGTGAAATGATGAATCAGATGGTACAGATGTCTTCCTTAAGTTCGATGACAAAGCTTTCAGAGGCGGTAGCAAATTTTTCAACAGTAACAAACAACCTGTCAACAGTAACACTTACTACCTATTCCACAGGACTTCTTGGAAAGGAAGTTACCATTGCAATTACCGAAAAAGATGAGGAGACGGGTGAGAGCAAAATAGTGGATAAAGTTAAGGGAGTAGTAACAGGCGTTGACCTTACAGGAGCGACTTCTGTATATGTAGGTGGTAAAAAATATGACTTATCACAGGTTATGGCAGTAGGCGATGTCCCAGAGGACAAAAATGAACAGGACAAGGGAGAAAGCCAGGGTGAAGATAAAGCGTAAACTTTAGAATGTGAGAGCAGAGTGAAAGGCGGTATAACATTGACGAGTAATGTGAATCAGATTACAAATGCCGGCACACTTAAGCTGCAGCATGCGCAGACCGCATTGCAGACGAGAGGAAATACTGGTAATCAAATGCAGTTTGCAAAGCTTCTTCAGGAAGAGGCTGGCAGGCCAAAGTCTGTTCAGTTTTCCAAACACGCGGCGCAGAGAGTGCAGCAGCGGGGAATCGAAATGACTGACAGCCTTCTTACAGAGCTTAATCAGGCGGTAGCCAAAGCCCAGGAAAAGGGAGCGAAGGATGTAGTCGTTATTGGTAAGAGCGGGGCCTTTATCGTAAATGTTCCTAATAATATTGTTGTCACGACGATGTCAGGGGCAGAGATGAAGGAAAACATATTTACAAATATTGACAGTGCTGTCTTGATATAAGCCGGACCATTTATGGAGGTTTTTGTGTCTGTATGACTTGCAGATACATGATAAGACAGCAAAAGACAAAAAGAAAGGAAGTAATGAAAAATGGTCAGATCAATGGTTGCGGCAGTTGCCGGACTTAAAACCCATCAGTCGAAGATGGATGTAATTGGTAATAATATTGCAAACGTAAATACATGGGGATTCAAATCCTACAGCTTTAACTTCCAGGATTCTATGTATGCAAATTCAATTAGTGGTTCGGGCGGCAGTTCGGCGGCAGGAGCAGCGGGCGGACGTAATGCATCCCAGGTTGGTTATGGTTCTACCTTGTCTTCTATTACAAATGAATTTGGAACTGGTGCACCGTCACCGTCCTCTAACCCTTTGGATTGTATGATTGATGGTACGGGATTTTTCCTGGTAGGTAATATGGTAAATGGAAGCTTTACGAATGTGGCAGATTCAGGTCTGTTCTTATCAAGAGTAGGAATTTTCCGTGTGGATAATAATGGTTATCTTGTAGATGACCAGAGAAGCTATGTATACGGTTATGCCTTAGTAGAAGGAACTGGTATTCCGGAGAAGTCAGCTAAGCCGAGTTCATATGCTTTTAAAAATTCAGACATGACAATTACAACAGAAACAGATGCAGCTACTAATGTGACAAAGAACTATATTACAATAGCCGGACTTAAGGTGGAGACAAAAGTTGCACCTGGAGATTCAAGCAAGTATGAAGATGCAATTAATGACTGGATATCAGGTGCAAATAAAGATGCTAAATTTGGAGAATATAATATTGCGTTTAATGGTTTGACAAGTACAGTAGACCCGACTGATCCTACGAAAAGAATCTTTGGTGCAAACCTGACTGTGACGGCAAAAAAGACAGGTGATACTCATACGGCTATTGAAGGATTAGGATTTGGGAATAATTTTACACAGTTAGAATTAGGTAATGAGCTGGTGCCAGGAATTGATGCGGAATATTCAGATGAGCTGTCTGCTATTCGTATTCCGATCGACCCTGATACAGGCCTGATGTACGAGATTCAAAGCTATAAAATTAATGAGGATGGAACTATTCTTGGTGTGGATAAACAGAATCGCGCTATTGCGATTGGTCAGATTGCCCTTGTTACAGTAGAGAACCCGAACGGCCTTGAAAAAACGAGCGGTTATTATTATACTCCAGGCGCTAATGCAGGAGATACTACTGCGATGAAGCCAAACGGCGGTCCGTCAGGAAAAATTATGGGTGGTTACCTCGAGATGGCGAATGTTGACCTTGCAAACGAATTTTCAAATATGATTACCTGCCAGAGAGGATTTCAGGCAAATTCTAAAATTATTACTGTAACTGACGAGATGCTATCAGAGCTTGTAAATATGAAACGGTAATGCTGTTGTAATTAATGTTTAGGATTAATTAAGAAAGTAATTCATGCGTATACCGGGATATTTAGGTAATATCCCGGTTATGTTTGAAAAGTGTGAGGAAGTGTGTTATGATAGTGCTGACTAAGCTGAATAATCAGCAGATTCTACTGAATTGTGCACAGATTGAGGCAGTTGAATTAATTCCGGAGTCAAAGATTGTTATGATGAATGGGAAGTTTTACCTTGTAAAAGAGAGCGCAGAAGAGATTATAGAGAAAACAATTGAGTACAATGGAAGAATCCATTGTTATCATACAGATAGATAAATAAGTAAGGCGGTGAAGATAACGTGGATATTACTAGTATTTTAGGTTTAGTTATAGGAACGGTATTAATCGTATTTGTAGGTATAACACCTGCGAAGCTTGGAAATTTCTGGGATGCAGAATCTGTTGCGATTGTTGTGGGAGGAGCCCTTGCAGCCGTAATTGCAAGTTATCCTTTAGGTATTTTGAAAACAGTGCTTAGCCACACTAAGATGCTGCTGCAGGGAAACAAGTACAACATTGCTGAATTGGTGAATACTCTGGAAGAGATGGCACAGCTTGCAAGAAAAAATGGTCTTTTAGCTCTTGAGGAAAAAGCGAATGAGCTTGACGATATGTTTTTTAAACAGGGTATTATGCTGATCGTTGATGCGACGGAGCCGGAAGAGGTACGTTCCCTTTTGGAGAATGATGTAGATGCTATGGCGGCAAGACATGAAGAAAGTATTGGTATCTATGATAAGGCTTCCGCATATTCTCCAGCATTTGGTATGATTGGTACTCTTGTTGGTCTGGTAAATATGTTAAAGGGTATGAATCTAGACGGTGACGGTTCTGCTGATATAGGACCAGCGATGGCAACAGCACTTATTACAACATTTTATGGTTGTATTCTGGCGAATTTGATCTTTTCGCCAATAGCGAAAAAACTTAGAGTTAGAAATGAAGAAGAGCTGCTTTATAAGCAGATTATGATAGAGGGTATATTGGCAATTCAGGCCGGAGATAATCCGAAGTTCCTGAAAGAAAAGCTTGTTACATACGTTTCCCAGAAGCAGCGTCAGAGGATTCTTGATCCAGACGCAGCGCCGGCGAAGAAAGGCAAGAAGGGAAAAGACGAGGAATAGGAATAGGGGGATAATATGGGGAAAAGAAAGAAAGCAGAAGAGGGTGGCGCCAATTGGATGGATACATATGGCGACCTTGTAACACTGCTGTTATGTTTTTTCGTACTTTTGTATTCTATTTCTACTGTTGACCAGGCAAAGTGGATAAAGATTGTTAAAAGTTTTAATCCTGATGCAAAAGAGGTATCTCAGATTGTAGACGGTGATACGATGGAGGGGGAAGATGATGTTCCTGGAGGTCTTGATAATGAAGGGGAAGATCTTACCTTAGACGAATTTGACGAGTTGTTCGAGAGCCTGAAGCAAGCAGTGGCAGAGGCTGGACTTGAAAGCGAGGTTGAGCTTTTTAAGGGAGATGGGTACACTTTTATTACTTTCCGGGACAATGTATTCTTTGATGGAGATAGCTCAGTGATAAAAGAAGGTGGTCAGACAATTTTAGGACAGTTTTCTGCGATTATTTCCGGAGTCAGCGATTCAGTCAAGGAGATTCAGGTACTGGGCCATACAACGCAGGCTGATCCCAATGTGATTAATGAACCGATAGGTGACCGTGTGCTTTCCTCAGAAAGAGCGGCGAGGGTCGCTGCCTTTATTCAGACACGGACAAATGTACTTCCGGAGAGTATTGTTTCAATTGGATATGGTCAGTTCCGGCCGATTGCTCCGTTTGATACAGAGGAAAATAGAGCAAAGAACCGCAGGGTAGAATTGTTGATTACTAAGTCGGATTCCGTGGAGCAGAGTCTTGAGAAATATTATGAGGAAATGGGCCGGCAATAATGAAATGAAAGTAGGAATTTAGAATGGCAGATGTATTATCACAAAGTCAGATAGACGCGCTGCTGAATTCGATGCAAAATGGCGGTGACACAGAAAGTGCCCCCAAGGAACCGAAGCAGACTGAAAAGAGCCATAGAAAATATGATTTCTATAGTCCCAAAAAGTATACGAAAGATAAGCTTAAAATGCTCCAAAGCATATATGACAATTACTGCAGGGTGGCGACCTCGCAGATTAATGGACTATTCAGGGTGGCAAGTGAGGTTGAGGTTGTAGGAGTCGAAGAGCAGCGATATTATGAGTTCGGAAATGCACTCAATGAGACGGATGTTATTACTCTTGCGCATGTAGAGCTGCAGGATAATTCTTCAAACCCGCCAATGATATTTCATATAGCTCCTTCCGTAATGGGATCGATGATTGATCGTATGCTTGGAGGAACGGGAACAGATATGTCAGTTGATATGTCTTATACTTATACAGATATAGAACTAGATCTGTACGAGCGGATAATTCGTTATCTTGTAGCCATTACTTCCGATGTCTGGGCAAATTATATTGATTTTAAGGTCAACTTTGAGCGTGTTGAGGAAAATCCCAGTATGTTCCAGGGCATTAGTGTGGATGAGACTGTAGTTATTATCATGCTGAAGATTCTGGTGGGTGAAATAGGTGGTGCAATGAATATATGTATTCCGGGTACGCTTTTGAGCAATATATTTGAAATTATTGACAAGACAAAGCATTTGGCGAATAAAGGCGCCCGGGCGCTTATGAATAACAGAGATGATCTGCTGGAGAATATCAGAGAATCTAAGATGGACGTTATGGCGCAGCTTGGTGTAGCACAGCTAAGCCTGGATGATGTTTATAACCTCCATGTAGGAGATGTTATTGATTTAAATAAGCCACAGAATTCATTGATTTCACTGTATATAGAAGGCCAGCCGTGGTTTAATGGCCAGCTGGGGGTACACAATAAAAATGTAGCAGTAAAGATAGAAGATCGTATACTGAAATCCAAAAATGATGTAGCGGTATAATTACCAGATAAGTTTTTAACTGTCTGAGTATATAAATTACAATGAGAATAAAAAGTGAGGTATAAGAAAATGGCAAAGATTATGTTAGTAGATGATGCGGCATTTATGAGAATGATGTTAAAGACTACATTGACACAGGCAGGGTATACGGACCTTGTTGAGGCAGAGGACGGCGCAAAGGCAGTAGAGCTTTATAGTGCAGAGAAACCGGATCTTGTATTTATGGATATTACAATGCCGAATAAGGATGGTCTTGAGACATTAAAGGAAATTAAAGGAATGGATCCAAATGCAACTATAGTTATGTGTTCTGCTATGGGGCAGGAGACAATGGTAATGGACTCTATTAAGTCAGGCGCCAAAGACTTTATTGTTAAACCCTTTAAACCGGAACGTATTCTTTCAACGGTTAAGAAGATTCTCGGTTAATTTAAGGGGGTATATAGATGTCTTTTTTGAGTTCATTCGATATCAGTGCATCAGGACTTACAGCTGAGAGACAGCGGCTGGACATTGCGGCTGAGAATCTTTCGAATACAAATACAACAAGAACAGAGAGCGGCGGCACTTATCGGAGAAAGATGGTGGTTCTTGAGGAGGTGCCTTCTACCTCGTTCCGCACAAAATTTAACAGTCTTTTAAGCAGAACAGCGTCCAAAGGCGGCGTAAAAGTGACGGAGATTATAGAGGATCAAAGAGACTTGAATCCGGTTTATAATCCAAGCCATCCAGATGCTAATGAAGACGGTTATGTTATGATGCCCAATGTAGACCCGGTAAAAGAGACAATAGACGGTATGTCTGCTACCAGATCCTATGAGGCGAATATTACAGCTTTTAACGCGATGAAGATGATGGCACAGAAAGCGTTAGATATTGGTAAATAGAACGGAGGGTAATTTCCTCGGAAGGAGAGAAGGGTTAGTATGGTTTCTGAGTGCTTTAGTAAATTAGAAATAGATGCCATAGGCGAGATACTGAATATCAGTCTGGGTGCCTCTGCTACAGCAGTATCCACAATGCTGAATGCCAGAGTAGATATTACAACGCCGGTTGTAAATGTTGTAACTAAAGAACAATTTAAAATGGATAAAGTAGAACCGGCTGTTGGTGTCGAGATTACTTATGTTGCCGGATTGGAAGGCGAGAATGTTATGCTTCTTAAAAGGCATGACGTTAAAGTAATTGTAGAGATGCTTATGGGCATGGAGGTTCCGGATGATGAGTTCGAGCTGAATGAGATAAATATCAGTGCAGTTTGTGAAGTTATGAACCAGATGATGGGGGCTTCTTCCACAGCGCTCTCAGAATTTTTGGGGAAGATGGTTAATATCTCAACGCCTATTTCATTTGAAGTAAAAAATGAGCAGGAATTTATAGATAAATATTTTATAGATGAATATCCAAAAGTAATGGTTGGCTTTACATTGAAAATTGCTGATAAACTTGAAAGTGAATTCTTTAATGTGATGCCAATAGAGCTTGCTAAAGGACTGGTAAAAGGATTTCTTCCGGATGATCAGATTATTGAGATTGATAAGGGAAAGCAGGTTGCAGCAAAAACACCGGAAGAGCCGACAGTAGGAAGCTCCTCTTCGGGCGGTTCTTTATCACAGGAGGAGATTGAGAAGCTTCTGGCAGGAGGAAGCGAAGAACCAGCACCAGTACAGGCACCGGCAGGAAGCTCTTCTTCGGGCGGTTCTTTATCACAGGAGGAGATTGAGAAGCTTCTGGCAGGAGGAAGTGAAGAACCAGCACCAGTACAGACGCCGCAGCCAGCACCGGCACCAGTAGCACAGCCAGTACAGGCACCGCAGCCAGCACCGGCACCAGTGTCACAGCCAGTACAGGCACCGCAGCCGGTACAACAGATGCAGCCAGCAGCAATGATGAATCCAGATGTGTCTATGATGCAGATGCAGATGATGCAGCAGATGATGCAGCAGATGCAGACAATGCAGCAGGCGATGCAGGATCAAATGCAGGAAAAGAAGAAATCTCCAGAGCCGAAGATGATTCATGTGCAGACACCGTCACAGCTCAACCTAAAACCAGACAGCGATATTGTTCTTGAGGGCGAACAGGAAGAAAATATGGAGCTTATTATGGGAGTTCCACTTGAGATTTCTGTTGAAATAGGGAGAACTAAGAAATACGTTAAAGACATCCTTGACTTCACAAAAGGTTCATTGGTTGTTTTGGACAAACTGGCGGGTGAGCAGGTAGATTTGTATGTAAATGGACAATGCATTGCAAAGGGTGATGTTGTTGTTGTAGAAGATAATTTTGGAATAAGAATTACAGAGATTATGAAAGTTAACTTAATTGCATTAGAGTAAGGAAGGAATTATATGTGGAGTGCGATTGCCACACTTATTATAGTGGTGCTTATTATTTACGGAAGCTATATAGCAAGTAAATACATAGGTAAGGGGCTGGCAAAAAACAGCAGTTCCCGTTATATGCGTTTAATTGATCAGATTACAATGGGGCAGGACAGACATATTGCAATTGTACAGATTAGTGGAAGATATCTGCTTATTGGTGTTACTGCAGGACAAATTAATGTTCTGTCCGAGCTTCAGGATGATGAAATATTTCCGCTTACACCTGAAGAAAATGACAGGGGTAATACTGTAGATTTTAGGGCAATGATGGAGAAGTTTAGTGATTTGGGTAAAAAGGGGAGGTAGAGACTAGTGTACGATTCACTGATAAATGTTAATGGCAGCCAGATTCCTACATTAGATATATTGTTGCTTTTGACGATAGTATCACTTCTGCCTTCTCTCTTAATCATGATGTCCTCCTTCATGCGGACAATAATCATTCTTTCCTTTTTAAGAAATGCACTAGGAGTCCAACAGACTCCACCCAATATGGTGCTTGTAGGAATTTCTATTTTTTTGACACTTTTTATTATGGATCCGGTGATTGGCGAAATAAATGCTAATGCGTATACACCATATAAAAACTCAGAAATTTCACAGGAAGAAGCAATTGAACGAGCCCAGATTCCTTTAAAAAAATTTATGTTAGAGAATACAGAAAAAAGCTCTCTTGAATTATTTGCAGATATATCTAATATGGAAGTCATTGAGGATGAAGAGAGGCTTCAGACAGAGCTTCCTATGACAGTAGTTATTCCGTCTTTTATGACAAGTGAGCTCAAAAGAGCATTTACTGCAGGTTTTCTTTTATATATTCCATTTCTGTTAATTGATATTGTTGTCGCAAGTACTTTGATGTCCATGGGAATGATGATGCTTCCACCTGCGATGATTTCTCTGCCGTTTAAGCTTTTGTTGTTTGTGACTGTCAATGGCTGGGAACAGTTATTCGCTACTATTGTAAATAGTTTTAACCGATGACGGAGGTGTAGATAGATGACAAATGCAGAAGTCAGTGATTTAATGTATGAAGTGTTTATTATGGCGATACAGCTTGCAGGACCGCTTCTAATCATCAGTATGCTGGTGGGGGTAATAATTGCCATACTGCAGGCGGCAACGCAGGTTCACGAACAGACGCTTACATTTGTGCCAAAGCTTTTAGTGATAGGTTCAATCCTTGTCTTTACCGGCAGCTCTATGCTTCGGTCATTGCAGGATTTTATGATAAGGCTGCTCGGCATGATAGAGGGCTGATACAAGGAGTGATAGCATGGCGATTGATAATGTCGCGCAGTTGACTCTGTTTTCTCTGATAATGATGAGAATGTCGGGGTTTATACTTTTGAATCCGATATTGGGCAGAAGAAATATACCAAGCGTAGTAAAAGCAGGACTTATCTTTATACTGACCTTAATGATATATTCTGTTTCAATAGAACAGGCATTTGAGATACCTGGTACATTCGAATTTGGGGTTCTCCTGTTAAAGGAATTTGCGGTAGGGTATATTGTTGGCTATGCTATGGAATTGTTTTTTTTTGCAATTACTTTTGGCGGCTATGTTATAGATTTTCAGATGGGTTTGTCTATGGCTACTGTGTATGATCCACAGAGTAATGCACAGGTAGCTGTAACTGGAAGTATACTACAGAATTGGTTTTTACTTTTATTTTTTGCAGTAGACGGGCATCTTGCACTGATGAAAATATTGATTACATCTGCTGAGATTGTGCCATATGGTGAGATTGCTTTTACACAGAATTTGTATAACCGAATGATAGAAATATTTTTACAATGTGTAGAGCTGGGAGTAAGACTTGCAATTCCGATTATGGCAGCTGAATTTCTTGTAGAGGCTGCAGTTGGAGTTATGAACAAGGTTGTGCCGCAGGTTAGTGTTTTTGTTATTAATATTCAGATGAAAATAATTGTCGGAATTGGTCTTTTGGTCATTTTGTTTTCATCATTTGGAGAGCATTTGAATAGAATCCTGACAATGATGATGAAGACAGTCCAGGGAATATTGACATTTTTATAGATAGGGAGTGAGTACATTTGCCGTCAGGTTCAGGTGAAAAAACTGAAAAAGCCACGCCCAAACGGCGAAGGGAACAGCGAAGGAAAGGTAATGTTCCTGTCAGCAAAGACGTAATTGTTGTTGCTTCGCTTTTAATAAGTTTTTGGTGCATACAGCTGTTTTTTCCAATAATGTATGAATCACTTAGAGATATAATGAATTTTCAGATTTCGTCAGTTAGTAAGGTTGATGAGCTGACAATAGGAAATCTTAGACAGCTTGGTATGCTGTCTGTAAATGTTTTAGTGAAAAGTATTATTCCGTTAGGCCTTATTAGCATGGCAGTCGGAATTATAACGACTGGCATACAGACAAAATTTCTCTTTACAATGAAGCCGTTAAAATTTAAATTAAGTAAACTGAATCCATTGAAGGGAATTAAAAAGTTCGTTTCTATAAAGAATATTATAGAAGTATTGAAGTCCCTTGTGAAGCTTATTATTCTGGCTGTAATTGTTTATCAGATTTTAAAAGATGAAATTATTCTGATTGCTCAGACAATGGATATGAACCCAGCCGTCGGCTTTTCTTATATATTAAAAGAAGTTATAGGAATGATTTTTAAGATTGTCATGGTTTTTGCGGCAATTGCTTTTTTTGATTTCTTTTACCAGAGATGGTCCCATGAAAAGGGGATGAGAATGTCAAAAGAAGAGATTAAGGAAGAATACAAGCAAACAGAAGGAAATCCACAGATTAAGAGCAGAATACGAAGCTTGCAGCAGAGTATGGCTAGAAGCCGGATGATGCAGGCAGTACCGGATGCAGACGTTATTATCCGTAACCCTACACATTATGCGGTTGCTCTTAAATATGACATAGATCATGATAACGCTCCGGTTCTTGTCGCAAAGGGACAGGATTTGATTGCGCTTAAGATTGTAGAGATTGCAGAGGAAAGTGGAGTTACAGTAATTGAGAATAAGCCTTTGGCAAGAGGAATTTATGCCTCGACTCCATTGAATGGTGAAATACCTGCAGAATACTATGGAGTTGTAGCGGAAATTCTTGTCAAGGTATTCCGTATGAATAAGAAGTTGGTGTAGAATATGAAAAAAATATTGAATAGCTCGGTATCATTGATTGTAGTTATGATTGTTCTGCTTTTAATCATACCGTTAAACACGTTCTTTTTGGACGTTATGATTATTTTAAATATTTCTGTATCCATGATCGTACTATTGATTAGTATGAATATTAAGGAGCCGCTGGAATTTTCTATATTTCCATCGATGCTTCTTATTACGACATTATTTCGTATTGGAATTAATATTTCTTCTACAAGAAGTATTCTTGGAAATTCTGGTACAGCAGGAGCAGTTATTAAGTCTATGGGTGATTTCGTGCTCCAAGGAAATGTTGTTGTCGGTGTTATTATATTCTTAATTATCGTATTAGTTCAGTTCCTTGTCATTACTAAAGGTGCTGAACGTGTTTCGGAAGTTGCCGCCAGATTTACTCTGGATGCCATGCCTGGTAAACAGATGGCAATTGATGCTGATTTGGGAAGTGGACTGATTACAGAGGAAGAGGCAAAGGAAAGACGGCATAAGATACAAAAAGAGGCTGATTTCTATGGCTCTATGGATGGTGCCACTAAGATTGTAAAAGGTGACGCAATTATGTCACTTATTATTACGGCAACTAACTTTATCGGTGGATGTGTCATCGGTATGGTGCAGGGTGGCATGGAATTTACAGAAGTGTTGTCTGTGTATTCAATTGCGACAGTCGGTGATGGACTTGTATCTCAGATTCCTTCACTTCTTATCTCAACTGCTACAGGTATGATTGTAACTCGTGCTGTTGCGGAAGATAGTCTAAACATGGACGTAACGAAACAGTTTATGGCTCAGCCACGTGCAATTATGATGACAGGTGGTGTTCTTGCAATACTTCTTGCAGTTCCCGGAATGCCGAAGTTTCAGCTGGCAGTGGTTTCACTGATCCTTATGCTTGGAGGATGGCAGATTTCACGGCGTATGGAGGAAATGGGAACGCCAGAAGGGCAGGCTGCAATGGGGCTTGCTGAAGGAGAAGACGTTCAGGTCAGCGAGGAAGAAAGCTTTAAGGACATTAACAGTGTATACTCTCTGATTACAGTAGAACCAATAGAGATGGAGTTTGGATATAGTCTGATCCCGCTTGTGGATGAAGAAAGCGGCGGAAGAATGATTGACCGTATTGTTATATTCAGAAGGCAGTATGCGCAGGAGATGGGCCTTGTAATTCCTTCTATACGTCTTCGGGACAGTTCCAGTCTTAATACGAATCAGTATGTAATTAAAATTAAAGGTGAGGAAGTAGCCAAGGGTGAGATACTGGTAGATTATTATCTTGCACTTGAGCCGCCGAATCCGGAAAAAGAGCTGGATGGTATAGATACCATTGAGCCGGCATATGGTATTCCTAGTAAATGGATTACCGTGGATAAGAAGGAAATGGCAGAGATTTATGGATATACCGTTATTGATCCGCTTTCAGTAATGCTGACACACCTGTCAGAGACAGTAAAGAAGCATGCACATGAGCTTCTCAATCGTCAGGAGGTTGTGCGTCTGGTTGACAATATGAAGCAGCAGTCACCAGAGCTTGTTGAGGAGCTGATTCCGGCGCTTATTTCCTATGGCAGTTTCCAGAAGATTTTAACAAATCTTTTAAAAGAAGGTATACCAATAAAAGATATGGAGACTATTATGGAGACAATCGTAGATTCTTCCATGACAGTCAAGGATATAGAAACTATTACGGAAAATATTCGTGTTGCACTTAAACGTACAATTACAAGAAAATTCTGTGAGGGTGGAAGTATGAAGGTAGTGACACTCGATGCAGAACTTGAAAAGAATATTATTACGAGCCTGACGACGGGAGAACATGGGCTGTATCTTGCACTTGCTCCTGATGTTATGCAGAATGTAATTACCCAGCTTTCAGATGAAGTAAAGAAATTCCATGATTTTGGCCAGTCGCCGCTTATATTGACCAGTCAGGTTGTGAGAGTGCATTTTTATCATCTGATAGAGCAGTTTTTCCCGGATGTGTATGTTCTTTCTTTTAATGAAATCAGTAATAATATTCAGATACAGGCAATTGGAAACATAACACTTTAAAAATGAGGCAGTCAATATGAGCACACAAAAGCTTTATGAAGAGCAGTCCAATGAAGAGCTTTTAAAATTGTATAAAGAGACGAACAGCCTGGAGATTAAGCAGGAACTTGTGATGCGTTATATTTATCTTGTGAAAAGTATTGCACTTCAGATGAGAGATATCTATTTGAGCTTTGTTCAGGTAGATGATATTATAAATGAAGGTGTTATTGCAATTATGTCTGCTATTGATAAATTTGATATGGAGAAGAATGTTAAATTTGAAACCTATATATCAAAGCGGATTAAAGGAATGATTATTGACTTGGCAAGAAAACAGGACTGGGTGCCAAGAAGTACAAGAAAGAGTACAAGAGATATTGAAGATGCTGTGACAACGTTATATAATAAACTTGGGTACTATCCATCTATTCAGGAAGTAACTGATTATTTGGATATTTCCATGGAAAAATATCATGAGACAATGAGAAAGGCAGCATTATTTAATATTCTCTCACTGGATATGGTGCTGGCAGAAGCACAGGGAAATGAGATAAGTTCTAAGCTTGCACAGGGAGAATCTCATGAGCAGCCAGAAGATAAATTTTTGAAAAAGGAGCTCACAGAGATACTGGCAACAGGAATTAAAGGATTAAAAGAGAACGAACAGCTTGTAATATCACTATATTATATAGAGGAATTGAATATGAGGCAGATTGCAGATGTATTGCAGGTAAGTGAGCCGCGTGTTTCGCAGATTCATTCTAATGCAATCAAAAAATTACGAAAGCATATGGAAAAATTTAACGAAGAAAGGGGGAGGAAAGATGTTTCAGGGATATTATGATTTAGCATCAAATATGATAACGCAGAACCGTAATATGAATATTATCAGTAATAACATATCTAATGTGTCAACTCCGGGATATAAGACGGATAGACTGATGGAGAGCACTTTCCGGGAAGAAATGATTTATCGGTATGACCAGCAGGGGAAGACCCGGGTGGGCATGGTGTCACGAATGAATATTGCAGATGAGAGAGTGACCGATTACAGTGAAGGTGGACTTAGAGAAACGGGGAGTCCTCTGGATGTAGGATTAACAGGGAATGGTTTCTTCGCTGTTCAGACCAATAATGGAATTGTATATACAAGAAATGGATCCTTTAATTTGGATGATGAAAGATATCTTGTTCTGCCAGGAGTTGGCCGAGTTTTAGGAACGGATGGGCCTATTCAGCTGACAACAGATGAGGTAGGAATTGATAAGCAGGGGAACATAACCACTGAAGATGGATATCAGACTTTCGGAACACTTAGAATTGTTGATTTTACAGATTACAATCAGCTTACTAAGATTACAGGAGGAGTATTCCAGGCAGCGGGTGAACCACAGGCTGCGCAGAATGCAACAGTAACACAGCGATATACAGAATATTCAAACGTTTCAATGGCAGACGAGATGACAAAGATGATGAGCGGACAACGTGTACTGCAGGGTTCGGCTCAGATTCTTAAGATATATGACCAGTTGGTCGGAAAGATTGTAACCATTGGAACGGCATCTTAGATTGTAAGCTTATAGACCAGAGAGGAGATATATTATGTATACATCATTTTATACTGCAGCGAGAGGTGCGATGGAGGAACAGAAAAAGCTTGATGTTATTGCAAATAACTTTGCTAATGTAAATAACTATGGTTATAAAGCAAAGAAGGCAGTATTTTCTGATTTAATGTATTATAATCTGAATAACTATAGAGGTGATGATACGCCGCTTAAGGCAGGAACTGGTATAGTTGTGGAAAAAACAGATACGAATTTTGATCCCAGCGGGTTTGTGCCTACGCAGGGGGATTATGATTATGCAATCGTTGAAAAAGGATTTTTTATGCTGAGAAGCCCCATTGACGGGGAGATTACATATACGAGGAATGGACATTTTAGTCTGTCAAAGCGTGGGACAGAGTTTTATCTGGTAAATGATAACGGTAATTTTGTTCTTGACCAGAACAGGAATCCAATTCTTGTTACAGACGGTGAGTTAAGTGGTGAGGTTGGTGTATATGGCTTTGACATTTTGGATGGAATGTTGAGTGTGGGAAATAATGAATTTTCACCGGTTGCCAAAAATGGGGACCCTTATTTGATGCCTGGAGCAAAAATGGTTGACCATACTCTGGAGATGTCCGGAGTAGATACGGCAGATGAGATTACCCGGACCATTGAAGCGCAGAGAGCGTATTCTCTTGCACTTAGAATGGTTACTACATCTGATGAAATTATGAGTACAATTAATACACTAAGACAATAGTGAGGTGACCTATGGCGATAGATAGATACGAAGAAATGAATGAGATGAAGATAGATGTACTCAAGGAGATGGGAAGCATTGGAGGCGGTAATGCTGCCACAGCATTATCCAGTATGCTGAGTGCCAAGGTTAACATGACACTTCCAAGAGCAGAAATATTAGAATTTAATGAGGCGTTGGAACGGCTTGGCCATCCGGAGGATTTGATTGCGGCAGTTTTTGTGGAAATGTCTGGAGAAATCCAAGGAATTATGTTATTTATTGTTCCACAGGAATTTTCAGATGAAGTACTTTTCAGGATGCTTGGAAAGACGAGAGTGGAGCTTTTGGAGATGGAAGAAATAGATAGTTCTGTTTTGACGGAGATTGGAAATATTGTTATTTCTTCTTATGTGACAGCACTGTCTTCGCTGGCGAATGTGGAGGTAGAGCTATCGGTACCACAATTTACTGTTAATATGCTGGGTGGAGTAATGAGTCTTCCATTGGCAATGATGGGGCAGCATTCGGACAGAATTATGATGGTGACAGGAGAATTCAGAATAGATGATAAGGCCTTAAATAGCGGTATGCTTCTTCTGCCGGATGTGGAATCCTTGAATATTCTTATGAAAAAGCTAGGAGTTGATTGATAAATGGCCAAAAAGATATCGGTCGGAATTGCAGATATGAAGATAGCACGGCAGGAAGGGGAGCTTATTACGTATGCGCTTGGGTCCTGTATTGGAATCTCTTTTTATGATCCTATGATTAAGCTGGGAGCACTTCTTCATATTATGCTTCCAGAAAAAAATCAGGCAGATAGTAATGTGTTTAAATTTGCAGATTCAGGAATCAGGGAGACACTGCGGAAACTGTATGCATTTGGAGCAACAAAGGGCAGACTTGTGTGTAAGATTGCAGGCGGAGCAAAAATGTTTGAGATGAAGGGTCCGGGAGGGCTTGGAAATATCGGGGAACGTAACGCACAGAATGTAAAAAGAGTTCTGATGATGGAAGGACTGCGTGTTGTAAGTGAAGATACGGGTGCGAATTATGCAAGGACCATGTTGCTTGACGTGGGAACTGGGCAGGTGTTTATCCGGACATCAGGAAAGCCGGAACGCATGCTTTAAAAAGCTTATTATGTAGAAGTATTATGTCGATAAACATATAATAGAGTATAAAGGAGAAAGTGGTTATGGCTGATACAGAGATTTTATTAGAATCGGGAACAAATGAGATTGAAATTATGCAGTTTACAATATTTGGTGAACTGTATGGTATCAATGTTGCGAAAGTACGGGAAATTATGATGGCGGATAAAGTGAAGCCAATACCTCATTCTCATGGGGCAGTTGAAGGTATATTTAAACCAAGAGAGATCCTTCTAACTGTAATTAATCTGCCTAAATATCTGACCGGAGAAAGCGGTGAACGGAATGATAGAGATTTATTCATTATTACGAATTTTAATAAGATGAATATTGCATTTCGTGTACATACTGTGGTAGGAATCAGTAGAATTTCCTGGGAAGATATACAAAAGCCTGATAAGACACTCACGAATGGGGAAGACGGAGTTGCAACAGGTATTGCACAGTGTGGAGGCAATCTTGTTACAATTTTAGATTTTGAAAGAATTGTAGCAGAAATTGCGCCAGAAACCAGTATTCAGGTGGAAGAGATAGATAAGCTTGGAGACAGAGTTGCAAGAAATCATAATATTATTCTTGCAGAGGATTCGATTCTTCTGACAAAGATGATTAAAGACTCACTGGTACGTGCAGGCTATGCGAATATTAAGAACTTTAACAATGGGAAAGAAGCATGGGATTATCTGGCTTCTATCCGTAATGAGCCTGATTTTGTTGACAAAGCAGCTCTTCTTATTACAGATATAGAGATGCCGGAGATGGATGGGCACCGGCTGACAAAGCTTGTAAAGGATGATGAGAAGATGAAGGATATGCCAGTTATTATATTCTCTTCTCTGATTAATGAAGAAATGAGAAGAAAAGGCAGACAGCTGGGGGCAAATGAACAGCTGTCAAAGCCGGAGATAGGACGTCTCGTTGAAGTAATGGATGCATTGTTAGAGGAAAGAGGGCTGATATAAGATGGATAATTGTGTAGTAAGGCAGGCAATTAAAGATCAGCGTACTGATGCGATAGTTGGATATGAGCTTATGATTCAGGAGGATAAGGAAAGTTTATACAATCCAAGCTCAGACAGTGTGGCGGCAAACGCTATGGTATCGTTTTTATCAGAAAATTCAGCATGTATTTTTAATGAAAATAAAACGTTTATGACGTTTACACCGAGTCTGTTGTTTCGGAATACGCCTAAAATATTTGATTGTGAAAAAATTGTAATTCAGATAGAAGATAATATTGTGGTTCACTCACTTGCTACGATTATTATTGGAAAGTATAAGGAAGAAGGCTATCATTTTGCAATCAATGATTTTCAGTTCACGCCAAAGTATTTCAGTATGCTTGAATATGTTGACTATATCAAGATGGATATTTCAAGCGAAATGAATGATGAACGAAAACGATCAATTGCCAATGTTGTAGAGATGGCTCATGGATTCCAAAAAGAATTTATTGCTACAGGTGTTAATTCAAAAGAAGTTTATGAGTTTGCAAAGGAACTGGAGGCTGATTATGTGGAGGGCAATTATATTGCTACTGCCACAGCAACAAAGACAAGTAAGATGGATTTTATGCAGGGAAATCTGTACCAGCTTATTGTAGAGATAACGCGGGATGAGCCTGATGTAGAGATTTTAGAGCAGATTGTAAGCAGAGATGCTTCTTTGACATATGCATTGCTTAAGATGGCGAACTCGGCATATTTTGCAGTACATCATGAGACGACATCTGTCAGGCAGGCACTGGTGCGTGTTGGTATCAGCCAGCTTAAACAGTGGATTTATTTGTTAAGCTTTGAGGATAATGGAACTAATTCTTCAGAAGAACTTTTAAAGACATCTTTTATGCGTGCCAATTTTGCATCTGCACTTGTGAAAAAGCTGAAAAAGTTTGTAATTAACACTTCAGATGCGTATCTTCTTGGAATGTTTTCAACTTTGGAATATATGGTTGATGCAACGATGGAGGAGATTCTTCAGGAAATTCCGATTATAGAAGAGGTTAAGACTGCTTTGATTTCTAAAGAAGGTAAAGCAGGTAAGCTGTATGAGCTGATTCTTTGCTATGAGAGGGCAGAATGGGGCAGGATTAAAGAGCTTACTGAGGAACTGGGACTGCAGACAAATGAGATGGCCCAAATCTATATGGAATGTGTAGAAGAAGTGAATGATATATGGAATAATGTTATAGGAAATGCAGAAAATGCGTAAAGGCAGTTAGGAAGGTAACGATATGCTGGGTGGAATTTCAGGAATAAGTCCTTATGTAAATAATTACCGGTATAATAATATGGCACGCACAGAAGGTATTTCTCGTGCAAACCAGACACAGGCAGTACAGAGGGCGGGTGTTATTATGTATTCCGGAGGACGTGTGTCGAATCCGGGGACACCAGTTGAGCCTGTACGTCCAGTTCTGCCAGTAAGTGTGGAAGCATCAAGAGGGACCAGCTATGCGATTCCTTTTCTAAGAAAAGGAATGGATCCTGCAGAGCTTGCTGTCCGGATGCGCATCAGATATGATGAGGGTGTCCAAAGAACCTCCCAAGAAGGAGAATGTAAGACTTGTAAAGAAAGAAAATATCAGGATGGCTCTGATGATGCAGGGGTTTCTTACAAATCTCCGACTCATATTGCTCCAGAAGAGGCAGCTTCAGCGGTACGAGGACATGAGATGGAGCATGTTGTGAGGGAGCAGGCAAAGGCAAAAGGAGATGACCGGAAGGTGGTCAGCCAGTCTGTGACACTTCATAATGGGATTTGTCCCGAATGTGGCAAGGTTTATGTGTCGGGAGGAACAACCAGAACGGTTACAGCTGAAAGCCAGGATATAGAGCCGGCAGTCTCTAAGGAACAGTAGCATAAAAATATACAGTAAAAGAGAGGGGATATAAGTCATGCGAAAAAGTATTAAGACAATGGTAGGAATACGTGTAGTTGCAGCACTTGTTTCTGTGCTTTTTTATAGCATATTGATTTCTATAAATATTTTTGCCATTAAGGACACACAGCAAAAGAGTATCCATGCAAATGAGCTGTTGCAGACAATTCAAAGTGCAGAGGTAGCTCATTATAAATGGTCGAGTGGTTTAAGTAATGCGTTATATGCAGGAGCAGAATTTACCGGAAGTATTGATCCGACTACCTGTGTGTTAGGACAGTGGATATATGGTGATAATGACACAGAAAATTCGGATGTTCTTGCACTTCGGGATCAGATGGAACCTTTGCACAAGGAATTGCACGAATCTGCAAGTAAGGTTCTTAATACATTAAAAACAGACCCGGAGTCAGCACAGGAATATTATCAAAATACGATTCAGTCCAATCTTACAACTTTGGTAGGGCTTATGGATGAAGTCGTAGCTAATGTAACAGAGCAGAGCGCGAGCTGTGCTGAGGATATGAAGAGCACGATTCATGTAATGCAGGTTATTTCTGGTATTTGTTTTGTTCTTGCACTTGCCTGCCTTGCAAGCCTAGTACAGTATGTGCTTGCACATATAGTTAAACCAATTATAAAGATTACGGATAAGACAAGGCCGCTTCAGGACGGACAGCTTGAGCTTGAGTTGGAATATAATGCGAATAACGAAATAGGAGATCTTGCATCAACAATAGAGCAGTCCATGAAACTTATATACAGATATGTTGCGGATATTAACCGTATTATGGGACTTTTGTCAGAAGGTAACTTTAATGTAAAGACTTCTGAACCGTTCATCGGAGACTTTAAGTCAATCGAGGTTTCTGTTGATAGCTTTACAAGCAAGATATCAGGGGCATTTAATAATATCAATCAGGCAGAGCGTCAGGTGTCCGGCAATGCGGAGCAGCTTTCAAGCAGTGCGCAGTCATTAGCACAGGGAGCTACAGAACAGGCCAGTGCAGTGGAAGAACTGTATGCTACATTGGATGAATTATCTAAGAATGCAGAAAAGAATGTAAAGGATGCATCAGATGCACAAGAAAATGCACGCCTTACTGGTGAACAGGTAACAGTAAGCAGCGAACAGATGCAACAGATGGTGGCTGCTATGGAAGATATTACCGAGGCATCGCAAAAGATTGGTAAAATTATTGCTACTATTGAAGATATTGCATTCCAGACAAACATACTTGCGCTCAACGCAGCTGTAGAGGCCGCAAGAGCAGGTACGGCAGGAAAAGGCTTTGCAGTTGTATCAAGTGAAGTGAGAACCTTGGCTTCACGTTCTGATCAGGCGGCAAAAGCAACAAAAGAATTGATTGAGAACTCTGTACAGGCGGCAGAGAGAGGAAGCAGGATTGTAGGAGAAGTCTCAGAGACTCTGACTAAGACCTTAGATCTTGTAGTACGCTCTAACAGTACAATTGGAACGATTGCTGAGGCAATCCGGGGTGAAGCGGCTTCTATCTCCCAGGTTACAGAAGGAATAAGCCAGATTTCGGAGGTTGTACAGACAAATTCTGCCAGCAGCCAGGAGTCAGCAGCAGTCAGCTCTGAACTTTTTGATCAGGTGCGCTTGTTAAGAGAACAGACATCAAAATTTAAACTGAAATGATTCAGAGATGAGTTAAAATAAAAAAGTGGCAGCTCCACTTTAGTGAGGCTGCCGCTTTTTTATTTTATTCTGTTTTCAAACCTAATGGCGGGGGTTGTCTTTAATAATCATACATGCCTTTGTAGCTTCCACAGTAACATCAGAAATTAATCGATTCGTATAGTAACTAAGAAGGGGGTCTACTGCGGCAGGTGTTGTTACAAGATATTTTGGCAGTAATCCATTTAAAGTCAGGGCAATTGTATCATTTACGCAGCGTTCGCAAGTGCAAACATCAAACTGACGCATAAAATATATGATCTTATCCTCTACAATGCGTTCCATGACATTCCATCTAACAAAGTCCGGCTCTGGCTGTGGTGCCGGATTAGATTGTAAAGCAGCGTCAGCCTGCATTACCGGATCAGATTGTGGAACTTCATCAGTCTGCTTTGTATGATCAGATTGTAAAGCGGCGTCAGTCTGCATTATTGGTTCAGCCTGTGAAACGTCACTAGTCTGCACTGCAGGTTCAGCCTGTGAAACGTCATTAGTCTGTACTGCAGATTCGGATTGTAAATCAGCCTCAGTCTGTGAAGTATTTTCTTCTGGCAGGTTAGATGTTTTTTCCGGCTCTGGCTCCGCTTCTAATTCGGGAGCAGTCTCTAAGACAGGGTTTTCCGAGACATGCTCTTCAAGTTCGCGGGATAGTTTTTCCTGTATCAGGTCTGATATGGGATCCTCTTCTGTTGTATCAATAACTGAAATGTTTTGTGATAGTGAAGGGGACGCATCTGCACGAACAGAACCAGAAGGGGTTTTGTCCATGCTTTCATTAGATGCTTCTTCTATATTGTCCTTTGCTGCCTCATGTCCAGCTATAAGATTAAGGACATGAGCTGTTTTATTGCTCTTTCTAGCCATTTATATTACCTCCTGAGTATTTAGTTTGAT
This sequence comes from Lachnospiraceae bacterium, assembly GCA_910575605.1. Classification (GTDB taxonomy): domain Bacteria; phylum Bacillota; class Clostridia; order Lachnospirales; family Lachnospiraceae; genus CAPEBR01. The sequence continues at coordinate 52,854 of CAJTEW010000012.1, forward strand.
GTCAGCTTTAACACTTCGCCAACAAATTCCTTATAATCTTCTGATGGCTTGGCAGTAGGTGAATGATCGAAAATGCTAAGACCGTGTGCGGGAGCCTCGGCTACTGAAACACTGGTCCGAACCTGTGTGCTAAAGACCCGGGTTCCAGTCTGAGCGGCGACATTTTCAGCCATCTCCTTTACCTCACGGGCAAGCAGGGTACGCTTATTGAATTTTGTAAGAATAATTCCAAGTACATTTAGCTGGGGATTAACACTTTGTCGTACAGATGTTATTGTTTCCATCAGCTGTGTCACTCCAAGAAGACTTAAAATCTCTGGCGCCATAGGAATAATCAGGTGATCAGCTGCAGCATACGCATTAACGGTAAGGATATTTAAGGCAGGCGGAGTATCTATAATAATATAATCATAATTGTCAACAACAGGCGCCAGCGCTTTTTTAAGTAAAATCTGCCTGTCAGAAGAAGTAAATTCAATTTCAGCACTGCTTAATAGAATATTAGAAGTAATAACATCACAATAATCTGTCATCTGAATTGCTTCCTGTATAGGAACCTGTCCCGTAAATACGTCATGGATTGTGCTGCAGTCTTCAATGTCAAGACCAAGACTAAATCCCAGGCTTCCCTGGGGATCCAGATCAATCGCCAGTACCTTTTTATCATAAAAAGAAGCCAGGCCGGAAGCCAGGGCACTAGATGTAGTGGTCTTGCCGACACCGCCTTTCTGGTTGGTTAATGCGATTATAATAGCCAAAATAATTCCTCCATTCATAATTAAAACTTGATTTAACTATTATTTAAAGTATACTATATGCCGATAAATAAGTACAGGATATTTTTAAATTTGTAAAAGCGCGGCGGATTCTGCCGCACAATAATGAATAGAAAGGAAGAGATTGAGATGTCAACAATAGGTGGATTAACTACTTCAACTACCAGCAGTATCAGAGGATATGGCGGTTTGGCCAGCGGAATGGACAGAGATTCCCTGATAGAGGGCATGACTTATGGCACTACCAGTAAGATTACACAGCAGGAACAGAAAAAGCAGCAGCTCCAGTGGAAGCAGGAGGCGGTGCGCAGCATCACAGACCAGATGCTTGCCTTTGCAAATAAGTATACGTCTTCATTCTCCTCAGCTTCGAATCTGTTCAGCTCTGTGTTCTGGGGGAGATCAAGTATTACCACAAGTGGAGAATTTAGTAAGCTTGTATCAGTAACTGGAAATGCAAAGTCAGCAGATACAGTGTCCATTATGGGTGTAAAGCAGCTTGCGCAGAAGGCGAAGTGGAGTACTGCTTCCAAAGAGGGTATATCTGATGGAGTATTGAAAGGTGAAAAGATCAGTACAGAGGATCCGATAAAGTATAATCTGACTGGTAAATCATTGACCTTTAAGGTTGGTGATACCTCAGCTACAATCTTTTTAAATGAAACTCTTGGCGAGGGAGACAGCCTTGAGAATCTTTCATATGATACTGATGAGAATATAGAAGCGGCTATTAATAAACTACTTGATGCAGAGAAAGTAGGAGAGAGCGGTAAGCTAAGTGATTCTGTTTCAGTAAAGGTTGTGGACGGAAAGATTCAGTTTACCGGGAAAGGTGGTAATTCTGTCAGCATTACAGGTGGCACAGCACTAAGTACACTTGGAATGAAAGAAAAAGAATATGATATTTCCAGTAAGACTGTGACAGGCGAGAAGGCAATTGATATTGGTGAACAGATCAGCTTTGCAGAGATGGTTGCCGGAAAAACAATGACCTTTACTTATAATGGAGTTACAAAAGATATCAAGCTTTCTGGTCTTAATGCATACAAGGATAAGGACGGAAATATATTAAGCGGTGATGATGCGCTTACAGCTCTAAAAAATGATCTTCAGAAGAAGCTCAACAGCGCTTTTGGCGCAGATAGAATTCAGGTAGATCTGAATGACGGTGCACTTTCCTTCAAGACAACTCTGCCGGATGGAACTGCTGATAAGTCCTCCTCTCTTACTCTGGTAAACGGAAGTGCAGATCTTGTAGGATCAAAAGGCGTATTAAAGATAAAGACAGGAGAGTCTAACCGCCTGAATCTGAATACAACACTTGCGAAGGCTGGATTTAAGGGAATAGATGAAAATACAACATTTCCAAAGGAAATTACGGTAAACGGCACAAAGATTGAAATTACAGCGAAAGATTCTGTTTATTCCCTGATGGAGAAGATTAACAGCAAGACAAATGTAAAAGTCAGCTATCAGGAAGCATCTGATAAGTTTACATTTACATCAAAGGAAGACGGAGCAAGCGGAAAGATAGAATTTGGTGGAGATGCTGATTTCCTTGATAGCCTTTTTGGCGAGGGGGCTTCTACAGCAAAGGCTGTAGGACAGGATGCTATTGTTGCAGTGAAGTACAGTGGTTCAGATGAAGCGGTAGAGTTAGTACGTGGTTCAAACTCATTTATGATAGATGGTCTTACTATTAATGTAAAGGGTGAGTTTGGATATAAGGCTAAGACAGATGCTGATGGAAATGAGATACTGGCGGACGGAAAGCCGGTGTTGGAGCTTGATACATCCACAGAGGCCGTTGAGATTGACGCGAAGGTAAATACAGATTCTATCGTGGATGCAATCAAAGGTATGGTGGAAGAGTACAACTCCATTATCGAAGCTGTTAATAAGCAGTTAAAAACAAAGCCGGATCGCGATTATGCGCCTCTTACCAGTGAGCAGAAGAAAGAATTAAGTGAGGATGAAATTAAAACATACGAGGAGAAGGCAAAGGAAGGACTGCTTTTTGGAGACAGTGACTTCCGTACACTTAGCAGCGATCTTCGTTTTATTATCGGTGGTGCGAATATACAGGCATTAAGTGAAGTTGGAATTACCACATCTTCAACATACAGCGATAATGGAAAGCTTGTGCTTGATGAATCTAAACTGCGTGCAGCTCTTGAGAATGATCCGGAGTCTGTAGAGAAGTTATTTACTAATTCAGATTCTTCGGAGAACGGAGCATCGAACGGACTTGCGACAAATCTAAAAAATGTAATGGACAAATATGTAAATACATTGGGAGCATGGGAGTCTAAGGGTATTTTGATCCGAAAAGCAGGTTCTGAAAGCTCACCGACAAGTATTACAGAGAACTATATTTATAAGGAAATTGCGGAGATTAATAAACAGATTTCAAAGCTCCAGACAAAGCTTGAGACAGAGCGTGACCGCTATATTAAACAATTTACTAGCCTTGAGACATTAATTTCGCAGATGAACAGCCAAAGCAGCTGGTTAGCCCAGATTGGTGGAAGCTATTAGAAAAAGGGGAAAAGTATGTATCAGAATGGATATGAACAGTACAAAATGCAGTCCGTAAATACAATGACGCATGGTGAGATGCTGTTGCTGCTTTACGATGAGTTAATTAAACGGCTTACAAGAGCGCAGATTGCATTAGAAGATAAGAACTATGAGCTGTTTGATAAGTCTGTTCAAAGGTCAAGGGAGATTGTAAGGTATTTGAACAAGACCTTGAATATGGATTATCAGATAAGCTATGAACTTAAAAGAATGTATGAGTTTTTTCTTTATGAACTCAGCAGACTGCAGGCTGGAAGAAATGGTGCTGTAATTCAGGAATTGAAGCCCCTTGTTACAGAGCTTCGTGATGCATTTAGAGAGGCAAGCAAAACAACAGTTGTATAAACAGGGGGAAATCATATGGAAAATAGAAAAGAACTCCTGTCAGAAATATTAAAACGTGTGCAGCGTAATTATGTAAGGGTAGTAGAAATTGAGAGACTTACAAAAGAGCTTGGAACCTCATTGTCACGAAATGATCAGGAATCGGCGCAGCTTCTTGTTAAGATGAGACAGGATGAGATTGAACAGGCAAATGAGACTAAACATGAGATACAGATGCTTCTTCAGTCAGTAAATGGTGAAGAACAGGAAAAGCTTAGATGTTGGCTCTCAGGAGGAACCCGGTACGAGGCAGATATTTTTGAGGCGGGGAAGATTGTAGAATTAAGCGGTCAACTTACGCAGGTGCTAAATCGTACAATTGAATTTGATAAAGCAATTAATTTAAAACTTGCCGGAAAAGATTCATATTATCAGATGACAACATAAAAAGTTAATATAAAAGGATGAACCTGTAATAGCTATGACTACAGATTCATCCTTTTATTTTTAATAAAAAGGCAGATTACTTTGGGGATATACTCCACATGGGACCGCCGCCGCTTGCTCCATATAACAGTTCATCCAGAATAAGCTGAGCTTCCCAGGGAGTCTGAGTACGTTCCAGGCTGGCTGGATCCGCTACAGATACCTGACTACCGGCCCAGTAGTTATAAATGATGATGAAATGACCAGAATCACTAAAGTGTCCTGGCCCCATAAGCGCGACCAGAATATGTCCACTGCGCAGTTCGGAAATTACATCTTCCGGCGTAAATTTCTGGAAGGGTACAGCGTGAAAGCCAAAAGCAGCAGCACCCTCCAGAAAAAAGTTATGCTTTGTTCCAGAGCCTGCAGACCAGAAATTATTGGCAGCAGCCCAGTCTGCCATATCAGAGGGGAGGTAACATTGCTCTGTAAAGCTGGAGACGATCATAGCCAGAACTGTAGGACCACATCCATAAGCAGAGATGGGATCCTGGCCTCCATAAAGTGAGGAAGCCCAACGCGTATCATTTTGATTATAATAGGTAAGCAGTCCTACACTACTTGTAAGGGATAATGTATATGTTCCTTCGTTAAAAGCAGGCGCTTCTACTGGAGCCGGAGCTGGCGGAGGAAGAGGGACAGATTTTGCCGCTTCTGCCGGCTTTGTTGAGACACCGGAAGATAAATCTATGCATGAGAAGGGAGCGCATAGCAGAAATGCCAATAGTAAAATACCGATTATCAGTTTCTTTTTCATCTTTTTCTCCCTGTTTTAATAATCTAATATTGACTGTCATCTTTTTAAACAGTATAGTATACAGTATAAATATCGGAAATTATTGAAAAAAATTAAGGTAGGAAATTATGGCACAAATTATTTTTGATCATGTGACAAAAAAGTTCCGGAATGAAATAGTATTAGACGATATTTCCTTTGAAATCGAGAAGGGGGAGTTCGTATTTATAATAGGAAAAAGTGGGGCAGGAAAGAGTACACTTTTAAATCTGATTATGAAGCAGGAGGAAGTGACTTCAGGACGTATCACAGTTAATGGGCGCAGAGTGGATATTATGCAGAGAAGGAAGATTCCGGCCCACAGAAGGAGGCTGGGAGTGGTCTCATCAGATGTGGGACTTCTTAAGGATCGCTCTGTATATGACAATATTATGCTTGCTATTCTGGCAACAGGAAAATCGAATGATAAGATTAAGCCGACGGTTATGAAAGTACTTGGACTTGTAGGATTGGCGGGGAAATTTCAGGCATATCCAGATGAGCTGTCAGGAGGAGAGAAGGCAAGAGTACTTCTTGCCAGGGCATTGTCTGTTCAGCCCGAAATTCTTATTGCTGATGAGCCAACAGCAAATCTTGATCCAGATTCTGCATGGGATTTGATGCAGCTTCTTGAAGAGGTGAATTACAGGGGTATGACAGTACTGGTGGCAAGTCATGCAAGGGAGCTTGTTACTATTATGAAGCGCAGATGTATGACTTTAGTAGCAGGAACCTTAGTGGCAGATGAAAAGAAGTCTATATATAATTCTAAAGCAACAGATATTTTTGAGGAAAGGCGGGTACTAAAAGATGGAAAAAGAAATAGGTAAAAAAATGTTATTTTTTCTGTAAAATGTCCGATATTATATTAAAGGTATGATTTATAGTAGGCTGGAGGGAGGGACAATTATTAATTATGAAATAAGGTATATGTTATTATTACTGACGGCTGTTGTCAATCAGAAGCCGGTCCAAAGACTGAAACGAGCCGTAGGGTGGGAAACCATTTTAAAAGTATCCGATTTTCATAATATTATCAATATAATCTATCTTGGAATCTTAGGGATGGAAAAGGACATTTCCGAGGATTGCGAATTACAATTCTATCAGGGGTATAAAAGAGAGCTTCTTCTGAGTGAATCATACCGAAAGGCAGAAGAGGTTATCATGTGGCAGTTAGAGAGATACAAGATTGACGCATTGTTTTTAACGGATACAAGTATAGAAGAATTGTATGTTAAGCCAGAAATGGCCTATATTGGACAGATAGAGATTCTTGTAGAGAAGAAAGATCTGCCTCAGATACATAGATTTATGCGGGACATGGACTATGAGCAGCAGGAGGACCGGGTAAGAAAAGGGACTGTATATACAAGAGTGCCGGGTGTCAGGGTTGTGTTTTATGATTGTATGCCAACTGAAAATAAAGTGTTAAGGCGGCATTTTTCGGAGCCTGTAAAGAAGTATGGACATTTAGGTAATTATAAGTATATACATATTTTATCGAGGGAAGATAAGTATTTGTACCGTGTAGCAAGGCTGGTTGAGTCATATATCACGGGAATGCTGAAGATAAGGGAAATTCTGGATTTTTGGCAATTTCAGAAAACTCTTGATGAAACCTTCCACTTTAGAATGACAGCGGAGATTGTGGAGAAAGCAGACTGGCAGGAATTTGTTGCACAGGCAGGAGTGCTTGCCACACTTTGGTTTGAGGATGGTGTAAGACAGCAGTATGGACTTGCACTGGAGCTGGAGGAATATATTATTTCCCGCGGCCAGGAAAATAAGCATCTTGATAAGGTGCTTCTGCCAAATGAAAAAGCAAGGCTGGATTTTTACTGGCGGGATCGCGAGGAAGAATGGGCAGTAAGAAAAAGAGAATGGCTGTTTCCATCTAGAGAATATATGTTCCAATTCTTTCCTATATTAGGGAAATATCCCTTTTTGTTAGTTTTCTGTTGGCTAATCCGGGATTTTCGTTTCCTTAAGTTTGTGTGTTCTGGCAGATGTAGACAGGCGGGTGTTCACATCCGTGTGAAGCTGCTGGATATCAAAGAAAAACTAAAAGGATATCTGCGAAAAAATAAAGAGGAGGAAGAAACGGAAAACGATATATATTTTATAAACGAAGAAGAAACAGAAGGAGAGCAAGACAATGAAGAAGTTGAAAATCAGAAGTAAGTTACTATTGTCCTTTGGAGTTGTTTTAATACTGACGGTTATTATATCCGTTTTTTCAATATTACAGCTTGAAAAGGCAAACAGCAATCTAAAGGACTTTATGGAAGGTGCCGTTGCTGCAGATGATGCGGTGAAGAGCTGCCGTATTGCAACATTTATTGCTGCAAAAGATGTACGTGATATGGTAATTCAGGGAAAGACTGATTCTGCAGTCAAGCAGGAGATTGATGAGCAGATAGAAGCTATCCGTACAAATCTTAAAAAGGTTCAGGAACTGGATATTCTGAATGAAGAGAAAGTGAATGAGCTTAGTAATACATTAGAGGGCTGGATTGGTGTTGCAGACGATATTATAGCAGATCTGGATGTCGGTGATCAGGCATCAGCCGGTAAGAAAATTCTGACAGAATGTGAGCCAGAGCTGGATAAAGTTATTCAGGAGATTAATGGTCTGATTGATGAGACAGTATCTATTAGAACAAAGACACTATCAGACAGTGTTTCAACGACAAATCAGAGTATGATTATACTTCTGGCAATTGCGGTAATTGCTATTATTATTGCAATGGTTATTTGTATAAGAGTAACAAGAACGATTGTGAGGCCGTTAGCACAGATCGATGTAGCTATGGAAGGACTTGCAAGAGGTGAGATGTCACAGTCTTTGGATTATGAATCCCAGGATGAATTTGGTTTGCTTGTAAAAAGTGTACAGACTATGTGTGAGGGATTGGAGAATGTTGTACGTGATTTGACATATTTACTGGATGAGATGTCAAGTGGTAACTTTAATCTTTATGCAAAGGAAGATGCATATATTGGAGACTTCAAACCGCTCTTGCAGTCTATCCGTCACATGAACATTACTTTAAGTGATACAATGAGACAGATTAATGATGCTTCTGACCAGGTGGCAAGCGGGTCAGATCAGGTGTCATCGGGTGCTCAGGCATTATCACAGGGTGCAACTGAGCAGGCAAGCTCTGTAGAGGAGCTGGCGGCTACTGTAAATGAAATTTCCAGGGAAGTTAATAATACTGCCAGCAATGCAAAAGAAGCAAGTGGAAAAGTACAGGAGGCACAGGAGAAATTAACAGTATCCAATGAACAGATGCAGGATATGATTGTAGCAATGGAAGATATCAGTCAGAAATCCGGTGATATAGGCAAGATTATTAAGACAATTGAGGATATAGCATTCCAGACTAATATTCTTGCACTTAATGCAGCTGTAGAAGCGGCACGTGCTGGTGAGGCAGGTAAAGGCTTTGCGGTAGTTGCTGACGAAGTACGTAATCTTGCGTCCAAGAGTGCAGAAGCGGCAAGTAATACGACAGCACTTATTGAAGGTACAATACAGGCAGTAGAGAATGGAACAGAGATTGTAGGCAGAACTGCAGAGGCAATTCAAGCTACTGTAGAGAGTACAAAGAGTGCTGTTACATATGTAGATGAGATTACTACTGCAGCGGACAGACAGGCAGAGGAAATTTCACAGGTAACGACAGGTATGGATCAGATTTCCAGTGTAGTTCAGACAAACTCTGCTACAGCAGAAGAAAGTGCTGCGGCAAGTGAAGAATTATCTAGTCAGGCACAGATTTTGAAATCTCTTGTAAGCCGTTTCAAGTTAAGAGATAAGAATAGAGTATAAGAACAATCTATTAACATTTATGACTGAAATGTCGATATAATATATGTAGAAGCATAAATATAACTACGAGAAAGGAGGAAGAGATATGGCAATTAATGGAATGAATTCTTACATGGGATATTATAATTATCAGGCATCTATCAATAATTTCCGTTTGACGCAGGCGCTTGCTAATAATAAGAGATTTACTGAGGCGGTCAGCTCGGTTTCACGTGTATCATCGAATTCTTACAGAAATACGTCTTTGACATCAAGCATGGCTTTTGTTAAGGATTATAGTAGTAGTATGTCTGATTTGATGAGTTCTGCTAATGAACTGAAAAGTTCTAATCAGAGCAGTGTTATGAATGACTTATCTGTTACAAGCTCTAACACTTCAGTAGCTGTTGCTTCTGAGAAGCTGCCGGCAAGGTATAAGCAGTCTGTGGAGTTTGATGTGCAGCAGCTTGCCAGCGCCCAGGTAAATGTCAGTGAAGGAGTAAAAGCTTCAGCGAAAGCAGACTCTGACATGAATTTTACAGTTGGCAATGCGGCTAGCTCTGTGAATGTACAGGTTAGTGCTCTCAATAGTAATGGTTCAGCCAAGACGAATGCACAGATGTTGAAGGAAGCGGCAAGCCAGATTAACAAGCAGTCTTCTAATGTGAAGGCTAGTGTCGTACAGAAGGACGGCGTTGCGTCTTTACAGCTGGAAGGTAAATATACGGGTGCAGCTAATACATTCAGCGTAAGTGGGACACTTGGCGCTGCATCAGGAGCTGATACTGTAAAAACGGAAGCAGCTAATTCAAAATATTCCATGACTACAGGCGGAGTGACGACACAGCATGAATCTTTTAGCAATAATGTTTCCCTTGATTCTACTAGA
>CAJTEW010000012.1:67500-102363 GCA_910575605.1 Lachnospiraceae bacterium
TCCGTAACTTCGGGAGAAGGAGTGCCAGTGAGAACTGGCCGCAGAGAATAGGCCCAAGCAACTGTTTAGCAAAAACACAGGTCTGTGCGAAACCGAAAGGTGAAGTATACGGGCTGACGCCTGCCCGGTGCTGGAAGGTTAAGGGGAGAGGTTAGTGGAAACGCGAAGCTTTGAACTTAAGCCCCAGTAAACGGCGGCCGTAACTATAACGGTCCTAAGGTAGCGAAATTCCTTGTCGGGTAAGTTCCGACCCGCACGAAAGGCGTAATGATTTGGGCACTGTCTCAACAATGCACCCGGTGAAATTGAAGTACCAGTGAAGATGCTGGTTACCTGCGCCAGGACGGAAAGACCCCATGGAGCTTTACTCCAGCTTGATACTGGGATTCGGTATTGCATGTACAGGATAGGTGGGAGGCTAAGAAGTGACGACGCCAGTAGTCATGGAGCCAATGTTGGGATACCACCCTTGTGATACTGGGTTTCTAACCGGAGGCCGTAAGCCGGTCACGGGACAATGTCAGGTGGGGAGTTTGACTGGGGCGGTCGCCTCCGAAAGAGTATCGGAGGCGCTCAAAGGTTCCCTCAGAATGGTTGGAAACCATTCGAAGAGTGCAAAGGCAGAAGGGAGCTTGACTGCGACACCGACGGGTGGAGCAGGTACGAAAGTAGGACTTAGTGATCCGGTGGTATAAAGTGGGATTGCCATCGCTCAACGGATAAAAGCTACCCTGGGGATAACAGGCTTATCACTCCCAAGAGTTCACATCGACGGAGTGGTTTGGCACCTCGATGTCGGCTCATCGCATCCTGGGGCTGAAGTAGGTCCCAAGGGTTGGGCTGTTCGCCCATTAAAGCGGTACGCGAGCTGGGTTCAGAACGTCGTGAGACAGTTCGGTCCCTATCCGGCGTGGGCGTAGGATATTTGAGAGGAGCTGTCCTTAGTACGAGAGGACCGGGATGGACTGGCCGCTGGTGTATCTGTTGGCTTACCAAGGCCAAGGCAGAGTAGCCAAGCCGGGAGGGGATAAACGCTGAAGGCATCTAAGCGTGAAGCCCCCCTCAAGATGAGATATCCCTATTGAAAAGATAGTAAGACCCCTTGAAGACGACGAGGTAGATAGGGCAGAGGTGGAAGTGCAGTAATGTATGGAGCTGACTGCTACTAATCGGTCGAGGGCATGACCAAGAAGAGTGGATAGGTAAAGGAGAAGATATTTCTTGTATGCAGTTTTGAAGGTACATAAGAGGAATAGTCCTTGCAGGGGAAGAAGAGGCAGGGGCTATAATTGAATTAAGGAATAATCCTCGATAGCTCAATGGTAGAGCACACGGCTGTTAACCGTGGGGTTGTTGGTTCGAGCCCAACTCGGGGAGTTAAGAAAAGTCCGTATACGTTAGCGTTTGCGGGCTTTTCTTATACTCAAGATAGAAGAGAAGGATTAGAGAAAGCAATGTGCGGTTAACCGAAAAAGATAATACTCAATGGCTCAATGAAAGAGTTACATTTATTGAAACATATCATTAGGCGTTTAGTAGTGGCTTTTTGCGCAAAATGGAAGCAAAAGTAAAGGTTCGGCTTTTCATGTAATGAAACCTTGTATTGAGTTTATGCAGGGTTTCTTTTTTGTATTAATCGATTGAAGATAGTCGGAGAATAGATTATAATATATGAATAATCAAATAAGTGAAAGCAATAAAAACTAAGAGGGTGATGAATTGGCTTCGCGAATAGCTGAGTACGATGAGAAAAGCGGCTTGCCTTTTGATCGTGGATATTTAGAGTGTGGCTTGCCATGTTTTTTACAGGAATCTATAGAGCAGATGAAAAAGGCATGGAAGAAACTAGACGCAGGGGAAGAGTATCTGCAATGGGACTGTGATTTCTGTAATCTGCAAAGCGATATCAACACAACAGAAGTAAATGGAATGATAAGCAGTGAACAGGCGTGGTATTTGCGGGAAAAATATCTGCGTATAGAAAAACATGAATTTATTGAATGATAGTTAAAAGAAAGGAATATGATGTTCGGATATGATAGACTTTACAGAATTACCCAAAAGAAATAAATTATACGCGGGGGCAAATGGAAGCAAAATATCGGTTGTATATAACGGGGAACAGTATATGCTTAAATTTCCGCCGCATCCGGTGAAAAATCAAGATATGAGTTATAGCAACAGTTGCATTTCGGAGTATTTGGGATGTAAGATATTTGAAAAAGCAGGAGTCCCTGTGCAGGAAACGATTCTTGGAACATATAAGACAAAAAAGGGTGTGGAAAAAATTGTTGTTGCATGTAAAGATTTTACTTCTGTTGGGATTGAACTACAGGATTTTGCGTCTTTAAAAAATCAGATTATTGATTCAGAGCGAAATGGATATGGCACAGAGCTTGCGGACATTCTTTGTGTATTTGATGAACAGACGGCAATGGAGCCGGAGAAAATAAGAGAACGATTTTGGGATATGTTTATTGTGGATGCTTTTATTGGTAACTGGGACAGACATAATGGTAATTGGGGTTTTTTGTATCATGTACAATCGGATGAATTAACACTGGCGCCAGTTTTTGATTGTGGGAGTTGTTTGTATCCACAAGCAGATGAAAGAATGATTATGAAGATTCTTGCAGATAAACAGGAAATTAACCATCGCATTTTTAATATCCCGTTATCGGCTATTCAGAACAATGGAAAGAAAATTAATTACTACGAATTTATTTCTGCGTTAGACAATGAGGAGTGTAATAGAGCATTGTTACGGATTTTATCGCGGATAGACATGAAGGAGATTTTTAATGTAATTGAAAAAACGCCATTTATCAGTGATTTGCAAAAAGAGTTTTATAGAACAATGTTGATGGCAAGGAAGGAGCGTATCTTGGATTATTCTATAAAACGAATGTCTAAACAAGTAAGCAAATATGAGATGGAACGATAGTATTAGTTTTAATTTTCGGTGTGCGATTGTGTCGATGGTAGAGCACACGGCTGTTAACCGTGGGGTTGTTGGTTCGAGCCCAACTCGGGGAGTCTGAAATTCGTATACATGAATGTATACGGATTTTTTATTTATTAAATCAGCGCCTAGTATTGTCCCTGTTATTAGGACGGTTCCAAATTCCAGTAATGCCCGCGTGGTCTGTTCCAGAAGGCAGCCTAGAAAATATTGACTTCGCGGTGCCGGAGACAATAGGAGCATCTCCAAGGTGCCTTCTCTTAATTCAGTAATTAAAGCTCGCCCTATATTCATTAATGTTGAAACTGCCAAGATATTTAGCGCGGAACCTAATACAATGTAGGTCATGTAATCAGCGCCATTTGTATATTCATTAAACTGGTTATTTAGATTTCCATGCATAAAGTAATGATAAATGAAATATGGAAATATTATTTGGGAGATTCCGTTTAATATTCTCGAGATAACAAAGGACCAGGGAACAGCCCGTAACACTCCGATTCTATTTTTTCTATATGTTGTATAGATAACGTTGTACATGTCTGTTCTCCTATTACATTTTCTTTTCAGTTAATTCTTTATATTTCTTTTCTAAATGTAGATATTATAAGTATTCTTTTTTAATTGTCAATATAATTTCATATTGTTTGAACTGATATTTTTTGCGCCTTTTTTGATAAAGTAATTTTCGAACTTGAAAGTGAGTCCAGGATCAGATTTTTTCAAATGATAATCGTATTTAGTGCTTTTTTATGGTATACTTCATGGTGTTAAAAATGAAAAGCTCCAAGAATAAAAGGAGGACATCATGCTTCAACAGCTTCGTCTGTCAAAACTAGGAAAGCACTGGATATTATCATTAATTGCAGGTTTTTTGCTTATTTTCTGCTCACTTTTTGTTGTAAACATGAAGGCAGTCCACCTGATGCAGAATGACAAAATACAGGAATCAGAAAAAATAACAGATACGGCGCGGCGCAGTGTAGACCATTATTTATTTACCCTGAAGGAATCCGCATCAGAATTAATGCTGAATAATCAAAATATGGCGCTTCAGTCAGCAGAGGACAGAAAAGAGTTTGTTTCTGCGTCTTCTTACAGATATTCAGAGCTTATGTACAATATTAAGATGGCAAATGCTCTGGTAGAGGATATTTATATCTATTATCCAATGCAGGACTATATTGTTGGGACAGAAGGTAATTATCTATCCAAAAGCTATTTCCTTCTTTGCAATCATCTGATGGAGGAAGGATATTCTGCCTGGAAAGAGGAAGTTCTGGAATCGGAAAGGACAGGGTTTTTCTTTGAGGAGCAGGAGGAAGGAGAACAGAAACTATACTTTCGGCAGCGTATGCCGGCAGGTCTTGAGAGAGAGTCGGTTTCTGTACTGATTATCTGTGTGGATGGTGCTGAATTTGCCAGGCTTTTAGATATGACCCTTCCTCATGACGGGAGTACATCCATTGCAGTGTTTAATAATGAGAATGAATTATATCAGGAGAGCATAGAGGAAGAGGCGCCGCCCTGGGAGGAGATATTCCCTCTTTTTGGAAGTATGGGAAATGGCATGCAGGAGATTCAGGACAAGGCATATATAGGCTGGCGTATGCTGTCAGATTATGGAACATTTTACTATGTGGTTATCAGTGACAGAGCCGCGCTGCTTTCACATCTCAGTCCGATACAGCATCTGCTTATTGTCGGAATTCTGTTGTGTACGGCTGCGGGACTTACCCTGTCAGTATTTCTAAGCTTTAAGCATTACATGTCAGTAGAGAAGACTATCAACAGCTTAAATGAAAAGGTAATCTGGAACTTGAAGGAAAATATGCTGATAGATGTGTTGAACCAACGGCTTACGGACGAGAGTTCCATAAAGATTTTACTGCAGGCCAGCGGCATCACACTGGATTATATATATTACCGCTTTCTTTTAGCAGATGTATCTTTTGAAAAGAATAAAAGTCAGATTAAGGAGTGGATTTTAAATTCTGGAAAAATATTAGAGCAGGAATATGGATCAGTAGATGTGATACCTGCAGTGATTGGAGGAAGAGTAGTATTTCTGCTTAATTATGATACGTCAGAGTATGACCCGGCATCCAGACTTAAGGAAATCTTTCAGAAAGTATGCAGAATATGCATGATTGTAAAATATAGTGAAGAATTTATGTCTCCGGCACAGATGGCATTAATTTATGAGCAGACCGTATTACTCTTTCAGGAGCAGCTGGGGCAGACAGGGGATATGTCATATGTACAGGATAAGGAGGGAGAAATCCTTTTGGAGCGGTGGAGGAAAACGCTGGTTTTCAGAGAGTATGCAAATGGCGCGGAGATGATTCCTGAGCTTATGGATAAATATGTAGCATCCTCCCCCGATTCCTATATTCGGATGAGCAGACAGTATACATTGGTGAACGAGACGCTCCAGGCTTTAGAGTCGGAAGATGAAAAACATCATACTGTCTTGTTTACATCTTATTTGGACAAGATGAAGAACTGTACCGGAGTACAGGAGGTATCAAAATGTATTCAGGAAATTTTAAAGAGGCTTGAACAGCTTAATAGCCAATATACTACAAACCAGAAGGATAGACTTGTATATAGGATTAAGAGAATTATCGAGGAAAATTACAATCAGCACTATCTTGGTCTGAATTATATTTCTGAGCAGGTGAATGTAAGTACGTCGTATGTATCTAAAGTGTTCAAGGAAGAATACGGAATGGGTGTGGTAGAATATATGAACTGGCTTAGAATTGATAATGCGAAAAAGATTATGAGGACTCAGCAACTTACTGTAAAAGAAATTGCGGAAAAGGTAGGCTTTACAAGTGATATCCATTTTATCAGGATTTTCAAAAAATATGAGAATACAACGCCGGGAGTGTATCAAAAGCAGAGCAGATAGCTAAAAATGTTAATTCTGCAGTATAGGCAAGAATTGTTTATCTTCATAAAATGTATATTTTTGGTCAGAAAACAGCTGAAAATTTATATATTTTGCTAAAAAATTGAAAAATAAATTTGTTTAAATTACACAGGAAATTTTTCTGAAGGGTTCCTGTGTAATTTTTGTTTATTTAAAGTATATATTTCCTATCCTATAATTGTAAGTAGTTCAGGCAGACAAATATCAAGTTATGTTATGAAGGATGCATCCAAAACATATCTGCCCAAAACAAGAATATAAAGAAAGGTAAGGAAAGATTCATGAAAAAGGTTATAAAGAAAATGGTATCTGCACTACTGTGCATCATATTGACGGTGGGTATGCTTGCAGGCTGCGGGAAAAGTGACAGCAATGCTCCCGATGAGGGAGCAAAATCAGAGGGCGCAGTGTTAGATGTATGGCTTCCGCCTCTTAGTGAGAACCAGGATGACAAGGACATATGGGATAAGATTGTAGAACCATTTGAAGAAGAGAATAATTGTACTGTAAATGTAGAGATTGTTCCCTGGGGCAACTATGAAGAGAAATATCTGACTGGCATTACCTCTGGCGAGGGTCCGGATGTAGGATACATGTATATGGAGATGATTAGTGATTTTATCGATATGGGTGCCGTTGAACCATTAGATGATTATCTTACTGATGATGACAGGGATAATTTTCTGTATTTGTCCAATGGCATTATAGAAGGAAAACAGTACTGCCTTCCGATTATTGTAGGAAATGTTATCGTAATGTGCTATAACAAGGATATTCTTGTCGCAAACGGAGTTACAGAGGTGCCGGACAACTGCACCTGGGATGAATTTATAGAAATATGTAAAAAAGTAAAGATAGGGACTGATGGAAGTACAGAGGTATACCCTTTTGTACAGCGCTGGGGAAATCCTTCTATCAGTACACTGAATTCGTCCTTCTATCCATATGTATGGCAGGGTAATGGCTCCTTATTTAATGAGGATGGTACGGCTTTAACGATTGACAGCGAAGCAGGTAAGGACGCAGTCCAGTTCTTGTATGACTTACGTTTTACACATCAAATTCTTCCCGATGTTGTTACAAGTTTGACTGCTGATGACTGTATCAGCTATTTCTGTGAGGGAAAAACTGCCTTTGTGGAGATGGAGAGTTCCAGTACAGTGCAGTTTGATGATGCCGGCATTAACTGGGGATTTATTACCAGCCTGACAAAGGAGAAAAAGGGGACCTTTGTAGCTTCTGATTCTCTTGTGCTTATGTCCAATGCCGAAAACAAGGAACTGGCATACAAGCTTATACAGTTTATGCTTAGCGGACCATCTATGACAGAATATCATAAATCTGCACAGTTTGCGCCAATAGGAAAAGATGAAGAATATCATGACAACCCGGCATTTGAAAAGGTTTATGAGGAGGATGGAGCAGAACTTCACAGTCTGTCTCCGGCAAAGGGAAGCTCTAAGATTTATGATTCACTTTATAAGAATCTGCAGCTTATGATGATGGGAGAGAAACAGCCGGACGAGGTAATCAGCGAATCTGTTTCCTATGCGGATACGATTCTTAATGAATAGTAGAAAAAAGGGCGGGTGCAGGCTGCTTTATAAAGCCTGCATCTCCTTACAGGAGGAGTATCAATGAAACGAAAAAAATTACGCTGGAGTACAGTCAGTGCATATTTTTTTATTCTGCCCAGCATTATCCTACTTCTTACGTTCCATGTGATTCCTATTTTTATGACTGCAGGATATAGCTTTACTTCATATAATGTACTACAGCCTCCAAAATTCATTGGGATAGGTAATTACCAGGCAGTTCTTAAGGACCCCTATATTACCTCGTCCCTGATCAATACAGGTATTTATGCACTCATTGTTGTGCCAGTACAGACGATTTTATCTATGGCAATTGCATATGTGCTGGCAAGAAAATGTAAAAACCGTTTTGGAAATTTTGTGAGGAGTGCATTGTTTATTCCGGTTATCACATCTATGGTGCTTACAGCAGCGGTATGGCGCCTTTTGCTCTCTGGAGATCCAGAAGGTGTTATGAATTCGGTTATAGGAATTTTGGGCATAGAACCTGTAAATTGGCTTGGCAGCAGCTGGCCGGCTTTGTTTTCCGTCTGTCTGATTGGAATATGGAAGAATGTGGGATATTTTATGGTTATATTTTATGCGGGCATGATGGATATACCGGTATCACTATATGAGGCGGCTACAGTTGACGGGGCGGGAAGCACAAGGCAGTTTTTTTCCATTACATTACCCCTTTTAAGGCCTATTACATACCTGGTGGTTACGCTCGGGACAATCTGGTCATTTCAGGTGTTTGATTTGGTATATACACTGACAGGAGGCGGACCAGGACGGGCTACTATGACCCTTGTGCTCACAATCTACAATTCGGCATTTAAGGATTTTAAGATGGGGTATGCAAGTGCGGTATCTATGGTGCTGCTGGCAATTGTACTTTTTATATCCTTTTTACAGAAGGTTGTGTTTCGGGAAAAGGATGAGGGAAGGAGGAAACATGCATGAGACATTTTAATGGAAAAATTCAGATCAGCAGATGGAGCATTTATCTGCTGCTTATGATACTGGCGGCTGGCAGTCTCTATCCATTTATCTTTATGTTTCTGACCTCACTGACACAGAAAAAGATAATGACAGCTTCCTTTGATTTTTCAGCAATGGATTTAAGAAATTATAAGAATCTTCTATCTGGATTCCCGATTCTTACATATGTAAAAAACAGTTTGATTGTTGTTTCGTGTGCCTGCTTTTTCAATGTAGTGATTGCAACGCTGGCAGGATATGCGTTTGCAAAAAAGAAGTTTCCATTAAAAGAGGTTATCTTCTGGCTGTATCTGGCCACACTGATGATGCCGGGACAGGTAATTTTGATTCCGGTCTTTACAATTATGAAAAATTTAAATATGCTGAATACATACCCATCGCTTTTTGCGGTTATACTGGATGCCTTTGGTGTATTTCTGATGCGGCAGTTTATGGAGGGAATTCCAGATGATCTGATAGAATCTGCCCGGATTGACGGCTGCGGTGAGCTGGGGACATTTATTCGGGTGATTCTGCCTCTGTCAAAGCCGGTAATCGTTTCTCTGGTAGTATTTACTTTTATTACCTCATGGAACGATTTTATCTGGCCCCTTGTTATGATTACAAAGGATGAAATGAAAACACTGACGCTGGGGCTGTCTATGCTGCAGAACGCATATGTGAGCAGTTATGGACTGATTATGGCAGGAGCGACGCTGGCATTTATTTTCCCATTCATATTATACTGCATTCTGCAGAAGCAGTTTGTTGAAGGGATTGCACTTAGCGGTATTAAAGGATAAGATATTTTAAGAGAGGAGATTCAAATATGGATTATGATGTACGAATTATAAGTTCACTTGAGAAGGTGTTTCCAAGAAGTGGTATGCTGGGAGCAAGGCGCATCCGCAGGCTTACAGGTTTTCAGGGGCAGCGTGTGTCGTTCCAGGCAGCGTATTGTTTCCATGGAGATTATTATGTAAATCAGACGACGGAGCAGGCATCAAGAAATCCTTATGCAAATGTCCGTGTGGAGGGAGATTTTGAAGGAGAGGTATTGATTCGCAAAGTAGAATGTGTGCCTGTAATGTTTCCTCATGAGAAGAGGGAGAAAAAGTATGACTCAGAATATCTGGGGAGCGAGCCGGGGCTTTATCCGGATCTTCTTACCTCCTTTGACGGCGGCATACAGATAATTATTGAGCAGTGGCGTGCACTTTGGATTGACTGTGAGATACCAAAGGGAGCAGCAGGCGGGGACAGAAAGGTGGACCTTGTGTTTACAGGGACTGACGGACAGGAGCTTGCAAGGGAAGGCATAACGATTCATATCGTTCCAAAGGCTCTTCCAAAACAGAGGATCATTCATACGGAATGGTTTCATCCGGACTGCCTGGCAGATTATTATGGGTGTGAGGTGTTCTCTGAAGAGCACTGGCGGATTATGGAGAATTTCCTTCGCAAAGCGGTTAGAAGAGGCGTAAATATGATATTAACACCCATATTCACACTGGCTCTTGATACGCTTATCGGAAGGGAACGTACAACAGTACAGCTGGTGAAAGTAATAATAAAGGATGGGGAATATTCCTTTGATTATACTCTTTTCAGGCGCTGGGTAAAGCTATGTAAGGAGATTGGCTTTAAGTATTTTGAGATGGCTCATTTGTTCAGCCAGTGGGGAGCAGTGTGCCCGCCCAAGGTAACAGCCTGGGTGGATGGAAGGGAAGTGAGGCTTTTCGGCTGGCATACTCCAGTGAAGGATGGCGGATACGAGGAATTCCTTGATGAGTTCCTGCCTTCATTTGTGGAAGAGCTTAAGGAAAACGGGATTTTGGAGCGGACATATTTTCATATTTCAGATGAACCGACCAAATATAATGCAGATACTTATAAGAAGGCACGAGATATAGTGCGCCGGCATATCGGGGATCTGCCCGTGATAGATGCTTTAAGCCATGTGGAACTGTACGAAAAGGGTATTGTAGAGAAGCCGGTTCCTGCTAACACAGAGGTTCATACATTTTTGGATGCAGGCATGAAGAACGGATGGGTATATTACTGCTGCGGCCAGGGTTATAAGGTAAGTAACCGTTTTATTGCTATGCCGGCGTGGAGAAACAGGATTTTAGGCGTACAGCTTTATAAATATAAGATGGAGGGATTTCTGCACTGGGGCTATAACTTTTACAACTGCCAGTACTCCCTGCACCTGATTGATCCATACAGGGTAAATGATGCAGAGGATGCTTTTCAGGCGGGAGATCCGTTTATCGTGTATCCCGGAAAGAATGGGGAGCCGGAAGAGTCTATGCGTCTGCCTGTGCTAGCTGATGCAATGGCGGATGTACAGCTTCTGGAATATCTGGAATCCCTGACCAGCAGGGAGTATGTGATGGAGCTTTTGGAGGAAAAAGGGAACATCAATATAAGATTTGATGAATACCCTAAGGGAGCCGACTACCTGCTTGATTTGTGGGAGACAGCGGCAGCAGAGGTGGAAAGGAGAACCCACGGCTGTTAACCGTGGGTTCATCCCGATTGTCAAGGCATTATTTTCCAAGTCTTTTTAGTACGGCTGTTGCATAGATAGCAGCCCCGATTGGGAGTACATTCTCATTAAAACGTATCTTCGGATTATGCTGCGGCAGGCGTTCATCTGGATTATCAACTCCTGCTCCAATCATGAAGAAAGAAGAAGGAACCAGCCTGGAGTAGCATGCAAAGTCCTCGGAGCCCATTGCATGGAAAGATTTCACAATAAGTGAATCATCAACCTCCCTTATTACTTCCTGGCACCATGCGTTTTCTTTCTCATCACAAACCAGAGGGGGAACATCGCTGAGTACCTCTATCTCTACTTTTGTACGATAAGCAGCAGCAATGCCTTGGGAGATTTCATGAATCCGCCGGATTATTTTTTCGCGTATTTCTGGATCAAACACTCGGAGGGTTCCTTCCATTTCAGCAGTCTCAGGAATAATATTTGCAGCGCTTCCTGCATGAAATTTTCCGATTGTTAGAGCAACTTCATCAAATCCAGAGATTTCTCTTGCCATTAGTTCCTGTAAACCCTGATGAATTTGAATTGCTGTTACGATAGGATCAATACCGCCTTCTGGCGAGGAACCATGTACGCCCCTGCCTGTCAGCTTAATTCGGAAACCGTAAACTCCTGCACAAGGAACAGAATGCCCACCCAGCGAGCCAAGAGGCACCTGGGAAAATACATGTAATGCCATGGCAGCATCGACGTGTGGATTTTCCATAGCTCCAGAGCGTATTAAAGCCTTGGCGCCTGCAAAGATTTCTTCTGCGGACTGGAAAATTAGCTTGGCAACACCGCGAAGCTCTGATTCATGTGCTTTGATCAGCTTTGCTGCGCCAAGCATCATTGTGGTATGCATATCGTGTCCGCAGGCGTGCATACAGCCATTTGTAGAGGAGAAAGGCTCCTGAGACTGCTCCTCGATGGGCAGCGCATCCATATCTCCTCGAATCATATAGCATGTATCTCCCTTACCGATGCAGGCAACGACATTAGAGCTGTCCTCATAAACTGTGTACTCAATATTCATTTCTTCTAGTTTTTTTGTCACAAATGCGACTGTTTTAGGAAGTGTAAGACCGACTTCAGGAATCTGATGCAGTTCGCGTCTCCATGCAGTTAATTCTTCCTGAAGCTGTTCTGCTTCCAGCATAATCTGATTTTTCATAAAAATTTCCTCCTGTGAGCACTTAGAATATAAATATAATAACAGGATATTACCTTGTTGTAAAAGGATTCTGAGAATTTTTAAAAATTTCAGGGTAAAACATAGCAGACAGCTTGTTGTTTCTCCTTGTGCATAGCTGATTTATAAATAATATATATAAATGACTTGATTTATAGAAAATGTGCAAATAATACAAAAATCAACAAGCTGATTGTCGAATCTAAACGATGTAAAGGATAAACAAACATATTATAATCTCAATGTGAAAAATGGCGAAACACAGTTATAGTTTTTATAAACAAAAGAGGATTTTATTATGAGTTATATAGAAGTAAAAGATGTATCATTCTCTTATACGGATGACGAAAGACTTGTCTTAAAGGATATCAGCCTCAATGTAGAAAAAGGGGAATTCGTGTGTCTTTTAGGTCAGTCGGGATGCGGCAAAAGCACATTCCTGCGGCTGCTGGCCGGACTTGAATGGCCGGCAAAGGGCGTGATTAATGTAGATGGGAAGTTAATTACAAAGGCAGGTTTGGACAGAGGCGTAGTTTTTCAGGATTACGGCCTGTTTCCGTGGATGACTGCCGGTGAAAATATTGTACTGGCATTGACCCAGAAATTTCCAAATAAGGATAAAAGACAACTAAAAGAAACAGCTGTTAAGATGCTTCAGGCAGTGGGACTGGATGAAAGTATTATGAAAAAATATCCGAAAGCGCTGTCAGGAGGAATGAAGCAGAGATGTGCGATTGCAAGAGCATTTGGCATAGATCCACCAGTGCTTTTGATGGATGAGCCGTTTGGAGCTCTTGATGCAGTAACCCGTGCAAAGCTTCAGGATTTATTGCTTAACCTCTGGTCGAGGGATAAGGAGAAGAAAACTGTATTTTTTGTCACGCATGACGTAGATGAGGCAATACTTCTTGCAAATAGAATCTGTGTCCTGGGTCAGTCGCCCAGCAATATTATATATGAATGCAGGATTCCAGAAGAACAGCGCCCTGCAAGAGACACACAATTTGAGGATGTGAACGTTCTAAAGCTGCGCAATGAATTGATTAGAAATATTAACAGGGATGTGAAGTCTCGTATTTAAGGCAATAATAGGCACGAAGGTCTATTTGCAAATAAAGGATAAAAGGAGAATTAGTATTATGAAAAGAAGAGTACTATCATTACTGCTTGTCATGATGATGACATTCAGTCTTGCTGCATGCGGCAGTTCACCTGCAGATGGAGCAGGAAAGGATGAAGGCGCAGAAACAAAAGAAGAACAGAAGCCGGAAGAGGAAGTGACAACAGGTGCTGAGAAACCGGAAGTATCTGAAATCCACTGGGCACGTGCTAACAGCGGCAACATACTGGTAACGATTGCAAGAGAAAAAGGCTATCTTGATGAGGCAGGACTTACAGTTATTGAAGACCCGATGGCGTCATCTTCTGACGCTTTAACGGCTCTTGAAACAGGTGCAGTTGATGTTACATCCAATCAGGGAACAAATAATCCTCTGCAGTTTATTAGTACAGGCTCTGACTTTACGATTGTAGGCGGATACATGTTGAAAGGAATGTATCTGGTAGCGGAGAAAGGAACAGGATTTAATGGTGTTGAGGATTTTGTGGGGAAAAAGATTGCCTATGCAGGTGTACATCCGGTAGTAGGAATGGCAATGCTTGATGCAGATATTGATCCCACGGATGAGAAGAACGTAGAGTGGCTTACATATTCTACCAATAGTGACCGTCTGGCAGCAGTAGCGGCAGGAGAAGCAGACTATGCAGTATTAAGCGGTGACCAGTTATTTGCAGTTGGAAACAACCCGGATTTGGAAATTACATGTTGGTTAGATGATCTGGTACCTAATTATGGATGCTGCCGTATGAACATGAAGACAGAATTTGTAGAGAAAAATCCGGTAACAGTAAAGCTGCTTTTGAAATGCCTTATTCGTGCAGAGCAGTATTACCGGGCAAATACAGAGGAATGTGTTTCTATTCTTGCGAAGGATATTGATGCAGATGAAGACTACGTTGCAGCATATCTTCTAAATGAAAATTATATTTCCAGTGTTGATCCTTGTAAGCAGGCAGTTGTAAAGACCTGGGACGGCATGATTAAAATGGGATTTATTGATGAGGCAGACATCGAAAATATTAATATTGAGGACCATATTAATGTTGATTTATATAAAAAAGCATTAGATGAGTGCGTCACAGAATACCGCGATGAAGACCCGGAGTTCTATGACGGACGGGTTGAATTCTTTGAGGCCAATAATCAATGAGTAAAATAGCACAATTTGTAAAAACGTACTGGATTACAGTCTGCATTTATATTGCCATGTTTTTAGGCTATAAATATATTTCAGATAACAAATTGTTTGGCGGCTTCTTGTTTCCATCAGTGGAAAAAATTGGGATTTCATTTAAAGAAAATGCAGGGACACTGTTTATGAACATGTTGTATTCCTTTCAGCTGATGATTCCATCTATTTTTACTGCGGCAGTAATTGCAATTGGGTTAGGTACAGTTCTAGGCATGCATACTCATATCAGAAAAGTGGTACATCCGGTAATTTATTCGGTAAGTGTGATTCCGTCCATTCTTATGTCTCCCTTTGCACTGCTTCTGGCACCCAATTTCAGAGCGGCATCCATGTTTCTTGTTGTATATAACACTATATGGGCCACTCTGTTTGCCACAATCAATGGAATTATGACGATTGACAAGAGGTATTTAGACAATGCGGCAACACTGGAGCTTAATCCCTTTCATAAATTGTTTAAGGTTATTATGCCGGCAGCCTCCCCTTCTATTTTATCGGGATTTGTTACTTCTCTTAGAGGCTCCTTTGTTGTACTGGTTTATGCTGAAATGTATGGTGCGAAATATGGCATGGGCTTTTATGTTAAGAAATATGCAGAATATGGACTATATGCAGAAGCGTGGAGCGGATTTATTTTTATGGTTGTTGTTCTTGTGATTGTGATGCAGATTTTTGAAAGAATAAAGAACTATATGTTAAAATGGACCATTAATTGAGAGCATAGAGACTGGAGAATAAAAATATGAAGATAACAAAAATAGATGTAATGTTAGTTGATGTAAAGCCAGAGGATAATCCCGGGTGGACTCCGGTTATATGTCGTATCTATACGGATGAAGGAATTTACGGGGATGGAGAGGCAGCTATGGCATACGGTAGCGGATCGACAGGTGCCTACGGGGCGCTTCAAGATTTTGCAAAGAAGATTATTGGGATGGATCCGTTGGAGCATGAGGTTATCTGGGAATTTTTATACAAATCCACATTTTGGTGTCAGAATGGCGGGCCGGTGGTATTTTCGGCCATGTCAGCAATCGATGTAGCACTTTGGGATATCAAAGGAAAATATTTTCAGGTTCCGGTTTACCGGCTGCTTGGAGGAAAGATGCGAGATAAGCTGCGCTGTTATGCAAGCCAGCTTCAATTTGGATGGGGAGAAAAAAAGATTCCGGCACTTAGCACTGAAGACTATGTAGAAAATGCAAAAAAAGCAGTGGCGGAAGGATATGATGCAATTAAAATTGATTTCTTTACCTTTTCACCGGAAGGAAGAAGATTTAACAGCGAAGACACAACAAGGCTGCTTTTACCCAAATATGTAAACATGATAGTGGACAGAGTGGCAGCAGTAAGAGAAGCAATAGGCCCGGACGTAGATATTATTATGGAAAACCACTCCTATATTGATGCACAGGGAGCAGTTCAATTAGGTGAACGCGTAAAGCCTTATGGGATTTTCTGCTATGAGGAGCCATGTACACCGAGTCCCAGGGTGAATAAATTTGTCTGTGATAAACTGAATATGCCAATCGCACAGGGAGAGCGTATTTATACAAGGTGGCAGTATGCCCAGTATTTTGAAAATAATTCTATTCAGATGATTCAGCCTGATATCGGAAACTGCGGCGGTATTACAGAGACAAAGAAGGTGTGTGACCTTGCACATATTTATGATGTAGGCGTACAGATACATGTATGCTCCAGCCCCCTTTTAACAGCGGCCTCTCTTCAGCTGGAATCCGCAATACCGAATTTCACAATTCATGAGCATCATGTCTATAACCGTTATGATTATAATAAACGGCTTTGTAAATATGATTACCAGCCGGTAAACGGGTATATGACAGTTCCAGAGTATCCAGGAATTGGAAATGAATTCAGCGATTATGTATTTGAAGTAAGTACATGTGTAACAGTTGAGTAAGATGGATAGACCTATAGAAAAGAGCTATAAGCAGAGCTTTTTTAATGAGCTTTTCTATTTGACAGATGTAATGTTTTAAGAAATAATATCCATAACTGGAGTGTGTGGATATGTATAATATTGATGTCTGTTATAAATTTATATTTGGTTCCATGTTCGAAGAAATGGTTTTGGATGATATTGCACAGAAGGTGTATGAATATACAAGAGCAGGTGTATTTTTTGTGTCGTGTTCCGGTGAAATTCTGGCGTATTCCTGTGGAAAGGAAGAAAGAAAGGCATGTTCCTTAAAGAAAGGCTGTCTTACGTTTGAGGATTATAAGAGGATTTTCGATGATACAGTATCAGGTAAAAATCAGAATCTGATATTTCCGGTATACCACTTAAAGAGAGTATTGGGATATGTTGTTCTGACTCATATTAATACGGAACAGCAGACTTTTTTTCGTGAGCTGGGAAGAATTCTTGTACAGATAAGCCAGGAATTTTTTGAGGAAAAGGGAAAAAATACATTTTTTCATCTGCCTCTTAAGGAGCAGGTAATATGCAGGACAATTTTTGCGGAAAAGCAGTGTCACAAAATCCTGGCAGATATTTTAGAAGGAAACTACATAATTATCATTTTTCCCAAGGAAGATATTATACAGAAAATAGATTATTTAACAATAAACCAGGCATGGAAGCATTTATACGTATATGAGGAAGAGGCATATATTACTGCAGTCCTATATAAAGTAAATGACCAAAAAGCGCAGGATGTATATAACAGGATTGCAAATATAAATTTATCATGCTGTATAAGTGAAATGTTTGGAGATCTAGATGTATGCAGGGCAAAGCAGGATTTTCTCAAGCATATCATGTCCATACGGCGGCAGGAAGATGTGGGGATGAAACGTGAGAAAGACTGGTATATGGAAGGACTTTTTGCATATACCAGTCCTTTAATAAAGGATGCAGGCTTAAATGACTATTCTATTTCATGCCTCATAGAAGAAGACAAGAAGAATAATACGGAATTTTATCATACATTAAAAATGTACTTGTTGTGTGAAAATAATATAACAATAGCAGCAAAGAAGCTGTATATTCACAGGAACACAATGGTATACAGGCTGAAACAGATTAAGTCATGTATAGGGCTGGACTTTAATGATGGTGACATTTCGAGAGGATTGCTGGCATTTATGATGATGCATGATGCCGCAGAGGGACAGGGAAATAAACAATGAAGCTAATACAGGATCTGCCTGAAATATTTGAGGAGTTTAAAGAGAAGAGAAGGCAGGCATTTTTAGAAATAAAGGAGTATAAGGATAAAGGAAATCCTGTTGTAGGAATGTATTGTGCATATTTTCCTACAGAACTGGCAATGGCAGTTGGAGCGATTCCTGTAGGGCTGTGCTCCTTTGCAAATGAGACAGTTTCAGCGGCAGAACGAGAACTGCCTAAAAGTATGTGTCCGCTGGTAAAATCCAGCTATGGCTTTGCAGTAGAGGATAAATGCCCTTTTTTTCATTTTGCAGATTTGGTAATAGGAGAGACAACTTGCGATGGAAAGAAAAAAATGTACGAGCTTATGGCGGAATTTAAGCCAGTTTTTGTTATGGAGCTGCCAAACAGCCAGTCCGGGAAAGGGATAGAATTCTGGAAACAGGAGGTCCTGCGCACCAAGGAATTTTTTGAAGAATTTTTCCATGTTGTTATTACTGATAGAATGATTCGTGAAGCTGTACACATTAGTAATGAGATTCGCACATCTCTAAAAAAACTGTACGAGGTCATGAAACTGAATCCAGCGCCGGTACTGGGCGGTGATATACAGAAGATCGTAACAGGCTCAAAATACCGTTTTGATTTTCAGACAACGCCAGAGGTTGTAGACGCTGTAACGGCAAAAATTCTAGAGGAGTATGACAAGGGGAAAATGCTTGAATACAGACCCAGAATACTTGTAACGGGGTGCCCAATTGGCGGAGACAGTATGAAAATCATCCATGAAATTGAAAATAACGGCGGTGTAGTAGTTGCAGTGGAAAACTGCAGCGGAGTCAAGACTCTGGATCAGATGATTGATGAGGAGGAAGAGGATATCTACGGGGCGATTGCCAGACGCTACCTGTCAACAGGATGTTCTATTATGACGCCTAATGACAACCGTATTGAGCTTTTAGGAAGGATTATAGATGAATACCAGGTAGACGGAGTTGTGGAAATGGTTTTAACAGGCTGTCATGCAACCGGTGCAGAGTCTATTTACATCAGAAA
Organism: Lachnospiraceae bacterium; assembly: GCA_910575605.1. GTDB lineage: Bacteria > Bacillota > Clostridia > Lachnospirales > Lachnospiraceae > CAPEBR01. Next base: position 86,197 of record CAJTEW010000012.1, read on the forward strand.
GTTTGTAAATAAAGAAAAAGGAATTCCCTATATAGCGATTGACACAGATTATTCTCCGGCAGATAAGGGGCAGATTGCCACAAGGTTATCTGCTTTTATTGAAATGATACAGGTACAAGACGATGAACTGGATATGAACTACTGCTATAAAATTGTGCTGTCTGGACTGACGAGGGGAGATTCAATAAATCATATTGTGAAAAAAGTTCGGGATTATACAAAAATTCCTATCTGTATATATGACCAGCGGGGCAGAAAAATACCGGATGATTTGTATATAAATAAGACAGATATAAAATCAGAGAGGATAATTGAAAAGGTACTTGAAGGAAATTGTGGGAAAATTGTGGCATTTATTCCACCGGAAAAGCGCCGGACAAATGTATTAGAGATACTCGATATACTGGCAAAAAGCTATGAGCTTAGAGAAAGGTCCTTCTGCGTGCAGAAGTTAAAGGCACAGCAGGATACTCCTGATTTTCTATGGGTTTTGTCCGAAAGCACACAGGCATTGAAAGCCATATATAAGGGAGCTTCGGAGATCCAGGCAGAGATGCCTTGTCTGGTACTGCATGATGATAAAAGTATCTTTGTATCCTGCGTGCAAGGAAAGGATGGCAGAGAGAAATTTATCCGGTTATGTGAAAAGTATATGGAAAAAGTAGAAGGGTTTCTTTTGATAGGAAATGGCTTTTTTGATGTGCACAACAAGGAAAATAATAAAGCCATGCAGTATGAGATTCTAAAAATCATTAAGAGAAATAAAATAAGAAAAAAGATATATTTAACAGAAAATTATTACTACGAACTTGCAGCTGCTCATATAAGTAAAATGACGGAAAAGGGTATTCGTTACCAAAATGATTTAGAGTGCATTAAAAGAGAGGATGAAGAAAAAGGGAAAAATCTGTATGAAACATTATATTGGTATCTTAAAATGAAACGGAATATTTCCCAAACGGCGGCGAGCCTTAAGATTCACAGGAATACTCTACTGCCTCGAATAGCAAGAATTAATGAACTGATAGCTCTGGATGAAAAGGACGGCGCAGAGTGTGAAAAGCTTTTTCTTACAATGGAGGTGGGACTGCTTGGGGTGAATAGAATATTGTGATTTTATTTGCAGCATGAAAAAAATAACAGAATAGGCAGATAGATTTAATAAATACGGCGAGAGCGCAGCTCTGCCGTATTTTTGTTTATCACAAAATTATAAGAGCCCCAGAAAAATATAGCACAATTATATCAATATACGAAATCAAGGTATTCACAGGATGGGGATGAGAGAAGGGTGAGATTACATTTTATAAAACCATTCCGAAAGACCTGGAAGATGCGGCACGGATTGACGGCTGTTCCAGGCTGAGAGCTTTTATTCAGGTCGTAATCCCAATTTCTGGTCCTGGATTTGTGGCAGTCGGAGTTTTAGTATTTTTAATGTCATGGGATGAGTTTATGTATTCCTTACTGCTTATTACCTCTCAAAGTAATAAGACTATACCTGTTGCTATTTCCGAATTTTCTAGTCAGTTTGGTGTAGATTATGGAATGATGATAACAGGAGGATGCATTGCAACAGTTATCCCTCTGGCACTTGCACTGATATTCCAGAAATGGATATCTATGGGGCTGACCTCTGGAGCAGTAAAAAAGGGATATGAATCTGCGAAAAAAGGTGTAACAGTAAAAATGGTATGATATAATTATAATACTGAATAAGTAGATTATATCATAGAACAAAGGGATGAAAAGTATGGCTAATGTTCGAGAAGTTGCATAAAAAGCAAATGTTTCTGTAGCAACAGTGTCCAGAGTGTTGGATAACAGCCCGCGTGTTCGGGAAGATACAAGAAAAACGGTATTAACTGCAATAGAAGAATTAGAATACATAGTGCCCAGACAGCATAAAGAAGATAAAGAAACTAGGCTGATAAAGGTTCTGGCTCTTCTTCCAGATGTGGAAAATCTGTTTTATTCGGCCATTGCAGAGGGAATCTGTGATATGGCCAGAAAGAAAAATTGCATGGTATTGCTTTGTACAACAGCCAGTGAATATGAAAATGAACAAAAATTTTTGCAGATGCTTTCCCTAAATCTTGCAGACGGAGCTATTTTATGTTCTTCTGTTATGGAGCGGGAAGAACTTCGAGAGCTAAACCAAAAATACCCTTTAATACAATGGTGTGAACATAAAGAGAAACTAGAGTGTGTTCCCAATGTCACTAAGTTAAGATTAATTCTTTTGTTTCAGTTGGTCATGGAGATGTGGATTTTGATGGGATTATCAGAGAGCTGAACCAGATGGGATATGACGGCCCGCTGTCTGTTGAGTGGGAGGACTCGGGAATGGATCGTAAAATCGGAGCAAAAGAGTCTTGTGAATATGTAAGACGTTACAATTTTAATCCATCGGGGACTGCATTTGATTCATCATTAAAAATGGGGTAGTGATTAATTACCTTCCATATAATCTAGATTATCGAAAATCTATTATGTCAAAAATATTAATCATTCTTGCCTAGAGCCCAGAACTTTATATAACAGCAGGAATGAAAGCAATCAGGTAATATGATTAGATGCCTCTGGCAAAAAGAAGGAGGGAAAAGGAGAGAAGATGCAGTACGAGTGTTTAATTATAGATGACGAGCAGCTTCTTGCGGACAGCACAGCAGAATATTTTAACTTATTTGGTGTGAAAACAGCTGCTGTATACAGAGCATCTGCGTGCAGGGAATTTTTAAAAGAGCATACAGTCAGGCTTCTGCTTTTAGACATTAACCTTGGAGATGGCAGTGGATTTGAGCTGTGTAAGGAGCTCCGAAGAAACACGGAGATTCCGATTCTGTTCATTTCTGCCCGTACAAGTGATGATGATAAGATTATCGCGCTTAATATCGGAGGGGATGACTATATACAGAAGCCTTATTCATTAGGTGTGCTTCTTGCGAAAGTGAAGGTAATGCTGAAGCGTTTCGGCCAGGCCTGCAGCGACAAGTTTTCCGATGGCCGGCTGACTGTTGACTTTCAGGCAAAGCAGGTATTTGTGGACGGGAAAGAGGTACGGCTGACAGCACTTGAATTTAAACTTCTGTCCTGTCTTATGAGGCATGAAAACAAGGTACTGTCAAAGCAGGAGCTGTTTGAAGAGGTATGGGAGGATAAGTTTACCGGTGACGGAACACTTAATGTGCATATCCGTAAAATCAGGGAAGCGATTGAGAGAATTCCCGGGAAGCCGGAGTATATTGTCACCGTCTGGGGGGATGGCTATAGATTCTGCGGGGGAAGGCAATGAAAAAACGAACATTTTTAGTTAGCCTGCTATTTGTTTTTTTAGCTGAACTTATGGCTCTTATTCTTTTTGCCAATCATGATATTGATAATACGCAGGACGCAGTTCTTGTAAATGAAGCAGTTCAGTCTGTACGTATGGACTGGGACAATATGGAGAACCACAGAAACCAGACGCTTCTTGATTATGCTGTACTTGACGTGGACGGGTCTGTGCTGTTTAAGTCAAAGTCAGATTTAAGTGAAAGTATAAACGAGGCTGTCATCCACAGGGATACTATTCTTGATATCCAGGTGGATGACTTAGTCGTGGGCAAAATTATTATTTATAATGAAAGTGCAAGGCAGCTTTGGCGCTGGAAGCAGGGGATGATTTTCATAATACTTGCGGGCAGCCTTATGCAGTGTGGAATCTGTGCAGGGTATTATGTCTATTTAAACAGTAGTATTATAAAGCCATTTCAAGAATTAAAGGGATTTGCAGAACGTATCGCAGGCGGAAATCTGGATACTCCTATGGAGATGGACCGGCATAACATCTTTGGTGCTTTTACAGAGAGCTTTGACATTATGCGTTCGGAGCTTAAAAAGTCGAGAAAAGCAGAGGCTAAGGCCAATGCAGATAAAAGGGAGCTTGTAGCAAAGCTTTCCCATGATATCAAGACACCTGTGGCAAGCATTAAGGCAGCTTCCGAAGTGGGAGCAGCGCTTACAGATAATGAAAAGCAGAAGGATAATTATGTACAGATTATCCGCAAGGCTGACCAGATAAATACATTGATTACTAATTTGTTCACAGCAGCACTGGAGGAGCTCAAACAGCTTTCTGTGGCACCGAAGGATATGGAGAGCAGAGAGATAAAGACATTGCTTATAAATGCCGACTACCTCAGGAGGACAGAAGTTCCTGATATACCAGAGTGTATAATATATATAGATAAGCTCCGCCTGCAGCAGGTCTTTGACAATATTTTTGCAAATTCCTATAAATATGCGGGTACAAATATTATGACAGAAATATATTTAGATAATAAACGGCTTGCAATTAGTATTGAGGATTACGGGGGAGGCATAGACAGAGATGAGGTGCTGATTATAAAAGAAAAATACCGACGGGGAAGTAATGTAAAAGATGTGGAAGGAGCTGGGCTTGGACTTTATATCTCTGATTATTTTATGAGGGAAATGAAAGGGGAACTGATTGTGGAAAATGGGAAAAATGGCCTGAAGGCTACGGTGATGATTTTGCTTAGCGGGGAGATTTAAGGAATATTTAAGGATTGCATAAAGGCATTTAAGATTTGAGAAGGTAACATAGAAGGTGCAGACAAGATTACAGGTAATAGTAAATGGGAGGCCTGACATGAAAAATATATTGTTAAAAACCAATAATTTAAGTAAATCCTTCTCAAGCGGAGGTGCTTTGCAGCATGTATTGAAAAATATTGATTTGGAGCTATATGAGGGGGATTTTACTGTTATTATGGGAGCAAGCGGAGCGGGAAAATCCACACTTCTCTATGCTCTTTCGGGGATGGATACGCCGTCTCTTGGCACGATTACTTTTGGAAATACAGTGATTTCTGATTTGAACCAGGATGCTCTTTCAGTATTCAGGCGCAGCCACTGCGGTTTTGTTTTCCAGCAGATTTATCTAATAGAGGGCATGTCTGTGATGGATAATATTCTGGCGGCAGGACTGCTTGTGAGTAAGGACAAAAAGGAGCTTTGTGAGAGAGCCGGGGAGCTGTTTAAAGCAGTAGACATTTCCGAAGAGACACAGAGGAAATTTCCGGCTCAGATATCCGGAGGGGAGGCACAGCGGGCGGGAATCGTCCGGGCACTTATTAACTGTCCCGAGATTCTGTTTGCCGATGAGCCTACAGGGGCGCTTAATTCGAAAACAGGGCTTGATGTTTTAAACACGCTTACAGGCTTCAACGAGCAAGGGCAGAGCGTGGTTATGGTTACACATGATATGCGTTCAGCAAGGCGGGGAAACCGTGTGTTGTATTTAAAGGACGGTGTGATTCTGGGAGAATGTGATTTGGGGAAATATGTGCACGGTGATGTAAGGAGGCATGAGAAGCTTTCTGCCTTTCTTAGGGAAATGGGGTGGTAGTATGAGAAAAGGTATTCTTCTTGTACACTCTAATGTGCGCAGGGCAAAGGGGCAGACAGCAGCTATTATTGTGCTTATTTTTCTTTCGGCAGTTATGTTGAACCTGTGGCTTATGCTGTCAATGGACTATAAGCAGAATTTTGAGCGCAGCCATACAAGGCTTAACGAGGGCCATGTTACCCTTATAGCTGATGCTGATGACAGTGAGACGAAGGATTTCCTGAAGGAGACAATAAAAAACGACAGACGAACAGCAGAATTCAGTATTGATTCTTGTATGCATATGGTTGGACTATTTGAATTTAACGGAGGTGAGGTTAACTCAGAGTTTGTTTTTCTTAAAAAGGAGGAGGCTGTTTCCCGTCCTGTAGGAAGAATAGAGATTGTAGAGGACAGCGGACTGGATAGCGGAATCTATATGCCTGTTCTGTATAAATCGGACGATATAGCAATTGGGAAGACAATTTATATTTCGATTGGAAGCAAAAAAATGCCGTATAAGGTATGCGGTTTTTTCAACAGTATGATGGCCGGGTCACATAACTGCGGAATGTGTGGGATTATTTTGACGGAGGACAAATACGAGGAATTAAAAGAAAAGGGCTATGTGCAGCAGGCGGCCTTATGTTCTGTCCGTCTTGAAGATAAATCAGATAGTGAGGATTATGAAGCAATGCTCAAGAATGCCATATCTTCTGCCTGGCCTGCGGTCCGTATGAAAAGCAATTCTTATGCTCTTGTTTCCAGCTCAAGATATATTTCCCAGATGATTTGTTCGGGAATTATGAGCGCAATGGCTTTTTTTATTCTTCTTATTGCCCTTGTTGTGATAGCATCAAATATTATGAATTATATTCAGGAAAATATGAAAAATCTTGGAGCTCTTAAGGCGGTGGGGTATACAGGGCGGCAGCTTACCGGGGTCCTTCTTCTGCAGTTTTCCGGGCTTTCCATGATAGCTGCCGTAGCAGGTGCAGGTATTTCTTATACGCTGTTTCCGGCAGTAAATGAGATGATGACTTCCCAGACAGGTATTCCGTATAGAATTCGGTTCCTGCCGGTTCCATTTTTACTGACAGTTGGAATATTGGGCGGGGCAGTTTCACTAGCTGTATGGATGTCCTCAGGGAGACTTAGGAAGGTAGAGCCGATTGCTGCTTTAAGACAGGGAGTTCAGACCCATAATTTCAAACGGAACCATATTCCCCTTGAGAAAACAAAGGCCCCGCTGAATTTTGCCCTCGCTCTGAAAACTACATTTTCTGGTGTCAGGCATAATGTGACAGTATGTATCACCATGCTGGTGCTTTCTCTTATTGTCGTATTTTCCGGACTTATGGTGGAAAATATGATTGCGGATGTGATGCCGTTTTTGAACCTGATTGTAGGGGAGACAGCAGACAGCTGTATAAATGTAAATGCACAGGCAGAGGAAGCATTTTTAAAAAGAATGAAGGAGGATGACCGTGTAAAGGATAACTATCTTTATCATTCTATAGAAGTAAGGCATGTGGATGGTGTCGCACTGGTGGCGACCCTTGCAGATGATTTTTCACAGGTAAATAATCAGAATGTGGTATTTGAAGGCAGGTTCCCCCAATATGAAAATGAAATCGCCGTTGCTGCAAAGTACGCTGGAGAGAAGAAGCTTAAGGTGGGGCAGGAGGTTACGATAACAGCAGAGGGAAAACAGGCTGATTATATTATATCAGGTTTTACGCAGATAACAAATAATCTGGGCAAAGACTGTCTGATGACGAGGGAAGGCTATGAGCGTCTTGGAAAGCTTCAGAATATGAGCTATTACCTGAACCTTAAGGACGGTACGGATATAGATACATTTAATTCAGATATAAAAGAATGGTTTGAAAATGATATAAATGCTTCGATAAATGTTGACGCGACAATCGAGGGGGCGGCATCTGTTTATATATCGCTTATGACGGTTATTGTGGCAGCAGTTCTTGTTCTCAGCTTGATTATTATTGCTTTTGTACTGTACCTGCTTGTGCGCACAATGCTGGGAAATAAAAAGAGGGAGTATGGAATTATGAAGGCACTGGGTTATACAACAAGACAGCTTATCCTGCAGACGGCTCTGTCCTTTATGCCTGCGGTTATTATCTCGACGATTACCGGGATTACAGTGTGCAGCTTTATTATTAACCCGCTGACAGCTGTATTTTTAAAGAATATTGGAATCGTGAAATGTACATTTACAGTCCCTATTATGTTTAATATATTGGCTGGAGGGGGACTTATACTGTCGGCGTTTGTGATTTTGTGCCTGATGTCGGTCAGGATTAGAAAGGTACAGCCAAGAGAACTGATGGGATAATTGACCGGACGCCTGCTTGTGTTCACTCGGGCCTGTGCAATAATTTTTTTGACCGTAAGGAAGTGGTTCAGGAGTGGGTGAATCTCACTTACAGAGCAAAGTGTAGATACGCAAATGTTTTGCTTGGGATTGGTTGAAGTAAATATGTCCTTCTAGTATAATAAGAATATGACAAGTGTGAAAAGGATAGCAGGAGAATGGAAAAACAAAATATATTTCTAATCGGTTTTATGGGAACAGGAAAAAGTACCATTGCGGGTGAAATAAGCAGAAGGCTTGGAATGGTACAGATAGAAATGGATACTGCCATAGCCGAAAAACAGGGGATGAGCATCAATGATATATTTAAGGAATACGGTGAGGCTTATTTCCGGGATTTGGAAAGTGATCTGCTAATAGAATTACAAAAGAAGAAGGGCATGGTAGTGTCCTGCGGAGGAGGCGCAGTTCTGAGGAGCAGGAATGTACAGAATATGAAAAAAGGCGGAAAGACCGTGCTTTTGACTGCCTCCCCAGAGACAATTTATCAGCGGGTAAAGAGGAACCATGACCGGCCGATTTTAAATAATAACATGACTGTGGAATTTATCAGTGAACTGATGGAAAAAAGAAGACAGTCCTATGAATCTGCGGCAGATATTATTATAGAGACTGATGGCAAATCAGTTTCGCAGATTTGTGAGGAGATTATTCAGAGGGTATACGGAAATGAACATATTTTCACAATATAAAGGTCTGCGGCGCGAAAATTATATACTCTGCTTCGGACGTCTGGTTACCGCTATGGGTTCTATGATCTGGCCTATGATGACTATGATTTTAAACCAGAAGATGGGCATGAAGGCAGAAATGGTTGCATGGGTCATGGCGGCAGGAGGCTTCCTGGCTCTTCCGGCTCATTTTATCGGCGGGAAGATGGCAGACCGGTTTAATAAGAAAATGAACATTGTGTATATGGACATTATTTCAGTAGTATGTTATGTAATCTGTGCGCTTACCCCACTTTCTATAAAGTCTATTGTACTGATGTTTACTGCTTCCATCTGCCAGAATATGGAGCACCCTTCTTATAATGCCCTTACGGCAGATATGACGATTACAGAAGACCGGGGGAGGGCATATTCTCTTCAGTACTTGTGTGCAAACCTGGGATTTGTCATGTCACCAACAATTGCGGGATTTTTGTTCAGGGATTATCTATGGCTTGCATTTCTCGTAAGCGGAACTGCAATCGGATGTTCTTCCATTTTGATTTTCTTTTTTGTGAAGGACATTACTCCTGTGAAGGATGTGAGCCAGAAGGCAGTATATCAGGCGGAGTGCGAGGGTGAGAGTCTGTGGTCTGTGATAAAGGGAAATAAAACAGTTCTCCTTTTTATTGTGGCTGTCAGTGGCTACTATGCGACTTATCAGATGTATAATTATCTAATGCCCCTGGAGCTTTCGAGGCTGCACGGAGACAGCGGCGCGGTGATTTTCGGCTCGATTACAAGTGTAAACTGTGCAGTGGTCGTTATATTTACGCCAGTCCTTACAAAGATGTTTCCAAGACTTTCGGAGCCTGCCAAAAGTATGCTGGGGCAGGTACTTCTTTTGGCCGGCTTTGGGATATTCTTTTTATTCGCAGGATACATACCATCCTACTATGCAGCCATGCTTATTATTACATGGGGAGAAATCTTTAATGTACTTGCAGAGAGTCCATATTTGACAAAGAGGGTGCCGGCAAGCCACAGGGGAAGGGTAGATGGACTGAGTATGGTGGTCAGGGGCGGCGTGACAGGTGTGTATCAGATGCTGATTGGCTTTGTATACGGGATAGGGAGCCCGGCTGCCGCCTGGATTTTTGTTCTTTCAATTGGAGGATTTTTTGTATTTCTGACCGTTGTACTTATTATAAAGGACAGGAAAATATATAAGAATCTGTACTTTGACAGCTAATAAGGAGTTTAAGATGTATGATAAAGATTTTGCTTGTAGAGGACGATGATACAATTGCATTTGGAATCCGTTCTGCACTTAAAAGAACGGGCTTTGAGGTAATGAGCTGTATGAGTATGACAGAAGGCAGAAAGATGTTTTCTGAGGATATCTCACTTGTTCTTCTTGACCTTAATCTTCCTGACGGAAGCGGTTATGAATTCTGCAGATGGGTAAAGGAAAGAAGAGATACACCAATCATTTTCCTGACGGTGCTAGATGATGTGGCAGATATAACGAAGGGGCTTGACATGGGTGCAGATGACTATATAACGAAGCCTTTTTCCATTCCAGTATTGGAATCCAGAATCCGGGCAGTCATTAGAAGGATATCTAAAACAGAGGAAGATATACTCTCGTGCAGTACCATCCAGATGGATAAGAAGAGGATAAAGGTAAGCGTGTGCAAGGAAGCAATCAGCCTTACCAGTCTTGAGTACCGTCTTTTGCTAATCCTGATGGAAAATAAAGGGTGTATACTGCCCCGCAGCCTTATTCTTAAGAAGCTGTGGGATGATGAAAGTAATTTTGTAAACGATAATACACTTACGGTTGCTATGAAGAGGCTCAGGGAAAAGCTTAAAGATGCTCCCTGCATCAAAACAGTTAGAGGAATCGGCTACCGGATGGAGGATATATAATGAATACAGGAAAGAGGGCAGCAGTACATTTTATACTATGGCTGTGTCTGGGCGCAGCCGCCGGAATTTTTCTGGCGGCTGTTTTAAGTATCCATGAATATAATACACTGTCAGATATTACGGGCTCTGTTATGCAGTCGAAATCGCTTTCGGCGGGGATTAAAAATGGAGCGGACAGGTTCAGAGAGGATGGGGAGGCCTTTCTTAAGGATTATGGATATGGCCCTATGAGAAACTGGGAAAAATATCTGCCATATACGATGCTTATCAGTATTCTTCTTTTCCAATCAGCAGGCTTTATTATATTTGGAAAGCAGTATATAGAAATACGGAACCGAAAGAAAAGGATTCAGGGGCTGACAGAATACTTAAGACATATAAATTCTGGGGACGCCGCAGTACTCTGCCGGAATGAAGATGAATTTTCCCATTTGGAGGATGAGATATATAAAACAGTTATTAAGCTTCAGGGGACAAAGGAGGCGGCAGTCACGAACCATGAGATTCTGTCAGAACGGATTGCGGACATTGCCCATCAGCTTAAGACGCCGCTTACCTCTATGTCTCTCATGACAGAGCTTTTGGAAGAATATCAGACCAGTGATACAAGAGAATATTACACAAGGCTTTCGAATCAGATAGATAGACTTAAGAACCTGGTGTCCGGGCTTTTGGCATTGGCAAAGCTTGATTCCCACGGGATTGTACTTAAAGAAGAAAGACTGGAGATATCAGAGCTTTTGGAGGCGTCTTTAGAGCCGCTTAAGGGAATGATGGAGGAAAAGGGAATTTTTCTGGCGGCAGGGGGCGGACTATCGTCTGATAAGGTATGCTGTATATATGCGGACCGTCAGTGGACAGAGGAAGCGCTTTTAAATATTTTGAAAAACTGTGTGGAGCATACTCCAAAGGGCGGAAGAATAACAGTCTTTTACGGACAGAACCCTATTTTTACAGAGCTTAGGATAGAAGATAGCGGAGGTGGGTTTTGCCCTGGGGATCTGCCTCATATTTTTGAGCGTTTCTACCGGGGCGCGGGGACGGCGAAGGATAATGCTGGGATTGGACTGGCCCTTGCAAAGGCGGTTATCGAACAGCAAAACGGGCAGATCCATGCAGAGAATACTACAGATGGACACGCCCGTTTCCAGATTAAATGGTATCATCCTTTATTGTACTGATAATGTTCTCTTTTTGAAGCTTCTTACCTCCCAGGAAATATGCGCCTATAATTGCCAGAAGAATCAGTAAGGTATAGGCAGACAGAACACCAAAGGGAGCAAAGGGAAGGTATTCGGGCAGAGAGATTTCTGTTACAAAAAGGAGCGCAGCAAGTACGGCGGCCTGAATTGGAAGGGAGTAAAGCAGCGGTTTTAGTCCCAGAGTTAGTCCTTCAAGAAATAAAAGCTTTGCAAGCTGTCTGGGAGACAGGCCTACAGAGCGAAGCATGGCAAATTCCTGGCGTCTCCTGCGCAGGCTTCCGGAAATGCCTGCCCAGACATTTGACAGTCCGATAACAGCTAAAAACCCAGTTAAAAAGGTAACAACAAGGTTTAAAACCTGCCGTGCACTTTTATTCATTTCTTCTTTTTCAGCAAGGTCACTTATGATGTAATCGCCGCTGCCATAATAGCCTGCGACGGCCTTTTCCATCTGTTTTGTAACATTTTTCAGGGCCGTATAATCAACTTCGTCCGAATCACTGGACCAGAAGGTACCGTTAATGTTGCGGGAGGTGTTTGCACGTTTCTCACAGCAGTGGGTTCCAAGCTCCAGTACATGCTCCATGGGCATGAAAACTGCTAAAGTAAAGTTGGAAAAGCCAAGACCCTCTGCAGGAAGCTTATTCGTAATGGCTTCTGCTGTGACACGAAACTCATAATCTCCTTCTATTTCATCCTGGTTTTTTTCAGTAAAGAGAAGCTCGTCTTTTTCCTGTATATCAAGAAGCTCCCTGTACAAAACATTTCTTCTGGTACTGTTTTCCGGGTCCTTTGTATAATTGTACATAAGAGCCTTTGAAGGATCATCGTAGAAGGGCTGAGCCGGAATCCCAAGTTCCTTACAGTACTCCTGGAAGCTGTCCTTTTCAAGGCCATAAACGACAGCCTGAATGCGGTATTTTCCGTCTCGCTTTATGGGAGAATATTTATTCTTTGCAATAATGTCATCAAGGCTGCCAAAGGTTGTGCGTATATCATTAGAAATTTCCCCAGAATCAATCCAGACAGCACAATATAACTGATTATGGATAAAAGCTTTTGTAATTCCCGGAACATTTTTTATCTGCTGTACGGCTTCCATATCCGGCCTGCGTCCGTCACTTATAGATAGGAAAATATGGCCTTTTTCAGACACAGATGTGCCAAAAATAACCTCATTTGCCTGCTGTATGGTAATTATATACTGAAATACCATAAGAAGGAGAAAGGATATACACAGGGAAATAGCTGCTGTCCGGTAGGAGCGTTTTCTTGCAGAGACAGCATTAGCAGCAAGCTCTCCGGTAATCCCAGGAAAATGAAAAAGTCGTTTTTCTTTTTTTAGTTTTTGGGTATGCTTTTTGGGACCGCCCTCCTGCTTCAAAATTTCAATGGGCAGTTTCTTAGCAGCCTTTTTGGCGGGGATTCCTGCCGACAGCCATGCCGTCAGGAGGGATAAAAGAACGGCGGGAACAACAGCGGGAAATCCATAGGTTACAACAATATCCGGCGCATTTCTACCTATATCGTTTGATGCATTAATGAGCTCAAACAGCTTACATACTAAAAGCCAGCCGGCAAAAATCCCTAAGGGAAGGGGTATAATGGTTAAGAAGAGCGCTTCAAAGCAGACAGTTTTTCTAATCTGTTTTGGGGACGCTCCCACCCCGGCAAGTGTACCAAGCTGCATAAGCTTTTCATCTACAGACATGATAAAGGCGTTGTGGATGACCAGTACAAATACAGCTATAAGAAATACTGTAAATATAAGAAACATAAGGGGTACAGCAAGGCTGCTTAAATGTATCGGAAAACCTTTTTCTACAGGGGGAAGTATTCCGTAAGTGGACAATAGGCCGCTATTATAGCGCAGCATATACTGCCCGTATTCATCTGTCTCATAACCAATAGCCTCTGCAAGTGCGGGAAGCTCCTGATAGGTGCTTCGCATAGGCGAAAACCGAAGATAGACAGTAATAGAATCGTCTGGTTTTATAGAAGCTTCATCAAGCCAGGTCATACCTGTATATGCCGGTACAAAGGATGAGGTTGTAGCATCCATAACGCCTACAATTGTATAAGATTTTGTCCCGGTCTGACGGAAAGTCTCCCCCTCGTGATAGCCTTCTGTGTCCATACAGACCTGTCCGTTATTAATTCGCTGTCCAGTGGAGAGTGTTAGTATGTCTCCGATTTTCGTTTCTGGAAAATCTTCAAAATATTGTTTTGACAGTACAATTTCATTTTCAGAGGAAGGACATCTGCCTTCAGTGATAGATTGTTTTTCAGGCATGGAATCCCAGTATTCCTGATTTGCACCTCTGGAAATAAGATAAAGCCGTGGATTTTTGTTTCCGCCTGGCTTTTTAAGCCTTGCGGTTTCCCAGTCTCCTTTTATCATGACAGCACAGACAGAGGAATAATTTTCAATCTGTTCTAGGGCAGAGCCAGAAGTATTATCAAAAAGCTCACCATGCCAGTCTCCGTTATGCCACTTTTGCAGTACTACGGCATCGGACCACATGGTATAGACAAGGCCGCAGAAGGCGGACATGAGGGTTGACATAAGAAAAAGGGATATTACAATAACAATACTGGAGCGTTTATTCTGCCGGATGGTATCCCATACATATTCATGCAATATTTTCATTAGTCAGTCACCTCGTCGGATAAAATTTTACCATCCTCCAGTGTGATAATACGATCTGCCATTAATGCAGTTTTCTCATTATGTGTAATCAGAAGAATGGTCTGATTGTATTGTTTGTTGGAAAGCCTTAGAAGATTTAGGGTTTCATCAGAGTTTTTTCTGTCCAGGTTGCCGGTAGGTTCATCTGCCAGAAGGATAGCAGGCTGGTAAATCAGACTTCTGGCAATGGCGGCGCGCTGCTGCTGTCCGCCGGACAGCTCTCTTGGATAATGGGACAGCCGGTCGGAAATCCCCAAAGTTCTCACAAGCTTTTCAAATCGTGCTTCGTCTGGTTTTTCCCCGTCTAAGAGGATAGGAAGTAGTATATTTTTCCGTACATTTAAGGTGGGAATCAGATTATAAAATTGGTAGACAAGGCCTACCTTTCTGCGTCGAAAGACAGCGAGCTGTTCTAAGCTGAGGGTGGAGATGTCAGTATCTTCTATATAAATGCTGCCCTCTGTGGGACGGTCTACTCCTCCAAGCATGTGAAGAAGAGTGGACTTGCCGGAGCCGGAGGCACCTACTACGGCGGTGAAGCTTCCTCGTTCTATCGAGAGGCTTATGTGGTCAAGAGCTATAATCTGGTTTGTACCTTTGCCATAGGTTTTTGTGAGATTCTGACATTTAAGTATTTCCATTATGTGAGGGTTCCTTTCTGCGGTATTATATATTTAAGTGCTTCTTTATAATCTAGCATAACAGGGGAAAGTGACAGGAAGGTGACATTTTTATTAAAAATATAATACCTTTGTGCAAAGTAATATTTATTTTATCTGCATTTTTTCCGATATAAATAATAATAAGGTTAAATATATTGTCTGAGATTTGCAGATGATTAATATGGAGGGATTGTTATGGATAAATGTACATGTTATAATTCTACTCCTTTTCAGAAAATTCAGCCATGGACTGAAAAGATTTCTGCTGGGCAGATGGAAAATATAGAGAAAAATTTTGCTTCGGCAAAGCCAATGAATGACGAGCCTCTTGCAATCAAGAAGGATGCTTCAGTCCAGACAGCAGTGCCGGCTCCTGTAGAGCGTAAGGGAGTTATAAGTGTTATAAATCATGTAAAACCATTTTATACAGGCTATGCACGGATTGATAATGCAATTACAGATGCCTTGTATGGCAAAAGTCAAGAATTGAAGGACAATGTGTACGATATTATGTGGAATGATCTGCTCCGTCATAACGTACATGGTTTAGAAGAAAAAGATAGAACCGCATTAATTTCCCTGGGTGTTCAGAAGGCAGAGTATCTTGCAGATCAGTTTATGGATGATAAGACAAAAGCCTCTTTTATGGAAGCCATACGTTCTGTTGCCCGGATTGGTATGGAAGGTAAGCGTGTCAGCGCCTGTGAGATGGAGTATAATGTGAAATATGCTGTCTGCCTGGATGGGAATAACCACGTACATGACGACAACATGGAAGAATATCTTTTTGCTATGGAGAGGGAAGCACCGGATACATATAAGACATATCAGGAGCTTCGCAAGTCTTCAAAAAACGGCGAAGTAGATGCAGCATTCTTTGCACTTCACTGGGCGATGAAAAATCTAGATCTGATAGCCTCAAACAGGCCAGGGTATCAGCGGCATAAGGATGAGCAGTATGAAAAGCTTCAGAAAGTAAAGCTTGCTGATACTTTTTCTGGGGCAGATACTTCCAGTAAGGAAAAGTTTCTTTCGTCTATTGTGGAGAAGCTTAAGATGAACCAGAATTTGCAGCAGAGCTTCTTTATGGAGCAGATTATGAGGATGTCGAAGACCTCCAGTACATATCTGCTTGAAAGACAGATGGTTTTGACAGGGAAGGCATAGGAGCCAGCAGGGGACAGGGAAAAGCGAATCGGGGACGGGGTATTTTTAAAAATACCCCGTCCCCGATTCGCTTTT
>CAJTEW010000013.1 GCA_910575605.1 Lachnospiraceae bacterium
ACCTGGCATTTGACAGCCTCCTCATCTCGTTTGATATGTTAAGTATACTACATATTTGATAATATAGGAAGCTACAAAACGGATAATTACGGAAGAACCTCTGCGGAAAGCCAATTGTATATTTTGAAAAGGCACAGGAAATGGAATGTATCATGTGCCATAAAAAACATGAAAGCCACGCAAGCTGCGAGGATGGGCATTTTGTATGTGATGACTGTCATGCGGCAAAGGGAATTCAAGTGATTATGGAGGGCTGCCTTGAGACGGATTTCCGGAATCCTATAGCTATTATGCAGAGATTAATGGAAAATCCATATATTTATATGCATGGGCCAGAGCATCATGTTATGGTGGGTGCAGCACTTTTGGCAGCTTTTTATAATTCCGGCGGTTATGAAGGAAGAGGAGGCAGAGATGCTTACAAGGCCGCGCTTGAGGAAATGAAGGCACGAGGAGGGGAATATCCCGGCGGTTCCTGCGGTCTGTGGGGCTGCTGCGGGGCGGCAGTCAGTACTGGAATGTTTATGAGTATTATTACAAAGGCTACACCACTTACAGGAAAATCATGGGGATATGCTAATATGATGACGTCCAGAGCTTTAAAAGCAATAGCAGAGACCGGCGGCCCAAGATGCTGCAAACGGAATTCATTTACAGCGGCAGTGGAAGCAGTGGAATTTGTAAAAGAAAAGCTGGGAATAGAAATGGAACTTTCGAAAGAAATAAAGTGCAGATTTTCAGCAGAAAATCTGCAGTGTTTAAAAAGTCACTGTCCATATTATGGGCCGGGGACGTTGTAAAATTCAAAAGTGCCTGTCCCCACCTTGGCAGGGGACAGGCACTTTTGAATTTTACAACGTCCCCGGCCTGCACTTACGCAGTCGGTATTATCGCATTGAACAGCCGTGCAATATCGGAATCATCCTTCCCAGCATTTAGCAATGTACTTACATTCAAAGATATTGTTACAACTGTTTCTTTACCGTACGGAGGATTTACTGCATACTCTTCTAAAAGCTCAACCACTGTTTTGTCAACCTCTTCTTCCGAATAGTATACTCCGCTTTCCAATTGTGTAAAGGCATTCAGCAGGCTGTTATTAGGAACTACGGTTACATCGACGGTATAATTATACACCCCGCTTTCCTTTTGTGGGATATTGACAGTATATTTACACTGACTGAATACCTTTTTCAAAGCCGCCGTATAACGGTCAGTATAGGCAGCGGTCATATTTTCAGGAGGATCAAATGTATCTTGCTCATACCAGGCAGCGGTTTCTTCAACTGTCCTGTCTGTATAAAGTGCAAACTGTGCAACATCTCCTTTAAAGGAGGCATCTAGATAAGCAGTCAGAAAGTTGTGTACATCCAGTATTTCACAGACAGAAGAATAGGGCTCCATATAGTCGCGGAGAACTTGTGACAATAATATTTCCAAGGATTTCTCATCCAGAGAAAAGCCATCTTCAGTCTTTTTTACATCAATGGTTATATTTGCCTTCGATTCATAAGCTGGTGCATCTTCCAGGGTTTTTGACGCTGCCTCAAGAAGGCTTTGTGTTTCCTGACCCAAATCAGTGGAAGACATGCTGGATAGATAGGTATTCCTTATATCCTCTGTTGTTTTGGCAATATTGACTGGCTTAAAGGAAACCGGGACAGAAAAGCTGTCTTTCCCATTTTTCCTTGCTTCAGTTACCTTAAATTCTACAGTATCAAATGCTTTCTTAAGAAAAGAGAGGTAAGGCTTTCTTAATTCTTCTGGGAACGTAAGAATATACTCTTTGTTAACTTTTTCGATTCCCTTATCAAGAAGCGGGGAAAATAATTCTGTCCCGCCTGTTTTCAGGGCATTAATTCTTTCACCCACATACTGGTCCGCTGTAGGCCCTTTTTCACATCCTGAAAGGATAAATAAGAGAAGGGTTATCGTCAGTAATAAAAATCCTTTTTTCTTCATAGATTCTATTCCTCCGCATTTTGCCGCCGCTTACTTTATGGCCGGCGGCACTGTATTTTCTATAATAAATATATTTTAACACAAATACTACTGGAAAAACATATCCATTTTATATATAATAATGTTGCAGTAACTTTCAAGTTACTGTGAACGAAAGTGAACAGTAACACTTCCAAACATCAAACAAAGGAGAGGTATTCATGGAAATGTTAAATCTTGAAAAGGAATTACAGAATAATTCTTATCCGGGCCGCGGTATTATAATAGGAAAGAGTGCAGACGGATTAAAGGCGGTGACGGCTTATTTTATTATGGGGCGAAGCGAAAACAGCCGTAATCGTATATTTGTGGAGGAGGGTGAAGGTATCCGCACACAAGCATTTGACCCTGCGAAGCTTTCAGATCCAAGCCTTATCATTTATGCGCCGGTGCGCGTGCTGGGTAATAAGACGATTGTGACAAATGGTGACCAGACAGATACAATTTACGAGGGAATGGATAAGCAGCTTACCTTTGAGCAGTCTTTAAGATGCAGGGAGTTTGAACCAGATAAGCCGAATTATACGCCCAGGATTTCTGGAATCATGCATATTGAAAACGGAACCTACAACTATGCTATGTCTATTTTAAAGAGTAATAACGGAAATCCTGAAAGCTGTAATCGTTACACATTTGCATACGAGAATCCAGCGGCAGGAGAGGGACATTTTATCCATACGTATAAATGTGACGGAAATCCCCTTCCGAGCTTTGAAGGTGAGCCTAAGCTTGTAAAGATTCCAGACGACATGAATACTTTTACTGATATATTGTGGAGCAGTCTTAATGAGGATAACAAGGTTTCTCTCTTCGTACGTTATATTAATATTGCAGACGGAACCTATGAGACTAAGATTGTAAATAAAAACCAGTAAGGAGGATCTTTATATGAAAGAGTTAGAATTAAAATATGGATGCAACCCTAACCAAAAGCCGTCAAAGATCTACATGGCAGACGGAAGTGACCTTCCTATTGAAGTGTTAAACGGGAAGCCGGGATATATTAATTTTTTGGATGCATTTAACGGGTGGCAGCTTGTAAGCGAATTAAAAAAAGCAGCTGGGCTTCCGGCAGCAGCTTCTTTTAAGCATGTGTCTCCGGCAGGTGCGGCTGTAGGACTTCCACTTGATGATACGCTGGCAAAGATCTACTGGGTAGACGATTTAGGCGGACTCTCTCCCCTTGCATGCGCTTATGCAAGAGCAAGAGGAGCAGACAGGATGTCCTCCTTTGGAGATTTTGTTTCCCTGTCAGATGTCTGCGACGCAGATACGGCAAGGCTGATTAAACGAGAGGTTTCCGATGGTGTCATCGCGCCTGGATATACAGAGGAAGCTCTTGAGATTTTGAGGCAGAAGAAAAACGGCAATTACAATGTTATCAGGATTGATGCAGCATATAAGCCTGAGGCACTAGAGCACAAGGATGTATTTGGAATCACCTTTGAGCAGGGAAGAAATGAGTTAAAAATTGACGAGAAATTTTTTGCAAATATTGTTACAGATAATAAAGAGCTTACAGAACAGGCAAAGATTGACCTTGCTATTTCTATGATAACATTAAAATATACACAGTCTAATTCTGTATGCTATGTAAAGGACGGACAGGCAATTGGAATCGGTGCCGGTCAGCAGTCAAGAATCCACTGCACACGCCTTGCAGGACAGAAGGCTGACAACTGGTGGCTGAGACAGTCTCCTCAGGTAATGAACCTTCCATTTGTAGATTCCATCCGCCGTGCAGACAGGGACAATGCCATAGATTTATATATCGGCGAGGACTATATGGATGTACTTGCTGAGGGGGCATGGCAGAATATATTCAAGGAGAAGCCAGAAGTATTTACAAGAGAAGCAAAGAGAGAGTGGCTTGATAAGATGACAGACGTAGCTCTCGGCTCAGATGCATTTTTCCCATTTGGGGATAACATAGAGCGGGCTCACAGAAGCGGTGTGAAATATGTGGCACAGCCGGGCGGTTCAGTAAGAGATGATAATGTGATTGCGACTTGTAATAAATATGGTATGGTAATGGCATTTACAGGGCTGCGTCTGTTCCATCATTAGAGTTGTATCTTCAGGACAAATGCTATATAATAGTAAAGATCTAAAAATAATAATATGTATTAGTATCCTTCTTGGACAAGAAGAACAGAACGTCAAATGATATGGAGGAGATTTCAGTATGGGAAAATATTTTGGAACAGACGGCTTCCGCGGTGAAGCAAATGAAGTACTGACAGTTGAACATGCATTTAAAGTAGGAAGATATCTTGGATGGTATTATGGACAGGAGCATAAGGCAAAGATTGTTATCGGAAAAGATACAAGAAGAAGCAGCTATATGTTCGAATATGCCCTTGCTGCAGGACTGACCGCTTCTGGTGCAAATGCGCACCTTCTTCACGTAACGACAACGCCTAGCGTATCCTATGTGGCAAGAACAGAGGACTTTGACTGTGGAATCATGATTTCAGCAAGCCATAATCCTTACTATGACAATGGAATTAAGATTATCAACGGAAAAGGCCACAAGATGGAGGCAGAGATAGAGGAAAAGATTGAACAGTATATAGACGGCGAAATCGGTGAGCTTCCGCTTGCAAAAAAAGAAGATATTGGCCGTACTATTGACTATGCGGCAGGTAGAAACCGATATATTGGCTATCTCATTACTCTAGCTACGCGTTCTTTTGAGAATAAGAGAGTCGGCCTGGACTGCTCAAATGGAAGTGCATTTGCAATTGCAAAAAGTGTATATGATGCACTTGGTGCGAAAACCTATGTCATCAACTGTGAGCCGGATGGAACGAACATTAATACAAACTGCGGCTCCACACACATTGAAGTACTTCAGAATTTCGTGAAGGAGAAGAAGCTGGACGTTGGATTCGCATTTGACGGTGACGCGGACCGCTGTATTGCAGTGGATGAGAACGGCGAGATTGTAGACGGGGATTTGATTCTTTACATCTGCGGAAAATATCTCAAGGAAAATGGACGGTTGAATGGAGATACAATCGTTACGACAATTATGTCAAATTTGGGATTATATAAAGCATGCGATAAAATCGGCATGAAATATGAAAAGACAGCTGTGGGAGATAAATACGTTTATGAAAATATGGTACAGAATAATTTCTGTCTTGGCGGCGAGCAGTCAGGCCATATTATTTTCAGCAAGCATGCAACAACGGGTGACGGAATTCTAACCTCCCTCATGATTATGGAGGTTATGCTTGAGAAAAAGATGACTCTTGCAAAGCTTGCAGAGCCGGTAAAGATATATCCGCAGCTTCTTCAGAATGTAAGAGTACTTGATAAAAAAACGGCACGGGAAAATCCGGAAGTAATCAAAGCAGTCGATGCAGTTGCAGAGGCGCTTGGAGACGACGGACGAATTCTTGTACGAGAGAGCGGTACAGAGCCGGTAATCCGTGTTATGGTAGAGGCAGCTACTGATGAACTCTGCGAAAAATATGTAGCGCAGGTTGTGGATATAATCAGGGCTGAAGGATTAGTTGTTGAGTAGAGGTCAATTAAAAACCTGCCGGAGTCGCAAATTTTGTGAAACTCCGGCAGGTTTTTTACTGCCTATCTTTCGAACGCTGCTTCAATCAGCCGGCTGATTAGGTTCTCCTTTGAGACACCTTCAGCCTCCCACAGCATCGGATACATACTGATAGCCGTAAATCCAGGCATAGTATTAATCTCATTGAAAATAACTTCTCCGTCATTTGTTACAAAGAAGTCTACCCTTGCAAGGCCATAGCCGTCTACTGCATTAAAAATCTTTTCCGCAGCCTTCTTTACCTGCCGGGTAGAATCTCCCGGAAGTTCTGGATTAACAACAGTACGTGAATCCTCATTAAAATATTTTGCTTCAAAGTCATAAAAATCTGCTGCTGGAAGGATTTCCCCTACCCCGGAAGAAAGAACGGGTTTCTCCCCTCCGCCAAATACGGCACATTCGATTTCATGACCGTAAATCATCTCCTCAACAAGAATCTTTCTGTCATGGCGGGAGGCTTCCTCAAGTCCAGCAATAAGCTCTTCCCGGTTTTCTGCCTTGCTGACTCCTCTTGACGAGCCCGCATTAGACGGTTTGATAAATACCGGATAAGAAAATTTGTCTTCTACCTGCTTTATGACAGCATCCATATCCTTCTTCATCTTCCATACCATAACCGGTACATAATCTGCCTGCCGGATACCAAGGTCGTCAACAATAATTTTTGTGTATAATTTATCCATAGATACTGCAGAGGCAAGAACTCCGCATCCTACATATGGAATCTGGGCCAGTTCAAGAAGTCCCTGGATAGTACCGTCTTCCCCGTTAGGTCCGTGGAGCACCGGGAATACAACGTCAATATCTGTCTGAGAGACAGCTCCATTTACAGTAAACACAATACATTTTTTCGTTGCATCAGGAGAAATGACAGCCTCTGTCTTACTTTTTCTCCATGCATCGGAACGTATATCTTCTACAGATTCGGTTTTAAGCCAATGACCGTCTTCTGTTATTCCGATAAGAATCAAATCGTATTGCTCCTTATCAATCAAATCAACCACATTTGCAGCAGACATACAGGATACGATATGTTCGGAGGACTGTCCGCCGAACAGTACAGCTATTTTCTTTTTTGTCATAAAATACTCCCTTCAGTTAAAAACTAGATTGAGTGGAATCCCTTTCCTATAATTTCACTTGTATTTGAAATTAATAGGAAAGCATCTGAGGCATTTTCCTTAATGTAGTTCCGAAGCTTAACTGCCTCTACACGGTTAAGTACTGTGAAAATGATATATTTATCCTCCCCGGAAAAAGCTCCTTTTCCCGATACAATAGTTGCGCTTCTGTTAAGCTTCTCCTTGATGAAATCACAGATAGGCTCAGGATTCGTACATACAACATTGAAATACTTGGAAAGATTCAGGCTTTCAATAAAGCCGTCAATCATAAAGGAGCGGACAAATAATCCTAGAAAAGAATATAATCCAGTTTCAATGTCGAACACAAAACAGCCGGCCAAAGTAATGAGAAAATCTGTGACCATAAGTGCATTTCCAATGTTAAGGCTTGAATACTTTTTCATAATCATGGCAATGACATCTGTACCACCGCTGGATGCCCCAATGTTAAAAAGAACAGCAGAGCCAAGAGCCGGGAGTGCAATAGCAAAGGCAAGTTCCAAAACAGGCTGGGTAGTTAACGGATGGCTCATAGGAAATACTCTTTCCAACAGTGACAAGGTTACGGACAGCAGAATACTACAGTAGCCAGTTTTTGCAGCAAATTTTTTCCCAAGTACAAAGAAGCCGATAGCCAGAAGTATCATGTTTGTAATAAACGTAAAATCACTGGCAGACACAACCCCTGTTTTTGCAACCAGTACAGCAAGACCAGTGATACCTCCAAACGTAAAGTTATTGGCAAACTTGAAAAAATAGACGCCTGCAGCCATAATAAGTGTGCTTCCAGTCAGAAGACCGAAGTTTTTTAACTGTGCTTTCATAATAAAATCCCCAATGTAAATTTTTTCTGTTACTCCGTCCCCAATTGTAACGCTATGGGGTATAAAAGTCAACGGAATTTGATGAAACATTGCATTGGAACAGAAGAATTGGTGCATAATATTTTTCATGAAGGAGGAAAAAAACATGCATAAGTATTTACCGATTACGGATATTTACGCGAGAGAAATTTTAGATTCCAGGGGGAATCCTACAATAGAGGTTGAGGTACTGGCAGGAGAGAATTATCTTGGAAGGGCAGGAGTGCCTTCAGGGGCCTCCACGGGCCAGTTTGAAGCACTGGAGCTTAGAGATAAGGAAGCAAGATACGCAGGCCTGGGTGTAGAGCACGCTGTAGACCATGTTAACGCAAAAATTGCACCGGAGCTTATCGGAATGAATGTATTTGACCAGGTGAAGCTTGATGCGGTTCTTAAAAAGCTCGACGGGACGGAAAACAAATCAGGCTTGGGCGCAAATGCCATGCTCGGTGTATCTATGGCGGCTTCTAAGGCAGCTTCTAAGGCAGCAGGGCTTCCTTTGTATGCTTATCTTGGAGGAACTAATGCGAAGCGTCTTCCGATACCGATGATGAATATTATGAACGGCGGGAGGCATGCGGACAACACCATAGATATACAGGAATTTATGATTATGCCATCCGGAGCCTGCTGCTTTAAAGAGGGCCTGCGCATGTGTGCGGAAATCTATCATGTTTTAAAAAAGATATTAAAACGAGAGGGCTTAAATACAGCAGTAGGAGATGAAGGTGGATTCGCACCGGACCTGCCTGACACTAAGGCGGCGCTTACATTTATAATAAATGCAGTTAGAGAGGCAGGATACCAGCCAGGAAAGGATGTAAGTCTTGCTCTAGATGTGGCGGCATCAGAAATGTATGATAAGAAATTTAAAAAATATGTCTTTGAAGGTGAAGGAAAAATGAGGGGCGGCGATGTCATCCGCTCTGCAGAAGAGCTTATTGATTATTATGAGGAGCTTATCGAGGAATTTCCAATTGTATCCATCGAGGATCCTCTGGATGAGGAGGACTGGGACGGATGGGAGCTTCTTACTACCAGGCTGGGACTTCATACACAGCTTGTAGGAGATGACCTATTTGTAACAAATACAAAACGGCTCCAGACAGGAATCGAGAGAAAGGCGGCAAATGCGGTTCTCATAAAAGTAAACCAGATAGGAACACTGACAGAAGCATTTGATGCTATAGAGATGGCAAAAAATGCGGGATACCGCACAATTGTTTCACACCGTTCAGGAGAAACGGCAGATACTATTATTGCAGACATTGCGGTAGCGTTTAATACAGGGCAGATAAAGACCGGAGCACCCTGCAGATCCGAGCGGGTGGAGAAGTATAACAGACTTCTTAGAATAGAAGAGCAGTTGGGGACGGGGTTTTTTTAAAAAAACCCCGTCCCCAACTGTTCATATGTTGCAGAATAGACGCTGTCTACTTCCAAACAGGCAAATAATATTGACGCTGTCTACTTTCTTATTTATTCTTGAAACAACTTAATAAAAGGGATGGCGAAAAATGTTGGATAAAGGAGAAGCGGCATGGTTGATAGGCAGAAAAACATCAAAGAAATCGTATCAAATACAGGATTTAAAATAGACAATATTAGAGAGCTTCCAGAGATAAAGGCAGTCCTTTATCAGATGCATTATGAAAAAAATGGCGCGAAGCTTCTATGGCTGAATCGTAGAGAAGAGAATAAGACTTTTGCGATTACTTTTAAAACCATCCCGAGTGATGACACAGGAGTATTT
Organism: Lachnospiraceae bacterium; assembly: GCA_910575605.1. Lineage (GTDB taxonomy): Bacteria > Bacillota > Clostridia > Lachnospirales > Lachnospiraceae > CAPEBR01. The sequence goes on from CAJTEW010000013.1 coordinate 9,313, forward strand.
CACATATTGGAACATTCTCTTCTGTGCGGTTCAGAGAAGTACCCGGTAAAGAAGTCATAATGTATGACGGACTGGTGCTTTTGGTGGATGACCAGCCTCTTGCGGCGGAGGATTCCATAGCCGCTTTAAAGTATTATGTTACAGGTGAACAGATTTTGTACGTGGAAAATGCGTCTGCCGCGAGAAAGGCGCTTAAGGAGCAGCGTATATCTCTAGTATTTCTTGACATTGAAATGCCGGATATGAGCGGCTTTACTCTTGCAGCTTATATTGAGGAAAATCACAAGGGACTTCCTTATGTATTTCTGACAGGACATGCGGATTTTGCAGCAGAGAGCTATGAGTATGAGCCTGTAGATTTTCTTACAAAGCCGGTTGACACGGCAAGACTTGGCAAGACCTTTGATAGGTTAGAGAAAAGGACATCTACTTCTGCAGGGAAGGTAGCAGTCAGGACAGGACAAGATTATGTTCTTGTAGCTCCGGGGGAAATCAGCTATATCTGTAAGGAAAAGAGAAAAGTCTGGATACGGCTGAAAGATAAAAGAGAATATCAGGCGGCAATGTCGCTGGATGAACTGGAGCAGATTTTCTGCGATTATAGTTTTTTCAGATGCCATCAGTCTTTCCTGATTCCCTTAGGCGATATCAGGCAGGTAAGCGCCAGTATGTTCGGGCAGACTTATGAGGCGGTTATTAATGGGGATACAGTGGTTCCTGTCAGTAGAAGCAAATATGCGAAGCTTAAGGAGGAGCTTAAGCTTTTGGGGGTTCCCTTTGTGAAGGGAGTTATTTCTAAGTAATTTTTATGCTACTATTAACGGAGTGAACAGTAACTTTTTTATTAAAGTATCATAAGAGAATAGTGAAATTAGCACTTGTAAACTTTCCCATGCTGTGCTAAAATAATAGTGGTTTATCCGCAGGAGGTGTATAGAAAGTGGAGATTTTGAAAACAATACTATTAATTATATTTGCAATAGACTGTATCGCATTATCTGCAATTGTATTACTTCAGGAAGGTAAGTCTGCAGGCCTAGGTACGATCAGCGGTATGGCTGACACATATTGGGGACAGAACAAGGGCCGTTCCATGGAAGGTGCTTTGGTAAAGTCTACAAAGTTCCTTGCGATTTTGTTTATTGTTTTGGCAGCAGTGTTGAATTTAAAAGTATTTGCTTAAGTTTTGAGTTGTATGTGGAAACAGAGGGACACTCCTGTAACAGGGGTGTCCCTTTAACATTGGTGTATTTTTTTGGAATATAGAGAAAAGGAAAAATTTATGAGAGAAGATAAGACATTAAAAAAAAGAAAAGAGGTTATCTATGATTTTATGTGTGATGACCTTTATGTGCCCATGAAGTTTAAGGAGCTTGCAATGCTTCTTCAGGTTTCAAAGGAGAACAGAGACGAGTTAAGACAGGCCCTTGAGTCGTTAGAGTCAGAAGGAAAGATTTATCTTTCGAAACGTGGAAAGTACTGTAAGGGCGCTGCAAAGCGCATTATCGGAACCTACAAGGCAAACCAGAGAGGCTTCGGTTTTGTTATCCTGCCGGAGGAGGCCTCTGATATTTATATAAGTGAAGAGAATACAGGCGGTGCCTTTGACGGTGATGAGGTTGAGGTTGTTATTACGAGGGAATCTGGTGACAGAAACAGGGAAGGGCAGATTGTCCGTATCATTTCAAGAGGAGTTGTACGAATTGTCGGGCTGTATCAGAAAAAACTTAAAAGCAGCTATGGTTTTGTTCTGCCGGACAACCAGCGTATCATACAGGATATTTTTATCCCGGAGGGGGCGTCTAAGGGGGCGGTAAACGGGCATAAGGTTGTGGCAGAGCTTACTTCTTATGGTGGAAACGGACGGAAGCCCGAGGGAAAGATTATAGAGATTATCGGGCATGTAAATGACCCAGGTACGGATATTATGTCTATTGTAAAGGGGTTTGATCTTCCTGTAGAGTTTCCAGAAAAAGTACTGAATCAGGCAGAGCGTGCAGCAAGACCGATAAGTGATGCAGATGCAGCGGGACGTAAAGATCTAAAGGACTGGCAGATGGTAACTATAGATGGCGAGGATGCAAAGGATTTGGACGATGCTGTTTCTATTACAAGGGACGGCGACAACTACATTCTTGGAGTCCATATTGCTGATGTGACGAATTATGTGCAGGAAAACAGTGCCCTTGACAGGGAGGCTTATAAAAGAGGAACCAGCGTTTACCTTGCAGACCGGGTGATTCCCATGCTCCCCCATACACTGTCTAATGGTATCTGCTCTTTAAATGAGGGAGTGGATCGTCTGGCATTAAGCTGTATTATGACGGTGAATGAGAAGGGGATTGTGACAGACCACGAGATTGCAGAGACTGTAATTTGTGTGGACAGACGCATGACCTACACAAGTGTAAAGAAGATTTTAGAAGAACAGGATGAAGAAGAGATTTCAAAGTACAGAGAGCTTGTTCCTATGTTCCAGCTAATGGAGGAGCTTTCCGGTATTTTGCGGAGGCGGAGAGAACAGAGGGGCTCCATTGATTTCGATTTTCCGGAGACAAAGATGGTGCTTGATGAGAATGGCCGTCCTCTTGAGATTAAGCCCTATGACAGAAATGTGGCTGCCAAGATTATTGAGGACTTCATGCTGCTGGCAAATGAGACAGTTGCCGAGGACTATTACTGGCAGGAGCTGCCCTTTGTTTACCGGACCCACGAGACGCCGGAGGAAGGAAAGGTGCGCGCACTTGCTACATTTATCAACAACTTTGGCTATTCTATGCATGTAGGGATAAATGAGGTGCGGCCAAAGGAGATACAAAAGCTCCTTGCAAAAACGGCAGGAACTCCAGAGGAGGCGCTTATTAGCCGTCTGGCCTTGCGCTCCATGAAGCAGGCCAGGTATATGCCGGAGAACACAGGCCATTTTGGTCTTGCTGCTAATTATTATACACATTTCACCTCTCCTATCAGGCGGTATCCAGACCTTCAGATTCACCGAATCATTAAGGATAGCCTGCGGGGGAGGATGAAGGAAGAAAAAATACAACACTATCAGAAGATTCTTCCGGAAGTAACAAAGCAGGCCAGTGAGACAGAAAGACGTGCAGAGGAAGCTGAAAGAGAGACGGTTAAGCTTAAGAAGGCTGAATATATGCAGGAGCATATAGGGGAAGTGTTTGAGGGGGTTATCTCTGGCCTTACAAAATGGGGCATGTATGTAGAGCTTCCGAATACTGTTGAGGGTCTTGTCCATGTAGTAAATATGACGGACGACCACTACGATTATGACGAGAGCCGTTATGAGATGGCTGGTGTACACACAGGGAAGGTATATAAGCTGGGGCAGAAGATTCATGTGCGCGTGGCAGGTACAGACCGCATGCTTCGAACCATTGATTTTCAGATTGCAGAGGGAAAGGATAGAGAAGATGGCGAAGACGAATGGCAAGATGATAGCAAATAATAAAAAAGCATATCATGACTTTTTTATACTGGAAAATTATGAAGCGGGGATTGCGCTTCATGGAACAGAGGTAAAGTCCCTGCGAATGGGAAAATGCAGCATTAAGGAATCCTTTATCCGTGTAGAGAACGGTGAGGTTTTTATATATGGAATGCATATCAGTCCTTATGAGAAGGGAAATATTTTTAACAAAGATCCTTTACGGGTAAGGAAGCTTCTTCTCCATAAACCGGAGATAAATAAAATGCTTGGAAAGACAAAGGAAAAGGGGATGGCGATTGTGCCCCTTAAAGTATATTTTAAAGGCAGCCTTGTAAAGGTAGAGATTGGTCTTGCAAAGGGTAAGAAGCTTTATGACAAACGCCAGGACATAGCGAAGAAGGACCAGAAAAGAGAAGCAGAAAGAGATTTTAAGGTCCGCAATTTAAATGTGTAATTTTCAGAAGCTTATCCGGCGGTTAAAAATGTGGAGGAAGAAAAATGGTACCGACAAAGAAAGAGGACTTGCGAAAACTGGTAAGTCAGACTACAATAGAAACATATGAGGAATTGACTCCGAAGCTGATACAGCTTATTGAGCAGACAAAGCAGGATGCTTCACTTACAGAGGCGCAGAAGCAGGATGAGATATCTCTGCATATGTTAGGATACATAAAATCCTGTACCAATGAAATTATTATAGAGGTTTTGGCAGAAATACTTGGATTGGAGGAATAAAAAAGATGGCATATTGTGTAAAATGCGGGGCAAGAGTTGATGACGGACTGAAGTTTTGTCCTTACTGCAAAGCAGAGATTCCGGGAGCAGCAGAAAGAATGGATGAAAACGGCACTTATGAGAATTCACAGAACTATACATATTACCAGGGAGAAACATACAAAAACCAGACTTACACCGGCCCTTATTACCAGGATTCCTACCAGGACAGCCAGAGTCGTCCGGGGTTTTTTGCTGCCTCAGAGGTAAGGAAAAATAAACTTATGGGTGTGTTGTCTTATTTAGGCATTCTTGTTTTGATCCCCCTTCTGGCAGGGGATAAGAGCTTTGAATATGTAAGGCATCATGCGAATCAGGGCCTTGTGTTATTTGTGGTATCCACGATTATAGACTTGCTGGAAGGAAAGTGGATAATGGGCTTTCACTCCTGGATTAATTTTGGCGGAGGATGGTTTTCCTGGCTGTTTGATATTGCCAGTTTTGCGTGCTTTATTCTGTTTATTATGGGAATTGTTTCTGCATGCAAGGGTACTACGAAGGAGCTTCCTATCATTGGAAAGATCAAAGTTTTGAAGTAAAGCTAGTCAGGGACGGGGTAAAATGAAAAAGTGCCTGTCCCCACCTTGATGGGGGACAGGCACTTTTTCATTTTACCCCGTCCCTATTCAATTGTGATAAGCTTCGGCTGTTCTACCGCTTTCGGAACATCCTTAGGTACTTTAAGTGCAAGAACGCCGTCCTTAAATGCTGCTTTAATGTCCTCCTGGGTTACCTGGTCGCCTACATAAAAGCTTCTGTTACAGCTTCCGGTGTAGCGTTCTTTGCGTACACAGTTACCCTTTGCATCCTTTTCTTCTTTTGTCTCATTTTTCGTTGCCGTAATTGTGAGATAACCGTCTTTTAAGTCTGCCTTAATATCTTCCTTTGCATATCCTGGAAGCTCCATTTCGATGATATAGTTGCCATCTTTTTCATGGATATCGGTTTTCATAATCTGTGAAGATGCATTTTCAAATGGACGTGAGAAAAACGGATCTCTGAACATTTCGTCAAATAAACTTGAATTCCTGTTTGCTAATAACATAATAATTCCTCCTTAAATGTGCCTTCATGGAAGTAGTATTCCAAAAAGGTATGTGAAATATGAATTGTTTTATTTGTTATATATATTATATAACATAAATTGTTAGCAATGTAAAGAGGTGAGTGCTAATTTATTTGTGAAAAATTTGTGAAGTATTTTTTGAAGATCAAAAGTCTATTGACTTAGAGCGAACTCCAGATGATATACTTACTATAATATAGCAGAGGAGGTATTTGTCCTCTGGGTGTCTGCATAGGATAAGAGGTGAAGAATATGACGATTTCTGAGGTGAGTGAGAAATATGAGCTTTCCCAGGACACGCTCCGCTATTATGAGCGCATCGGAGCGATTCCGCCGGTGCACCGTACAAAAGGAGGAGTGCGGGACTATACAGAGGTGGATACAGGATGGATCGAACTTGTGAAATGTATGAGAAGTGCAGGGCTTTCCGTGGAAGCGCTTGTTCAATATGTAAGGCTTACGCAGGAGGGTGATAGTACACTTTTAGAAAGAAGAGAGCTGTTAAACGAACAGAGAGAACAGCTTATGGGACAGCTTGAAGCAATCCGTATGGCAAAGGAACGGCTGGATTATAAAATATCCCGCTATGACGAGGCGCTTAAAACAGGAATCTTAAAATGGGATTAATAAAAATTAAAATAGGAGGGTATCTTTTATGATTTACAGGGAATTTCAGGATTTAAAGCTATCTGTACTTGGAATGGGGACAATGAGGCTTCCCCTTATCGACGGGAAGGATGAATGTGTCGATGAGGCGGCAGCAGCCGAGATGACAGAGTATGCCATGAAGCATGGAGTGAATTACTATGATACAGCATGGGGATATCATGGGGGTAATTCAGAGACGGTTATGGGAAAGATTTTAAAGAATTATCCTCGAAACAGCTTTTATCTTGCAACAAAGTTTCCAGGATATGATCTTGCCAATATGTCCAAGGCAGAAGAGATTTTTGAAAAACAGCTTAAGAAATGCCAGGTGGATTATTTTGATTTCTACTTGTTTCACAATGTCTGTGAAATGAATATCAATGAATACCTGGATGAAAAATATGGTATTTTTGAGTATCTGATGAAGCAGAAGGAAAGAGGAAGGATTAAGCATCTGGGCTTTTCTGCTCATGGCTCTTATGATGTAATTAAGCGTTTCCTTGATGCATACGGGAAGCATATGGAATTCTGCCAGCTGCAGATTAATTATGTGGATTGGACATTTCAGCAGGCAAAGGAAAAGGCAGAGCTTATCAGCGAATGGAATATTCCGATATGGGTTATGGAGCCTCTTAGAGGCGGCATGTTGGCTTCACTTTCTGATGAGAACAGGGATAGGCTTAAGGCACTGCGTCCAGATGAAGGAATTCCTGCATGGGCATTTCGTTTCCTTATGAGTATACCAAATGTGACTATGATTCTTTCGGGAATGTCTGATTATGAGCAGATGAAGGATAATATACATACATTTGAGACAGAGAATTCTCTAAATCAGAAAGAAATGGAGACGGTTCTTGACATTGCCAGGAGGATGGTAAACGGTGTGCCATGTACAAAATGTCATTATTGTACCAGCCACTGTCCTCAGGGAATCGATATTCCGAATTTGATAGAATTATATAATGAACATACCTTTACAGGCGGCGGATTCCTTGCGCCAATGGCACTTATGGCAGTGCCGGAAGGGAAAAAACATACAGACTGTATTGGCTGTAGAAGCTGTGAGGCAGTCTGTCCGCAGCAGATTAAGATATCAGAGGTTTTGGCTGATTTTGCGGAAAAACTTAAATAGTAGAAGGGCAGTAAAGGAGATAGGATATGGTATATCGCAAGCTGGGAAATACTGGAATAGAGGTTAGTGAAATCGGAATGGGCTGTGAGGGCTTTGAGGATAAAACAGACGGACAGGTGAAGGAATTTGTAGATATTATGGAAAAGGAGGGTGTAAACTGTATAGACTTATATTCTCCGAATCCCAAGATGCGCAGCGCTCTTGGGAAGGCCCTTCAAGGAAGAAGGGATAAGTTTGTCCTCCAGGCTCATATCTGTACAATATGGAAGGACGGACAGTATAAGAGAACAAGGGATATGGAAGAGATAAAGGAGAGCTTCAGGGATCAGCTTGAGCGTCTCCTCACAGACTATGTGGATATCGGAATGATTCATTATGTGGATTCTGTATCAGAGTGGGAGCAGATAGCCAGCGGTCCGATTATGGAGTATGCATTAGAACTCAGGGAGAAAGGGAAAATAAGATGTATCGGAATGTCAAGCCATAATCCCCAGGCTGCAATGGCGGCTGTAAAGGGAGGAAATATTGATGTAATTATGTTTAGTATTAATCCCTGTTACGACCTCCTTCCGGCAAGTGAAGATGTAGAAGAGCTCTGGAATGAAAAAAATTATGAGCATACCCTGCTTAATATGGACCCGGAGCGTCAAAAGCTTTATGAGGAATGTCAGAGACGGGGCATAGGGATTACTGTAATGAAAGCTTTTGGAGGGGGAGATCTTCTGAATAAAGAGCTGTCTCCAGCAGGAAAAGAGCTGAATGTATTCCAGTGCCTCAACTATGCACTGACCCGCCCTGCGGCAGCGTCCGTTATGGCCGGTGCCAGGACATTAGAGGATTTAAAGAAGAGTATTGCATACGAGTATGCTAAAGAAGAAGAAAGAGATTATGCACCTGCACTTGCCAGATTTCCAAAAATAAGCTGGAGGGGACACTGCATGTACTGCGGACATTGTGCACCATGTCCAAAAGGAATTGATGTAGCCATGGTAACAAAGCTTCTGAATCTGTCTGTGGCACAGGGAGAGGTTCCTGAGACAGTAAGAGAGCACTATGCAGTGCTTGAGCACACTGCAAAAGAATGTGTGGCATGCAAAGCATGCGAAAAGAGGTGTCCTTTTGAAGTAAAGGTGGTAAAAAATATGAAAAAGGCAGCAGAGATATTTGGAATATAAGGGACGGGGTTTTTCTAAAAGAACCCCGTCCCTTATTTGTCTTATCCTGTTCCTTATTTCAAAATTCTTAATGTTTTCTGAAGATTTCTAAAAAAGCGTGGAAGATTCTTGAGTATTCAAAAAGATATTGATATACTTTGGCTTGTAAATAAAAATTAAGGTTTTAATAAGAGTGCAGCAAGGAGATAGACATGAGAAAGATGCGTAAAAAAATAGCTGGAATGATTCCGGAATATAGTTTATTTCCGCTCATTCTGGCTCTTTTATTTAATACGGCAGTGTATAACGGAGCCAGGCTGATAGCGGGAGGATGGTATCATTATAATATGGAGAGCAGTCTGGACAGGCTGATACCATTCTGGCCGCCGGCAGTATTGGTTTATCTGGGATGCTATCTTTTTTGGGCGGTCAATTATATTATTATAGCTAGACAGGGAAAAAGAGAGGTTTATCAATTTTTTAAAGGTGACTTTCTATCCCGGATTATCTGTCTGATATGTTTCTTAAGCCTTCCAACGACAAATATCCGCCCCTTTGTGGAAGCAGAAGGAATATGGAATCAGGCTGTGCTATGGCTTTATTCTGTAGATGCGGCAGATAATCTTTTTCCATCTATTCACTGCCTGGTAAGCTGGCTTTGCTATATTGGAATCAGAGGCCGGAAGTCTGTTTCAGTATGGTATAGAGGGTTTTCATGTGTCATGGCACTTCTTGTATGTGCTTCAACCCTTTTTACAAAGCAGCATGTGCTGGTGGATGTGATTGGAGGTGTTCTTCTGGCAGAGCTGTGCTTTTATCTAGGAAAAAGAAATGAGGATACAGGAATTTATGGGCAGATTATGGATAAAATAAGCAAGAGGCTCTGTGTAAAGGAAGGGAGAGTATAAATGCGAAGTAAAAGGAAAATGCTCCTGGACATACTTTTCCTTATAATTGTTTTTGCCCTTACATTATATGGAGTTTTTCACGGAGAAGATTTGGGGGAGCTGTTACAGACAGTAAAAAAGGCGGATATTAGATGGCTGATTCCGGGAGTGATTCTTGTTATAGTTTTTATATGGGGCGAATCTGTGATAATCTGGTATTTGATGAGAACCTTTCATATTTTTCTTAAGAAAAGAATCTGTTTTTTATTTTCGTCTGTTGGTTTTTTCTTTAGCTGTATTACTCCGTCAGCCAGCGGCGGGCAGCCAATGCAGATTTATTATATGAAAAAGGAGCGGATACCGGTTCCGGTTTCAACAGTCATCTTGATGATTGTTACTATAACGTATAAATTAGTTCTTGTTGTCATAGGACTTGGTATTCTTGTGTTCGGACAGAAGTTTCAGAGGCAGTATCTGGGAGGGATTATGCCAGTTTATTATTTGGGACTTTTGCTAAATGTATTTTGTGTAAGCTTTATGACAATTCTGGTATTCCATCCTTCCCTGGCAGAAAATATTTTGTCTGCCGGCCTTGACCGCCTGGAAAAGATGCATATTATGAAAAAGAAAAAGTCCCGGAGAAAAAAGCTTACAGAGGCGATGAAGATTTACCGGAAAACAGCTGGTTATCTGAAACAGCATAAACGGGTAATAGGAATTGTTATATTGATAACATTTATACAGCGTCTGGCATTATTTGCCGTAACATGGACAGTATACCGTGCATTTAGGGCATCGGGAATAAGTGCGGCTTCTGTAGTGCTTTTGCAGGCTGTGATATCTGTTTCAGTTGATATGCTTCCGCTTCCGGGTGGTATGGGAATCAGTGAAAATCTATTCCTTAAGATTTTTATTCCGGTCTTTGGGCCGTTGCTTCTGCCGGCAATGGTGCTGTCCCGGGGATTGGGCTATTACAGCCAGCTAATGATCAGTGCATTATTTACAATTGTGGCGCAGCTATATTATACGATTTCAGGTACAATGGATAATAAATAGACAGATATTTATACCAGACAGACAATAAACAGGAGGCTTTCAGATGATAGGTTTTTATGATTATACAGTAGTTCTTACATATATAGGCTTTGCATCAGGGGTGACGGGCATTTTCTGTGCCTCTACGAGGCACTTGAGATGGGCGGTTTTTTTTCTTGCTCTGTCAGGACTTTGCGATATGTTTGACGGGAAAATCGCCCGGACTAAGAAAAACCGGACGGAGGATGAGAAGAGTTTTGGAATTCAGATAGATTCCCTATGCGATATAGTCTGTTTCGGCATATTGCCTGTTGTTATTTGTTTCCACTTGGGAATGAAGCAGATTTACAGTATGGCTATCCTTATATTATACGGGCTTGCTGGTGTCATCCGTCTGGCATATTATAATGTTATGGAGACGAAACGCCAGGAAGTGGAGAGCGAGAACAGAAAGTATTATCAGGGACTTCCGATAACATCTATGGCAGTTGCTCTTCCGATTTTATTTGTATTTTCTCCTCTTTTGCCGGACCATCAGATATTCCTTGGTGTACTGCACTTTCTGGTTGCAGCGGTAGGGACTTTATTTATTATAGATTTTAAGATGAGGAAGTTGTCTGTAAAAGAATTGTTTTTATTAGTGGCAGTCGTTGCAGGAGCTGTTGGAGTTATCATTTTCCTGTGGCATACATGGTGGGAACTTTTACATTTTTACAGATAATTGTTATCTATTGAAAACAGGCAGGAGGAGAAAGAAATGCAGTTCGTGGCAGATAGAAAAGGGGCAGTTTGGGAGGAAGATTCTTGGCAGGATAAGATTCTGGAGTGGATATATGGACATTTTTTGGGACGTCTTTTCATTAAGCCTTTCATCAGGCCCGCAGTGTCAGAGCTTGGAGGGAGAGCTTTGGATACTGTTTTTTCTAAGGTGTTGATTGCACCGTTTATATGCAGGCACTCTGTTAATATGGCAGAATGTGAAGAAAAAGAGTATACATCTTATAATGATTTTTTCAAGCGGAGGCTGGTGTCTGGTGCCCGCAGGATTGAGATGGACAAGGGAAGCTTTATAAGCCCCTGTGACAGCAGGCTTACTGTATGCAAAATAGACAGAGCAAGCACATTTTCTGTCAAACACACTTGGTATACGGCTGCAGGGCTTTTGCGGGATTATAAAATTGCAGACAAATACGCAGGCGGCTATATATGGATTTTCCGTTTATGTGTGGATGATTATCACCGGTATATATATGTAGATAATGGAGTAGAATCACAAAGACGCAGGATCCCAGGAGTATTTCATACCGTAAATCCGGCGGCAGGAGACAGGCTTTTGGTTTATAAAGAAAATACACGGGAATATTCTCTCCTGCGATCAGAAAACTTTGGAACAGTACTTCAGATGGAAGTGGGAGCACTCCTTGTAGGAAAGATTGAAAACCGCCAGGAAGGGAAAACGGTGAAGAGGGGGCAGGAAAAGGGGAATTTTGCCTTCGGAGGCTCCACTGTAATTCTCATGACACAGGCCGGGAAGGTGAGGCCGGATGAGGATATTCTGAAAAATTCTACACAGGGGATAGAGACAAAGGTGAGGCTTGGGGAGCGGATAGGGGGTTTTATAGTTTAAATAATTTGAGAGAATGTCAGAGCTTAAAAGAATATCAGGAATTTGCAATAAAATATAGGATGTCATGTAATGATAATAAGATATAAAAAAACGCTGTGTACACAGCGTTTTTAAGTGGACCTGGCGGGAGTTGAACCCGCGTCCGAAAGCCCATCCACCAGAGCTTCTCCCATCACAGTCATCATATTAACATTCCCTTAGTCAGTCACCTAATGACGGGTTACTGACTTTAGTAGCTTCATAAATTCTTCCACCTCCTCAAAGCTTTGAAGGCGAAGTGCTCCGCTAAAGTTGAAGCCGGTTACTTAAGAAGCGGAAACTTAAGGCCGACTGCCGCCATATTAGGCAGCGTACGCTAATTCTCTATTGTCTGCGTTTATATTTAATTGGAACTTTTAACGTAGTGTCCCGCTACGGATGGCTTCTCCAACTTCCAGACCCCCGTCGAAACCAGTACAAGCCCTGATTATCATACACCTGTCTCTGGCCTGCAGACATAACTGACCTGTCAGATATTTCTATTATATGCAAAAGATTTTCTTTTGTCAACGAGTACTTTAAAAATGAAAAACTAATTTAGCCATTTACTTTACAACGTCATTTTGTTAAAATAATGTTGTTATTAGAATCTAATTGACATGAGACAAAAAGGAGGAAAACATGTTAGAAAAATTCTTCAGGCTGAAGGAAAACAACACGGATGTCAGGACAGAAGTTCTGGCCGGTATCACGACTTTTATGACAATGGCGTATATTCTTGCTGTCAATCCCAGTATTCTTGCGGCGGCAGGAATGGATCAGGGTGCTGTGTTTACAGCTACGGCGCTTGCGTCACTTCTTGGAACACTTCTTATGGCATTTCTGGCGAATTACCCATTTGCACTTGCACCCGGTATGGGACTTAATGCTTATTTTGCTTACACAGTAGTGCTGGGCATGGGTTATAGCTGGGAGATCGCGCTTACAGCAGTATTTGTGGAAGGCATTATCTTTATCATACTTTCTCTTACAAATGTGCGTGAAGCAATTTTTAATGCCATTCCGCTGAACCTAAAGGCAGCAGTAAGTGTTGGAATTGGTCTGTTTATTGCATTTATCGGACTTCAGAATGCAAACATTGTAGTAAGCGGCGCCACGCTGGTGGAACTGTTTTCCATAGACGGCTATAATCTAGCAAAAGGAGTAGAAGCTGGATTTAATGATGTGGGAATTACAGTACTTCTTGCACTTATAGGGGTAATCATTACAGGAGTTCTTGTAATTAAGAATGTAAAAGGGAATATTTTATGGGGAATTCTTGCTACATGGATTCTTGGAATCATCTGCCAGCTTGCAGGACTGTATGTTCCAAATCCAGAGCTTGGTTTCTATGGCCTGCTTCCTGATTTTAGTAATGGATTGTCTGTACCAAGCATTATGCCAGTATTTGCAAAGCTTCAGTTTGAGGGAATCTTTTCGCTTAATTTTGTTGTAGTTATCTTTGCGTTTTTATTTGTAGATATGTTTGATACCATTGGAACTCTGATTGGAGTGGCATCTAAGGCAGATATGCTTGACAAAGAAGGAAAGCTTCCCCGCATCAAAGGAGCCCTTCTTGCAGATGCAGTTGCAACAGCGGCAGGTGCAGTATTTGGAACAACAACGACCACAACTTTCGTAGAAAGTGCGTCTGGAGTAACTGAGGGCGGCAGAACAGGTCTTACATCTGTAACAACAGCAGTTCTTTTCGGACTTGCCTTATTCCTGTCGCCGATTTTTCTTGCAATTCCATCCTTTGCGACAGCTCCGGCTCTTATTGTGGTTGGTTTCTATATGCTGACAAATGTAGTAAATATTAACTTTAATGATATTTCCGAGGCGCTTCCGTGCTATATCTGTATTGCATCTATGCCGTTTTTCTACAGCATTTCCGAAGGGATTTCAATGGGAGTTATCTCTTATGTAGTATTGAATGTCCTTACAGGAAAGACAAAGGAAAAGAAAATCAGCGTTTTGATGTATGTGCTTGCAGTATTGTTTATACTAAAATATATGTTCCTGTAAAACAGTTGGGGACGGGGTAAAATTAAAAAGTGCCTGACCCCACCCTTGTGGGGGTCAGGCACTTTTTAATTTTACCCCGTCCCCAAGCCGTGAGGCTTAAGAAAATGCTGGAGTCAGCCAAAGGGTATGAGCAGGAACAAACAGGAAAGAGGGTGTGGGTATGAAATATGAAGAAAAATTCCAGAAGTATTTAAACGGAGAACTTAATGGGGCAGAAAAGGAAGCCATAGAAGAGGATATGGAGAGACTTGAGGTACTTCTTGCGTTTATGGATAAGAAGCTGGATGAGGAAATATTAGAACGCGGGCCATATGGAAAGGAACAGACAGAAGGCAGCAGTGGTTTTAAAACAGAGAGAAGCCTTATAAAGGCAGTTTCAAAAGCTGTAAACAGGAAGCTTCGAACATATGCTGTTGTTACAGGAGCAGTTATACTGATACTTGCACTTTACACTTGTCTTTGGTCTTTCTCCGATTCTTAATATGATATATTATAATCATATGTTTGACAGCATGTTGGATTTAAATTAGCTGTATTGTTTTCACAAATCAGACATATTTATCTGATACTATTATAGAAAATGCAATCAGGTAAAAGGAGGCGTAAATGATGGACAGAGTAAAAATATTAGTCGTTGATGATGAAAGCAGGATGCGGAAATTAGTCCGGGATTTTCTGGAACGGGAAGGATTTATTGTCTTAGAGGCCGGAGACGGCGAGGAAGCGATGGAATGGTTTTATAAGGAGAAGGACATCGCACTTTTGATTCTGGATGTCATGATGCCGAAGATGGATGGGTGGCAGGTATGCCGCGAGGTGCGTCAGACCTCTAAGGTGCCAATTATTATGCTGACGGCAAGGGGAGAAGAACGAGACGAGCTTCAAGGCTTTGGACTGGGAGTGGATGAATATATTTCCAAGCCTTTCAGCCCTAAGATTCTTGTGGCAAGAGTAGAGGCAATACTACGCCGGACCCATGCATTTGATGCTGAAAAGACAGCGGACGCAGGAGGAATTGTCATAGATAAAACAGCGCACCAGGTAAAGGTGGACGGACATGATATTGAATTAAGCTACAAGGAATTTGAGCTTCTAGCATATTTTGTTGAAAATCAGGGGATTGCGCTTTCAAGAGAGAAGATTTTAAATAATGTATGGAATTATGATTATTTTGGAGATGCCAGGACAATTGATACTCATGTAAAAAAATTAAGAAACAAGCTTGGCGAAAAGGGAAATTATATTAAGACAATCTGGGGAATGGGCTATAAGTTTGAGGTGGAGTAAATCATGAAACATTCAATTAAGCGTCAGATGACGGCTGTATTTGTCGGACTTATAGCCTGTTTTCTGCTGGTGCTTCTTATTATAAATGCCAGATTTTTAGAACCGTATTATATTAGCAATAAAAAGACAGAATTTATTCTTGTTTATGGAGAGCTGGGTAAAGCGATAGAAAATAATACCCTTGAGGACGAGGAAGTGTCAGGTATTCTTCAGCAGCTTACAGAGAAGAATAACATATCCTTTCTTGTTATTGATAATGAAAATAACCGTGTGGTAACGAATGTGCATGATATGGAGATGCTTAGGAACCAGCTTAAGGGATATCTTATGAATAAGGCCCAGAAGGAGAGCAGGATTCTGGAAAGCACCGATAATTATGAAATCGTACAGTCGAGAGATAAATGGAACAAAGAGGAATACATCGAAATGTGGGGAAGTTTTATGAATGGCGACCCATTTCTTCTTCGAAGCCCTCTGGAGAGTATCAGGGAAAGTGCAGACATATCCAACCGATTTTTAGTATATGTTGGCTGTATGATGGCGGCAGTATGCGCTGTTTTAGTTTGGTATTTCTCAAAAAGACTTACCGGGCCGATTTTAGAGCTTGCTGTGTTATCGGAACGAATGGCAGATTTGGATTTCGAAGCAAAATATACTAGTGGAGGTTCGGATGAGATTGGGGAGCTTGGAGCAAACTTTAATAAAATGTCAGAAAAGCTTAAAAGTACCATATCTGAGCTTAAACGCGCCAATAATAGTCTCCAGAAGGATATTGAGCGTAAGGAAAAACTGGTACAGATGCGAAGTGAGTTTCTGGGCAATGTATCCCACGAGTTAAAAACGCCGATAGCGCTTATTCAGGGTTATGCAGAAGGACTTAAGGAGGGGATCAGTGATGACCCGGAGAACAGAGAATTTTACTGCGACGTTATTATGGATGAGGCGGCAAAAATGAATCAGATGGTGAAGAATCTAATGACCTTAAACCAACTGGAATTTGGCGATGAGGAAATCGAATTTGAAAGATTTAATCTCACCGAGGTGATAAGGGGCGTTCTTCAGAGTATGGAAATCCTTGTACAGCAGAAGGAGGCCAGAGTTATTTTCTGTCAGGAGGAGCCACTTTTTGTGTGGGCAGACGAATTTAAGACAGAGCAGGTTGTGCGCAATTATATCAGCAATGCATTCAACCATCTGGATGGAGAGAGGGTTGTTGAAGTAAAGCTTGCCCTGGAATGTGGGAAAGTGAAGGCATCTGTTTTTAATACAGGCGCTCCCATTCCAGAGGAGGCGCTGCCACACATCTGGGATAAATTTTATAAAGTGGATAAATCCCACACAAGGGAGTACGGGGGAAATGGCATCGGTCTGTCTATCGTGAAGGCAATTATGGAGTCCTTTCATCAAAGATATGGAGTGGATAATTATGATAACGGGGTTGCATTTTGGTTTGAGCTGGATGTAGAATAATGATAAGGGGTTTTAAATAGCAGGAAGGAATGAGAATATGATTGCAATCATCGATTATGATGCAGGGAATATAAGAAGTGTTGAAAAGGCGGTTATGCTTTTGGGGCAGGATGTTGCAGTTACAAAAGAGAGGGAAGAGATTCTTAGTGCGGATAAGGTGATTCTTCCGGGAGTTGGCGCTTTTGGGGATGCAATGGGAAAACTCAGGCAGTATGGGCTTGAAGAGGTGATACATGAGGTAGTCAGAAGGAATACACCGTTTCTTGGAATCTGTCTGGGACTGCAGCTGCTTTTTGAGAGGAGTGATGAATCGCCGGGAGTAAAAGGACTTGGCGTGTTGAAGGGGGATATTGTAAGAATCCCTGAGAGTGAGGGGCTTAAGATTCCTCATATGGGCTGGAATTCCCTTGATTTTCTAGGAGATGGAAGATTGTTTAAGGGACTCTCTAGACAGCCTTATGTGTATTTTGTCCACTCATATTATCTGAGGGCAGAGGATGAGGGAATTGTGACGGCAGTGACAGATTATGGGACAAGGATTCATGCTTCTGTGGAATCTGGAAATATATTTGCATGTCAGTTTCATCCAGAAAAGAGCAGTGATGTGGGAATTCAGATACTTAGGAATTTTGTGGAAATATAGGCGGAGGGGCAAAGAATGCATACAAAGAGAATTATTCCCTGCCTGGATGTAAAAAATGGACGGGTAGTAAAAGGTGTAAATTTTGTGGATCTTAAAGACGCGGGAGACCCGGTGGAGATTGGAAAGGCGTACGATAAGGCAGGGGCGGATGAACTTGTTTTTCTTGATATTACAGCTTCCTCAGATGCAAGGCAGACTGTAGTGGATATGGTCAGAAAAGTTGCAGAGACAGTGTTTATACCCTTCACAGTGGGCGGCGGTATCCGTACAGTGGAGGATTTTAGAGCTCTTTTAAGAGAAGGAGCAGACAAGATTTCCATTAATTCATCGGCAGTCAATACACCAAAGCTTATTTCGGACGCTGCAGATAAATTCGGGAGCCAGTGTGTCGTTGTAGCTATTGATGCGAAAAGGCGTGCGGATGGAAGCGGTTTTAATATTTATAAAAACGGTGGACGCATTGATGTGGGAATTGATGCATTAGAGTGGGCTGTAAGGGTGGAAAAGCTTGGTGCCGGTGAAATTCTTCTTACGAGTATGGATTGTGACGGTACAAAGGCGGGCTATGATCTGGAGCTTACAAAAGCTATAGCAGAAGCAGTGTCTATCCCGGTTATTGCATCAGGCGGTGCCGGAAACCTTGCTCATTTTAAGGAGGCGCTTACGGATGGTAAGGCAGACGCAGCGCTGGCGGCGTCTTTATTTCACTATAAGGAGCTTGAAATCCGGGAAGTAAAAGAATATCTACACGGATGCGGTGTATCTGTGAGAATATAAAGTAAGGGAGAGTGTGCTATGGCAGCGATTAATAATGACTGGCTGGAAGTCTTAAAGGATGAATTTAAGAAACCATATTATAAGCAACTATTTTCTAAAGTGAGTGAGGAGTATAAGACAAGGCTTATTTTCCCGCCGGCAGATGATATATTTAATGCCTTTCATCTGACGCCGTTACATAGTGTAAAGGCAGTGATTCTGGGGCAGGATCCCTATCACAATCATGGGCAGGCCCACGGCCTATGCTTTTCAGTTAAGAAGGGTGTAGACATTCCTCCTTCTCTTGTGAATATTTATCAGGAGCTTCATGATGATTTAGGATGTACGGTTCCAAATCACGGATGTCTGACAAAATGGGCCGAGCAGGGTGTGTTGATGCTAAATACAGTTCTTACAGTACGCGCCCACCAGGCGAACTCCCACAGGGAGATTGGATGGGAGGAGTTTACGGACGCGGCAATTATGGCTCTTGATAAGCAGGACAGACCGATTGTTTTTATCCTTTGGGGAAGTCCTGCACAGCGCAAGGCCCATATGCTCCACAATCCGAATCATCTGATTCTTAAGGCACCGCATCCAAGCCCTTTGTCAGCATTCAGAGGATTTTTCGGCAGCAGGCCCTTCAGCCAGGCTAACGCATTTCTTCAGGCCCATGGCGTGGAGCCAGTGGATTGGCAGATTGAGTAGCAATAACGGTTACTTTACAAAAATTGAGAAATGGGTTAAAATAAAGAAAAACAGCTATGAGAGGATGGGAAGACAATGGTTGAAAAAAGAGACGGCAGACGCATGAGCCTGACAGCTCAGTTATTTATTAAAAATGTGAATGATGAGAACGACAAGGAGGAAGTAAAAATAGAAGTCCTAGATGTGTCGAGATCGGGTGTGGGATTTATGTGCAGCGCTCCTTTATCTATTGGGGCTGTATATGAGGCACAATTGAAAATTTGGACTGACGAGGTCATCCATGTGTTCTTAAAGATTGTCAGAATTGAGCAGACGGAAAACGAGGAGTATATCTGCGGGACCATTTTTGTCGGAATGCCGGAGATAAATGCAAAGAAGATTGAAATTTATGATTTAGTAGAGCGGATAAAAGAAGGAGAAGCATAAAAATTGCTTCTTGTTGTGGTGTTTGTAAAAAGCGTATCTTTTTATTTGAGAAAGTAAAAAGATACGCTTTTTAAAATAAAGAAAAGCAGATAACGGGAGTCGAACCCGCCTCTCCGGCTTGGGAAGCCAGCGTTCTACCGATGAACCATATCTGCTTAGCAAGATTAATTATACTCTAGTATAGAAAAAAATCAACCCCTATTTTTAGTTTTGTTTTTTTAAAATAATATTGACTTTTGCCTTGAAAGTGTTATATTAATTATATGAACATATGAACAATCATTCATATTAAAGATATATTTAGGAGGCAGAAGTTATGAAAGATAGAGAAATTTATGAACATGATAGAGAATGCAGCTGCGGCCATGAGCATAGCCATACTCATGACGGAGAATGCAGCTGCGGCCATGAGCACAGCCATACTCATGATGGAGAATGCAGCTGCGGCCATGAGCATAGCCATACTCATGATGGAGAATGCAGCTGCGGCCATGAGCATCACCACAGCCATGCCCATAATAGCAGCGGGGATACTGTACAGGAGACACAGTCCATGTCTCCTGGTGTAACGCAGCAGGTATACATACTGGAGAATTTGGGCTGTGCTAACTGTGCTGCAAAGATGGAGCGTAAGATTAACAACCTGTCGGAGGTAGAGGCGGCATCAATTACATTTGCTACGAAAAAACTGGTTGTTGCTTCAAAATATCAAAGAGATCTTCTTCCGGTTCTTCAGAAAATCTGCTCATCCATTGAATCTGAGGTGATTGTAAAACCAGAGGAAAGTATACTAGTGCCAAAAGAGAAAAAAAGCCTTTTTGCAGCAGACAAAGGAGAGGCTCTGGCAATCGGGGCGGGAGCCATAATGTTTGCTGTCGGAATTATCACTGAGAATATTTTCCCCAATCCTTTTATAAATGGTGGCTTTTTTATAGCAGCATATCTTATTTTAGGACTTGAAATAGTGTGGAAGGCGCTTAAGAATTTAAAAAACGGCCGTGTATTTGATGAAAACTTTCTTATGAGTGCTGCCACAATTGCGGCATTTGCCATAGGTGATTTTGCAGAGGCAGTGGGAGTCATGCTGTTTTATCGTGTAGGCGAATTTTTTGAGGACATGGCCGTAGAAAGAAGCCGTTCTCAGATTATGGAGGCAGTGGATATGCGTCCTGAGGTTGTAAATGTAATCCAGGGAAATGAGGTGGCAGAGATTCCTGCAAAGGATGTGGAAGCAGGAGATATCATACTTATACGCCCAGGCGACAGGATACCACTTGACGGTAAGGTGCTGGAAGGAGAAAGCCGTATTGATACTTCGCCTGTAACCGGCGAACCGGTGCCTGTAAGGGTGTGCCCAGGAGAAGGAGTTATCTCTGGCTGTGTAAATGAGCAGGGTGTTTTAAAAGTAGAGGTAGAAAAGCCGTTAAGTGAATCAATGGTAACAAGAATCTTAAATTCTGTAGAAAATGCTGCAGCAAACAAGCCGAAAATAGATAAGTTTATTACAAAATTTGCACGGATTTATACACCAATTGTTGTTGCAGCGGCTATATTTACAGCAGTGGTGCCTTCATTGATAACCGGTGACTGGAATCATTGGATTTATACAGCAATTACTTTCCTCGTAATCAGTTGTCCATGCGCACTTGTTTTAAGTGTTCCCCTTGCGTTTTTCTCAGGAATCGGTGCAGGATCCAGAAAAGGAATTCTGTTTAAGGGAGGACTTTCAATTGAAGCATTAAAGAATGTAAAGGCAGTTGTCATGGATAAGACCGGTACGGTTACAAAGGGCAATTTTGCTGTCAGAAAGATTGTAACTGTACACGGACTAACGGAAAAACAGATTCTTACTATTGCGGCTGACTGTGAGCTTGTCTCCACACATCCAATTGGAAGCAGTATTGTCCATGAGGCCAAGAAGAGGAACTTAAAGCTTACAAGAGCTGAAGAGTCAGAGGAAATATCGGGGAAGGGTATTAGAGCAAGTTTTCCGGAAGGGACAGTGCTTTGCGGGAACAAAGGACTGCTTGAGATGAATGGTGTTGATATAAGCACATATAAAAATGAAGATTACGGGACAGAAGTATTGGTTTCGGTAGATGGTGTGCTTGAAGGATGGATTGTTATCGCAGATATCATTAAGGAGGATGCAAAGGCCTCTATTGACAGAATGAAGTCTCTGGGGCTTGCCACAGCCATGCTGACAGGAGATGCAGAAAAAAGTGCACTGGCAGCAGCGAAGGAAACAGGCATCGGTGAAGTATATGCACAGCTTTTACCTCAAGATAAGTTAGAAAGACTTAAGGATATTAGAACCCGGTACGGCGCAGTTATGTTTGTCGGTGACGGGATCAATGATGCACCTGTTCTTGCAGGTGCTGATGTAGGGGCAGCAATGGGAAGCGGCGCTGATGCAGCCATTGAGGCGGCTGATGTAGTATTTATGAATCCGTCGGTACAGGCAGTACCAGATTCCATTGCGATTGCCAGGGCTACGGGGAAAATCGCAATGCAGAATGTTGTGTTTGCCCTTGCGGTGAAGCTTCTCGTTATGATTTTAGGATTTGCTGGATTTGCAAATATGTGGCTGGCGGTTTTTGCCGACACGGGAGTTGCCATGCTCTGTGTCTTAAATTCCATTAGAATTTTATGGAAAAAGTAAAATTATAATTTTAAAGGTTCCTAAATAGTTACAAAAATATTAATTTTGTCGTGTTTTATGCCAAATGGTTGAAATTGCCTTCTCCATTTGGCATAATTAATAGATGAGCGCTTGTTCATATATTATGAAAGGAAGGAATGTATGAAAAAAAATGAAGCAGAGTGTTGCGATGTAATATGCATTCATAAGGATAGAGTACAGAAAGTTCTTAAGAGTATGCCAGGAGAGCTTCTTCTTAGTGAGCTGGCTGATTTCTATAAGGTTTTTGCAGATGTAACCAGAATCAGGATATTGTGTGTTCTTTTAGAATCAGAGATGTGTGTCTGTGATCTTGCGGAGGTCCTCTCTATGACACAGTCAGCTATTTCGCATCAGCTTAGGGTATTAAAACAGATGAAGCTGGTAAAAAATAGAAGAGAAGGAAAGACTGTATTTTATTCTCTTGCAGACGGACATATCCAATCAATTATCAGCCAGGGGATGGAGCATATTACAGAGTAAGGTTCATATAATTTCTTTAAGGGATAGGCTATGGAAAAGCGATTGAGACAACGGTGTATTATTTATTTTACGGGAGTGTTTTTGTATAGCTGCGCGGTTGCGGCTGCGGTTCAGTATACTATTTCCGACAGATATAAGTTTATGATATTTCTGGTGCCATATCTTGTGATGGGATATGGCGTGTTCAGGACCTTAAGTGAGAGTCTGCTTAAGAGGAGGCTTCCTGCGGATCACCTGATGATAGTATTGGCGACAGCAGGTGCTTTTGGTGTGGGCAGATATATTGAGGGCGCTTTTGTTATGTTTCTTTTTGAACTTGGAATGATATTTGAAGCAGTTTCCGTTGACAGAACAAAGCGTTCCATTGCTGAGATGATAGATATCCGTCCGGCATATGCTGTGCGTAAAATAAACGGAATTGAGACAAAGGTTGAGCCTTCGGAATTATGCGTGAACCATATTATTGTGATTAAGCCTGGAGAGAGGATTCCAGTAGACGCAGTTATTACGTCAGGAATTACGACTGTTGATACAAAAGCTCTTACCGGAGAGATGATGCCTGAAACAGTAAGGCGCGGTGACAAAATATACGGCGGCTGTATTAACTTAAGCTCAATGATTGAGGCACGTGTTGTAAGAGAGTATAAGGAATCCACAGTATCCAGAATTATGGACATGGTAGAAGATGCACAGAATAATAAGGCTGAAAGTGAGACATTTACTACCAGACTGTCAAAGATATATACACCGGTCATGTTCATCTGCGCCCTTGTGCTCATGCTTGTTCCTCCTATGACATTTTCCTACGGGAACTGGAACATGTGGATATACCGTGGACTGATATTTATGATAGTGGCATGCCCATGTGGCCTTGTAGTGTCTGTCCCGATTGCTTTTTTAGGCGGTATTGCGTCTGCTGCAAGGAACGGGATTGTAGTGAAGGGCGGAAATTATCTGGAAAATCTGGCAAAAGCGGATACCTTCGTATTTGATAAGACAGGAACTCTTACAGAAGGTGTATTTACGGTAGAAAGAGTAAAAGCACTGGGAATGTCAAAGGAGGAGCTTATGGAAATTGTGGCTCACATAGAGACTTATTCAAATCATCCTATTGCCAAATCTCTTGTGGCAGCATATCATGGAAGATTTGACAGGGGAAGAGTACGGCATATGAAGGAAATGCCAGGATACGGCATTAGTGCCAGCTATGACGGCTATAGGGTTGATATAGGAAATATACGTATGATGGAAAAAAAGAAGGTGCTCATAGATGATGATGACACAACAGGGACGCTTGTATATGTCAGCATAGGAGGAAAGTATGTGGGGCATATTGTAATAAGAGATATGTTAAAGGAGCATACAAAGGATACTCTTAATTACTTAAAGGAAAAGTGCCATGCAGTACTGGTTATGCTGACCGGTGATACGAAAAATTCTGCAAGAGTAGTGGCAGAAGAGTTAGATATTGATTATACCTATACAAATCTCATGCCTCAGGATAAGCTGGAACGCCTGGAGGATTTCCTGTTTCTTCAGGATGATACAGAGAGGCTTGTCTGTGTGGGAGACGGAATTAATGATGCTCCTATACTTGCCCGTGCGGATGTGGGCATTGCTATGGGGAATCTGGGCTCTGCCGCAGCAGTAGAGGCAGCAGACATTATCCTTCTGGAGGATGACCTGCCTAAAATTATTGATGCTATTCGTATCGCAAAGGAAACTCTTCATGTGGTGAGCAGAAATATTATATTTGCGTTGATTATAAAGTTTTTTGTATTAATTTTTGCTGCGATTGGGTATTTTGGAATGTGGGAAGCTATTTTAGCAGAGATTGTAGTGATGCTTATGGCAATTATAAATGCAGGATGGGTAGTGAAATATACAGCTTAGGAGGAAAGATGAAACGAAGAGTCAGACTTTCTATATTACTGTTTTTCTGCGTTATTTTAGCAGGATGCGGGAAACGTGAATACAGGGATGGAATGGAAAATCTTGAGAACGGACAGTATGAAGAAGCGATAGAACAGTTTGAAGCTGCTATTGAACAGGAATATAGTGTAGGAGATTCTTATAGAGGAATCGGGATTGCCAAATGGGAGACTGGTGATTATGAGGGTGCTGTTTCGGCATTTGAGACGGCACTTGAAAATGGAAGCGCGGAGGATGGGACGGTCTATCATCTGTTAGGTTCTTGTAAGATGCAGATGGGAGACTGGCTTTCTGCTATTGAATATTATGAAAAAGGGATTTCCCAGGGTAACTGTACGGATGACGCTGAAAAGGAAATGAAATTTAATATCATTGCCGCCTACGAGAATCTTAAGGACTGGGATAATGCAAAGGCGAAGCTTGCAGAATATGTGTCAGAATATCCGGAAGATGCCCAGGCAGCAAAAGAGGCTGAATTTTTAGAAACAAGATAATAAAGGAGATGTATGATAGAGTTAAAGAAAGAGATAGAAAGAGTGATTCTGGTTGGAGTAAATCTTTCCAGACAGTCTGAGGAGGAGATAAAGGACTCGCTTGGAGAACTTAGGGACCTTGCAGATACAGCCGGAGCTAAGGCTGTGGGAGTAGTTATACAGTCCAGGGATCAGATACATCCAGGAACCTATGTGGGAAAAGGAAAGGTAGAGGAAATAAAGGACCTTCTGTGGGAGACAGAAGCCACAGGAATCATTTGTGACGACGAACTTTCGCCGGCACAGATGAAGAATCTTCAGGACGAGCTTGATGTAAAAGTGATGGATCGTACACTGGTAATTCTGGATATTTTCGCAGCAAGAGCTTCCACAAGCGAAGGAAAGATACAGGTGGAGCTGGCACAGCTTAAGTACCGCCAGACAAGGCTTACAGGGTTTGGCACCGCTATGTCACGACTTGGAGGTGGGATTGGAACGAGAGGTCCCGGAGAGAAAAAGCTGGAGATGGACCGACGGCTGATTAAGAGCCGTATCGCAGCTCTTAACCGGGAATTAAAGGATGTGAAACGCCACAGAGAGATTACAAGAGAGCTAAGGAGCAGAAGCTGCACCCCTGTGGCAGCAATTGTGGGTTATACCAATGCCGGGAAATCCACTCTTCTTAACACCCTTACCGGAGCCGGTATATTGGCGGAGGACAAGCTTTTTGCAACACTCGATCCAACCACAAGGAATCTGAAGCTTCCGGGAGGACAGGAGATGCTTCTTACGGATACAGTAGGATTTATAGGGAAGCTGCCGCACCATTTGATAGATGCATTCCGCAGTACCCTGGAGGAAGCAAAATATGCGGATTTTATCCTTCATGTGGTGGATGTGTCCAATCCACAGATGGACAGCCAGATGTATACGGTGTATGAGACCCTCAAGAATCTGGGTGTAAAGGATAAACCGGTCATCACTATATTTAATAAACTGGACAGGATGGAAGAACCGCAGATTATCCGGGACTTTCGTGCCGATTATACAATATCCATATCTGCGAAAACAGGAAGTGGAGTGCCGGAGCTTTTAGAGCTTTTAGAGGCAGCATTAAGGGAGAGGAAGGTAGCCGTCGAGGAGTTGTATTCCTATGCCGACATGTCAAAACTGCAGCTGATCCGAAAGTTTGGAGAGCTTGAAGAAGAAGAGTACAGGGAGGACGGCGTTTTCATAAGGGCCTATGTTCCGGCGGATCTTTACGAAAGAGTGAAGGCGTCCTCTGCGATGCCTACAAAGGAGTAAGCGTATCACGGGGAGATTCTCCGAACAGTCCTTTGTATGCTCTTGAAAACGTGGAGTAATCTTTATACCCGCAGGAAAAACAGGCTTCCTTTCCGGAAACGCCTGATAAAATGAGTTCCTTTGCAAGCAGGAGCCGCTTTCTGGAGATATATCCTCCGATGGTATAGCCGGTTTCCTGCTTGAACTGCCTCATCATATAATATTTACTGATGTAGAAGATGTTTGCAAGAGTGTCAATGTTTAGATTTCCGGACAGGTTATCGTTAATATACTTAAGAAGGGGCAGCATTTTGGAATTATGATTGTCCGTGTCAATAAATTCCAGCCGGTTTTTGATTGCAGCCCGGTTTAGATGAATCATAAACTCCAGAAATAATACCTGCCGGTACAGCTCTGCCGCATATCCTTCCTCCGAAAAAGATTTTTCAAGCCTTACAATGGAGTGGAACAGGGAGCTTTTCTCAAGAGAAGGTATGCGCAGCACATTGGAATGTTCCTTTTCCGCTTTCTGAAAACAGTAGCTTAAATCATAATCCGCAGTTTTATAGTCATTGATAAATCCTGGGGAAATGTACACGATGATCCGTTCATAATTCTGCGTGTTATCCACTGTAAGTCTGTGAATATCATTATGCTTTACAAGAACAATATCATAAGGACACAGCTCGTAGGATTTTCCTTCGATCATGTAGGAAACCCGGCCTTTAATAAGAATTGTGATTTTATCAAATTCATGATAATGATATTCCACTTCCCGGGTTTCTCGGTCCGTCAGGTGAAACAGCCGGAATTCACTGTTTAAATATCCTTTTTTTCGGTATTCTTCCATTTTTATCCCCCATTATTATCATATGGTCTTTTGACGCGTTGTTATACAATTATCATAGTGTAAGAAAGCAGTATTTGCAACATAATAAGCAGTATTTCACCTTGAAATGGTGAAAAATGCCTGTTATTATATAGAAAACAGGGAATGTTATAAATGTACGGAGGTATAATATGAAGGTTGTATTGGAGCGTTACCACGGGCTTGGAAATGATTATGTTGTGTTTGACCCGAATAAAAATGAGCTGGAGCTTACAGAAGAGAATGTGAAAATGATCTGCGACCGCAATGCAGGACTTGGGTCAGACGGCATGCTGGAAGGGCCGATTTTAAAAGAGGACGGCATGCATGTCAAGGTGTGGAATCCGGACGGAAGCGAGTCGGAAACCAGCGGAAACGGCGTGCGTATATTTGCAAAATACTTAAAGGACGCAAGCTATATTCAAAAGAAAAACTTCAAATTATATACTGGAAACGGCCCGGTAGAGGTGACCTTTTTAAATGAGGACGGAAGCCGTCTTCGTGTATCAATGGGGAAGCTGTCCTTCTGGAGCGACGATATTCCGGTAACCGGAGACCGCAGGGAGGTTATCAACGAGGATATGGTCTTTGGAAGAACCCTTTATCCGGTCACCTGTGTCAATATCGGAAATCCTCATTGCGTGATTCCTATGCGGGAGATTTCCAAACATCTTGTATGTAAAATCGGAGATTATGCGGAGCTTGCGAGATATTTTCCGAACCGCATCAACACCCAGATTATGAAGGTGGTGGATAAGGAGCATCTTGCCATCGAGATATACGAAAGAGGAGCCGGTTATACACTGGCTTCGGGAACCGGCGCATGCGCGGCGGCAGGCGTAGCCTACAAGCTTGGAATGACCAATAATAAAGTGGTTGTCCATATGCCGGGCGGAGACCTGCAGGTAGAGGTGGAGGAGGATTGGAACGTGTATATGACAGGCGACGTGTTCTATGTGGCGAAAATCACCCTTAGCAGTGAATTTGCGGAGAAGCTTCGGAGTTTGTAAAATGGAATCAGAAAAAAGCACATCTTTAAGAGGTGTGCTTTTTGTTGTGAAATATCCAATATGGAGCTATTAATACTAATTTTAAATACTTAGCTAAACTTTACATTCCAAAATGTAATTTTTATTATAAAGTATTTTCTTTTGTAAAACAAGATAAAATAGTATTACTGCTGCCTGTTTACGTATTTTCTTGATATCTCTATATAATATTTACGTAAAACACGTATTTTTCACATCTGCTTCTTGATAATACGTAAAACACGTGTTACTATATGTTTGTAAGGAGGAAACATACATGAGATTCAGAGAAGTCGATCGGATGCTAAAGGATGATGGATGGTACGTGTCAGATATAAGTGGGTCGCATTACCAATATAAACACCCGGCAAAGTCCGGAAAAGTAAGTGTTCCGAATCATCTCGGTGATATACCGAAAAGTGTTGTTAAATCCATACACAAACAGGCAGGGTTGAAATAAGCCCCTGCCCTTTGAAATAAATCACAGAAAGGAGCATTGATTTATGAATTATGTGTATCCGGCTGTTTTCTATGAGGAAGAGGGAAAAATAGCTGTCATTTTCCCTGATTTGGGAAATCTTGCTACTTTTGGCGATAATGTGGCGGATGCTATGCGCATGGCAGGTGATGCCTGCGGTCTGTATCTCTTTACTGCCCTGCGTGACGGAGACCCCCTCCCGGTTCCAAGTGCATTAAGTGAAATTGACCCTTCTGCCATCCTGAAGGATTTTGAAATGGAATCCGCTGCAGACAGTGCTTTCGTCAATATGGTACTGGTAAATATGACTGAATATGCAAGAAAGCACAGTGACAAGGCAGTGAAAAAAACCTTAAGCATCCCTATGTGGCTGAATACTCTTTGTGAGGAAAAAAGCATTAACTTTTCAAAAGTATTACAGGAGGCTCTATTGACAAAAATACAATCGCTGTGATTTACGAAAACTCCAAAGAGACAATGCTTTATCTGATAAGAAAACCGCCCTATTACTGGTCAAAGTACAAAGGACGGTTTTCGGCTTTATATGTTTGACATACAATAATTTTTATACCATTTAGATAAGTTTTTAATATTTTGTTGACGAATGTGGAAAAAAGTGGTATATTGTAAAAAAAGATACAGAAAGGAGGGATTGGTTATGTTTCGATTAAAGCTTGAATTCAGAATGGAAAAACCAGAGCTTCCGAGGGAAATGGACAGCCTTATGGTAAGCTTCCTCAAAGCGTCCCTGCAGAATTATTCTCAGGAACTGTATGAAGCGTTCTATGAGGAACATAAGTCTGTTTTAAAGAATTATGCTTTTTCTTTCTTCTTGCCGGGAGCGCGATTTGAGAAAGAGAAAATTTTTCTGAATAAGAATCATTTCACAATGCTGTTTTCCGATGCAGATCTGGGAGAAGCCATCCATTTTTTTAATGCCTTTAAGAAAATGCGGGGAAAACAGTATCCGATGAACGCAAATTCTATGGAATTAATTTCTGTAAGAACAAAGAAATGTCGGGAAATCACAGATCATGAGATTGTGGTAAAGATGCTGAGTTCTCTAGTTGTACGGGAGCATAATCCAGAAGATAATACGGATATTTACTATACGTATGATCAGCCGGGATTTGCCAAAACTCTGAAAGAAAATGTGGAGAATTTTCTCAAAAAGAAAAATATTTCTCTGTCAACAGAAGGCTTCTCCATTGAGCCGGTAAAAGGAAAGAAAATTGTGGCGAATGTTTTTAGCCGCAGCGTAGATGCGAACATTGGGATCTATAAGCTTACAGGTGCTCCGGAGCTTTTGAACTATCTGTATTTGTCAGCAATGGGAAGTCGCAGATCTCAAGGACATGGCTTATTTGAAGTGATGTGGTAGAAAGGAGGGGTGAGGTATGGACAGATTTGTAATTACAATGGGCGATTTTTTGAAAAATGCCGGAATTGTAGGATTGCAGTATATGCTGGATACAGCAGAAGCACAGAAGAAGAGGGACTATGGATATACGGAGGATGGGCAGGCCTTTTGGATAAATGCCGAGTATGCCTTACAGGCTGACTGGACAGGCATGTATTTTCAGGCATTTATCAAATACTTTGGCCCGTCAACAACATATCAGGGAGTTTTGGAGCGGATAGAGAGGTGCTTACGAAAAATTGAAAGGGGAAACTGGCAGCCAGGAAAGGAAGAAAAAGAAGATATAAAATATATCAGCAGCAAACTGCTGTCAAACAGTTATCAGTCAGGATATGAAAACATCAGGGACAGAATAGAGAAACCGGAAGTATATGTGAACCTGAAGAAAAGTAAATTCAACGAAAAAACAGAACCGGAGGAACTGAAACGGCGGTTAACGGAACTGAAGGCTTTTCTGGAGCAGCCTTTATGCAAAGAAACCTTGTCTATGAAAAGTATCGCATATACATATATCAATCGGTTTTGGGACGGAAAGTGCTTTCTGTTGCGGGCAAATGCAAAAAAAGATACGAAGGAACTGTTTGAAAAGGAATTTTCAATCCCTCTTGTGAACTACTGGAGAGGAGAGCGTGAAAAGAGAAAGGAGTTGTGTATCGACTGCGGTATGCCGATGAGCGCTAAGGAAAAAGTATCCTTTGCTTTTCTGAAAGATATGGCGGATGACCTTTCCAGAAAGCGTTCTGCGTTTTGGGACTGCAAAGTAGACGCCTTTTTATGTCCGGTATGTGCCTTTGTATATGCCCTAAGCCCTCTGGGATTCCAACTGTATGCAAATAAATTTGTGTTTATTCAAAATAATGAAAACGTGGAAACCTTAGTAAGGACAAACATCAAGTTTAATAAAGAAAACATTGACGAGAAAGAGAAGCATGAAAAGGAGAAATATTCTGCATGGTTTGCCAGACTTTTGAATATGGTTTTGAAGGAAAAGGCAGGCGAGCTGTATAACATCCAGGTGATCCTCCGAGGAGTGGGTCAGGAAGATGCATATCAGCTTCAGGTTATCCAGAAGCCTGTGCTGCTTGTTTTTCAGGAGGATAAGGTGACAACGGGTCTGGGATGGCTGGGAAAGCATCCATTTGTAAGGATAGGAAATGAGTATTTAAATGTCCATGAGCAGGCAGTCATGAATATGATCCAATTCCGGAAGCAATATGGTCTGCTTCACAGGTTAATGAGGGAATTGGTTGAAAATAATGCTATACTTCCGACTGCTTACTGGGTGCATACGATTCAAGTTTGGACAAGAGTATGTAAGGAAAATTTAGGGGAGAAAGAAAGGAAAGGTGTTACAATGGGCATCAGGACTATGCGTGACAGCGGGTACGCATTGAGAAAAGAGATTTTAAGGGCAAAGGATACAGACAAGGACGAATGTATGAGAGGTACGGTGTACCAGCTTTTAAACGCACTATCTGTGAAAAATGAAGAGAAGTATATGGATATTATTGTAAGGCTGTACAGCTCCAGTAAATTGCTGATACCGGATGAATTTATGTATATGCTGGGAAATAAGGAGCGGTTTCAGGAGTACGGGTACGCGTTTGTTTTAGGATTAAAAGGAAGCCATTCACAGAATGGGAAGGAGGAAAAGAGTAATGCGTAGAGATGGTTTGACAATAACAATGGTTTTTTTGGCAGAGAGCGCTAATTATGGAGAAGGAATCGGAAATGTCGCATCTTTGAAAAAAATGTCGAGAGGAGATTATGAGCAGTATTCGTATATTTCCAGACAGGCTATGCGCTATAATATGATACAGCAGTTAAGATGGGATACGACCCCGGTAGACGGAAAAAGCGGCGTCGTGCAGTTCGCGCCTTCTGCAACAATACAGGATTACCCGGAGATTGATTTATTCGGATATATGAAAACAACTGCAAAGGATGATACGGCGAAGGGCGGCGCGTCTACGAGAAGCGCCGTGGTTCGTTTGAGTAATGCCATTGCGTTAGAGCCCTACCAGAGTGATCTGGAATTTCTGACCAATATGGGACTTGCAAAACGGAAGAACATGGAAAATGGGATTGCCCAGAGCGAAATTCATCGGTCCTACTATGTGTATACGATAGCGGCCGACTTAGACCGTGTAGGCATTGACGGTGAGATTGAAATCCTTGTGCAGGAAAGAGCGGAAAGAATAAAGGCGTTTCTGGATACTCTGCAGTTCCTTTATCGGGATATTAAGGGCAGGAGAGAGAATTTAAGTCCCTTATTTGCTATCGGAGGGCGGTATCAATGGAAGAATCCTATTTTTGAAAACAGGGTAAGAATTGACAGGAATAAAATAAATGTGAACACCTTGCTGGAGATTATGGAAGAAAGACCGGAGATAAAAAAGCATACTTATGCAGGAGTTACGACAGATATTTTTGACAATGACAAAGAAATTAAAGATATATTAGGAGCGGAATCAATCGGAAAATTGTTTGAACATCTGAAAAAGGAAGTGGATACATATTATGGAGAAGGCAATTAGGCTGCAAGGCTTTCAGAATCTGGTAAACTATCGCAAACCGAGCAGTTTTATCATCAAAGAAACATTTCCGCTGCCCCCCTACTCGACTGTTTTAGGTATGATTCATGGAGCCTGCGGCTTTCAGGAGTTCCATCCTATGCGTCTGAGTATTCAAGGGGAAAATAACGGGACAATTTCAGAATTATATACCAGGTATTCCTTTTCGCAGGGACAGAAATATGAAGAGGGGCGTCATCAGATATGCGTTAAAGAGCCAGATATATCCTACGGTGTTTTTAAAGGGATTGCAAATGTAGAACTTGTGTGTGAAAATCATCTGGTAATTCATATTATACCGGACGAAACAGATTTTGATACTGTATATCAGGCATTAAAGTACCCTCCTAGATATCTTTCTTTAGGAAGGTACGAGGATCTTCTTGATGTAGAGCGTGTGGATATTGTAAATGTTCATAAAGAGAAAAATGTTTCAGTGAAACGAAATCTGTATGTCCCAGTTCCAGAGGATGAGGGGGAGAAAAGGAAACTGGTAAGGAAACAGAAATCTACCGTTTATATACTGACAAAGGAATATGAAATAACAAAACAAAAAATGCGGAGATGGAAACGTGACGGAGGGAGAGTACGGGCCTATTATCTTCCGGCGGGAAGCTGTTTAGGAGAAGCTTATGTAGACGATTTTGACGGTGAAGAAGAGCAGGGAGCAATTGTATTCGCATAGGACTTTATTAGTAAGAAGAAACAGATTCGTTAATAGCTACAAATTGGAAGAACAAAAAGAAGAGGGAACGTATGGGAGAAAAAGTTGAGTTTTTTGCGAAATCAAAAAAAAAGCATTTTACAGAGGAAGAAATTGAGAAAATTATTGCAGTAATAGAAGAGGCCCGGAGAGGATTGGAGCAAGAGCTGGAGGATTGGGAAAAGGCAGTTATTGATAAACAAATCTGTAAAATCCAGTCAGAAGGACCGGAGGAACGGAAAACTCTTCAGGACCATCAGAATGAGATTTTAGAGTGCTGTCAGAAGTTTTTTGCGCAGTATGGAACTTATTTTACAGAGAAAGAAAGGCTGCTAATATTAGAGGCTTGCCGCCGGCATGACTGGGGAAAAGCAAATCTTCTATTTCAGAATAAAATTCTTCCGGAATCGGAAAGAAAGCCAGTGCCGGGGTATGATGGAGAACGGGAAATCCCTCATGGATTTTTAAGCGGCATTTCCATATCAGAGGAGGAGTTCTTGGAAATATCGGATTTATTTGAAGAAGAGGATTTTGAGTCATTTATCACTGCGTTATACTATCACCATGCACGGAAAGACCATCTGGAAAGAGAAGAAATAGAGAAATATTGTAAACATTTCTATACGGAACAGATAAGAGAATACCTGGGGATAGAAACATGGGAGCCCAATTGTTGGAATTTGGATTTGCTTTTATTTCGTAATAGACCTTATGGCAATATCATATTGGAAAAGGATATATGGAAGTGGCAGCAGTATCTGGTGATAAAAGGAATTCTTAATAAAATGGATTATACGGTAAGCGCCGGATTTAGCGAGGCAGAAGAGAATTCAGATTTAATAAAAAAGGAGCTGGTGAAAAATATTTCGGCTCAGTTTCGGAAAAAGCGGCTTGTGTTCAGACCGGTACAGGAATACATGAGAAATCACAAGGAAGAGAGTCAGGTGATTATTGCGCCTACAGGCGCGGGAAAGACGGAGGCTGCGCTTTTATGGCTGAACGGAGAAAAAGGCTTTTATACATTGCCGCTTAAGGTGTCTTCGGATGCTGTTTATAAGAGAATCAAAGAGGAATATTCATATAAAAACGCCGCCATTCTGCATTCTGACAGTATGCAGAGCTATTTACGGGAATATGCGGAAACAGACAGGGACGGTTATGTACAGTATGAGAAGGTGAGAATGCTTTCCGCTCCGCTAACGGTATGTACCGTGGATCAGCTGTTGAAATTTGTATACAAAGCTCCCGGAACAGAAATGCTGGCAGCAACATTAAAATATTCTAAACTGGTAATAGATGAAATACAATCCTATTCTCCCAGAGTAATTGCAACGATTATTTACGGATTGAAAACAGTTCACGAGCTGGGTGGCCGCTTTCTGATTATGACGGCCACGTTTCCGCCGGTGCTGCAGCATTTTATGAGGCAGTATGGATTAGAAGAGGGCGTTCAATATCAATTTCAGAATTTTGCGTCTGCATCCGAAACTTTTCGGCATAAGGCAGTTGTGCGTAATGGTGATTTTGATGTAGAGGAGATTATAGACCAGGGAAAGAGTAAAAAAGTTTTAGTGATTTGTAATACAGTATCCAAAGCGCAGGAGCTTTATGACAGTATAGAAAAAATGTCGGACAAGGTATATTTGCTGCATTCCAGATACCTTCGCAGAGACAGGGAGATTTTGGAGAGAAAGATTATGGAATTTTCTCAGGATTTGAAAGCAAAGGGTATTTGGATTACAACACAAATTGTAGAAGCAAGCCTGGATATTGATTTTGACATGTTATATACAGAGATGTGTACGGCAGACAGTCTTTTGCAAAGGATGGGACGTTGTAATCGAAAAAGCAGATATCAACCTGAAACGGCAAATATTATGATTTATGCGAATGAAAATGGGATAGGAGACCGTAACGTATATAGCCGGTTTCTATATGAGCGGTCCCTGGATATGCTCCGGCAATATGAAAATCAGATTTTTACGGAAACAATGAAAGTGGATTATATTCATCAGGTGTATGATACAGACGCCGTAAAACAGGATAATTATTATAAAGAAATTGATAATTTCTTAAAGCATTTTGACGTGGTTGGCCCATGGGATTACACAAAGAAGGATGCGGATCAAAAGTTCAGGAATATTAACAGCATAACAATAGTGCCTGACTCGGAGTATCAGAAACATCAGGAGCTGTTTGATGCGGGGATGGAACTTATAAAGCACCGGCAAATAGGAAGAGAAATGAAGAGTCTAATTTCCACAAGGCTGAATGCATCAACCATTAATATCAACATTTATTATGGAAAAATGCCTGAAGGAGTAGACACCAGTACGATAGGCGAAAAAGATGGCAGGAAGGTCTGTAATATTCACAGGGCAAGATTGTTCTATGATTTTGATTCGGCTGTATGCAGAGGCAAAGGACTTTTGCTGAATAAAGTTGAGGACGAGGAGTGCTTTGTTTGATAAAAGGGAAAGGGTTTGTATGGAGAGTAGAGTCACAGGTGTTATGGTTTACTATTATTTCGTGTGTAAAAGAAAGTTATGGTATTTCTGCCACGAGATCAATATGGAGGCGGAGCATGAGAATGTGATGCTGGGCAAAATATTGGACGAACATAGTTATCAACGGGATGATAAGCATATCAATATTGATAATGTTATTAACATTGACTTTATCAGAGAGCATCAGGAGCTGCATGAGGTCAAAAAAAGCAGGGCAATCGAAGAAGCAGGAATAAAGCAGGTAAAATATTATCTATATTATCTGAAACAGCGGGGAGTATATGAGCTCAAGGCAAGAATAGATTATCCTTTGCTGAAGAAAACATTGACAGTGGAATTAACCGAAGAAGATGAGAAACAGATGGAATTAGTAATCAGCGATATTTTGGATATTAAGAAAAGTAAAATTCCGCCAGGATTTGAGCAGATGAAAATATGTAAAAACTGTGCCTATCATGATTTATGTTTGATATGAGGAGGAACAAATGAAGCAGAGCTTTTATGTGTACAATAACGGAGACTTAAAAAGAAAAGATAATACCCTGCGCTTTACTTCCTATGAGGGGGAAAAAAGAGATATTCCAATTGAAAGAATATCAGACATCTATGTCATGTCAGAGATGTCCTTTAACACAGTATTTCTGAATTATATAGCACAGTTTGGAATTCCGGTGCATTTCTTTAATTACTATAATTTTTATACAGGAAGCTTTTATCCCCGTGAGAGCCTTCTGGCAGGACAGCTGTTAGTCAAACAGGTAGAACATTACACAGAGTATGAGAAACGGATGGTGATAGCAAGAAGGTTTATCGAAGCCGCTGCAGACAGCATTTACAGAAATCTGCGTTACTACAATGGACGAGGAAAAGATGTTAGTGAGGTTATGCGGGAGATAGACTCTATGAGAAAGCATATTTGCAGGGCGGTTTCTATCGAAGAATTAATGGGGATTGAGGGGAATATCCGTAAAAATTATTATGCCTCATGGAATGTAATTATTGATCAGGAAATTCAGTTTGATAAACGTATAATGCATCCGCCGGACAATATGATTAATTCGTTAATTTCATTTGTTAATTCATTGGTTTATGCAAAAGTTTTAAGTGAAATTTATCATACCCAGCTAAATCCGACCGTCAGTTATCTACATGAACCGGGGGTGAGAAGATATTCTCTGAGTCTGGACATATCCGAAATTTTCAAACCGCTGGTAGGCGACAGACTTATATTTTCATTACTTAATAGGAAACAAATCACAGAAAAAAGTTTTACAAAGGAATTGAATTTTTTACATTTGAAAAAGGATGCTTCAAAACTGATTGCATCCGAATTTGAAAAACGTTTAAAAACTACGATTATGCATAGAGAACTGGGAAAACAGGTGTCTTATCAGTATTTGATACGGTTGGAGGCATATAAGCTGATAAAGCATTTGATTGGCGAAAAAGAATATGAAGGATTTAGAATATGGTGGTAAAATATGTATGTAGTTTTAGTATATGATATTAGTCAGACGGAAAATGGACAAAAGAGATGGAGCCGTGTGTTTAAAATTTGCAAAAAATATTTATCGCATATACAAAATTCTGTGTTTGAGGGGGAAATTTCTAAAGTGCAATTGTCGAAATTACAGCATGAGTTAGAGAAAGATATTGATAAGGAATTGGACTCAGTAATAATCTTTAAAAGCAGAAATGAAAAATGGTTAGATAAAGAATTTTGGGGAAGGGAAGAGGATGCAACGAGTTTCTTTTTATAATTGTCGACATGTGATAGTGTAAAATTAGGGGGAGGTCGACAAGCATGCGAAAAGAGGATAATTTGGGAAAACGAGCAGGCATTTAGATGCTGTTATAGAAAATTATTATAGTAAATGTTGTAGGTTGACAGAAAATGGATGTATAATATATATGGAACAAAGGCTGTAGGAGAACGGGATTAATAGATACATTATGGAATGTGAATTTGAGTACAGGGAATAAATGATATGCACATTGTTTGATTAATAGATACATTATGGAATGTGAATTTATTTTGCAAGTCAAATGTCTGCACTTGGCATACCAGATTAATAGATACATTATGGAATGTGAATTGATATTTGTTTCATGGCCTCGCCAAAGTCAAAGCCGATTAATAGATACATTATGGAATGTGAATACAAATAAGCCGATATTGAATTTTCGTCAAACTTAGATTAATAGATACATTATGGAATGTGAATATTGTAGACAACCACGCTGTCAACATAGCCTATTCCGATTAATAGATACATTATGGAATGTGAATACAGATTCAGTTATCCAGTCTGTGGAAAACATGCAGATTAATAGATACATTATGGAATGTGAATTTGATTGCGATTGCTACGGAAATCGGGCCGGCGGTGATTAATAGATACATTATGGAATGTGAATTTGAAATATAGACAAGTGCCGCAACACCGCTCCGGGGATTAATAGATACATTATGGAATGTGAATATCACAACAATCTTATGATTGTATACCGTGTTTCCGCGATTAATAGATACATTATGGAATGTGAATGCTTGAACGTATTGCCAATGGCGCAATCTGTCCTCGATTAATAGATACATTATGGAATGTGAATAAACTTGCCACAGGTGCGGTCATTCCAGCAAACAAAGATTAATAGATACATTATGGAATGTGAATATTACTTAATGCAGTTTGAGTAACACCAGCCTCTTGATTAATAGATACATTATGGAATGTGAATGTGTTTATATTGTTGTAACCGTTACCGTCTTGGCTGGATTAATAGATACATTATGGAATGTGAATTCTCTTATCAAGCGCATCCACAAGCGCAAGCGCTATGATTAATAGATACATTATGGAATGTGAATTGCCACCCATTCCCCAGCCATCACCGAAGATAAGGGCGATTAATAGATACATTATGGAATGTGAATTTTTCATAAAACACACACTTTTCAAAGTCACATTCGATTAATAGATACATTATGGAATGTGAATATATTATCCGGGGTAATGTTAACATTACCCGTGCGATGATTAATAGATACATTATGGAATGTGAATTAATTATTTTCATCCAACAACCGATTAAATTTCTCGATTAATAGATACATTATGGAATGTGAATTGCTATAATTGAATCTAGATATAAACTTACATAATCGATTAATAGATACATTATGGAATGTGAATATTATTTATTGATAAAGTCATCAAGAATACGCTCCCGATTAATAGATACATTATGGAATGTGAATGGACCATATTCCATACAGCCGCATATTATGTTTTCTGATTAATAGATACATTATGGAATGTGAATGAGGACTACTCATATCAATATTATTAGACAGCGGGGATTAATAGATACATTATGGAATGTGAATAATTTATCCTGTGCTTCTTTCTGCCACAATGCTTCCGATTAATAGATACATTATGGAATGTGAATAGCTCCATCTCCACGTAAAAAATATTTTCTACTATGGATTAATAGATACATTATGGAATGTGAATCTGTTAAACATATTAGTTTCCTCCTATTTGATATAGATTAATAGATACATTATGGAATGTGAATTTTTATAAGACGGTTTCTGCCGATGTTAATCTGCTCGATTAATAGATACATTATGGAATGTGAATTTCCTTGTTCTGCTTGGACGGTGTAAGTTGCTCGTCGATTAATAGATACATTATGGAATGTGAATTCAAATGAAGGTAAACCAGAGTACCTAGAATCCCTGATTAATAGATACATTATGGAATGTGAATCCAAGTAGAAGCGTCGCTTTGTGTGTGAAGTTTCCTGGATTAATAGATACATTATGGAATGTGAATATTTGCCTCGCATTTATCGCCCGCCATGTTTATAATGATTAATAGATACATTATGGAATGTGAATGCGTCCAATTTCCGCGTTTGAAGCATTTCTTATGCGATTAATAGATACATTATGGAATGTGAATACTAAGGTAATATCTACATATTCCACGTAATCCCTGGATTAATAGATACATTATGGAATGTGAATTATTATACGGGACGACACCACGAAGCTGAAATATAGATTAATAGATACATTATGGAATGTGAATTATATACCTTGATTTCATCAAACGTCTGCTTGTATTGATTAATAGATACATTATGGAATGTGAATTATGCTATCTATATCTATAATAAGATCACCCTCATTCGATTAATAGATACATTATGGAATGTGAATTGTATCAAAATCACTCTGATTTTTTTCTCTATCTTGATTAATAGATACATTATGGAATGTGAATCGAATAAGCCGACGTAGTAGTTGAACCTCCTGTTTGGATTAATAGATACATTATGGAATGTGAATTATACTATCTATATCTATAATAAGATCACCTTCATGATTAATAGATACATTATGGAATGTGAATTCATAGTTCCAGCGTATTGCTTCGCCGAAAACTCTGGATTAATAGATACATTATGGAATGTGAATATGTGTAACGATTAGCGCAACTCCTATAGCTATTCCGATTAATAGATACATTATGGAATGTGAATTGTACTAAAGGTTGAGCGGTCTATATTAACCAAAAGATTAATAGATACATTATGGAATGTGAATACGATAGAAGCTGGTGATGTTGGATTCCTGATTGACGGATTAATAGATACATTATGGAATGTGAATTAGCCTCTGCTAATCCGCCTCTATGCGGTCTGTATAGGATTAATAGATACATTATGGAATGTAAATGCTAGAGCCAAGTAGTTTAATGCCTCGGCCGCTTTGGAATAATAGATACAATATGGAATATAAATGTCACAAGGTTGTATCGATATGTAGATTCTATGTGAAATAATTCCTACAAAATTGTAGGATAATTGTAATATAGCAGTAGGGTTGGAGTGATATGCTTTTCGTACACCAAAAATGAAATCCTTAATTCATTTTCGGTGTACGAATTTTTATACCCGCTGTATGGGTGGAAAGAGGTGTTTTTATTTATGGATTTGTTGGAAGTAAAATCAATTTCGAAAACCTATGGGGAAGGTGATACTGCCGTGCAGGCTCTAAAGAATGTAAGCTTTTCTGTTCCGAAAGGTGAATTTGCTGCGATTGTCGGAGAATCAGGCTCTGGCAAGA
Organism: Lachnospiraceae bacterium; assembly: GCA_910575605.1. GTDB lineage: Bacteria > Bacillota > Clostridia > Lachnospirales > Lachnospiraceae > CAPEBR01. Next base: position 49,986 of record CAJTEW010000013.1, read on the forward strand.
GTACTCTTCTTAATATGATTGGTGCACTGGATACGCCTTCCTTTGGAAAAGTGTATATTGATAGTAAGGATATTTTCACAATGAAGGAGAGAAGTCTTACTGTTTTCCGGCGCAGGAATATCGGGTTTATTTTTCAGGGCTTTAATCTGATTCCTGAATTGACGGTTGAGCAGAATATCATCTTCCCGGTACTGCTTGATTACCAAAAACCAAACCAGCAATATCTGGAAGAACTGCTGTCAGTATTAAATCTAACGGACCGCCGGCATCATCTGCCAAGCCAGCTGTCAGGCGGACAGCAGCAGAGAACAGCCATCGGGCGGGCATTATTCACCCGCCCTGCCCTCATTCTAGCAGATGAACCTACTGGTAATCTGGACACACAGAACAGCCGGGAGGTCATTGCTCTTCTAAAAGAGGCTTCAAAAAAATATGCGCAGACCATAATTATGATTACCCACAGCCGGGGCATTGCGCAGACGGCAGACCGTATTTTGCAGGTGTCGGACGGAATGCTGACAGATTTTGGGAGGTGCAGGGAATGAAAAGTTATCTTAGTCTAATTCCAATCTCTGCACGTGTCCACAAACGGCAGAATCGTATGACGCTTTTGTGCATTATTATTTCAGTATTTCTTGTAACGGCTATTTTTAGTGTGGCGGACAACTTTGTCCGGACCGAAGGCAAAGCTATGCAGGAGAAACACGGCAGCTGGCATATCCGTCTTGACGGCATTTCTCAAGATATAGGCGAAGAAATCAGACAGCATCCTGACGTTATGGCCGCCGGCTGGTCGGATTCCTTCAACGTGGATACTAATCAGCCTTATTATATCGGTGGGAATAAGGCTGCACTTTATGGCGTGGATGAAACGTATATATCGCAGCTTGTAAACAGTCTCGAAGAAGGAGACATTCCGCAAAAAGATAATGAGGTGATGCTTAGCACTAATGCAAAGCTGGCTTTGGACGTAGAGATCGGCAGCCATGTGACCGTTCATACACCTGCCGGAGATACAGATTTTATTGTATCTGGTTTTGGTTCAGATGATAAAGAATATTATCAGGGACAGACGTATATAGCTGCTGTATATATGACAAGGAATTCATTTCACACAATTATGGCTGCAAACTCTTTAGAAGAACATCCGTCTTGTTATATACAGTTTCAAAAAGTATACGATGCTTCCGATGTAGTTTCGCAGATAAAACAGCAATATGGACTGGCAGATGAGAATATTTCTGAAAACACAGCTGTTATGGGCCTTTTAGGGCAAAGCAGCAACAAATCTATTAATGGTATCTATATGATAGCGGCTTTGTTGTTTGTTCTCGTATTGCTGGCAGGAGTATTGATGATCTCTGGCAGTATGAACAGCAATATTTCCCAAAGAACAAAATTCTTTGGCATGATGCGCTGTATCGGTGCAAGCCGACAGCAGATCGTCCGGTTTGTACAGCTGGAAGCTTTAAACTGGTGCAAATCGGCAGTTCCTGCTGGATTGGTTCTTGGTGTACTGGCCAGCTGGGGAATATGTGCTTATCTACACTATGGGATAGGAGGAAGAGAATTTGCTGCTATGCCTGTATTAACCTTAAGTCCTGTCGGACTGATAAGCGGTATACTGGTTGGCGTCGTAACTGTTTTGTCAGCAGCACAAGCTCCTGCAAAGAGGGCAGCAAAGGTATCTCCTATATCGGCAGTTTCCGGCAGTTCAGATATAGTGTCACCGAAGCAGCATGTAATCAAATGGAAGGCTGGAAAAATAGAAAGGGCACTGGGTATTCATCATGCAGCAGGTTCCAGGAAAAATTGGTTTCTGATGACATCTTCCTTTGCACTTACGATTATCCTAATTTTATGTTTTTCAGTCGGTCTAGATTTTGCCCGGGAACTGATGCCTACTTTGAAATCCTGGCAGCCGGATATTTCACTTAATGGTTATGCCAATGCACTGGTTCTGGAACAGAATATAAAAGAAGAGATTACTAATATTTCTGGTGTAAAACGTGCTTTTGGAACTTCGTATCTGGAACATATTCCGGCAACATCTTCACGGCAGGGAATCAATTATATCAATCTGGAATCCTATGATAGCTCTTTGATGGATAGTGCAAAAGATAATGTAGTTGAGGGTAATGTAGCGGATATTTATGGAGACAGCAATAAGGTTATGACTATTTATAATAAAGATAATCCTTTAAAAGTTGGAGATACCATTCAGATTGCAGGAAAAGAGGTTGAGATCGCTTGTTCCATATCTAGCAGCCTTTTTCCTGATGAACTACTTGTAATCTGCTCGCTGGAAACATTTGAAAGACTGACTGGAAAACAGAGTTTTTCTCTGATCGGCATACAGCTTGAAGAAGATGCGGATGACGATACAGTACGCCAAATCAGTAATTTTGCCGGAAGTGATGTGATTTTTGCAGATAACAGAGCCTCTAACAGGGAAACAAATACCACTTATATGTCAGTACAGTTCGGTGTATATGGCTTCTTGGTGATTATTGGAATGGTTACAATGTTCTATATTATCAACAGTATTTCCATCAGCGTGGCAGCCCGGACAAGGCAGTATGGAGCTATGCGGGCGGTTGGTATGGACAGCGTCCAGCTTACCCGGATGATCGCCGCAGAAGCATTTACCTATGCTGTATCCGGACTTGCGGCTGGATTTGGAGTCGGACTCCCTTTTAGCTACTTTCTGTATACCCGAATGATTACACGATATTTTGGAACAATATGGCACCCGCCCCTGGCACTTCTGTGTCTCATCATCTTGTTTGTAGCGGCCTGTGCTGCCGCTGCGGTATACGGCCCAGCAAAACGGATTCGTAATATGGCCATCACAGATACAATCAATGAATTGTAAATGGAATCATACAATTGAAAGGTCCTTTATTCAGTTTTATCCACCGGCAGCCTCATTAATACTGTTCTTTGCATGGTAAGATAGCAGGCAAGTCCTCCAATAAAATTAGAAACCGGTTCTGCAAGGAATACCCCCGCAGCGCCCAGGCTCCCCATCCTCGGCAGAATAAGTGTCAGGGGCACCACAATAACTACTTTACGAAGCAGGGAAAAGAATACTGCCTGCTTTGCCTTGTTCAATGACTTAAACACACTCTGTCCTGCAAACTGGAAAGCCATCATAAAAAATCCAAAAAAATAAATATGCATGGAAGGCACAGCTGCCCGAACCAGCTCTACATTATGGTTAAAAATCTGTATAAAAAATTCAGGAAATAAAGATATAAGCCCCCATATCAGCAATGTATATGTAAATCCAAGCTGTGTCATGAAACGAATTGCCCTTTTCATCTGATTTATCTTTTCAGCCCCATAGTTATAGCTGATGATTGGAGATGCGCCTTCGGAAATTGCCGACATCGGTGTCTGCGCAATCTCACGTACAGAATTAATGACCGTCATAACACTGATATAAAGGTCGCCTCCGAAGAGCTGAAGCATAGAATTGCATATAACTTGAACAAGGCTGTTGGTAAAGGACATGCAAAAATTCGAAAATCCCAGCTTTGCCACTTCACAAATACAGGGAATATCCAGGCGGAATCCGCGGAAATAAAGCGTAAGCTCCGCCTGTTTTCCTGTCAGAAAAAGCAATACCCACAGGGCAGAAAATAGCTGTGAGATTATCGTTGCATAAGCTGCTCCTTTCACCCCCATTTTCAGGACAAAAATAAAAATAGGGTCTAAAATAATATTGATAACAGCCCCCAATATAACAGTTTTCATACCCGTACGGGCAAACCCCTGACTGTTAATATAAGGATTCATGCCAAGAGAAACCATAACAAATACTGTACCGAGAAGATAAATAACCATATAGCCTGAAGCGTAAGGATATGTGGCATCGCTTGCACCAAAGAGATACAAAAGGGGCCTGTGAAAAGCAATACCGGCTATAGTCAATATGATTCCTGTCACAACCAGCATGAAAAATGCATTGTTCATAATGTTCTGTGCTTTTTTTATGTCCTTCTTTCCTCTGGCCATCGAGCATAAAGGCGCACCTCCTGCACCGAAAAGGTTAGAAAAGGCGGTCACCATTGTGATTACCGGAAAGCACACGCCAAGACCAGCTAACGCAGTAGTTCCTTCTCCGGGAATTTTCCCTATGTAGATGCGGTCTATAATATTATAAAGCAGATGAAGAAGCTGTGCAGCCATCATAGGGGCTGCCACAGCTAAAATATTCTGCCGTACATTTTTTCCTGCAAAATCTACTTGTCTGGACTGCATATTGAATCACTCCCTCAATTTATAAATTGTTCATAGTATTCATCTTTTCCTAATAAATATTATCAAAGAAGAAAAGGAAGATTTATATAAAACGTTGTGCCGCTTCCCAGTGTACTGTCAGCTGATATGCTGCCCCCATGCGCTTCAACAATAGATTTTGCAAGAGGCAGTCCAAGTCCGGCCCCTTGTGTGTTCTTTGAATAACGGCTTCGATAAAACCTTTTAAAAATATAATACAGATCCTCTGGATGAATCCCACTCCCGTTATCTTTTACAGCAATCTGAAGAAAAGATGCAGAGATCTTCCATTCAATCCAGACAGAATTGCCTTTTTCCGTATGATCCAGAGCATTTTTAACAATATTAGCCATTGCCTCCATAAGCCAGTTACAATCGCAGATAAAATCTGCGGATTCATCTCCTGAAAGGAGGATCTCTTTCCCTTCCTGTCTGGCACGGAAGGAGAAGCGTTTCTTAATATGCTCCATCATCTCAAATATATTTTCGGGTGTCTTTTCCATTACAATTGTACCTGCATCAAATTTTGAGATTTTCAGAAGGCTCTGAACCAGTGTTTCAATTCGTTCCAGCTCCTGCTCGGAAAGAACAGCAAACTCTTTGACTATCGAAAGGTTCTCTGCCTCTCCCTGTAAAATTCCATTATAAATATTTAAGGCGGCCAGAGGAGTTTTTAATTGATGTGAAATATCTGATATCGTATTTTTTAAAAATTCTTTTGCTTTCCCCTCATTCTCAATATGAGCATTCAGGATAGAAACTAAAGAATTCACCTCATGAAACAGCCGGTATAATTCGCCCTCATCCTGACATTCGATACGTGCCTCTTTGCTGCCGGAAATATATTCTTTGATCTGCTCCACCGCATTTTCCATAATATTATTTTGCTCTTTAAAATATCCATAACAGGCTGCTATAATCAGAAATCCCATGGACAAAGCGCTGATTCCCATATAAAATACTGTTTTTCTTGGTTCAAGCCACATGAAAGCTGCGAAAAGCAGCGAGAATCCTATCATGGATAATAAGATTTTATAAAACAATGCTTTGATTTTATGATTAGCAAGTATCTTCATCATACGCCTCAATGTGTGCTCCGTTCACAGTCCCTGCCGCTCTTTGCCGTATTCCATTTGTAGCCCATGCCGCGGACAGTTACGATTCTTTCCGGTTTCCCAGGATCATCCTCTATTTTTGTGCGGAGTCTTCGTATATAGACAGTCAGGGTATTATTATCTACATAGCTTTCATTAAAGTCCCACAGTCTGTTTAAAATCTGCTCCGGCGAAAGAACCATATCGGGATTCTCCATAAAGAAGCATAAAAGCTTATATTCGCTTGCTGTCAAGTCGATGAGTTTTCCTTTTTTATAGACTTCTCCTTTTATCATCTCCACCCTGATATCATTTGAATTCAGTTTAGGAACCTCCTGGCTGAAATTACTGCTTCTGCGAAGCAGGGCATTGATTCTTGACAGAAATACTGCCAGCTTGAAGGGCTTTGTGATATAATCATCGCCGCCGATATCAAGTCCCATGATGATGTCAGTCTCTTCATCTGCAGCAGTTAAAAACATAATTGGAACCTTAGATGTCTGACGTATCTTTTTACATAAGTCAAATCCCGAGCCGTCAGGAAGTGAGACATCTAAAATAACAAGGTCATATTTTCCGTCAGACCATAGGCAGCCTGCTTCAAGGCTTGTTCGGGCGATATCTATCGTATACCCTTCTTTTTTAACAGCAAAAGAAAGTCCGCTGATTAAGCTCAAATCATCTTCCACTAGTAAGATCTTTTTCATCAAATTACTACCTGCCTCTGAATATTTGTTTTTATAATTTACGTATATGACACTGTTTATTCTAACATCCATATATACCTTTTTGCAATTGTTGCAGTTTCTTTTATATGATACAATCTATAGTAAAGAATCTTAGCTGACAGGCAGAATTTTGGAGGATAGCATATGAGAAGGAAAGAGAGACAGGTTACAGATAAAAAAAGGCTTGAACAGATTATCGAAGCATGTCATTGTATAAGGGTTGGTTTTTTCTCTGAAGGACAGGTATATATTGTACCGGTAAATTTTGGGTACGTATTTGAGGATGAAAAATATACTTTTTATTTTCACAGTGCAAAGGAAGGACGGAAGATGGAGCTTATAAAGAGCAATCCGACGGTCGGCTTTGAGATGGATACAGGGTATGAGCTTAAGATGGCAGCCTCGGCATGTGGACACACAGCATATTTTCAAAGTATAGTAGGTCAGGGAAAGGTCAGCATTGTAGAAAATACAGGTGAAAAGCGGAAAGGACTGCAGGCTGTTATGAAGCATGAAACTGGCAGAAGCGAATGGGAGTTTCAGGAAAAAATGCTGGATGCAGTCTGTGTATGGAAGCTTGAGGTAATAAAGCTTACAGGTAAGGAAAATATATAATATACAATAAAAGGGGCCCCTTGACAGAATATGTACTAAAGGCCCAGCAGATAATCAATTGCATGAAGCAGGACGTCTTTCTGCTCGGGAAGCATGCCTCTGATTGTATATTTATCAAGGACAGTCGTGTCCTCGAACAGACAGTCAGTGACAGAAAGATTCTGGATAAGAAGGCGTTCTTCCCTTATGATCTGCTCCGGTGTCATCATATCAAAGCTTCCATTCTGTGCTTCCTTATAAAGTGGAGTGCCTTCCCACAGCTTAAGCTTCAAGCACCAGATATTGCGGGGATGGACTTTATTTAACATCCGTGCGGTCTCGATGGCGTTCATATAGGAATATGTCTGCCCGCCAAGTCCCGGAATTACAGTCAGATAATAGGCAATACCGGCTTTGTCAAGACGCAGGAGAGCTTCTACCGTCTGGGCGGAGGTAATGCCTTTTTTTCGTTCTGCTAAAATAGAATCGCTGCCGCTTTCAACACCGATATGGAGTGCCTCGATGCCTTTCTTTCGAAGAAGTAAAAGATCCTCATCCGTTTTACTTAAAATATCGTCAATGCGGGAATACATGGCAAATTCTTTTAGATTAGGCATATAGACATATGCAAGCTCTATAATAGAAAGGAGCCGTTCTGTGCTCAAGCAAAACACATTTTCCCCGAGAAAAAACATTCTGCTATCCTCTGGCCGTAAAGAGGATAGGACACGCAGACTCTGCTCTATCTTTTCAAGAGAATGGATCTGAAAAGTATCTCTGGCGAAATCGCAGAAGGTACATTTATGCCAGCTGCAGCCAAGAGAGACCTCCAACGGGACGGTCCCTTCCTCATGGGGAGGCAGGTAGATAGTATCATGGGTGTAGATAGACTGATATAGTTCTTCGCGGGTCATGATAAAGGGTCCTTTCAAGTTATTGATCTTACTATACCACAATTTGTACGAATAGTATATAATGTGATGAAAGAGTTTTAAAAATAATAAAGAGGGAAGAACAGATGTCATTACAGTTTGTTTTCGGGCCGTCAGGGGCCGGTAAATCGCATTATTCATATAAGAGGATAATTAAGGAATCGAGAAGGCATCCAAAGGAAAATTTTATTGTTCTTGTGCCGGAGCAGTTTACGATGCAGACGCAGAAGGACCTGGTAGAGATGCATCCAAGCCAGTGTATTATGAATATTGACGTGTTAAGCTTTGGGCGGCTTGCGTACCGTGTGTTCGAAGAGACAGGCGGGGGAAGTCTGCCGGTACTGGATGATGAAGGAAAGAACCTTATTTTGCGTAAGATTGCCGGGGATTATGAGAATGAGCTACTTGTTCTTAAAGGAAATATGAAAAAGCCCGGATTTATCAGTGAAGTAAAATCAGTGATATCAGAGTTTACCCAGTACGATATTGGAGAGGCACAGCTTGAGCGTATGATGGAGACAGCGGGGGAAGGCTCAAGCCTGTATTATAAATTAAGGGATATTGCGGTTTTGTACCGTGGATTTACAGAATATCTGCAAAAGAAATATATCACAAAGGAAGAGGTTTTGGATATTTTAAGCCGTGAGATTCCTAAATCAGAGCTTCTTTATAATAGTACGGTTGTACTGGACGGATTTACAGGTTTCACTCCGGTGCAGAACCGGCTTCTGAGGGAGCTGATGAAACGCTGCAGAAGAGTAATTGTAACAGTTCTCATGGATGAGAGGGAAAATCCTTATTCTTACAGGCATCCATATCAGCTGTTTGGTTTAAGCAAGCGGATGGCGACATCTCTTATAGAGATTGCCAAGGAGGAGAAGGTAAAGATAGATGAGCCAGTCTGCCTGTATGGAGGGACGCCGTACCGTTTTCAGGAAAATGAGGTATTCGCATTTTTAGAACGGAATCTTTTTCGTTACGAAAAAAGAGTCTATAAAAAGGAGCAAAAGTTAATCGGGCTTCACGCGGCGGGGAATCCAAAAGAGGAAGCAGTTTTTGCGGCAGGAGAAATCCGCAGGCTTATCAGGAGGGAGAATTATCGTTATCGTGATATCGGAGTGATTGTCAGCAATATGGACATATACGGGGATTACTTGGCGCAGGCTTTTGAGTCTTATGATATTCCAGTGTTTATGGATCATAAGAGGAGTATCCTTTTGAATTCTTTTGTAGAATACCTCCGAAGCCTTTTAAATATGGCACAGCAGAATTTTACCTGTGAGAGTGTGTTCCGTTTTTTGAGGACAGGACTTGCCGGAATTTCCTATGATGAGATCTGCAGCATGGAGAACTATGTGACAGGCATAGGAATTAAAGGCTATAAAAAATGGCAGGAACGCTGGGTACGCCGTCTCAGAGGTATGAAGGAGGACGAGCTTTTGAATCTTAACCACTGCCGGGTACTATTTGTGGAGAAGATAGATGAGCTGGTATTTGTGCTGAAGCAAAGGAAAAAGACGGTAAAGGATATTACAATGGCCGTCTACCAGTTTATGGTCAAGGAGGAGCTCCAGAAGAAGCTTAAGATACAGGAGGAAGCATTTCAGGCGGCAGGAGAGCTGGCGCTTGCAAAGGAGTACGCTCAGATTTATCGTATTCTGATTGAATTATTTGAAAAATTTGTAGAGCTGCTGGGGGACGAGCCGGTCACCTTAAGCGAATACTGCAAGCTTCTGGATGCGGGACTTTCGGAGGCACGAGTAGGCGTGATTCCTCCGGGCGTAGACCAGGTAGTTGTAGGAGACGTGAAACGTACCAGACTAAAAGATATCAAGGCGCTGTTCTTCGTGGGAGCAAATGATGCTTATCTTCCTGGGACTCTGCTTCGGACCGGGCTTCTTACTGAGCGTGACAGAGAGAGGTTTCAAAAGGAAAGGCTGGCTCTGTCGCCTGGAGGAAAAGAGGAGGCATATATTCAGAAATTTTATCTCTATATGAATCTAACCAGACCGTCTAAGAAGTTGGAAATTTACTATAGCAAGGTCTCTTCTGACGGAAAGAGCATGCGTCCTGCTTATTTGGTACAGGAGCTTAGGAAATTGTATCCGTTGCTGTCTGTGCAGGATGAGGAGGAAAAAGGATTATTAGATAGAGAGCTTACAGAGCATATGGGAGTTGATATGCTGATTCAGGGTTTCCAAAGTCCTAATGGAATGGACAGGCAGTGGCAGGAACTATATTCGTGGTATTTGAAAAGTCCAAAGTGGAAGGATAAAATGGAGAAGCTTCTTTTTGCCGGCTTTTACCACCGCCCGCCGGATGGACTTACCGAGGAAGTGGCACAGAAGCTTTACGGAAAGAATTTTGAGGACAGTATTACAAGGATAGAGAGATTTTCCGCCTGCGCTTTTGCTCATTTTTTAACCTATGGTCTGGGATTAAGAGAGCGTCAGGAATATGAGTTTCAGGCAGTAGATATGGGAAATGTATGTCACAGCGCACTGGAAAAGTTTTCTAGGAAGGCAGAGGAAGCGGGCCTCCTTTGGACTAAGCTTTCAGAAGAACAGCAGAACGCATTAGTAGATGAAAGTGTAGAGGAATCTATTGCAGACTACGGCAATTCAGTTCTTTACAGCTCGTCACGAAATGAATATATGATTGTGCGTATGAAAAGGCTTCTTACGAGGACAGTCTGGGCTCTTATAGAGCAGCTTAAAGCAGGAGATTTTGTGCCGGCTGCCTATGAGTTCCGGTTTGGAAACGGTAAGATTGACAGGATAGATACCTGCGAGGACGGGGACCAGCTTTATGTGAAGGTAGTGGATTATAAGACTGGAGGCGCCTCTTTTGATGTTGCGGCGCTCTATCACGGGCTTCAGCTGCAGCTGATGGTGTATATGGACGCAGCTCTCCGCGAACAGGAAAAACAGCATATAGAAAAAGAGGTGATTCCGGCGGGTGTATTCTACTATCGGATTCAGGATCCACTTGTAGAGAAAAGGAAGGAACAGGAGGATATAGGGCAGGACATTTTGAAGGAGCTTAAGCCGGACGGTATGGTTAATTTAAGGGACGAGGTGCTTTTTCATCTGGACAGGCAGATGAAAGGAGAATCACTGGCTGTTCCTGTGAAATATAATAAAAACGGAAGTCTTGCAAAGAGCTCTAAGGCTGTGCCGCAGGAAGAATTTCAGATAATGATGCGTCATGCGGTAAAGAAGGTTAGGGACACACATAGAAAAATCTTAAAAGGAAATACAGATGTTCTGCCTTATCGTAAAGGTCAGGAAAGCGGATGTGATTACTGTAGTTACCGCCATGTGTGCGGATTTGATGTAAAAATTCCAGGGTTTCGTTATCGTGATATTGGAAAAATGAGCAGAGAAGAAGTAATAGCCGCCATGAAGAAGGAACTTTGCGGCAGAGAAGAAAGAAATACAGCGCAGGAGGCAGACAGTATAGGCGGAGAGGAGGAATAAGGCTGTGGGCATAGAATGGACAGATGAGCAGAAACAGGTGATAGACCTTCGAGGAAGAAATATCCTTGTCTCTGCGGCGGCAGGCTCCGGCAAGACTGCGGTACTAGTGGAAAGGATCATTACAATGCTGATAAAGGACGAGGAGCCTGTCAGTGTAGATCAGCTTCTGATTGTGACATTTACAGAGGCTGCAGCAGCGGAGATGAAAGAGCGTATCCGCGCTGCTATTGAGAGGAAGCTTGAGGAATATCCAGAAAACGAGCATCTAAAGCAGCAGGCAACTTTGATTCATAATGCCCGGATTACAACCATCCACAGCTTTTGTCTGTCAGTCATCCGGGATCATTTTCATACAATTGATCTCGATCCCGGCTTTCGAATTGGAGAAGAAGGAGAGCTTAAGCTTTTGCGTCAGGATGTTTTGGAGACGCTTTTAGAGGAGCAGTATCAGCTTGGGACGCCGAAATTTCTGGATTTTGTTTCAGCATACGGCGGGGGCCGCAGTGACAGGAAGATGGAAGAGTTAATTTTAAAAATCTATGAGTTTTCCAGAAGTTATCCTGACGCATGGAGGTGGCTTGAGGAATGTACATCCGCTTATGGAGCGGGAACAGAACAGGAGCTTGAAAAAAGTGAATTTGTCCGGAGGATTATGGAGCATGCTGTCCGCTGCTTTAAGGAGGTGTCGGAGCTTCTTTCGCAGGGACTTGCTCTTTGTGGGGAGACGGATGGACCTGCGGTATATGAGACAGCCCTTCTTGCAGATCTGAAAATGATAGAGGGATTTTTAAGTGCAGATACTTTTGGGAAGCTGAATGAAAGAATGAGAGGGTTTACCTGGGTCCGGCTTCCTGCTAACAGGGATAAGGCTGTGTCGGAGGAAAAAGCAGCCCGGGTGAAGGCAGTGCGTGAGGAAGTAAAAGAGCATATCGAAGATCTGCGCTCCCGGTTCTTTTATCAGGAGACAGATGGGTTTCTTACAGATCTTAAGCTTTGCAGGGGAAGTATGGAAATTCTTGTGGAGCTTGTGAAATCATTTTCTGAAAACTTTGAGGCAGAAAAGCGAAAAAAGGATATAATAGATTTCTCAGACATGGAGCAGTACGCCTTAAAGATTCTGACTGAGAGAAAAGACGGCCGATTTGTGCCGTCGATTGTGGCAAGGGAATACCAGCAGCAGTTTCGGGAAATTATGATTGACGAGTACCAGGACAGCAATCTTATTCAGGAAACCATACTGACCAGTATTTCTACCATATGGGAAGGAAATTACAATATCTTTATGGTAGGAGATGTGAAGCAGAGCATCTACAGGTTTCGTCTGTCAAGACCGGAGCTGTTTATGGAAAAATTTGACACATATGAGGCAAAAGACAGTAAGCAGCAGAGAATCGACCTCCATAAAAATTTTCGAAGCAGAAAAGAGGTACTTGAAAGTGTAAATTATATTTTCCGGCAGATTATGACTAGGGGGCTTGGAGGAATCAGTTATGATGATCAGGCGGCTCTTTACGTGGGCGCGTCTTTTCCGGAGACAAAGGAGGCAGGAGTAAGCGCGCACACAGAGGTTCTTGTTATTGACAGTGATATGGAAAAGGTAAAGCAGTCCCTTAAGGAGGATGGTGAGCAAGAACAAGCAGGAGGAACATCATCTGTTTCTGAGCGTGAACTGGAGGCACGTGTCATTGCCGGACGTATTCGTGAGCTTCTTACGGATCATCAAGTAATAGATAAAAAAACAGGTACCTTCCGACCGGTCCGTTATTCGGATATTGTGATTCTGACAAGAAGCGTTAAAGGGTTTGCAGATGTGTTTACAGAGATACTTAACAGGGAAGGAATTCCCGCCTGTGCGGGAACGCGTGAGGGATATTTTGAAACGCAGGAAATCGGAGCGCTTTTAGATTACCTGCAGGTGCTGGATAATGGACAGCAGGATATTCCTCTTGCGGCGGTGCTTGCATCACCTTTTGGAGGATTCTGTGAGGAGGAACTGGCAATTATAAAAAGTGCGTATAAAGAAAGTCCTTTTTTTCTTGCCGTGTCCAGGTACCGTAAAGAGGGACAGAATGAAGACATACGTAAAAAGCTTGAAAAGTGTCTGAAACAGATGGAGGATTTTCGTGAAATTGTCCCATATACCCCCATGCATGAGCTGCTTCGCAAAATTCTTTCGAGTACAGGATATGAAGATTTTGTGTCTGCAATGCCGGGCGGAGCGCAGAGAAGAGCAAATCTAAGGATGCTTTCAGAAAAAGCAAAATCATTTGAATCAGCAAGCTACAAGGGATTGTTTCATTTTATCCGCTATATCGGCCAGCTTAGAAAATATAATGTGGATTATGGGGAGGCCGCCGTCTCTGACGAGCAGTCAGATATCGTACGGGTTATGACTATTCACAAAAGCAAGGGACTGGAATTTCCCATTGTATTTGTGGCAGGAATGGGAAAGCGTTTTAATATGCAGGATGCAAGAAGCAGCGCCGTGCTTCATCAGGGCCTGGGAGTAGGTCTGGATGCGGTAAATCTTGATATGCGTACTAAAAGTCCCAGTCTTGTAAAAAAGGTAATCCAGAGGGAAGAGGTGCTGGACAGCCTGGGTGAGGAGCTGAGGGTATTATATGTGGCCATGACCCGGGCAAAAGAAAAACTTATAGTTACCGGAACTATTACAAACCCTGAGAAAAAGCTTGACAGCTTTCGGATTATAAAGGAGCAAAAGGAAGCGCCGTTAAGCTTCGGAAGACTTAGCCGTGCGGTTACTTACTGGGACTTTATACTGCCTGCGCTTATACGTCTTACACCGGAGATCCCGCTGGATTTGAAGGTACTGACCTTAGAGGACGCCGTGAGGGAAGAGGTGGCGGAAGAAACTGCCGGGAGAATCAAAAAAGCTGTACTGGAAAACTGGGATACAGATAAAACCTATGATGCAGATGTAAAAGAGATGCTGGGGGAGCAGTTTGGATTTTCCTATGCCTATAAAGGCAGCCTTTCTTGGAAGCTTAAGTTCACAGTATCGGAGCTTAAGAAGAGAATACATTTACAGGAAATGCTTGAAAAGGCCGGTGGCCCTTCAGGGGAGCTTGGTGAGCTTTCCTATGAGGAACCGGAGGTGATTCCACTTATTCCAAAGTTTTTAAAGGAAGAGGAGGAGCTTTCAGGGGCTTCAAGAGGTACTGCCTACCACAGGCTTATGGAGCTTTTGGACTTTAGCAAGGAATATACGAAAGAAAGTTTGCAGGAAGCCATAGATGTATTTTTAGAAAACGGAAGAATGACGAAGGAAATGGCAGATTGTATCAGAGAGGAGGACATTCTTGCATTCTTTAAAAGCCGGATGGGACGGCGGATGCAGGAATGTGCTCTGAAGGGGAAGCTTAGAAAGGAACAGCCCTTTGTTCTAGGAATCGGAGCAGATGAGGTTTACGGGGAAACGAAGAAAGGGGAAATGCTTTTGGTACAGGGAATTATTGATGTGTATTTTGAGGAGCCAGACGGGCTTATTGTGTTGGATTATAAAACCGATAAGGTGAAAAGTACGAAGGAGCTTGTAGAAAAATACCATGCGCAGCTGGATTATTATGCAAAGGCACTTCATCAGACTACAGGCAGGAAGGTGAAGGAGAAAGTGATTTACTCCTTTACGCTTCAGGAGGAGATAAACGTATGAGATGGACTATAGGTCTGGTTTATTTGGCAGTGGTTAATCTGTCTGCATTTTTAATGTTTGGATATGATAAGTATAAAGCATGCCGGGGCCGGTGGCGTATTTCGGAAAAAATGCTTCTTTTTTTGGCATGGGCTGGTGGAAGCGCTGGAGCATGGTGCGGAATGTATTTTTTTCATCATAAAACCAAAAAAGTAAAATTTAAGATAGGAATTCCGGCTATATTTGTTATACAGTGTGTAGTATGTATGATAGGAATAAATAGAATTATATGATAAAAATAAAGGGACGGAGAAAGCACAGTAAAGAAGGGCTTTCCCCGTCCTTGATCAATATATAGTTATAAAATTTTTAAATTTATCATTGACAAATAATATTATACAGCATATAATATTGTTAAATTAAATAATATTAAAATAAAAATAATATTATAAAAACCTTATCGAAAGGAAGTGAAGATATGGTATTTAACACCGGAGCAGCTCTTCTGGACGCGATTGTACTGGCAGTTGTGTCTAAGGAAGAAGAGGGAACGTACGGTTACAAGATTACGCAGGACGTAAGGAAAGCGATAGATGTTTCAGAATCAACCTTATATCCGGTCTTGAGACGTCTTCAGAAGGACGAATGTCTGGAAGTATACGACCGCCAGTTTGACGGCCGGAACAGACGGTACTATAAAGTGACGGATAGGGGTATGATACAGTTGAATCTATATCGCACAGAATGGAAAGATTATTCAAAGAAGATTAATGAATTATTTGAGGGAGGTGTATCTGTATGAACCGTATTGAGTTTATGACAGAATTAGCAGCGCTTTTGCAGGATATACCAATTGTTGAGAGGCAGGAGGCAATGAAGTATTATAATGACTATTTTGACGATGCAGGAGAAGAAAATGAGCATCAAGTAATTGAAGAGCTTGAAAGTCCTAAAAAAGTTGCCGCTACAATAAAAGCAGATTTAGGAATTCATGAAACAGAACGTCAGAATGGAACATATGGTGAATTCAGGGAAACAGGGTATAAGGATACAAGATTTGAGAAAAAGGATGTCCCTGTAGGGAGAGATGCCAGGAATTCAGGAGGAGAGTATGGAAGTACAGAAAGCAGCAGGAGCTATTCTGATACTAAGCCGCCAAGATCTAATTCTTTGCTTAAGGTACTCTTAATTATAGCCATTATTATTGTAGGAGCTCCGGTAATTATTCCGCTTGCGCTTGCACTTATTGCAGTTGTATTTTCTTGTATGCTGTCAGTTTTTTTGATTTTTCTTTCAATTGTCATTGTATCAGTTGCAATAGCGATTACGGGAATTGTTCTTTTCTGTATAGGGCTTGCTACCTTAATTCCTGAGATTGCAGTAGGGCTTGCATTAATTGGAACCGGATTGATACTTGGAGTGATAGGGGTTATCGGAACAATTGCAGGTGTCAGGCTCTGTATCATTGTATTTCCAGGAATTATACGGGGAATTGTCTGGATATGCAGGAAACCATTTCAGGGAAGGGCGGTGGCATAAGGATGAAAAGAGGATGGAAGCTATTTTGGATTATATGTGGAAGCTGCGTGGGAATCGGCCTCATATGCTGTATGGCGGCGCTTATTATGGGAGTGACAATTGAAACAATTGAGGACAGATTTCCAAATGGATTTTCGATTCCCTTCCATACAACATATCATATTAGTGGATTTGTAAACGACGATGATTATGAAGAGGATGATCGGGATGATGTTCCGTTCACAGAAGGAGATGATCTGCAGGTATTTAGGAATGTAGAATCTATAGATTTGTATGTATGCGCAGGCCGGATAGAAGTTATCTGTGATGAGGAAGTCTCGGATGAAATCCGTGTTGAGACAAAAAATATTGATAAAAGGTTAAAACTTAAATATTACATGGATGGAGACGAGCTGAAAATAAAAACAAGAAAAAATATAATCAATATGAATCATGTAAAAGGAAGCCCAGAAATTTTGATTTATGTCCCCAGGGATTTCCAGTTTAAAGAAGCAGAATTTGACCTTAAGGCAGGTTCTCTGTATATAGAAGATATACGGGCAGAAGAGTTATGTGTTGATGTAGGAGCTGGTGAAGCAGATATTAACAGATTTACTGCCGGTGAAGTAGACTTTAACTGTGGCACAGGATCAATTATCACTTCAGGAGATGTAAAAGAGAAAGCTGATATCGACTGCGGCATCGGACAGATTACTTTTACTGCTAATGGAAAGCAGTCGGATTATAATTATGAGATTACCTGCGGTATAGGAGAAGTAGTCTGCGGACAAAACACATATTCCGGTATAGGATGTGATGAGAAAATAAATAACCATGCGGCAAAAGAGATGAATATTGAATGCGGTATCGGTGAGGTAAATGTGAATTTTTCAGATGAATTATAGAGAATATTATTAAGGAGGTAACACTATGGAACCTAAAAGATTATATCGTTCAAGGAAAAACCGCATGATTTGCGGCGTATGCGGAGGAGTTGCAGAATACTTTAGCATTGACCCTTCACTGGTAAGGCTGGGACTTATCCTGTTTGCCTGCTTCGGTGGGTCGGGAGTGCTGGGATACATTATTGCGGCCATCGTAATTCCCGATGAGAGCGGGTGGTAGAGGAGGACGATACAGAGCCCTTCCCCAGTATCCGAACAGCGAAATACTGCCTGAAGCCTGCCAGTATTCAGTCACTGAATGCTTGGGTATAAAACAAAGTATAAGCTCGGAAAGAGACAGAATGTAGGACCACATATTGTACCCGGAGTACAATATGTGGTCCTATATTCTGTCTCTTACTTACAAGCTGGCTGTCAGATAACAGTCTCCCTGTGCATATTACCATTCCCCTCCGTCTCCTAATGTATAATCCCCCAAAATCTGTCAATACTCTATGATGAAAAGAGCACAAGGAAAGGAGCTATGACAATGTCTTCGAAAAAGAATAAACCGATTAAGCTTGAGGAGCTTACCAAAGAAGAGCTGGTTAAATATGAGATCGCAGAGGAACTAGGTCTTCTTGACAGAGTTCTTGCGGATGGATGGCGGTCGCTTTCTTCTAAGGAAACAGGGAGAATCGGAGGACTTCTTGCACGGAAAAAAAGAGAGCTGGAAAAAAAGTAACAAAATTATTACAATGTTTACGTAAGTATGAATATTTAATGAGAAAGGTTGAAAAGAGGATATCCTTTTGCTATAATCGAAAAACCGAAACGTAAGTAGCAGGTGGAGTTATGAGCGAAAAGATAAATGTTTTAGATGTAGAGATTAATGAACTCACAGCCAAGGAAGCACTCAGGGAGTCTATAAGATATATGGAGTCTGAGCCTGTAAACATAATAGAGATGGTTACAGTAGATTCGCTGATGCAGTTAAGCAGTGTTCAGAATCTTATAGAGGATGTCCGTTATTTTGATCTTATGCTTGCAGGAGACAAGACTATACTGGAAGCGGCGGATGTTACTGAGCGTAAGATCCTTCAGGAGACAGAGAATGGGACATATCTTAAGCTGTTTATCAGATATCTCCATAAGAATCATAAAAGGGTATATCTGCTGGTAGAGTCCGAAGAAGAGGGTGAGAACCTTTACCAGTATCTTGAGGAGAGGTACAGCGGCATCCAGATTGCCGGACTGGCGAAGGTGTCAGCCAATGACCGTGCAGACGATATGCTTGTGAATGATATTAATGGAAGTGAAGTGGACTGTGTCCTTTCAGCACTTTCGGCGCCGCTTCAGGAGGAGTTCATTGTAAAGAATAAAGGAGTCTTAAATGCCAGGGTATGGCTTGGGCTTGGCAGGGGTACTCTGCCGATGAAGGGCCAGAGCACAGGGCGCGGCAGGCTTACCCGTTTTGTGGAAAAACATATATTTAAAAAGGAAATTGAAAAGAGAAAAAGAATAGACCAGATTTGTGCTGTAAAATAAAAATAGAGGAAATCAACAAAAAAACTGTGATTTCCTCTTTCTTTTTTTGTTAAAATATATTAAGATATAATTCAGTGATATGCTTTTTTAACGAAAAATAAGAGCTTTTGTTGTGTAAAATGCATATTGATATTAGTGGAGGGGATAGAATATGATATCTAATCAGATACTTCAGAATACGCTGGAAGGCTTGAAGGGAATCACGCGGATTGATTTTTGCATTATGGATTTGGACGGCAAGTCACTTGCAAGTACAATCACAGAGCAGGAAGAATGTGAAGAGGATATTTTGGCATTTGTACAGTCTCCGGCAGACAGTCAGGTTATTCACGGGTATCAATTCTTTAAGATTTTTGATGAACATCAGTTGGAGTATGTTCTCCTTGCCAACGGAGTAGGCGATGATGTGTATATGGTAGGAAAGATTGTAGTATTCCAGATCCAGAACCTTCTGACTGCTTATAAGGAACGGTTTGACAAGGATAATTTTATCAAGAATCTGCTACTTGATAATCTTCTTTTAGTGGATATTTATAACCGCGCCAAAAAATTACATATTGACACAGAGGTCAGACGTGTTATCTTTATTATTGAGACCAAATATGAAAAAGACAGCAATGCCCTTGATAATGTCAGAGGACTTTTGGGGAACAAGGCGAAGGATTTTGTTACTGCCGTAGATGAGAAGAATATTATTGTTGTAAAGGAGCTGGAGCCTGGGGACGGCCACAAAGAGCTTGAGAAGGCCGCAGAAGGATTTTATGAGCTTTTAAGGGGCAGCGGTGAGGAGGATGTGCTGATTGCTTATGGTACTGTTGTCGGAGATATCAAGGAAGTTTCCAAGTCATACAAGGAAGCGAAGCTTGCACTTGACGTAGGAAAGATATTCTTCAGCGAAAAGAACATTATTGCTTACAGTACACTTGGAATAGGCCGTCTTATTTATCAGCTTCCGATTCCGTTGTGCAAGATGTTTATCCGTGAAATTTTTGAGGGGAAATCTCCGGATGACTTTGATGAGGAGACACTGGCTACAATCAATAAATTCTTTGAGAACAACCTGAATGTGTCAGAGACATCAAGACAGCTGTACATTCATCGGAATACACTTGTATACCGGCTTGATAAGCTTCAGAAGAGCACAGGTCTTGATCTGCGTGTATTTGAAGATGCCATTACTTTTAAGATTGCTCTTATGGTAGTAAAATATATGAAATACATGGAGACAATGGAGTATTAAGTAATTAGGAGGAAACTATGATTGAATTAAAGGATGTAAAGAAAGAGTACTCAAAAGGGGTTGCCGCTTTAAACGGTATTAATCTTAAGATTGAACAGGGAGAATTTGTATTTATCGTAGGAGACAGCGGTTCGGGTAAATCTACGCTGATCCGCCTGATCATGAAGGAGCTTGATCCTACATCAGGAACAATTGTTGTAAACGGACAGAATCTGAACAGGATGAAGCATCGGAAGATTCCGATGTACCGGAGAGGAATCGGGGTTGTATTTCAGGATTTCCGTCTGTTAAAGGACAGAAATATTTATGAAAATATCGCTTTTGCGCAGCGCGTAACAGAGACGTCTTCAAGAGTAATTAAAAAGAAGGTGCCTGCGGCTCTGTCTCTTGTAGGGCTGGCGCAGAAGTACAAATCATATCCAAAGGAGCTCTCAGGCGGGGAACAGCAGAGAGTTGCTATTGCGCGGGCAATTGTAAATGAGCCTGCCATACTTTTGGCGGATGAGCCGACGGGTAATCTTGACCCGACGAATTCATGGGAGATTATGAAGCTTTTGGAGGAGGCGAATGACAGAGGAACAACAGTGTTAGTTGTTACACATAATCAGGAGATTGTAAACGAGATGAAAAAGCGCGTTGTTACAATGAAAAAAGGTGTCATTGTGAGCGACGAGAAAAAAGGTGGGTATAAAAATGAGAATTAGTACATTTGGATATTCGATGAAGCAAGGGGTAAAAAATATCGGCAGAAATAAGATGTTTTCCATAGCATCTATTGCGACTATGGCAGCATGTATTTTTCTATTTGGACTATTTTACTCGATTGTAGTTAATTTTAATTATATTGTGGAAAAAGCAGAAGAGGGAGTTGCTATTACCGTACTTTTTGACGAGGATACGACACAGTCGCAGAAAGATTACATTGGAAGCCAGCTTAAAAAGGCTGACGGAGTTCTTGAGGTAAATTATGTCAGCGCTGACGAGGCTTGGGACAAGTTCCAGAAGGATTATTTTGGGGAAGAGTCAGCAGAGCTTGCAGAAGGCTTTAAGAATGATAACCCTCTTGCGAATTCTGACAACTATGAGGTATACATGGCAGATGTTTCAAAGCAGAAGGATGTCGTGGATTTTGCCCTTGGCCTTGAGGGGGTTCGAAAAGTAAATAAATCAGATATTGTTGCAAAGACTCTTACAAGTGTGAATAAGCTGGTTGGTTATGTTTCTGTAGCGATAATTGTTATCCTTCTGGCAGTATCGATTTTCCTGATCAGCAATACAGTTACCATGGGCGTGACTGTAAGGCGTGAGGAGATTGCGATTATGAAGTATATAGGGGCAAAGGATGGATTTGTAAGAGCTCCCTTTGTATTTGAAGGTCTGCTGATTGGCGTAGTCGGGGCGATAATTCCGCTTCTGCTTTTGTACTTTATGTATGAAAAGGCAATTCAGTATATTATGACGAAGTTCAGCCTTCTTAATAATATTATTGATTTCCTCCCTGTTACAAGTGTGTACAGGACCCTGCTTCCTGTGGGAGTTGCTTTGGGAGTCGGTATCGGTTTTGTGGGAAGTTTCTTTACAATACGTAAACATTTAAGAGTGTAGCTCATATATAAATACAGGGGTATAATTTTTAAGGGGGATACATATGCTACAGTGGAAAAGATTCATTAGTACACTTTTGATACTGGTGCTTTGTCTGGGGCTTGCGGTGCAGGTGCAGGCATCTGATATAGAGGAAGTACAGGATAAGGGTGAACAACTTCAAGAACAGAAAAATGCGACACAGGCAGAAAAAAATGCTTTAACTGAACAGCTGAATGCAATTCTGGGGGAGATGGAGGAGACGCAGAAAAAGCTGTCCGCAAAGGAACTGGAGATCCAGAAAAAGGAAGAAGAGCTGATTAATGCCAAGGTTGATGAAAACAATCAGTACGAAAGCATGAAAAAGCGTATCAAATACATGTATGAAAACGGTAACACCGAATTCATAGAGATACTCTGCGCTTCAAAAAGTATTGGCGAGTTTCTGAATAATGCAGAATATATTACAACAATTTCCGAATATGACAGAAACCAGCTTACCGTATTTCAGGAGATTGTAAAAGAGGTTAAGCGTCAGGAGGAAGAATTACAGAGCGAGTATACCGAGCTTACCAGCCTCAGGGAGAAATTAAGCAGTGATCAGGCATCTGTTGAGCAGCTTTTGGAAAATGCTGACATGAAGCTTGAAGACCTGGAAAAACAGATAGGTGATAATGCGGCGCTTCTTGAGAAGCTTAAAAAAGAAGCAGAGGAAGCAGAGGCGAGAAGAAAGGCAGCAGAGGAAGCAGCGCGTGCCCAGGAGTCAGCAGGAGCCGGAACTTATGAACCGGGACCGCCTGTAGTCAGCGGGAACACACAGTTTACGAATCCCTGTCCGGGAGCTTCCTATATCAGCAGTGAATTTGGAGAGTACAGAAGTCCAAGTGATCCGGCGCATAAGGGGATGGATTTTGCAGCAAATACAGGTGTGCCTACCTATGCGGCGGCAGACGGGACGGTGCTGTATGCATTTTACAGTGACAGTGCAGGAAACTGGGTAGTTATTAATCATGGAAACGGACTTGTCACGAAGTATATGCATCATTCTGCTATTTACGTAAGTGCCGGGCAGTATGTGACAAAGGGACAGCAGATAGGTGCTGTAGGTTCAACCGGATGGTCTACAGGTCCGCATCTTCACTTCCAGGTGGAGGTAAACGGCATGGCAGTGAATCCGAGAAATTACCTGTAAGGAGATTGAAAATGAAGTTTTTAAAAGGGGCGCTTTGCGGCGCCCTTGCTACGTTGCTGGCCATAGGAATAGTATCCTGTGGTCTGGATTTTACGGGGAGCAGGGGAAGTACGCAGGCAATCAGCAGTGAGACAGAAGGAAAACTTAAGAAGCTTGATAAACTGATAGATGAGGTATATTTAGGGGAGGTTGACGAGGCAGATCTGCAGTCAGGTATCTACGAGGGATATATAAGCGGACTTGGCGACCCGTATTCTGTGTATTATGACGAAGAGGCAACAAGGAGCTTCAAGGAAGCGACAACAGGGGAATATGACGGAATTGGCGCAGTTATGTCACAGAACAGGGATACAGGAGTTATTACGATTTCACAGGTGTATGAGAATTCTCCCGCAGAGAAGGCCGGGCTTAAGGATGAGGATATACTTTATAAGGTAGAAGGAAAAGAAGTGACCGGGAGAGACTTAAGTGAGGTTGTGGGAGACATCAGGGGAGAGCATGGAACAGAGGTAGAGATGACTGTTCTCCGGGGAAACAATTCAGAGGAGATTACGGTGACGGCAGTCCGTGAGACAATCGAATATCCTACAGTAGAATCTAGAATGCTTGAGGAAAATCTGGGCTATCTGCGTATTCTTGAATTTGATGATGTGACCTATGACCAGTATATGGCAGCGTTTAAGGAGCTTGAGGCCGGCAAAATGGAGGGGATGATTGTAGATTTGCGCAGTAATCCCGGCGGAGGCCTTGGAACGGTATGTAATATTTTAGATGAGATTCTTCCAGAAGGTCTGATTGTATATATGGAAGATAAAAACGGGGAAAAGAAGGAGAACTTTTCCGACGGCGAGCATAAGCTTGAGATACCTATGATAGTTCTTGTAGATGGCTACAGTGCCAGTGCATCAGAGATATTTGCAGGAGCAGTCCAGGATTATGGCATCGGAAAGATTGTAGGTACAAAGACCTATGGAAAGGGTGTGGTCCAGCAGATCTTTGATTTAAAGGACGGGACCTGCGTCAAGCTTACCATTTCTGAATATTTTACTCCTAAGGGAAGAAGTATAAATGGAAAAGGAATCATTCCTGATATAGAAATCGAATATGAGGCGGACGAGGAAAATATAGAGGCGGATAACCAGCTTGACAAGGCCATAGAGGTACTTAAAGAGGAGCTTAAAAATTAGATTATAAAAGTATATTCAGGCAGAGAGGAAGGTATAATGACAATACTGATAAAAAACGGTCATGTAGTGGACCCTTTGACCGGGACAGATGGGAAGTATGATGTATTTATTAAAGATGACAGGATTGAGAATGTTGCGGAAAATATTTCCGGGGAGGCGGACAGAGTTCTTGATGCAGACGGATGTTATGTCATGCCTGGATTTATTGACCTGCACGTACATTTCCGTGACCCAGGGCTTACGTACAAGGAGACACTTGAAACCGGGGGAAGAGCGGCTGTAAAGGGCGGTGTGACCACAGTTTGCGCCATGCCCAATACAAGGCCGGTTATTGACACTGCAGAGAAGGTCAGAGAGGTACACGAAAGACAGAAAGTGGAATCCCTTACAAATGTGATTCAGCTTGGAGCTGTGACTATGGGGCAGAAGGGGGAGGAGCTTGCGGATATTAAAGGCATGGCAGAAGAAGGCTGCCATGCTGTCAGTGAGGATGGAAAGTCGGTCATGAATGCAGCTCTTTACAGAAAGGGGATGAAGCTTGCCAGGGAAAGCGGCATTTCAGTTTTTGCCCACTGTGAGGACATTAACATGGTGGAAGGCGGCGTTATGAATGCAGATGAAAATGCAGAGCGGTTTGGTCTTCCGGGAATTACAAATTCTGTGGAGGATGTGATTGTGGCCCGGGATATTCTTCTTGCGAAGGAGACAGGTGTGAGACTGCACCTTTGTCACTGTTCTACGGCAGACAGTGTGAAGATGGTAAAGCTTGCCAAAGAAGCAGCTCTTCCAGTAACTGCAGAGGTCTGTCCCCATCATTTTATTCTGACCTCACAGGATATTCCTAAGGATGACGGGAATTATAAGATGAATCCGCCCCTTCGCAGCAAAGAGGACGTAGAAGCCTTGAGACGGGGATTGAAAGATGGTATTATGGATGTAATCGCAACAGACCATGCCCCTCACTCAGAAGAAGAAAAGAACCGCTCGATGGCGGAAGCCGCCTTCGGCATTGTAGGTATTGAGACTTCGGCAGCCCTTACTTACACTGCTCTTGTAAAAACAGGTATTCTAAGCATCATGGACATGGCAGAAAAAATGAGCACCAACCCTGCAAAGATACTGGGACTTTCAGAGAAAGGCTCTGTATCAAAGGGAAAGACTGCAGATATTGTTATCTTTAACCCTGGTAAAAAGTACCGGATTGATAAGAATACTTTTGTATCAAAAGGCAGGAATACACCTTTTGACGGTTATGAGGTGACAGGTGAGGTCGTATATACGCTGGTGGACGGAAAAGTAGTGTATGGATCAGATATGGAGGATAAAAAGAAATGATTAATCGTTTGGTAGAAAACATTAAAAAAACAGGTGCACCTATTGTTGCAGGCTTGGACCCTATGCTGGACTATATTCCAAAGCAGGTGCAGAAAAAGGCATTTGAGGAATTTGGGGAGACTCTAGAGGGGGCGGCGGAGGCTGTCTGGCAGTTTAATAAGGAGATAGTGGATAAGACGTACGACTTGATTCCGGCAGTGAAGCCGCAGATCGCTATGTATGAGCAGTTTGGGCTTCCAGGCCTTTCGGCGTTTAAGAAAACCGTGGACTACTGTAAGAAAAAGGGACTGGTTGTTATCGGAGACATTAAACGGGGGGACATTGGCTCCACCTCTGCTGCTTATGCGGCAGGACATATTGGAAGGGTACAGGTAGGAAGAAAATCTTACGTTCCTTTTGGCGAGGATTTCATAACCGTAAATCCATACCTTGGTTCAGACGGAATAAATCCGTTTCTTAAGGTGTGTAAGGAAGAGAAAAAGGGAATGTTTATTCTCGTAAAGACATCCAATCCATCGAGCGGAGAGTTTCAGGACAGGCTGGTGGAAGGAAGGCCTCTCTACGAGCTGGTGGGAGAAAAGGTCGCTGCATGGGGCGAAGAGGCGATGGGTGATACATACAGCTATGTAGGGGCAGTTGTAGGGGCAACCTATCCAGAGATGGGTAAGATTTTAAGAAAGATTATGCCAAAGGCGTATATTCTTGTGCCTGGGTATGGCGCGCAGGGAGGAAAAGGAAAGGATTTGGTACATTTCTTTAATCAAGACGGCTTAGGTGCAATCGTAAATTCTTCCCGTGGAATTATTGCGGCATATAGGCAGGAAAAATACGCGGATTTCGGCGCAGAGCATTTCGGGGATGCTGCCAGGGCAGCCGTAGAGGACATGGTTTTAGATATTAAGAATGCGCTGGAGAATAGATAAGGAACAGGATAACAACGGCTGGGCATTGCATAGGAAAGGAAGAATGTCTGGCCTTTCATGTACAGGAGAAAAATATGGCGGATAACAGCAGAAAAAAAGAAAGGGCAGTGGTTTTTACACAGGAACGGCTGACAGACGGTATTTTTAGTATGTGGCTTGAGACAGGGGCCGCAAAGGAAGCGGTGCCGGGGCAGTTTATATCTATGTATACAAACGACACAAGCAAGCTTCTTCCCCGTCCAATCAGCATTTGCGAAATTGACAAGAAGAATAGCAGGCTCCGCGTTGTATACAGAGTAACTGGAGAGGGTACAGGGACGGCACAGTTTTCACAGATGAAGGCAGGAGACGGTATTTCTATTATTGCTCCATTAGGAAATGGATTTCCATATGAAAAAGCAAAGGGAAAGAAGGCGTTTCTTATAGGGGGAGGAATCGGAGTGCCACCGGTTTTAGAGCTTGCAAAGCAGATGAAATGCGAGAAAAAACAGATTATTGTCGGATATCGTGATGCACATACATTTCTGAGAGAAGAATTCGAGCAGAACGGAGAGGTTTATATTTCCACGGAAGACGGAAGTGTGGGAACAAAGGGAAATGTAATGGACGCAGTAGCTGAAAATTCTCTTAAGGCGGATATTATCTTCGCCTGCGGTCCAGCGCCTATGCTGCGAGCGATAAAAAAATATGCAGAGGAAACAAAGACAGAGTGTTATATTTCCTTAGAAGAGCGGATGGCCTGCGGAATCGGAGCCTGTCTTGGGTGTGTATGCCAGTCTAAGGAAAAGGACGCACACAGCAACGTACACAACAAACGAATCTGTAAGGATGGCCCAGTATTTTTATCTACGGAGGTGGAGATCTGATGAGTGTGGATATGCGTGTAAATATAGCCGGAGTAGAGTGGAAAAATCCAGTGACAACAGCATCAGGAACCTTCGGATCTGGCGCTGAATTTTCGGAATTTATAGATTTAAACAAATTGGGCGCAGTGACTACAAAAGGAGTTGCAGATATTCCGTGGCCAGGAAATCCTACACCCCGGGTAGCAGAAACCTACGGCGGGATGATGAATGCAGTAGGACTTCAGAATCCGGGAATTGACATGTTTTGTAAGCGTGACATTCCGTTTTTAAAACAATATGATACAAAGATTATTGTAAATGTCTGCGGAAAATCAGAGGAAGACTACTGCCAGGTTGTAGAGCGTCTTTCCGGGGAGCAGGTGGATATGCTGGAAATCAATATATCTTGTCCCAATGTAAAGGAGGGAGGTATTGCCTTTGGCCAGGACCCGAAAGCAGCCGAGTCAATTACAAAGGCAGTAAAAAAATATGCAAAGCAGCCGGTCATCATGAAATTAAGTCCAAATGTCACATGTATTCCCGATATGGCAAAGGCAGTGGAAGCAGGCGGTGCGGACGCAGTATCCCTTATTAATACACTGACAGGTATGAAGATTGATATCCACAAAAGAGCTTTTGTGCTTGCAAACAAAACCGGCGGTGTGTCCGGCCCAGCTATTCATCCTATAGCGGTGCGGATGGTGTATGAAGCCGCCCACGCAGTAAAAGTACCTGTCATCGGCATGGGAGGTATTTCCGGTCCAGAGGATGCAATAGAAATGCTCCTTGCAGGAGCAAAGGCCGTGTCCGTTGGAACAGCAAACTTCCATAACCCGGCAGTTACGATAGAAATCGTAGATGGAATCAGGGAATATATGGAGAAATACGGATTTAAGACAGTAGCAGATATTAAGTTGGGGACGGGGTATTTTTAATTTGTACCCGTCCCCAGCCCTCTAGGGGACGGGTACAAATTAAAAATACCCCGTCCCCAACTCTAATTATACCTCTCGTCAATTACTCGTTTTGATTTCTTTTCGCTTCTCGGCAGAAGCCCCAGCTCCACGACTTTCACAAGAGGAGTAAATCCAATACGGCTTTTCACGGTTCCTGCAATTCGTTTTGCAAGTTCCAGGAAATCAATGCTTCCGTTAGTCTCCACATAGAGCCTCATAGTATCTCTGCCATCCAGATGGGAAATACGAATCTGGTATTCACTGGATACTTCCGGGAATTCCCGAAGTACTTCTTCAATCTGGCTTGGGAATACGTTAACGCCTTTAATTTTTATCATATCATCTGTTCTTCCCATAATCATATCCAGGCGCGGAAATCTGCTGCCGCAGGGACATTCTCCTGGAATAATGCGTGACAGGTCGTGAGTGCGGTAACGGATAAGCGGCGCACCTTCTTTTATAAGAGTGGTAATAACTACTTCTCCCATTTCCCCGTCAGGAACCGGCTTTAAGGTCACCGGGTCAATAATTTCTATATAAAGATAATCATCCCAATAGTGCATCCCTGTATCATATCTGCAGTTAATGCCAATGCCCGGGCCGTAGATTTCTGTCAGTCCGTAAATATCGTAAAGCTCAATACCCAGCTCATTTTTTATGCGCTGGCGCATCTTTTCCCCCCACCGCTCAGAACCGATGACCCCCTTCTTTAAATGAATCTTGTTCTTAATTTTGCGCTTTTCAATTTCCTCTGCAAGAAGCAGTGCATAAGAGGAGGTAGCGCAGAGTACAGTACTTTTCATATCCATCATCATCTGAAGCTGCTTATCTGTATTTCCCGGTCCCATAGGAATTACCATGGCTCCTAACTTTTCAGCGCCATTCTGGAAACCAATTCCTGCGGTCCAAAGACCATATCCCGGTGTAATCTGAATACGGTCCATATTCGTAATACCGGCTGTCTCATAGCAGCGGGCAAACATAACTGCCCAGTCGTCTACATCCTTTGTAGTATAGGGGATAATGACAGGAAGTCCCGTAGTTCCTGACGAGGAATGAATCCGAACAATGTTTTCCTCCGGTGCAGTCATAAGCCCCAGGGGGTATGCCTCCCGCAAATCATTTTTTTCGGAAAACGGAAGAGACTCAAAGTCCTTTGGGGTATGAATACCAAAGATGCCGGCATCCTTAAGCTTTTTGCCGTAAAAGCTTCCTGCGGCCCGGAGGGCCTCTATCTGTTTGTTAACCTGACTAATCTGTAAATCTGATATCTGCATATTATTGTCTTTCCTTTCCTGCGGACTTGAGAGAATTCTGTATTACATACTCCTTTGTATACGCAAGAGCACGTAAATTCATTTCATGAAATCTTTCAGGAACACGTTCTTTTATAATTTCTTTGATATCTCTGTCTGACAGCCCCAGCGCTCCACTGTATACAGCAGCTCCTAAAAGAAGGATGTTAATCACTTTCGAAGAACCGATTTCCCCGCAGGCTCTTTCTGTGTCAATTACAAGAAGATGCTCAACATTTTTTTCTAGATAAGCAAGCATGTATTCACTTTTATAGGAAGAGCCGGAAAGGGCAGACGTCACCGGCATTATGCCCCGGGCGCTGACCACTGCCTGCCCGCCTTTTCTTAAGTATGGAAGCATCCGCACGGCTTCCCCTGGTTCAAATGCAAGTATTACATCTGCCTTCCCCCGTCCAATCATGGGAGAGTGGAGGCCTTCCCCGATTCGGATATGGCTGAACACACTTCCGCCTCGCTGCGCCATTCCAATAGTTTCAGCGCTCATAACAGACAGGCCCTTTTTCATAGCGGCAGCGGCAATTAATTTGGAGGCAAGAACCGTTCCCTGTCCGCCTACGCCGCATAAGACAATATTTTTATTCATTATGGACACCTCCCTTATAATTCACTTCTGGAGGGCAGATTGCATTTACCGGGCATAACTGCGCACAAAGAGAACATCCGGTACAAAGAGAAGTGTCGATAGATACGTGCGTTTCTGAAATCATCAGAGCCGGACAGCCAAGTTTATGGATACATTTCCGACAATTGATACATTTGTCTGAGTTAACAGTCATACTGCCGGATGGCTTTGTAAGCGCAATGCACGGAGATTTAAAAATAATGGCTTTTACCCCGGGTTCATCTGCAACTCGTTTTACATTTTCAACAGAAGCTGCATAATCAAGAGGATTTACCGTCTCAACGATTGAAAGTCCAATGCCTCGAAGCACAGCTTCTATGTTAATTTTCTGCACCGCACCGCCCATCATGGTACGTCCTGTACCAGGGTGGGGCTGGTGTCCGGTCATGGCAGTAGTAGAATTATCCAGTATGACTAAGGTCATGTCTGCCTGATTGTAAACTGCATTTATGACCCCTGTAATGGCAGAAGCAAAAAATGTAGAATCACCTACAAAGGCAAAACAGGCGGTATCTGGTTCCATGTGTCCGACGCCCTGCGCGATTCCAAGTCCCGCGCCCATACACAGGCAGGTATCTACCATATCAAGAGGCATGGCATTTCCAAGAGTGTAGCATCCGATATCACCGCAAAAAATTGTTTTCCTCCCCTTCATGGCAGATTTTACAGCATAGAAGGAAGCCCGGTGGGGACATCCCGCGCACAGAACAGGCGGCCTTACTGGAAGCGCTGGGGGAGCATCGGCGCAGGAAGCATCATCTGTAGAAATTGAAGGAATCTCCAAAAACTGCATAATAGTTTCCTGTACACTGTCCTGGCTGTTTTCTCCGGCATTTTTTACATGTCCTGTAAGCTTTCCATATATTTTTACCGGCAGATGATACTTTCCGCAGATATAAGTAAGCTCCCGCTCGATAATCGGATCCAGTTCCTCGATACAAAGTATCTCAGTGAGGCCGTCGAGAAAGGAAAGAGCCAGATTTTCAGGAAATGGATGCGGGGTAGAAATCTTTAAAAGCTTCGTCATGCCAAGTTCTTCTAACGTTTCAATGGCATAAGCAAAGCTGATGCCGCCAGAAGCCACTCCCTTTTTTAATGCTGTGTTCTTTTCACATGCCGGATAGATGCGGTTTCGGCTGTATCTGGAAAAATCATCAGCAAGCGTCTTATTTCTTGCCTCTATTTTTATATGATTTTGATAAGAGAGACGGGGAAAGATAACCCATCGTCCGGAATCTTTTCTAAATCCCTCGAAATTATGTACCCTATATTCAGTCTCGTCTTTTATGGTAATAGAAGCATAGCCATGGCACACTCTGGTAGTGGGGCGAAGAAAAACAGGGGTTTCATACTTTTCCGAATATTCAAAAGCCTCCTGCACCATCTCATAAGCCTCCTGGGGATCGGAAGGGTCAAAACAGGGAAGCTTGGAAAATGCGGCATAGTGCCTAGTATCCTGTTCAGTTTGTGATGAAATAGGACCCGGATCGTCTGCCACAAGGACCACCATGCCGCCTTTCACACCGATATATTCTAAGCTCATCAGGGGGTCGGAAGCCACATTAAGCCCTACCTGCTTCATGGTCACCATGCTTCTGGCACCCGTATATGCGGCTCCTGCAGCCACTTCTATAGCCGACTTTTCATTGACAGACCATTCTACATATATATTGGCCCTTTTGCGCTTTGCCACGGTTTCTAGTACCTCTGAGGATGGGGTGCCAGGGTAGCCGGATACAAGATTTACACCGGCGGCAATGGCGCCTAAGGCGATGGCTTCATTTCCCATTAAAAATTCTTTATGCATAGATTCACCTCTGTTCGTTTTAACAAATATGGTCTTATTCTACCATATTATAAAGTTAAAAAAAAGACGGAGATAGAAAGTATTGGTTATTAGTCACGCAGATGTGAATTGCCTATTGTGTAATTAGTGTGTATAATAAAGGTATTCGGTTGTTGTATAAATTCCTAAATTGAAATTACATTATAGATATGATAGAATTGAAGATAATCTAATACGGAGGTTATAGATATGGAACAGTACAAGCAGGAATTTATAGAATTTATGGTAGAAAGTGATGTGCTCAAATTTGGTGAGTTTACGTTAAAAAGTGGTAGAAAGTCCCCATTTTTTATGAATGCAGGAGCGTATGTCACAGGTACACAGCTTGGGAAGCTTGGAGAATATTATGCAAAGGCAATTCATGATACATACGGTCTTGATTTCGATGTGTTGTTCGGGCCTGCTTACAAGGGAATTCCTCTTTCCGTTGCAGCAACAATGGCAATCAGCAGGCTCTATGGAAAGGATATCCGTTACTGCTCGAACCGCAAGGAGGCAAAGGATCACGGAGATACGGGGCTTCTCCTGGGAAGCAGATTAAAGGATGGTGACCGTGTCGTTATTATTGAGGATGTTACTACCTCAGGCAAATCCATTGAAGAAACATTTCCAATCATCAAAGCCCAGGCCGATGTGGAGGTGAAGGGCCTTATGGTGTCCTTAAACCGCATGGAAGTCGGAAAAGGAGGGATGGTGAGCGCACTAGATGAGATTAAGGAGCTCTATGGATTTGATGCAAGCGCGATTGTTACAATGGAGGAGGTTGTAGAGTATCTTTACAACAGAAAATGTCAGGGAAAAGTAATTATTGATGATACATTAAAAGCAGCAATTGATGCATACTATGAACAGTATGGTGTGAAATAACGGAGGATTATTATGAACGAAAAAGCGTATAAGTCAATGAGTTTTGCAGGAGCGTCGGGCATTGCCATAGGCATTATTATGATTGTAACAGGAGTTGCGTCTGGAATTATTGCAATTGTAAGCGGGGCGAGACTGTTAAGAGATAAAAAGGGATTGACTTTCTAAGTCTGATATTGAAAGGGATGCTGTATTTTTGAATGTAAAAACCAGAAAACGAATCCGTATATTCGGGAAAGTATGTTTTATCCTGTATATCGGATTCATTATATATTTTCTTATATTTTCTGACTGGTACGGACGTGTTACAACAGGAATGGAGGAATATCATTATAATCTTATTCTGTTTAAGGAGATTAAAAGATTCTGGGAGTACCGGCACCAGGTTGGATTTTTTGCGATGTTCACAAATCTTTTTGGGAATGTGCTGATATTTATGCCGTTTGGCTTTTTCCTGCCCATGGCAAGCAGATATAGAAGCTTTTTTGCCACACTATTCTGGAGCTTTATCCTGAGTCTGGGGGTAGAGAGTTTTCAGCTTGTATCAAAGGTAGGATGTTTTGATGTGGATGACCTTCTGCTCAATACAATCGGAGGAATCGCAGGACATATTGTGTTTGTAGTGTGTGTGCTGATAAGGAGAAGACATGTTTATAAAAGGAAGAAAAGACGATGAAGATGGAACAAAAGCCTTTAAGGCCGCAAAGGAAAGAGAGCGGCGCCGCAGGAAGCTGATTCGTACAAAATATGGGCAGAAGCCTTTGAAGCATGCGAAAAAGGGGGTGCAGTCCTGTGTCCTTGCCGGTTTTGTTTTATTTCTTCTGATTCTCATGGTCAGCACCTCTTTTGCGTCAAAAGGAGAGGTGGCCGGCTATATGGGAATTATGGGAATTGCGACGATGGTGCTTGCGGGAATGGGTCTGAATCTTGGAATACGTGGTTTTAAAGAAAGAGATAAAAATTACATAACCTGCAAAGCAGGTACAGGTCTTTGCGCAGCCGTTTTGATTGGAATGGCAGCAATATTTTTAAGGGGGCTTATTTGATATGGTGGAAGAACGATATGAGCTTGTAGCAGAGAGAATCAAAGAGATAGGAAAAGAACAGACAGTAGCAGAGAAATTCCGCGGTTATTTTCAGAAAATGTCTGAATTTGCTGAAAGTATACAGGAATTAAAATGCTTAATTGAAAATGGCAGATATAAAGAGCTTCCTCTTTCAGAGCTTGAGGAATGGAATGACAGACTCTACAGAGATATCCTGCCGAAGAATTATGAGAAAAGCTATGCAAATCCTGCATATGCTGTAGAAATGCTGGGAGAGGAATATGGCCGGCTTTTTTGCTTCCTCTATGCAGAGCTTCGGGGAGCTGTTGTGTATACCTTTGAGGGCAGGACGGAATATCTGGCGATTTTGTTTGAACTTCTGATGCAGGTTTATAATCAGTTTGAGGAGGAAGCTCTGCCGGAGGCAGAAAGTATCAGGGAAACTATTTATTGGTATGCAAGTGATTACTGCGATGTGTTCGCAGCAGATAGGATTAAGGAACAGGTTGACCCAGAGGGATGCTTTGCGGCGAGGCTTATAGAAGAAACCGACCTTTCTGACATTAGATACTTGTATTTCTTTGGAGAATATATCAGTGAAAATGAAAGACAAACCGCAGAGTATTTAAGCCGGCTTCCAGAAAAGCTGATTCAGAAAATGGCAGATGTATATACGGAAGGATACAGGATGGGATTTGCCAATACGGGAAAGGATCTCTCCATAAAGTCTACGGTAAATATACGTTTTGTGCTTGGATTTGAGCGTGTGGTAAGAAAGGCGATAGAGAATTTCAGAAAAATGGGGCTTGAGCCTGTTATTTACCGCTCTCCTGTCAGTGTGATTACAAAACGCCAGCATATAAGGACTGGATTTTTCGGTGCTGTGCCGAACAAACAGTATGATTACGACCATAAGGACGACCAGGCATTGTTCTTTGATAAACAGTATGTAGAACGTAAGCTTGAGGTGATGAGGACAACCTTTGAACAGTATAAGGATTTAGCCGGACGCCATGCAGGCCCTGCATGTATGGAAACCTTTGGAGAAAAGCCGTTTTCACCAAAACAGAAGGAAGAAAGAATAAAATTAACTGAAAAGCAGGAAGAATTGTCACTTCTCTTTGACAGCAAATCTGGGCAGCTGACGAATACTTATATTCCCGGAGATGAGCGGAGTTTTACTATTATTGCATGGCCGGTGCCGGAGATCGGCAGCCGATACGAAGATATTTTTCAAGAAATTATCAAGATTAATACTTTGGACGCAAAGACTTATGAGCGTGTACAGCAGACCATCATCGACGCTCTTGATAAAGGGAAATATGTGCATATTCTTGGAGCAGGAGAAAACCGGACAGATCTTAAAGTACAACTTTTAAAACTTAAGAATCCTTCAAAGGAGACAAATTTTGAAAATTGTGTGGCAGATGTGAATATCCCGGTAGGAGAGGTATTTACCTCTCCGGTACTTGAGGGGACGGACGGTATTCTCCATGTAAGCCGTGTGTATTTACATGAGCTTCAGTATCAAGATTTGGAGATTACGTTCCGTGACGGTATGATTGCAGACTACAGCTGTAAGAATTTTGAGGAGGAGTCTGAAAATAAAGCCTATATCCGGGATAATGTTATGCATAAACATAATACTCTGCCGCTGGGTGAATTTGCTATCGGTACAAATACGACAGCTTATGTAGCGGCAGGGAAATATGGGATAGAGGATAAGCTGCCCATACTTATTGCTGAGAAAATGGGACCTCATTTTGCCGTAGGAGATACATGCTACAGCTGGAGCGAGGATAACAAAGTTTATAATCCAAATGGGAAGGAAATTGTGGCAAAAGATAACTCAGTGTCTGTTTTAAGAAAAGAGGACGTATCGAAGGCATATTACCACTGCCACACGGATATTACCATCCCATATGAGGAGCTTAAGAGTATCACAGTAGTGACAGAAGCAGGAGAAAAAATAGAAATATTACGAGATGGAAGATTTGTGCTTGAGGGTACAGAAGAGTTAAATAAGCCGTTTTAGGACGGCTTATTTTTGTTTGCCCAGCATGGGCAAACTCTAACGGGTGTAAGTCCCGAACATGCCCAGATAGTGGGAAGTGTATAGCTGAACAGCAAGGGTGTTTGTCGTGAGGCAAAATCTGAAAGAAGCTGTAAGCAAACCTCTGGTCTGACGAACAGAAATCACATATAAGGCTAGGTTCTGATAGATAAGCTTGCAAAATAAAGCAAAGTCTAATAACTATCACTTTTGTAGGAACAGAGTAAATGTGGCAGATATATGGAGGGAAAGAGTTTGCACCTTAACTGGGGAGGTCTCACAGAGGTTTCATTAGCCTAGTAACAACGAACTGTGAGAAGTCAGCAGAGCCCATAGTAATGAAGAAGTTTCTGTAATGGAAATGGAGCGAAGGGGTGAACAATCAATCAGTTTTAGTAGAGTCTCGATTGCAGAAAAGACAACATCTGCCGTAACCAATCGGGGAAAGGGTGGTCAATTCAAGCGAGACGGAAAGGAACGAACGCATGGACGCAAGTAGTCTAATGGAGCAGATATTAAGTAAAGATAATCTCAATACGGCATATCTGCAAGTCGTACGAAACAAAGGTGCAGAAGGAGTGGATGGAATGAAGTACACGGAACTTAAAGAACACCTTGCAAGGAACGGCGAAATCATCAAGGAACAGTTGAGGACAAGAAAATACAAACCTCAACCAGTACGCAGAGTGGAGATACCAAAGTCAGATGGTGGTGTCAGAAACCTGGGAGTACCAACAGTAACAGACCGATTTGTACAGCAAGCCATAGCACAGGTAATAACACCAATCTATGAGAAACAATTCCATGAGAATAGTTATGGATTTAGACCGAATAGATGTGCACAACAAGCAATCATCACAGCATTAGACATGATGAATGGCGGCAATGAATGGATAGTTGACATTGACTTGGAAAAGTTCTTTGATACAGTAAACCATGATAAACTGATGACCTTAATTGGTAAAACAATCAAGGACGGAGATGTAATCTCAATCATTAGAAAGTTCCTTGTCAGTGGAATTATGGTAGAGGATGAATACAGGGAATGCGTGATAGGAACACCGCAAGGTGGAAATCTGTCACCACTTCTTGCTAACATCATGCTGAATGAACTGGATAAGGAAATGGAGAAAAGAGGATTAAATTTTGTTAGATATGCAGACGACTGCATTATAATGGTCGGAAGCGAAATGTCGGCAAAGAGGGTGATGAGAAACCTCACAAAGTTTATTGAAGAGAAACTGGGGCTCAAAGTAAACATGACAAAGAGTAAAGTAGACAGACCAAGCGGTCTTAAATATCTCGGATTTGGATTTTACTTTGATAGCAGAGCGCACCAATTTAAGGCAAAGCCACATGCAGAATCAGTAGCAAAGCTCAAAGCAAGAATGAAACAACTCACTTGTCGTAGTTGGGGCGTAGGAAATGACTACAAGGTTAAGAAGCTAAATGAACTAATCAGAGGGTGGATTAACTACTTCAAGATAGGAAGTATGAAAACCCTTTGTGCAAAGTTGGACAGTAACATTCGTTATCGGCTGCGCATGTGCATCTGGAAACATTGGAAAACGCCACAAAATAGGGCAAAGAATTTGATGAAACTAGGAATTGAAAAGAACAGAGCCTATCATGTCGCATACGCAGGATACAGAATAGCGTATGTATGCAATAAAGGAGCTGTAAATGTTGCGATAAGCAACAAGAGATTAACCCAATTTGGATTAATCTCAATGTTGGATTACTACACCGAAAGGTGTGTTACTTGTTAAGTTGATTGAACCGCCGTGTACCGAACGGTACGCCAGACTGTCTAACAAAGCTATTTTCTCATAGAAATTTGGCAGTCTAATTGTATGATGCATCTTTTTTTCTTTATACTCACCCATAATTGATAATTTTTAATGTTCTTGAGAGTATACCTTACCTTTTAACTAAATTTTTCAGCCAATTCCTGAGTTGAAAACATACTTAATAATCGCTTAAAGTTGTAAGCGATAAACATAGAGGCAGCTTCTGCATTAACATTTTCTATTTTTCGTCTCAAGAAAAAGCTGTATCCCAGAGTTCTCTTTACTGTTCCAAAAGGATGCTCAACGATGCATCTCCTTTGCTTGTAAATGTTGTTGTTATTCCGGGTTTCTTCATAAACAGCATCTAATACACTTTCATGCTCCCATCTTTGGATTGTTCTTCCAGATTTTGATGAAGTACAACTATTTCTACATTTGCAATCAGCACAAGAGGAGCATTTGTATTTTTTATATTTCATACCATTCTTCGATGTGTTTTCGAAAAAATCCAGCCGCTGACCTGTTGGGCAAATGTAAATATCCCGTTCGGGATCATACGTGAATTTTTCTTTCCGGAACTCATTATCTTTGGTGCTATTATTAGCCTTTGCCTTCTTTATTAAGACAGTCATTCCATCATCTATGCATTTCTTTATTTCAGTTCCATTATAATATCCAGTATCCGCAACAACAGCGCATTCTTCAATGTTCAACAACTCTGTTGCATCCTTAGCCATCACATAAAGCTGATTTTGATCGTTAATGTCATTTGTTGTAGATATATCTATAATAAAATGATTTTGGGCATCGACAACTGATTGAACATTATAACAAATATCTAGAGAGCCATTATTCTTCATTCGTCTCGAATCAGGATCAGTAATACTTTTTTGCTCAAGTCCTTCATCCTTTAGTTCTTGTTTTTGCTGAATATACTGTTCCTTCAATTCTTGATAAGTTTTTAACTTTTCTTTGAACTCTGGTTCGCTTTGATTTTCTTTTTCAATAGCCATAAGATATGCTTTTATCTGCTCATCTGCATAAGCTATCTTTTTCTTCAATCCACTTTGAGTAATGCAGTTGTGCTTGCTATTCTGGGCTCGAATCTTGGTGCCATCGATAGCTATAAGCTTACCATCAATTAAACCCCATCCTTTAAGTATGAGTGATAGATTGCGAAGAGTACTATGAAAGGCTTCACGATTATTTTTTACAAATCCAGCTATAGTTCCATGATCTGGTGTGATTGCATTAATCAGCCACATCAGTTCTATATTTCGCTTGCACTCAACTTCTAGAGCACGGCTTGATCTAACCTTATTAAGATAACCATAAATATGGAGTTTCAATAAATCGGAACGACGATATGGAGATTGGCCTCTATTATTTCCACTGTATTCTACAAATCCTAATTCCATTAAATCTAAAGAATTAACATAAGCATCAATAACACGAACAGAATTATCTTTATCAATAAGGTCATCTAATGATGCAGTTATCATTTTAGTTTGATTTCTATCTGTTCCAACAATATATGCCATAATCAAACCTCCTAGTTCCCATATTTTGTGATTTAATTATACCATTTATTCTAATTGTTAGACAGTCTGACGCACGGTGGTGTGAGAGGTCGAAATTTCTCAATTATGAGAAATTTCTCCTACTCGATATATATAAAATACACTTGACATGGTTGCTGCGACCAAGATTAGTATAAGATAAAGGATAGAAGTTCGCGAACCTACTGTATACAAATTTAAAGGAGGAGAAAAAATGTTAAAAAAAGATGACAAGACTAATTACGACAATTTTTTAAAGGATATCAGAATGAATGAACCAACTAGTGACGAGGAGCTTAGGGAAGCTGTAAAATCGGCGATTAAGGACCGGTCAAAATTTTTTTACTGTGTTTATAAGACATTGACAGAACTACATCCGGAGATTGACGTGGCAGAAGTTATGAGAGAGGCATCCCGCCAGTTTGGCGCCAGCCGTTCAGGTAATTTTCATGGTACAGATGACTGTCGTGAGGTTGTGAAGAATGATTTTCCAAAAGAGGCAATGCTGGTTTATGATGTTGATATTGAGGAGTTGAATGAGGACAAAGCAGTCTGCAATTTTAAAAAATGTCCGCACATGGAGGTATTTGAAGAATTAGGGTGTACACCAGAGGAAATGGAGCATTTTTGTCTGGATATGTTGATTCATGGAGATTATGCAGCTTATTCTGGCTGTAAAGATATCGAATTAAGCTTTCCGCAGATACTGGCCCGCGGGGAGTCTGTATGTGGGTATACTCTGACTAAGAAAAAGTAGGAGGTGTACAGTATGGAAAAAATAAAAGGTCCAAAGATTGACATGACGCTTGCAGTCCCTACATTGGCTGTTACACTGGCTGTGGCTCTTTGCCTTATTATTGCACCTGATAGAAGCGCAAGTGTGATTAATACTCTCCTTGGCTTTTTGACAAATCAGTTTGGATGGCTTTTTGAAATCGCAGGGCTTGGGGCGCTCCTGTTTTGTCTGTGGCTTTCCTTCAGCCGCTATGGAAGAATAAAACTGGGAGGCAGGGAAGAGAAGCCAGTACATTCAACAATAACCTGGTTTGCAATGCTGTTTTGTACAGGTATAGGAACAACCTTGTTTTACTGGTCGGTGGCAGAACCACTATCGTATCTTATGGGACCGCCAAACGGGGTGATTCCAGGCAGTGAGTTTGGTCAAGCGGCAGCAGGAGAATTTGCCCTGTCTTATGGTTTTTTTCATTGGGGATTTACTGCATGGGCGCTTTATATCATACCTACAATTGCAATTGCTTATTCTGTCTATGTACGTAAGCAGAGTGCATTTCGTTTCAGCATAGCATGCCAGGGGGTATTAAAGGAGCACAGTAAAGGAGTTTTGGGAAAGATAATAGACGTTCTGGCGCTCTTTGGTATTTTTGGTGCGACAATGGCATCGATAGGTACGGGTGTTCCGCTTCTGGCAGAGCTTGTTCATGGGCTGTTCGGATGGGAAAATAATTTTGCAATGACAGTTGGAATCATAATTGTATGGCTGGCCTTATTTGGAACCAGTGTATATCTTGGATTGGAAAAAGGGATTGCCCGTCTGTCGGATATCAATCTTGTGATATCATATGGACTACTGCTCATTGTTTTACTGGCTGGTCCTACAATGTATATTTTAAATCTTGGAACAAACAGTATTGGCCTGATGTTTGATAATTTTCTGCGGATGAGCCTTTGGACAGATCCAATTGCGGCAGGAGGATTTCCCCAGGGATGGACAACTTTTTATTTTGCATGGTGGCTGGCTTTTGGTCCCGTTATGGGCTTGTTTGTAGCAAAAGTTTCCCGAGGACGTACCATTAAGCAGGTTGTGCTGGGAGAACTGCTTGCAGGTACTATGGGGTGCTGGTTGTATTTCTTTGTTTTTGGGGGCTATGGAATAAGCCTGGAATTCAGCGGAAAGCTTGCACTTTCTGAAATTTTCGCGGCATCTGGAGGTAACACGGCAATTGTTGAAGTTTTAAAGACACTTCCTCTGCCAGGATTTATTCTAATACTTGCAATTGTAAATGGCTTTATTTTTTCAGGAACCTCTTATGATTCTGCAGCGTATACACTTGCATTTAGCACATTGAAGGTTCAGGAGGAAAAAAGTGAAAACCAGGAGGAACCTGCCAGATGGTGGAGACTTGTATGGGCAGGCATGCTGGCATTTGGGGCTTTGGGTCTGCTGATGGTCGGAGGGCTTTCTTCTTTACAGACAGCATGTGTTGTAGTAGGGCTTCCTTTGATTTTCGTGTTTGTAATTATGACCATATCATTCCTGAAATGGGCAAAAGAAGATTTTGGAGCAGCTTCAGATAAAGAGATTTTGTTTATAGAGACAAAAGAAGAATAGACAGCCAGGTGTGGCAGCGGTTTTTCCGCTGCCACACCTGGTATAAATATTTAGACTTAATAAAAAATGGATTTAAGGAGAAAATAATTATGGATATAAAGCTTGAAAAGATGTATGGATTGTTTATCAATGGCGAGTTTGTCCCGGCACAGTCTGGAAGGACATTTAAGACATGTAATCCGGCTACAGGAGAGGTACTTGCACAAATTGCAATGGCCAGTGCAGATGACGTAGATTGTGCAGTAAAAGCTGCGTGGGCTGCATTTTCCTCATGGAAGAAAACAACAGCAAGAGAACGTTCTGAAATTATGTGGAAAATATCAGACATTGTAGAAGAAAATTTGGAATATTTCTCTACAATTGAGACACTAGATAATGGAAAAACCCTGGAAGAGGCACGTGCAGATATTACAGATGTAGTAGACCAGTTTCGCTACTTTGCCGGCTGTATACGTACAGATGAGGGTTCTTATGTGGAGCAGGACAACCACGGATTCAATATTATAAGGAAAGAACCTTTAGGGGTTGTAGCCCAGATTGTACCATGGAACTATCCATTATCTATGGCCGGATGGAAAATGGCTCCTGCTCTGGCAGCAGGAAACTGCATTGTTATTAAGCCAGCCAGCAATACTCCTCTTTCACTTCTGGAGTTTGCCCGTCTGGCAGGAAAGGAGCTTCCCAATGGTGTATTAAATGTGGTTACAGGAAGCGGACATGACTGCGGAGAGGCACTTACAGCCCATCCAGGTATACGCAAGGTAGCATTTACCGGATCTACAGATGTAGGAACAGGTGTGGGGGAAACTGCGGGTAAGAATATGATTCCATTTACATTGGAGCTGGGAGGAAAGTCAGCACATATTATATTTCCAGACTGTCAGTGGGACAGGGCACTTAATGCAGTGAAGGGAGGAATTCTTGGATGTGCTGGACAGATATGCAGTGCGGGTTCCCGTTTGTTTGTTCATAAGGATATTTATGACAAATTTGTTGAGGAATTAGCAGACTGCTTTGCTAAAGTAAGAGTAGGAAACGGTCTGGAATCAGGCATAGAAATGGGTCCCTTGGTTGATGAACGTCAGATGGAAACGGTTCTTAAATATATAGATATAGGAATAAAAGAGGGGGCCCGGCTGGTAACAGGAGGCAGGCGTATCACAGAGAAATTTTATA
This sequence comes from Lachnospiraceae bacterium, assembly GCA_910575605.1. GTDB lineage: Bacteria > Bacillota > Clostridia > Lachnospirales > Lachnospiraceae > CAPEBR01. The sequence goes on from CAJTEW010000013.1 coordinate 92,583, forward strand.
ATGAAGGCTTTTTTATTGAACCTACACTATTTGCAGATGTGACAAATCATATGCGTATTGCTCAGGAGGAAATATTCGGACCTGTTCTTTCAGCAATTCCATTTACAAGTGAAAAAGAAGTTATTGAAATGGCAAATGATTCACCATACGGACTGGCAGGTGGTGTATGGACACAGGATATCAACCGCGGGATCCGGGTGGTCAGCCAAATAGACGCAGGCCTGATGTGGTTAAATACCTTTGATATGTATCCTGCAGGTACGCCGTTTGGAGGATATAAAAAATCTGGATTTGGACGTGAGGCACATAAGATGACAATGGAAGAGTACTTTCAGGTAAAAACAATTTATGTTAGTATAGAAGAATAGCTTGGGCTTATTTTCAGGGGATGGAGGAACTGCAATGAAAGATAACAATTATACAGCAGGACAAATTCGTGAAATGCTGGATTTATCACGTTCAGCTATCCGGTATTATGTAAAAAAGGGGCTTATTTCAGTTGACAAAAATGATGAAAACGGATACCAGTCTTTTAACCAGAAAAACTTTTCGGACTTGAGAGACATTTCGTATCTCAGACAGATGCTGGGTTTTGGAATTAAAGATATTCAAAACTGTTTTAATGCTTCGTCTCTTGAAGAATATGAAATCCTTTTTAAGGATAAAAGTCTGGAGCTTGAAGGGGAAATCAAACAGCGGCAGATACAGCTTAAGCGTCTGAAAAAATGGGAATATTACTTAGATTATTTAAAAGAGTATCCAGATTCTATACGAATTGTAGAATTTCCCCAGGCATTTGTATTTTCTTCCATCCATCCGATGGAAATAGATGATATTCCTTTTTTATGTACCAGCTTTGATATGAAGAATCGGGAGATAAAGTTTAACAGTTATGGTTATTGTATTAATGAATTAGCATTAAATGATTTAGATTGTCTTAACGGAACACGGTATCATTTTTCGGCGGGAGAATATATTTATTCAATGTTTAGTTCGGAATTAGATATGAATAATCCAGACTTAGTAAAGCCTGTTCTTGATTGGGCGCAGAAACAGAATATCGAAGTGAAAAACCCTATTTTGGTTGATTATTTTTTCCGGATTAAGAGTCAGGAGAAATATTGTTATTATTATGCAGTTACCATTCCACTAGCTGATTGTAGCATTAGGATTGAAAGCCTTTAAAAATTTGTGTTTATATTACTTGTATGTCAAAGCCGGTATTTTCGTAGAAGAAAAGCCGGCTTTTCATGTGTAAATATTTTTACTATTTGGTTTTTAGTTGATTTAGAATATAAGGCTGGTGTATAATGAAATCGTTGACACAGGACATTAATACAGGATATAAAAAGAGGATGAAAGGAAAGACAACTATGCCAAAAGTAGGAATTGTGATGGGAAGCGACTCTGACTTAAAGGTCATGAAAAAGGCAGCAGTTATGCTTGAAAAGCTAGGAATTGATTATGAGATGACAATTATCTCTGCCCACCGGGAGCCGGATGTGTTTTTTGAGTGGGCCAGGGCAGCGGAAGGAAAGGGGATAAAGGTGATTATTGCAGGAGCCGGTATGGCAGCCCATCTTCCTGGGATGTGTGCGGCTTTGTTTCCAATGCCGGTTGTGGGAGTGCCTATGTCAGGAAAGAACCTTGGAGGAGAGGATGCATTATTTTCGATTGTACAAATGCCGCCGGGGATTCCGGTTGCCACAGTAGCTATTGATGGAGGTATGAACGCAGCGATTCTTGCGGCAAAGATTCTTGCTGTCTCTGACGGAGAACTGTTAGACAAATTAAAAGCATATACTGCCGAGATGAAGGAAACAGTGCAGGCAAAGGCTGCAAAGCTTGAAGAGATCGGTTATGAGGCATATTTACAGGATAAATAAATATCAGGGAGAGTATACGTATGGATTATAAGAAATCAGGTGTCGATATTGAAGCAGGTTACAAGTCTGTAGAGCTTATGAAGGAGCATGTGAAAAAGACGATGCGCCCGGAAGTGCTTGGAGGCTTAGGAGGGTTTTCAGGTGCATTTTCTCTGGCAAAGATAAAAGAGATGGACGAGCCGGTGCTTTTATCCGGAACGGATGGCTGCGGTACGAAGGTAAAGCTTGCTATGATTATGGATAAGCATGATACCATTGGAATAGATGCAGTAGCTATGTGTGTCAATGACATTGCATGTGCGGGAGGGGAGCCGTTGTTTTTCCTTGACTACATTGCGTGCGGAAAGAATTATCCCGAAAAAATTGCATCTATTGTAAGCGGTGTGGCAGAAGGATGCCTTCAGGCAGAGGCAGCGCTTATCGGCGGGGAGACAGCAGAGCACCCGGGACTCATGCCGGAGGATGATTATGACCTTGCAGGCTTTGCTGTGGGTGTGTGTGACGAAAAGGATATGATTACCGGGGAAAACCTAAAGGACGGAGATGTGCTGATAGGTATGGCATCTTCAGGAGTGCACAGCAATGGATTTTCTCTTGTGCGTAAGGTATTTGAGATGACAAAGGAATCTTTGGATGCCTACCATGAAGACCTGGGGGGGACTCTGGGAGAAACCCTTCTTGCTCCCACAAGAATTTATGTAAAAGCCCTTAAAAGTATAAAGAAGGCGGGGGTAACGGTGAAGGCGTGCAGCCATATTACCGGCGGCGGCTTCTATGAGAACATTCCAAGGATGCTAAAGGACGGTGTGCGCGCGGTTGTGAAAAAGGATAGTTACCCTATTCCGCCAATCTTTACAAAGCTTGCAAAAGAAGGAAATATTGAAGAGCATGCTATGTATAATACATACAACATGGGGCTCGGAATGATTGTTGCAGTTGGTGCTGCTGATGTAGATAAGGCAATGGAAGCAATCAGGGCAGCAGGAGATACTTCGTATATAGTAGGACATATTGAGGCAGGAGAAAGAGGAGTTACATTATGTTAAATGTCGTTGTATTAGTGTCCGGCGGCGGAACGAACCTGCAGGCAGTTATCGACGGGGTGGAAAAGGGAAGTATTACAAATACTAGGATTGCAGGGGTTATCAGTAATAATCAGAACGCCTATGCTCTTACCCGTGCGCAGAAACATAACATTCCGGGCATATGTATTTCCCCGAAAATGTTTGAAACCAGAGAGAAATTCAATGAAAAATTTCTTGAGGCAGTAGATGTGATCGGGCCAGACTTAATTGTCCTGGCAGGATTTCTTGTGGTAATTCCTCCGGCAATGATAGAAAAATACCGCAATCGGATCATCAACATTCATCCGTCTCTTATTCCGTCTTTCTGTGGAACCGGCTATTACGGGCTTAAGGTTCATGAGGCAGCCCTTGCGCGCGGTGTACGTATAGTGGGTGCTACCGTACATTTTGTGGATGAAGGAACCGATACTGGACCGATTATTTTACAGAAGGCAGTGGAGGTACAACAGGGAGATACTCCGGAGGCGCTGCAGAGACGTGTGATGGAGCAGGCAGAGTGGAAGATACTTCCTGAGGCTGTTGATTTGATTGCAAATGGAAGGATTATTGTTGAGGGTAACCGTGTGAAGAGATTATGAATAAAGAATTACAGGAGGAATTAAGATGAAGGTTCTCATAGTAGGAAGCGGCGGAAGAGAGCATGCGATTGCATATTGTGTGGCAAAAAGTGATAAGGCAGATAAAATCTACTGTACGCCGGGAAATGCAGGAATTGCGGAGTACGCAGAGTGTGCACCCATTGGTGCGATGGAATTTGATAAAATTGCTGCATTTGCAAAAGAAAAAAGTATAGACCTTGTAATTGTAGGTATGGATGACCCATTAGTGGGCGGTCTTGTAGATGAGCTGGAGGCAGCAGGAATCCGTACCTTCGGACCGAGGAAAAATGCAGCAATTCTGGAGGGCTCAAAAGCATTTTCCAAGGATTTGATGAAGAAATATCATATTCCTACAGCAGCTTATGAGAATTTTACAGATCCAAAGAAGGCGTTAGATTATCTTGAAACGGCAAAATTTCCGATTGTGCTAAAGGCTGACGGACTTGCACTTGGAAAAGGTGTGTTAATCTGCAATACGCTGGAAGAGGCAAAAGAAGGCGTAAAGACGATTATGCAGGATAAGAAGTTCGGTTCTGCCGGAGATGAGATGGTAATTGAGGAATTTATGACAGGACGTGAGGTGTCCGTACTTTCATTTGTGGACGGAAATACCATTAAAACTATGACCTCCGCACAGGACCATAAGCGTGCAGGAGACGGTGACACGGGCCTTAATACCGGAGGAATGGGAACATTTTCTCCAAGTCCCTTCTATACAAAAGAGGTGGAGGAATTCTGCGATAAATATATTTATCAGGCAACGGTAGATGCTATGAAGGCAGAGGGCAGGCCCTTTAAAGGGGTTATCTTCTTTGGCCTTATGCTTACTGAGGAAGGCCCGAAGGTTCTGGAATACAACGCAAGATTCGGAGATCCGGAGGCACAGGTTGTATTGCCGAGGATGAGAAACGATATCATAGAGGTCATCAATGCATGCATTGACGGGACACTTGATAAGATTGATCTCCAGTTTGAGGATAATGCGGCGGTATGTGTTGTGCTTGCAAGCGAGGGATATCCGGTGTCATATGACAAAGGGTTTGAGATTACCGGGCTTGAAGAATTTAAAAAGCATGAGGGATATTATTGCTTCCATGCAGGAACAAAATTTGACGGAGATAAGCTTGTGACAAGTGGCGGGCGTGTGCTTGGCGTTACAGCGAAAGGAAAGGACTTAAAAGAAGCGAGGGCCAATGCCTATGCGGCAGCAGAATGGGTGAAATTCGATAATAAATATATGCGGCATGATATAGGAAAAGCGATAGACGAGGCGTAGATACAGTTGGGGACGGGGTATTTTTCATTTTACCCCGTCCCCAGGTTTGTTAGGGACGGAGTAAAATGAAAAATACCCCGTCCCCAACGCCCGCTTACTCAACGGCTACAGTCTCATAAGTCTGCCCTTCTTTCATAACAAATGCACAGTCAAGCAATGCCTTTGGATCTGTCAGCAGATTTCGTTTCCAGCCGGAAATATCTGCCAGCTTTCCAGGCTCAATTGTTCCAATTAAATGAGATAACCCTAAAATTTCCGCATTTGTATTTGTTGCTGCCCGCAGAATCCTAAACGGATTTATTCCAGAGTTCATCCAGGATTCATATTCATATCCGTTTTCATATGCATTATGTACTGCCACAAAGTCGGTACCATATCCCAGCCGCAGCTTGCTGTTAATAATTACTCTTCTTCCTTCCTGTAACCGCCTGGAATACTGGCGGAGTTTTTCCTGAAACTGCGGTGTTTTCTTTTTCAGGGATTCTTCGTTAAGATTAATTATGTCATCATACGGACAGAAGGTAGGAACAAGATAAATATTATGTTCTTCCATATATCTTGCAGTATCTTCTGTTATCAAAGAGCCGTGTTCCATCCCGTCGATGCCCATTTTTGCTACCTTCATCATCTGCTCTGAATTATAAATATGTGCAGTAACCGTGCGGCCAAGTTCATGAGCTGTCTTAATGATTACTTCAATTTCTTCATCACTTAGCTGCTGGTCGTCTGGTGTGTCATTTGGCGTGCTGAATCCGCCGTTAATCATTATCTTAATAAAATCAGCTCCCATTTTAATTTCATTTCTTACTGCATGACGGAAAAATTCCACCCCAGTACCAATAGTTGGTGTCATCTGTGCAAAGGCCTCTGCCAGATCAGGATTTGTGCGAAGATACTGAGAGTGATCCCCATGGCTTCCTACGTCTGCCATATAATGGGGGGTTACAACCATACGCGCTCCCGGAAACAGCCCCAGATCAATCATTTCTCTTGCAGCAAGGCTTCCTCTTGCCTCATAAGTGGAATTTCCGATACTGCGGATGGTGGTAAATCCTCTGTAAAGACATTCTCTTGCCACATACAGATGGCACATGCTTTTCCAGGCAGGTCCCCGGTATACAATGTCATGATTTCTTGTTTTCCAGTCAATATACTGGCTGTGTACATGGGCGTCAATCATTCCCGGCGTGATTGTACAATCCTGCAGGTCAATTAGCTCTGTTCCTTCTGGACACTTTAAATTTGAGCCTACATTTTCAATTATTTTCCCTTTGATTAGTATTTCTACATTCTCCTGAAGTTCATCCTGTACTCCGTTATACATTTTTCCACATTTGATTAACTTAAATTCTCCCATTTTTCCTCCATTTCCTCAGAGAAAACCTTACGTATTCTCTGCAAATAAATGTTGATTTTGTTTAATTGTCAGTTTTTATTATTTAAATTTTATACTATATATTTGCAATACAGGTAATATGAATTATAATTAAACATATATAATTTTTTTAATACTATACTTTAGCCCGCAGATAAAAGTTTAAGGCTTAATTTTAGAAATGGAGAAAAACATGAAAACAGAACAGATACTTCTTGCTATTACAATAAACGAATGTGGCTCTATTACAAAAGCTGCACAGAAGCTTTTCATAGCTCAGCCAAATGCAAGTAATGCTATACTTTCTCTGGAAAAGGAGCTTGGATATTGCATATTTGAAAGAACACCAAATGGAATAAAGGTAACACCAAAGGGGAAAAAGTTTCTCCAATATGCATACTCCATTCAAAGAAATCTGAACAATATTTCTCTCTTAAAAGATGACAAGGAAAGAATTCGTTTATTTGTTGCTGCATATGCATATCCATTTGCTGAAAAAGCTTTTGTTAAATTCTGCAGAAATATTGCTGGCGCCGTTGAGTCTTTAGACTGCCGGTTTCGAAGAATTGGTACAATCAAAGAAGGAATGGACATGCTGTTAGATAATACTTCAGACGTATCTATTTTTGTCTGCAATAGAGAGCTGATAGGATATTATGAAAAAAAATTTAAACAGAAAAATCTTATTTCCTGCCTGCTGGGCTATACAAATCTGCATCTGACAATGGCAGAAAACCATCCCTTGGCTGAGAAGGAAACACTAAATCTTATGGACTTTTCAAATTACCCATGTATCTCCAATGCAGGTGTTGCATATAGCTTTGTGCCGGTTGAAATTGAAAATCTGCTTTCAGAAGTACAGTTTCATATAGTGACAGAGCCGGGTGATATACGTGTTATGCTTCTTAATAATACGGAAAATTATTCGATTAGTACGCCTTATTCCCTAGATTTTTTAAAGGAACACCACTTGGTCAGCAGGGAAATTCCGCATTCTGAAAGAGGAGTTCTTCTGTTGATACGTGAAGAAGACAGAAAGAATAGCCAGATTTTAACCTATATTGAACTTGTACAAAAGGAATTTCCCCTATGGCTTAACTCTCTTCCAGCTGGGGACGGGGTAAAATGAAAAAGTGCCTGTCCCCACCCTGCCTGGGGACAGGCACTTTTTCATTTTACCCCGTCCCCAACTGTTAATAGTTCCCCAGCTCATCGAGATACCGGTCAATCTTTTTAAGCCGTTTTTCAATTCCCTTTACTTTATGACTGATAATATCCAAAAGTGCTTCAGCAATAAACTGGGGTCCAATCATAGAGTTGAAAAAGGTATTTGTATCTACAGGCACAGTGAGAAGAGTGGAGGCATACTCTGCAAGAAGGGAGCTTGGCCTGTCTGTAATTACAATAATGCCTGCCCCTGCCTCCTTTGCCATCTGTGCAGCAAGCCTGTCCACAGAGGAATATCGGGGGAAGCTAAAAAGGATCAGGCAGTCTTCCCTGCTGATATTGCATATATGGTCAATTGGACTTATGGAGGAGGAACTGGCAGTTTCTACATTGGGCACCATATGCTTCAAATATAGAAGAAAGTAATTTCCAAGGCAGGAGTTGCCGCGGGTTGCCAGAATATACTTATGTCTGCTTTTTACAATAGTATCTGCCGCAGCCTCGAAGGACGCCATTGTATTCTGTGAAAAAACATTTTCCAAATTTTTTACTGCATTTTTAAAATGCCGGTTAATATACTCGGCATTATTGTCAAGAGTAGCTCTTTTTGCAATCCGCTGGGACGGGACCGTGATAGCGCTTGAAATACTTAGTACACGGTTCTGGTAGTCCTGCCGGAGTGCCTTCTGGAAATCCATGAATCCCTGAAAGCCTAAAGAGCGGCTGAAACGGATGACGGAAGATTCACTTACCCCAAGCCTTGCTGCAATGTCTGTCGAAGTCATAAAGCATGCATCAGAAGAATGATCAAGTATAAATCGGGCAATCAATTTCTGGGTTTTTGTAAGCTCTGCACTGTGAATCAGTTCTCTTATGTCTTTCATATCAGTATATCCTCCGGTGCGGTTTTATTATTATTTAAATTTAATCATGAAATGAAAAAATATGCAAGAGAAATTGAAGATGCAATTAATGGAAGAGTAATAACAATTTTTCATAATTTCGTTAAAATAATAACTTTTATTGAATATTTATATTGTATGTGATACTATCATAAGAAATAAATGAAAAATATTATTCATTAAAATTAAAAAATGAAAAATATTTTTCATTAAATGAGGGAATATTAAAAATAAGAAAACAGGAGGGAATCTATCGTGAGAGTAGGATGTGTTAAAGAAATCAAAAACAATGAATTCCGGGTAGGTATGACCCCGGACAATGTAAAAAGTTATGTAGCTTCCGGACATGAAGTTTATATTGAAAAAAGCGCGGGGACAGGTTCGGGCTTTACAGACGAAGAGTATACACAGGCTGGTGCAAAGATACTTGATACTGCAAAAGAAGTATGGGATACGTCAGAGATGATGATTAAGGTGAAAGAGCCCCTTAAGGAAGAGTATTCTTTGTTCCATGAAGGGCTGATTCTCTACACATATCTTCATCTTGCAGCAGATAAGCCTCAGACAGATGCACTCCTTGATTATAAAGTTAAAGGCGTTGCATACGAGACGCTGACAGACAGAAATGGAGGACTTCCTCTTCTTGCACCCATGAGCCAGATTGCCGGACGCCTGAGCGTGCAGGAGGGCGCCAAATATCTGGAAAAGATATTTGGCGGCTCTGGAGTTCTGCTGGCAGGAGTACCTGGCACACCAAAGGCAAAGGTGGTCATTTTAGGTGGCGGTTCGGTTGGTGCAAACGCATGTAAGATTGCTGTTGGAATGGGCGCAGACGTAACGATTCTCGATATCAACCTTCAGAGGCTGGCATATCTGGATGACATTTTCGGTGCACGGATTCAGACACTTGCCTCTACGGATGCCAATATTGAAAAATGTGTGAAAGAGGCTGATCTGGTAATTGGATCCGTGCTGATTCCCGGAAAAGCTGCTCCAAAGATATTTAAGAAAAAATATCTAAAGGAGATGCGGCCGGGCACGGTATTTGTAGATGTGGCTGTAGACCAGGGCGGGTGCGGCGAGACCACAAGAATGACGTATCATGATAACCCGATTTTTATAGAAGAAGGCATTGTCCACTACTGTGTAGGCAACATGCCCGGTGCAGTTCCTAGAACCTCAACCATTGCACTTACAAACGTAACTTTAAGCTATGGACTTAAGATTGCAGACAAGGGCTTGGAACAGGCATGCAGAGAAGATGAAGCTATCTATTCCGCAATCAATACTTATGACGGAAAGCTTACCTGTAAAAATGTGGCGGACAGCTTTGACTGTTATGAGTATACAGACATAAGAACAATATTCTAATCCTTTGAGTCCTGAGGGTAGTTAAGGGACAGGGAAAAACGAATCTGGGACGGGGTTTTTCTAGAAAAACCCCGTCCCAGATTCGTTTTTCCCTGTCCC